>CAWFVY010000006.1:0-621274 GCA_963819365.1 uncultured Acidobacteriota bacterium
GATCCGTTGTTTGCCCGCCGTCGTCATCGACACTGCCTCAAATTTTTTAGCACGCGACAGATCTATCACTTAACGCATGTTTGCAGCGGTTTTGGTGCAAAGTGCGGTTGACTGAAAAGCACAACGGTAGGCGAAAATAAGGCGAATATGCCTTCCGCCGCTACAGTTCGGCACCAAGTCGAGGCCGCGCTCGCTCACCGGATACCCTCGGCGCTGACGCCGGCGCAGAAGGTTATCCGGCCGGTTGCGCCCACCGGCGTGGCTGAAGTGGATGAGCTGCTGGAAGGCGGCCTGCCGGTCGGCGCGATTACGGAGATCGTGGGGCCGGAATCAAGCGGGCGGACCGCGGTTGCACTTTCATTCCTGAGCCATCTGACACGCGCAGGGAGAGTCTGCGCGTGGGTGGATGTGTCGGACACTTTCTCTCCGGAATCGGCGGCAGCCGCAGGTGTGGAACTTCCGCGTCTGCTTGTGGGTGCGCTGCGGCGTTTCGAGAGCGATAACGAAGCCGGCAGCCGAATACAAATTTGCGCTTCCGGAAAAGTACCTGATCGCTGCAGCGGCGAAGAAAGGCCTGCACGGCGGGGGCTGTGGAGGGCACCCGCGCAAGGAGGTCAAGGGACTCGCCAATGCCGTGAGTGGCCTGTTGCGGCCGGAGGCGATCGCGCCCCGCTGTGCGGAGCCGCAGCGGAAGATACGCGAGGAACGGGAGATCTTCGCGGCACAGCCGCAGATGCAAACGCCACGAGTGGAAGAACACATCAGCGCAAGCAAGCCCTGGGCGCGCATCGAGCAGGCATTGCGGGTCACGGATCTTCTTCTGCAGGCCGGCGGCTTCAGCGCCATCGTGCTCGACATGGCGAGCATTGCGGCGGAACACGCCTCGCGCGTGCCGCTGGCGACATGGTTCCGTTACCGGGCAGCCGCGGAGCGGACACAGGCCTGCGTGCTGCTTCTGACGCAACATGGGTGTGCAAAGAGCGGCGGAGAACTGTTGCTCCGGTTCGAGCCGGGACAGGCGCGCAAAGACGAGGCAACGGTATTCACTGGAATTGAACACCGCATGGAAGTCGAGCGGCGGCGTTTTGCGCAGGATCCTCCAAACGTGATTCCGCTACGCAAGCCTCCACAGAACGCAAGCATCGCTCACTGGAAGAGCCAGGCCTGTGGAGGTGTGGGATGAGCAAGCCTGCCGAGGTTTATGCCTGCCTTTATGCGAGGGAGTTTCCGGCGCAGGCACTGCTCCGTCTGCGGCCTGAGCTGCGAGAGAAGACTTGCGTGGTCATGGATGGCGAACCTCCTCTGCAGGAAGTCTGTTCGCTTACGAAAATGGCGCGCGGGCTCGGCATGATGCGTGGCATGACGCAGGTTGAGGTGGAGACCTTCGCCGGAGTTACGGCATTGCGGCGTTCGGAGAAGGAGGAGGCCGCAGCAAGACAAGTACTGCTCGAATGCGCGGGCGGCTTTTCGCCGCGGGTCGAGGAACGCAGTGAGAATGGAGCGTTTCTCTGTGTCATCGATATTGCCGGGACGAGAGGCCTCTTCGGTTCGCCGGAGACGCTGGCGCAAAGCCTTCTGGCGCGGGTGCGGGCATTGGGGATCACTGCCTGCGTTGCCGTGAGCATCAATTTTCACGCGGCAGTTGCTGTTGCTAAAGCGCCGTTGCCGTTATCGGTGAGAGTCATCCCCACGGGCGAGGAGAGCACGGCGCTGGCTTCGCTGCCGCTCGCGGTGCTCGATCTCAATGAAAAGCAGGCCGAGACGTTTTCGATGTGGGGAATTCGCACCCTGGGAATGCTGGCTGCGCTGCCGGAAAAAGAACTCATCTCCCGCCTGGGACAAGACGGCAAGCGGCTTCGACAGAGGGCGCGCGGCGAGATGCCGCACTTGTTTCAGCCTGTGGAGCCGGTCTTCGAACTTCGCCGAGCGCATGGAACTGGATTCACCCATCGAAGCGCTCGATGCACTGATGTTCGTCGTGAATGTATTGCTGGAGCAGATGATTCTCCGTGCGACGGCGCGCATGCTGGCGCTGGCTTCTGTCAGCATTACGCTCACGTTAGAGGGCGGCACTGGGCACACACGTTCTGGGCACACACGTACGGTGCGGCCGGCACTGCCCAGCAATGATCGTCAGCTCTGGATCAAGCTACTGCATCTCGATCTTGAAGCGCATCCGCCGCAGGCTGCGATTCTGGTTGTCTCGCTCGATGCGGAGCCGGGAACGACTAGCCAGGTACAACTCGGGTTGTTTTCACCGCAGTTGCCGGAACCTTCTCGCCTGGATGTGACGATGGCGCGCGTCCGCGCGATCGTGGGCGACGGAAATGCAGGCTCTGCGGTGCTCGCCGACACACATCTGCCTGACAGCTTTCGCATGGAGCCGTTTTCTGTCTCCGCAACAGAGTCATCGGAGCCGCCGCCTTCTGCGCTGTTTACCGCCATGCGGCGGATACGGCCGGCAGAGGCAATTGCCGTCACATTGCAGAACAAGCGTCCCATGGCATTTGTTTTTCGGGAGAAGCGTTATGCCGTTGAACGGGCGTTTGGACCATGGCGAGCGGGGGGCGAGTGGTGGAGCCGGACAACGTGGAGATGCGAACAATGGGACCTGGTAGCGCACGCGGATAACGGCGCAGTGCTCTGTTGTTGTCTGATGCGCGACCTGCTGCGGGAGCAGTGGCAGATGGCGGCTTTGTATGACTGAGAGATATATCGAACTACACGCAGCGAGCGCCTTCAGCTTCCTTGAGGCCGCGTCGCTGCCGGAAGACCTGATCGAGCGCGCCGCTTCGCTGGAGATGCCGGCGATGGCGTTGCTGGATCATAACGGCGTCTATGGCGCTGCCCGATTTCATACCAGCGGCAAGCGAAATAAAGTGCGTGCTCATATTGGGGCGGAGATCAGCGTATCGAGTTTCGGGCCGCGGCTGATGCCTCCGATATGGCTGCCGCACCAGCACAAAAGCGAACCGGTACGCCTTCCATTGCTGTGTGAGTCGCGGCAGGGATACCAGAATCTTTGCCAGCTCATCACGCAATTCAAGATGCGCGAGACGACAAAAAATCATGGCGCTGCAACGTTCGACGATCTTCATCAGTACGCAACCGGGTTGGTCTGCCTCACGGGAGGAGACGAGGGGCCGCTGGCCGCGGCGCTCAAGCGAGGAGATGAAGCCGCGGGCCGCGCGAGTGTCGAACAGCTGATGCGCATCTTCGGGCGCGAGAATGTTTACGTTGAAGTCCAGCGCCATTTTGGACGCGCGGAAGAGGCACGGAACCAGGCCGCAATTCGCATTGCCAACGCGCTGAAGTTGCCGGTGCTTGCGACCAACGGCGTTCGGTATGCGACCGCCTATGAACGCGAGGTTCAAGATCTCTTCACGGCCATACGCAATCATGTGGAATTGAATCAGGCGGGCCGGCTTCTGGACCTGAACGATGAACGCTACCTGCGCCCGGCTCAGGAGATGGCCGCGCTTTTTCAGGACGTGCCTGGAGCCGTGGAGAACACTGTCGATCTTTCTTCGCGGCTTCGCTTTGAATTGAATGATCTTGGTTACGAGTTTCCGCGTTATCCGGTGCCGGATGGAGAGACGATGGACAGCTTTCTGCGCAAGCGTGTTGCGGAGGGCGTGGAGCGGCGTTATGGGCACAAGCGGGATCGCAGCTTGCTGGAACGCGCGAAGAAGCAGGTGGAGCGTGAGCTGGCTCTGATCGCGAAACTCGGATTCGCGGGATATTTCCTCATCGTGTGGGACATCATCTGCTTCTGCAAGCGAAACGGAATTCTGGTACAGGGGCGCGGGAGCGCGGCCAACTCCGCCGTCTGTTATGCGCTCGAAATTACGGCCATCGATCCGGTTGGAATGGAACTGCTCTTTGAGCGGTTCCTGAGCGAGAGCAGGAATGAGTGGCCGGACATCGACCTCGATCTGCCATCGGAAGACAAGCGGGAGCAGGCCATTCAGTATGTCTATCAGCGGTATGGCGAACTTGGTGCGGCGATGACCGCCAACGTCATTGCCTATCGCGGCAAGTCCGCGGCACGCGATACCGGGAAAGCATTGGGGTTTGATGAAGACACCCTGGGGCGGTTGTCGAGCCTGGTGGGGCAATGGGAGTGGCGTGGCGCGACCGATACCATGGCGCATTCCTTTCATCACGCCGGGTTCGATATCCGGCACCCGGCCATCGCAAAGTATCTTGAGTTGTCCATGCGGATTCAGGATTTGCCGCGCCATCTGGGACAACACTCGGGCGGCATGGTCATCTGTCAGGGGCAGTTGAATCAGGTGGTGCCGCTGGAGCGGGCCTCGATGCCGGGGCGCACCGTGGTTCAGTGGGATAAGGAAGACTGTGCCGACCTGGGCATCATCAAGGTGGACCTGCTTGGCCTGGGGATGATGGCGGTTCTGAAAGATTGTCTTGAACTGATTCCGGAGCATTACGGCGACAGGGTTGATATGGCGCAGTTGCCGGAAGATGACGACGCGCTTGAGACGGCGAAGCAGCCCGAAATGGTAAGTCTGTTTCGAAAACAATCGTCTTCGGAGCGTGACGTAAGCAGAATTGATCTGGCTCACTTGCCTCAGGATGACGAGATATATCGAACCTTGCAACGGGCCGATACGGTGGGCATGTTTCAGGTGGAGAGCCGGGCGCAGATGGCCTCTTTACCTCGAAATTATCCGGAGAAGTTTTACGATCTCGTGGTACAGGTGGCGATTATCCGCCCCGGTCCAATCGTGGGGCAGATGATGCACCCGTACATGCGGCGGCGCCAGGGCAAGGAAGAAGTTACTTATCCTCATCCGTCTTTGGAGCCGGTTTTGAAACGCACGCTCGGCGTGCCGCTCTTTCAGGAACAACTGCTCCGCATTGCGATGACAGTTGCCAACTTCACTGGCGCAGAAGCTGATGAGCTTCGCCGCGCCGTGGGGATGCGCCGATCCTGGGAGCGCATGAAGAATCTCGAAGGCAAACTCCGTGAGGGTATGACGGCGAACGGCATCGACGCTGCCACACAGGACCGGATCGTGCAGCAAATCAGTTCCTTTGCGTTGTATGGTTTTCCAGAATCGCACGCAGCGTCGTTTGCTTTGATTGCGTATGCTTCGGCTTATTTCAAAGTGAAGTACCTCGCCGCGTTCACAGCGGCAATCCTCAACAACCAGCCGATGGGCTTTTATTCACCTGCTGTGTTGGTGAAAGATGCGCAGAGGCACGGCTTGCGTGTGAAGCCGATTGACGTACAGGTTTCCGATTGGGCCTGCGCGATTGAACATGAAAGCGACGGCACGCTTTCGTTGCGCATTGGGCTTGGCTATGCGAAAGGGTTGACGCAAAAATCTGCTGAGGCACTGGTTGCATCGCGTGGGCGCGATGGGCATTTTCATTCGGCGGAGGATTTAGCCAGGCGCGTTCCGACTCTCAACCGGGCGGAGCTTACCCGATTGGCGCAGATCGGGGCGCTCAATCAGCTCGATGGCATCCGGCATCGGCGCGATGCGCTTTGGCAGGTGGAGAGAGCCGGGAAGCTGGAAGGTCCGCTGCTCCGGCAGACGAGTGATGCGCTCAGCGAAGACTCCGATGCGCTTCCGTTAGAGCAGATGAACGTCGAGGAGCGACTGGTCGCCGACTATGCCGGGACGGGCCTGACGGTAGGGAAACACCCGATGCACTATCGGCGCGCGGAGCTGCGCAGTAGCAATATCCTTTCGGCGACGGAGCTACGGACTCGCCCGGATGGTGAGTTCGTGCGGACGGCCGGATGGGTGATCGCGCGGCAGAGGCCAGGCACGGCCAAGGGTTTCATCTTCATTTCGATGGAAGATGAGACGGGCATCGCCAATGTGATTGTCACGCCTGATCTTTATGAACGAGACAGACTGGTAGTGACACGCAGCAAGTTCCTTCTTGTCGAAGGCCCGCTCCAGAATCAGGACAATGTGATTCATGTGAAAGCTACGCGTCTCATGGCTCTTCCAGATCGTGCCCTGGAAGTGAGGTCACATGACTTTCACTGACAGAGAGCAAAGCTGAGGCGGAACGCTGAAGACGGGAGGAGGCGGTGTTGATTTGATGGTGGGCCCGGAGGGATTTGAACCCCCAACCAAGGGATTATGAGTCCCCTGCTCTAACCGTTGAGCTACAGGCCCGCGTTTCTCTTATCCTACTGGAATCGCTGCGCCTGCGACATCTGCGGGCATCGTTCCGCGTTCGTTGGCCCCGGTGCGTCTTGTCGGAATCGTTCGTAGTCTGCTTTTGGAGAGAGAGTATCGGCGATTGTGTGCGACTATTCAATTCACGCTCGAGGTGAATTCCGATGGCCGAGTTGTACGCGTTGCTGGTGGCGATCGATACGTATCCGGAGGGGATTCGCCCCCTGGCCGGATGCGTGAACGACGCAAACGTGATGGAGGACCTGCTCAAGACGCGGTTCGCCGAGCAGCCACTGCATCTGGTGCGACTCAATAACCAGGAGGCGGAGCGGGGCAAGATCATTCAGGCGTTTCGCGAGCACCTGGGACAGGCGGGGAAGGACGACATTGCGCTGTTCTTTTATGCGGGACACGGTTCGCAGGTGCCGGCGGGCGGGCTGTTCAAGGAGATTGAGCCCGACGACATGAACGAGTCGATTGTTTGCTACGACAGCCGGGTGCTGGGCGCGTACGACCTGGTGGACAAGGATATTGCCACGCTGATTGGGGAGCTGACTTCGAAGGGCGTGCACGTGACGACGATCTTCGACTCGTGCCACTCGGGATCGGTGACGCGCGATCTGAAGGATGTTGCCGGCGCCGTGGATGCGACGGCCTGGGAACGACGGCTGGAACCGCGGACAGACTCTCAGCCGTTGGAGGCTTATCTCGCTCGTCCGGCGTGGCGGGAGGCGAGCCGCGACATTCCCAGTCCTCCGCCGGGGATGGGGTCGCTGACGCTGGCTTTGGCCGCGTATGCGCCGGACCAGACAGGGAGGCATGTGCTGCTGGCCGCATGCGAGGACAACCAGACAGCGAAGGAGTACTTCGGCGGCGGAAAGCGGCATGGCGCGTTCACTTATTTCCTTACCGAGACATTGCGGAACGCCACCGAGCCGCTAGGCTATCGCGAGCTCATGCACCAGGTGCGGAGCGCCGTTCAGCAAAGCGTAGCGATGCAGACACCGAAGCTGGAGTCGTCAGGCGGCGACGCGATCTTCGACAACCTGTTTCTGGGACTGACGCCTTCAGCGTGGGCTGATTATGCGATCGCGCGGATTGGGCTGAGCGGCAAATGGACGATCGATCGCGGTTCGATGATGCGGGTGGCGGCGGGCGACCGTTTCGCACTCTATCCGATGAGCGCGGGAGCAGCGGAACTTGCGGATGCGACGAAGGCAGAGGCATTCGCAGCGGTGGTGTCGGTAACGCCGGCCACTGCGGTGTTGCAGATGGAAGCCGGCGCGCACGCGGACGAGGGTGCGCCCTACAAGGCGGTGCCGGTTTCGCAGGCGGCCCTGGTGAACGTGAGCTTCCAGGGCGACCCGAGCGGCGTGGCCGAGTTGGAGGCGCGGATGGCGCGGGCCCGGACGTTCCGCGTGGGAGCCGATGCGAAGCTTCGCGTGCTCGCGAAGGATGGGGGTTTCCAGGTGCTGGCGGGCGACGGAGGGCGGGTGCTTTGGCCGACGGGGCCGAATGCGGCGGATGCAGACGCGGTGATTTCGGCTCTCAATCACATGACGCTTTGGATGCAGCGGCTGGAGCTCGAAAATCCGGCGACACAGATTCCCGCGGACTGGGTGGAGTTTCTGATCACGCAGAATCCCGGCGCCGCGGACGAGGCTGCACTGCCGTGCCCGCCACTGCGGCAGATTGAATGGCAGTGCGAGCGGGACGCGTCGGGCGCTGTGCAGCCGAAGTCGTACAAGGCCGCGGTCACGAATAAATCGTCCAAGGTTCTTTATGCGGCGCTGCTGGCGTTCTCCGATGACTGGAGCATCTCGACGAAGCTGCTGGGGGCGGGGACGCAGCAGCTTGGGGCGGGCGAGACAGTCTTTGCGAAATCAGGGCAGGCGGTGCGCTGCTGGGTTCCGGAAGGTGCGGCGGAGAGCACCGACGATCTGCTGCTGATTGTGTCGACGGACTTGTTCGATGCGCTGGATTTCAAGATGCCGGCGCTGAGGGAGCCCGGCGTGTTTGAGCGGGCGAGTGATGCGGATGAAGACGAGAACCCCGCGCCGGCGCATGACTTCTTCACGCGGCGGGTAACGATCCATACTGTTTTGGACGGAAATCAGGTTTGAACGGAAATCAGGTCTGAGCCGAAGTCAGCGATAAGGGCTGCAGAAAAGCGGCCTGAGGGATGGCCGCTTTCGGCAATTCAAAGGAGCGAGCGACTAGCGCCCGGTCCGGCTGTCAGTGCTATTGGGCGCGGGGGCTGGGACGATGGGCTTGACGACGGGCTTGGTTGTGTTCGCCATGATTGGACCACCTTTCTTTTCTAGCAACAGAGGAGATGAGAGACAGGACTCGGGTGGTCATGGGGGTGACCGTGATGCGATGATGCAATCCAGGGAGTCTGCCCGTCAACTAAATAACGCGCGCTGAATGGTTTAAACCTCGCGCGCCGGGTGCGAGCTGAAGGCTACAAGCCACGGCCGGTGCGGCTGTTGGTGCCTCGATCGGTTGAAGAGAGGATCGTAAGGATCGGGCCATCCCCGGATGCGGCGCCGTCAATCGGATAAGGTTCCTCTCCTTCCGGCAGGACCTGCGCGTAGTACGCTCCACCGGATGGCTTCAGGAACTCGAACGAGACGGAAGATCCGCCAGCGATCTCCAAAGGCGAACTCGGAGTGGGAGAAAGAACTCCTGATGTCTCTGGCGTGAGAACCAGGAGGGTGCCGCCGCCCTGCTGATTGGAGAACTGGATGGTGTTGCCCTCGGCAATAAGAACCTGCTGCGGCTGCGCCGCCCGGTAGGAGCCATCCTGCACAATTTCGACAACTGTTTTGCTCACTGTTTACCTCCGTGTTTTGGAGCGGGGAACTGTGACTCTCGGATTGACGGCGGAGCGTCGGGATCCTGGCGAAGGGCCTTCAGGGTCGGATCGTTCCTAGCATAGCCGAGTGAAAACCCAAGGTCCAACGCCTTCTTGATAAATGAGATCGCTTCCTTCCGGTGTCCCAGAACTTCATACGACTCACCGACGCGCTGTAATACATCCGGACTGGTCGGCGCGAGGGCGACCGCTTTGCGCATCAAGGGCAGGGCGTGGTCCTCATCGTGGAGATTCGCATAATACTCGCCGAGCACGGAGACCAGGTAGGGATCTTCAGGATTCTTGAGGATCGCCTCGCTCGCCAGCGCGACGGCTTTCCTGTAAGCGTCGACGGACTCCGCCTGGTGTTGACCGCTGATTTGATAGACGGCGGCGAGGTTGCCCCAGGCGTCGTAGTCGGATGGACTCAGTTGAACGGCACGTTCATAGGAGACGATTGCCTTTGGGTAATCATTCTGCTGCACCGCGACCTGACCCAACTCCATCAGAGGATCGGCACGCGGATCAAGCGCGATGGATTTCTCCAGCGCGGACTCTGCCTCGGCTAACCTGCCATCCTTTCGATAGACGATTCCGAGGTCATAGAGAATGCGCGCATTGTCCGGAGTCCTGGTGAGCGCCGCATTCAGATTTTGTTCGGCACCTTTGAGGTCGCCGGTGTCGATCTGGAGAGCGCCCAGCAGGTAAGGCCAGCGCCAGTTGTCATTGTCCAGATCCATCGCTGTCTGGAATTCGTTTTTGGCGTCGGCGATGCGGCCCTGCTGGCGATAGGCCTCGGCGAGGTCGGCACGCACATCGGCGCTGCGCGGGTCGAGTTTCTGAGCCTGCTCCAACTCCTGCATGCCCACGTCGAATTTGCCCTGGTTCACGTGGATCATGCCGACGGTCATCTGCACGGGCGCGAGACTGGGGTTCATTTCGACGGCGCGCGACGCGGCCTGGGTGGCATCGTCGGCCCATTTGGTCTCGGAGGTGTCAAGGAACTTGCGCCAGTAAGCGCGGGCAAGGCCGGCCTCGGCGAGCGCGTAGTTGGGGGATTGCTTGAGGACCGACTGGTAGAGGGCGATGGCTTTGTCGGTATTTCCGGGCTTGTCGTAGCGCAGCAGTGCGTCGTTGGCGGCCAGGTAGCTGGTGGAGGTTGGAGTGCCGGCGGCGGGGGCTCCGGCATCCGATTTGTGAAAGAGCCGCGGCACGAAGAGGAGGAGGAGCAGCACGATGACGGCGGCTATGGCATAGATGCGCCAGGAGCGGAAGGTTGCGAGTGACGATGGTTTTGACAGAGCGGGCGCGGCGATGAGTTCGCTGAGGGCGGCAGCCATCTGTTCGGCGCTGAGGTAGCGAAGCTTTGGGTCGGATTGGGTGGCGCGGGCGATGATCGCGGCGATTTTCTGAGGCGGTGCGCCTGGAGGCTGCGTGCCTTTCACTTCGGGCAGGCTCGATCCGGTGATGAGGAAGCGCAGCAGGATGCCCATGGCGTAGATGTCGCTGGGGACGGAGGCGGTCTGGCCGGCGCGAAGTTCGGGCGCCAGGTAGCCGGGCGTGCCGGCCATGGCGGAGGTGGTCAGCAGGCCCTGGCTGAGGCCGAAATCCATCAGCAGCACACGGCCGTTTTCGTCGCGTATGGCATTGCCGGGCTTGATGTCGCGATGCAGCAGGCCGGCGTGGTGGACGGCCGCGAGGGCTTCGCACAGGGCAATGCCCAACCGTGCCGCTTCGGGCTCGGCGAGCGGCCCGCGCGCGGCGACGAGCGCGCTGAGCGTCTGGCCGCGAATGTAGTCGCTCCAGAAACCGACTCGGCCTTCACGCCGGTCGACTCCGTACACGGACACGATGTTGGGGTGGCGGACACGCGCCATGGCGCGCGCTTCTGTGACGAGACTCGCAAACTCCTGCTCAGGATTCTGGCCGCGGGGCAGCAACAGCTTGAGCGCCACTTCGCGTTCCAGCACGGGGTCCCAGGCGCGAAAGACTTCGCCGAAGCCGCCATGCCCCAGCCGCTGCAGAAGCTGGAAGTTGCCCCATGTTTTGAGTTGCGATGAGTCGGAATCGGAGGCGGGTGCAAGAGTGGCGGCGGGATCAGAGGCGCGAGTCAGCTCCAGATCCTGCGACTGCGTGAGATCCGAAGGGAGCTCTGCCATCTCCTACCTCAGGGGCAAGGCACGCCGTGTTCGGGATTGCCCGGTTGGAGTGTAGAATACACGAGAAATTGCGTGCCCCAAGCGAAGAGGTTCAAATGGCGGAATTTACGATCCAGTTCGAAGCGGACCCCGGCGTCGATGTGGACGCGCTTGCGGCAAAGCTGAAGGCGGAGCTGGCCGCGGTTCCCGAAGTGAACGATGTGCAGGCCGAGGTGATGGAGAGCCGCGATCTCGCGCTTGCCGCCACCACCATCATGGCGTGCCTGACGATGGCGCCCAAGTTGATCGACGATGCGACGAAGATCATCAACTCCCTAAAGGCGCTGATCGATGCTTCGCAGGGACTGAAGTCGGCGGTGGTTGAAATCCGGGGACGACGCATTCCGGTTGCGAAGCTGCAGCCAAGCGATCTGACTCCTGCCGGCGGCGACCCGCATTAGAGCCGCGAACAACGGCTAAATTCAGTAGCGTGCATGAGCGCCTGTTGGTACGCTTGTGCATTCCCCAATTTGTCAGTCGAATTGGATCATCCACGGCAATCAGGACGCGGGGGTCTTTGTGCCCCGAACCGCGGCGTCGCCGAGAAAGCCAATGTCCGACACGCTCAAGCCCATTCTGTTCGTTGCATTCGGCGACCCGAAGAACGATCGGGAAGCCGCGCTGCCCGCGCTTGAGGCGGAGCAGAAGAACATCTGCTCGGCGCTCAAGGATGTGTGGGCGCTGGGCTCATGGGAGTATGTCTCCGGACTCAACTGCACGCGTGCGGAGCTGGTGGAGCAGTTCAACTCCGATCGCGTGACGATCTTTCATTTCGGGGGTCACGCGAGTCCGCAGAGCCTGCTGCTTCCGGCCGAGGCGGAGGGGAAGCAGGTGGTCAGCGGTGTGCTGCTGGAGGATTTTCTAGCGCGGCAGAAGAGCCTGAAGGTGGCGTTCTTCAATGCGTGCTCGACCGAGCGCTGGGCAGCGGGGCTGGCGGAGAGCATTCCCTATGTTGTGGCCACCATCAGCACGGTGGACGATCGCATGGCTCTCGATTTCGCTTCGACGTTCTATGCGAAGCTGGCGGCCGACCTGACCGTGGAGGATGCGTTTGCGCAGGCCTCGGCGGCCGTGGTGCTGCAGCATGAGGAGCTGAAACCTCCACCCGAGGTTGCGGAGAGCGATGCGGTGCTGAGCCGCTATCGGAGGATGTCGGTTGAGGATGACGAACCTGCCGCGTTTCCGTGGATACTGTGCCGCAAGCCGAATCTGACGCGGGATGAGCGCACGTGGAGCTTGAGCGCGGGGGCGAAGGATCCGCTGATCGGACTGCCGCTGTTGGATCTTGCCGAGTACCCACTGCCGGAGCGGCCGTACGTTTCGATCAAGGGACATGCGGAGGCGGACGCGCCGCTGTTCTTCGGGCGGAGGGCGGAGATCCGCACGCTTTACGATTGGGCGCAGGGCGGGGCCGGCTCGCCGCCGATTCTTCTTTTCTATGGGCAGTCGGGCGCGGGCAAGTCGTCCCTGTTGAATGCCGGGCTACTTCCACGATTGAAGAAGCGATGCGCGGTCGAGTACCGGCGGCGCAGTGTCGACTTGCTGGAGGATTTCTGCAGTGCTGTGGGCGGGTCGTTGGATGAGGCGGATGCGGCGATTGAGGCCTGGACCAAGAGCGATGAACCGCGGCTGGTGATTCTGGACCAGGTTGAGGAGGCGATCACGCACCGCACTGCGACGGCGGATGCGCGGGACGAACTGACGGCGTTCCTGGCGCGGCTTACCGGTTTGTTTGTGAATGCCAAGACGGGTCAATTGCGCTTTCCGCAATCGAAGGCGCGGCTGATTCTGTCGTTCCGCAAGGAGTATGTTCCCGAAATCCGCACGCCGCTGGTGAGTGCTTTGCCGCAGCTTGTCACAGATGTGTGGCTCGAGCGCCTTGATGGGGCGCGCGTTGTGGAGGTGATCGAGGGGCCGGTGCGCACCGCGGCGCTGCGTGACCAATATCGGATCACACTGGATAACGGGTTTGCGGAGTATGTGGCGAGCCGGCTGAACGATCCCAATTCGCCGATTGCCACGGTGCTGCAGATCGTGCTCAACAAACTGTGGGATGAAGCGAGGAAGAACGGCGATCCGGTGTACACGCGCGCGCTGTATGACGGGCTTTCGGCGCTGGACAATCCGCTGCACGGCTTCTATGGCGAGCAGCTGGATCGGCTGTACGCGCTGGAGGACGGCGCGCGCTATAGCAATGGCATCGAGCTGGACCTGCTGGTGGAGCACACGTCGGATCTCGGGACGTCGCGCCGGCGCACGCTTGCGGAGCTGAAGACGACGTATCCGAAGGTGGCGGGGCTTGAGGAACTGATCCAGAAAAACAAGGATTTGTATCTGCTGGCCGAGCCGCCGCGTGAGGATGGAGATGAGACGGCCGAGCCCGCAACGACGCTTACGCACGACACGCTGGCGCCGGTGATCCGCCGGGATTTTGCGCTGTCTCTGACGGCGGGTGCGCGGGCGCGGCGGCTGTTGGAGAACCGGGCGCGGGAGTGGGTGGACGGCAAGACCGGCGAACCACTGGATGCGCTCGATCTGCGGGTGGTGAGCAAAGGCCTGAAGGACATGCGCGCGCTCGGTAAGAACGAGCAGCGCATGTTGAAGTTCAGCCGAAAGCGCGTGCGACGCAACCTGGGAATTGCGGCGGCGATCGTTGCGGGGATTGCGGCAATCGGCGGTGGGCTGGCGCTGTATGAGCGAGCGCAAGAAGAGGCGCAGGCGCGCACCAAGGACGCCATCCGGCTGGCGAGCGAGGCCAAGACTGAGGCAGCAAGCAATTACGACCTGGCCGTTCTGTTGAGCATCGCGGCATACAAGAGTGACGCTTCGCATTTCGAGGTGCGAGATGCCATCACGTCTGTCTACGAAGCGCGGCCGGAGGCGATCGGGGTTCTGCACCCGAAGAATCCGATGACCTATGTGCAGGGTGGAATGGCGTTCAGTCTGGATGGGCGGCTGCTGGCTGCCCCGAACGGGAATCAGCTGGAGTTGTGGGATGTGCGGCAGAGGACGCGGTTGTGGTGGGTGGAGACGGGTACGGATCTGAAGTCGTCTTTCGACTCAATCCTGTTCACCTCGGACGGCAGGTGGCTGGTGCTGGGAAGTGACTACCAGCCGTTGCAGGTGCGGGATGCGGCGACGGGGGCACTGCGGAAAAGCGGGTTGCCAGGTGCACCTGAACATGTCGAAGCAGCTGCTATGGGGAAAGCCGTATTCATTGCCAGCGGCGGATGCAATCTCCAGGTTTGGAGCGTGACGAACTGGACGCCAGCGCTGCAGAAGTCTACGCATTTGGAGGGGTGCGCGGCTGGTGACGCGATTACGAACGTAGCCATCAATCCGAAGAACGATGCCAGCTTTGCACTGCGATGGTTTGACGGAAAGGTGATGGTGGGAACGAAGACCCTGCGGCAGCCGACTCCGCGTGAGGAGCGGCGCGACGATGGGAACTACATCCTGGCATATAGCGGAGACGGGACGCGGTTGGTGGCAACCACGCGATTTGGCGACCTGGAGGTATTCGACACGACGTCAGGGAAATTGATGGGCATGGTGCCGGCGGTGGCAGGTGTGCGTTTTACAGGTGTGGCGTTGAATCAGGATGGGTCGCGATTGGCTGCGTTTGCCGGGGGCAGACTGGGCGAGTGGGACACGCGCAGCATGCTTCCGGTGCGGCCGATGCGCGAGCGGCAGTGGGCCGGGTTGAACGATGCGGTGGTGTCGCCGGATTTCAGCCTGATCGCCGTGCGCGGCCCGAATGGTGACCTACTGCTCCTGGACAACGACTGGGGTATTGGGGGCGTACCGCCCTTCGACGCGAGCGATGCAAAAGATGAGGACAGCACGTTGCCGGTAGTATTCAGCCCCGACGGCAAGTGGATCGCTACGGGGACCAAGGATGGGGATGTATTCCTGTGGGACGCAACTACGCGGAAGGTGGTGTGGAGTTTCGAGGGTGGGGAGAACGATGGCTGGGTGAATACGCTGGCGTTCAGTGCCGACAGTAAGAAACTGGTATGGCCGATTCCGGGACCGCAGTCGCGCGAGATGGTGGGCTTTAACGCGGTGGAGGTTCCCGGCGGGCAGAAGCTGGGGGACTATTCGGCTGCCCGGGAAAAGGGAGAGAGCGACATTGCGGCGGCGGCGCTTACGCCGGATGGAAGACTGGTCGCGGTGACAAAGGCAGGCGTGGTGCGGATATGGGATTTGCGCGGCGGAGCGGCGAAGGTGCTCGATGGGCGGACGGGCATGGCTGAAATTTTTGGAATAGCCATCAGCCCGAGCGGTAATTATCTGGCGGCCCCAAGAACAAATGATCGTGTGGTTGGCCTGTTCAGCCTCGAGAACGGTCAACCGGTACAGCCCGAGATTGATTTGAAGGGTATGACGGAAGAGAGCGCGGACCTGCATGCCGCTGCCGGGAGCGGCGACGAAATGCTGGCGGAGGGGCATCCTTACGGCATTTCGGTGTGGGATTTGAAATCCGGGAAGAGTCTTGGCAGCGCAAGCCTGGGTGAGACGGTGCCGAGGAGCGTGAAGTTTTCGCCGGATGGAAAACTGTTGGCCGTGGGGATGGATGGGGCGGTCCGGCTGTGGGACGTGGGCGCAGGCCAGTGGATCGGGCAGGACTTGATGGACACGGATGACAGCCTGATGGTCCACGTGGCGTTCAGTCCCGACGGGAAGCGGATTGTGTGGAGTGGCGATCACGGGTCAGTGGGAGAGTGGGACTGGAATCTGGATCTCGATAAGTGGGTGGAGCGCGGATGCGCGATTGCAGGACGCAATCTGACAGTAAAGGAGTGGAAGCAGTATCTTCCCGATCGGCCGTATCAGGAACTGTGTCCGAAATTACCCGGCGATAGAAGGGTGCACTAAGCCTCGATTCATGCCCGTTTGCAGGCGATGAGCAGCCAGCGCGGAGGGCCGGGAACCTCATTCAACGTTTAGTGATCCAGGAGTACTGCCAGCCGACTGAGACGTTCTGGAAGTTTCCGCCGTAGTGAATATAGGCGCCGTTGCTGTAGCTGAACTTCAGAGACTGATGCTTCGACACCGGAAGAGAGACTGTGCCGCCCACCCGGGAGTTACGGTTGGACGTTGCGGGATTGGTCACACCGTTGAGGCTGTTGGCGCCACCGAACCAGAAGTTTCCGTCCAGCGAAGCCCATGCGCGTCCCTTGACGTCGTAGCTGAAGTGGCCTTCGAAGGAGCCCATGGGGTTTTGTGCCTGTCGGTTGATGCCCTTCGAGAATGCATTCTCGGAGAAGAACTTGGGATTGACGGTGTAGAACCAGACGCCCCCGTAGGTATCAAGGACCCAGTGGCCCCAGCGCCGGGAGAGGCCGCCTTCGGGTTTGAACGACCAGCGGTTGCTTCCGAGATTGATGAGCTTGGCCGGATCGTACTGGCCGGTGGGAGGCACGACCTTGATGCTGGCGCCGATGAGAAGTTTCTGCTTCCAGCGGAGGAACTGGCGGACGTCCATGGCGGGTCCGCCCTTCAGATTCATTGAGAAGCGGAACGTCAAGGGAAGCAGGCCCGATCGATAGACGTCTGTCTGGTTACCGAAGAGGGTGCCGTGGAAGTCGCCGAAGCCATACGGCAAGGCGACCAGGACGTTTGCCGATCGTCCCGCGACGCCCATGGAGCGAACATAACTGGCAACCGGGGTGCTGAGCCGCACCGTGGCGTCGGTGATGGGAACGGCTCCGTCGAGGTTCATATTGCCGTC
Organism: uncultured Acidobacteriota bacterium; assembly: GCA_963819365.1. Classification (GTDB taxonomy): domain Bacteria; phylum Acidobacteriota; class Terriglobia; order Terriglobales; family Acidobacteriaceae; genus Telmatobacter. Next base: position 16,954 of record CAWFVY010000006.1, read on the forward strand.
GGAAAGGCTATAGGTCAGGGTGACTGCGTTGCTCCTTGTGGGAGTGATGAGATAGGCGCGGGGAGCCAGATCCTGGGCCGATGCCGGGCGGGAGATGGAAAAGGCCAGAGCCAGCCAGGGAACCAGGCGCAACAACGAGTGATGAGCGAGGTGTCTCATCTGGCCCGCTCTGTCCGGCCGCTTCGACTTGTATGACATGGAACTCCTACTCAGCCCTGTGAGAGGAAAGCGGTCAGTGGTTTCATCCGCGGCAAGATATTGCCGTCATTACCTGCGCGCCAGTAAAACATGAAGCCGAAACCGGAACATCTGACAGAATATGCAGTGCCCTGCGGGGCGCCGGAGCGCGCGGCGGCGCCGGTCGGGCGACGAGCGGGGACTGTCAGTCTTTCCAGTGTTGCGTTTTAGGGGAGGTTCGTAAACTCCGATAGCGCGTGGCGAAAGTCTAGGAAGCTCCACCAAGGCGATTTTTATAACCGAGTCATTGAGGACGCCGTTGTCTGAGCGGCGGGGAGTGTTCAAAATGGCTGTCGCGTCTCCGGAGCGAGTCGGAGAAGTGTCTGCACGGACCGCCTGGTCCGCCTATCCCACCCTATATGAAATCGATACCTGGATTTGGCTGGCGGATCTGACGCGCAAGTACGGGCGCGCGGTGGACCTTGGGTCGGTTCCCGCGGCCGAATGGGACGCGATTGCCGCGCATGCCTTCGATGCGGTGTGGCTGATGGGCGTGTGGGAGCGGAGTCCGGCGGGGATCGCGATTGCCAATCACAATCCCGGACTGCTGGAAGACTTCCGCCGCGCGCTGCCGGATTTTGAAAGCAGCGATAACGTCGGCTCGCCTTACTGCATACGGAATTACGAGGTTGATCCGCATCTTGGAGGCAGGGCGGGTCTTGCCGCTGCGCGTGCGGAACTGGCCGCGCGGGGCATGAAGCTGATTCTCGATTTCGTGCCGAATCATGTGGCTCCGGATCATCCGTGGGTGGAGTCGCATCCGGAGTACTTCGTTCGGGGATCAGTGCAGGACGGGTTTGGGGACCAGGAATCGTTTCTCGTCACGAGCGGAGTGGTCTTTGCGCGGGGGCGCGATCCGAACTTTCCGGCGTGGCCGGATGTGCTGCAACTGAATGCGTTTGACGCGGGGCTGCGGGGGGCGGTGATTGAGACGCTGTTTTCGATCGCGGCGCAGGCGGATGGAGTTCGCTGCGATATGGCGATGCTGCCGATGACGCGGATCTTCGAGCGAACATGGAATGCGCGTGCGGGGTTCAGGCCGTCGACTGAATACTGGTGCGAAGTGATCCCGGCGGTGAAAGCGCACTCGCCGGGATTCCTGTTCATCGGCGAAGCGTACTGGGACCTGGAGTGGGATCTGCAACGGCAGGGCTTTGATTTCTGCTACGACAAGAAGCTGTATGACCGCCTGGAGCACAGCAATGCGGAGAGCGTGCGGCTGCATCTGTGCGCCGACCTGACGTACCAGGAGAAGCTGCTGCGGTTTATCGAGAACCACGATGAGCCGCGCGCGGCGGCGGCATTCCCCGGAGCGAAACAGCGCGCGGCGGCAGTGACGGTGGGAACGCTGCCGGGAATCAGGATGTTTCACGAAGGGCGAGTTTGAAGGCCGAAAGGTGCGGCCGCCGGTGTTTCTGGGAAGACGGCCGGATGAGGCTGTCGACGAGGAACTGCAGAAGTTCTATGCGCGGCTGCTGCCGGTGGTTAATGAGCCGCTTTTGCGCAGCGGCAAGTGGGAGTTATGCGAGCGCTCGGGATGGCCCGACAACGATTCGTATCAGAACATCGTGTCCGTGGACGTGGACGCTTGGCGGCCAGCGGGCGCTGATTATTGTCAATCTCGCCGATTCGTTGTCGCAGGCGCATGTGCGGGTGGCGGGAGTCGCTGGGGGGATCTGGAGTCTGCACGATCCGAGTCAACGGGGTTGAATACACGCGCGCGGGGAGCGAGATGGGCTCGCCGGGACTGTATGTCGAGCTCGGGCCCTGGGGATTTCACTTCTTTGAATGCCAAAGCAAAGCGAGCGCCCCGAATCAGGCTGGCTGATTCGCGGAGTTGGGGAGCACTGAGAAGGAGAGAGAGTTATGACAGCGAGAGAGAGGTCTACGCCCTTCACCTATACAGAGACGGCTGAGCAGCAGAGATTGAACGATGCGCGCGAAGCCAAGATTCCCTGGAAGAAGTGGGGGCCGTATCTGAGCGAGAGGCAATGGGGAACGGTTCGCGAGGACTACAGCGAGGACGGCAACGCGTGGAATTACTTTACTCATGATCAGTCGCGCTCGCGCGCCTATCTGTGGGGAGAAGACGGGCTGGCCGGCGTCTCCGATGACAATCAACACCTTTGCTTTTCGCTGGCTCTTTGGAATGGCCGCGACCCAATTCTGAAGGAGCGGCTGTTCGGGCTGACGAACAGCGAAGGGAATCATGGAGAAGATGTAAAGGAATACTACTTCTACGTTGATAGCACTCCTACGCACTCGTACATGAAGTATCTCTACAAGTATCCGCAGGCGGCATTCCCTTATTACGAGCTGGTGGAGGAGAACCGGCGGAGATCGCGTGAGCAGATGGAGTATGAGCTGCTCGACACTGGGGTGTTTGACGAGGGCCGCTACTTCGATGTGTTCGTGGAGTACGCGAAGGCTGACCCGGAAGACCTGCTGGTCCGGATCACGGTACACAATCGCGGGCCGGAGGCGGCGCCCGTTCATGTGCTCCCCACCATGTGGTTCCGCAACACGTGGATGTGGGCGTCGAATCCAGTCAGGCCGGAGCTGCGGCAGACGGGGTCGACCACCATACGGGCGGCGCACGAGAAGCTGGGAGAGCGTGTTCTGGTGTGCGACGGCGACCCCGAACTTCTGTTTACGGAGAATGACTCCAACACTTTCAGGTTGTGGGGCCAGCCGAACGAGCAGCCTTACGTCAAGGATGCATTCCATGAATATGTGGTGAACGGCAATACCGGTGCGGTGAATCCTTCGAAGGAAGGAACCAAGGCGGCGGCGCACTACAGCGCCGAGGTGCCGGCGGGCGGGAGCGTTACATTCAGGCTCCGGCTGGGAAGCAAGTCGGCGTCGGAGGCGTTCAAGGACTTCGACGATGTTTTCGCCGCGCGCGTCGTGGACGCGGATGAGTTCTACCATCGCATTACTCCGGAGAACCTGAGCGAGGACGAACAGAGGGTTCATCGGCAGGCCTTGGCGGGGATGCTGTGGAGCAAACAGTACTACTATTTCGATCTCGATCGCTGGCTGATCGAGCACCACGCGCATCCGCTGATAGGCGGAAACGTTCGCAAGACGCGCAACGCGGAATGGTTCCACATGCTCAACAGCGACATCATCTCGATGCCGGACAAGTGGGAGTATCCGTGGTACGCGGCGTGGGATCTGGCGTTTCACACGATTTCGCTGTCGCTCGGTCGACTTCGATTTTGCCAAGGAACAACTGCTGCTGATGCTGCGCACGCTGTATGCGCATCCCAACGGGCAGATTCCCGCGTATGAGTGGAACTTCAGCGACGTGAATCCGCCGGTGCACGCGTGGGCGACGCTGTTCCTCTACAAGATCGAGAAGGAACTCGGCCGTGCGGACGTGCGGTTCCTGGAGCAATCGTTCCAGGGCCTGATGCTGAACTTCAACTGGTGGGTGAATCGAAAGGATCCTGAGGGCAGGAACGTATTTGCGGGTGGATTCCTGGGGTTGGACAACATCGGAGTGTTCGATCGGAGCGCGCCACTGCCATCGGGCGGGACGCTCGACCAGGCCGACGGCACGGCGTGGATGGCGTTCTACTGCCAGAACATGCTGGAGATTGCGCTCATTCTCTGCGACCACGACCCGATGTACGAGGACGTGGCCTTCCGGTTCCTGGAGCATTTTCTGTGGATCACATACGCCATGGATCGGATTGGCGCGCACCACGATGAGATGTGGGACACCGGAGACGGGTTCTTCTACGATCTGCTGCGTCTTCCGAATGGAGATTGCACGCGGCTGCGGGTCCGTTCGATGGTCGGATTGCTCCCGCTGTGTGCCGCAACCGTTCTGGAGGCGAACGGAGTTCTGATGCGGCATCCGAGGCTACTGAAGCTTGTTGAAGTCTTCAGGCACCGCCATCCGGAGCCGTTGAAGCACATTGCTCCGGCGGATGGGAGCTTCAAGGGGTATGGCGACCGCCGGCTCTTGTCCGTGTGCAACAAAGAGAAGATCGAGCGGATCCTGCCTTATCTTCTGGATGAGAACGAATTCCTGAGCGAGTACGGAATCCGGTCCATGTCCCGCTACCATCTTGACCATCCGTTCATGTTCAACCTGGGCGGGGAGGAGTACAAGGTGCAGTATCTTCCTGCTGAATCGAATACGGGGATGTTCGGCGGGAATTCGAACTGGAGGGGACCGATCTGGATGCCGGTGAATGTACTGATCATCCGGAGCCTTGTGATCCTGTACCTCTTTTATGGGAATGATTTCAAGGTCGAATGTCCGACGGGCTCCGGGAACAAGATGACGCTGTTTGAGGTAGCGAAGGAGATTTCACGCAGGCTCTCGAAGATCTTTACTCGCGACGAAAACGGGAAACGCGCGGTGTACGGCGGCACCAAGAAGTTCCAGGAGGATCCGTACTGGAAGGACTACATCCTCTACTACGAGTACTTTCACGGCGACAACGGGGCAGGATTGGGGGCGAGCCATCAGACCGGATGGACGGGCTTGATTGCGCGGCTGCTGGATCTGTTTGCGCGTGCCGATCCGGACAGAGCCTTGAACACCGATCTGTCGGAGTCACTGGCGCGCATGACGCGGGAACAGGTGGCCGGGGACACCATCAACACGCAGGTCACGGACAGCAGCACCGGATCCCCGGTGGCGGGCAGCAGCGCCGAATCGGAAAAGGTGAGTTGAGCGGTTGACACGGAGAGGCCCAGGTCATGTTTCGGTGGCCTGGGCTTTTTCATTTTGGTGGCTGATTCAGACGACGACGTTGACCTGCCGTCGATAATGGCAAAGCCTTCTTATCTTTCAGCAGCGGCGGCGGAACCCGCATCGACTGGCGGACCCCTTCTCGTTTTTCGAGCACCTGCCGGGTCTGGCGGGCGATCATCAATTCTTCGTTGGTTGGGATGATCCAGGCCGCGACGCGGCTCTTCGCGGTGCTGATGCGCGCCACGCCCGCGTCGTTGGCGGCGTCGTCCAACTCGATGCCAAGCCAGGCGGCGTCGCGGCACACCCGCGCACGTATGGCCGACGCGTTTTCGCCAATGCCGCCGGTGAATACGATTGCGTCAAGACCGCTCAGCGCAGCGGCGAGCGAGCCGAGTTCGCGGTCGATGCGATAGACGAAGACATCGACGGCGAGTTTTGCACCCGCCTCGCGGCTGGCGAGCAGGGTGCGTATGTCGCTCGAGATTCCGGACAGACCCAGCAGCCCTGACTCCTTGTAAAGCAGGCGCTGCAGGTGGGCGACCTGAATCTTCTCGTGCTCCAGCAGGAAGAGAATCACGCCGGGATCGAGACTGCCGCAGCGTGTACCCATGGGAAGCCCTTCAAGCGACGAGAATCCCATCGTCGTAGCGACGCTCCGGCACGCATTGAGGGCGCACATGCTGGCGCCGTTGCCGAGATGCAGTACGACAGTCTTGCCGGCAGCCGCGGCCGGATCGACAGAAGGGAGCACTGACGCGACGTAGGCGTAGGACAGTCCGTGAAATCCGTAACGGCGCACGCCGGCGTTTCTCAAGTGCCGAGGCAACGCGACAACCTGCGCCACTTCAGGACACGTGGTGTGGAACTCGGTATCGAAGCAGCCCACCTCGGGGAGCTCCGGGCGCCGCTCCAGGCCGAGGCGGATTGGTTCGAGATTGAAAGGCTGGTGCAGAGGCGCAAGCGGGATGAGCTTCTCGAGTTCATTGAGGATGCGATTGTTGAGGAGGACAGGCGCGCTGAACCTGGAACCGCCGTGCGCGATGCGATGGCCGATGGCGACGAGGCGGCCATCTTTGAGGACATTGCGCAGGAAGACCAGCAGATATTCAGTTGCCTCGCGGTGATTGAGAGTCACTCCATCCGACCAGAGTTTATCGACGACAACATTGCCATTTTGCCTGGCAATGAAATGCGGTGCGGTGAAGAGGGCTCCGATCTGTCCCTGAACGTGGGAACGAAGCTCGTTGCCGTCGACGGCAAAAATCGAGAACTTGATGCTCGACGACCCCGAGTTGAGAACGCCGATATAGTCAGACACGGGCGGCCTCAAAGGGCTGCGCCCCTGCGGGAGCGCGGCGAGCGTTGGCGACCAGCTTCATGACGGCAGCCGAGGTGAGGCGGTTGCGGGCCGAATCTGCGCGGCTGGTGAGCACGATGGGAACGCGCGCGCCGAGGACGATTCCCGCGCCGTTCGCGCCGGCGAGATATTCCAACTGCTTAGCGAGGATGTTGCCGGCTTCGAGATCGGGAACAAGGAGGATGTCCGCCTTGCCGGCGACGGGCGAGGAGATCTTCTTGATGCGCGCAGCTTCTTCGCTGACTGCGTTATCGAAGGCCAGCGGCCCGTCGAGGATTCCGCCGGTGATCTGCCCGCGATCGGCCATCTTGCAGAGAACCGCGGCATCAATGGTGGCGGGCATGAGGGTGTTGACCGTCTCCACGGCGGCAAGGATCGCGACGCGCGGCTCGCTCGATGCCGAGGATATGGGCGAGATCGATCGCGTTCTGAACGATGTCGACCTTATCCTTTGCGAGCGGCGCGATGTTGATTGCAGCATCGGTGATCAACAGGATGCGCGGGTAGGCGGGAACGTCCATGATGAAGACGTGGCTGATGCGGCGTGCGGTGCGCAGGCCGGTCGCGGAGGGCACGACCGCGGCCATCAACTCGTCGGTGTGCAGGCTGCCTTTCATCAGAGAGTCGATTTCGCCGGCGCGCACCAGCGCGACCGCCTGCACCGCGGCGGCGACGCTGTGTTCGGCGTGAATGATGCGGTAGGGCGACAGATCGACGCCTTCTTCGTCGGCCACGGCGCGGATCTTTTTTTCAGGGCCGACTAGTGTGGGCGTGATGAGCCCTGCCTTGGCCGCGTCCAATGCGCCCAGTAGCGAGTTGCGATCGCACGGATGAATTACGGCGCAACTCACCGGCGGGGTGTTCTCGCACATCTTGAAGATGGCGCGAAACCATCGTTTCGGCGCAGGATCACCTGCGGTGTTGCGAACCGCGACCAGGTCATGTGCTCAGTAGGTGCAGCTACAGTAACGATGCCGGAGACAATCTGCTCATCGCCGCGGGTAACGCGGCAGTCGAAGACGATAATGTTGGGCTCACGTTTGTCGCGGACGGTCACGGTGCCGACGACTTCGTCGCCCACCGACAGGGAGCCTGAGAACGCCAGATCCTGAGACAGGATGGAGGTGCCGGGGCCGGGATAGCGGCGCTTGAGCATGGCGGAGAGAAGGGTTTCGGCCGCCACCGCTTCAGCGGAGACTTCCTTGCCCGATTTGGCGTCTTCACTCACGTGGAATGGGTCGATCTCGCCCGAGACGATTGCCAGAGCGTCGATGTCCATTCGGGAGAGGCGATGCGGATGACTGGAACTTGCGCCAAGTTCGATTTCAGAGAAGATGCAGTTGCTGAAGTGCTCCATGCAGATACCTTGAACCTTTCTGTGTGTGTCAATCCGCCGCGGTAAGTTGGTTCGCTGTCAGCATCTCGCGGATACGCTCCAGCATTGCGCTCTGTTCCTCGGTCATTCCGAAGCCGTGGAGTAGTCGATCACCGCGTGCGTGAGCCTTTCATCCCTTCACGGATACCGGCATCGGATATTGCACACGTCCCGCTTCGCCGCGCCTGGGGAGGCGTGCACGGCGGGACCCCGAGACTTACCCACGGATTCCTGCAGGGATTCTGTGCGCGGCCTGATGGCTTGAGTAACTGCCAAATCTGCCAGAGAAACTGGGCTTCCGGAGGAGCTATTCACGATTGCGCGCTATGTCAGCGAATGACGCAGGAGGAGCGGCGAGGGACGACGCGTCCGGCTGTGCTGTTCCAAGTGACAGTAGAGCTGGGGTGCGGATACTGCTATGGATGACAGCAGGACGATGATTCCTCGCCACGACGATCCCGCCGCCGCGCAGTCTTCCCGCAAGCTGGAAGAAGAAGCGCGCAGTGTGGCATTCGGTCAAAGTGTGGCGATCCAGCCCGTTCATCGGTCGGTGTTAGTGGTAGCCGACCTGGAGATGAACTGGATGCTGTTTGACTACCTGGTGGCGAAGGACTGGAGCGTGGACTACGTCCCGCACAACGATCTTGCGCTTACCGCGGTTCAAAAGAGGCCCTACGATCTGATCGTGACTGCGGAGATCAGCTCTCCGCGCGAGGATCTTGAACTGCTGCGCAAGATTCGGACAGTGCGGCCGCATACCCGCATGATTGTCCTCACCGGCAGGCGCACGACCGAGGATGTGATTGCGGCGCTGCGCGCGCGTGCGTTCAGCCTGTTTGCCAAGCCGTACTCAATCGAGACGCTCAAGGCGGTGATTGAGATCGCTCTCGATGAGAAGTGCTGGGACGACGGCATCGAGGTCATATCCGCCACACCCTCATGGATTCGCTTGATGGTGCGCTGCGATCTGGGGACTATCGAGAGGATGTCGCAGTTCTTTCAGGAGATGGCCGACCTGCCGGAGGTCGAACGGTCGCAGGTGGCAACGGCATTCCGTGAGCTGCTACTGAATGCCGCCGGGCACGGCGCCGGATTCAATCCGGAGGAGTACATCGAAGTCTCCTATATCCGCTCGAAACAGGCCATCGCCTGCCGGGTAACGGACCCCGGAATCGGATTTAACCTCACCGAAGACGCCAAATCGTGGCTGGCAACTCCGCTCGACAGGTTGCCGGAGCGCGACACACTCAGCGACACCAGAAGCGGAATCTACAGCAAAAGCTACGGCATTCTGCTGGCAAAGCATCTGGTTGACGAGCTGATCTACAACGAACAGGGAAACGAGGTTCTATTAATCAAGTATCTGGACAGCCTGCCGGTGCCTCCGATGGATGCGTTTCCTCATTGAGGAGTCCCGGCTTCGGCTAGGCACCTGTAATGTGGTTGCGGACCGCGTATTTAATCAGGTCGGCGTTACTCTTCGCTCCCAGCACTTCCATGATCCGGTATTTATGAAACGCGACCGTACGTGCCGAGAGGTTCAGCCGTTGTCCAATCTCTTTCATTCTGCGTCCCTGAACCAGCAGTTCCAGCACCTCGATCTGGCGAGGCGTCAGGCGCTGCTGCTCATCGACAAACTTTTTGTTCTGCCAGCGAAGGACGGCGACGTCGTCGCGGGAAACTCCTGAAGACAAATAGGTGCGGCCGCGCAGAACATCCTTGATGGCGTTAATGAGTTCGGAGGAGTCGCAGGTCTTGACGACATAGCCGGACATGCCGCGGTGAAACGCCTCGGCGGCGACTTCGGGGTCAGGGTTCATGGTGACGATGATGATTTTGGTCGTTGGAGAGACTTCCTTTACCTGCTGGCCGGCGTCGAGGCCATTCAAAACGGGCATGGCGATATCGGCGAGAACCACATCCGGCTTGAGGCGCGCCGCGGTGATGACCAACTCCTGCCCGTCTGCGACCATGGCAACGACGTCGAATTCGGGGGAAAGCACTTCCCTGAAGAGTTCGGCCACCATCTTGTGGTCGTCAGCAATAATGATCCGAGGATGTTGCACAACTGCCTCCCAACGGCCCGCGTACCCGAATTCTAGCCCCAAAGGGTCCTGCAACTTAGCGAGCCAAATCACACGGGCTGGTGATTTCGACCTAGATTGAAGAATCTAAGGTCACTGAGGCGACTGGCAAAAGTGCGAGTCCCAAGGAAAAGTTGCAGGCGGTATCCCAACCGATAAGGGCTACACAGCAAACAGGCAAGGAAAGCGTCGTATTCGATTCCTATGAAGAAAGTCGTCAAAATGCGTGGTGGCCTGAAGTTCATGCGAGGCATCGCCGTGGCCATGGTGCTGGCCGCTGGAACTGCGATGATCTGGCCGCAGCTCCAGGCGTTGAAGGGCGGCGCCAAGGCGCCGGCGCCGATTCAGCCCGAACCCGCGCAGGATCCGTTGGGCCGGACGACGCCGAGGGGAGCGGTTCTTGGGTTCCTGGCGGCCTCTCACAAGAAGAACTTTGAGCTTGCGACGGAGTACTTCGCCCCTCGCTTTCGCGGAGATGAGTCAGACGATCTGGTTCAGAAATTTGCGATCGTGCTCGACAAGAGGCTTCCAGCCAGGCTGAATCTGCTCAGCGAAAAGCCGGAGGGCTCGCTGAGCGATCCGCTCAATCCGAACCGCGACGTCGTGGGTGTTATCGAGACGAGCAAAGGCCCGCTCGAAATTGCGCTGGAGAGGATGGACGATAAGAAAGCTGGGAAGATCTGGCTGTTTTCAGCAGATACGCTGTCAGCTATCCCCAAGGTATTCGACGAGATCAATACCCCGGCCATCAGCGACGTCATGCCGCAATTTCTTGTGGTTCATGGTTTTGGGGGAGTTCCGCTGTTTGAATGGATGGCCCTGGTGCTGGGGGTTCCGATCCTGTGGCTGGCGGCGTTCCTGCTGGATCACGGGCTGAGATGGATCGCCATGGTGTTGCGGCGCTGGAGGTCTCGGCGTGAGATCGTCGACAGGCCGAAAGTTCTTTCCCAGCCGGGCCGATTGCTGTTTGTTGCACTGGGAATGTTCGCATTGCGCCCGCTGCTGGGCCTGTCGCTGCTGGCGCGGCAGATCTGGTCGGACTTTGCCGCGGTCCTGTTGTTCGTGTCGATTACCTGGTTTTTGATTCGCCTGGCACGCTTTGCCGAACAGTTCGCCAGCCTGCGGCTAAGAAGGCGGAGCCTGGATGGAACCGCGTCGATCCTGCGGCTGGCGCGCCGCCTGGCAGACATCCTCATCGTCTTCTGCGGGATCGTCGCGATCCTGTACCTGTTCGGGGTGAACGTGAGCCCGGTACTGGCCGGACTGGGGGTTGGCGGAATCGCCGTGGCTCTCGCGGCACAGAAGACGCTCGAGAACGTAATCGGAGGCGCATCGATCATCCTTGACCAGGCGGTGAAGGTCGGGGACGTGCTGCGGTTCGGCGCCGTGCAGGGGACGGTTGAAGAGATCGGGATGCGGTCGACCCAGGTCAGAACATCGGAGAGAACCCTGGTCAGTATCCCGAACGGCCAGCTTGCGAACACGCACGTTGAGACCATTTCGGCACGCGATAAATTCTGGTTCCATCCCATCTTCGGCCTCGAATACGGCACTTCGTCGGGACAGATTGAAGCCATCCTCAAGAATATGAGGACGCTTCTCGCTTCCCATTCCGCGGTAGAGTCCGTAACTCATCGAGCTGGACTGACTGGCCTGGGCACGTACTCACTGACGGTTGAGGTGTCCGCCTACGTATTCGCACCCACGTGGGAGACGTTCCTTCCCGTACAGGAGGAACTGCTGTTGCACCTGATGGCGATTGTGGAGGATGCGGGATCCCGCGTTGCCTTGCCTTCCCAGGTAGTCATACAGGGGCGAGAGCCAGCGGCGACGGATGGCGCGACCGTCCGGTCTAGTTAGCCGAACCCTGAGAACAGAGGCCGAAAGCAGCGCGGGCACACTCCTTAGCAGGCAGCCTGTTAGAAGACCTTGCCGATCTGGTAGAAGATCTTGTGGTGGCCCCCGCTACCGTATGCGCCTCCGACCGAGATTGGACCGAGCATCGTCTTGATGACCAGGGCTCCAGTCACATCGACGGGATGCGCCGTGTCCTGAAGGCGGCGGTCGACGAAACCACCTTCCACCTCGCCCAAGGCGTAGATCCGGTCTCCGACAAAAGGCGGCAGACGCCACAGGTTGTGCAGGTAGCCCGCCTTGAAGAGCAGGTACTGATCGGTGGGGAATTCATTGCTTCCGAAAGCGATCAGATCCGGAATGCCGCCCAGGAAAAATGGAGGCACGCCACCCTCGTCGTAGGAGAAGTTTGTTCCACCGTTGCCAGAAAGCAACAGAGAGGAATTCGGGTTCAGCGGCTGGAACCGCGTGGAATGGATCTCTCCCACCGGGAAGCCTCCCGATGAACCAGGATTCGCGTCGAACCACTGCATCGTCGCATTGATGTCGGTGCCCCGATGAGGAATGACTGGATCGTCGCGGTCGATTAGCTGGTATCTGAGGGAAGTGGCTCCGACGCGGCCGTCCGGTTCGCCGAACGGATCGTTGATCGTGGTCGCAACATACTTCTGCTTCGCGGCCTCGTAACCCACCCGCAGTTGCGCGCTCCGCCCAAACGTATATCCAAAGTCGAAGTTGCCTCCGAACTCGCGGTCTCGATACTCGGCGTAAAGCTGCTGGTGATGGTAGAAGGGCTCCTGAGTATTGAGGGCGAAGGCTGAGGGCTCAATGAACCAGCGGTGTGCGCTTCCGAACGGCAGATAATAAGACGACTGAAACTTGGTGTTCGTACCGATGGAGGCGTCGTTGCGCCATTCGGAGCCGAAAGCGCCGAGATCGAAAAAGGTGAGGCGGGCGCCGACCGTGAACTGTACGTGGCGGTACTCCGAGCCATCAATGATTATGAGTGGGCGAATGGTAGGAGGAGCGTACGATTTCTCGTCCGCATTGATCAGAAGCCCATAGCGATCGTCGCGCTGGATTCCCCGATAGCCCACGCGAGAGTATCGGCCCATGCCCATCACGTTGGTCATGTCGTCCTGCAGCCGGTCGGGATCGACCGGCTTGCCGACGTTATGCGCAAGAGATTTCTCGATGTCCTTGGAGATGCGAGGACTCGTTCCTTCTACCTCAATGAACGTGGGAACGGGGGCGGCGGTTTTCCGGCGCGCACTCCGCTCCATTTCGTACTGCTGCCACTGTGCGTCGTCAACGGCGAAGCGCGACAGGATTGCGGACTTGGCTGCTGCCGCATCGTATCCGGCCTTCACGATCTCGGAGTTCCTGTTGTAGTCAGTCGATTCAAACCTGGCCAGGGGCACCGATACGAGGATGTCCGCATTCTGCATGCTCCGGAGCTCGTTGGCCGCAATCACAACGGAGATGGACTTTCCGAGGACGCCGAAGGCTCCGAGCGGTTCCTCCGCTTGGGTCGCTTTGGTCTCAAGGTGAATGGCGATGATCAGGTCGGCGCCCATCTCTTTGGCGACATCGACCGGAAGATTGTCCAGAAGGCCGCCATCGACATAGATGGACTCCTTGCCTCTGACGGGCGAGAACACTCCTGGAATGGACATGGTCGAACGCAGAGCCGAGGCCAGGGAGCCGCCCCGGAACACATGCTGTTTGCCTGAGACCAGGTCGGTGGCGACGCACGCGAACGGAATGGGCAGTTGGTTAAAGTCGGTGACCTGAGAGTAAGGAAGGGCGACGCGGTCCAGCACCAGTCCGACGGAATGACCGGCATTCAACCCTTCCGGGAAGCTGACCCCGGCCTTGAGGCCAAACTCGAGGAAATTGGGATAATCCTGAGCGTCTTCCTTCCGGCGGTAGGCCAGATCGCGAAAGGGGACGTCGTCTCTCATGATCTGATCCCAATCCATCCTGGTGACCAGTTCCTTCATCTCCGCAGGCGAGGAGCCGGTGGCATAGAGTCCGCCGATGAGCCCACCCATACTGGTGCCGGCGACATATTGTACGGGGATGTGGTGTTCCTCAAGCCAGGTAATGACGCCGACATGCGCCAGCCCAAGAGCGGCGCCGCCTTCGAGCACGAGGCCGATGCGCGGCTGCGCGCTAGTCGGACGGGGTGTTTGTGGCCAGAGAAATGTGCTCGTCAGCGCAGCCGCAGCGAACACCCGCCAGGACCAGGACGCGGTGCACATGCCGACAACTGTCTGCGTAACCCTACCCGCTCTGCAACTAGAACAACTGACAGAGGTTCAGCGGCAAAAGCTATGAGACAGGGGGCGCTACCGTCCAACGGTGGACTGTGACGCCGTTCGACCTGTCACTTCTCCTAGTTTCGAATCAGTTGATTGCCCCTAACATAAGTCGGGTACGCATGTTACTTGACGAGGGGCAGGGAGTCGCACGACACCAGGAGTGTTCCATGCAAAACGCGTCTGAGCCGTTGAGGCTCGAACGAGCCATCCAGAAGAGTGTGCGGGCAAGATGCCCGGCGAGATCCGCGAGCAAGTCTAGAGTCGCACTCATAATTCCAACTCTCGCGTTGTTCATAGCGTCGATTGGGTGCAAGGAGAAGGAGGCGGCTCCGCCCCCTGCTGTGCCTGATGTCGAAGTGTCTGCGGTAGTGATGAAGGACGTCCCCATTTATCACGAATGGGTAGCGGTGCTGGACGGATTTGTGAATGCTCAGATGCAGCCCGAGGTCACAGGCTACCTGCTCACGCAGAAGTACAAGGACGGCACCTTTGTACGAAAAGGGCAGCTTCTGTTTGAGATCGACCCGCGCCCGTTTGAAGCGATTGTCAAGCAGGTACAGGGGCAGTTGGCCCAGGCGCAGGCACAGCTTTCAAAGACTGAACTGGATGTGGCGCGCGACACTCCGCTTGCAAAACTCAGCGCCATTCCGCAAGCGCAATTGGACAACGACATTCAAGCCAATTTGGCCGCCAAAGCGGGCGTGGTGGCCGCAGAGGCGCAGGTGGAGCAGGCGAAGTTGAACCTCAACTTCACAAATGTCTACTCGCTGGTCGATGGTATCGCCGGCATTTCGAAAGCACAGATCGGCGACCTTGTGGGACCCACGACAATCCTCACCACGGTTTCACAGGTAAATCCGATCAAAGCGTATGTTTCGCTAAGTGAGCCGGAGTATATGCGCGCGTCCGGCCGGATCAGTGCTGTGGCCCAGGGCAAGATCGATTCAAGGGCGGGCGAGCGCAATCTGGAGCTCAATCTGGCAGATGGATCGGTATTTCCAACCAAGGGATGGCTGGTCTTTGCAGACCGCCAGATCGATGAAAAAACCGGAACGATTCGAGTAGCCGGCGCCTTCGATAACCCGCAGTTGATCCTGCGCCCAGGGCAGTTTGGCAGGATAAAGGCAGTTACCGGCACCGCAAAGGATGCATTGCTGGTCCCGCAACGGGCGGTCATCGAAACGCAGGGACTCTATAGCGTTATGGTCGTGGGGCAGGACAATAAGGTGAGCATCCGGCCGGTGAAGACAGGAGATCGCGTGGGGCAGATGTGGATCATCACGGATGGTGTCAAGGCAGGCGAACGAGTCATCGTGGAAGGAGTTCAGAAGGCACGCGAAGGATCGGTTGTTAATCCAAAGACCTCGACGGTAGGCGCAGAAGGAGAGTAGTCCATGGCGAACTTCTTTATCCGGCGTCCCATCGTCGCCATGGTCATCGCGATACTGATGACCATCATTGGTCTCATCGCGATGCTGCGACTGCCCACGGCGCAATTTCCCAACATCGCTCCGCCTGAAATCCAAGTAAAGGCAACTTATCCTGGTGCTGATGCTCTGACGGTAGAGTCGTCTGTTGCTACGCCTATCGAGCAGCAGATGAGCGGCGTTGACAACATGAATTACATGTATTCAAACAACGCCAACAACGGACAGATGACCCTGACGGTTAACTTTGACATTGCTACGGATGCAAATACCGATCAGATTTTGTCGCAGATGCGCACCAACCAGGCGAACTCCCAGTTACCGCCGGATGTAGTCAACTACGGAGTTACAGTACAGAAATCGAACGCGGCCCCGTTGATGCTGATCAACCTCTTCTCGCCGAATGGCACTTATGACAACATCTTTCTCGCCAACTATTCCTATATCAATCTAAATGACCAACTGACCCGCGTGCCAGGCATCGCCAGCGTAACTGTGTTCGGGGCGGGACAGTACGCGATGCGTTGCTGGGTAAGGCCGGACCAACTGGCCAAGCTCAGTGTTACGGTTCCTCAGATCGTGAGTGCGTTGCAGAGCCAGAATACCGTGAATCCCGCCGGTCAGATAGGTGGAGAGCCAGTACCCCAAGGCCAGAGCTTCACCTATTCCGTACGATCACAGGGCCGCCTCCCCAGCGCCGAAGAGTTCGGTCAAGTCGTTATAAGAGCGAATCCTGACGGCTCCATCCTACGCCTCAAGGATGTCGCCAGGATTGAGCTTGGGGCACAAACATATAACTTGCAAGGCCGGTACAATGGCCGCCCGTCCGCCGTGGTCGCAGTCTACCAACTGCCTGGATCAAACGCCGTGAAGACTGCCGCAGGCGTGCGGGCGTTGATGAAAGAGGCGAAGACCCGGTTTCCGCAAGATCTTGATTATGATGTCGCCCTCGATACAACGCTGGCGGTTACTGAAGGTTTGAAAGAAATTGAGCACACGCTGTTCGAGGCGATCGTTCTCGTCATCATCGTGGTCTACATCTTCCTTCAGGGATGGCGAACCACTCTGATTCCGCTGTTGGCGGTCCCGGTGTCGCTCGTCGCCACCTTCATGGTCTTTCCGCTGCTAGGGTTTTCAGTTAACACCCTTTCCCTCTTCGGAATGGTGCTTGCCATCGGCATTGTGGTGGACGATGCCATCGTTGTCGTGGAAGCTGTGGAACACCACATAGAGCACGGCAAGACTCCCACGGAGGCGGCCTACAAGGCCATGGAAGAAGTGTCAGGGCCTGTCGTCGCAATTGCTTTGATTCTTTCCGCGGTCTTCATTCCGACTGCGTTTATTCCTGGAATCACCGGACGCCTATATCAACAGTTCGCCATCACGATTGCTATATCCGTAATCTTTTCGGCATTCAACGCGCTCTCCCTTAGCCCCGCACTCGCGGCCCTCCTGCTGCGTCCGAAGAAAAAGGACCCGAAGGGGCCACTCGCCGCATTCTTCCGTTGGTTTAACAAGGTGTTCGGGCGCGCGACCGATGGATACGTCACCGTTTGCGGAGCATTGATCCGCAAGGCGGCGCTCAGTATGCTCCTGCTCGTGGGCACCGGGGTCGCGGCCTGGTGGTTCAGTTCTCACCTGCCGCAAAGCTTCCTGCCTGATGAAGATCAGGGCTATGTATTCGCCGGACTGCAACTCCCCGATGCGTCATCCCTTCAGCGAAACGATCAGGCCTCGCGCAAGATCGAGAAAATGATCATGGAGACGCCCGGCGTCCGTTCGGTCACGGCTGTCCTTGGCTTCAGCATGCTCAGCGGAGCGCAGAACACCTACAGCTCGTTTTACTGGATCACCTTGAAGGAATGGTCTGAGAGAAAAGCTCCTGAAGAACAGTATGAAGCCATCAAGAAGCACCTGAGTCAACAGCTCACAAAGGTGACCGAAGGAATTGCAATTACTTTCCCGCCGCCTGCGATTCCAGGTGTGGGAACGGCCGGCGGGTTCACGTTCATGCTTGAGGATCGAGCAGGCAAGGACCCCGCCTTCCTTGCGGAGAACCTGAAGAAGTTTGTTGCGGCCGCAAAACAACGGCCTGAACTCGCAGCTCTCTATTCGACTGCGCTGCCTTCGGTTCCACAGGTATTTGTAGATGTGGACAAGTCTCGGGTAATCGCGCAGGGCGTGCAGTTATCCGACGTTTACAAGACGATGCAGGCATTCATGGGCGGCGTGTTTGTCAATTACTTCAATCGCTTCGGACGACAATGGCAGGTATACGTCCAGGCGGAAGGTGACTATCGAACTAAAGCCGAGAACATTGGCCAGTTCTATGTTACGAACAACGAGGGGCAACCCGTCCCCATGAGCGCCTTGACAAGCATTCGACCCACAGCCGGGCCGGAGTTTACGCTGCGCTACAACCTCTACCGAGGCGCACAAATCAATGGAAGCGCGGCTCCAGGCTACAGCTCCTCGCAGGCGCTGGCCGCACTCGAGGAAACATTCAAAGCCACGATGCCCCCGGAGATGGGCTTCGATTACATGGGCATGTCGTACCAGGAGAAGAAGGCAGCCCAGGGAGTGCCGCCTGCCGTGATTTTCGGCATGTCGCTTCTCTTCGTATTCCTGATCCTGGCGGCCCAGTACGAAAGCTGGTCTTTGCCTTTCAGCGTGCTGCTGGGTACTCCAATCGCCGTGTCCGGCGCTTTCGCCTTTCTTTTCTTCCGTAACCTCGACAACAACGTGTATGTCCAAATCGGACTTGTGATGCTGATCGGCCTGGCTGCAAAGAATGCCATCCTGATCGTGGAATTCGCAAAGATGGAATACGACGCCGGCAAATCGGCGGAAGAGGCGGCACTCTCGGGAGCCAAGTTACGCCTCAGGCCGATCCTTATGACGGCCTTTGCGTTCATCCTTGGTTGCGTGCCGCTCTGGACAGCAACGGGCGCGGGGGCGATCTCTCGACGGGTCCTGGGTACCGCGGTTATCGGGGGAATGCTCGCTGCGTCCCTTCTGGCGATCTTCCTGATCCCGGTGTGCTTCGACGTCGTTGAACGACTGTCGCACAGGGGCCATAAGAAGCCGAAGGCAGTGGAACCGATAGCCGTACATCACGAGGGGGACTGATATGAGCCGAAAGTGGGGCGTTACGGTTCTCGTATTGGCGATGACGGTGGGGTGCAAAGTCGGCCCGAATTACAGTCGGCCGCCTATATCAACTCCAGACAGTTATCGTGAACTTGCTCCTGACCAGCAGGCCCAGAGCGCCACCTCGATTGGGGACGAAAAGTGGTGGGAGGTATTTAAGGACGAGGAGTTACAGGGGCTCATCCGCGAAGCGCTCAAAGAGAACTACGATATCCGCATTGCGGCAGAACGCGTACTTCAGGCGCAGGCGACGGTGGGAATTACGCGCGCCGATCAATATCCGTTCATAGGAGCAGGCGCCTCAGCGCTGAACGAGCGGCTGCCACAGTCGAAGCTCGCCTCGCCGGCACAGACCGGGCCGATGCAAGTAAACCTGTCTCTGGCCTGGCAGTTGGACTTCTGGGGTCAGTATCGCAGAGCCACTGAAGCGGCGCGTGCGGAACTCCTGGCGAGTGAATGGGCAAGAAAGGCAGTTATCAGCTCGGTTGTAAGTAACGTCGCGTCAGCCTATTTTCAACTGCTGGAACTTGATCTTGAGATGGAGATATCCGCGCGAACTCTCCAATCAAGAAAAGAGTCAGTCCGGCTGGTTCGAATACGGCAGACAGGCGGCACCGGATCGCTTTTGGACGTGCGTCAATCAGAAGAACTAATGTACACGGCGGCCGCTGCGATACCCGATCTCGAGCGCCGCACTGCACAGCAGGAGAATGTTATCAACATTCTCATGGGCCGCAACCCCGGGGCGATTCCACGATCACGAAAGCTGACCGACACACAGATTGCACCGGGGGTTCCTGCCGGGCTTCCATCGTCACTTCTGGAACGTCGCCCTGACATTCTAGCTTCAGAGCAACACCTGGTGGCTGCGAATGCGAGGATTGGCGTCGCCAAGGCCGCTTTCTTCCCGCAGATTCAACTTACCGCAGTAGCGGGTTATCAGAGCACCGCGTTGACAAGCCTCTTCAGCGGACCTGCGGGGCTGTGGAGCTTCGGAGCTGGACTTGCGCAGCCCATCTTTACTGGTGGGAAGCTGAGGTCGAATCTTCACCTGACTGAAGCGCAGGAGCGGGAAACGGTTCTCAGCTATCAACAGACAATTCAGCAAGCGTTCAGAGAGGTGTCTGACTCGTTGATCGGATACCAGAAGAATCAGGAGTTCAGAGAACAACAGGCATTACTCGCGGCAG
Source organism: uncultured Acidobacteriota bacterium (assembly GCA_963819365.1). Lineage (GTDB taxonomy): Bacteria > Acidobacteriota > Terriglobia > Terriglobales > Acidobacteriaceae > Telmatobacter. Next base: position 36,666 of record CAWFVY010000006.1, read on the forward strand.
CCGCGGTGGACGCCGTTCGCCTGGCAAACGCGCGATATACGGGGGGAGTTGCGAGTTACCTCGAGGTGCTGGACACGGATACGCTTGCCTATGACGCTGAGATATCACTGGCCGGCGCAGAACTCCAAGAGCGACTGGCCCTGGTCCAGCTCTACAACGCGCTTGGCGGCGGCTGGCAGGTGTAAGAGTCACTCTCTGAACGAGCCGCTAGCAGGTTCTGACAGCAAGCCGGAAGACGGGGATCCATCTTACGAAATCGAAGTAGAGTGGTGTCTTAAAAAGGCAGCCCAAGTACGGCATGCTCCTCTCGTCGCGCGAGAGTAAGCCAGTAAGGGCGCCGCTCTCTGTAAACAATGACAGTTTCAGTCAAGTCACGATGTTCATAATCTACATTCGCTAAACAAGTATGCGTCGCTGAGAAGAGTACCGCTTGTGATAGGCGGTGCCGGGCGGGATGAATGTCACACAGGAGGCTGGGGAAATGAAGAAGCTATTACGCCTATCGATGTTGCTGCTGCTTCTTGGGGCCACGGCTGCGCTTGCACAAGACGTTCGCTATAACTTTGACAAGAGCACCGACTTCTCCAAGTACAAAACATATCAGTTCGTTCCGATCAAGGGCGCGGCCCAGGTAAACGACCTGGTTGACAAGCAGATCAAGGCAGCGCTGGAGTCCCAGTTGAGCCAGAAGGGTTTGACTAAGGTCGACAGTGATACCGCCGATCTCTATATCGGTTATCAGACCGCCATAGGTCAGGAGAAGGAGTTCACCTCCTACAACAGCGGTTGGGGATATGGCCCCGGATGGGGTCGCGGGGGCTGGTATGGTCCGAGCAGCAGCATGACCACCGGACAAACTTCAACGATCTACACGGGACAGATCGCGATAGACATGTACGACTCTGCTCAAAAGGATCTGGTATGGCGGGGTGTTGTCAGCAAGACGATCGACACCAAGGCCAAGCCAGACAAGCAGGAGAAGAATCTGAACAAGGCGTTGACTAAGCTGTTCAAGAAATACCCGCCCGAGGCCAAGTCCTGAGCGGAGGAGTTCGCCTGCTGCCGTTGCCTGGCTCTGGCTCATGGAACTTGATGAGCAGGGTGGCACCGGCCGAGGCGGAGCGGTGTTCCGTTCCATGTTAGTCAGTGAGCGGTAGCGTTCTGGTTGTCAGGAGCTAGGTTCTGTCATGAATGACAGTGTCGCAATCGGGATGGCCGCCGGTGCTGTAGACGCCCCGTTGGGGTGGGCCCGAGAGGGTGGTTCCGGAATGCCAGGCAAGCGACAACGCCGCGTGATGCAAGCGAGCCCGAACGATTTCCACTCCGCAATGGTGGATAGCTCTCCGGTGCTGCTTTGGATCGCGCATGACGACAGCGAATTCGTGGACATCAACGAGGAGTGGGAGCGCTTCACCGGAGTAAAAAAGGCGGGCAACCTGGGAACCGGATGGATGCAGCGCATTCATCCAAAGGATCTGGCGGGATGGCTGAAGAGCTTCGCCGAAGCTTTTCGTTTCCCGCGAAAAATGACGGCGCGTCTCCGACTCGAGCGGCATGACGGCCAGTATCGCTCTATGCTGGTTCGAGCCAACCCGCTGCCTGTTGAAGAAGGGAAGCCCGCCGAGTTTGCGGGATGCTGCATTGACATCACAGATGAACGCGAGATTGCGGAAGCGGTTTCAGATTTCAGCGGCCGGCTGATTCAGGCCCAGGAGGGTGAGCGCTCCCGCATCGCGAGGGAGCTGCACGACGATATCACGCAGCGAATGGCGCTTCTCACCAATGGCATTCAGGAACTTGACTTGCCGAGAATGCGTCTCACGCTTTCTCAGCGGAAGCATCAGATTCAGGAGTTAAAGAAGCTCGCGGTGGAGATTGCGGCTGATCTTCAGTTCCTTTCTCGCCAACTGCATCCATCGAAACTCCAATACCTGGGCCTCCCAGCCGCTATCAGAAGCCTTTGCCGCGAGGTATCGGCGCGGCACAAGCTTGATGTTACGTGCATCGTCAGAGATGTTCCCGACAAACTGCCTGAGCCCATCTCGCTCAATCTATTCAGGACCGCGCAGGAGTCTCTGCAGAATGTCGTGAAGCACAGCCGGGCGCAGCACGCATCGGTTGAATTGGTCGGAGACGGGGAGAGCATACGTCTGCGGGTTTCAGACGATGGCGTCGGGTTCGAAATGAATCGGGAGAACTCCTCGCGAGGACTGGGCCTCACCAGCATGAGGGAACGGCTGAATTCAATCGGCGGCACATTCTCTGTAAGCTCCGGGCGGATGGCCGGTACGCAGATTGAAGGTGCGGTGCCTGTCAGGAATCAGGCGCGAGGGTAAGCAATCCGTGAGGCAACCGCGAGTAATGCAATGAAGGAGGGCTGAAGTCAGTAAGTTATACCAGTTCCCTGTAGAAGCCAAGTGCCTACAATTGCTACAGACCATGGTAGCCGGCATGGGCACCGTCGTTTGAGTCTCAGCCTCTAGCCGCCATCGAAGCGAGAGGGTGTCGTGAAAAAGAAACCGAGCATTCTCCTCGCCGACGATAACGCGGCAATTCTCGAAGTGGTGAGTCGTTTGCTCAGAAGTCATCAGTGCAATGTGGTAGCGAGGATCAACGACGGCGCCGATGTTGTAAGAGAATCCCTGCGCCTGCGGCCGGACGTCATCGTCCTGGATATCTCGATGGATACGCTTAATGGGATTGATCTTGCACGGGAGTTGTCGCTGAGTGGCAGCTCATCGAAGATCATCTTTCTGAGCGTCCATGAGGATTCTGACTTCGTGAATGCAGCTATGGGAGCGGGAGGGTCGGCATACGTGGTGAAGTCTCGCGTTGCGACGGACCTGTGTTCCGCGGTCGACGCGGTGCTGGTCGACAAGAGATTTCTCTCGCCCACGATGCTTTACCACGCCGGGCGCTCGTAATGCTGTCGTTTTTTCCCTGTTAGTACTGACAGTTTCACCAGCGTCGCGACATCGTTAACGTGTTCAGCGAATATGAGAGTCATGCACGGACCGTCGGTTCGTGTCTGCGGTGAGTTTCGCGCTTTCTAAAGGATGCGCAGTGGAGAAGAGTTCAGTAAAAATGCGGTGGACCCGGTGGACTCAACGTGTGCTTCTGGTGGCAGGGGCCATTCTTGTGGGTATTTACGGCGCTGCGCTCGCACACCGGGGCATCATGTCGCACATGGCGATCGAAGAGGTTCGAGCGAACCATGCGGCAAGTCAGGAAGTGGGGACGGCCTCGCCTGCGAAGTTGATTGAGATGCCTAAGCCGGACTTCACCTTGTGGTCGCCGGTGCGGGTGGCGGAGTTCAAATCGGCCATCGCTCAACACGGGGCTTCTGCGCTTGGCATTCTTCGGATTCCAAAATCGCGTATCGAAGCGCCGATTTTCCAAGGAGCGGATGATCTGACGCTCAACAAGGGAGTGGGACTGATCCCGGGAACCGACCCTATTGGAAGCACCGGGAACACGGGGATTGCCGGACATAGAGACGGGTTTTTCAGAGGTCTCAAAGACATAAAGGTGGGCGACAAGATTGAGATCGAAACCCCCACCAAACCTCTCGAGTACGTGGTTGATCGGCTAGTGATTGTCGATCCTCAGGACGTTTCGGTGTTGCAAGAACGGGGACAACCGGTCCTGACGCTGGTGACTTGCTATCCGTTCTATGTTCTGGGCAGCGCTCCAAAGCGCTTCATTGTGGAGGCAAAGCTCGTTCAGGGAGACCACGGGGTATAAGTACCAATCGGATTTTCAAGGTGTATTTGTAACAAGCGCGGCAAAAAAGGGAATACCTGGCGACAGGGCACAAAGGCGTTCAGAGAACGCTCATCAGGAGGAGAAGAGGACATGACCGGAAATATGAATCCAAAAACTCTACTGTCCGTATTGGCGGTATCGATGGCGTTCGTTGCATTTGAAGCCACAGCGATGTCGCAGGTGCAGACCACACAGTCAACAGCAACTCATGCGCCGTCGGTGACAACGACCGTGGCACGGGGCGAAGTGGTGTATGTCCACGGCAACCAGCTCGTAGTAAAGATGGAAGACGGTACGATGCGGGACTTTCCGAACGTCCCTGAGTCGGCAAAGGTCACGGTGAATGGCCAGCAAATGGGCATTCACGACCTGAAGCCGGGCATGAAGCTGGAGAGAACCATCACGACAACCACGACTCCGAAGACCATCACCACCGTCCAGACAGTGACCGGAAAGGTGTGGCATGTCAATGCTCCATCATCGGTGATTCTGACCCTGGAAGATAATACGAACCAGCAGTTCAAGGTTCCGAAGGGCCAGGAGTTCATGGTGAACGGCAAGAAGACCGACGTCTTCGGGCTGAGAAAGGGCATGAAGGTCTCGGCGACGAAGGTGGTAGAAGAGCCGGTGACCGAGGTCTCACATCATACTGCGATTGCCGGAACTCTTCCGCCCCCGCCTCCGTCGGACGCTCCGATTCTGATTGCGGTAGCGGAACCAATGCCGGCGGCTGCTGAGGCTGCTCCTGCGAAGGAACTCCCCAAGACCGGCAGCCCGCTGCCTCTGATCGGCCTGATGGGGCTTCTTTGCCTTGCTGCCTCGCTCATGCTGAAGGTGTATCGGTCTAAAGCCTAGTTCGAAACCAATGACGTGAACCGGCAACATGCCGCTGAGACTTGCATGCATGATGCGCTCAACGGCTGAGCCGGTCACGTCAAGACCAAGATCCGCGTAAATTGTGCACGTCAACATGCCTGCTACTATGCGGGCATGTTGCTTTTGAGCGACTGGCGGGAAACGGCCGCCTGGCTAAGGAAGATTTGTCCCGCGGCGGCACTGGTATTTCTATCAGTACACGTGCGCCTGCAGGTTACTTACGATCCTGACTATCCTTTCGAGACGAATCTGAGGCGTGAATGAGATTCCGCGGTGAGACGATCGCGAGCCAGCCTTAAGGTTCTCGAAAAGGAACGGGCAATAGAGAGAGAGGGATCTATGGCGAATCGCAGGCTGCGCCATGTTGCGCTTATTGGGCTCCTCGCGTTGGCGGCGGCGGGGTGTCACAAACAGGTAAACGATACAGAAATTGCGAAGGACATCAGCGACAAGGTTGCAGCCGACCCCGAGGCGAATCCATCGCAGATCGTCGTCGCGTCGAATGAAGGCAAAGTGGCGTTGCAGGGTAAAGCCCGTTCTCAAGCGGCGAAGGCCCGGGTTGAGCAGATTGCCAATCAGGAGCCGGGAGTGAAAGCGGTAGACGACCAATTGGTCGTTGATCCCAACTTCCAGGCGGCATCGCATCAATCCCCCAGCTCAGGAATGGCGACTTCGGCTCCTGCCAGCGCCCCTGCTGTGCAGGCGGCGGCCCCTCCTCCGCCTCCTCCGCCCCCTCCTGCGCCAATCGTTGTCCCCTCCGGCACGATGCTGACGGTCAGGCTCGGGGAGACACTCGAATCGAAAACTGCAACTGCCGGTTCGGTTTTCAGTGCGAGCATGGCGAACCCGGTAACGGTCCATGGCGTCGTGGCAATTCCTGACGGCTCTCCTGCTTCGGGGGTTGTCGCGGAAGCGAAGAAGGCCGGCAAGTTTAAAGGGGCGGCGACACTGAGACTCTCCCTCACTTCGATCACAGTGAACGGGCATAAGTACAACATCGAAGCAGAAGACGTCGCTCAAACCACGACGGGCAAAGGAAAGCGTACAGCGGGAGTGATTGCTGGAGGCACAGGCGTAGGCGCGGCTATTGGAGGGATTGCAGGTGGCGGTAAAGGCGCCGCAATTGGCGCCCTGGCCGGAGCTACGGCCGGGACTATCGGCGCGGCCACCACGGGGAATAACCGGGATATAACTTATGCGGTGGAGTCGGCGCTATCGTTCAGGCTCTCTCAGCCGCTGACTCTAAGACCCGAGTAGCACCTGCGGCTCGTGAACTCCCCCTTGACCATGCGGAAATGGCAGGGGCCTGATCCCAGCGTGGACCGTCAGGCTCCGGCGCCCTCTTTTGCGGATACGGTGCCGCCGCATCGCAGGCGTCTGTCTGGGAATTCCAATCTGAGCGAGATGAGGCGCGGCGTGGATGCCGCGCCTCGCATATTGGACCGTGCCGATGTCCAGGTTACGTGAACACTTCCGACAGCCCGCTCTGTGGCTATGCGCTCAAGATGTGGTTCTTGAGCGCGTAACGAACAATACCTGCATCGCGCCCGAGATTCAGCGCCTCCATGATCCGGTACTTGTGGAAGGCAACCGTGCGGGTAGTCAGATTCAGGATATCCGCAACCTGTTTCATGGGCCTGCCCTCGGCCAGGAGCTGCAATACCTCTCTCTGCCTCTCCGTCAAGAGTTCAGTTCCAGGAGCGGCTTCGCTCTCGGTGGAGATTGCCGCGATCGCTTCCTTCATAATGATCGGCGAGATGAAGCAAGCGCCTTGCAGGACAGAACGCAAAGCAGCAAGGACCTCGAGCGCGGCACAACTCTTCAGCAGATACCCTGAGGCACCCCGCTTGAACGCCTCCGCAGCTAACTCGGGGTCCGGATTCATGGTCACGTAGAGTAATTTGACGCCAGGCAGAATCTTGCAGATCTGTTGACCGGCATCTAGGCCATTCAACAGCGGCATGTGAATATCGATTACGATCGCGTTCGGCCTCAATTCGGTCGCTTTTCGAACCAGGGTACGGCCATCGCCCACGAGTGCGACAACGTCGAACTCCCGATCCAGGAGCTTCTTGCAGGCTTGTGCAACCAGAGTGTGATCGTCGGCGATGATTACAGTCGGGCGGGTGCTCATGATGTCCCTCTCGTTGATGCTTGAATACGTCAAAGCGATTGGCAGTTGTACTAGTGAATTCTGCCGTCAAACAGTGACTTTGTCACTGTCAAAACGGACAGTACCGGGCCGGAGATAACCACTTTCGAGAAGGCGGCGGGGGTGGACTGCCCGTCAGCCTCTTTCATGATGCGACGTCGCATCCCGCACTCAACAGGAGCGTTTTCAGATGGTTGGCCAAGCCGTTGGGTCTGGAGTCGGACTTGCCCCGACAGATTGGCCAGCTGGTACATTAGCGGCCTCACCTGGGAAAACGATTCCCTGTTGACGCGAAATTAATGCCAAGACTGCAGCTTTCAGATATCCGCAAAGGGGGCACTGTCAAGAAGCCTGTGGTTACTGGACTTGGCTAACTGACTGCATGAAACCTTGAACTCTGGCCCTTGAATGTGCTCATGATCTTACCCTTTCGTGAGCCGATTGCAAAGAGCCATTTGGTTAATCGCCGATGAAGAATTGCATGCGCGCGAAGAGTTTCCAACGCGCAGTCTCGTGGGGCAAATCGAGAAGTCCGCGTCCGGGTGTGCAGGGAACTGGCAGTCACCTGGGAGTATTCTCCGGATTGCGCGAACCCTGACTCTGCTGAATATCCTGCAGTCGTTTCACCGTGTCACGTTCGCGCTGGCCGTCCTCTGGCCGATGGAGCTTGTAGTAGATCGCAGCGAGGTCTACGTGGGGATCGAGCCAGTTCGGGTCCGACTTTTCCAGGCTCTCCAGAATCGACAGGGCTTCCTCCGCGTTGCCATCCATGTTCCGAAGGCGCGCGACTTCGAGCCTTGTCAAGGGGTCCTGCGGGTGAATCCTTAGCGCGAGTTCCAGCAGCGGCCGAGCATTCTCGAGATCATGGTTGTCAAAGCGGATGATGCCCAGATAGAGATTCGCCGTAAAGTCGGAAGGGTCCTGACGCAGCGCCGCCTGGAAATCCAAAACCGCATCGTCGATGTTGCCTGCCGCATACAGTGCCTGCCCCGCCAGCGTGTGAGCGCCGGGGTAAGAAGGATCTGCCAGCAAAGCCCGACGGGCATTGGCAAGCGCCTCCTTGAACTGCCGCAGGTCGAAGCGAGCGGTGCCGGCGAGCATCCAGATATCGGCGGCCTGGCGCGCCGCGGCCACCTTCTCGATGCGCGCGATTCCTTCGGCGTGCTGCCCGGTCACCAGCATCGCATAGCCGAGCGCGTACTCAAGATCGAGATCGGCCTCGTGGTCCCTTCTCAAGCCGAGTGAGAAGCGCGACGGTATCGGCCTCCCGGCCAAGCTTGTTGAAGGTGAACGCGAGAAGCACGGCGGCCCTGATGTCCTCAGGATGCGCCGCGTGCACGGTCTCAAACTCGCGCCGCGCGTTCGATAAGTCTCCACTGCGGTAGTAGGCCAGGCCGAGCCCGGTACGCAGCGCGGCATTATCTGGTGAGACTTCAAGCGCCTGACGGCCAAATGCGATAGCTCCAGCCAGGTCGCCGGACGCCTCGAGGGCGGCGCCCAGTCCTATCTGCGCTTCAATCGATTTCGGGATCGAGGGCCAGCGCCTTGCGGAAATCTTCAATGGCGGTCTTCAGGTCCCCGCGCTGCTGTGCGGTCGCGGCGTTGCGCAGCAACTGCCGCGTCTGTGCTGCCGGTTGATTCTGCGACGGATTCTGAGCGGCAGCTCCACAGAGAACCGGCACGAGGACGCAAATGACAGCTGATCGCCTCATTACCGCGATGGCCCCCGATTCTGTTCCTTCGCTTCCAGTTGCTGCACGATATCTCGCTCGCGCTGGCCGTCTTCGGGACGATGCAGCTTGTAATAAAGCGCAGCCAGCTCAATATGTGGATCGATCCAATTGGGGTCGGCTTTCTCCAGCTCTTCCAGCATGGCGGCAGCTTCCGCAAATTTCCCGGTCATGCTGTTGAGCTTGGCCCATTGCAAGCGCGCCTGGGGCATCTGCGGAGCGAGTTCCACAGCAATTTGCAGCAGCGGACGCGCTCCTTCCAAGTCACGATCCTTCAGGCGCATGGTGCCGAGGTAGAGGTTCGCCATCGAGATCGCGCGGATCCTGGCGCAGCGCGATCTCAAACGCGGGCAGCGCCGCCGCGGTGTCTCCCAACGCATCACGCGCCTGTCCCGCCAGCGTCTGGGCGCCGGGAAAATTCGGATCGATCTTCAGGGCCTCATCAAGGTCGGCGCGGGCCTCCTTGAACTCGCGGCGATGGAGGCGTGCCGCGCCGGCAATCACAAACGCATCCACGGAGCGGGTTGCGGCGGCGGACTTCTCCAGGCGCGGGAGCCCTTCCGGCTTGCCTGCATCAATCAGGGCATACCCAAGCACATACTCGAAATCCATATTGTCTTCGTGCCTTGGCTCAAGCGGAAGCAGAAGATCAACAGCTTCGGCGCGCGCGCCCGAGCTTGATCACGGGAGTAGCCCAGCAGCATGGACCCTGTAGTGTCGCCGGGCCGGGCCGCATTCACCTTAGCAAACTCCCGCTGCGCGTTTTGCCAATCACCTTTCTTGTAATAGGCAAGGGCGAGATTCATGCGCACTCCGGTTTTATCCGGGGCGTTATCCAGAGCGCGGAGGTCTTCGCGGATGGCTCCATCCAGGTCGCCCGCGGCAGCCAGAGCGGCGCCCAGATTCGCGCGGGCGTCGGCCATGTCCGGCTTTATCGCGAGTGCCTTCCGATAATCCTCGATGGCGGATTTGAAATCGCCGCGCTGTTGCTCCGAGATCGCCTTGCGCAGCAGGTCATCGGCGGATGCAGCATGAACCTGCGGATTGGCCTGGCACACGGCGATGGGGCCCAGGGCGGCGGGCACGAGACACAGCAACAACGACAGCGAAGACCGGGAGAGCATTGATTCCAGCTTAAAACAAAAGGGGACATGCGGCGTTCCGCATGTCCCCTCCCTTGATTCTGTGGAGTTTCCGGTCACTTCTTCTCTGGTTCGACCGCCTTGAAATCCACCATCCTCATGTTGGAACCGAACCGCTTGTAGTCACGGAACTCGATCGTATTCAGCGCCATGGAGTGACGTCCCTTGGTGATGCGCATCTCGGCCGTGATGGGCAGCAGATAATCGTGTCCGTTAATCACCGCGTAGTCGTAGTCCACCCGCATACTCGACGCGCTGGTGGAGAAGTCCTTGGGCAGTTGCTTCGGCAGGTCGGCGATCATGGTGACGCGCCTTATGCTGCGGGTCGCGCTGTCGATATACACCTGGCCGTGGAAGCCGGACATCACTTCCAAGCCGTTGGTGCCTACAACCCCGAACTTCGAGTCTGCGCGATCGACCGTGTAGTTGAAGACCTGCACGGCTCCGCCCTTCAGTTCGTCGGTCTCCTTCCACTCGAAGCGTGCCTTCGATGCCGGCGCGAACACGAGCTTGAGCACGCCACCGAACTCACCGGAAGAGAGCGAGCCCTTCATGGCATTGTGACTGACATTGCTTGTCTGGCCGTTGACCTCGATGGTGGTCCGGGTCTCCTGCTTGTCGCGATAGCGCAGAAGCTCAACGATGGAGTCCTTCAGCTTCCAGTTGCCCATGCCGCTTGAATCGACCGAGCGGTTGGTAACCTCCAGGCACATGAAGTTGGGCAGCGATTCGCCGTAGCTGAGCGCCCGCTCGCGTGCATCCTCAATCAGAAAGGCAGCTTCCTGCGGAGAAAGAGGAGTGACGCGGATTCTTTGCCGCCGTGATCATGAGCTGGCCGGGAATGTTGACCTCGGGCGGAGCGGCAATTGCCGTCACTTCAGACTCACTGGATTTTGCCGCGACCAGCGCGGTTGCGCCGTCCACTGAGAACGACAGAGCTTGTTCCGCTGTCTTGCCGCCTTGCGTGAAAAGGGCTTTCACCTCGTAGCGGCCGGGAGCGATGGCGCCCGAGCCGAAGCTCGCGAGATAAGGAACGGCAAGCTGCCCGGCATTCATATTGAGCGGCAGCGGGATGCGACGGCCTGCCCTGCCGTCGTGGATGACCTGCATCTCGAGCGTGCCCGGCTTCACTCGAGGCCGGATCGGGATGCACCAGGAAGAACATCGAAATGCCCTTGGATCCGACGGGCAGTTCCCCCGTAACATTCGGCGTGACCACGGCTCTGTTCGTAGCGCAGGGGATTCAGCGTGTCCTCTTCGCCTTCGTGAATGGTGTTGAGTTTCGAAACCAGCACCATATCGCTTACCGAGAGGGTCTTGCTCTGATCAGGAATTTCGAAGCGTCGAGCGCCGGGCGCCGGTCTTTCCGCTCAGCCGGTCGGTGACGGCCACTTCGAGCGTGTATTTTCCCGGGGTCGCAATGAAGTGCCGTTCGAACGAGAGGGAGGCTGCGGGATTGCGGTCGAGCGTCTCGAGAGCGCCGCGCCGGGTGATGTCGTCCCCAAAATGATCGACAACCGTGCCGGACTGCGTCCTTGATCTGCGCAAACAGCGCCACCTGCGCGGAGAACAGATTGGTATGCACGTCTTCCTTCACCTGCAATGCGGAGAACGGAATCTCCAGTACAAGTGAGTTGGTATTTCCGTCAGGCATTTCGCCAAAGCGCAGCACGGTGGCGTGGAAAGCGATGTCAGAAGGCAGCGTGGGCTCAGCCAGGGACTTCATCAGGGAGACTTCGAAGGGCCGGATGCGCTCATCGGTTCCAGGCGCCACGGCGAAATATCCGGTCTTCGACTGCACTCTCAATCCCGAGCGCGACGTCTTCACGGCAATGGTGCGGAAGCTGCCGTCGTATTCCTTCATGGGGGGAATATAGGTGGCTTCGTAGTAGGTGGAGAGATCTTCCACCATCTGCTCAAGCGGCTTCTTCAGATTGCCCTGAGCCGTCGATATAGACTGCCGCCGGTATCGGTCGATAGCTGAGCCATCGGGCTTTTGGTATCGCCGAAGGGCGAGAAAGCGGGGCCTCTGGCGAGTGAAGTCGGTCATCATCTGGATGTCCTGCTTCGCGCCCCACTGCGGGCCGGTGCGGCGAAGGGTCGCCCTGGATTCCGTAGCCGCTAGCCTGCTGCATCGGAACCGCCGTGTCGCCGTGCGGGTCCACAACCACCGGGGCCGGATTGAACGGGGCTTGGCCGTTGAGCATTGCGTTGTCGAGCTGATACTGGCCGGCCTGATTCAGCGCGTCGAGATCGACCGTGTAGATGGTCACGCCGGCGCGGGTCGAGTCGGCAGTGATGGTCTTCAGCCTCTGCCTTGGCAGCGGAGTCCATCACCATGTTGTGAGTGAAGTAGATGATTGCCTTGCGCTCGCCGAGCTTCTGCTGCGAGTGGACCAGCGCGAGCAGCGCGTCGAGGTTCACGTATCCGTGCTTGTCCTGGATGCGTCTTCTGCGATTCCTGCAGGGCGGCGAAGAGCGTCTGCGCATAGGCGCGCTCGGTTACGCTTAGATGCTTTCCGGTCGAGTCCGCGCCGGTGCGCGCCATGGCGATGAGTTCCTTCTCCTCCTCGGCTACATGCTTCTTGCGCGCATCTTCGGCGTGATCCACGGTGATGTTGACGTCGTGGTTCCCGGTCGTTTCCAGGTGCTGCGTGTTGTTTTCCGTGGCCATGGCGATGGCGTTGCTCACGGCCATCCGATCGTCAGTGAACGCCTGAATGGCGCGCAGGCGGCCGCGCACGTCGAGCACGGCAATCGAGGCAGTTTTTGTTGGGGAGGACTTTCAGGATCTTTTCCGCGATGTTGCGGGCGTTCTTCGCGGTGGGGCCAACAAAGGGATCGAACACGAACGAAATCGAGGTGGCGGCGGACCGAATCGCCACGCACGAGGTGAAGGCCGGAGAGTGTTACCGGGCGTGCCATTGTCGGTGACGGTGAGATCTTCGGGCTTCAGATCGAGGATGAGCTTCTTGCTCTTGTCGTGCACCACAAGGTCGAGCGAGACTTCATCGACATTTGTGTGCAGCGTCAAGTCCTGTTGCACGGGCGTCTGCTCGCCGGCCTGCTGAGCCGGGGCAGCGCTGGGCTGGGAAGGGGCGGTCTGGGAAGGGGTGGTCTGGGGAAGCGCCTGGGCGGCGGTTGAACGAACACCAAAGGTCAACCAAAGAAAGGCAGAAAGACAGACCGCGCCGCAGTATAGCCCTCCGCGACGAATCGTGTTCGTCTCTCGAGTCATCTGTAAGGCCCTGATTTCGATAGATGTCTGCAATACCGGCACTGAGGATCACGGAGTAAAACGAATTACAGCGCGATTCCTAGCCGGAATATCACACCACGAAATTCTAGCGCTTATCCAAGTGAACCGCGCATTAAAGCGAAATCATTCGGTGCTACGATGAAGACAGCACAATCTCTCGTCACGTCGGACTGGCGCTTTCCCGAAATCGGTCAGCCGGCGATATTTTTGCGTGTCACACGAATCCATCACAATGGGCGCCTCCGGCTCCAATCGACAACGGAATTGCGGAAGACTTTCCGCCCCTGTGGCCGCCGGCTGCACGGCGCTGATTGCTCTGGTTGCGTCCCTGACCCTGCGGGTTCAGGCCCAGCAGACTCCGCAATTCGAGGATCTGGCCGCCCAGGCCGCCGCCGCACGGGACCAGCAGAACATCCCGGACGCCATCGGCCTCTACGCCCGCGCCGTGCAGGCAAAGCCCGACTGGCAGGAGGGCTGGTGGTATCTCACGCTGCTCGAATACAGCACCAACCAGTATCCCGGGGCGATCGACGCCGCCAATCATCTCCTCGAACTTGCGCCCCATGCCGTGCCGGCCATGGCTCTGAGGGGACTGTCGGAGTTCGAAATTGCCAACTACAAGGATTCGCTGCGCGATCTGGAGATGGCGGTCGAGCATGGCGCTGCCAGCGACCCGCACAACGAACAGATCGTGCGCTACCATCTTGCCCTCGCCCTTACGCGCGCCAGCAGATTTCAGGACGCGCTGGAACAGTACCGGCTCTTGGGCGAAAAGCAGATCAACACGCCGGAGATTCTGGTCGGCATCGGGCTGGCGGGCATGCGGGTGACGTCCTTTCCATCGGAGATCGGGACGGAGGATCGAGAGCTCTATCTGAGCGCGGGGCGCGCCGGCTATGCGTTCCTGACGGGCGAGAGCAATCAGGCCAACGATATGTTTCAGCAGATGTTCGCGAAGTATCCCATCACGCCGAATCTGCACCTGTTCTACGGGCTGTTGCTGTTCTCGCATGATCCCGAACTGGCCGCCGATCAGTTCTACAGCGAGGTGGCAGTGGCTCCCGCGAATATGGACGCGCGGGCGCTACTGGCGTTCACCCTGGTGCTCTCAGGCAGATTTCCTGAGGCTTTGCCCGAGGCGCAGAAGGTATATGCGGCCGAGCCCGACTTGCCGATGGCGCAACTCGCGCTGGGCCGGTCGCTCGGTGAAACAGGCGATATCGAACGCGGAACGAGTTGTTGAAGAAAGTGCTTGAACAGGATCCGGACAATCTGGAGGCGCATCTGGGGTTGGCTTCTCTGTATGCCCGCGCCGGAAAGAGAGAGGACGCATACCGTGAGCGCATGGTCTGTCTCAAGCTGGCGAAGTAAGGCGCGGGGAGCCGCAAGCGCGCGCGGAATCGCCGCGACGGCACTGCTCGCGGCCTGCCTGGCCGTGGTGTGCGCGTTCCCCTCCACGCAGACAGGCGCAAAGCAAAAGCAGGGGAAAGAAGCGCAGCAGCCGGCCACCTGCGTCACCTGCCACGCCGGCGTCGCGAACTCGTATGCGCACGCGCCGATGCGTCATGCCATGGAGCCGGCAGCGACCAATCCGACGCTGATTGCCCATCCCAATCTCACCGTCCAGCAGAACGGGTACTCCTACAGCGTGCAGACGAAAGCCGGCCAGAGCACCTACACGGTGTCTGACGGAGCTGGAACGCTGAGCATGCCCATTCACTGGGTCTTCGGCCAGCATTCGCAGACCTTTGTCCTTGAGAAGGATGGCAAGCTGTACGAGAGCCTGGTGAGCTACTTCCCGCGCGAGCAGGGACTGGCGACCACTCCGGGCGACGAGGTCCTGAAGCCGAAGAATCTGACCGAGGCCATGGGACGCGAGCTTTCCCAGTGGGAATCTCTGATGTGTTTCAACTGCCACGCATCGGGTGCGACGGCCGGCACGCAACTTACCCTCAATAAGCTCACTCCGGGATTGGAATGCGAGCGCTGCCACGCGGGTGCGCAACAGCACATGATTGATGCGCAGAGCGACAACTTCAAGACGCTGCCCAAGGCGCTCAGGCGCATGAGCTTCGGGCGAGACGTCGAACTTCTGCGGCCAGTGCCATCGCACCTGGGAGACGGTGGTGCGCAACCACTGGAAGGGTCCGGCCTTTGTGCGCTTTCAGCCGTATCGTTTGCAGAACAGCAAGTGTTTTGCCGCTGACGATCCGCGCATCGGCTGCCTTGCCTGTCACAATCCGCACCAACAGGTGAACCACGACCAGGCGTTCTACGACAAGAAATGCCTGGCCTGCCACGGCGAAACCAACGCTGCCGGCCCGGCGGCCGCGCCTGCGCGCGAAGGCTTGTCCAGTTGCCAAGGCCAACTGCTCGACCTGCCACATGCCGAAGGTCGAATTGCCCGGCGGACACGCCCTGTTCACCGATCACCAGATCCGCATCATCCACCCGGGCGACCCGTATCCGAACTAAGGTTTCTGTACCGTCGCTGCGGAAGCCTGCAAGGGGTGCACGGAGCTGAACGGAATCTCCATGGTTCCGACCTTGCGGGTGCTGGCGTCATAAATGCCGGTGCGGAGCCAGTACTGGCCCTTCGGCACGTCTACGTCGGCGTGGAGCTGCAAGCCGCCATTCTTCTCATACATGTCCCACGCATCCGGCTTGATGTTCAGGGCGACAAGATGCTCGCGGCGGCTGGCGATCTGGCCGTACTTGTCGTAGACGATGAGGCACAGGTTGAGCGTGCCGTTGCGGGTCCCGTCCGGCGTTGAGCTTCAGGTCCAGATCGGTCAGGGGCACCACGAAATCGACTGCGAACTTGTCGCTCTTGCCGCTTGTCTCGGCCTGAGTGGTGGGCGCGGCTGGAACAATCCGCTCGGTGTAAAGGATCTGATCGGTCTGCGGCAGGCCGAAATCCATGAAGGGCCCGAGCGGGTCGCCGTTCTGCGCCGCATGCTGCGCGGCTTGCTGCTGTGCTCCCTGTGCAGAGCCGGGAGCGCTGTCTTCGCGCGCATAATAGCCATGCCGGTAGGACAGAGTGTACTTGCCGCCCGATACGTTGACGCCGATCTTGCGGAGCGCGCCATTCATGTTCGTGTCGGTGGGGGTGTAGGAGAGCGTATAGAAATCCGAGCTGGAAGACGTGACCTTGTCGATGATTCCGCCGAGATCGTTGCCGTTGTAAAAGGCTCTTCCGCCGGTTTGCTCGGCGACCATGTCCATGGTGGCGTTGCTTGAGTTGTTGCTTGGCGCTCTCTTCCTGCAGGTTGTGTGACAGCACGCCACTGGCAGTGGTTATGTCGTCGTGCCCGGAGTTGATGGAGGAGGGATCGGTTGCGACGCCCGGGAAACCCGTTGCGGGGCCGATCAACTGCTGCGGAGTCGAAACCGTTTCATCCAGTTTGGTCTCGGCAGTGTGCAGGGTGGGCGTCCATGCGCCCCGCGCGTCTACCGGATACACCGCGACGCGTGCCGCGGCGAGCAGATTGATGGTTTTTGGCACGACGTCATCGAACCGCATGTCGGTCAGGCCGAAGATGTCGAGAGGGAACGCTCCCGACATCCAGATGAGATTCTTGCGTCCGGGGAAAGCCGAGAGATAGATGGCGAGCTGCTGAAGCGCCTGCGTGGTCCGATATTCGCGATCGGTAGTCTGCGCGTATTTCGTTTCTGCCATGAACTGCTCGAAGGACTGGATCATGGTTGCTGCCGCGGCGGTGGTCGTGGCGCCAGGCCCTGCGCCGAACATCTGGTTCATCAGGCCAACCGCGGTGTCCTGCACGGTGGCTTCTTCCTTCGACTCCAGCAGGACCGCGGGCTCGGGCTTGTCGTTCTTGTGGTAGCCGAGTGCCTTGGCCAGCACCGCTGGATCGTCCGAGAACCCCTCCACAAAATGGAGGCGCAGCGACAGCGTCACGATAGCCAGCCGCGTACCCGGCTTGAGTGACTTTAGATACCGCTCCGCCGCCTGGCGGAGATAGATCTGGTCGGGCATCGGCGTGTTCAGCGCATCGAGCATCAGAATGTTGACCGCCGGAGGCGTCGCGATGGGAGAGTAGTTGCTGAAGACATCTTCAGGCAGTTGCGGCATCGAGATCGCCTTCCGCTTCTCCGCAGTCAGCCCGCGATGTTCCTCGAAGTACGAGACTGACTGTGTGGCGCCCTGCTCGGTGAGCCGGAAGGCATCCTTGTTCAGGCCGTGGACCGCCTTGCCGTCGCGATCGGTGACGATGACGTCGACCAGGACAGCCCTGCTGTTCAAGCGGAGGGTCGTACCGGAATCGGCGGGTGCTTCCTGAGCGGAGACGGGTACGGCTAAGCCCAATGCCAGCAGAACCGGAAGGAAGGAGCCTTTCACGGGTACACCTCCTAGTGTGCTCAAGAGCTTACCACCGGCGCAGCGACCCCGGCCATAGGCGGTTACGAGGCGGTAGGACGGGGTTCAGGCCGGACCGGGGCAGAGGTGGCCCGCCGTCTGGTGCGGGATGGCCCAAAGCGGTACGATGAACCCATCGAAGCTTCGGCGGTTTCAGAGTGACTATATGAGTGAGAATCCGCAATTCGCTGATTATCCGATTGATAGCGCGCATGTTCGCGAACCGCGGCAGTCCCTTCCGCGTTTTCTCTCCCGCGCCCCCCGCCTTCTGGCCCAGGGCACGGTAATTGGCGGAGCCGCCATGGCGGGTGCGGCGCTGCTGGGCGCGGCGGCGGCGGTGGCCGTGCTGGCCGGCCGACGCAAAACACGCCTGAAGCAGATGCGCGGCAAGACCGTTCTGATCACAGGATCGTCGCGCGGCCTGGGTCTCGCCCTGGCAGAGGAGTTTGCCCGGCTCGGCGCCAGGATCGTTCTGACCGCGCGCGACGCCGAGGAGCTGGAACGCGCTCGCCACATGCTGCTGGAACGCGCGGCCGCCGGCACTGCCGATGTGATCACCGTGCCTGCCGACCTGAGCAAACACGAGGAAGCCGAGTACGTGGTGCATCGCGCCCTCGAAACGTGGGGCAGGATCGATGTCCTGGTCAACAACGCCGGCATCATCACGGTGGGGCCGATCGAAAATCAGACGGTCGAAGACTTTCGCGCCGTGATGGATGCCAACTTCTTCTCCGCGGTGCACTGCACGCTGGCAGCGCTACCGGCGATGCTCAAGCGCTGCTCCGGCACGGTGGTGAACATCACGTCGATTGGGGGCAAGGTGGCGGCGCCGCATCTGCTGCCCTACTCGGCCAGTAAGTTCGCTGAGGTGGGATTTTCAGAAGGGCTGCATGCCGAACTCCGCAGCAAGGGAGTGCACGTTCTCACCGTTTGCCCCGGACTCATGCGCACCGGCTCGCACCTGAACGCTCTGTTTGCCGGAAATGCCGAGGCGGAGTACCAATGGTTCAGCCTGGCGGCGACAACTCCAGGCGTGGCCTCCGGCGCGCGTTATGCCGCGCGGCGCATTGTGCGCGGCGTGCTGAACCGCGAGACTGAAATCTTCATCACTTCACAGGCAGCGGTGGCGGGCCGGCTGGCCCAGGTTGCGCCGGCGGTGACTGCCGCGGGGCTGAGCGTTGTGAACCGGATCCTGCCGAATCCCGGCACGCAGCGTCCGCAACGTGGCGCCGACGTTCGCCGCCGTGAACCGGCGTCCGCACGGCTGTTCGGATCAGGCCCCGCGCGCCGCTACAACGAGATGGGAGACGCCCCGGCCCGGTAAGCTTGCGGCCTCGGCGGCTTCGCTGCCAAACGAAAGCCCGGCGTTCTCCGCCGGGCTTTCAACTTACTCCGTGGTTGTGGCCTGCTACTAATAAGGCCGATCGTGATCGAGGTCGTGACGTTCGTCTTTCATGTGATGCATCGCTTCTGAGTATCCGTGCTTGAACGATTCACGATAGTCGTGGGCGAACTCGTGTTCGACGGGCGGATGGCGGAACCGATCGTGATCGTCCGCGTCTTTGTGGGCGTGCTGATCCCAGTCTCTCCGCGCTGCTTCAATGCCGTCGTGGAATCCCTGACGCTGAACGTCGCGATACTCATCAGGCGGCTGATCCCACGGACGTTCCTGGGAGAAGGCCGGTTGAGCAGCGGGCAATGGCGCTGCGTGTGCCTTGGCCGTCATCATGCCTGCGGATGCGGCAAGCGAAACTGTGAGTGCTGCTATCGGAAACCACTGTGTCTTCATTCTTTGGTCCTCCTTGCGCTCCAGACGCAAAGATGGGCCAACCATGAAGTGTGTTGCTTTGCGTGCAGTTTTGAGCGCACACGAAGTCTGCGCTGCGGGAGCGCTGAACAGGCTGCGGAAATAGGTGATCTGAATGATTTTAATTGCGCAGAAAATGGCGCAAGGGCTTTAAAGCCCTAGCCTTTTGAATGAGCCGTTTTCGGCGGGACTGAAGTCCCGCCCTAGCGCGTTCAGGAACGAGCACCCTAGTTTTTCCACAGCCTGTGAAGCTCGACGATCTCTCATGAGCGTTTTGGCACGACTAAACAGGCTGCGGAGAAAGGTCTTCCTTTGGGGTTAACCCTTAGCAGTGGCTAAAGCCCGCGGGATTCTACTGTTGTTAATCGGCCCGACTGAAGCCGTGCCCTGACGCGAAACCCTCCGACGGAGCTTTTCACCAAGCTGTGAAGTCGTGCCCCTCCGCGAAACCCGCTCTGAATTATTGGCTGACAGCCTCTTTATTCATTGGGGACATCGCGGAGATCGATGCCAAGCTGCTGACATTTTTTGTAGAGATGGCTTCGCTCCAGCCCCAGCGCCGCGGCGGCCTTGGTGATATTCCGATGCTGACGGCGAATCTCCGCCACCACCGTTGTCTTCTCGAAGGCGGCCACGCGCTCGGCGAGCGATCCCTGATCCATCGCAACGCTGCTGCCGGACGCGGTCTGCGCGTTTATGCTGGGCAGCGCCAGGCGCACGGTGCCTGCGTCGACCTCTGCTCCCGACAAGAGCAAAAGCCGTTCGACCATGTTGCGCAATTCGCGAATATTGCCAGGCCATGCGTACTTCTGCAATGCCTCGATCGCGTCGGAGGTGAAAGGAGTCGGCTTCCAGCCGTTTTGCGCGAACACCTGTTGCGCGAAATGCTCCACGAGGAGAGGAATGTCTTCCGTCCTCTTTCGCAGGGGCGGCAGCTCCATTGGAAACACGACGACACGATGATAGAGATCGCTGCGGAATGCGCCGTTCTGCACCTGCTGTTCCAGGTTGCGATGCGTGGCCACGATCACGCGCACATCGACCTGCACCGGCTTGTCGCCGCCGATGCGTTCGACCACGCTCTCCTCAAGCACGCGCAGCAGTTTGGCCTGCATGGTGGCGGGCATATCGCCGATCTCATCCAGAAACAACGTGCCGCGATGGGCCTGCTCAAACTTGCCAGCGTGCCGCTGTGCGGCGCCGGTGAACGAGCCCTTCTCGTGGCCGAACAGCTCGCTTTCAATCAGCTCGGCGGGAACCGCGGCGCAGTTGAGCGTGACAAAGGGCCCCGTGGAGCGATGACTCTTCTCATGCAGCGTGCGCGCCACGAGTTCCTTGCCCGTGCCCGTCTCGCCGTAGATGCACACGCGCGCCTCGCTCGCGGCCACGCGCTCGATCTGCGCCATGATCCGGCGCATGGTTTCGCCGCTCCAGACCAGCGAGTGCTTGCCGACACGCGTCCGCAGCTCCCGGTTCTCCGACTCGAGACGCGTGAGTTTGAGTGCGTTCTCAAGCGTCACCAGCAGCTTCTCTGTCGAGAGCGGCTTCTCGAGAAAGTCGAGTGCACCGAGCCGGGTGGCGCGCACGGCCATATCGATGTGGGCCTGGCCGCTCATCATCACCACCGGAGCGGTGACGCCGGCCGCTTTCAAATCCGCAAGCAGCACGAGCCCGTCACGCCGCGGCATCACCACATCGCTGAGGATCAGGTCGAAGGTCTGAGTGCGCGCCAGCTCAAGCCCGCGTGCGGCGTTGTCGCACACCGTCGCTTCATGACCGGCAAGACGAAAGGCGCGCGCCAGCGACGCCAGCGTGTTGGCCTCGTCATCCACGATCAGAATGTTCGCCTTAATGCTCATTCAGATGCCCTGGGAAGCGTGATGATGAATGTTGCGCCACTGCCGGTATGACTTTCAACCGCGATGGTTCCGGCATGATCCGCAATCACCGATTGCACGATCGCCAGGCCTAACCCCGTGCCGTGCTGCTTGGTGGTGTAGTACGGAGTGAAGAGCCGCTCGCACTCTTCCGGCGTGAGCCCCTCACCCGTGTCAGCCACCCGGAACTCGATGCTATCAGCGGCAGGCCTCGCTGCGACTGTTAACGTGCCTTCGTCCGGCATGGCGTCCATGGCGTTCAACACCAGGTTCGATAAGGCGCGATGCAGCAGTTCAGGATCCACATCGAGCGGCATTGGCTCCGCTGCGACCTCGGTTCGGAATGCGATGTTTGGTCCGCATGCCGACTCATACAGAGAGCGAATCCGCTCGACCACCGCGGATGCGTCGATGCGCTCCAGTTGCGGCCGGGGCATCTTGCTGAAGTCGGAGAATCGCCCGATGATGGTCTTCAGATTGGCGATCTCCATGCTGAGGGTTCGCGTGCTTTCTTCGAACACTTCATCGAATTCTTCCTGCGGCAGTTGACGCGAGCGGACGAGGTTCTCGACAGTGAGCTGCAGAGGGAAGAGCGGATTCTTCAGCTCATGCGCGAGCCGCCGCGCCAACTCGCGCCACGCCGCCACGCGCTCCGTCTGCACCAGCTTGTCGCGCTGCGATGTGAGCTGTGCGGTCATGTGATTGAAACTGCGCGCCAGCACGCTGAGTTCATCGCGGCCTCGCTCGGGCACCGACACGTCCCAGTTGCCCGCTGCAACTCCTTCCGAGGCTCTCGCCAGCTCTTCAATCGGGCGCGAGACGCGGGCCGCAATCCACAGGCTGAACACAATCGCCAGCAGGATTCCGCCGCTGGCCACGCCATAGGCGGTCGCGCGAATGTGCTGCTGCGCCTCCACCATTCCCTTGCGCGAGATGGCCACCGTCACCACGGCGAGAATCTGCCCCTGCTCGTTTCTCAGCGGAATCGCCGTGACATTCACGCTGTCTTCGCGGTGTTTTGTCAGGTAGACAATCGAACTCACCTGCTGGCCGGTTTTCATCGCCGCAGCAATCACGCCCTGATAGGCCTGAACATTGGCCACGGAGCCGTCGGGCAGGATGAGATGTTTGGGATCGATCGCGGCATGCCGACGCGCTCTTGCTCGAATCCGTGCCGCTTGCATCCGGCGTCTGCGCAGGATTGTCTTCGGCGTACAGCGCAATGGACATTCCGGGCGCGACGGGCAGGCCCGAGAGAAACGCCTGGTCGAGTTTCTGGCCGCCGAGGATGCGAAGAGCCGGCTCGGTCCCGCGGACCGGCTTCACCGCGAACAGCCCCAATGTCGAAGTTCCGTCAGGAAGGCTCTCGCGCTTCAAAAAGGCAGCGGAGTTCTGCGCCATCGCGGCGGGATCGGCATAGCCAAAGCGCGCCGGCCACTGCGCCGAGCTGATGATCTCGCCTGAAGGACTGACGATCTCGAGGAAATCAAGGTGCGCCTCTGAGGCCATGCGCTGCGCCTCGGTTACGAACAATGCCGAGTCGCCGGCCTGCGCGATCTCGACCGCCATCGAGCGTGAGCGCTCACTGGACGACAGCCGCTCCACTGCGGCGGCGACCTCGGCGGAGCGGCTCTGGAACTCGCGCTGAAACTGCGCGACAAACAGCGAGGTCTCCTCCTGATCGCGTTGTTCGAAGACGCTGCGGATGCGCACCAGCACGGCCCACGAAACTACTGCAACCGCCGCTGTGACGGTGATTGCGAACAGCAGCAGCAGCTTCTGACGCAGGATCACTTCGCAGCCTCCAGCGACGCCGCGTCGAGAGCGGGCGTTCCGTCGTATCGCAGTTCCAGATCGCGCACGCGCGAGCCAATGGCGTACGCGCAGGGCAGGTGAACCAGCGGGATCAGAGTCCTGCGCTCAAGGAGCTCGCGCTCATTGTTGTAGGCTGCCGCGGGATCGGTGCCCGCTGCCTGCATCGGCTGGCCGGAAGCCAGCGCAATCTGGGCCAGATCCGCGGCCGCATCGGCGCCCTCGATGCGGAAGATTCGCAGGCGCATGTCAGGCGCTTTTGTCCCTGCGCCCGCGGCCTGCACATTGAATCCGGCTTCGCGAAGGTTGAGCGCGATGCGCTGCGCCGCAAGCTGAAATGCGCCACTTCCTTCCGCCTGCAGTGTCAGCACAGGCGGCGTGATGCCTCCGCGCAACTGGTTCGCCTTGTTCAGGTCGCGCTCGGGCGGAGAGAGAAACGCGAATCCTGAAACGTTTTGCGGCAGCAGCGCCGCGGAGGCTCTGCCCTGCTTCTGGAAGATCACGTTGGCCAGCGCGTTGCGGTCGATGGCATAGGCGATTGCGCCACGCAGATTTGCATTGGAGAGTGCGCCCGCGTCGCCTAGCTCCAGCGCAAGCACCTCAACCGGCGGCGAAACCAGCAGGTTCAGATGCTGCTGCTGTGCCTGCCGAATATTCTCTGCGGGGACCTCAACCACGTCGGCACGGCCCGCGCCGAGATCGAGACCCTGATCGCTGACAGCGCGGCGCGCGTGAATCTCGATGGCATCGACAAACGGCCGTCCCTCCCAGCCGGAATCGTTCGCGGTGAGAGTCAGAACGCCGTTCGCAAATCCCGAAACCTGAAAGGCTCCGGTTCCGCCATCGGAGTCCTGGCTCTGCCGCTTCGAGATCAAAAACGAATCGCCGGCCAGAAGCTGCGGCAGGTGCGGCATTGGCGCATCGCTGGTGAAGACGATCGAAGTGCCGAGCGCGTGCACCGCGCCCCACGGACAATTCGTTGTGCATGCGGTCATCAACGCCGCGGCAATGGCCGTCGATGTCAGCGCAGAGCCATCGTGAAAGCGCACGTTCGGGCGCAAGCGGAATTGCCAGCGGTGATCCGCATTCTCCGAACTCCACGCAACCGCAAGAGCGGGCCGGAGATTTCCGTCGTTGCCGATCTTGGTGAGGCCATCGAAGACCAGGCGGCGTGCGATTCCGTCAGGACGCTCCCACGGGTCTCCCGCGATCTCTACGCGCAGCGTCTCGCCATAGTGGGGACGCGTGCGTGCCGCCGCCGGCATCACGGCCAGCGCAAGCAGGCAGCTAATTGCAGCTTTGGGAAACACGGTCCACCTCGTAGTCGAAGCCATGGCCCTGTTCGAGCGCTTTGCGGACGATGGTGACTGCCGATTTGCCGTCCGCAGCGGGCCAGAGTCCCATCGCCGTTCCGCCCAGCATCAAGGGCTCACTCACAGCCACCGCTTCCTGTGCGGGCAATTCGTAGGAGCGCAGGCTATCGGCTGCTCCTTCGCCGGAAGACGACACGATGACTTGCGCGCCTGCGCCGCAACTCGAATTGACCACGGCGAAATCGCTGCCCCAATCGCGCGTGCCCGTCACCGGTTTGATCTGACTGTTCTCAACCAGCGAGACCTTGCCATCCACACCGCCGATCAAGAGAGCCGACCCCGCGAGAGCCGATCCCGCGGCGCGGTTGGCGAGTAGAGCGGCCGTGTAGAACGGCGGCAGCTCCACGCCGGGCGCCGGCGCAATCACTCCCGTGAAGTAGTTGCGGCCTGCGTTGTAGAAGGCCTTCGTACCTGCATCCGCAGCGGATTGCACGAGCGGCCACGGATCATCGCTCGAGTGGCAATGCGCGGTCCAGCTCCCAGTTGGTGATCCCGCCGCAACCGCGTCAAACGTTCCGGTGCACGCCACGCCCGGGGCATACGCTTCAAAACCGTTTCCATCGGTCTGCGGAACAACGATTCCGCGCGGGTCGCGTGAGGCTGCGTGCGCTGCACCGAGATCCGCGTGCGCCAGCTCGAGCCATCCCGCTGTTGTTGACTGGAAGATCGACACTTTGCTTGACGTGAGCACTACAAGAGCGTTGTTGATCTGCGCCGCCGCGAGAATCGGCAAAATCCCAAAGTCACGCTGGCCGCTGGCTTTTGACTGCAGATCGGATGCCTTTGCGATGGGCTGAATGTGCAGCATCACTTTTTGCTTTGCAGTCGGACTCGAGGCCGGAGCTTCATTCACTGTAGCCATCACCACGCGCGTCTGATTTCCCTGCACTACCTCTGCCACCCACAGACCACCGCGCGCATTCTCGCTCAGGGTTACGCGCAGCAGGTTTGCACTGTCGCCGTTCGTGATGGCGACGCCATCTGCCTTCAGTCCGTCTTCAAGCAGCCGGCGAATGGCCGGAACGGAATCGTTGGAAATGCTGGAGAGATTCTGAATCGTAAGGTGCGCTGAGGCGGGACCAAGCACGTCGGCGATCCGGCGCGCCAGCTCCGCGGCCGGCTCATTCCACCGGCTGTTATCGGCTGCATGTGCGGCGATCGCAAACAGAAAGACGAGCGCGCTCGCGAACAAGCCAATGCCCGATTTTGCACGCAACCCCAACCGATCGAGCCGCCTCATGGTCCTGTCTTTCTTTTGAAGTTTCGTTGCGCGGATTATATCGTTTCACAGGAAAGCCCCATCCCGCCTTGACTGGGATGGGGCTGTCTGTTCATTGACTACTGGCCGGGTTTCTTGTCGGGAGTGGAATCGCCTTCCATCTCCTGGCGGATCGCCGGGTTGCTGGCTGCGCTCTTGAACACATCGTTGGCGAAGAAGAACTTTCCGTCGGAAGGAACCATCACTACCTGGATCTTGTCTGACAGGCGCTCGGCAATGATCTTGTTGATGAGCAGCGGCGAGCGGTTCAGCAAATCCGCTTCGCTCTTCATCCGTTCGGCGTTCGCAACGGCCAGCAGCTTGATGCGGCTGGCCTCGGCATCGGCCAGCAAGTTGCGCCGCTGCAGCTCGGCCTTGCTGTCGATCACCTTGGCTTCGGCATCGGCTTGCGCATTCTGAATCGTGGCTTCCTTGCGTGCCTCCGCTTCGAGCTTGCTCTGTTCAATCTGCTTCTGCTTCAGCGGCAGGGTGTATTGCATCGCGTCTGCCTCGCCCTTCGCTTCCACCACCTTGGACTGCGCCTCGCCCTCGGCCTGCTTCACCTTCTGCTTGGCCTCGGCTTCCGCCTGCAGTTCCGCGATGCGCACCTGCTTCTGCTGAATCTCGGTCTGGATTCCGAGCTGATCGTCCTCCTGCTCCTTCAGCAGCAGACCTTCCAGTCCCTTCGCGTACTCTTCGGGAAGCTGAATCTCAGAGAGCATCACCTCTTCGACAACGATTCCGTCAGAAGCCAGCTTGCGCGTAATGATCTGGGTCGCCTTGCTGCGCACCTCTTCGCGTTTGCTCGAGAAGATTTCGCGCACCGTGTACTGCGGCGCCAGTTCGCGCCATGCGCTCGCTACTACGGGTGGCACAACCTGCTGGTCGGCCGGCTGCGGCAGCCGCGCCTGCACGCTCGCGAGCTTGCCGGGATCGAGACGATAGCGCACCGTGACGCCCAGCCCGATGTTCAGCCCCTCGCGCGATTGAACCACCAGGCCGCCCGCCTTCTCGGATGCAGCTTTGCCCGTCGGCTGCGCGCCAAGCCCTGCCGTAAACAGGTGATCGCGCAGATCGAACATCTGTACGCTGTCGAACAGGGGCGTAAGGAAGTGCACGCCGGGGTAGAGCGTTCCCGGCTGCGTGCCGCTCACCTGGCTTATGCGGATGCCGCCCATTCCACTGGGCACCACAACGATGCTCAGTGCCATCAAAAGCGGCACGATTCCAGCGACTGCGAGCGGAACCGCGCGACGCCATGCAACCGGCTCGGGCTCGACGGCATTTTCGGGATCAGCATTGTTCTTCCGCATGGTTTGTATGCGCTTGAACAACGAATACAGCGGGATCGACAGTGCAATGGCACACATCAGCGCCCCGGCCACAATCAGCAACAGCTTCATCGCGAGCATTTCGTGCCTCTCTTTCGGTTGGTGTGCTCTTCTTGTTTCCTGTGCCCCGGCCATGGAGCAAGCAGCAGCCGGACCAGCCCGCCGAACGTCAACTCTTCCAGCAACACCCCGGTCACGACCGGCAGAAGAACTGAGCTGAAGTGAATGCCTGAGACCATGGCGCCCCCTTACCGTGTTCCGCCGGCGGTCGCGGCCTTGGCGATCTGGGCTACGGCCTCAGTGGTCGCAGTTCCCGTTGTGGCCGGGAGTGCCGTTGCAGCCGCCGGAGTCTGCGCGGTCAGGACAGGCTGTGCAGCCGGCGCCGGCTTCTCGTCCGTGCCAAAAAGCTGCGCTGTCTCCTCATTGCGTTCCCCGACCAGCTCCACCGTGTCGCCCACCTGGACCAGCGCGAAGAGCTCTTCGAGATCCGGCTTTGCCATCCGGATGCATCCGTGAGAGGCGGCCTTGCCGATGGACTTGGGAGCGTTGGTGCCGTGGATGCCATACCCGCGGATGCTCAGTCCCATCCACCGTGTGCCCACGGGATTTCCCGGCCCCGGCTCAACCGTCTTGCCTTCGTGGTGGTAAACGGGGTTGGCCACGCGGCGCTCGATGGTGAAGGTGCCCACCGGGCTGGGTGTTGAAGGCTTGCCGACGGCGACCGGGTAGACCTTGGTGACCTTTCCGTCTTCCACCAGGGCCAGCTTGCGGTCTTCGAGGCTGACCACGATCACGCGCCTGGTTGCGTCCTGCGCCGCTGCCGCCATTCCCATCACCAGTACTGCTGCCGCTGCCAACCTCGTAAGCTTCATCGCGTCCTCCCGTTGTTGCTCAACTGCCTGCGCCAACAGGAATTGCAACGGGTGTGCCAATGAATAGATATTGAAAGGAAAAGGGTTATCTTCTTATCGGGAGGGGCGGAACCGTGTGAGGACTGACACAGCGCGGAAGCGCAGACACACTGAAAGCGGGCGTTCGGGAGGCACCTGGCCGCCCGGCGACGCTCAGAGAGTCTCAAGAGAATGAAAGGGACGAATCGGCTTCACGGCCTGAGCAGGCCAAGTTGACTCAATAGGAAGTAGCTCCCGGTGGAGAGCACATGGCTCTCCACCGGGGGTGGAAACGAACGCGATCCGGATGTGCATGCCGCGGAGTTGTTGCCGGTCGTAACGAAGTACTCTAGGGTGTTTCGAGACGACCGGCTGAGTGCTATTTTTTGGTTTCGGCAGGCTTGGCGGCCTCGGGCTTCAGGTACTTGTCCCACCAGGCGAGCCACTTCTCATAACGATCTTTGACGTAGCTGGGCCGCGTGAATCCATGGAACTGGCCGGGGTAGACGACGAGTTCCGTCGGGACTCCAATGGATTTGAGCGCCTGGTACATCTGTTCGCCGCCGAGGAGGGGGACGTTCATATCGGAGGTGCCGCCCATGAACATGGTCGGCGTGTGCACGCGCTTGTCGACTTCGAAGAAGGGATAGCTGACCTTGATGTAGTTCTGCATGTCCTTCCACGGAGGGCCGAGCTCGTTGTCGTACTGCAGGATGTACTGGTCCACACCATAGAAGGACATGGTGTTGGCCGTGCCGGCGCCCGAGATGGCGCACTTGAAGCGGTCGGTGGAGGCGATCATGTAGTCGGTGAGGATGCCGCCGTAGCTCCAGCCGGTGGCGCACAACTTGTTGGGATCGGCGACGCCCATGGAGACGGCTTTATCGACGCCGGCCTGGAGGTCGATGACTTCGAAGTGTCCCCAGTCGCCGGCGATGGCCTTGGCGTAGTCCTGGCCGCGGCCGGAACCGCCGCGGTAGTTCACGTTGAGCTCGGCGTAGCCCTTGGTGGCCAGCCACTGGCGCAGGAAGTCGAAGCTGTGCGCATCCTGCCCGTTGGGGCCGCCGTGAATGAAGAGGATCATGGGCACGGGCGAGCCGGATTTGAAGCTGGCCGGTTTGGTGAGCAGCGCGTGGACATCGGTGCCGTCTTTGCTGGTGGCGGAGATGTCGTCGGTGGGCACGAGGTTCAGCTCGGCCATGAGGCTGTCGTTGTGGGTGGTGAGCTTGCGCAGCTTGCCGTCTTCGAGGGCATACAACTCGGCCGGATCGGAATCGTTGGTGTAGAGAACGACGGTGTGGCCCTTCTCGGATTCCCAGGTTTGCACGACGCCCTGCTGGTCTTCGAGGCGCTTGACGCCATCGCCGGTGAGCTCGACTTCAGCCGGATATTCGTTGCGGTCGTCACTGACGAGGTAGCGGAGCTTGCCATCTGGCGTGAAGACGGGCTGGCTGACGGCGCGGTCGAACTTGGCTGCGGGGTAGGAGACCTTTCCGTCGAGGGTGACAACGGCCGGCTTGGACTGCTGATACTCGAGGAGCTTGAGCTGGACGCCCTCGGTGTAGGCGATCGATTTCGAGTCGGGCGACCAGGCCAGGCGCCCGCCATCTTCACCGGTCCACGGGGTGAGCTTTTTGGCCGCGGAGCCGGGCTTGGCCGCGACGACGAAGACGTCGGTATTGTTGCTGCGGTCGGGATCCTGATCGTGGTTGCTGACGAAGGCGATCCACTGGCCGTCGGGCGACCACGCCGCGTTCTCCTCGTTCACGTTCTTGTCGGTGGTGAGTTTTTCGGCCTTCTTGGTGGCCAGATCGAATATGTAGAACGCGTCGTAGTCGTCATTGCGGATGTAGCCGTGCACATCCTGCTTGAAGTGGTAGCGGTCAATGACGATGGGCTTGGGCGGCTCGGGCTTCTTGCCTTCCTCGGGCTCGGGCTCCGACTTGGGATGCAGGGTCAGGAGGAGCTTTTTGCCGTCGGGCGACCAGGAGTAGCCTTCGATGTCCTGATCTGTGATGGCGGTAAACTGCTGGGCCTCGCCTCCGCGGCGGTCCATGACCCAGAGCTGCGAGCCTTTGGCGGGGCCGGGGCGCGAACTCATGAAGCTGATGTATTTGCCGTCGGGCGAGAACTTTGCCGAAGACGCGCCTTCCTTGTCGTAGGTGAGCTGCAGATCGGTCGAGCCGTCCCACTTCACCATCCAGAGATGGGAGTGCGACTTGTCTTCTTTGGCGTCAATCTGCGAAACGGAGTAGAGGACCCATTCGCCATCGGGCGAGAGGGCGGGCGATCCGACGCGCTGCAATTTAGCGAGATCGTCGAGGGTGATGTCGCGCTTTTTGGGGGCGTCGGCGGCCAGGGCAAGGTGCAGGGAAGCACAGGAAAGGACGAGGGGAAGAGCCAGGGGAACAAGAGATTTCCGGAGCGCTAGGGGCATGGCAAGGAGCTTATCAAACGGTCCATAAGCCCGGCATGAGCAATTTCCTGGAGCATTTTCACGGCTGACGTCGCCGGTTACGAGCGCTGGACTCGACGAGTCAGAGTACGGTCCAGATGGGCGCCTTTGTTACCTTAATAGTTACCCTGGACGAAAATGCGATGAAAGCGGAGGGAGCGGAAATGGGGTTAGAACTGGCTAAAAGCGAAGAAAAAGCGTAGAAGGTCATTTTTGATAAGTTGTTTATTATTATATATTTGATTATCAAATTGTGGAAAACTTTGAAAATCAAAACCGTTGGTTTTCTGGTTAACACCTACTGATGGTTCTTAGAGGCCGCGAAGGCGGTTTGAACAGAACGCCCAAGATTGCGCAGGCGTAGCACAGGGTCATGATGGAGTAGGAGACGCGGAAGAGGATGTGCCGGCCATCACAGGTGATAGCTGGTAGCCGGTAGCTTCAACCTGAAATTCCAGGGGTTTGGCTACAAGCTACGAGCTACTACTGGCTGTTCCTCTAGCGCAGGCCGGCGCGCACTTCGGGGCGTATCAGATAGAGGAAGAAGAGCAGGTTGAGAAGGCCCTGCACGGCGGAGGGGGCTGAGCGGTCGTGGGAGAAGATCCAGGCGTTATAGGCGGTAAGCGAGAATACCGCCGCCAGACCGAGCGCCCAGGCCCAGCGGAACGAGGCGACCAGGCCGGCGCTGGCGGCGATGAACAGCACGGAGAAGATCAGCAGCAGGGGGGGATAGTGTCCGCCGACTACGCCGATGACGATGGTGCCTGCGACAAGCAGGAGATAGAACGCAATGGCCGCCATGCCGGGCAGGGGCATGCGGCGCGCGGGCGGCTTGCCGGGTTCATTCTCCTGCGCTGGTTCGTTGGTCATAGCGTGTGCAGGTAGGCGAGCAGGTCCTGAAGTTGCTGGTCGCTCAAGGACGTCGCGGGCATCATGTTGCGGCCGTGGAGGATCACGTTGGTCATGCGCTCGTCGGTCGGCGGCGCGCCGGAGGGCATGGCCGGCACCTTGGTGATGGCCTGCAGTCCGGGGCCGTTGAGGCCGTGGGTGGTGGTGGGGTAATGACAGCGAGCGCAGGCGGTGTGATAGACGGCGGCGCCGCGCGCCTCCTGCGGAGTCCATTCGGATTCAGGCTTGGAGGGGGGCAGCGATTTGCAGCCGAGAGCCAGGAAGAGGCCGGCCGCGCAGAACACGGCAAATGAGGCAGCAAAGGTACGGATGTACATCTGCGTTGATGATACTAGGGTGTATCGATTTATGGATTCAGCGGGGACAAAGGGCAACCGCAGGTCGAAGATAGAACGGTTTCCACCCGAAACGAATAAAGTCTGATTCGGGCGGCCCTCCGGGACGCCGGCTGTGGGGGTGGCGTATCCCCAGGGTTCCCCCTCCGCTTCGCTCAGGGTCCGCCCGGGGCTATTTTCGGGCGTTCCCTCCGGGAACTTATAGGAGCAAGGAACCGCACCTGCTCCGCTCAGGATCACAACTTAATTATTTCCATTCCTACGCCGAAGGGATTTCGGGCCATTTTTGGCGCGCGGCCTGTCGGGTGGGGAACTCGGGCCAGGGGATGCCGAAGTGCCAGCCGTCGTTCGCCTTGTGCAGGAAGGCGGTATGGGCGCAGAAGGCGGCCTCGTAGTACCCATCGGGCAGATAGGCCAGTGGATCCACGATTCCGCAGCGGATGTACGCCGGCGCAGACTCCGGTCGCGTCTCGCTGCGCGTCACCATAAGCCTGCATTCGACGAAAAATCCCATTCCCTTCAGAGTGCCCGTGACAATTTCGGTGGTCCCCATGGCCCCATTCCCGTGAATGTCGTTCGTGATGCGGAGGCGCAGCTCCCCTAGAACCGCAGCTTTTACGTTCGATAGGGGACATTTACAGCAGAGACGCCAGCGGGCTCTTCGGGCAAGGCAAAGCTTCAAAAGGGGATCATTTCAGATAACGGGGAGCGGCTGCAGGTCAGCCGGCGAGGGTGCGGGTCCATTCGGCAACGAACGGCAGCGTGTCGGGCTCGGATTTCACGCGGGAGGGGGTTGCAACCCAGGCTATGCCGACGCCCCAAGCGCCCTGGCCGCGCCGAAGAAAGGCGGACTGATCGCTGAACAGGGCCTCGTAGTACCCATCGGGCAGCTCGACGGGGGCGTCCAATATCTCGCAGCGCATGGCGCGTGCTTTGCGATCGGCCCGGCTCACGAGCAGGGTACATGCTACTTCGTAGCCCATTCCCCTGAGCATGCCACTCACCACTTCGGTGCTAACCATAGCGTCGAGGACTCCGAATATAAGGTCGGTACGCCTGATGTTGTGTACGATGCACGACATCGGTCGTGGAGATGCTTCGAATCTGCAGGTTGCACCTATTCGACCGCGGCGATCGCCTCGGCGATGCGGTCGATGGCTTTGGATTCCTCGCTGGAACCGGGCTTGTGGCCGTTGACCATGATGGAGAACGCCAGCGTCTTTCCGGACGCGGTGGTCAGGTATCCCGAGAGGCTGCTGGACTCGGCCAGGGTCCCTGTCTTGGCCCACAGGCGGCCCTTGAGAGGCGAGGTCTTGAAGCGGCTGGAGAGCGTGCCGTCAACGCCGGCGACGGGGAGGGTCTGACGCCACGCCTGGCCCCACGGCTGACGTGCGGCGTAGGTCAGAAGCCTGGTCAGGGCGCGCGGGGCGATGCGGTCATCCATGCTCATGCCGCTGCCGTCGTAGAAGAAGAAGTCGTTGTCATCGACGCCCGCCGATACCATGAACTGGCGGACGACGCGGGCGCCCTGGGCGAAGCTGCCGTCGGCGCCGAGGGTTTTGCCCAGGAGGCGGAGCAGGAGCTCGGCGTGGAGGTTCTGGCTGATTTTGTTGGTCAGGGTGATGTCCTGTGCTGCCGGAATTGAGGTCCGGTGCGCCAGCACTTTGCGCGCTTCGAGCGGCGCGGCGACAGTGGTCTGGGTGGAGCGCAGCAACGGTGCAATCGGCATGGAGCGTTCTGCGGTGAACTCGCCGGTGGAGATGGAGGACCGGTGCGCGGCGCTGGCGACGCCGTCGACCTTGACGCCGCGGCTGCGCAGGGCGTCTTTGAAGGCGAGGGCGGTGAATTCGGCGGGATCGTCGAGGGCGACGGGCTCGTGAAGGCCGTTGGGCGGCGCGGTGCCAAAGGCGCGCACCATGCGGCTGCCGGGACGGCGGTCGAGGCCGGGGTGCGGCTGCTCGCCGGGGGCAGCGATGGTCATGGCGTTGTCGACCTGGTAGTAGTCCACGGGCGGAATCCACGCGACGGCGGTCTGGCCGGGCTTGGCGGCATCCGGATCGGCGGCAATGATCAGCGTGGTGGCGTTGTCGTTGAAAGTGAGGGCGGAGACGGGCGCGCCGTATTGCCACTGCAGGTCATCCCACGCCCATGAGGGGCCCCACGGCTCGTCGAGGTAGAAGCTGTCGTCGCCGATGACATTGCCGGTCACTTCGCGGACGCCGGACTTCCTCGACCTGCTGGGCGAGCTGCTCGAGGACTTCCATGGCTCGCGGGCGGGGTGTTGACGGGACCGGAGGCGTGCCGGGGGGCGGAGGCGGCGCGGGCGGCTGGTACGGGTACTTGCGCCCGTTCAGGGTGGGATCGCCGGCGCCGAGGATGACCAGGTCGCCGTGGAGGGTTCCGGATGCGTCGATCTCGCCGGCAGCGACGATGTTGGTGGTCCAGGTCAGGGTGTCGACGGGGAGCAGGGCGTAGGCGGCGGCGGTGGTAAGCAGCTTGGCGTTCGAGGCGGGCACGAAGAGGCGGGCCTCATTCAGGCTGTAGAGGGTTGGCCGTCGAGCGTGGTGACGCTGATGCCGAAGTGTGCGTGGTCGAGCGCGGGCTCGGCGAGGATGGCGTTGATGCTGTCTGCAAGCGGACTGGTCCGGGCGACGGTGTGCGACGGGGTCCGATGTTGCGCGTTGAGGGCCGGATTGGCGATGAGAGCACAGGCCAGGGCGGCCGCCAGAACGCGTGAGGAAGCATGCATGGCGCGAGTTTAGCAGGGGGATGGAGGGCGGGCGGCGAACAGCGGATTCCCTTCGGGAATGACAGAAAGGAAAACAGAGGAGGGGTGGCATTTGTGGTTTCCCACCGTCCGCGCGGTGAGACTGCGCGGAGGATGGGGCACGGTGGGTGGTTGCGGAACCCGGGGTGAGAAGCGGCGGAATGCAGGGACAGCCCCTAGAATCGAGGGGGCGAGGACATGCGGGGACAGCGCACAATTTCGGAGTGGCGGCTGCGCTCGCGCAGTGTGGAGGTTGGCCGGAGCACGCTGGTGATGGGCGTGGTGAATATCACGCCGGATTCGTTCAGCGATGGCGGCATGGCGTATTCGTGTGAAGACGCGATCAGCCGCTGCATGCAATGCATCGACGAGGGCGCGGATCTTCTCGACCTGGGTGGGGAGAGCACGCGTCCGGGCTCGCGCGCCGGGGGCGAGGACGCGGCGGTGAGCGCCGCAGAAGAACAGGCGCGGCTGTTGCCGGTGATCGAAGGCGTTCTGCGGGTGCGGCCGGACGCGGTGCTTTCGGTGGATACGTACAAGGCTGCGACGGCGAAGGCCGCACTGGCCGCGGGCGCGGAGATTGTGAACGACGTCAGCGGCTTCACGTGGGATGCAGAGATGGCGCGCGTCTGCGCCGAGGCCGGTGCGGGCGTGGTGCTGATGCATACGCGAGGGCGGCCCGATGAGTGGCGCGCGCAGGAGCGGCTCGCGCCCGATGCGGTTCTGAACATGGTGCGCGATGGACTGAGCGAGAGCCTTTCGATCGCGGGGCGTGCGGGGATTGAGCGCGATGCGATTGTTCTCGATCCCGGGTACGGGTTCGGCAAGCGATTCGGCGAGAACTATGCCTTGCTGGCGCGCCAGGCGGAGTTGCTTGCGCTGGGTTGTCCGCTGCTGGCCGGGGCTGTCGCGCAAGTCGTTCCTGGGCCACACGCTGGCGCCTTTGCATGGCGGAGAGACGGCTCCCGTGGATCGGCGCGAGAATGCGTCGCTGGCCGCGATGGTTGCGGCGATCCTGCATGGGGCTTCGATTGTTCGAGTGCACTCCGTGAGGGCTGCCGTCGAAGCCGCGCGCATTGCCGATGCCATCCTCAATGCCGCATAAGGAATTGTCGATGGCAACCTCATGCTGCATGCTGTAGCATCCCGCATAAGGATTTGCACGGATACTCTCTGCGCGATGCTTCCCCGATCAGCGATACTGCACTTTCTTTCTGGAGGTTTCCCTTGGATTCCCTGCCTACGCGTCAACGCGCCCTGCGAGCTGTGGGCTGCGTCTTCCTGATCCCGCTGTGCACGGTTCTTGCGGGCGCACAGAGTACGGCGTCTGCTCCGCCGCAGGATATTGTCTTCAAGAACGCCACGGTGATGACCGCCAGCCATGGCACCATCGAGCACGGCTCGGTGTGGGTGCATGCGGGCAAGATCGCTGGGGTGGGCTCGACGGTGAACGCGCCTTCGTCGGCCCAGGTGGTGGATGCATCGGGCATGTGGCTTACGCCGGGCATCATCGATCCGCACTCGCACTCGGCGCTCGATAGCGACGTGAACGAGGCGACCAGCCCGGTGACACCGTCGATGCACATGATCGATGCGTTCGATAATCGCAGCGCCGATTTGTATCGCGCGCTGGCGGGGGGCGTGACCACGGAACTGCTGCTGCATGGGTCGGCGAACATGATTGGCGGGCAGGCCGTGGTGATCAAGAACAAGTTTGGCTTCGATCGCGACGCGATGCTGTTTCCGAATGCGCCGGGCTCGATCAAGTTTGCCAGCGGCGAGAATCCCAAGCGCGTCTATGGCAGCCGCGACCAGCTTCCTTCGACGCGCATGGGGAACTTTGAAGTGATGCGCATGGCGTTTGAGGACGCGAAGCACTACATGGCGGAGCAGGATGCCTACGACGCCAAGGTGAAGAAGGGCGACAAGGACGCAGTGGCTCCGAAGCGCGATTTGAAGCTGGAGGCGCTGGCCGATGTGCTGCGCGGCAAGCTGTATGTGCAGATTCATTGCTATCGTGCGGACGAGTTCCTCACGGAAGAGGCCATCGCCAAGCAGTACGGATACAAGATTCGCGCTTTTCATCATGCGCTGGAGATGTACAAGGTGGGCGACAAGATCGCGGCGGACGGGACGGCGATTGCGACGTTCGCGGACTGGTGGGGCTTCAAGGATGAGGCGCGCGATGCGATTCCGTGGAACGCGGTCATGTCGATGCGCGAGGGCGTGAAGGTTGCGCTCAAGTCGGACTCCGACGACCACATCCGCCGGCTGAACGTGGAGGCGGGGAAGATGGTGCACTACGGCGGCGCTACGGAGGATGAGGCGATTCGCATGGTCACGCTCAATCCGGCGTGGATTATCGGCGTGGATGACCGCACCGGCTCGATCGATGTGGGCAAGGATGCGGATCTGGTGCTGTGGAATCACGATCCGCTTTCGACGTACGCGCGGGCGCAGAAGGTCTATATCGACGGCGACCTGTTCTTTGACGCTTCGCTGCCGGGCTGGGGCACGACGCACTTCACGGGCGTGATGCACGATGGCGGCGGTTTTGGATCCGATGACGAAATCGGCAGTGTGGAGGATGGCCAGTGAAGAAGCAGTTGGTAGTTGTAACTTTGTTGGCGGCCTCCGCCCTGGTTCTGACGCCGAAGGCGCATGCAGCCCCACCGACGGTGGTTGCGATTGAAGGCGGAAAGCTGCTGACGGTGAGTCACGGCACGATTGAGAACGGCGTGCTGGTGATGGCCGATGGCAAGATCGCCGCGGTGGGCGAAGCGGGCAAGGTCAAGGTTCCCGCGGGCGCGCAGATTGTGGATGCCAAGGGCATGACGGTGTATCCCGGGCCTCATCGATCCCGAGACGAATTTCGGGCTCACGGAGATCTCCGCCGACCAGATGTCGAACGACCTGGTGGAGCGCTCCGACGAGATCATGCCGCACATGCATGTCTACGACGCGTTCCACTCGGAGACGGAGCTGATTCCGGTGGCGCGGTTGAACGGTGTTACCAACGCGGTGGTGGCGCCGGCGAGCGATGATTCGGTCTCGGGGCAGGATATCTTCATCCAGCTCTACGGGCGCGATCGCGACGCGATGATCATGGGCCGCGACGTGGCGCTGGCGATGAACTACGGCGCCGAGCAGCGGCGGCGGGGAGGTCGCGGAGGCGGTTTCGGATCGTATCCGTCGACGCGCATGGGGCTCATCACGCAACTGCGGCAGAGTTTTCTGGATGCGCAGGACTACATGGCCAAGCGCGATGCCGCCGCCGCCAAAAAGGACGACAAGGGCGGTCCGGCCAAGCGCGACCTCAAGCTGGAGGCTCTGATCCCGTATCTAAAGGGCGAGCGGCCGGTGGTGATCGGCGTGTATGAGGGCTATGACGTCGAGGTCATCATGGGCATGGCGCAGGAGTTCCACCTAAAGGTGATCCTTAACCACGTCACTCACACGCAGGAGATCCTGGACAAGATTGCGTCGTATCACGTGCCGGTGATCATCGGGTCAATCTATGACGCGCCGCGCGCGGATGAACGCTACGACGCGGTTTACACGTTGCCCGCGGAGCTGGCCAAGCGCGGCGTGAAGATCGCGATCTCGTCAGCGGATGGCGAGGGACCAGTCAGCAGCCACTCGGTGCGCAATTTGCCTTACGCGGCGGGGTTTGCCGTGGCGTATGGGCTGCCGTATGACGATGGGCTGAAGGCGATCACGCAGAATGTTGCCGACATGTTCGGCTTCGGCGACAAGCTGGGTTCGCTGGACGTGGGCAAGATGGCGAATGTGGTGATCGCCAATGGGGATCCGCTCGATGTGCGCACGGATGTGAAGCAGGTCTACATCGAGGGCGTGGCGATGCCGATGGTGAATCGGCAGACCAAGCTGAGGGATGAGTACAGCAAGTAGCAGTTCTTAGTTCATAGTTCGTAGTTCACAGTTTTTAGTGCACAGTTGCGTCGTTGCTGCTGCCCGGGGGGCGGAAGCAGTGCTGCGAACTGCGAACTATGAACTGTGAACTGCCCTGCGGTGTACACTTTCCCTTCGCGTGGGACACGTCTTTCTGCGCGCAGGCAGGCTCGTATGAACGCTTCCAGGTCTCTCCTTTCTTTGGCAGTTCTTGCGGCTCTTATTCCTTCAGGATTCGCGCAGGCGAAGCGCCCCATGACCTTTGAGGACATGATGGCGATGAAGCGGCTGGGCGAGACGGCTGTTTCGCCGGATGGCAAGTGGCTGGCGTATTCCGTGACGACGGTCGATCTCGAGAAGAACTCCAAGACGCCGGAGCTGTGGCTGCAGCAGATCAGCGGCGGCGAGCCGTTCAAGCTGGCGTGGCCCAGCCCGGCGATGGCGGCCCGCAGTTCTCGGCGGATGGGCACTCCCTGCTCTTTCTCTCGGGCCGAGAGGGCGGCCAGCAGATCTGGACTCGCGGATTTCGATGCGGCGACCGGCGCGACGAGCAACTGCGAAGAAGCTGACGGCGATTGCGACAGAAGCCGACAACGCGAAGTGGTCGCCGGACGGGCAGTTCGATGGTGTTCACGTCGGCGGTGTATCCGGATTGCCCGGCGATCACGTTCGAGGACGCAGAGCGGCGACAAGTGCAATGCCGATAAAGACAAGGCCGCGGCCGACAGCAAGGTGAAGGCGCAGATCTGGAACGAGCTGCTCTACCGGCACTGGAACCACTTCACCGGGCCGCAAGCGCAGCCATCTTTTTCTGGTCCAGGTTGCGACGCCGGCAAGATGCGCGACCTGACGCCGGGAGACACGCATGATGTGCCGCCGTTCTCGCTGGGCGGCGGTGGCGGATTCTCGATCTCGCCGGACTCGAAAGAGCTGGCGTTTACTGAGAATCCCGATCCGGTGCCGGCGATCTCGACCAGCGCGCAGATCTTGACGCTCGACCTGACGAATCCGGCGGCGAAGCCGGTGAAGATCAGCACGTCGGCGGGCGGCAATTTCGACCCCGCCTATTCGCCGGACGGGAAGTACATCGCGTGGCGCAGTCAGGCGCGGGCCGGGTATGAGAGCGATAAGTTCCGGCTGGCGCTGTACGACCGAGCAGCGCACGCATCGACTACCACTTGACTCGCCGTTGTGTTCGAACCCGGTCCTAAACTGGCCAACTTCGACCGGTGGGTCGACGAGTTCTCTTGGAGCGACGACTCGAAAGTCATCTACTTCACGTCGGGATATACGGCGAAGGGCCGATTCAGAGCATCTCGTTGGAACCTATACCGCATGACGCAGACATGGCTCTGCACGTCTCTGACAAACTAGATCACCGCTTCGCGATAGGCAGCTTAGTAGATACGGAAAGATTCGCGGCGAGTGGAGCGGAATCCAGGGCGTAATGGTTAACGGGAGGTTCAGACTGCTCGGCACTCTCATGCGCGTAGATATGCCGAGCGAAGTGGTTCTTGGCGATCCGCTGGAGATCAATGATTCTGCACGAACAGCGATTGTTACGTTCGATAACCCGGATCGAGTTCAGGAGACATTACGCAGAAGACGTACGAGCCGTCCTCGTCACCCACCTCAACGACGCCCTCCTCTCTCAGCTCGACCTCCCCAAGATGGAGTCCTTCTGGTTCACGGCCAAGGATGGCACGAAGGTGCAGGGCTTCCTCATTCGCCCGCCGGGGTTTGATGCCGGCGAAGAAGTATCCCGTCAAGTTCCTGATCCACGGCGGCCCGCAAGGCGCCTGGGGCGACTGCCTGGTCTTACCGCTGGAACGCCGAGCTCTTTGCGGCCAACGGCTACGTCGTCGTGATGATCAATCCGCGCGGCTCGACCGGGTACGGGCAGGCCTTCGTTGACGGCGTGAACGGCGACTGGGGCGGCAAGCCCTTCACCGATCTCATGACAGGCCTCGACTACGCCGAGCAGCACTACCCCTTCATCGACAAGAACCGCGAGTGCGCGCTGGGCGCGAGCTACGGCGGCTACATGGCCAACTGGGTGCTCGGCCACACCGACCGCTTCAAGTGCATCGTGAGCCACGACGGCATGTTCAACGCCGAGTCGGCGTTCGGATCGACCGAAGAGGACTGGTTCAACACCTGGGAGTTCAAAGGCGCGCCGTGGGACTACTACGGCAAGCCCGACAGCGAGAACCCGTTCCGCAAGTGGTCGCCGTCGCTGTACGCCAAGAACTTCAAGACGCCTACGCTGGTGGTTCACAGCCAGCTCGACTACCGCCTCGACGTGAGCGAAGGCTTCCAGCTCTTCGACACGCTGCAGCTCCTGCACGTGCCGAGCCAGATGCTTTACTTCCCGGACGAAGGCCACTGGGTGCTGAAGCCGCAGAACTCGCAGCTCTGGTGGAAGACGGTGAATGCGTGGGTGGATCGGTGGACGGCAGCTTCCAGCCACTAGCTGCTAGCGCTTGAAGAGCAACCGCACTTAGGGATGGCCCTCGAGTCACCCAAGACATAGGAAAACCGCATTGGATTGCGGGCTCGTTAAGCATGCCAATGCACCTGCAGATCCCTCGGCCCGCCTACCCCACTCGACGGTGAGGCTGTGAGCGGGGCCCCAAGCACGCGGGCTCTCGGGATGACACCGCGCTCTGGCGCAAGAGGGTGAATTTTTAGGGCGAGAATCCTCGACTCCGCTCGGAATGACAGGCTTGGAGGAGGAAGGAGCACGAAGCTGTCTTTCGGACGCAAACCCGGCAAGCCCCGCGCCCCGCTGAACGAAGCCGGCCTGCACGACTACGCCTCAAGGCGCTTGGCCGCCACATGCGCACTGAAGCCGAGCTCCGCCGCCTGATGCACCAGCGCGTCGAGCCCGGCGCAAGCGGCGAGGCGTCATCGTCGCGGTGGTCGCGCGCCTGAAGGAATACGGCTACCTCGACGACAAGTCCTATGCCGAGACCTTCGCTCGCCTCCGCCACGAGAACGAAAAGCTTGGGCGCACGCACCGTCCGCCAGAAGCTTCAGCAGAAGGGCGTCGCGTCCAGCATCGTCGACGAAACCATCGAAGCCCGCTACGCCGGAACCGACGAAGAGGCCCTGGCGCGGCAGTATCTCGAGCGCAAGCGCATCCGCAAGCCAGAGGACGAGAAGCGACGGCGCGCGTGATGCGCCGGCTGGTGGCCGCAGGCTTCTCCACGGGCGTCATCTACAAAATCCTTCGCCAGTGGGACGTGCCCGACGAAGCGCTCTCCAGCTCGACAACCTCGGGGATTAGCCGCGAAGCGGCAGTCAGCCCCACCGCAGGTGAGTGAACCAATTCACACGCCCGCGCGTAACTCCGGAGTAGCATAGGTCTGACCTTCAAACTTGCACGGAGATTTGGATGGCCACCGCCGCAAGCGCCACTGCAGCCGTCGCAGCGCCGCCTATCGAAGTCACAGACCTCGTCAAGCGGTTCGGCGCGCTGACGGCGGTCGATCGCGTCTCGCTGCGCCTGGAACAGGGCGAATGTCTCGGCCTGCTCGGCCCCAACGGCGCCGGCAAAAGCACGCTGATCCGCGGCGATCGTCGGCCGTGTCCTGCCAGACTCCGGCCAGATCCGGATCTTCGGCTGCGGAGGCCAGTTCCCCGGCGGCCCGTCAGGCCTCGGCTGGATTCCGCAGGATCTCGCCGTCTATCCCCGCCTCACCTGCCGCGAAAATCTCATCGCCTTCGGCACGTACCAGGGCCTCACCGGCACACGCCTGCGCGAGCAGGTCGCGTGGGCCTCAAGTGGGCCGCCCTTGAAGACCGCGCCGGCGAGCCCGCCCGCAATCTTTCCGGAGGCATGAAGCGCCGCCTCAACATGGCCGCCGGCATCATCCATCGCCCGCGCGTGGTGCTCATGGACGAGCCCACCGCGGGCGTCGATCCGCAATCGCGCAATCGCATTTTCGAGATGATCGAAACGCTGCGCGCCGCGGGAACATGCGGTTCTCTACACCACGCATTACATGGAAGAAGCCGAGCGGCTCTGCGACCGCATCGCCATCATCGATCACGGCCGCATCATCGCCGAGGGCACGAGCGAGGAGCTGGTCGCAAGTGCGTTCGGCACTCGCAGCGAGGTCACGGCTCGCTTCTCCAGCGATGCGGCAGCGGCATCGCGCATGGGCCTCCTCGCCGCAGCGGACAGGTCAGCGAATCGCTCGCGCAGTTCACGGTCGAACGCCCCACAGACATTGCACGCACTTCTCGACGACGCATCAACCCGCGGCATCGCCATTGAAGACGTCACCCTCCGCCGTCCCAATCTCGAATCCGTCTTTCTGCACCTCACCGGAAGGGAGTTGCGCGATTGATCTTCGCCATTGTTCGCACCGCCATCACCGGCATGCGCCGCGACCGTGCTTCACTCGCGCTCAGCTTCCTGATGCCCATCGCGTTTTTCAGCATCTTCGCCATGGTGTTCGGCAATCAGCGTGACACCATCCCGCGCGTGCACGTGATCGTGGTGGATGAAGATCACAGCTCCGCCTCGCGCAATCTGCTGTTGTCACTCGAGCGCGAAGGCTCGCTGATTGTCAGCGCCAACCCGGACTTCGACGGCAAGGGCGCTCCGCCGCCCGACTACACGGCCGCCTCCGCTGAAGCCGCAGTGAAGGCCGGCAACGCGCCGGTCGCGCTCATCATTCCCGCGGGCTGGGGAGAGCACCCCATCGCGTTCGACGGTGCGGAAGCGGCGCAAAGATTCAGTTACTCAACGACCAGAGCGACACCATCGCTCCGCAGATCGTCAGCCGGCCTGCTGCAGAAGGCCGCCATGACCGCGATGCCCGCTGCCATGGCCGCGCAGGGTTCGTCAGTACACCGAAAAATACATTGGCGGATTCACCCCCGAGCAGCGCAAGCGCTGGGACGCAAACATGGCCAACCTGCAGAAGGTTGAGAAGCGCCCGCGCATCCGGCGCCGATATCGCCGAGTGCCGATTCATCGTCGGGCAGCGGCTGGGCAGCAACGGCGCCATCGCGGTGCAGACGCGCGGCGTGGTGGGCAAGCACGACAACAAGAACCTCGATCTCGTTCTACGCCGCGGCCATCGGCGTCATGTTTCTGCTGTTCACCGCCAGCGGCTCGGCGGGTGCGCTGCTTGACGAGCAGGACAGCGGCACACTCGACCGCGTGCTCAGCTCGCGCGTGACCATGACCACGCTGCTGGCGCGGCAAGCTCACCTTCAACACGCTGCTCGCGTTCGCGCAGCTCATCGTCATGTTCCTGTGGGGCTGGGCTGTCTTCCACCTCGACTTCTTCACTCATATTCCAGGCTTCATCGTCATGGGCCTGTGCACGGCGTTCGCGGTCGCGGCGTTCGGCATCTTGCTGGCCAGCATGTGCCACACGCGCGGGCAG
Organism: uncultured Acidobacteriota bacterium; assembly: GCA_963819365.1. Classification (GTDB taxonomy): domain Bacteria; phylum Acidobacteriota; class Terriglobia; order Terriglobales; family Acidobacteriaceae; genus Telmatobacter. Next base: position 80,099 of record CAWFVY010000006.1, read on the forward strand.
CTCGGCGCGGTGTCCACGCTGCTGATCCTGATCATGTCTTCGCTTGGCGGCAGCATGTTCCCGCGCTTCCTGATGCCGGAGCCGATGCAGAAGGCGGGCCTGTTCACCATCAACGCGTGGGCGATCGACGGCTTCACCAAGGTCTTCTGGCGCGACATGCCCATTACCGCGCTGTGGCCGCAGGTGGGGGTGTTGCTGGGAATGGGCATGGTGCTGTTTGTGGTGGCGCGGCGGGTCGCGCGGCAGTGGGAGTTTTCGTAAGAACAGGGCTTAGGGCTTAGGGGTTAGGGATTAGAAGACCCCGTACGATTGGCCGTCGCGAGACTGAGCAGTCTGACACCGCCAACTAACGCCAGCCCCGTCAGCTTCGCTGTCCTCGGCGTCCAATTACACTTAAGTTGATATGCAATATCGCACAGGAAACGAAATCCGCGAGCTGTTTCTGCGCTTTTTTGAGTCGAAGGGGCACCGCCGCGTGCACTCCTCCTCGCTGGTGCCGCACAACGATCCGACGCTGCTGTTTACCAACGCCGGGATGAACCAGTTCAAGGACGTCTTCCTTGGCGCCGAGAAGCGGGACTACAACCGCGCGACCACGTCGCAGAAGTGCGTGCGCGCGGGCGGCAAGCACAACGATCTTGAGAACGTGGGCTTCACGCGGCGGCATCACACGTTCTTCGAGATGCTGGGCAACTTCTCGCTTCGGCGACTACTTCAAGAGGATGCGGTCGCGTATGCATGGGAGCTGGTGACCAGCCCCGAGTGGATGGGGATTCCCAAAGACCGCCTCTACGTCACGATCTTTGAAGGCACGGCGGATGTGCCGCGCGATGACGAGGCCGAGCAGTACTGGATGGAAGTCGGCGTACCCAAGGAGCGCATCTTCGAGTACGGCGCAAAGGACAACTTCTGGCAGATGGGCGAGACCGGGCCGTGCGGGCCATGTTCGGAGATCTTCTACGACATGGGCATCGAGGCCGCGGAGACTCCCGGCGTCGATCTCCCGTTCGGAAAGGACGATGCCCGCTACGTCGAGATCTGGAACCTGGTCTTCATGCAGTTCGACCGCTCGGCGGTCGTCGAGCACCGGACAAGACGACCGGTTACAAGCTGACGCCGCTGCCCAAGCCGTCGATCGATACGGGCATGGGGCTGGAGCGCGTGGCGGCCGTGCTGCAGGGCAAGCTCAGCAACTTCGACACGGATCTGTTCACGCCGCTGATCGAGCGCGCCGAAGAGCTCACCGGCAAGCGCGTCTCCCAGTCGGAGCTCGATCGCGAGACCCGCACCGCAGATGAAGCCGCGCGCCAGCCTGCGCATCATTGCCGACCATGCGCGCGCCGCCACGTTCCTCATCAACGACGGCGTGCTGCCTTCGAACGAAGGCCGCGGCTACGTGCTGCGCAAGATCATGCGGCGGGCTATCCGGCATGGGCGGCTGCTGGGGCAGGAAAAGCCATTTCTGTATCAGATGGTCTTTGCCGTCCGCGACTTGATGGCGGGCGCCTATCCGGAGCTGAACGACTCTGCCGACCGCGTCGCGAAAGTGGTCGAGGCCGAAGAGAAGCAGTTCGATCGCGTGCTGAAGATCGGCCTCACGCGCCTGAACGAAGAGCTCAAGGGCGACTTCACCGGCGACAAGGCATTTCATCTCTACGAAACGTTCGGCCTTCCGCTGGACTTCATGGTCGACGCTGCGCGCGATGCCGGCGTGAAGTTCGACGACGAAGGCTTCGAGCGGCGCGCGCTGAAGAGCAGGCACGCGCGCGGGCGTCATGGAAGGGCGGCAGCCAGAAGAGCGCCAGTCCAGCCTTCCGCGATTTGCCCAAGACGGCTTTCGAAGGCTATCGCTCGCTTACGTCCACGGACTGCGAAGTGCTGGCGATTGTGAAGGACGGCGTGGGAGTGCCTGCTGCCAAAGCCGGCGAGCAGGTTGAAGTGGTGCTGGATCACACCAGCTTCTATGGCGACTCCGGCGGCCAGATTGGCGACACCGGCGTTTTCCTTCGCTCGGACGGAAATACTACGGTGGCGGAGATTACCGGTTGCGTGTTGCCGGTGCAGGGCGTGCGTGCGCACAAGGCGCTGCTCAAGCAGCCGCTCGCTGTCGGTGACCACGTCAACACCGCAAGTCAACGGCGAGCGCCGCGACGCCATCCGCCGCAATCACACGGGCACGCACCTGATTCACGCCGCGCTGCGCCAGGTGCTGGGGCCGCATGTGAAGCAGGCCGGTTCGCTGGTCGATCCTACGCGGCTGCGCTTCGACTTTTCGCATTTTGCGCAGGTGGCCGACGAAGAGCTGGCGGAGATCGAGAACATCGTCAATCGCGAGGTTCTTTCGAACGCGAGGGTGGAGACGCTCGAGGACGTGCCGATCGACGTGGCCGTGAACGAGTACCACGCCATGGCGCTGTTCGGTGAGAAGTACGGCGACAAGGTGCGCGTGGTGAAGCTGTCGGATGGCTTCTCGACCGAGCTTTGCGGCGGCACCCACACCAGCGCCACGGGCGAAATCGGCCTGCTCAAAGCTGATCGGCGAGAGCGTCTGTCTCGTCCGGCGTGCGGCGCGTAGAGGCCATCAGCGGCTTCGGCTCGCTCGACGGCTTTCGGCGGGATGCCGAGGTGGCGCACGTTGCCGCGCAGGTCGCCGGCAGCCCCGACGGCAGCCTTGCCGAGTCGCTCCGCGCCCGTCTTGGCGCGCAGGAAGACGAGCTCAAGCGGCTCCGGCGCGAACTCGATGAGATGCGCATGAAGTCGGCTGCCGGCGGACTGGATGAGGTGGTGTCGCAGGCTGTCGAGGTGAAGGGCGTGAAGCTGTTGCGGCATCGCGCCGATCAGCTTGACCGCGGGCAGCTGCGGACGCTGGTCGATAACCTGAAGCAGAAGGTCGGTGAAGGCGTCATCGTGATCGTCTCCGCGCAGCCTGAGGGCAAGGTTGCGCATCATCGCCGGGGTTACGCCGGGGCTGACCAAGCGCATCCAGGCCGGCAAGCTGGTGGGCGCGGTGGCCAAGCTGGTCGGCGGGTCCGGCGGCGGCAAGCCGGACATCGCCGAAGCCGGCGGCAAGGATCAGTCGCAGATTGGGGCAGCGCTGGAAGCTGTGCCGAGGATTCTCGCTGAGCTGCTGGGTTAGGCGGGCCGATGAACTACAGGGTCTAGCATCGTGGTCTCCCACCCTTGCGACGGAAAGAAGTCGCAAGGATGGGGCAGGGGAGGACCAGCGCCGGAGTCGGCGCTAATAGCGCCGGGTGGTGAAAGTGTAGGTCACGCCTGAGGTAAAGATCGGGTAGGTCTTGAGCCACGAGACGTTGCTGTTCCACTTCGCGACCTGCGCATTCAGATTGTTCTGGAACTGAATCGCAATTGGGTTGTTGGGGTCGGTGATATTGGTGCAATGCGTCTGGGTGGCGTCCCTGCAGGTCCAGCCGCTCATCGCGGTTGTTACCTTGGGCGTTCCTACAAAGGCCACGCCGATCTCGACGGGAAACGACAAATGCCCGCTTCGCCGCAGGTGGTTGCCCCAACCGGTGGAGACCACGTAGCTCGGGGTTTTGGTATTCATGGCCAGGTGGCCATGTCCGTGAAGCGGGGTGGCGCCGGTGAAAGAGTTTGAATTCGCCGAGTAGTAGTTCTGTCCGTTCAGGGTGAGGGTGTCACCGCCCGGAATATTCGTCGTTGAATCTATACCGTTGTGATTCACAAAGAGCAAGCCGCCACTCAGGCGGAACGCGAAGTGGAATGGATAGTAGTCCACCATGCCGCCCGCCGATCCGAGATTGAGTTTGGCGCTCGTCGGGACGCCGCTGATGGTAAGGCTGTTGGAGTATTTGAACACGTTGCCGATGGCGCGGAGGTTCAAGTGCTGGTTCACGTTGGTAACGAGCTGCATCTCCATTCCAAGCAGTGAAGCTGCTCCACCGACCGATATGCGCGAGAAGGCCGACGGGCCATAAGGCGAGATCATCGGGGCGCGGGTGGGTTGGACCATGGACGCAGGCGCGGGGGCGGGAGGGAGAGCTGCCAGTGTTTCGTCGCCTGAGGAATGGGGGCCTTGTGCAAAGGCAGTTCCAGAGGCGACCAGGAATACAACTGCGACCAGTGTGAAACTGCGCTTCACTTGCGAACTCCACCTACTGACTGGATGCGGTTTTCTTGATCGCGGTTAGTTGCGGCCTTAGAGAGAGGGCCGCGCGGCTCGTGGGTCTGCTGAACATCCCGCACTCGGAAAGCTGCATCACGTAAGCTGGAGAAATGGGTCCATCGAATCCCCGCGACTGGAACGCCCCTCGTCTGCGCACGCAGTTATTGAAGTGGTATGACGCGAACCAGCGCGACTTGCCGTGGCGCCAAAACAAGGACCCCTACTCGATCTGGGTTTCAGAGATCATGCTGCAGCAGACGCGCGTTGCCGTGGTTGTCGACCGGCACAGGCAGTTCCTTGAGCGGTTTCCGACGGTTATCTCGCTGGCGCGTGCCACGGAGCAGGACGTTCTGGCGCTGTGGAGCGGGCTGGGCTACTATCGCCGCGCACGCATGCTGCACAAGGCGGCCATTTTTGTTGCGGAGAAGTTCAAGGGCGAGATGCCGTCAGAGGTCGGCGGAACTGCGCATGCTGCCGGGTATTGGGGCGTATACGGCGGCTGCGATCGCCAGCATTGCCCACGGCGAGGCGATCGCTGTGGTGGACGGCAACGTGGAGCGAGTGGTGTGCCGTCTGGCCGGATGGGAAGCGACGCCGGAGACGGGCGCAGCTGCGCTCCGCCGCCAGATTGAGGGGCTCGCCCAATAGCTTGTGGACCCGCGCCGCCCCGGCGATTTCAACCAGGCCATGATGGAGCTGGGCGCCACGGTTTGTTTGCCGCGCAATCCGCAGTGTCTTGTCTGCCCCATCGCCAGCCACTGCGCCACGCGCGGCGAGCACAAGACCAGCTCCGCGCGCGCGCATGCTCAGCCGGGAGATCGCCCACGCACTGTGCTTCCGTACGCGGAAAAGCAAGACCGAGGTCCTTCTCGAACAGCGCCCCGCAAGCGTGACGGTGATGCCCGACATGTGGGAGCTCCCGGCGCTGACGGACGCGGCCGTTCCTGAGGACCATCTGCGCATGGTAGTCCGGCACGCCATCATGCAGGTCAACTATTACGTGCGCATTCGCGGGGTGCTCGAAGACGAGGTCTTGACTCTGGCAGGTCCCGATTCCGGCAACCGCCGCTGGGTCCGTCTCGACGAGTTGCCAGCCTTGCCGCTTACCGGTCTGGCGCGCAAAGTGCTTACCCGTGCGCACCTGCTTGCGCCCGCTTTGCACGATCGCCGCAAGACTGCCGCGAAGCTGCTTTGAACCGCACCGCTGCGATTGATTAACATCGCAGGGTAGCTAAAAGGACAAGCCGATATGCGTTCCAGGCCTTGCTGTCTGACTCTTGCTCTCGCTCTCATCTCGTTGCCTGCGCTCCGCGCGCAGCAATCCTCTGTGCCGGCGATTCCCGGGCTGCCGTCTGCGGCACGCGCCGCGGCCGAGTCCATCGACGCTGAAAAGATTCGCGCCCACGTGCGGTTTCTGTCGCTCGATCTGCTGGAAGGACGCGGGCCGGGCACGCGCGGCGACCAGCTTGCCGCTGAGTACATCGCTACGCAGTTCGCGTTGGATGGCCTGCAGCCCGCGGGCGATAACGGGAGCTATTTCCAGAAGGTGCCGCTTATGGCGGTGCATGCAATCGAGGACAAGACGAAGTTCTCCTTTGCGCCGCAGAACGGGCAGGCCGATCGATCTCGCCTACGGCACGGAGATCGTGTCGAAGGATCAGACCGGCCAGGCGACCGCCGACATCGACGCGCCGATTGTGTTTGTGGGATACGGCATCGACGCGCCCGAATACAACTGGAACGACTATGCGGGCGTCGATCTGAACGGCAAGGTCGCGCTGGTGATCGTGAACGAGCCGCCGTCGGATGACGAGAAGTTTTTCAAGGGCAAGGCGCTCACCTACTACGGCCGCTGGACTTACAAGTATGAGGAGGCGGCGCGGCTGGGTGCGGTGGGCGTGCTCATCATTCACCGCACCGATCTGGCCAGTTATGGCTGGGAGGTGGTGCGGAACTCGCAGGCGATTGAGAAGAGCTATCTGCAGGGCGATCCCGACGCCACGCTGCGTGCTGCGGCATGGATCCAGCACGACGTGGCGCAGAAGCTGCTCGCGCTCGCGGGCCTGGGCAACTTGGATGACGAGATTGCGAAGGCCGGCAAGCCCGGCTTTCAAGGCCGTGGAACTTGCCGGTGCGCCTGAAGGGGCATGTCGAAAGCCGCGTGCGGAAGCTACGACTCGACCAACGTGGTGGGCAGGGTGGCTGGAGCGGCATTCAGGCGGCAATGCGGTGCTGTACACCGCGCACTACGATCACCTCGGCATCGATCCCGGATGCCAAGGGCGACAACATCTACAACGGCGCCGCCGACAACGGTACAGGATGCGGCATCCTGCTGGAGATGGCGCGTGCGTTTGCGCAATCGTCGCAGAAGCCGCCGCACGATATGTACTTCGCTTCAGTGACGGCGGAGGAACAGGGGCTGCTGGGGTCGCAGTACCTGGGCATGCATCCGCCGGTGCCGGCGAAGGACATCACGCTGGACTTGAATTACGACATGATCCTGCCGATCGGCGTGCCGCGTTCCGCTAACCTGGGCGGAGCCGATCGCATCGACTTCTACCCACAGTGGAGTCGGTGGCGAAGGCGTTCGATCTCCAGTTGCTGCCCGATCCGAACCCGATGGCCGGGCACTACTACCGCAGCGATCATTTCTCGCTGGCGCGGGTGGGGATTCCGGCGTTCTCAGTGGACCAGGGCGAGCTGTTTGAGGGGCATGACGAAGCGTGGGGCCACGCGCAGTTCGAAGACTACGTCGCTCACCACTACCATCAGCCTTCCGACGAGTACAGGGCGGACTGGGATTTCCGCGGGAATGCGAAGCTGGCGCGATTCGGGTTGGTGCTGGGTTGGCTGGCGAGCGCGCAGCCGCACGCGGTGGAGTGGAAGGCCGGAGATGAGTTCGAGGGGCCGCGGAAGAAGAGCGAAGCGAAGTAGCCGGAGGCTTCAGTAGTAGTCCGCGCAGCTCAGGTAATAGCCGCATTGCGTGCAGACCAGCTTGCAGCGATGTCCCGTGAGCCGCGCGCTGCAGGTGGGGCAGATCTGGCAGTGGTGATCGACGGGTTCGTCGAGGGCGCAGGCGGCGGTGGCGCTCTGTGAAAAATCAGCAAAGCCGGGGACAAAATCCGGGTCGAGAGCGGCGGGGCGCTGCGGCAGCATTTTGAGAGGTTAGCATGGAAGAGAGGGCTCTGTGATCGCGAACAAACGCGGCAGGTGCCCCAGGCATCAACTCCCGGGTTGAACCCGGCGCGCCGTCCGCGGCTTTCCCGGGGACTGAATACAGATCGAGGCGCGCCTCACCCGGCGTCAACCACATGCACGAAACCCCTACCAAGGAGGATTGGAATGGCAAGCAAGGCAAGCGCGGTCTGGACCGGATCGCTTAAGGAAGGCAAGGGCACCATCTCGACGGCTACCGGCGTACTCTCGAACGCCAACTACTCGTTCGCAACTCGTTTTGAAGGCGCCGACTCCGGCACCACTCCGGAAGAGCTGATTGCAGCGGCGCACGCAAGCTGCTTCTCGATGGCGCTGGGCGCGCAGCTCGGCGGCGCGGGCCTGACTCCGGACAAGATCGAGACCCACGCGGCCGTCACCCTGGCCAAGACGGATGGCGGATTCGCGATCACCAAGATCGCCCTGACCACCACGGCCAGCGTTCCCGGAGCCACCCAGGAACAGTTCGACAAGGCCGCAGCGGACGCCAAGGCGGGCTGCCCCATCTCGAAGCTGTTCGCGAACAACACCCAGATCGACCTCGACGCAAAGCTGGTTTAAGCATTCAGGATGGCCATTTGGGCCGGTCCGCCCAGCGCGGACCGGCTCAAGTTTGACACTCCCCGCCGCATCTGAGAACATTGAAATTACTGCCGGTCCGGGGGGATTTATGCCTTGGACTCGACCCGTGCCGAAGTGGCGGAATTGGCAGACGCGCGTGGTTCAGGTCCACGTACTCGCAAGGGTGTGGGGGTTCGAGTCCCTTCTTCGGCACCAGTCCTATTAGACATTCACTCGCAATTCATTGAAAACATTGATAAACCTTGATAAATGAAGGGTTTATCGTGGACAATGCGTTTTCTTTATTCTCCCTTGTTTTCCATGTTTTCCCTCGTAGTACACCGCCTTCTCCCGTTTTCGTGTACTAAATGGCGACGTGTGTACTAAATGCAATCTTTAAGCCTCGATGGTGATTTTGATCTGTGAAGGATCCACGCCAAGGCTGATTCCGAGAAGCCGCTTGGCTTCCGAGATCGTGAGAGACGGTTCTTCGCTGCCCATCGCTGCGACTTGCGAATGAGGGTTACCCGGGATTCCTCCACCTGACCCTTGCGAATGAGGAGTGCGATCCAGGCCGTCCGAATTGAGAGGCACTCGCTTGATAGGTGGATGCACAAGGCCGGCTCCGCCACCAACGTGCGACGTAGTCTTGTCCGAATCCGGGAAATAGAGCGATACCCAGACACCGCGACCAAGGGGAATTGTGTGGCCCGCTTTGAGCCGGGCAGCATATGCGCGATCGAACCGTTCTCGCATCTCGTTTCCATCGATCATGTGTACCTGTGCAAACCGCGGGTTGTAGTAATCATCCACGGATACCGCGACAACAGCATCAACCTCGCTCAACGTCACCCACGATTTGTCGTGCCTATCCCTCGGGAACGCGATCCAGGTGTCCTGCGTCGTCCGAATCGAAATGACCTTGCTTTCCTGGCCTTTGGAAATCCGTCGCATGCTCGATTTTCCCGACCCGGGAACTCTGTCCACCTTCCATCCCTGCTCCTGAAGTGTCTCCACACCAAGATTGAAAAGAACGTTCCTAAGGTCCACCTTTTCCTTTGTCGCGAATACGTTAGTCATGTATCTTTCCTTTCTTCTTGGAACAACTGACAACAGCATAGCCACAAGGTCAGCTTAGGTCAACACGTTTTATGGACTAAAACTATACCGTTTTAGGAACAACGGCGGAACGAATGGTCACCTTGGCATTGCAGTTTCGTCTTATATTCGCCTATACTTTCTCCATGTTCCAGGGACCGACAAACCGCAAGCAGTTCGTCGTCACATGCAAGCGCTGCCTGAGAGACATCCCGACCGGTGTGAGCGAGTTCCCTTTCCGGTTGATTGCAGTCGAGTGTTGTCTGTGCGGCGAGAAGCGGACCTATCCACCTTCTGAAGTGTTCCTCGGAAAGCCTGATCACATCTCGCGCACCAGAGAAAGACGGGGGATGAATTGATGGCAGAGATGAAGCGAGCAATGGCACGGGAAGGTGACGATAGACGTAGTCAGGATCGCTTCGCATCCACACTCGTGATCGCTGCCTCGATCATTGCCGCTGTGAGATTGGCACGTGATGACATCAGCCGTCCCTCACCGCGTATGACTTCAGTGATCGCTGACAGCGTTCAGTTAGCCAGATCGATCCTTGGCAAAGTGGTGGGATGACCGTCACCGAACTCTCGCGTCGCGGGGAGCGCACGACCTGCGTCGTAACACGGAACCGGACGAATTTCAGGACGATCAGCAGATCTTTAAAGGCAGGAACCAAGACGAAGCGGGGACCAGAAGTGCGGTCCCACTAAATTCGGGTCAACCAGGATACTTGAATTAGCGTTCCCTCTGTTCTGGTAAATCGAAGCCCACCGCGAAGTGGGTTTGGGAAGACCTCATGGGTTGGGGATTTCTGGAAGTTCTTTACGACGAAAAGAAAGAAGCGATCTTGCAGTTCATTTGCGACGTAGTACTCTTTTGGCGTCAGCGAGACTGTTCCAGCTGGCTCCCGCATGCCCTTGACTTCCACGGCGAAGAAATCTTCCTTTTCTCGCCTAAGAAGTCTGTAATCGTACCCGCAACCGAGTTGAGTTATGTTCTCGATTGCAAGTCCGTAGAAGGCGGGGACAGTGGTGTGGACAGACTCAAAATATCGCTCGGCTGCCAAACCTGTGATCAGCCTCTGGGCAAACCCTGAGGAACGCTCCCCTTGTTTACCGTTCGTTTCGGTCCGGCTCCATCTGTTCTCGTCATACCGAACAAAAGATTCAATGAGCCCAGCAAATAAGTCGAACTCCAAGTTTTCGTATTCGACGAGCACCTTTTTGCAATAGTCGCGAATCTCGCGCTTGTGCCAGCCCATTCTAGAGTTGGGAAAAACCGGGTCGAACTCATCCCGGTAGTTTTTGATAGATGTGGGTTTGGAGTCCAGCGCGTATCCGATTACGTTGTAGGCTTCAGCGAATGTCCTGAACCCGAGCCGCTTTAGGCCAAGACGTCCGTACTTCGAAAGATAGATGCCGGTGAGTATCAGCTTTTCACGAGTTGCGATCCGCTCCGGGTTCAGGATCATCTCGGTCAAGACTCCACCATTGCGACATGTCACGAAAGGAACAATCGTCCGATTCGTAGTGGACTGGTCCTAAAGACGACGCGGATTCCACCTCAGACAAAGCTAGACGACGGTTTCGGCTTTGTTTGGCGCACCGCACTTCTGGCAATTAAAAGTGAATTTGTAGAATTCGGTGCGTTGCGCCGGTGGGTTCGGATGCTGTTCAAAGGTGTTTACATGGCCACAGTGTTGACACGTTGCGGTAATGTTCCTGGCGATCATAATGGTCAGGATACGCGGTCACGCTGCCACTGGGATAAAGACCGTGACTTAATTGCCCGCGACAAGCCGCAGACCTAGGCCGGGTTTCGTCTCGCTGGCCTTCCCCTTCGACCATGCAGCTACATACGCCAGTTCCTCACCGAGGGCAGCCGCCAAGGCTCCATTTCTCGCCCGCCGAGATTCGCCTGTTACTCGTCCTCCACAATCTTCAGCAGATTCGCTTTATCTTCGCTATAATATTACGAAGAACTATCGAGGCGTGCCGATCTGATGAAAATTGCACTCAAATGGCAACCGAGAGCAATCGGTCAAGTGGGGTTAACTCTTTGTGCTACCGAGGCTTGCACTAGTGCGTACCGGACCCTATCGTCGTATACAGTCATTGAGGGAAAAACGTGCACAGGGTGAAGAGTGACAAACCCTCCTTTCAGGGACTCCAGCCGGCAAATCCGGCAGTTCATACGCGAAGAAAATGAACCGGAGTACTGGCACATCACATGAATGTGCACTTCGCTCCCTCCTTTGGAAGAGCGGCCTACGGTTTCGAAGAACGTCAAGAGCCTGCCTGGCAAGCCGGACATACTATCTAGCATTCCGAGAGGTCTTCCTACGGCGAATATCGGAATCGGGAAGCTGAAAGACATTTCTTATAGCCCTTGGTGTCGGGTGTTGAACGTCAAAGAACTTGCCAGTTTGCTCGGCGTGTCTGAAAAGCAGATTTACGCGCTGCGTGACAGGGCGCCATCCCATCGTTCAGGGTCGCGGGCGGCCATAAGATTCGACCCGTTCGCTATCGCTCAATGGTTGCGTTCAAAGTCAAAAGCAGCCTGACACACGAAAGCCCCGGACCAGTGCCGGGGCTTCTTCATGTTGGGACTGGACCTCGATTGAAACTCCCCAGCCAATGGCGTTCACCTTGCTCTGCGTGTCCGGCAACTCTGCCGGGGCAAGGTAGCGCATCAGCGTCTCAAGGTCCGAGTGGCCGGAGTACGACATGAGGGTGCGCGGATCAACTCCGCCGCGAAGCATATTGCTCAGGTACGTTCCGCGAAACTTGTGGAGATACCAGTGCTCGCACTGGCCGCTCTCGACACAACTCTCGCAGTGGCCGCAATTCAATCCAGCCTTCTTTGCCAGCCTCTTGAGCAGGTCCAGCCACTTCCAGTTTGGCGTGTCGTTCCTTGTGCCCAATACCAACTTGGTGCCTCTGCGCTCTTCCTGCCACTCCTTCAGTTTGTCGAGCAGGTCAGCGGGGACCGGAACAACTCGCTCTTCCTTGTCCTTGATTTCGCGTCCATCCTCATCGCGCTGCTTCACCGCGATGGTTCCGTTGTGCCAGTTGATGTCCGTCCAGCGCATGAACATGGCTTCTTGCATACGCAGGCCCGTTTTCAACAGCACCTCGAAAACGATCCGGTGCCACGGCGTTTTGAGTGACTCGAAGAACGCCGTAATTTCATCGCGGCGGTACACCTCGACAACTTTCTCTGTGTAGCTCGGCCTCTTCTGCGCGAGGTTCTTGACGTCGATTCCACACCAACGGAGAAAAGCAAACACCGACTGATGCTTGTTCGCAATCGTCCGTGGCGAGTTGCCCTGCTTCCGCAGGGCGCCATACCAGCGGGTGATGTGCTGCTCGGTGAGTTCGTCACCGAAGCGGACGTTGACAGAATCCATGAAGCCGTCAAAGGCCGCGTTGAAGGTCAGCACTGATTCAGCCTTGCCGCGATCTTCCTGCCGTGCGACATACGCCTTGGCCTTCTTCTTCAGGTCAATCCGGCCGGGAGTCTCCACAATCGTCGAGTGTTTATATGCTTAGCATTCGAGTTCCCTTCTTCGGCACCAAAAATCACGATTGAAGTTGAGCCGCCTTTGGGCGGCTTTCGTCGTTTCAGGCGCAGGGTTTGGCAGGCGATTCGGCGCAACGCGCTGCCGCGCAACCTAAAGGGTCAGCAGGCTCAGCGGAATCGCCTCTCCCATGGCCTTATATCCTGCCGGCGATGGGTGCAGGTGATCGCCGCAGTCGTAGGCGGGCAATAGCTGGTCGGGGTGCTGCGGATCTCGGACGACGGCGTCAAAGTCGATCACTGCGTCGAAGTGGCCGGCGGCGCGAATCCATGTGTTGACTGCCTGGCGGTCGGCTTCGCTGAGCGGGCCGGGATGGTAGTAGCCGGAGCCGACGTACGGAGTGATCGTGGCGCCATAAACACGCAGTCCGTGGGCGTGCGCTCGCGCGATGATCTGCTGGTAAGCGGCGAGAACGCGCTCGACCATCGCGGCGTGGTCGGCGGGCGGAACTTCGCCGGTGCGGGCCAGCCCTCCAAGATCATTCACGCCTTCGAAGACGATGAGCCACCGCACGCCTGCGGGTGCGAGCACGTCGTGATCGAAGCGGGCGAGCACATTGGGCCCGAGGCCGTCGGTGAGCAGGTGATTGCCGCCGATGCCCTGGTTCGAGACGCCGATGTTGCGTGTCGCGGCGGAGGCGTGAAGGCGCGAGGCCAGCACATCGGTCCAGCGGTCGTTGCCGTTGGTGGTTGCGCCATGCCCGTCCGTGATGGAGTCGCCCAGCGCCACAACGGACGCCGCACCCGCGCGAAGTCTGCACGTCGATCTCCGAGACCTGGTACCAGTGGTCGACATGTTTGGGCTCGGTCAAGGTTGGCGGCGCCGACGAAGTCGCCATGCACGTAATACGACGTGGCGCGCGAGCCTGGATGCCCGGTCTCGCGTTCGGGCGGAGCGTCGAGATGGAACGTCACCGCGATATCGGATAAGCGGCGCAACCGCATAGTCGAGCGGATCGGAGATGAACTCGGCGCCGGGAGGGATGGTCACATCCGTCTTGCCCGCGAAGGTGAGCGGCTTGTCGGTCGCCGGATCGATGGCCGGCGATGACGGCGACACTGGGCGCGCGACGTGGACGGCAGTGAAGTGAAGCGCTTCGGTTCCGAATGCGTTCGAGACGTGAACGCGGATCGCGGGGCCGCCGACGGAGAGGTGGAAGATCTGGCGCACCGTTGCGTCGTGCAGGTCTTCGGAAGGCAGTGCGTTGTTGCGGCTCGGGAATCTGCTGCGATGCTCCCCAACTCGCGACCCAGGTGTCGAGCTTGGGTGTCGCAATATTTTGAGCGTGCGCAAACACGCATTCGCCGGCGAAAACAAGGGCGGCAAGAGCGAAGAATTTTGATGCTTGTGTCATAGCGGACGGTTTACCATGGGGGCCCGAAGTAAATCGCTTTTCAAAAGCGATGCAAGCATACCATTCCGGAGCGATCGCGTGCGTTCTTGCCTGAAGCAGTTTGTCTTTGTCGTGTGTCTTGGATTGGTTGCGGCGCCAGCCGGTCTGACGGCGCAAAACGCCGCGCCCGCGCCGGTGACGTTCACCGCTGACCAGGATCACCAGAACATGATGGATCAGCTCGGCATCAAGGCGCTGCGGCCGGGGCCGAGCGGCAATGAGAAGGCGCCCAATCACGCCAATTACGACGAGTCGAAGGCGAATCCGTTTCCTGCAATTCCGGATCCGCTGACGACGAACGATGGGCAGAAGGTGACTACTGCCGAGCAGTGGTGGGACAAGCGGCGTCCCGAGCTGGTGGAGATGCTGTCGAAGTATGTGTACGGCCGGGTGCCGGACCAGGCGCCCAAGGTCACGTGGACGGTGAACGCCGTCGATCATGAGTTCATCGGTTTCACGCCGGTGGTGGCCAAGGACCTGATCGGCGAGGTGGACAACTCGGCTTATCCGGCGATCAGCGTGAAGATCCACATGACGCTGGTGACGCCGGCGATGGCGAAGGGGCCGGTGCCGGTGCTGATGATGTTTGGCCGGGCGGGATTCCCCAATCCGCATGAGCCGTCGCCGCGATGAATTCGATCGCATCAACGCCGCATACAAGGCGATGCTGATGCAGCAGGATCCATCGCTGAAGGACGTGTTCGCGAAGCATCCGGCGTGGCAGCCGGTGAAGGCGACGCCGTTTGCAGTTTCCGCAGATGAATGAAGACGGAGATCCGCCGAATGAGTGGCAGTTGGTTGCCGCCGGGTGGGGATTCGTGCGGTTCGATCCGGCGAGCGTGCAGGCGGACGATGGCGCCGGCATCACGCGCGGCATCATCGGACTGGTGAACAAGGGGCAGCCGCGCAAGCCGGAAGACTGGGGCGCGCTGCGGGCATGGGCATGGGGCGCGGGCCGCGGGCTCGATTATCTCGAGACGGATCCGGCGGTGGATGCGAAGCATGTGGGGATTGAAGGCGTGTCGCGCTACGGCAAGGCGGCGCTGGTGACGATGGCGTTCGATCAGCGCTTTGCGATGGTGCTGGTCGGTTCGTCGGGCAAGGGCGGAGCCACGCTGCTGCGGCGCAACTTCGGCGAGGCGGTGGAGAGCCTCACGGGCGGCGAGTACTACTGGATGGCCGGCAACTTCATCAAGTATGGCGCGTCGGAGTCGACTACTGGGCCGCACACGCCGGGCGAACTGCCGGTGGACTCGAACGAACTGATCGCGCTGTGCGCGCCGCGGCTGACGTTCATCAGCTACGGCATTCCCGCGAAGGGCGATGCGAAGTGGCTCGATCACCAAGGCAGCTGGATGGCCACGGTGGATGCGGGCCGCGTGTGGAAGCTGCTGGGCGCCAAGCCGGCGCGGGGATCGAAGGCGATCCGCACACGGCGCCGATGCCGCCGATGAATCAGGGGCTGCTGGATGGGCAGCTTGCCTGGCGGCAGCATGACGGCGGGCACACCGATGCGCCGAACATGAAGTGGTTCATTCAGTGGGCCGATAAGCTCATCGGCCACGCGCCGGCGCAATAAGGGGGGCCCGGTCGAGTCTGAGCGGCACGGCTGGGCTTTTGCACGAGAGCGACAGATTTAGACTGGTAATCAAGCGGAGAAACGAATGGAACAGCTCACTTCATTTTGTGTACGTTTTCATCGGGCCCTGATGGTTGCGGCTCTGGTGTTTGCCTTTACCGGGGCGGCGTTTGCCGACCCCATTCACGATGCGGCGCGCAAGGGAGACTTGAAGAAGGTCCAGGAGATCCTGGCTTCCGATCCCAAGGCGGTGAAGGCGCAAGACAACAACGGCGACACGCCGCTCCACCTCGCCGCCATTCACGGGGAATACAAGGTTGCCGAGGCGCTGATTGCAGCCGGGGCCGATGTGAATGTGAAGAACAGCTACCCGAACATCACCCCCGAAGACCTGGGGCAGTTCTTCGCCAGCAGCAACCATCTCGACCCAATCAGGCTGCTGCACACCCAGGCAACGCGGTCCGACGCCATGAACACCCACCAGGTCTCCTCGCAGGACATCGTCAACAACGGGTATACCCCGCTCGCCCTGGCTGTGTTTGGCAACGGTCACAACAAGATGATTCAACTGCTGGTAGCGCATGGCGCCGATGTGAACATGCGGGGTATCACAGGAACCACGCCATTGTTCTGGGCCGTCCTGCGCGACCAGAAGGACGATGTGAAGTTTCTTCTGGACCACGGCGCGGATCCCAACCTGACCAATGCTTTCGGGGACACGCCTCTGATCTGCGCCATTCAACTTGGCTATCTGAGCCTGGTGCCGACGCTGGTGGAGAAGGGGGCGGATGTGAACGCCCAGAACCAGAGCCAGATGCGAGCCCTGGGTTACGCCATGTCAAACCCGGCGGACGATTCGATTCTGGACTATCTGAAGAAGCACGGGGCGCATCAATAATTGGCGCCGCCCGGCGCATCGGGACCTGGGTAAAGGGGCGGAGGCGATACTGCCGATCCGCCCCTTTTCGTCGGTTGGATCGTCTATAGTGCGTGCGTAGGCGGCGTCGGCCGGGGAATGGGGGTCAGATGAAGATTGGGAAATGGATAGGATTATCTGGTTTCATCATTTTCGGGACATTGGCAGGACTTAGAATTCCCGAGGGCAGCACGACTCTGATGGGTGCTTTGAGTTTGCTCTGTCTGGTTTTGTATTTGAGATCGAATCGACTACTGAAAAAGAAAATGCGGCGACGAATTCAGACTGACCTACTACCCGGCCGCGACCTTGCTGGTTAGGAACACATTCAGCCCCGTACAATGAATCATTCCCTTCTGTGGTGCCCATGTTGATTCGAACCCGAACTCTGCTGCTTGTTGCGCCCGGTCTCCTTTTCTCGCTCGTCGGGGCGCGGCCGGCGGCGGCGCAAAAGGAACCCGCTGCACCGTCTCCCATCAAAGAAGCCGCTGCTCCGGCCCCTATCAAGTTCGAGTTGAAGCCGCTGCCGTTCAAGCTGGAGACGGACGAGAGCCAGTCGCGCAACGCGCCGGAGACGATGGGCGGCGGCATCGCGGTGTTCGACTACAACGGCGACGGCAAGCCCGATATCTTCTTCGCGAACGGCGCCGATCTCGAAACGATGAAGAAGACGTCGGCGAAGTACTCCGACCGGCTGTTCAGGAATAACGGCGACGGCACATTCACAGATGTAACGGTGCAGGCGGGGCTGGCGGGCACAGGGTTCGACATCGGCGTTGCGGTGGGCGACTACGACAATGACGGGCATCCGGACCTGTTCGTTACGGGAGTTCGCGGGAATACGCTCTATCACAACAACGGAGACGGCACGTTTACTGACGTGACGAAGAAGGCGGGCCTGGATCAGTTCAATGATCCGGAGTTCGGTCCGCTGTGGGCTGTGGCCGCTGCGTGGGTGGATATCAATAATGACGGCAAGCTGGACTTGTTCGTAGCCAACTACCTGCAGTGGAAGTACGACAAAAAGCCAATGTGCGTCGTGGATAGCGGGCCGGAATATTGCCATCCGCGCTTCTACAAAGGGCTGCCCGACCAGCTTTTTCTGAACCAGGGGAACGGCACGTTCAAGGATGTGTCGAAGGAGTGGGGCCTGCGCGAACACGTGGGCAAAGGCATGGGCGTGGGCATTGCCGACTACGATCTCGACGGCAAGCCGGACGTGTTTGTCACCAACGATGGCGAGTACGATTTCCTGTTCCATAATCTCGGAAACAAGTTTGACGAAGTGTCGTTCCAGACCAATACGGCGCTGCCGGAAGAGGGCGCGTTTATTTCGGGGATGGGGCTGGATTTCCGCGACTTCAACAACGATGGGTATCCCGATATCGTCTACGTGGCGCTGAACCGGCAGACGTTCCCCATTCTCCAGAACACCGGGAAGGGCGAGTTCAGGGAAGTGACGTCGCCGACCGGGATGGGCCGCATCAGCATGGCAATGGCGGGTTTCGGGCCGGCGCTGTACGACTTCGACAACGACGGCTGGAAGGACCTGTTTGTGTCGCGCGGGCATGTGTCGGCAACGCGGCCGCCGGGTGCGCAGGTGAAGCAGCCGAATACCGTCTTTCGCAATGTCAAGGGCAATACCTGGGTGCCGCTGACGGAAGAGGCGGGATTCACCGATGCGACTGCGGCGCGGCATCGCGGATGCGCGCTGGGGGACTTCGACGGGGACGGCAAGGTCGACGTGGTGGTGACGTCGATGGATCTTCCGGCGGAGTTGTGGATGAACCGCAGCCCCAATGCAGGGCACTGGCTGAACATTGCGCTTGAGGGCGTGAGGAGCAATCGCGACGGGATCGGAACGCGGATCAAGGTGGTTTCGCCGAGCGTGACGCAGTACAACCACCAGACCTCAAGCGTGTGCTACGCGTCGTCGAGCCTGGGGCCGGTGCACTTCGGGCTGGGGCCGGACGCGAAGGCCACATCAGTCGAGATCACTTGGCCGAGCGGGATCACGCAGAAGCTGGAGAACGTGGCTGCGGATCAGACGGTGAAGGTGGTTGAGGCGGTTCCGGCGAAGCAGTGAGGGATTCAGCCGGATCGGGGTTTGTGCTTCCCAGGTCTCAGAATCGAGACCTGGGGCACCCGGCTGGGGGCGGGCGCGCTCTCCCACCCAAGCGGAGCTCGGATGGGGCAGCCGGCCTGCGGTGAGGAACGCTCAGGGTCAGAAGGACAACGCTGCTTATTGGTTGGTGGCCTGGGCGGCGGGGCTGAGGACGAGGTCCTGGCGGTCGGCGGTGACTACCTTCTGGTAGAAGTCGCGGAGGTGGGTGTACTCCTTGGGATCGAGCCAGGTGAAGCCACGCGCCAGAACGCGGGTGTTGGTGACGGAGTTGCCCTCCATCTTCGCCTTGACCTGATACGCGGCGTCCTGTTCCAGCTTCACGGCGGAGTCTTCCGGCTTGCCTTCGAGGCTGAACCCAGCCGGAAGGACATAGGTGATCTGATCCTGTTCCTGCTCGGGATAGTGCGCATCAATGGGGCTGATGCGGGACTCGTCAGACGGGTAGGGATTGGACTCGCGGGTGCGGAAGAAGTTGCGCGGCAGGACGAGACGTCCGCCGGCCTGCGTAGCCGGCTTTCCTGAGACTGCCACGATGGCCAGAAGCTGCTTGTTCGGGTCACCCACATTGGCAAGGTGGTCGACTCTGGCCTGGACGCCCTCGGGCACCTGGGCGGAGAGACGGCGGTTGATCTCTTCCTTCGCCGCATCCGGACCGTTGCTTACGGCCACCTGGCGCAGGAAAAGCGCCTGCTGTCCGATATAGGCCACCTTGAGCGTGCCTGAGACCGCGCCCTGCGGGGATACCGTCAGGTTGCCCACGTGGAGGACGGCGTTCTCGCTGAGCTTCTGCTCGGGTGTGATGATGGTTTCGACTTTTCCGCCGTTCATCACCAGTCCGCCGGCCGCGGAGTGTGCCCAGTGAAGCGTGGCGAACGGGGCCATCTTGGTGCCGGGGTCGAGGGTGACGTCTTTGCCGTCGATGGTGAGGGCGATGACGACGGAGTCAAGCTGCTCAGGATCGCGGAACTGCGGCGAGAAGATGCGGCGGCTGCGGCTGGCGATCCGCTCGGCGCGCGGGTTGAGGCCGGCGATGCGGGCCATGGCCAGGTAGAGGTAGGCGATCTGGTTGCTGGTGCCTTTCTTGTCGATGAGCACCTTTTCGACGCTGCCTGCCGGGATCGATCCGCTGCCGATGCCTGGCTCGCCGCTGCTGGTGAAGTCAGTGTTCTCGATCCTCGCAGTGAGGGTGTAGAGCTTTTTCGCCTTGTCGAGGTCGCTGGCCGCCCCGGTCAGGGTTTCCTTCACGGTGCTCTTGAGCAGGTTGGTGGGCTCGATGTACTGGCTGAGCTTCTTGTTCCAGAAGCTCATGTCCTTGCGCCAGAACTCCTTCTCATCGGGAGTGGACACGTAATAGAAGGCCACGCGGTAGGCTCTTCCCTCGAGAGGAGGGCTGAAGGGCTCGAGCGGCGCGGGCGGGATATCCGTGACGTCAAGCGTGTAGACGCCGGAGGCTTCGGACTTGACCACCGCTTTTCCCGGAAGAATGGCGGCGTTGGCGAGATCGGTCATGATCTCGTTATGGCGGTCGAGCAGGCCGCTGCTCTGCACCCCGGCGCTTCCCAGCTTGTTGCGGAAGGGGGAGAACTGCTCGTCGGGTGTGAAGGTGAAGCGGGCGTGGTGGGTGAACCAGGGCTTCTGGATCTCCCAGTCGACGGCCCCTTCGAACCGGTCATAGCGCACCTGATATCGATACTCGATGATGCTGCCGACCTGGACTGCGGGAAGGGTGAAGGTGACGTCGTTGGCCTGGTTGCGGCCGCGCTTCACCTTGAGCAGGTCGGCGGGGGCGCCGGCCAGCGGGACGATGGTGCCATCCGGTTGAATGGTGCGCGCTTCGATGACCGCGACCTCCGTCTTCACGTTGAAGGTGTCGATGTCATTGGGACGGTCTTCTCCGCTATGGGTGACGTCCGGGGTGCTCCAGTGGTTGTCGCTCGGCCCCATGCGGCTGGAGTTGTCGCCGGAGGCATGGAAGACGAAGTTCTTCTGATTGGGGATATGGACCGTGGCCGCTTCCTCGCCCTTTTCGGTGAGCACCTTGATGCGCGCGTAGACGGTGGCGAAGTGGTGCGGATCATCGGTGGTTTCGACGCGATCGAGGTAGACAGCGTCGGCGCCGGGGGCCTTGGGGTCGGAGGTCATCTTCAGCTCGTCTGAGCTGGGAGGCGCGAACTGGGCATGGGCGGCGAGGGTAAGCGAGGTTCCGAACAAGACGAGTCCGAAACCTGCGGCTGGATGAAGACGCATTGGAATTCTCCCGGGGGCAATCCTGAGCAGGCTCTAGATAAAGGTACGTAGGAACAGCCTGAAGGAGTTTCAGCCCAAAGGGCAATTTTACCGCCGCGACCGGGCGTCACGATACCGGTCACTTGATGAGACGCCGTGCGAGGTGGACAGTTAGTTGAATGTTTCGAGGAAGTTGGCCTGCAGTGCGGCAGCTCACATCCACGCCGGATGACGAGGGAGTATGCTGCGTGGCGTATGTGACCGATATCACGGGAGCAGGGAAAAAAGGAAAAAGGGAACAAGGCAACGAGGGAACAAGGGAAACGGTGGGGAGTTTTGGGAGGGATGGGGCGCGTGAGGCTGGGGAGAAGGGTCGGGAAGGCGGTTGCGGTGCGGGTTGTTGCGGTGGGGGTTCTGGTCGGGGCCGGACTGCTGTTGTTCAGATTGAACGATGTGGCGACGAGGGTGTGGGCGGCTGAGAATGCTCCGACGCGGGCGAGTTTGACTATCGATTACCCGCTCAATGGGTCGGTGTTTCCGCCGGAGATTACGGCGCCGACTTTCCTGTGGCATGACCGGGCGGAGCGCGCAAAGAGGTGGGTGGTCGAGATTCGGTTTGAGAAGAGCGCGCCGGGGATGCGGATCGAGTGCGCGGGCGATCTACTGAAACTGGGCGAGATCGACAGCAAGGCGGGGCCGGGCGCCGAGCTGACGGCGGAGCAGGCAAGCATGCGGACGTGGCGACCGGATGCGGCCACGTGGGACAAGATCAAGCTCCAGAGCACGCAGGAGCCCGCAGGCATAACGATCGAGGGAATCGACGACGCAGGCGCGGTCGTCTCGTCAGGGCATCTGGCGATTTCGACGTCCAGCGATCCTGTGGGTGCGTCGGTTTTCTATCGCGATGTGCCGTTGATGCTGCCTTCGTCAAACCAGAAGGGGCCGCATCACTCCCCTGCCGCAGGAGGCGCTGCCGCTGATCAAGTGGCAGATCCGGAACATCGCTGAGCAGGAGAGCAAGGTGGTGATGGAGAACCTGCCCACGTGCGCCAACTGCCACTCCTTCTCGCGGGATGGGAAGACGTTCGGGCTGGATATGGACGGGCCGCGCAATGACAAGGGACTGTATGCGCTGCTGGCGGTATCGCGGCAGATGACCATCTCGAATCGCAACATGATCCACTGGAGCTCATTCCAACTGAATGACGAGGCGCGGGCCGGGGATGCGGCGGTGAAGCGGTTCGGGTTCATGTCGCAGGTGTCGCCGGATGGAAGGTATGTGGTGACGTCGGTTGGGCCGCCGAACAACACCAACCGGAACGAAGGCAAAGGGCCGGCGTTTTCGGCGGGCATTCTGGACCGGCTGTACAGCACGAACTACAACAGCATTGCCTTCGGGCAGGTGTTCTATCCGACAAGGGGAATCCTGGCATGGTACGACCGCCAGGCGGACACGATGAAGCCGCTGCCGGGGGCGGACGATCCTCGCTATGTGCATACCAGTGCGTTCTGGTCGCCGGATGGAAAGTGGCTGATCTTCAGCCGGGCCGTGGCGCGGGATCCGTATCCGCCGGGGGTGCCGAAGGCGATGTATGCGAACGATCCGAACGAGACGCAGATCCGGTACGACCTGTACAAGATTCCATTCAACGAAGGACGCGGCGGCAAGGCTGTGCCGGTGGAGGGCGCGTCGGGCAACGGGATGAGCAACAACTTCCCCAAGGTGTCTCCGGACGGGAAGTGGATCATCTATGTGCAGTGCAAGAACGGGCTCTTGATGCGGCCGGACAGCGTGCTCTATATCGTGCCGTTCGAAGGCGGGACGGCGCGGCCGCTGAATGCAAACACCAAGCTGATGAACTCGTGGCATTCGTTCTCGCCGAACGGAAAATGGCTGGCGTTTTCGTCGAAGGGGCGCGGGCCGTATACGCAGCTCATGCTCACGCATCTGGACGCGGACGGGAACGACACGCCGGCGGTGATGGTGGAGAACACGACGGCGGCCAATCGCGCGGTGAATATTCCGGAGTTCTTGAATGCGCCGGAGGAGCAGGCGATCGCGAAGATCGATCCGCAGGCGACGGAGTTCTACAGCCTGTTCGACAAGGCGTTCAAGCTGATGCAGTCGGGCAATCTGCCGGAGGCGATTGCGACGATCAGGCAGGCGATCGAGCGGGACCCGAACGATGCGCTGGCGCATTATGTTCTGGCGACAGCGCTGAGCGGGAACGACCAGGAGGCCGAGGCGCTGAAGGAGTATCGCAGGGCGGTGGAGCTGGAGCCGAAGAGCGGAGCGTATCGGGATCACCTGGCGATCTCGATGGACCTGAACGGCGACCCGGCGGGCGCCATTGTGGAGCTGCACAAGGCGATCCAGGCAGACCCGACTTCGGCGGAGTTCCACTTCAACCTCGGAGTGGTGCTGGAGTCGCGCGGCGATTACGAGGCAGCGATCGGGCCGCTGATGGATTCGATCCGCTACAGCCGCGGGAAGAACTGGCGGAGCTTCGCGGAGCTGGGCAAAGTTTTCAAAAAAGTGGGACGGCGCAACGAAGCAGTGCAGGCGATTCAGCAGGCAATCTCGCTGGCCGAGCAGGCTCATGAGGACGAAGCAGTCGCGGAGCTGCGCAAGGCGCTCACGGGGCTCAAGGGACGGGACCTGGCCATTCGTTTTAAACTCGTCAGGTCTCTCCAGTGAGGGTTCCAACCCATCCCTCAGGGCCTGAAGGCCACAGTCTCCTCGTGGACCTCTATCGGCACGAATAAATCCGTGCCCCTTCAAAGCAAATTGCCGATCGATCCACCGTTCATGGCGCCCCTGGGGATAGTTTCGAAGGGGTCACAATAGATATCGGGTTCGTGTATGCTTCAACTCCAGAGAAGAGTAGCCTGCGTAGTCCCGGCATCAAATGCCTGCTCTTGGCTGCCTGTCTGGGATTCGCAGGAACCGCGCATGCCGTGTGCAACGGACCCCAGGCCATGGTGGCGAAGGCGCGCACTCAGCCGAGCGTTGAAAACACTGCCGCGCTGGGCGGCTGGTATGCCGGCCACCAGCAATTCGACTGTGCCATGGAGATCTTCCGCGCGGGGCTGAAGGCCAATCCGGAATCCGCGCAGCTTCACTATTTCGACGGTCTGGCGCTGGTGGCTTCGAAGCAGCCCGGACGAGGCGATGTCGAACTGAAGAAGTCCGCCGAGCTCGATCGCCAGGCCTCAAGCCGCACATGGTTCTGGCAACGCTCTACGAGGAGGCGGGCAAGCCGGACGAGGCGGAACGCGAATGGCGCAAGGCCATTGCAATCGATCCGAAATCCGAACCGGCGCTTGAGGGGATCACCGCGCTCCTTATGAAGCGCAAGGACTATGCCGGCGTGATCCACGTGCTGCAGAACGCACCTCGCACAGAGAGGCTGACGATTCCGCTGGCGCGCGCCTTTGGGTTGCTGAACTACCCGGAGGAGGCCGAGAAGGTCCTCAATCAGGCGCTTAAGGAACATCCTGAATCGCTTCCATTGCAGAAGGCGATGCTGGTGGTTCTGGTGAAGCAGAGGAACTACGAAGCAGCGATCCGGTTGGCAAAGTCGATGACCGAGAGTCATCCGGACGATGCGGACGCAGAGCTCGATTACTTCCGGCTGCTGGTGTTGAAAAATCACGTTGACGAGGCGGTGCCGCTGGGACCCAAGCTGCTGGCGGCGCGGCCGAAGGATCCCGAAGTGCTGTTCCTCAACGGCCTGCTGCGGCGCGCAGTGGGCGACAACGCGCAGGCGAAGATTTACCTGGAGCAGGCCGTTGCGCTTCAGCCTGACTCCATGCAGTCGCACTACGAGCTGGGAAATACGCTGGTGCTTCTGAAAGAGTGGGAGAAGCAAAGCAGGAGCTCGAAAAGGCGATTGCCATGGGAGCGTCGGACCCGGAGGTGCACTTCGCGCTGGCCAAGGCTTTGCGCGGGTTGGGCGAGACCGACCGGGCGACCCAGGAGACGCAAATATTCCAGCAGATGAAGAAGGACGACGAGACGCGGCTCGAGGCCGCCGAATCGGTCGCCCAGGGAGACACCGCGCTCGATGCGGGCAAGGTCAGCGATGCTATCGCATACTACAAAGAGGCGCTGGAGCAGCAGCCGGGCAATCCCAATTACCACTTCAAGCTGGCCATCGCTCTGAACAGGGCCGGAGACACGGCAGGGGAGAGGCAGGAACTGGAGAAGGCCATCGCGCTCAATCCAGAGCTGCCCGGGCCGCAGAATGCGCTGGGCTACATGTTGAGCCGGGCGGGCGATGCGGACGGAGCGGTGAAGCGCTTCCAGCGGCCGTGCAGGCGGCGCCGGGCTGGCCTGAGGCGTGGATCAATCTGGCGGCGGAGCTGGCCGTGACGCGGCGTTTCAGCGAGGCGCGGCAGGCGGTGGCGAAGGCGCTCGAACTGGATCCGCAGAACCAGGAAGCGCAGGAACTGAGCGATCAACTGGCGCGCGATCCGGCTGCGCAGCAGGATCACCCGTAACGCGATCCCCGCCGAGGATCGACCGCTGTGGCGAAGTGGAGGTTCTGCCATGCGTTTGCAATTGCCCGACCATGAGGGCGAGATGGCAGAATTAAACCCTACTCTAAGTAGTCATGACGAAGTCGCTACCCGCTACTTCCCTGGACCCGCCGGAAGCTGCTACGCACCGCGCCCGCACTTTGTGCGTCCGCGATGCTGAGCCGATCGCTGGAAGGTCAGACGAAGCCCGCGCCGCCGGGGACCCCGCCGGTTCCGCCTAAAACCCAGGCGAAGTCGTTCTCCACCTTCACCGATGTCGCAAAGCAGGCGGGATTGACCGCCACGATGTACTACGGCGTGCCCGAGGCGGTGACCTACATCATCGAGGAGATGGGCGGCGGGTGCGCGTTCTTCGACTACGACAACGACGGGTGGATGGATATCTTCATCGTGGGCGGAAGAACGCTTGAGGGGATCCCGGAGGGTGCCTCGAACCGGCTCTACAAGAACAATCGCGACGGCAGCTTCAAGGATGTGACGAAGGAAGCGGGGTTGTGGGATGCGGGCTGGGGCGTCGGGGTCTGCGTGGGGGACTACAACAACGACGGCTATGAGGACCTGTTCGTCACCTATTACGGGCAGAACAAGCTGTATCACAATAACGGCAATGGGACATTCACCGACGTTACCGAGCATGCGGGATTGAAGCACGAAGGAATACGCTTCGGAACCGGCTGCACATGGGTCGACTACAACAAGGACGGGCTGCTCGACCTGTTCGTTTCGAACTACGTTGACATCGATCTTGCCCACGCGGCGAAGCCATCGCTGGATGTTCCCAATTGCAACTATGAGGGTGTTCCGGTGGCATGCGGGCCGAAGGGGCTCAAGCCTCCCCTGCACCAGCTTTACAAGAACAACGGTGACGGGACGTTCACGGATGTTTCGAAGGAGTCGGGGATTGCCGCGATTCGCGGCTCGTATGGATTGACGGCGGTCACCTTCGATGCCGATGACGACGGCTGGCCGGATATCTTTGTTGCCTGCGATACGACGCCGAGCCTGCTGCTGCTGAACAATCACGACGGCACTTTCCGCGAAGACGGGTTGCTGCGCGGCCTGGCCGTCAGTCCGCAGGGAGCCGCCCAGGCCGGGATGGGAATCGCGCTGGGAGATTACGATCTCGACGGCCGGCTCGATGTCGCAAAAACCCACTTCCAACTCCAGGCGACGGGTCTCTATCACAACGTCGGCAAAGGTGAATTTGAGGACACGGCGAACGAAGCAGGGATTGCCGGTGAGCGCCGCTATGTGAGCTGGGGCATCGCCCTTCAGGACCTGGACAATGACGGGCACCCGGACCTGTTCTGGGTAACGGGCAATGTCTACGCCGAGGTGGAGAGGATGAATCCAAAGTTCGCCTTCAAGGGGCCGCGGATTCTGTTTCGCAACAAGGGCAATGGCACGTTCGAGCAGATGCTCGACGGCGCGGGAGCGGATGTCAACAGCCGGCACGTGAGCCGCGGATGCGCGTTCGGGGACTTCGATAACGATGGAGACATCGACATCGTGATAATGAACCAGCACGAACCCCCGACTCTATTGCGCAACGACTGCCCCAGGGAAAATCATTGGATCAAAGTGCGGCTGGAAGGTACGAAGAGCAACCGCAGCGCGATTGGAGCGCGGGTTCTGGCGCGTTATGGGGACAAGGTCCAGGCCCAGGCGGTGCTGAGCCAGGCCAGCTACGTTTCAAGCAACGACCCGCGGCTTCACTTCGGGCTGGGAGCGGAGACGACGGCAGATATCGAGGTGCAATGGCCTTCGGGCGCGGTCGAGAAGTATCCCCACCAGGCCGCAAACCGGCTGGTGACGATCGTGGAAGGCAAGGGGATTGTGCCGGGCCGTCCGTTTGCCGCTTCGTAGATTTGCAAGCGAGGTCGCAATATGAATTGCGAAATGGCCGTTTGCGGTGGCTGCTCGGCGTTTTTCATTTCTTGAAATCAGACTGCTGCGCTCTTCAATTCAGGAATCGAGCTTGCCCAGCCTTTTCTGCAACTTACGAATGGCCCAGGCCGACCGATAACATGCGGGCATTGACAATCCTGTGGGAGATCGCAGGAAAGCGTTTTAGTAACGGGAGAACGGTAAAAAAACGCTTGCCGGTCGCATGTTGAACGTGATATCGATACCGGAGACTAAAACTACGGCTACCGGGTGAAGTGAAAACAAAAATCCCGGAGACAGTATGTTTGCCGCAACAGGGACCTGTCACAGCAACCGGAGACATTCAGGAGGCTTAACAAGATGTACTTAACCGACACAGTTGGATCGCAAAGATCCACGATGTCCAACTGGTTACGGCGAAGCGTATTGCTGCTGATGGCAGTTTTGCTTTCGTCGCTTACCACGCTTAACGCGCAACAACTCACCGCTACGTTAGGCGGTACTGCAGCCGACCAGACGGATGCCAGGGTCCCGAGCGCCACGGTGGTGGTCAAGAACGATGCCACCGGCGACATTCGTAACACCAAGGCAGACAATCAGGGATTTTGGTCCGTCACGGCGCTCATCCCCGGAACCTACACTGTCACCGTTTCAGCCAAGGGCTTCACGTCCTGGGAAATGAACGGAATCGTCCTGAACCAGGGCGATAGCCGCACGATTCCCAACATCCACATGAAGGTTGGTTCGGAGTCCGCGGAAGTGACGGTCATTTCCGGCAGCGACGCGGAAGTTCCCACAGACACTGCCGAAATCAGCGCCACGCTCAACAATGAGCTGGTTGACTCCGCAGTGCTTACGGGCCGCAACGCCGCGGAACTTATCAAGATGATGCCCGGCGTGGCGTTCAACAACGGAGGCGGCGCTGGCTCGGGCTACAACAGCCAGGTCACCGGCACGAACAATGGTCCGGCGGGAAGCTTCTCGTCCAACGGCACTCAGCCTTATGGCTCGACGGCTGTCATCCTTGACGGCGCCAACCTGATCGATCCGGGTAATGCCGGAACCCAGGTTGCCAACATCAACCAGGACATGACCGACAGCGTGAAGTACCTGTCAGCCTCCTACGGCGCGGAATACGCCAAGGGACCTGCGATACTGCAGGCGTTCTCGAAGAGCGGCGGCCAGAAGTTCCACGGCGAAGCATATCTCTATGCCCGCAACACGGGGCTCGGGTATGCCAGGGACTGGAATTACGAAGAACCTGGTCTCTCAGGGAATGAAGCCGGCGCAGATCTACCGCAGGACTTCTACTACATCGGCGGAAACATCGGTGGACCGATCTTTGTTCCGGGCTTCAACAAGAACAAGGACAAGCTGTTCTTCTGGGGCGGCTACGAGTACATGATCCAGCACCCGTACACCAGCCCGTGGAAATGAACGTCCCGACGGAGGCTCAGCGCGCGGGCGACTTTAACCTTGGCTGGCGCTGGCGAACTACGTCTGCCGGCAACACAACCAGTGTAACGACATCTACGGCCCCGCGTATCCCTGCCTTGCAACACCGACGATGGATGGCAGGGATGCGGTTCAGCTAACTCGCCGTGGGGCGGCTACGGCAGGTCAGGCAAAGTCCGGCATAAATTTCGCCGTACTTCGACCCGACGGACTCGGCGGTCACGAAGATGCCGGCCGCGAACAACCAGACACCGGTCCGACCAACGGCTGGAACAATTTCGGGTATTCCCCGAGCTTGCCCAGAACCGCTGGGAAGTGACAGGTAAGGTCACCTACGCGTTCAACGACAACAACAAGCTGTGGGGCTCTTACGCTCTCAGAAGGAAACGGACGATCACCCGCTTTCTATCTGGTGGGCGCCCGCCTGGACGATTCCGTATCCGGCCAGCCGACGGGCAAGGAAACCGCCAACGTCTACCTGGTCAACTACACCCACGTGTTCAGCCCGACCTCGACCAACGAATTCGTGTTCTCTTACGCGAAATTCGTCAACGACAACAGCCTGGCGAATCCGAGGAAAGGTCAGCCGCACGAAGCTCGGGCTTCCCGACGCGAAAGCCTGTACGGATCGGCCGGCAGCGACCAGATTCGCGAATTTCGAAGGCGGCTGGCAGACGGGGACGACCTGGATTCAGGAGTTCGACTTCAACAGCGGCATCTACGGCAAGAACACCTTCGGCAAGACCTCGAAGGCGCCCGCCATCAGCGACACCTTCACCAAGATTGTAGGACGCACTCGTTCAAGGCCGGCTTCTACTGGGATGCAGAGGAGAATCTGCAGTCCAATGGCAGCGACGTGAACGGAACGTATACGGTTGCGAACTGGGGCGCAAGCTCGACGTACAACGAGACGCTCGACCGTCTTCTGGCCCGCAACCAGAACTACAGCCAGACAAACATCGATACAGTGCCCGATATCATCTGGCACCAATGGTCGATCTGGGGACAGGATCGTGGAAGGCTACCCGCAAACTGACCCTCAACGTTGGACTGCGGGCCGACCACGAAGGCCAGTGGTACGACAAGAACGGCGGCACGCAGGTATGGGATCCCGCCAAGTACGACAACGGACCCAATCCCGCGCCGAACACCGGTTTGGCGTGGCATAAGATCGACTCGAGCATCCCGGAGTCCGGCTGGGCAAGCCAGTTGTTCCTCTAGGATCCTCGTCTGGGCGCTGCCTATGATGTGTTCGGAAACGGCAAGACAGTCATTCGCGGCGGCTTCGGTACGTATCGCTACCAGGTTTCCGGTAACGACGGCAGCCAGGCCATGGCCGGCCCGATGGGCTCTTATCAAGTTCAACCGGCAATCAGGGTATCAACGGCTTCTACGGCTATGGCATAGCTGGCGGAACCCTGAACAGCAGCGCCATCGACTCCAGCAAACCCTACCAGATCAATGTGCCCCAGGGCCTCAATCAGAATCGAGTTTCGGGTCTCAAGGCGGATGAGAAGGGCGACAACAAGGTGCCGTATGCGGATACGTGGAGCTTCGGCGTTGCCCAGGCTCTTCCGTCGCACACGGTGGCTGAGATCTCGTATGTTGGCAGCGCCAGCCGGAATCAGCTCCTGAACGGCGCCAACGGCCACATCAACGATCCCAATGCAATTGCTTACGGGTCGTTCTTTACTGTGAATCCGAAGACAGGCCACTACGAGAACCTTACTGCCGTCGGCCACGGTGCGTCAACGTAACTGACCCAACATGCCCAACCATGGGCACTAAGGCCACGACAAACGACTGGCGTCCGCTGAAAAACTACGGGGACATCTGGCTTCAGTCCCACGGCGGCTACGCGAACTATAACTCGCTGCAGGTCTCCGCGCAGAAGCAGTCCGGCAACCTCTATCTCTTCTCAAACTTCACGTTTGGCAAGGTACTGGGTACCCGCGACGGCTCTACAAACAACGGAAACGGCAACGGCTCCGCGGTCAATCCTTTCGATCTGGGAGCGAACTACGGGCCTCTCGGGTACGATCACACGAAGATATTCAACTTCTCGGCCAGCTACAAGCTTCCGAGCTTCGTCCACAACAACGCGTTCCTGGGCCAGGTTATTAACGGCTGGCAAGTGACCACGTACACCACCTATCAGGACGGCGCCCCCTACCAGGCGGGTTCGCCAACCATGAACATGAATTACCAGCAGCACCACTGCACCAATAACGATTCGTGGGTGGGCGCCAACGGTGTTCACTGCGGAGACGGGACTAACGGTACTGTGAAGGCTGGCGGAACGGTCAACAACCTTATCCAGATGCCGCTTCCAGCTACTGCCCACGGAACGGTTAACGGAAACGATGCCGAAGTTGGAAATTACACGACTTCCATCGGCACCAACCAGTGGTTCGGCAGCAGCCAATATGCTGCGGGAATCATGCCGGTACTGACCTGCGATCCTCGCAAGGGATTGGCTAAGGGCCAGTACTTCAACCCAGCCTGCTTCTCAGCCCCGCTTCCGCCGGACGCGAACGGCACCGGTCAGAATGGCCAGTTTATTTGGCCTTACTTCCGTACGCCGCACTACTTCGGCAGTGACTTGGCAGTCTTCAAGGCTTTCCGCATTACGGACGCTCAGCGTATTGAGGTCCGTATCTCGGCGACCAACTGGCTGAATCACCCGAACGCGCAGTTTGGCCTGAACGGTAATTCGGACAATACGCTTCTGTTCAACGGTCTGAGCTCCTCATCGCAGATAACCAAAAACTCCAACGTGAGCACAACCGGCACTCCGGCGGCCAAGCTCGGTTACCGCTGGATGCAATTTGCAGCCAAGTACTACTTCTAAGCAATTAGAAGAGGTACACATCGAGGGGATGGCTCAGGCCATCCCCTCTTCTTTTGTCTCAACGCACAGTGCGAACCTCGCGGTCCAGGGTAATCCCGGCCTGCATTGGCATCCGCACGTCGGCCCGCGCCGCGCTCCAGATTGCCCAGCGCTCTCGGCATGGTGCCCGCCGTCCCTGCTAGTCGGTAGGAATCCTCAGACGGGTCAAGGATTCGGGCTCCGGCTCGTCCGGCCGATGAAACTGCGCAATCACCGCCACCACAAAGGCAACGATCATCAGCAACACTCCGATAATTACCAGCGGCACTCCGGTCAGAACCGGCCAGCCGGTCGATGCGATGTCGATCGCAAGCTTTGTGCCTTCGGCGGGAAACCCGACATTCAAACCCGCGCTGCCGTGACCCCACTCAAACGTAAGCCAGAGCCCGCCTGCCAGAAATATTAGGGCTGCAATCAGCCAACGGTCGGTTCTCATCGCGATCTCCTTCCCGTCGTGTCTTGGCGCCGATTCTATCTCACTGCAAATGCGCCCGCTTGGGTGATAGCCTTCCCGGTAGAAGAAAAACAAGGAGCAATTCCCGTGCGTACTCCCTTGCTTCACTTTGCCGCAATCATCCTCCTCGCCGGAGGTACCATCGGCCTCGAAGGCCAGGCTGCTGTCGATCGCGCTCTGCCGGCCGCGCCTGCCCTCGCCGTTGCAACCGCCAAATCCGCCATTCCGGCCGCGGAGCTCGCATCCGCCTCGAATTCGGAAAACGCGACCGACCCGGTCGCCGACCCAAAGGCAACCGTTACCCTCGGCAACGCCCGGTTTACCGTGCTCACAACTCGCCTCATTCGTATGGAGTGGGCTGCGGACAGCCACTTCGAAGACCACGCCAGCTTCGTCTTCCTGAACCGCCAGCTGCCCGTTCCCAAGTTCGAGCACACCATCTCAGAGAACGGGGACAAGCTCACGATTCGCACTCCCGCGCTCACCCTGGTCTACACGCCGAATGCCGGTGACAAGCCAAAACAGGACGGCCGCTTCACTCCCGAGAATCTGGCCATCAATCTGAACGTGGGCAACAGGCTTACAATCTGGCGGCCGGGCATGGTCGACGACCAGAACCTGATGGGCACCACGCGCACCCTCGATGGCGCCACGGGCGACAAGACCAAAGAGCCTATGGAACAGGGACTGATCTCGCGATCGGGATGGGCGGTCGTCGACGATTCGTCGCGCCCCCTCTTTGACTCCTCCGACTTCAGCTTCCGGCAGGGTGAGAACAGCCCCTGGCCCTGGGTCATGGAACGCCCCTCGGGCGACCGCCAGGATTGGTACTTCTTCGGCTACGCACACGACTACAAAGGAGCGCTGGGCGACTACGTCAAGGTAGCTGGCCGCATCCCCCTGCCGCCGCGCTTCGCCTTCGGCACGTGGTGGTCGCGCTATTGGGCTTACTCCGACCAGGAGATCGAGCAGATCATCCGCGGCTTTCACGAGAACGACGTCCCGCTCGACGTCTTCGTCATCGACATGGACTGGCACCCTACCTTCGGCATGAAGTTCGGCGTCATGGATGCGAGCAATCATTCGAGGGGTTGGACCGGCTATAGCTGGAACAATCTGCTGTTTCCCGATCCCGATCAGTTCCTCGCCAAGCTGCACGCCGACAATCTCAAGACCAGCCTGAACCTGCATCCGGCCTCGGGCATCCAGCCATGGGAAGACGCCTACCCGGCCATGGCGAAGGCCATGGGCATCGACCCGTCAAGCAAGCAGTACGTGCCCTTCGACATCACCGACAAGAAGTTCTCCACCAACTACTTCAACCTCGTCCTTCATCCGCTTGAGAAGCAGGGCATCGACTTCTGGTGGCTCGACTGGCAGCAGGAAAAGACCACGAAGATCCCCGGCGTGAATCCCACCTGGTGGCTCAACTACGTCCACTTCACTGACCAGCAGCGCCAGGGACGCCGCCCGCTGCTCTTCCATCGCTGGGGCGGTCTCGGCAATCATCGCTACCAGATCGGCTTCTCGGGAGACACCGTTTCGGTGTGGCCGTCGCTGGCCTTCCAGCCATGGTTCACAGCCACCGCGGCCAACGTGGGCTATGCCTACTGGAGCCACGACATCGGCGGCCACATGCCCGGTGCCGTCGATCCCGAGCTGTTCACGCGCTGGGTGCAGTTCGGCGCATTCAGCCCCATCCTGCGCACGCATACCACCAAGAATCCCGACTCCGAGCGCCGCATCTGGGCCTATCCCGAGCCGTTCTCCTCGATCCTCCGCGATACCTTCCAGTTGCGCTACGCGCTGCAGCCTTACATCTACACTGAGGCGCGGCGCACGTACGATACCGGGCGTCGCATTCCTGCGTCCGCTCTACTACGATTCGCAGGATCAGGATGAAGCCTACTCCGCCAAAGGCGAGTACTTCTTCGGCGACCACATGATAGTAGCGCCCGTTGTAACGCCTTCGGACAAGGCGACAGGCCTCGCCACGGAAGACGTCTGGCTGCCGAAAGGCGACTGGATCGAGTGGGCCACCGGCAAGCATCTCGCCGGCGGCGCCACCTACAGGCGCAGCTTCGCCATCAACGAGATCCCGGCGTACGTCAAGGCGGGCGCCATCATCCCCATGCAGCCGCCCATGCAGTACACCGGCCAGAAGCCTGTCGATCCGCTGATCCTCAGCATCTGGCCGCTCGCGACGGGCGCATCCAGCAGCTACTCGGTCTACGAAGACTCCGGCGTCTCCGTCGACTACCAGCATGGCGCCTTCACGCGGCTGCCCGTCAAAGCCACGCAGAAAGACGACACCCTCCGCGTCGAAATCGGGCCCATCGAAGGCAGCTTCAGCGGCATGCTCCGCAATCGCGCCTATGAACTGCGCCTGCCCGCCGACTGGCCGCCCGAGAATGTCTCGGTCAATGGAATCGCCGTCCGCAAAGCCGGGCCCACGGGCAAAGGCGGCTGGAGCTACGAAGGCAACACGCTGACCACCGTCATTCCCGTGGCGGCGTCCAGCGTCGAGGCGCACGTAACCATTGAAGTCCATCGCGCCCTGGGCCTCACCGCCCGCCGGGCCGAGCTCGACGGCTACGCCGGCGCTATGAACCGGCTGCGCGCGGCCTATGACGGCATGCAGCAGACATGGCCCGCAGCCTACCCGCCGGACCCGCTGGTGGATGCGATGCAATCCGGTGATCGGCTGGGCTATCACCCGGAGAAAGCGGCCGAGGAGATGGCGCACTTCCGTGACACCCTTCCCGCCGCCCAGGGAGCTGTCGACACCGTGGCCAAGGACCTTGCGCAGCGCATGAACGAGATCGCCCGCAGCATGAACGCAAGTAACAAGCCATCGGACATGGAGGCGCAGAAACAGCATCGCCTCGATGCCCTGACCAAGGCCCAGAAGCTCATCGCCGAAGCTGCGGATCAGTCTGGAAAAGAGCCCGCCAAAGTCACGCCAGCCCAGGCAGCCAAATAACAACAACGCGAAATAGGGACAAAGAGCGGGATGCGGACGTCAGTCCGCATCCGGCTCCTGATTTACTATTCGTCCAGCTCTTGCATCACGGCCCATACTGCGGAACCGCCCTGAAACCCGGTAGAGGATTCTACGCTTCCATACCGGCCAGCGCCGTCTCCCGCTCCGGCTGCTTCTGCACTTCATAGGCCGGCGTGAGCCAGTCCCGGTACTCGCTCAGCCGCCCGTGCACCGCGTCCACATATAGTTCCTGCATGCCGCGCGTCACCGGCCCAATCGCTCTATCTCCTACCTGGCGGTGGTTGATTCGCACCACCGGCGCAAGCCCCACTGCCGTTCCCGTGAAGAACACCTCGTCGCAGACAAAAAGCTCGCTGCGATCGATCGATCGCTCGACTACCTCGATCCGCATCTCCCGCCGCGCCAGTTGCATCACGCAATTACGCGTAATGCCTTCGAGCACGTTGTCATACACCGGCGGCGTAATCAGCTTGCGGTCGCGCACCATGAACAGATTGCAGGTGGCGCCCTCGGCTACGTGTCCGTCCTGGTTCAGCAGAATCGCCTCATCAAACCCGCTCTGCCGCGCTTCATCGCTGGCCAGGGCGCTGTTGGCATACGCGCCGCAGATCTTGGCCCGCGCGGGAATCGCATTATCGTCAATCCGGCGCCACGAGCTGATGCCCGCATGCAATCCATTGGTCGCGTGCAGATACTCCCCAAACGGCAGAGCCACAATCGCAAATGCGTCCTGGTCGTCCGGAGCGACTCCTATGCGCTCGGCGCTCTTATAGGCCAGCGGTCGCACATACACGTTGGTCTCGAGGCGGTTCCGCCGCATCAATTCCAGCGTGATCTCGGTCAACTGCTCCGGCGACAGCGGCACCTCGATCCGCATGATGCCGCAGTTGCGCTTCCAGCGCTCGTAGTGCTCCATCGGGCGCAGCACATAGAGCTGCCCCAGCGCGTCGTTCCAGTGCGCGCGAATGCCCTCAAAGACGCCCGTTCCGTAGTGCAAAGCGTGGGTGAGGATACCCACTTTGGCCTCGCCCAGCCGCATGTACTGCCCGTTGAAATAAATGATCAGGTTCTGATCCGCTTCCAGTTGCATCGCAATCTCCCCGGCCACTCGCGGAAACGCGGAGAAAGCTGAGGCGCCTTCTCCGCGTTCTGCCGTCATGGGTCTCTGCCCAGAAAAGGCTCGTTCTCCCGCTCCGACTCCCGCTCAAGGGGCGTGCTTCCGCGACTGCGCGGCGGCACTCCCCGGGCCCGCAGTATGGTCCGCCCGCGCCGCGACAACCGGCAGTGACAGCCATCACCCGCTTGTTGCGGGTAGAATGATTGCGGAGCTCGAAGCCAAGATGAACCTGGACCTGCGTATTCCCATGGGGTTGATGTTCTCGATCGTCGGCATCATCCTCACGGCCTTTGGACTGGCCACCAACCACGATGCGGCGCTCTATGCCAAGAGCCTCGGCATCAACGCCAACCTCTGGTGGGGTATCGTTCTGCTCGTCTTCGGGCAGACAATGTTCCAGCTCGGCCGCCGCGGCCAGAAGCGCCTGGCTTCCCAGCCTCCCACGCCCATCGACGAGGGCCGCGCGCATCATGGCCACTAGAGCTGAGCGCACCGGACCTGAGCGTACTGGACCTGAGCGCGTCAGACCTGAGCGCACTGGCCCCCGCGTATAATCGGACCCATGTCGGCGCCCGCAGCAGCCAATCTCCCCGACCGCCTCTCCGTCGGCCCCGAGACCGAAGCGAAGCTGCGTGACCTCGAAGCCCGCCTCGGCGCGCTCGACAGCCTCATGGTCGCCTACTCCGGCGGAGTCGATTCGGCCTTCCTTGCTGCCACCGCCCACCGCGTGCTCGGCGACCGCATGCTCGCAGTCCTGGCCGACTCGCCCTCGCTCGCCCGCCGCGATATGGAGCAGGCCATCGCCTTCGCCGAGTCCCTTGGCATGCCGCTGCGCATCATCCAGACCGAGGAGCTCGACAAGCCCGAGTACCAGCGCAACGACGCCAACCGCTGCTTCCACTGCAAAACCGAGCTCTTTACCGGCATGGACGCTCTGCGCGCGGAACTCGGCTACGTCCACATCGCCTACGGCATGAACGCCGACGACACCCGCGACTATCGCCCCGGCCAGCGCGCCGCCACGGAGCATGCGGTCCTCGCCCCTCTCGCCGACGCCGGCATGACCAAGGCCGACGTCCGCCTGCTCGCCCGCGCCGCCGGATACACCCTCTGGGACCGCCCCGCCGCCCCCTGCCTGTCGTCGCGCGTGGAGTACGGCCGCGAGGTGACACGCGAAGTGCTCAGCCAGGTGGAACGCGCCGAAGAGAGCTTGCGTCAGCTCGGCTTTCGCGAATTCCGCGTCCGCCACCACGGCGAGCTGGCCCGCGTCGAGATTGCCCGCTCTGAGATGCCCCGCGCGCTCACGATGGAGACGCTCGATGCCATCACCGCCGCCCTGCGCGAGGCCGGATATCAGTACGTCACGCTCGACACCGCCGGTTTCCGCTCCGGCTCGCTGAATGCGCTGCTGCCGGCAGACGTGCTGCTCCGCCGCGGCGCTTAAGCGCCTTTTGCGATGCAGAGCCACTTCGGCCCCACCCCGCAATTTAGAATCACTTGCGATGCGGATTGCATACATCGATTGCTTCTCCGGGATCAGCGGCGACATGCTGCTTGGCGCGATGGTCGACGCCGGCCTCCCCCTCGACATCCTTGAGCAG
The DNA here is from genome assembly GCA_963819365.1 of uncultured Acidobacteriota bacterium. Taxonomy (GTDB): domain Bacteria; phylum Acidobacteriota; class Terriglobia; order Terriglobales; family Acidobacteriaceae; genus Telmatobacter. The sequence goes on from CAWFVY010000006.1 coordinate 117,882, forward strand.
ACCGCGGAGTCGCTGAACATAGGCGCACGCCTTGAAGCCCGCAAAGTCATGCGCGGAGGCATTACCGGAACCAAGGTTGACGTCATCACCGCCGAGACCGGCGATCACGCGGACGGACCTAGCGCATCCCGATCATCACGACCACTCGCACGAGCACAGCCACTCCCATGAACACGGCCACAGCCATCCGCCATCATGATCACGAACACGATCACGATCACCCCCACTCGCACGAACACCATCGCTCGCTTTCGACCATCCTCGGCATCATCGCCGCGGCGCCGCTCGCTGACGACGTAAAGAACCGCGCCTCAGCCGCCTTTCGTCTGCTCGGTGAAGCCGAAGCCGCGATACACTCTGTTCCGGTCGAACAGGTCCACTTCCACGAAGTCGGCGCGGTCGACACCATCGTCGACATCGTCTGCGCCGCCGCGGGCGCAGCCCATCTCGGCATCGATCGATGGGTCGCCTCGCCGCTCAACGTGGGCAGCGGAACCGTCGAATGCGCGCACGGCACACTGCCCGTGCCTGCTCCGGCCACGCTCAAGCTGCTCGGCGACGCTCCGGTCTACGCGGCCGGTTTGCCCATGGAGCGCGTCACGCCCACCGGAGCCACGATTCTGCGCATGCTCGGCGTCGAGTACGCCGGCCTGCCGCAGCTTCGGGTTCAATCCTCTGGATACGGCGCCGGCGGCCGCGATACTCCCGGTGAGCCCAATCTCCTGCGCCTGATCGTCGGAGAAGCAGTGGCACCGGCCCAATCGCCTGATCTGATCCTCGATGAGGCGCGCAGCGCAGTTTGCCCCACCGCAGGTGGGGAGCTCATCGCCATCCTCGAAACCGTGATCGACGATTCGACGCCGCAGCTTCTCGCCTACGTGAGCGAGCTTCTGCTCGAATCCGGCGCGTGGGATGTCTATCGCATCCCCGTGCAGATGAAGAAGGGCCGCACCGGCGTGCAGTTCACCGTGCTTTGCCCGCCTGACCGGCTCGCCGGCCTGCGCGAGATCCTCTTCCGCGAGACCACCACCATCGGCGCGCACTGGCGCATCGAAAACAAGCTGGCCCTCGAACGCGAGTTCGTCGCAGTCAACACCCCGTGGGGCCAAGTGCGCATGAAGGTCGCCAGTTCCGCGGAGGGCGATGTGCTCAACGCCTCGCCGGAGTACGAAGACTGCCGCCGCATCGCCGCTGAAAACAAGATCCCGCTCAAGCACGTGATGCAGCAGGCCGCGCAGGCCTGGGCTGCATCGCACAAAGGAGAGCGATCGTGAAGCGCGTTCGATTCTCCGCCGCAATCGTCCTCGCTGCCGCCGCGTCGTTCTCCGTCGCGCTCGCCGTCGCTCAGCAGCAGCCGGAGATTCCCAAGCCGCAGCCTGAACCAAAGAAGATCCACGGCGAGGGCTGCGTCGAAGCCGGTGTGGACGCGCGATGCCTGATCGTCCGCGACGTCCGTGCCGGAAAGCTCTACAACATCGTCGTCGGCGATCCCCGGCCTACCCCCGGCGAAGGCATCGAATTCACCGGCACATTGCACCAGGGCGCCAGCGTCTGCATGCAGGGCGCCGCCATTGAAGTCGAACGTTGGGCGCGCAAGGAAACGATCAAGTGCCGCCACACGCCCGCACCAAAAAAGCAGCCTGCACCGACAGCAAAATAGTCCCCAAGGAGACCCCGGATGGAACGCGCCCAACTCGAAGCGCTGCTCAACGAAGTCCGCGAAGGCCGCACCGATATCCCCGATGCTCTCGAGCGCCTGCGCGTCCTGCCGTTTGAAGACATGGGCTTCGCCAAGCTCGATCACCATCGGCCGCTGCGCACCGGCATGCCTGAAGTGATCTTCGCCTCCGGCAAATCCATCGAACACGTCACCGCGATCTTTGTCCGCATGGCGCAGGCCGGCGGCAATGTGCTGGCCACGCGCGTTACGCCCGAATGCGCTCAGGCGGTGCTGGCGGCCGAGCCCCGCGCCGTCCACCACCAGACCGCCCGCTGCGTCACGCTCGAGCAGACCGCGCCGCCGCAGGGCAAGGGCACCGTCGCCGTAGTCTGCGCCGGCACCAGCGACCTGCCCGTCGCAGAAGAGGCCGCCGTGACCGCGCGCCTGATGGGCAGCACCGTCGACCTCATCGCAGACGTCGGAGTCGCCGGCATCCACCGCCTTCTGGCCCAGCGCAACTCCCTGCAGTCGGCGCGCGTGCTCATCGTCTGCGCAGGCATGGAGGGCGCGCTGCCCACTGTCGTCGGCGGCCTGGTCAACGCACCCGTCATCGCCGTGCCCACCAGCGTGGGTTATGGAGCCAGCTTCGGCGGGCTCGCCGCGCTGCTCGGCATGCTGAACACCTGCTCGCCCAATGTCTCCGTGGTCAACATCGACAACGGCTTCGGCGCGGCCTGTATCGCCACCCTGATCAACCGGATGTAGCCGGCTCAAGCCGTCCCATCACCCGCTAGCGATCACGAACTCCACTTGAAAAAGAAAGAGGCCGCGCGGCGTCCCACCGACGCGCGGCCCAGGTTGCGAGTACAGACCATTGCAGTCTGTGCCTGCATGGTACCCAGGAATTTGAGCGCCCCGCATCTGAGAGAACTGACAGTGTTCACGCTCTATCGATTGTGTTCTGCATCACCTGCTCCGGACGCGATGTCTTCAAAAGGCATCCGGGTGCGGCTCCCTCGCGCCGCTAAGCCGCTTGCAATGAGGGTGCTTTGCCTCGGAGGATTATTCCGCTCTTAACGCGGACGTCCCGGGCGGCTGCGCGGTGAAAATCTACGTCCAACCTTGAGTGAGCTTCTCCATCCTGGCGGACATGGAGGCCAAAAGGCCCTCTACCCTGCACCGGCTCGCCCGCCTGGGCGCGCCCGGCGTGTTCGCCGTCTCCTTTGTCGACGCCAGCATCGTCCCCCTGGCCATCCCGGGAAGCACGGACCTGCTCCTGCTCTGGCTGGTCTCGCGCGGCGGCAACCCGTGGCTCCTTGTAAGCTGCGCGGTCTTAGGAAGCCTCGTCGGCGGCTGGACCACCTGGCGCATCGGCAAAAAAGGCGGAGAAGCCGCTATCCGCCGTTACGTCCCGCCCCGCCTGCAGAGCCGCGTTCACGGCTGGTCCCAGCATCATCCCCTGCTGGTGGTCTTTCTGCCGGCCGTTCTCCCGCCGCCCATCCCTCTCTGGCCGTTCCTGCTCGCCGCCGGAGCGCTGGGGGCAACCTCCCGTCGCTTCCTTGTCACCTTCGGCGCAGGCAGGACACTTCGCTATTCCCTGGTCGGCTGGCTCGCCCTCCGCTATGGCCGCCGCGTCACCAGGGCCTGGTCCGCGACACTCGACCAGTGGTCGGCGCCCATCCTCTGGACATTCACCGTCCTCACCGTCGCCGGAATCGCCTTCAGTATCTGGAAATTGCGCCATTCCGCCACCCGCGAGCCCGGCCCCCACCCGACCAAAACGCCCCGGGGCAACCGATACCCCGTAAAAACTACTCTCAAGTGACATGACGCTTTCGATCGAAGATGCCAACGACCTCTCCGCACTGGATGCCAAAGTCCTGCGGGAGATCCACACCGACGGTTGGCAGATCACCGGCGTGCTCGATCGCGAACCGGATATCGACATCGGCTTCGCCTACTCCATCGGCTTCTTCCATTCCATGGGCCACGCCGAAATCATCCTCTTCGGCCTTCCGCTCGATACCTGCATGCGCGCCGTCAACGTCATCGGCATCGACATCCAGAGCGGCATCCGCTTCGAGCCCGGCCACGTCTACGATGACATCCTGCGGCGGCCGCATCGCGTCTGCTTCCGTGAGATCGACCGCAGGCATTACCGCGACTATGTCGGTTACGCCCTCTGGTTCTATGAGGCCGATCCCTTCCCCCTCTGTCAATGCTTCTGGAGCGACGAGTTCGGCCGATTCCCCTGGGAAGACGACTGCAGCCCCTACTGCAAACAAGCCCAGCCCCTGCTCGTCTGAGCCGCGAGCGAAGAACCGCTTCTCGTCCCGCCCCGGTTCACGATGCAAAACGGCCTCCCCGGCCTGCCGCAGATTGCATGAACCTCCCGGCGCACATCCTGAATCTAAACCGAAGAATAGGAATCCGGTTCAAGCGGGCCTCATGGACCTCAACGGCTCCGCGGGCTTCCCCAACGGCCTCTGAACTCTCTTTCGAACTGCAAAACGCGCACCAAGGAGAAGTTTTTGTCTGCGACGCAAACCACGGCCGCGCCTGCGCTGCCTGTCAATCTGCAGGCGGCCTGGAAGCCCCGGTCGAATCCATGGCTGATCGCCGCGACCGTTGCCCTGGCCGCGTTCATGGAGGTGCTCGACACCTCCATCGCCAACGTGGCGCTGCCGCATATCGCCGGCAACCTTGGCGCCAGCATCGACCAGGGCACTTGGGTGCTCACCAGCTATCTCGTCGCCAACGCCATCGTCCTTCCGCTGGGTGCATGGGCCTCGAACGTCATGGGCCGCCGCAACTTCTTTCTTACCTGCATCGTCATCTTCACCGTCGCCAGCTTTCTGTGCGGCATCGCTCCCACGCTGCCGATGCTCATCGCTCTTCCGCGTCTTCAGGGCGCGGGCGGCGGCGGCCTGCAGCCCATGGCGCAGGCCATCATGGCCGACTCCTTCGAGCCGCACAAGCGCGGCCAGGCCTTCGCCCTCTACGGCCTGGTCGCCGTGCTCGCGCCCTCGATCGGCCCCACCCTGGGCGGCTGGATCACCGACAACTACTCCTGGCGCTGGATCTTCTTCATCAACATCCCCGTCGGCCTTCTGGCCTTCATTCTTGTCACCCGCCTCATTGAAGATCCGCCGTGGATCAAGCCCGATCGCATCCCTCATTCGCAAGATGGACTACCTCGGCCTGAGCTTCCTCACTATCGCCATGGGCGGCCTGCAGATCATGCTCGACAAGGGCGAGGAGAACGACTGGTTCTCCTCCGGACTTCATCCAGTTCTTCGCAGTCCTGTTTGTGGGCGGCATGATCGCCCTGGTCGTTGTGGGAGCTCCACACCAAGAATCCCATCATCAATCTGCGCCTCTTCCGATTTAAGAACTTCGCCATCTGCTGCTTTCTCATGGCGCTGGTGGGCGGAGTGCTCAATGCCAACACCGTCCTGCAGCCGCAGTTCATGCAGGAACTGCTGGGCTACACCGCCACCACGGCGGGCATGGCGCTCACCGCGGGAGGCATCGCGCTTGTCGTCGTGATGCCCCTGGCGGGCTGGGCCACCGGCAAGATCTCCGCGCGTACCCTGGCGGTGTGCGGCTTCATCATGTTCACCTTCACCTTCCGCTATGCCGCCAACGTCACCAGCCTGCAGATGAGCTTCAGCCAGTCTTCGTGGCTGCGCGTCATTCAGATGCTGCCACTGCCCTTCTGCTTCATCTCCATCACCAACGCCGCTTACGTGGGCATGCCCAAGGAAGAGTCGCAACCAGGTCTCCGGCCTCATCAACTTCGCCCGCAATATCGGCGGAAGCATCCTCATCGCCATCACCAGCGCGCAGGTGACCAGCCGCTCCCTGTGGCACCAGCAGCATCTGCAGGGCTTCATGCAGCCGGGCGAGCCGGGGTACCAATCGCATCTGGGCGCTCTTCAAGGGCTTCCTCGGCGGAAAGTTCGGCGGCCCCAACGGCGGCGGCCTGGCTCTGGGCTCGCTCTATAGCCAGCTCAATATGCAGGCGCGCATGCAGGGCTATCAGGATGTGTACATCGAGCTGTCGTGGATGTCGATCTGCTTGATCCTGCTGGCATTCCTGCTGAGTAAGAACCGGCCCGGACAGAGCGCCGCTCCGGAGGGGGCTGTGCACTAACCCGCCGGACCCCTTGCGGCTTCTTTCTGCCGCAAGGTGGAAGGGCACGATCCCCGATCCGCCTCAGTCTGGCGCCGAAGGCGCAGCTGGCCGCACCGCAGGTGCCAGTTGGTCGCAGTGCAGGTGCCGGAAAGCGAAAGCGCCAGAAGCCTTGCGGCTTCTGGCGCTTTCCGGGTGCCTCGCATCTCTTCGGTCCGAACACCGTCCGGCAATGCCGGCGATGAATCTTCAGTGGTACCTGTTTGCCCGCCTCGCTTTGACTCTCTGCCAGGGGCCTTTCGCTTTCCGTCGAAGATCGTCTACGGCGAACCGTCTACAATCCTCGCCTTCCCACGAACGCCACACTCACAGCGAGCGGCGAAATAACTTGATCCTTCGCTTGACCCGGTCCCGGCTACGGCCGTAGTCGCAGACTGATAGGTCGGCTTGGCTCAAGTTACATCCCCTGCTGAACCGTTGACTAACTCCCAATCTCCGCAGGCTATCTGTCTTGCGACCAACCGCCTGCATGCCTTGAATGCCAGTAGTTCGGCTCAGTCGGATTCGCTCTCCTCAGCTCCCTACGCGGGCTCACCCTCGGCCGAGGATGACTCCTGCGTTGTCAACCAAGCTTCGCGTTTCCAGTTCGGGCGAACGCTCCATTCCAACTTCCCTCAGTTCCGGCGCCTGCGGCAAGCCGCCTGTGCGTTCCCTGCGTTCCGTTGGACTCTCACGCTACCCTGGAGACGAGTTCCAAATACCTCCGAACTTTGCATCGCCTGCCTTGGCCGAGGGTGAGTGGCCGACATCCTTCGAATCCTGCTTCGGCGGCTTGCGCACACCGGGCGAATCTTCGCTCTCTATCGAACCTTCACCTTCCTGCGCGGGCAGGAAATGTTCGTTTCCAATTCGTTACTTAGCTACCAACTGACGGGACTATGCAATACGTCGATCTGTGAATGCAAGTGCAAAACTCGATTAAATTTGTGGAAATCACCAGGGTTGGTGCAATCACTCAGGCAATCCAGATAAGTATCGATAAGTTAGATTCGTGACTTAGATCTATGTAACTAATTCATCCTCTTAGTCATGCATCCGCTGTCCGATGCAAGTTGACTGCCGTTGTCGGCACGCGAAAAAATTTGGGCATTCGATTCACGAAGACCCGCCCCATCGCACAGAGTCGTTCGAAAGATGATTCCCGGCGATCATCGATTCCGCACCGGCTCGCGATTACGATTCGAGCGCCAGGTAGAGGCGATAGTGTTCGTTACGGATCGTCGTGAACGGCCGCAGCGTCAGTGAACCGCTCCCCGTTTTCACCTGCCAGTCCCCCGACCCCTTCGCCGCCTGCGTCATCCGCAACACATCCTGTTTCCGCAGATCCGCCGGAACCGCCCCCAAGCTGAACAGCGCCAGCGGCCCCCGGACCGGAGCCACCAGGTTCGGATGCTGCGGGTCTATAGCTTCGAGAGTTACCGGCATATCGAACTCGATCTCGATCCGGTCGCCGTTCGCCCACGTCCGCTGCAACGTAGCGAACTTCCCCGGCTCGGCTCCTGACAGAAATTGTTTGCCGTTGATCGAAATCGCGGTCTTCCCGCCCGCCCACGCCGGAATCCGCACGTATACCGGAAACGCGGCCGGCGCATCCATCGCCATCGCAATGCTGGTCGTGGGCTGATGCGGATACTCCGTCTTCTGCGTCAGCGTCACGCGCCCATCCGCGCGCTTCCAGTACGCCCTCGACGGCACAAACAGATTCACATACACGCCGTTGCCGTCCTCGAAATACGAGCTGATGCCGTAGTCTGCCGTGATCTGCGAAAACGTCCCCGTGCAGCAATGCCATTTGTAAGGGTGATAGACCTTGGACCCGTCGTTGTTGTAGTCCGAGTAATAGAACCCGTGTCCGTCCGGCTCAATCGGCTTCGCCCCGAGAATGCAGTTGTAGAGCACGCGCTCCATGTCATCGCCGTAGCGGCTGTCCTTCGTCGCGCGGATCAGGTACCGCGTGATCTTGAAGTGCGCATACGACCCGCACGGCGTCTCGAAGCTCGAGTGCGTCTTGGTCAGGCTCTCGCCCATCTCCCCGCTGCCCGGCACGCGGAAGTTCTCCTCCGGCCCCCATCCGCCCGTCGCAAAGCTCTGCGCCCGCACAAAATCAAACCCGTTCTGCGCCGCGCGCAGATGCTTCTGGTTGCCCAGCACAAAATACGCCTGCATCGCCGAGCTCAGGCAATTCACGTGACTATACGCATGCTTCCCCGGCAGCACGTTCTCGCCCGCCGCCAGCGGATCGTAGTACCACGCGTCCGCCAGAAACCGCACCGCCAGATCGCGATACCGTTGCCCCGCCCCGCGCTGCCACGCGATAAACGCATTCTCCGGCACCGTGTACGGCTCATCCCAGCAGAAGCTCTCATCGTGATGCGGCCGCGCGTACTGCTGCGCCCGCGAAATCCCGCCCGGCGGCAGATGCTTCTCCACCGAATCGAGCGTCTTGTCCAGAATCTTCAATGCATCGGGCGCGCCGGTGAGCGTGTGCGCATCGAGCAAGCCGATCGAAATCTTGTCGTAGGTGTACGCCGGAAAGCGATGATCGCGCCAGAAGTCCTCCGTGATCGCCCGGGCGAAGCCCTTCACGATCGCGTGCACCTTCTCCCGCGTCGACGGCAGCCCCGTAGCCGCATAGTCCCGCGACAACCCCGACAGATACTGCCCGAAGCTATGGCACGGCGCGAATCCGTTATCGCCCGGCTTGTCGATCGCATCGAGCGGCGCCCAGCTATACCATCCGCCCATGTCGTCGCCGGGCGCAGCCAGCCCCGCTCGCTGCCGGAACGGCTTCAGCAGCCGGTCCTCATCGAGCGCCGCGTAAAACGCGTGGTTCCGCTCGAACTGGTCGCGCATCGGCCCGGGCATCAGCTCCACTTCGCCATAGCCGAACTGCGCGAGCGGCGGAGCCGCCGCTAGGGCGTCTGACGAAGCCGCGAAAGAAAACTTCCGCCCCGCCGCGGCGGCCACCGCGGCCACCGCACTGCTCTTCAGAAACGACCGTCGCGATCGGGAACTGGACATGGCTTGCACTCCGCCTGCATTGTACGACCCTTGCAACAAGCCCGCCCGCTCAACCTGTCCAACCCGCCCTGAAGCCGCGGGCGCGTTCGTATAATTGAAACCAGCGAGGAGACGGCCCATGCCCGCGTATGAGTACCAGTGCCGCGACTGCGGCGGACATTTCGAGCGGCGGCAGAAGATGTCGGAGCCGGAGCTCAGCACCTGCCCCTCCTGCAACGGATTCGTCCAACGTCTCATCAGCGGCGGCGCGGGTGCGATCACCAAGGGCGCAGGCAGCGCGGGGCCGCCTCGCGGTATGGGAGCCTGCGGCATGGGCGGAGGCTGCGAGATGCGGGCTTCGATGGGTTGCGGCGCGGGCCGCGCATGCGCGCACTAGCCCGCATTGTCAGGCACCATCTGCAACACTTCCGGTGCGGGTCATTCCGTCCGCTCCTGCCTTGAAAATCCCAGTTTCCCCGAGGGCTTAAACGACGATGGCGACCATAGCGCAGGAACTTTCCTTTGAGCAGAAACTCGATCAACTGGCCCGTGTGGCCATTGAAGTAGGCCTCGGCCTCGCCCGCGGGCAGGAACTCGTGATGACCGCCCCGCTCGATGCCGTGCCCCTGGCGCGCCGCATCATTGAGCAGGCCTACCGCGCCGGCGCATCGCTTGTCACCACGCTCTACAGCGACGACGAGGCCCTGCTCCTCCGCTATCGGTATGCGCCCGACGAGGCCTTCGACACCGCCGCCGGCTGGCTCTACGACGGCATGGGTGCGGCCTACAAACGCGGCGCCGCGCGCCTCGCCATCACCGGCGCCAGCCCGCTGTTGCTGTCGAACGAAGACCCAGGCAAAGTGGGCCGCGCCAACCAGGCCGTCTCCAAGGCCTACCGCCCCGCGCTCGAGCTCATCACCCGCCACGAGATCAACTGGACCATCGTCGCCTCCGCCACCCCGGCGTGGGCCGCCGCGATGTTCCCTGACGATCCGCCCGAGGCCGCGATGGCCAAGCTCTGGGACGCCATCTTCCGGACCACCAGGGTCGATGGCAGGGTCGATGGCGAGGATCCCGTCTCCAACTGGAAAGCACACGACGCCAGCCTGCAGCGCCGCGCCGCCTTGATGAACGACAAGCGCTACTCCGCCCTGCACTACCGCGGACCCGGCACCGACTTCCGCCTCGGCCTCGCCGACGATCACCTCTGGATGGGCGGCGGCACCCGCGCCGGGAACGGCCTCTACTGCATCCCCAACATGCCCACCGAGGAGATCTTCTCCACCCCGCACAAGGACCGCGCCGACGGCACCGTGCGCGCCTCGAAGCCACTCAGCTATCAGGGCACCATGATTGAGGGCATCGAGGTTCGCTTCGAAGCCGGACGCATCGTGCAGGCCAACGCCACCCGCGGCCTGGAGGTTCTCGAAAGGCTGATCTCCACCGACGATGGCGCGCGCCGCCTCGGCGAAGTTGCCCTCGTGCCTGAGTCCTCTCCCATCGCCGCCAGCGGCCTGCTTTTTTACAACACCCTCTTCGACGAGAACGCCGCCAGCCACATCGCCCTCGGCCAGGCCTACACGTCGTGCCTGAAAGACGGCGACAAACTGACCCCTGAAGAGCTCGCCGCCAAAGGCGCGAACGACAGCCTGATCCATGTCGACTGGATGATCGGCAGCAGCGAACTCGACATCGACGGCATCACCGCCACCGGTGTTGCAGAGCCGCTCATGCGCAAAGGCGAGTGGGTCGCCACTGTCTGACGAATCGGACGGGGTCAGGGCTGGCAGGTCAGTGCTTTAACCCTGGCATCCGGAACCACCGCGCATCCAACAGGATGCAGTTGAACACAGGGCCTCCGCGGGCCTCGGTTCTCCGGCCCGCGCAGAAGCCATGAGAGCCGAATCCATGCGAATCTTCCCAGACCGTATTGCCCACCTTCTTCGCGATTGTCGCCCTCGGAACGTTATCGATGGCCGCCCACCCTCAGGCTGCCCAGGCCACGCCCCAGAGCCAACAGACCCCCGCACCTGCAGCAGCGCCTCCCGCCGTCACGGCCTCCTCGCTGCTGCAGCCCGCACTGACCCAGGCCCAAACCGCGCTCTCGGCGATGAAAATCGACAAGTGGAAGAAGGGAAGCGTCCGCGATGAGGCTGGCCAGAACATCACCGCCCTCCTCCACGACCTGCAGAGCAATATCCCGCCGCTGATGACCGCGGCCGATGCGGAACCAGCCGCGCTCAGCCGCGCCATACCGCTCATGAAGCACCTCGACGCGTTCTACGACGTGATGCTCCGCGTCGAAGAGGCCTCCCGCGTCTCCGCTCCCGCCGAGCAGGTCACCGCCCTCCAGCAGACCATGCTCGACGTCAACAAGGCCCGCAACGCCTACGACGACCAGATGCAGGCGAACGCCGTCGCCTACGAAAAGCAGGTCTTCGACCTTCAGGCGCAGCTCCGCGCGCAGCAGGATGCCGCCGCGCAGGCCAGGCAGACCGCCGCGGCCGCTCCTCCGCCCTGCAAGCCGGCTGCTCCCCCCCGCAAGAAGAAGCGGACGACTTCGAGTTCCAGCCCCAGCACCACCAAGCCCAGCGCCGGAACCCCCGCCCCGTCCCAGCCGCAGTAGTGACCCTCCCGGCGCGCATCCGTTAGGCTAGACGTCAGATGTCTTCCCCTCCCCAACCGGCGCAGCGCCGCGGACTGGAAGCTTTTGCCTCGCGCGACTTCCGTCGTTACCAGCTGGCGCGCGTCATGGCCATCCTCGGCGCCGAAGCCCAGGCCGTCGCGGTTGCCTGGCAGGTCTACTCCATCACCCACCGCGCGCTCGACCTCGGCTACACCGGCCTCGCCCTCTTTCTTCCCGGACTGCTCTTCCTGCTTCCCGCCGGACACGTAGCCGACCGCTTCGACCGCCGACAGGTCATCCTCGTCTGCTACAGCCTGCAGATGGTCTGCACCGCCGCGCTGCTCGCCATCACCGTCGCGGGCTCTCACAGCGTCTTCGCCATCTACTCCATCCTGTTCCTAATCGGCTCGGGCCGTTCGTTCTCCGGCCCCGCCAGTTCCGCGCTCATTCCCCACCTCGTGCCGGAGAAGCACTTCGTCAACGCCGTCACCTGGGGCGGAGCCATCTTCCAGGTCGCCAACACCACGGGCCCGGCGCTCGGCGGCATCCTCTTTACCCTGCCGCTCACACGTCTCTTCCCGCGCGAGCCCCACCTGATCGACTTCACCGGAGCCGGCATCGTCTACTGCTTCACCCTGCTTACGCTCGTCTGGTTCATCGTGCTCATCGGCACCCTCAGCGTGCGCCCCGGCCGCATGGAGCACCGCGCCGCATCTCTCAAGGTGGTGCTGGCCGGGTTTCAGTATGTGCGCCACATGCCCATGCTGCTGGGCTCGTTCTCGCTCGACCTCTTCGTGGTCCTGCTGGGCGGAGCGGTGGCCCTCATGCCCATCTTCGCCAACGAGATTCTCCACACCGGCCCGCGGGGCCTCGGCCTCCTCCGCGCCGCCCCCGCCGTGGGAGCGCTGTGCACGTCGCTCGTCCTGGCCCGATTCCCCCTGCAGCGCAAAGCCGGAAAACGCCTCTTCATCTCCGTCTCCATCTTTGGAGCGGCCACCATCGTCTTCGGCCTGTCGCGTAGCCTGTGGCTCTCGCTCGCGGCGCTGGCCATCCTGGGCGCGGCCGACATGATCTAGGTCATCATCCGCGGGTCCTTACTCCAACTGGCCACGCCGCCCGAGATGCGCGGGCGCGTCTCGGCCGTCAATTCGCTCTTCATCGGCGCATCGAACGAGCTCGGCGAATTCGAGAGCGGCCTCACCGCTCAGTGGTGGGGAGCGTCCGCGCCACCGTCACCGGCGGCATCGGCGCGCTGGTGGTGGCAGGGGTCTGGTCGGTCATGTTCCCCAGCCTTCGCAACGCGGACGAGTTGTCCTCAGCTGCGTTGCGGCGGCAGGCGCCGGCACGGGAGCCGGAAGAGGCGGAGGCGGATGCTACGCTGCTGTGAACCGTCAACGCGCAGGGAGACAACCCGAAACGGCCGCCTGCTATTCTGACCCAACATCGGCGACCCAGCATCGGCATCGACCGGGAGAATTTCTAGTTGAAAAACTGGCAGAAAATCCTCATTCCCTTCGTCATCACGCTGCTCATAGGCGGCATCTACCTGGCGATCGTGTTCCACCAGCGCTCGCAGCCCGCCGTCGGCCATAACGAGCCTGAGCAGCAGCTCACCGCCGACCAGATCGCCGTGGACATGCAGGAGTTTCCGCAGCACTTCGCGGATGTGAAGGATCTGGAAGGCAAGAGCGTGTGGATGCGCAACGGCTACTCCATGCCTTACTACCCCTACGCGGCCGGCCGCGTGGAGTGGACCAAACAGGCCGGCCTGATTCCGCCGGCGCAGAAGCTCGACATCAAGAAGGCCATCAAGGCCGCCGTCCCCGCTTCGGTCCACGACAGCATCGCCCGCGGCACGCAGCAGGCGCTGGTCGTCTTCACGCTGCCGGGCGACAAGGCCCAGTACGCGACGCCGGTCGGGGTGATCGAAGGCCAGGAGGAGCAGTACTTCGACGACCTGCTCTTCTTCTACAGCGACCCGCACACCATCTATTCCCATTGGCCGAAAGATGTGTGGGCGGCAGTGGATGCGCACCAGGTGAAGCCCGGTTTCAGCGAACTGCAGACGCGCACGGCGATCGGCTCAAAGGCGCAATATGACGGCCAGACCGAAGGCGACCGCACGGTGGATTACGACGTGAACGGCAAGCACATCAAAGTCACCTTCAGCCACGACAAGGCGACGAAGATCGAAGGGCAGTGATCGGGCTTCCGCCGAACCGGGACTTTAGGTGGGGCTCTTAGGCAGGGTTTTTAGGTAGGGCTTTTAGGCGGGGCTTTTTGGTCGAGGCTTTTTAGGTAGGCCGGGCTTTTAAGCCCGGCAAAACGCAGCCCCAAAAGCCCGTGGGCTTTAGCCCCTGAGGTATTGGACCGCCAGCCCAAAGGGCATCGGATCGATTCGATCGAGATGCCGCGTGTGCACAAACTCGTGATCACGCAGCCCTCTGCGCTCCGGGTTTGCCGCGATGTAGGCAAGCTGATTCCGGAAATCTTCTTCGTCGCGAACGCGATGCTCGTGAAATCCGGGCAGCCAGACCTCTCCCCGGAACTGTTGCCGCACCTGAAATGAAAACCCGCCCTTGATGCATTGCGCACATCGCTCGATGGTCTGATCTAGCGAAGGCGTCAGAAGGACATGCAGGTGTTCGGGCATGATGACGAAGCCGTGGAGCAAATATCGGCCCCGGTCGCGATAGCGGAAGAGGATTTCCAGCAGGAGTGCGGCATTCGCGGTTCTCACGAACAGGGCGCGTCGTTGGAATGTCGCCGTGGTCATAGCATAGGTTGGCATCGGCGAAAAGCATACCTCAGGGGCTGAAGCCCCGAGTGTGATGGGCGTCGCAGATGTCCGGGCTAAAGCCCAGACCTACCTAAAACCCGGGCCTAGCTAAAGCCCGGACCTACCTAAAGGCCGAACTACCGCTGCAGCAAATCAATCGGCTTATCGAAATCCGTCACCCGGATATACTTCGCCAGCGACGGGTGCTGCCGCTCCATCGCCTTGTACATCTCCCACGCGACCTTGCGATAGCTGAAGTGCCCTGCCGGCCCCGATCGCAACTCGCTGATGTACTGCGCTTCGGCGAAGTCCATCTTGAACAGGCACCTCACCTTCGTCGCCAGCGGATAGACGTAGAGCGCGTTCACCGCGGCCTCAGGCGCTCCGCCCTTCGCAATCTTCGCCGCCGCGGCGTGCGCGCCTTCCACGGTGCGCTGATACTCGGCGACGATCCCCGCTTCGGCCAGCCCGGCCGCGTCGCCCGACTCCGGCGTGTCGTAGCCGTGCACCGCCGTGAATCCCTGCTGGATCTGCGTCACGCGGCGGTGGCGGTGCATGTCGCGAAAGCCGCCGATGTCCATCAGGATGTCGAACCGCAGTGCCGCTCCGGCGTGAAACACCCGCAGCGCTTCGTCATGCCGCCCGCGGTGCCGCAGGCCCAATTCGATCATCTCCGCAACTCGCGCCTCGGGCAGCCCGGCCACCATGTCGCGCACCTGGCGGTACGGGATAGTCGCTGGCCCAGTAGATGAGCGTCGCGGCCAGCTCGACTTCGAGGGTCTCCGTGCGCTCCACCAGGTCGACCACCGGCGCGGGCGCGATCTTCACTCCCGCGAAGAGCTCGGCAGCGGCCTGCTCCAGCACCTTGCGCGTTTCCGTCAGATACGGCGTTCGGCTCGGCGTACTTCACCAGCGTGGGCGCGGTACGGACCTCGCGCGTGAGCATCGCTGCCGGCCTGTTCGCCCAGCGCCGGATCGACCCGCGCGATCTCACCCACCAGCGCCGCCGCAGCCGGTGCGCCCACGTTCCATGCCGGGCCCGGTGGCCGCGTCGCGCAGCCTGCGCCCCAGCTCGCGGACCTCGGCGACGGGATGCGACAGCAGCCGCGAGACCTGCGTCTCCAGCGTGCGGGCATTCACAATCTGGCCGAGCGAAGTATTGGTGGCCAGCGGCAACAGGTAGCGCGCCACGTCGAACGCCCGCGCCTTCAGCGTGCGCTCGTAGGCCTCGGGCTTCATCGCCTCCGGGCCGGGCCACGCGCTCGCGCAGGGCATCGAGAACCGCGGCAGTCGTGTTCTGATAGGCGGTGAATAGCCCCTCGACCGTCTCGATATACAGCCCGCGCGACGACGGCATCCTCGCCAAAATCAGGCAAAATACCAGCCCGACTTCATGAAGTTCTGGTAGCGCGTGGACCGCTCCTGCCCGTCCCAGCGCTGCTCATCCACCAGCACAATGGCCGCCAGCAGGCTCAGCCGCTCCACCGCAAACGCGATGTGCGCCAGGTCGGCGATGGAGCGGTGGCCGTACTGAAAATAAAACGTGTTCAGGAACTGTTCGGCGCGCTGGGCGCTGATCTCGGCCAGCGACTCGCGCATCGACAGCGCGGAGCGCGAATACTTGGCCATGGCATACGCCAGTACCTCGGGGTCGGCCCCGTGAACGGCATATACATCTGTCTGATTGTGGGCGCCGGCGGGCAACAAAGTTTGACTGGACATGACGAAGGGCTCGCGACCAGAATACGGCATGAGAGTGCCAGCCTCGATTGTGCATTGGTGCGGGGTGCAGCGTACGCCTCGTGGTGAGCGAATCCGGAGAACCTGGGCCATGCGGGAATTTCAGGTGAGAACGTCGCACAGGCCGCGGCCATTGCCCTCTGGCCGATGGGTAATGACCCAGCGATGGAACGACCTGTTATTTGCCCACTGGCCGGTTCCGGCTGCCGCGATTGCGCCGCTTATTCCAGAAGGCTTGCAGGTGGACACGTTTCACGGCTCGGCCTGGCTGGGAGTGGTTCCTTTCTGGATGGACCGCATCAAGTTCCGAGGCGTCCCGCCGGATTCCCGGCACCAGCAGTTTTCCTGAGCTCAATCTGCGCACTTATGTGCGCGAGACCCACGGTGGGCCGCCCGGCGTCTACTTCCTCTCACTCGATGCCACGAAACTTCTCGCGGTCCTCTTCGGGAGGGCCTTCTACCGCCTGCCTTACCACTGGGCCGACATGAGAATCGAGCAGCACCGCGAACGCGATTTCTTTTTCGCCAGCCGCCGCCGCATGACCCAGCAGCCGGTGTTGTTCTCGGCGCGGTATCGCGGACTGGGACCGACGCGGCGCCTGGCGGAGAGCCGTCCCGGATCGCTCGAATACTTCCTGACCGAGCGCTATTGCCTGTTTACCCGCGATCGCGACGGGCACGCCATGCGCGCCAATCTGCACCACGTTCCGTGGCCGCTTGAAGAGGCTGAGGCCGATATCGATCACAACGACCTGCCCGGCCGCCCTCGGCATCAGCCTGCCCAACGTGCCTCCGGTGCTGCACTATTCGCGTCGCCTGGCGGTCTACGTGTGGCAGCTTGAGCGCGTTCGCGCCGTGCGTGCCGCCCGCCGCATCCCGGCCGCGGCCGTGCCGTCGACGTAATCAGGCCCCTGCGGTCACGGCGTTCTGTCGGCGGTAGACTTTCATCCCCAGCAACGAGAAGACAATCAGCGCCGCAATGTCGAAGATCGCCTTGCCGAGGATGTCGATCTTCGGCCAGGTCGTAATCGTGTAGTAAGGCACGGCCTGGCAGGCCAGCGTCGCGCCCCAGCAGGCGAGGAAGCGATGCACGTCGCTCCAGGCGCGGCGGCTGGTCCAAGCCGTGAAAAGCACGAAAGCAAGCAGCGCCCAGGCGCCTCCCGCCATCAGAGCCTGATTCGCCGTGCCCCAGGGATGCGGCACGAAGACCTGCCCGATGAGACTGAACCATGCCGCGCCCATCACGAAAGCCGTCACTGCCGCCAGCCACGCCGGAGCGGTACGCCCCTCTCCAACAGGCCGGCCCGCATTGCGCAGCAGATACGCCAGCGCGATCAGGCCAACGATGGCCGCGAGGCCACCCGCCAGGTACGCAATCGGCGGATGATACGGCGCCGCGCCCAGCCGTGGACGCGCCTGCTGAACCCAGCCATACCAGGCGATGCGGCTGCCGATAAGGAAAACCACGCAGCTTATGATCCACCCGCGGAGCCGAAGCCAGGGCAGCTCGCGGCGAGATGGGAAGATCAACTCCGTCACGTGCACAGGAACGACGACAACCCACACGCTTTCGAATCCCAGCATGAAGAGGAAGTAGACGAGGTTGATGCCACCCATGCGGCCGTAGTCGCCGTGCACACCTGGGAAGGGCAGCGGCGCAATCGACGTCTGCTGGATCAGGAACTCCTCGGCGACCGAAAGAGCGAGGCCCAGCAGCAGCAGGCTCGTCCCGCCCGCACGCCATCTCCGCACCAGTTCGCGGCACAACAGCGCGCCCACACCCCACACCATCATCTCCGGGAGGAGCACAAACAGGATGCTCGTTCGGGTCGATCCGCTGAGCACCTCGGCGATTACAGGTGCAAGAAAAACCAGCGTCCAGATGGGTCCGGCAAACCGCTGCCGCACTCCCGCCTTCGATGTTGTGTCGTTCGAAATTGCAGCCGTCATGGCTTCTTCCTTTCCGCGCGGGATTTGCCTTCGGCTACCCGCGTCAGGTCGGCGCGCGCGTGGGCGAGAGCCTGCTCTACGTCCCAGCTCAGCCGGCCTGCACGAATGTCTTCCTCCAGGCCGCGCACCCAGCCGAGTTCGGCCTGAAGGATCGCTACCAGGTATTCGCTTTCGATCAGGTGAATGCGGGGAAGGAACGTCGCCACCTGTACGAGCCCGCCCGTCTGCGCCGTGATTTGCGCTTCCAGAACCCGTGCCCGCTCCACAAGCCTCCCGGCAGCCTCAGCGGCGGGCAGGTAGACGAGGAAGCTCATCGAAGCCATGAACTCCGATGACTCCCGGCGCGGCTCGGCCACCATCCGCCGGAGCGTCTCCACCAGCGCCTGCTTGCCGGCATCAGTAGTCCGGTAGGTTGTGCGTTCAGGCCGGCGGCCCTCGCGGCCCGTGGCCTCCACCGCGATCAGCTCGGCCTTCAGCAGCCGCGCGATGGCGTGATAGAGCGATCCCCGCTTCAGCGCGAGGATTTCGTCCTTGTGCCGCAACCGCAACAGGCTCTGCATCTGGTAGGGGTGCATCGGCCCCTCGCGTAGCAGCGCCAGTACGGCAATCTCCCAAATTCCAAGTTCGAGTCTCATATAGTTCAGTTGAACTATATCATATGAACTAGATTGTGCAATGCCTTTCTTTCGAGGCCAGAAACGAGCCTCCGCGCCCGCTCGGGATTCCCGCCGCCGCGCTCCCTATAATGACCTTTGGAATGTGCGGCGGCCTGGCATGCCGGCGGCCCCGGAAAGTGGAACAAGAATGGCAAATCTGCAGGGAAGAATTGCGCTGGTCACCGGCGCTTCGCAGGGAATCGGACGGGCATGCGCCCTCGAACTGGCTCGCCAGGGCGCCACCGTCGCGCTGGCCGCGCGCAATGAGGCCAAGCTGGCCGAGGTGGCCGCGGAGATCGAAGCTACAGGCGGCCAGTCCGCCGCGTTTGCCCTCGACGTAGCCAGCGAGGAGTCGATCAAGTCCGGCGCCAAAGCCGTCCTTGAGAAGTTCGGCAAGGTCGAAATCCTGGTCAACAACGCCGGCATCACCCGCGACGACCTGGCCATGAAGATGAAGCGTTCCGACTGGGACGACGTGATCGCCACCAACCTGACGGGCGCTTTCCTGCTGACCCAGGCGCTGCTGCGCCCGCTGCTCAAGAACCGCTGGGGCCGCATCATCAACATCACCAGCGTGGTGGGCCGCACCGGGCAGGCAGGACAGGCCAACTATGCGGCGTCGAAGGCCGGCATGATCGGCATGACCAAGTCTCTGGCCCGCGAACTCGCCTCGCGCGGCGTCACGGTAAACGCCGTCGCCCCCGGATACATCGAGACGGCCATGACGCACGTACTCAGCGAAGACCTGCGCAACTCCATGCTCGCGTCCATCCCGCTGGGCCGCGCCGGCAGCGACCAGGACATCGCCGGCGCCGTGGCGTTTCTGGCCTCCGACGCCGCCTCCTACATCACCGGCCACGTCCTCGACGTGAACGGCGGAATGTTTATGGGATAAAGACAGGGTTTAGGGTTTAGGGGTTAGGGTTTAGCGATTAGAAACCGCTCTTGCCGCACGCACTCTCCTAACCACTAACCACTAATCACTAGCCACTAACCACCAGCTACTCCGGCGCCGTTGTTCCCTGCCTTGGCGCTGGACCGCCCATCGCCATCGGCAACATCACGCTCACCGTCGTGGCCATAAACTTCCCGGCCTTCACTGCGCCCTCGACGCGCACGTTGTCGCCCACCTTCACATCGCCCAGCGTGAGGGGCTCGCGGCGTCGCCGGAAGGTCGTATTCTCATCCGCTACGAAGGCGTGCGGAGCATTGCCCGGCCCGCCCTCGATGGTCACCGTGGTCTCGTTGATCGCGGTCACTCGCCCCATCAGCCAAGTCTTGCCGAAGTTGGCCTGCATCTCGCGCATCTGTTTTGCGCGTTCGGGATCGATCACCATGATCCCCACCGCGCCTACCGATTTAGCGTCGCGATTCATCTCGCCGCCCGCCGTGATCGTGTCGCCAACCTTGATCTCGCTGGCCTTGATGGCCGCCGGCGGACCCCCGCCCATCCCCATGCCGCGGCCCTGGCCGCCGCCCTCGGCTGGCCCGCCTGCCGGGGCCGATCCGGCGGGACGCGGTGGCTGCTTCATGATCCGCGTGTTGACGCTGTAATTCACCGTCCAGATTTCACCGGTGTCGTTCTTGATCGTGAGATGATCGGCAGCTACTTCGGTGACCGTTCCCATGACTCCGGAACCCATGCCCATACCGCGGCCACCACCCATTCCGCGTCCTTCCCGCGGCCCGGCCTGAGCCGGCTGCCCCGGCGGTGTCGCCGGCGCATCCTGCGCAAACGCAGCGGAACCAAGCAGAACTGTAAGCACAAACAGGACAGCGGAACGAAGACGCACAGTCACCCCCATGAAAGAACCGTCTTTCGGCCCCTTCACAAAGATAGACGCACTCTACGGGTTTCCGGACGACGACTCCAGCTCGGATTCGGCTCGGATTCACCGGGGCAAGCGCAGATTACTGCTGCACCGGCGGTCGAGCCGACGCCGGATCGCCATTCAGGTAGACGCCCTGCGCCGCCATCATCTGCTGGAACTCCGGATTGCTATGCAATGAAGCCAGCTCCGCGTCCGCCAGAATCTTCTTCGGCGTGGTGAATCCCTCGTTCAGCGCCAGGCGCAGGTAGTAGATCGCTCTATCCGGCATGCCGGCCTTCAGGCACCCCTTGGCCATGTAAAAGTTCATGGCCCCGCGGTCCTGGATGCTGCTGGGGTTCTCGACCCGCACGTTGCCGTTGTGGCTGAAGATGTTCGGGTCCAGTTCCAGCGCCGCCTGGTACGCCTCCCAGCCCTTCTTGTACTTGCGCTCCGCCAGCAGAGCTGTACCCAGGTTCTTGCGGTACAGCGCCGCCTTGGGATCCATCTTTACCGCTTTCCTGTAGGTCCTCTCGGCCGTCGCGTAGAGTTTCTGCGACATGTAGACAGAGCCCATGTTATTCCAGGCAATCGAGTTCTTCGGATCCCGCTTGATCGCGGCCTGATAGCACTTGGCGGCATCGGTGGTATTGAACATCAGCAGGTAGGCCACGCCCATCTTGTTCAGCGCCGATATCGATGTGGGCGTTGCCTTCCTGTATTCCTCAATGGCCGCCTGGTAGCGCTGATGCGCCATCAGGGAGTCGCCTACCTGCTCAGGGGTCGGCTGGAACTGCTGCGCCGCGGCCGCAGTCTGGGCCGTCTCGATGACTGCCGGCGCCTGGCCATGCATCGCCGCTGCTTGCGCCGTAAGTACCGCGCCCGCCATGCATGCTGCCGGCCACCCTCGAAAATCAAAAAGTTGCCGATTCATATTCCCTCCTCACTGCGAAGGAACGTGGCGCTCGTCGTTACGGCGCGCGTCTCGGTTAATTGCCAATTAAACCACTAAACTGATTTCTTCCGCTACCCAAGGTGCTAAGCGGCATCCAAAGGCTTTGAACTGGTCAAAACTCCGGCCAGGATGGGGGCCTCAAAATCCTGTGCGCTTCATCGTCAGCAGCAGCCGCATCCGGCCCCCATCCTGCCCGCCCGCACCAACTTGCCGTCCGCTGTTCACAGGTCTGGGGTACACTCTTTTCCACGAGGGAGCCGCACGATGAGCACGACCACCCCGGCGAGTGCCGAAACGAGCGCCCACAGAACCGGTCAGCTTGCAGTCGCGGAGCGCTTTCGTGAGGTTCGACGCCGCACGCTCGCAATCTGTGAGCCGCTTACTCCCGAAGACATGATGGTGCAGTCCTCCCCGGAGGCCTCGCCCGCCAAGTGGCACCTGGCCCATACGGCGTGGTTTTTCGAGTCGTTCGTGCTCCGCGAGTTTGTCCCCGGCTACCGGCCGTTCCACCCCGACTTCGTCTGGCTCTTCAACAGCTACTACCAGACCTTTGCCGCGTTTCCTGAGAAGCGCCTGCGGTCGTCGTTCTCGCGGCCCGGCCTGGACGACATCCTCCGTTTCCGGGCCTACGTCGATGAAGCGATTGAGCGTCTCATCGAACAGAACCCCGACCCGGAAATCCTGAAACGCATCGAACTCGGCGCAAATCATGAGGAGCAGCACCAGGAACTGCTGCTCACCGATATCCTGCATGCGTTCTTCACCAATCCCCTGCGGCCCGCGTATCGCGAACTCGATGCGCCTCTGCCGCGCGGGAGCTTCTGCCGGCCCGCTGCAGTTTCTGCGTTTTGAAGGCGGGCTGCTCGAAGCCGGCCATGCCGGGGAGACGTTCTGCTTCGACAACGAGCTGCCGCGGCATCGCCTGTGGCTCGATCCCTACGGACTGGCCGAGCGGCTGGTCACCTGCGGCGAATACGCGGAATTCATCGAAGACGGCGGCTATCGCCGGCCCGAGCTTTGGCTCAGCGACGGATGGATCGCGCTTCAGGCCCACGCCTGGAACGCTCCCCTCTACTGGTCGAGCGGCAGCGGCGAGTGGACCGTCTTTACCCTGCGCGGCGATATCCCGCTTGCGCAGATGAAGAATGCCCCCGTCAGCCAGGTCAGCTTCTACGAGGCCGACGCCTACGCGCGCTGGGCCGGATACCGCCTGCCGAGTGAATTCGAGTGGGAGACCGCAGCCGACGGCCGCCTGATCGCCGGAAATTTCCTCGACTCCGGCCGCCTGATGCCCATCCCCGCCAGTGAACTCGCCGATCAGGCTCCGCTGCGCGCGCCGTCGCCGGGAACCGCTCTTGTTCCCGAAGCGCCTGTCTCCTTCAAACGCCCCTGGCAGCTCTTCGGCGACTGTTGGCAGTGGACCGCCTCGGCGTATCTTGGCTATCCCGGCTTCCGGCCCCTGCCCGGCTCGCTGGGCGAGTACAACGGAAAATTCATGAGCGGGCAGATGGTCCTGCGCGGCGGCTCCTGCGTCACGCCGGCCGCACACATCCGCTCCAGCTACCGCAACTTCTTCGCGCCGGACATCCGCTGGCAGTTTTCAGGGATCCGGCTCGCAAGCTGGTAACTCCGGGCAACCGGAGCTGCATCCAAGAGAGTTGGAATGACCACAATCTCGCTTCCCCTCAATGGCTTACAACCCGATAAGCGGCAGTCTGCGGTGGTGACGGAAGGACTTGTCTCACAACCCAGATGGTTGCCGTCGTGGCTCTTTTACGACGCCGCCGGCTCGCGCCTCTTCGACCAGATCACGGAATTGCCTGAGTACTACCTCACCCGCACCGAGCGCGCCATCCTCACCCAGCGTGCCGGCGACATCATCGCGGCCGCGGCGCAGGATGACGCGCTGCACATCGTCGAGCTCGGCGCCGGCTCCTGCGACAAGACCCGCATCCTGCTGCGCGCCGCCGTTGACCGCCAGGACACCGTGCTCTACGAGCCGGTCGACGTCTCCGCCACCGCCCTTGCCGAGGCCGAGCAGCGCATCGAGGCCGATATCCCCGGCGTCCTGGTCTGCCCCCGCGTCGAGGACTACACCCACGAGTTCACCCTCGACCAGCCGCTCTTCGGCCATCGCCGCCTGGTGCTCTACATCGGCTCCAGCATCGGCAACTTTGAGCCGAACGAGGCTGCGGCTGTGCTGCGCAACGTGCGTTCTGCGCTGGCCCCCGGCGACTCGATCCTGCTGGGCGTCGATCTGGTCAAGGACGAGAGTACGCTTCTCGACGCCTACGACGACGCTGCCGGCGTCACCGCCGACTTCAACCGCAACATCCTCGTCCGCCTGAATCGCGAGTTCGGCGCCAACTTCGATCTCGAAGCCTTCGCCCACCGCGCCCGCTGGAACCCCGACCACTCGCGCATGGAGATGCATCTCGAGAGCCGCATCCCGCAGGCCGTGCAGATTCCCAGCCTTGACCTGAACCTCTGCTTCCGCCCCGGCGAAACCATCCATACCGAGAACAGCTACAAGTACCGCCCCGGCCAGGCCGAAGCCTTGCTGGAGTCGGCAGACTTCACCGCCGAACACACCTGGACCGACGACCGCGGCTGGTTCGCCGTCCATCTGGCACGCGCTGTCTAGGAGCAGAACAAAAAACAGCGAAGCAGCGAAGGGTGTGTTCGCTGTTTCGCTGCTTCATTTTTTTTCGCTGATTTTCTACTTCACAATCACGCCGCAGCCGACCCGGTCGCCGGAGTTGCCCGACGGATCCGACATCAGGTCATCCGCCTTGGCGTGAATCACAATCGCCGTCCCGCCGTCATGAAACAGCGAGTTCGCCCCGTCGCCCAGGGTGACTCCGCTGAGGGTGAAGGTCGCGATTCCGGTTCCATCTTGCTTCACCGTCAGGTTGGCCATGTCGCCGAGGTGGGGCTTCGGATCCTGCGCATTGTGGATGCCGTGGTGCGCGCTGGTGGGGTTGAAGTGGCCGCCGGCTGTCTTGAAATCCGGCCCGTCGCACTTGCCGACGGTGTGGATGTGAATGCCGTGGTCACCCGGCGTCAGGCTGGCTACCCTTACCGAGATCTTGACGCCATCGCCGGAGGCATGGATCTTTGCGAAGCCGATCTTAACGCCCTGCCCGTTCACGATGTCGACATGCGCCGATTTGGGGCCCGCGGCGCCGGCCACGGACACAGCCAGAGAAAAGCAGAACAACCCGGAAAGCAGTTGCGCGGTGCGAAAGTGCATGGGGTGCCTCCTCAAGGGGAATCGCAGATACCTCGGACGGCTGGATGGTACCACCTGCGGCGGGGCCGCTCCAACCACCTGCGGTGGGGCCGGCCGGGGTTATTCGGAGGGAGCAGGGGCCTTCAGGTCCCTGAAAAGCTTGCAAAGGCCACGCCTTTAGGCCCGGGCGGTCTTGAATTAGTTTAGGCTGCTCCCCAAAAATACTTCTACTCGCCAAAACCTACTTCGCCGCAGCCACCTTCAGCAGCAGCACATCGTGGCTCTTGAGCTCGATCGGCATATCGTTGCGCACTTCCACGTCCTTGCCAGTCCACAGATCCTTGGCGTGCATTGGCCCATGCAGGCCGAGCTTCGCCAAGCTCAAATGAAACGGATGCGTCGACACGCGGTCGCTGCCCGCATTCACAATCGCAATCGCACCCGCGCCGCCGGACAGATGCTTCAGCCACACATCCACCTCGCCGTCGGAGTAGACGCGCGAAGCCTGCCGGCCCAGCGTGTCCTGGTCGAGCGCAATCACATCTTTGTTGGTCAAAATCTCGCGGATCTCCGGCTTCATGTTCGGCAGGTCGTTGCCGGCGAGCAAGGGCGCCGATAGCATCGCCCACATCGTGAAGTGGGTGCGGTTCTCCGCCAGCGACAGCTTGCCGTTGCCTACCTCGAGCATGTCAGGATCGTTCCAGTGGCCCGGCCCCGCGTACTTTTCGAGCCCCGCCTGCTGGCTCAGGATCGTGTACATCGAGTTCCAGTTGGCCTCGATATCGCCGGTGGAGCGCCACGAATTGCCGCCAAGCGCCGGAGCCCATTCCCAGGGCGAGTCCCAGCCGTACTGGCAAAGCGAGAATACGATGGGCCGCCCGGTAGCCTTCAGCGCTTTCCCCATCTTCTCGTAAGCCTGATGCATCAGCCGCATCTGCGCGGCTTCATCACCGGGGGCCTGCTTCTGCATGACGTCGGGGATGAAGCTGCACAGGTCGTACTTCAGGTAGTCGATGCCCCACTCGGCATACATCTTCGCGTCCTGCTCTTCGTGTCCCAGGGAACCTTCATAACCGGCGCAGGTCTTGGTCCCGGGCCCGGAGTAGATGCCGATCTTCAGCCCCTTCGAGTGCACATAATCGGCCAGCGCCTTCATGTCGGGGAACTTCTGGTTCGTGCTCAGCACGCCGTTCGCGTCCCTCTTGCCCTCCCACGTGTCGTCGATATTCACGTAGATGTAGCCGGCGTCTCTCATGCCGGTGGAGACGATCTGATCCGCGGAGTCGCGAATGTCCTTGTCCGTCACTTTCTCGGCAAAGTAGTTCCAGCTATTCCAGCCCATGGGCGGCGTCAGCGCCACCGTCGGGCGCGCGGCGGGCTGGGTTTTGTGCGCCACATGGGTGGGCGCGGGGGTTTGAGCGACTGCAACCATTGGACTGAATCCAAGAACGGCAAGACGGGCAAGAGTGGAAATTCGCATGCGGGTGATCTCCTGGAAACGCTTTCAGTGCGCAATCCTAATCCGCCGGACTTCGCTTCGGCAATCGCCGCGATGCGCGCCGCCGCTGCTTATAATCGCCTCACGGAATCAGCCGCTCCCCGCACGCGCATCACAATTGAAAGGATGAAGATGCCCGCCTCGCGCAGAGAATTCCTCGCCTCGAGTTCTGTTGCCGCTCTCGCCGCCGCATTCAGCTCCGCCACCGGCAAGGCGCAGGCCCCGCCCAGCCAGCAGCCTCCCACGCCCGGCGCACCTCCGGCCTTTGGCACCGCGCCCGCAGTCGGGCCAGAAGTCTCCGCTGCCGACTTCGCTCACGCCGAAAAGCTTGTCCAGTTCGAAATGACCGAGCGCGAGCGCAACCAGGCCGCCGCCAACTGGCGCATGCAGATGGCGCCGAATTACGAGCTGCGCGTGGGCCCGCGCAAGCTCGAAATGCCCCAGTCCGTCGCGCCTGCCACTGTGTGGAACCCGGTTCTCCCCGGCCTCAAGATGCTGGCGGCGACGGCGCCTTCGTCCGCAGCGCCGCGACGGCCAAGCCGCTGCCCGCAAGCGAAGAGGAGATCGCCTTCGCGCCCGTCACGCAGCTCTCGCGCTGGATCGAGTCGAAGGCCATTACGTCGGAGCGGCTCACGGAAATCTACCTCGCGCGTCTCGAGCGCTTCAATCCCAAGCTGCGCTGCGTCATCACGCTCACCCGCGAGCACGCGCTCCAGCAGGCCCGGCAGGCCGACAAGGAGATCGCCGCCGGCAATTACCGCGGGCCGCTGCACGGCATTCCCTGGGGCGCAAAAGATCTGCTCGACACCGCCGGCATTCCCACCACCTACGGCGCGGAGCCCTACCGCGACCGCGTGCCTGCGGCCGACGCTGCCGTCGTGGCACGACTCAATGCAGGCGGGCGCTGTGCTCGTCGCCAAGCTCTCGCTGGGCGCGCTGGCGTTGAACGACATCTGGTTCGGCGGCCAGACCATGAATCCGTGGATTCCCGACGCCGAAGGCGCATCGGGCTCGAGCGCCGGTCCGGGCGCTGCTACTGCGGCGGGCCTCGTCGGCTTCGCCATCGGCAGCGAGACCGGCGGCAGCATCGTCTCGCCGTCCATGCGCTGCGGCGTCACCGGCCTCCGGCCCACCTACGGCCGCGTGGCGCGGACGGGAGCCATGACACTGTGCTGGTCGCTCGACAAGCTCGGCCCCATGACGCGCAGCGTGGAAGACGCCATGCTCGTGCTCAACGCCATCAGCGGCCCCGACGCCGCCGACGTGGCCTCCGTGCCCAGCACTCTCAGCTTTCACGCGGGCGCCGACGTGAAAGGCCTGCGCGTGGGCTACTTCCCCGCATGGATGAAGGAGGCGCCCGCGACCGACGTCGATCGCGCCGCGCTCGAAACGGTGAAGAAGCTCGGCATGGAACTGGTGGAGGTTTCGCTCCCCGACTGGCCCTACGACTCGCTCAACCTGATGCTCTTCGCCGAAGCCGCCGCCGCGTTCGACGACCTGGTTCTGGGCCACAAGCTCGACATGCTCAAGGCGCAGGTGCCCGACGCCTGGCCCAACGTCTTCCGCCAGTCGCGCTTTCTGTCTGCCGTCGACTTCGTGCAGGCCGACCGCTTCCGCCGCAAGGTCGCCGAAGAGATGGCGCGTGTGATGGCGCAGGTCGATCTGCTCATCGTGCCGTCGCTCCGCGACGAAATGCTGGTCATCAGCAACAACACCGGCCACCCGTCGCTGACGCTGCGGGCTGGTTTTCTGGAGGTAAGCGAAGCCCGCAGCGACTGGGCCCCAGATCCGGCGCATCCCTTGCCGAAGTTCTCGCCGCCACGCCGCGTCCCGCACGGCATCACGCTCATCGGCCGGCTGTTCGATGAAGGCACGCTGGCGCAGGCCGGCATGGCGCTTGAAGCCGCATTCAACGTGATGGGCGAACACCCGCCGGGATTCTGAGTGCGAAGTGCTCTCCGGATGGCGGAGAAGTGGCCGAGGAATCTGGGCGAGCGGATCCGAAGTGGCCCTAAGGCTTCCTGGTCGTTTCGTCCGAGCTCTGAGCTAGTAACGAGTCGATTGTCTGGATGGATGACTTGAGCCGGTGCGCCCGGCTGCCGGACACCTTCATCCACAGTATTTTTCGCTGATTCAGTTCCTCTTCAAACCGGCCCGTCATCCAGCTACGAATATTCTCTCCGTCTCTGAGCCCATCCTGGACAAAAGGGATGTCGCAGTCGGTGAGAAGGTAGAGACACGGAGCGCTGGAAGCAGCGATTGCATCGACCTCGGAGGAACGCGACCCCATGTATCGCTGGTGCCAGATACCGGTCGCGAATGCGTCTGTGTCGCAAATCAGGAGCCGGTTTGCCTCACGAGCCATTTTCAATTCGAGATCGACCTGGGCGCGGGCGATGAGGGTGAATTCGGCGCTGTTCCAGCGGTAGTTCCATAAATCAACGCCTGCGGCAGCAAGTTTCTCGCCGTAGTCACGCCCATACTCGGGCACCCATACAGTCTCATAGTGTTGCGCCAGGTCCAGAGCCAGCGTTGTGGTGCCCGTTGATTCCGCGCCGACAACACAGACTCGCCGAACGAAATGTGCTCTGACGCATGGCTCCATAAAATACCAGTACGCAAAGGGGTTCGAGCGTATTTTCGTTGCAGAGACGGGCACGTGATGTCGGGCACGATCAACCAGGATGTGTCGGCATCCGAGAAATCGCGCATAAGCGTCGCCGTAGCCTTCTGAGGTGAAGACAACATCGGGAGCCTGACCCAGAATTCTTTTCGTGTATTCAGCCCACACTTCGGAGTCGTCGTCGTGACCGATGTCCTCCACCTGCATTACGTTGGCTTCGGGATGGATTTCTTCAAGCCAGCGTTGGCGCAAGTCACCGGAGATGGTATGACCGGCAAGAACGCAAATTAGCACGTCGAGATGATCCACTTCGCGCAAGGCGGTCTCGATGAGGAACTTGTGGCCTCGGTGGGGAGGATAGAATTTGCCGATGACCAATCCGCGCGTCATTGCACCGCCTCAGCCTTTTGCCTGAGCCCCGTGAGTGTCTTGCGCCAACCTGCGTATCCCACAACACACATGGCAAAGAACACGGCGTATAAGATTCCGGTGAGATAGAGCGATTTGTAGATATACAGAAAGATATAAATGACGTCAGCGGTCATCCATACCCACCAGTTCTCAAGCAGTTTACGGCTAAGCATGTACTGAGCCGTAAGGCTGAGTGCCGTTGTCACTCCATCCCCGAAAGGCACTTGGCTATCAGTGAATCTGTGGAGGACATAGGCCATCACAGCGGACGAAAGTGCCGTGACAAGAAGAAGCAACAACCCCGACTGAAGCGGCGTTTTAGCGATGGGGAGTTTCGAATGGCCGGCGCCACCCCGAAGCCAGTTCCACCAGCCGTAGACTGAGATGATCACATAAACAATCTGGAGGAGCGCGTCGGCGTACAGTTTCGCTTTCCAGAAAAGAACAAAGAAGAAGACGTTGTTCGCAATACCGACAGGCCAATTCCACGCGCTCTCTCTGACGGCAAAGGCTACAGAGACAGCACCGGTTACGAAACCCAGAATCTCAATCCAAGTCATTCAAGCTCTCAATGTAAGCCAAATACCTACGGAGGCGAGTGTTGAATCCACTCCGGATCGGCGACAATTCCTATCGCGATGAGCTCTGTCGGTCGAGGTCTCTGTGCTCGTCTGAAATGTCATAGCGCTCTGTCTCCGCCATCAGCGTCTCCACATGGCTCACCCCACGAATCCCTCCGCGCGCGCCGCTGCAGGTGCAGTTCAGCGCCGCCGCCGCACACGCAAAATCAAGCTGCTTCTCCAGCGGCCATCCCCGCAGCAGCCCATAAATAAACCCCGCATGGAAGATATCGCCCGCGCCCGTCGTGTCGACCACCGGCACGCGATACGCGGCGCGATGCAGCAGCCGCTCGCCGTCCCACGCCACCACGCCGTCCTGCCCCAGCGTGGCCGCCGTCAGCCTGCAGTTGTACTTGCTGCGCAGCGTCCGCAGGGCGCGCGCCAGATCATGATCGCCCGTCAGGCGCGCGGGAAAATCGCGGCTCACGATGAGGTAATCCACGCAGCCCAGCAGTTCATCGCCGCCGTCGTACTCTTCGTCCAGGTCGGCGATCACCGGCACGCCCGCCTCATGGGCCCACAGCGCCGCCTGCGTGGCCGCCTCCGCTTCGATGCCATCCACTAGCAGCGATCGCGCGTTCACAATCCATTCGCGCTCGATGTCGTTCGCCGTGAGCTGCAGCCGGTCGTCGCGCCGGATCAGCACCGTCCGCTCGCCGCCGCCGTCCACAAGGATCACCGACTGCGGGCTCGCCGCGTTTGCCACTTCGATCAGCCGCGCATCCACGCCCAGCCGCGCGAATTCGCCGCGATGCAGCCGCGCCGCATCATCGTCTCCCAGCTTGCCCACGTAGCGCGTCGCCAGTCCCCACGTCTGGCACGCCGTCACCGCGCTGGCCGTCTGCCCGCCCGGCATCAGCGGCACCGGCGCGAACTCCACCTTCGAGCCGCGCACCGGAAATTCGTCAAGCGGAATCAGAGTGTCCGTGGCGTTGAGTCCAACCCCCACGAGATCCACCACGGATAGTTCAGGCATGGTCACAATTCTACGTGCTCTTCTGTTCCCTGTTCCCTGTTGCGTGTTCCCTGCTTTTCAGCCCCCACGCGCACACCACCGCGCTGGCGATCAGGAGGCCGCGCCAGCACCGCCGTCCACCCATGATTCATGGCCAGTGCCGGCACCTTCGCCCTCAGCCCCAGGGCCACAAACACTCCGGCCGCGCAGATGAGGATCAGCCAGTCCCACCACTCGCGCCGGCTTTCACCGGTTGCTCCGTTATACGCGTGGATCACCGCGTCGCGCTCCAGTCCGTAGCGCGCGCACTCGCGCTCGATGGCCTCGTGTGTCGAGGCCGACTCGCGTTCTGTGGCGATCGCCGTACTCACCGCCATGGCGCCCGCGATCATCGCCAACGATCCGCCCACCACCAGCAGCCGGTGCGCCGTGTCGGCATGCGCCAGCTCGCCGAACACCAGCGCGCCCCACGCAAGACCCCATAGCTGATTGGTGTTCGACAGCGGAATGCCGCGCCCGATGCCGAGATACTTGGTCGCGTACTGCTGGAACAGGTCGCCGACCACCCACACGAATCCGCCGAGGAACAGCCAGAACAGCATCGGCGTAACCACCGACGAATGAAACACCGCCGCATGCACGCCGCCGTCGAACACCAGCACCAGCGCGAACATCGTGACCAGCTCGCCCACGGTGAAGATGGTGACAAACGACAGCGGGTTCATCCCGCTCAGATACGCCTTGCGATAGGGGATATACATCGATCCCCACAGCAGGCTTGCGCCCAGCGCCGCGAGAATCCCGTTCAGCGCATGCGCCGGGTGGATATTCCGCCCCGTGCATGGTGCTGAAGCCCAGCATGATGGCCGCGGCCACAATCGCGACCGTCCCCAGCACAACCTTGATGACGTTCGCCGCGCTCGCGCCTTTCAACTCGCCGAACAGCAGCCGTCCCCACAGAATGCCGATCAGCGAATTAGTGTTCCACAACGGAAACGCAATCGCCAGCCCCACATCGCGAATGGCAAACACGGTCAGCGTATTGGCCACGGCCCACAGCATTCCCGCAAGAATCGCAAACGGAATCAACTGCCGGTTCTGCCCCAGGTCGCGAAACACCGCGCGCGTGCCTTTGAGCAGCGTCGGTACGCTCCAGCGCGCCGTGAACACCCCGGCCACCATGCACAACGAAATCGCATAGGGCGACAAGCCCGCGTTCACGAGCTTCGTGGGAGCCTCCGCCGCGCCCAGCCACACGCCCGCGCCAATGCCGCACAGCACGCCGAGCCCATGCCTTGATCGAACGCGAATTGCGCTTGATGTCTGCGGCGTTGATGCCTGCGGCTGCGCGCTCATGCGCTCAAGACCCCTCTCCAATTACTTGCGCTTTGAGCAACTGCCTAGTGCATCACGACCAGCAGTGTGATGCCGGCAAGAAACACGATGGCGGGAATGAGGAAGTGGCTGTCAGTCAGCACAGCCCGTGTCTGCGATGGTTGCGTCATCCTGCCCGTCACTCTCTGGAATTCCGTTGGTCGCACCATAAAGAGGTCGCGCAACCGGTGTCAAGGCCGCCGCGCAACCGCCACCCGCGCAATGCCCTGCAGATCCGCTACGAACTCGACGTCTTCGAATCCGTTCGCGCCCAGCAGTTCGCGAATCGCCTCGCGCTGATCGTAGCCGATCTCGAGCGCGATATGTCCGCCCGGAACAAGAACCTCGGCAGCCTGCGGAATCAGCCTCCGGTAAACCGCCAGTCCATCCGATCCCGCAAACAAAGCCGTCTCCGGCTCGAACTCGCGCACTTCCACATCCATCGACGCGCGATCGCCACTCGAAACATACGGCGGATTCGAGGCGACGATGTCGAAGCGTTCGCCTTTCACCGGCGCCAGCAGATCGCCCTTCGCGAAGCGAATGCGTTCCGCCACACCGTTGCGCTGCGCATTCTCACGGGCAACGGCCAGCGCGTCTGCCGAGATGTCCATCGCGGTCACCTGCGCCTGCTGCAGTTGGTGCGCCAGCGCCACGGCAATCGCGCCCGAGCCGGTTCCCACATCGACAATGCGCGGCCGCTCCATTCCACGACACAACGCAATCACTTTTTCGACGAGATGCTCGGTCTCCGGCCGCGGAATCAGCACTGCGGGCGTCACTTGAAATGGCAGCCCGTAGAACTCCGTCGCGCCCGTGATGTACTGGATCGGCTCACCGAGCTGGCGTCGCCCCACCAGCTCTGCGTACCGCGCCGCTTCGTTCTCGTGCAGCCGTTCGTTCCAGCGGACAATCAACGCGGCTCGTTCGAGCTTGAGCAGATGGCGCAGCAGAAACTCCGCATCGGCGCGGGCGCGATTGGCATGCGGACCTGTCCGCAAAATGGCCTCGCCCTTGCGTACCCATTCTTCCAGCGTCATTACGCGGCCTGCGTCTCCGCCTTCAACTGCTCCGCCTGATCATGCGTAATCAGCGCATCCACAATCGACTGCAGCCGGCCTTCCATGATCAGGTCGAGCTGGTGCAGCGTGAGCCCGATGCGGTGATCCGTCAGCCGGTTCTGCGGGAAGTTGTAGGTGCGAATCTTCTCGCTGCGGTCGCCGGAGCCCACCTGCGACTTGCGCGCCGCCGCCAGCTCCGCATTCTGCTTGTCCATCTCCATCTCGTAGAGACGCGAACGCAGCACGCGCATGCCCTTCTCGCGATTCTTGATCTGCGACTTCTCGTCCTGGCAGCTCACCACCGTATTGGTGGGCAGGTGCGTGATGCGCACCGCCGAGTAGGTGGTGTTCACGCTCTGCCCGCCCGGCCCCGAAGAACAGAACGTGTCGATGCGAATATCCTTCGCCTCGATCTTGATGTCCACGTCTTCGGCCTCCGGCAGCACCGCCACCGTCACGGCCGATGTATGCACGCGGCCCTGCGTCTCCGTTGCCGGAACCCGCTGCACGCGATGCACGCCGCTCTCGTACTTCAGTTGCGAATACACCCGCGCGCCTTCGATGATGGCGATCACTTCCTTGTAGCCGCCCACGCCGCTTTCCGAGATCGACATCACTTCCACCTTCCAGCGATGCTGCTCGGCAAAGCGCGTGTACATGCGGAAGATCTCGGCCGCAAACAACGAGGCCTCGTCGCCGCCCGTGCCTGCGCGGATCTCGAGAATGACGTTCTTCTCGTCATTCGGATCCCTGGGCAGCAGCAGGATCTTCAGCTCATCCTCGAGCGCAGCGACCTTCGGCTCCAGCGCGGCGATCTCTTCCTCGGCCATGGCGCGCAGATCGGCGTCGTTCTCGGCCAGCATCGCCTTCGCTTCTTCCAGGCCTTGCTGTGCCTGCTTCAGCGCGCGATACTTCTCGACCGGCTCCTCAATCTCCTTGAGCGACTTGCCAATCTTCTGATACTTCTCGTGGTCGTTGAGCACTTCAGGCAGCGCGAACTGCGCCTGCAGCTCTGAATAGCGCTGGTCCATCTGTTCCAAACGGTCAATCATGTCCAATCCTCACAGCGCGCACCGGCGCGGCTTATGCAATTCAAAATTTGTCTCAGGAAAAAGGGCGCAGGAGTGTGTGGCGGCGGGGGCCGCTAGAGGAGCGCCGGGACTGGCTGGTGGACAATCACGTCTCTATTTTAGCGCGAAACTGGATTTCAAACTGGAGATACTCACTCTTTCTCGAGCTGCAGATCCGCCGTAGGATCGCCGTTTCTGATCGTGACTCGGATTCGCCCGATGAAATGCCAGGCACAGTACGCGCTAGTTACAAGCATCCCCCAGCCCGACACGTTCAGGCGTTTCTTAACAACGAGACTCGCAACACATACCGTAAAGAGAAATGCAAACATCAACAGCGGGATACACAGGCCGACAATCCAAAGAATCCGCTTCATCGCGGACAGTATAGGCTTTTTGAGTACGCTGGCAATCCTCGTCTAGGCTGAATCCGGCCTTTTGTGGCGCAGACCCGTCGCCTTGATAACAAATTGAACCTCTGGCTCGTTTGGATAGTAGACAATGTTCTGCAGCAAATCAGGGGGAATATGAACCGCTTCGGAGTTGCACTCGCGCTTTGCCTCGCAGCCACAGGCATGGCCTCCGCCCAGACCTCATCCCTGCAGGGCCCCGAGCTCGGCGACCTCGACCGCAAAGCCGCGCCCTGCAATGACTTCTTCGCCTTCTCCAACGGCACATGGCGCGCGCAGAACCCCATCCCCGCCTCCATGGACCGCTGGAGCCGCCGCTGGAAGGCCGGCGAGGAGAACAAGTACCAGCTCCGCGACATCCTCAACGACCTCTCCGCGCAGCCCGGCCAGCCCAAGGGCAGCACTCCCAGCTCACCGGCGACTTCTATGCCGCCTGCACCAACGTCAAAGCCATCGACGCCGCCGGCATTACGCCGCTCAAGCCGTACCTGGCCGCCATTGACAGCATCAAGGACAACGCCGGCCTGCAGCAGCAGATTCGCGACCTCCACGCTATCGGCGCCATGGTTCCGTTCGTCTTCTACGGCAACCAGAACGCGCACGACCCCGCCAACGTCATCGCCCAGGTGGGCTCTGGCGGGCTCGGCCTGCCCGACCGCGATTACTACGTGAAGCCCGACCAGCGCTTTGCCGACGCCCGCGCCCAATACCTCGTCTATGTGGCGAAGATCTTCTCTCTCGCCGGCTCATCGGATGCGGACGCCAAGGCAGCCGCCCAGACCGTGATGGACTTCGAGACCGCCCTCGCCAAGGCCACACTCGACAATGTCGCGCTGCGCGATCCGCACTCCACCGATCACGTCTCGAACCTCGACGCACTGCAGAAGATGACGCCGCATTTCGACTGGGCTGCCTACTTCTCCGGCGCCGGCGTCACTCCGGGCGTGATCAACATCAATGAGCCCGTCTTCATGGCCGAGTTCGAGCGCCAGCTCACCTCCACCCCCATCGCCGCCTGGAAGACCTATCTCAAGTGGCAGGTGCTCAACAACGCCGCCGACGTGCTCTCCGAGCCATTCGTCGATGCCCACTTCGGCTTCTATCAAAAGCAGCTTGCCGGCGTGGGCGAACTCAAGCCCCGCGACGTGCGCTGCGCCGAACTGACCGATCAGATGCTCGGCGAAGCCCTCGGCCAGGAGTACGTCAAGCGCTACTTCCCTCCGGAAGCCAAGCAGCGCGCCAGGCGATGGTTTCGAACATCCTCTCCGCCATGCACGACACCCTCGAAGGCCTCGACTGGATGACCCCCGAGACCAAGCAGAAGGCCCTCGACAAGCTCGCCCACTTCACCGTCAAAATCGGCTATCCCGACAAGTGGAAGGACTACTCATCGGTCACGATCAGCCGCGACGACCACTTCGCCAACTTCATCGCCACCTCGCGCTTCCAGGTGCAGGACGACCACTCCACCATCAACAAGCCCGTCAACCGTGGCCGCTGGGGCATGACGCCTCCCACCTCCAATGCCTACTACAACCCGCTGATGAACGAAATCGTCTTTCCCGCCGGCATCCTCCAGCCGCCCGCCTTCAGCATGAAGTACACCGATGCGGTGAACTACGGCGCCATCGGCGTGGTCATCGGGCACGAGATCTCGCATGGCTTCGACGACGAGGGCGCGCAGTTCGACGCCACCGGCCACCTCAGCAACTGGTGGACCGCCGAAGACTCGAAGAAGTTCGAGGCTAAGACCGCCTGCGTGGTGAAGCAGTTCGACGGCTACACCATCGACGGCGCAGACAACATCCACATCAATGGCAAGCTGGTGCTGGGCGAATCCATCGGCGACCTCGCCGGCCTGAAGATCGCTTATCTCGCGTTCAAGAAGACGGCGCAGGGCCAGTCGAGCGACAAGATCGACGGCTTCACACCCGATCAGCAGTTCTTCGTCGCCTGGGGCCAGTTCCGCGGCGACGAGACACGGCCGGAGACGCAAAAGCTCATGGTCCAGGGCGATCCGCACCCTGTAGCGAAGTACCGCGTCC
Source organism: uncultured Acidobacteriota bacterium (assembly GCA_963819365.1). Classification (GTDB taxonomy): domain Bacteria; phylum Acidobacteriota; class Terriglobia; order Terriglobales; family Acidobacteriaceae; genus Telmatobacter. The sequence continues at coordinate 154,550 of CAWFVY010000006.1, forward strand.
TCGGCCCCATGTCGAACTTCCCGCCGTTTGCCGCCGCCTTCAGTTGCAAAGCCGGCGACGCCATGGTCCGCTCCGACACCGACCGCTGCGTGGTCTGGTAGACGGGGCTAAGTCACAAAACCAAAGCGGGACGGCTCCCACCGTCCCGCTTTCTTCTTTGCCCTCCGTGGAAAGCCCGCCCCGAGCCGCTACGCCGCTCAATAGATTTTCGCAATCGCTCTGAATCCTTTCCCCGATGTCCGCAATCAATTCGATAGTTATCGAAATGTCGAATAGTTCGGCAGTCGGTAAAAGGAGAGAGAATGAGCAGTCTTAAGGGCAAAGTGGCATTGGTGACGGGCGCTTCAAAGGGCATCGGCGCGGGGATCGCAAAGGAACTGGCGGCGCGCGGCGCCTCGGTTGCGGTGAATTACTCCAGCAGCAAAGCCGAAGCGGAGAAGGTAGTCAAGCAGATTGAAGCCGCGGGCGGCAAGGCAGTTGCCGTGAAGGGCAGCGTGGCCGATCCGGCGGCGATTGGGCAGTTGGTGGACGAGACAGCCGCGAAGCTGGGGCCGATCGACGTGCTGGTAAACAACGCCGGCATCTACGAGTTCGGTCCGATTGAGAGCGTCACGCCGGAGCATTTCCGCAAGCAGTTCGATGTGAACGTTCTGGGCCTGTTGCTGACCACGCAGGCGGCGCTCAAGCATTTCAATCCGAAGGGCGGCAGCATCGTCAATATCAGCTCGGTGGTGGTGGAAGGCGTGCCGGGCGCGTCTGTCTACAGTGCGACCAAGGGTGCGGTGGATTCGATCACTGCATCGCTGGCGAAGGAGCTCGGCGCGAAGAACATCCGCGTGAACTCGCTGAACCCGGGCATGGTGGAGACCGAAGGCACGCACGCCGCCGGCTTTATCGGCAGCGACTTCCAGAAGGAAGCTGTAAAGCGCACGCCGCTGGGCAGGATCGGGCAGCCGGGCGATATCGCGACGGCCGCGGCGTTCCTGGCCTCAGACGATTCGGCTTGGATCAACGGGCAGGCAATCTACGCGGCAGGCGGCTTCCGGCTGTAAAAGCAGTTCACAGTTCTCAGTTCGTAGTTCGCACAGCCTCCGGGCCCAGGCAACTGTGAACTGCGAACTATGAACTATGAACTTGCTGTTCCTTCCGCTCCGCATCGAGGATCTGCCGCTTCCGGTCCACGCCCCAGCGGTAGCCGGTGAGGGAGCCTGAGGCGCCCACGATGCGATGGCAGGGCACCAGAATCGCTACGCGGTTGGTGGCGCATGCACGGGCCACGGCGCGGGTAGCGTTGCGATCGCCGAGATCGGCGGCAAGCTGCGAGTAGCTGCGCGTCTCACCCCGCGGAATGTGCCGCAACGCCTGCCACACGCGCAATTGGAAGACGGTTCCGCGGAGGTCGAGGGCGGTCTTCGAGGTGAGCGTCTCACTCAGGTCGCGGCCTTCGCGGACGCTGGTGAGGGCAGCTTCAACCGTGCCCGCGAGCGCGGCGTCGCAGTGCAGTTCGGCAGCGGGAAACTCGTCGCGCAGGGTCTGCTCGGCGGCGGATTCGCTATCGGCCAGCGCCAGCCAGCAGAGGCCGCGTTCCGTTCCGCCCACGATCATCCACCCAAACGGAGTGGCGCCGGTGGCGTAGCCGATCCGCTCCCCGCGGCCGCCTGCAGCAAACTTTGCGGGCGTCATGCCGAGCGGGTCGGCCTCGTAGGCGCGGCTCGAAGAGTTGAAGCCGGCGTTGTAGATGGCGTCGGTTACGGAGGCGCCATTTTTGAGCTCGCTGCGCAGGGAGCCGGCGCGCAGGGCGCGCTGGTACTGGCTGGGGCTTGCGCCCATGGCCTGCTTGAAGACGCGCTGCACGGTGAACGGGCTCATGTCCGCGACTCTCCCCAGCTCTTCGAGCGGGACGCGGCGGTCGAGGTTCTGCTCCAGGTGGCGACGAATCAGATCCAAAGGCCTGGCCGATGCAGTGGGCTTGCAGCGGCGGCAGGGGCGGAACCCCGCGGCCTGGGCGTCTTCCGGCGAGACAAAGAAGCGGACGTTCTCGCGCAGCGGGCGGCGGCTGCTGCAGGCCGGGCGGCAGAAGACTCCGGTGGTGAGCACTGCGTAGAAGATTTGCGATTGCGGGTCGCGGGAGAGGACCTGCGCCCAGGCGGATTCGGCGTCGATGGCTGCGGCGGCGGGCTGGAGTGTCGTGTTCATGAACTGATGGTCGCGCCAATGGCGGACGCGTACACTCCGATTCTTGCGAGTAATTCCGATTGTAGATTCCAGAGATCAGAGATCGGAGCAGAGAACAGCCCGAAGGTTTCGTGGTCTTCCGCTGTTCTCTGATCTCTGACCTCTGATCTCTGTTACCGCTGTTGGATGCGGGACTGAAGTACTGCTTCCGCCCGCACGAGATCTTCCTCGGTATCGACGCCGATGGTGTCGTGGGGCGCTGCAGCCACGTAGATGTCGATGCCGTTCTCAAGCAGGCGCAACTGCTCGAGGCGCTCAATCTGCTCAAGTTTTCCCGGCGGTAAGGCGGCGAACTGCTCAAGGGCCGCTTGGCGGTAGGCATAGATTCCCAGGTGCTTGCGGTAGCCGGAATATCCCGACGCATCCCGGTCATAGGGGATCGTGGCGCGGGAGAAGTAGAGGGCGCGGCCGTCGGCGGCAGTGACCACTTTGACAGCGTTGGGGTTGCCGATGTCTTCAGGAGCGCAGCGGACGGCCAGGGTCGCGATCTGAACCTCTGCCCGCTGGAACAATTCAAGCAGCGGCGGGAAGAACCCTGGCGTGAGCGTCGGCTCGTCGCCCTGGATGTTCACGTAAATATCGGCGGCCACCAGGCCTGCCACTTCGCGGACGCGGTCAGATCCGGAGGCGCAATCGGGCGAGGTCATCGACCACAGGGATTCCACGCTCGCGGCAGACGGCGGCAACCTCTTCTGAATCGGTGGCGATGAGGACGGGGTCCATCAGGCCGCTCGCGGCGGCCGCGCGGTAGACCCACTCGACCATGGGGCGGCCGGCGATAAGGCGAAGAACCTTGCGGCTGAGGCGGGTGGAGCCGAGACGCGCGGGGATGATTCCGGCGACGGTGGTCATGGCACTGATTGTAGAAGGGCTTAACGCCAAAAGTCCCGCTCGGGGAGGAGCGGGACTCGACTGGGGGGAGCCACTTACATAAATTGAGATGCGGGTCTCTCGCCGGAAGGTTGCCCGGGAACTTCGCGCCGTCCCATATTTCAGTACGCAGAGGCGGCAAGCGTCGGCCGTGGGAGATTTTCGGAACAGCCGGAATGAACAGCTCGGTCAGGCACCGCGGAAGCAGAGACAGGTGGCTGAGGTTCGTGTCCCGGGGTTTGACCTTGGTTGCGCGTGCCCGTATCATCAAGACTTGGCGCAGTTATGTTTGCCCGCCGTCCTGGCGGGCTTAGTGCGTCCTTCCCTTGGCGGAGTAGCTCAGATGGTTAGAGCGACGGATTCATAACCCGTAGGTCGGCAGTTCGATCCTGCCCTCCGCCACCAGATTCTCCTTAAATTCGGGCATCGCGTCTGGCTTCCAGCAGCCGTCAGTGATAGGCTTCGGCTTCGGCTTCGCGGATCATCATCATGCCGCCGATGATCTTGTTCTCGCTGGAGAAAATGGGCCGGCTGGAGACCACGAGGTGAATCAGGGAGCCCTGCGGGCTGCCGGTGGAGGACGGAGAGGGATTCGAGCTTCTCTCCACGCTGGATCGCCCTGGCCAGAGGGTGGTCTTCCGTCGAGAAGGGCCGGCCGTTCTCTTCAAGCAGCTCCATGCGCGCGTACTGGTCGAGGGTCTGGCCGGGGAAGGCGCTATCGCCAAAGATGTGGCGGGCGCAGGAGTTCACCTTGAAGATGACGCCGTCGCTGCCGTCGGCGAGAATCATGCCGACCGGCATGGCGCCGAGGGCGATGTCGAGTTCGGCCTCGTAGAGAGCGCATTGCGGGTTGATCTGCTGATGGTCGTCGATCTGTTCGACGATGCCGTAGAAGGAGACGATGCGGCCCTCGGAGTCGAGGCGGGGTGAACCGCGCGAGCGCATCCATATCCAGTCTCCGCCGGGGGGACGGATGCGGTAGCGGAAATCGATGGGCAGGTGGGTCTCGAGGGCGTGGTGTATGGCCGCGCGAGCGGTTTCTACGTCGTCGGGGTGCACCATACGCAGCCAGCCATCGCCCATGGCCTCCTCCATGGGCTGGCCGGTGAAGTCAGTCCAGCGGGGGCTGGCGTCGACCACCGCGCCATGGCTGTCGAGAACCCAGGGAACATTGGGGGTTAGGCTGATCCAGTGGCGATAGTGGTCCTCGCTCTGGCGCAGCGCTTCCTCGGTCTGCTTTCGATCGGTTACGTCCATGATGGCGACCGAGACGCCCAGAACGTCGCCGGCCTCGTCGCGCACCGGGTGATAGGAGAGCATCACGGTCTGGGGTTGCGCTCCGCCGCTGGCGGGAGGCTTGGTCACCTCGACTCCCTTGATGGCTTCGCCTTGCAGAGCGCGGCGGATGAAGGGCTCGACGGCCGGAAAGATATGAGGAATGACCTCCTGGATGGAGCGGCCGATGTGCGCCGCGGCCGGAACGTTGTTCATCTCGGCCAACTGGCGGTTGAGATTCACGTAGCGCATGTTGCGGTCGAGGAAGCAGAGACCGACGGGGGCGCCATCGTAGATGGCCTGGAGTTGCGCGACGCGATGCGCGGGTACGGGGTCGCCGGCAAAGCGAGGCAGATTTTCGGGGCCAGGATAGACCGGCGGGATGCAGTCCCAGTGGGAACGAGCGAAGATGGCGGACAGGTCGCAGGCGGCAACGGGACGGCCGAGCAGCCATCCCTGCGCAAGGTCGCAGCCCAGCCAGCGCAGCATCTCGGCTTGAGGAGAGATCTCGACTCCTTCGGCGACGGTCATGAGTCCCAGGCTCTGGCCGAGGCCGACCACCGAGGCGACGATTTTGCGGCTCTCGCGGTCGTTGTCCATGGAGCGGACGAAGCTGCGATCGACCTTCAGTTCATCGAAGGGCAGAGCATGCAGGTGGCGGAGGCTGGAGTAGCCGGTGCCGAAGTCGTCGAGCGCGAGCCGGCATTGCAGGGACTTCAGGTCCTGAGCGACGGAGGTGGCGCGGGGAAGGTCGTCGAGGAGGGCGCTTTCGGTGATTTCGAGGGTGAGGCGGTCGAGAGGGAAATTCCAGGCGCGGGCCAGGGTTTCAAGGCTGGCCGGAAGGCCGTGATCGAGAAGCTGCGTGGGCGAAAGATTGACGGCAAGCATCACCGGGCGGCTCGCTGCGGTGAGAGCGCCAAACGCTTTGCCGAGCAGGTTGTGGGTGAGGCAATCCATGAGTCCGGCGCGCTCGAACGCAGGGATAAAGTCGTCCGGCATGACGAGGCCGGAGTGCGGAGACTGCCAGCGCGCAAGGACCTCGAACCCGGCCAGTTGGCCGGTCCGGAGCTCGACGAGCGGTTGGAAGACAGGGAAGAACTCGCCGGCTTCGAGGGCGCGCAGAATTTCGGGCGCGTCGGGGATCACTGAGTCACTGTACCCCAGGAAAGCAGAGATGTCATGGGTTTGTGTCTTAGTGGTTGGTGGTCAGAGGGCACCCGGCCAAAAGGAAAAAACACCGGTTGGAGTATGATTGCGTCTATATAAGGAGCGGCCTCCCCTGGCCGCTGAGGTGTTTGTGTCTCGATTTTTTCAACGTCTGATTTTTGTGGTGGGCGCGGCGGTGTTTGCGGCGCTGGGCCTGGGGTTTGGCCTGGGCGAGATGGGCTGGTTCGGCGTGCATGCCGGCGGCGAACAGGAAGGCGCGTACAACCAGATCCACGTGTACCAGCAGGTGCTGCGGCGGGTCCAGAGCGACTACGTGACGGAGCCGAACATGCAGACGGTCACGACCGGCGCGCTGCATGGGCTGCTGGAAAGCCTGGACGCCGACTCGAGCTACCTGACGCCGACCGAGTACAAGATCTGGAAAGATCGTCCCACGAGCGGTGTGGCGCAGGTGGGCATCACGGTTTCGAAGCGCTACGGCTATGCGACAGTAGTGAACGTGCTGCCCGGATCGCCGGCCGACCACGAGCACGTTGCCGATGGCGATGTGATTGAGGCGATTGGGGATACGTCGACGCGGGAGCTGTCGCTGGCGGTGATCCGGCTGATGCTGGACGGCAAGCCCGGCACCAACGTGTCGATGACCCTGGTGAAGCCGCGCAAGGCCGATCCGGACAAGGTGACGCTGACGCGGGCGATTGTGCCGGAGCCGGCGATGGGCGAGCAGCAGTATCTGGACGCGAGCGTGCTCTACCTGAAGCCCGCGGTGATCAACAGCGCGCGGGTCGACCAGGTGGCGGCCAAGATCAAGGCCAACAAGGGCAAGAAGATCGTGCTCGATCTGCGGGACACGGGCGGCGACGAGGAAGAGGGCCTGCGGCTGGCCAATTTCTTTGTCGAGAAGGGGACGTTGGCGAGCCTGGAGGGACAGCGGTATCCCGAAGGTGACGTTTGCGGCCGATCCTACGAAGTATCTGACCAACACGCCGCTGGTGGTGCTGATCAATCGCGGGTCGTACGGGCCGGCGGAGCTGGTGGCCTCGGCGATTGAGGCGGCCAAGCGCGGCGACGTAGTGGGCGAGCGGACGTTCGGCGAGGGATCGGTGCAGAAGACCATCGATTTGCCGGATGGCGCGGCCCTGCTGCTGACGGTGGCCAAGTACGAGGGTCCGGACGGGAAGAAGATCCAGGATGAGGCGGTGAATCCGAGTGTCCAGGCCGGCGCCAACGCCGACGAGGACGTTCAGGACGAGACACCGGATAAGGATGACAAGCCGCTGGATAAGGCGTTGTCGATTCTGAAGGCGAAGAACAGCTAGGGTTCCCGGATTGCGAAAGCCCCGCGCTGGGATCAGCGCGGGGCTTTCGTGCGTCTGGGGGGATTGAGTTGGGTGCCGGTTGAGGTTCGTGGTTTCCCAGGTCCCAAATAGCGAGGAACCTGGGCCACCTGAGGTTGGGCGAACGCGCTTCTGGCGACCGCCTTCCCGGAATTGCACGGGAAGGTACGGGGGGTGCGGTTTGGCTCAGCCGGCGGGTTGAATGCGTGGTACGCTCGTGAGGTATTCAGCATTCTCCCCTGCTCGGTTGAGAGATGCCATGAGGCGTGACGCGCTTGGCTACCCCTACCCATCTTGTAGAAGAACCCCGGACCTTGGGCCGGTCGCATCGGCTCGCGCCTGATCCGGACGAGAAGCCGCCCAAAAATCCTCGCGCGCCGAAGCCCCGGCGCAAGCTGGCGGGCAAGGCCGCGCTGACCATCCTGGTGGTGCTTTCGGTGGTGACGGGATCGCTGGCGGGGCTGACGCTGGTGTACTCGTCGGACCTGCCGCAGATCGAAGACCTGGAGCGCTACCGGCCTTCTACGACCACGGATTTATACGACCAGAAGGGCCGGGTGATCGGGTCGTTCGCCCTGCAACGGCGCATCGTGGTGAACTACAACGACTTTGCCCCGGTGCTGCGCAAGGCGGTCATCTCCATTGAAGACAAGGACTTCGAGTCGCACGGAGGGATCAACTTCTGGCGCATCTGGGGCGCGGCGTGGCACGACATCCGCAGCAAGGGGCGGGCGCAGGGTGCGTCGACGCTGACCATGCAACTGGCGCGGAACCTGTTTCTCTCGGCCGACCGGACGGCCGGGCGCAAAGTTCAGGAAGCGTTTCTGGCGATCCAGGTTGAGCGGGCGTTTACCAAGGAACAGATCTTCACGCTGTATGGGAACCAGATTTATCTGGGCAGCGGGATGTATGGGTTTGAGGCGGCCAGCGAGTTCTACTTCGGCAAGCATGCCAAGGACGTAGACCTGACCGAGGCCGCGCTGCTGGCGGGGCTTCCCAAGGGACCGTATGCCTACTCGCCGATTTTGAACCCGGAGAAGGCGCTGAAGCGGCGCAACCTGGTGCTGAGCGAGATGGAGTCGGACGGCATGATTACGCATGCCGAGGCCGAGGCTGCGCGTGGCACCGGATTGGGGCTGAGGCTGACGCAGCCGGAGGGCTCGGTGGCTCCGTGGTTCCAGGAAGAAGTGCGGCGCGAGCTCGAAAAGCAATTCGGGACCGAGCAGGTGCACGAGGCTGGATTGCGCGTGGATACGACGCTCGATCTCGACCTGCAGAAGACGGCCAACAAGGCGGTGCTGGACGGGGTGGCGACCTATGAGCGGCGGCACGGATGGAAGGGCAAGCTCGCTAACGTGATCGCCGATGGGAGCGACACGGAGAGCTACAAGCATCCTGACTGGGCGCTGAAGTACGGGCCCGGCGACTATGTGCACGCGGTGGTGACCCAGGTGCTGCCGACGATGATCCGCGGGCGGGTCGGCGGCGACGAGGTGCTGCTGCAGCCGGCCGATTGGCAGTGGACCGGACAGCGCTATGCCGACGCGCTGGTGAAGCCGGGCGACGTGATCTATGTCCACCTGACGGATGGGTTCGAAGGCGGGGCGCGCAAGGCGACGCTCGAAGAGGACTCGGGCGCGCAGGGCGCGCTGATGATGATGGACAACACCACGGGCGATGTTCTGGCCATGGTGGGCGGGCGCGACTATGCGTTGAGCGTGTTCAACCGCTCCACGCAGGCGGAGCGGCAGACGGGGTCGAGCTTCAAGCCGTATGTGTACACGACGGCCATCGAAGACGGCGTGAAGCCGGACGACATCATCGTGGACGGGCCGGTGAGCTTTGGCAGCTATACGCCGCACAACTACGAGAACGACTACAAGGGCGCGATGACGATGACCAATGCGTTTGCGGAGTCGCGGAATATTCCGGCGCTGAAGCTGGCCGCGCGCGTGGGCATTCGCAAAGTGATCGAGACGGTGCACCGGTTCGGGGTGACGACGAATATTCCGGCGTATCTGCCGGTGGCGCTGGGCGCGGCAGAGATCACTCTCGAAGAGCAGGTGGCGTCGTACTCGGTGTTTCCCAATGACGGGGTGCGGGTGCAGCCGCGGCTGATCCGGAAGGTGTCGAATGCGGACGGCATTACCCTCTGGGAAGACCCGCCGCAGGTGAAGGAAGTGATCTCCCAGCAGACGGCGCGGACCATGATGCTGCTTCTGCGGGCGGTGACGGCGCACGGTACGGGCGCGGCGGCTTCGCAGCTGAATCATCCGCTGGGCGGCAAGACGGGCACGACGAGCGACTACACGGATGCGTGGTTCCTGGGCTTCTCGCCGTCGATTACGTGCGGGGTGTGGGTGGGGTTCGACAGCCGCGAGTCGCTGGGCGAGAAGGAGACGGGCGCGAGGGCGGCGCTGCCGATCTGGATGGCGGTGATGAAGCAGGCCATCGTGGGCAAGGACAGCGAGAAGTTTCTCGGCGACCAGGGCGATTTGAAGGCTCCGCTGCTGCAGGCCAAGGCTGTTCCGCCGGCGGCGGGTGCGGGTGCGGTTCCGCATGCCGGGGTCACGCCGGGGGCAGGGGCGAATAAGCCGGCCGGGGCCAGCCCGCCGCGGCTGCCATTGCCGGGATTGGGCGCAAAGGCTGTGACGGCTGCGCCGGTGCAAGGCGTGCCGAAGGCGGCGATCGCGTCGCCTTTATCTGAATTCTTCGCCTTTAGTGCGCCGGGCGGCCGGCAGCCGACGGCGAGCGAGCCGGTGAAAGCGAAACCAGCAGTGAAGCCGGCGCTGAATCCGGGACGATAAAGCCAACTCTCTTCCAGCCAATAGACTTCCGTGCCCCATCCTGTCGCCTTCTTTCTGGCGACAGGGTGGGAGCACCACGAAGCTCGCGCTACTATGATCAGCAAGCATTCAGCTCTTAAAGCAGGCGTGTCATGCCGGACGGACTTATTCGTCTCCATCACTCCGGGCAGGCCCACTTCCTGACATTCAGTTGTTACGGGCGGAAGCCATTGCTGGCCGAGATGGAAATGGAGAGTGCATTTCTGGATGTACTCGAGCGGGCGCGCCGACGCTTCGCGTTTTGCGTCTGGGGCTATGTCGTGATGCCCGAACACGTGCATCTGCTCATCAGCGAACCTTCCCACGGAACCCTCGCTCACTCGATGCAGGCTCTCAAGAGCAATGTCTCGATCGAGGCCCGAAAAAGAGGCCGACGGAAGCTTGGGCGAAGAGCGGTTCTGGCTGCCCCGCTATTTCGATCACAACGTGAGGAACTATGCGGGATTTCTGACCCAGCTTCGATATATCCATCGGAATCCGGTGAAGAGAGGTCTGTGTTCGAAGCCGGCGGAGTACTCGTGGTCAAGTTTTCGGGCGTGGAGCTCGGGTGAAATCGGGCCGGTTGAGATTGAGAATCAGTGGACAGCTCGAAGGAGAGAGTTGGAACGTGGCCCGATCAGGGGCTAGGCGGGGTTCGTGGTTTCCCACCCTGTCGCCAGAAAAAAGGCGACTGGATGGGGCACGGGAGGTTATGGGGGAACGATCGAAGGGCCGAGGGGGTGTGGGCTCAATCAGGCCGTTCGAGGAAGCCGCGGCCGCTGAGGATCAGGGGCGCGCACTTTTCGGCGCGGGCGATGCGGGTCTTCTCCTGTTTGGCGCTGGAGATGTGGAAGAAGTAAGACTTGCGGCGGCCCGGGGTGAGGGCTTCAAAGGCGGCTTTCAGTGTGGGATCCCGGTTCGAGCAAGGTTTGGAGCTCCTCGGGAACTGTGTACTCAGAGGGCTTCTTGAGCTTCACCTCCTTGCCCGACTCCTCCAACTGGATGGCTTCATAGAGGTAGTCGCGCAGGGTGGACTGCAGCGCCGTGACTCCCTTGACCGACGTGAACTTGATCCAGCGGCCGGCCTGGGTGTGTTCGCCGATCTTTTCGAGGATGTGCGCGGGGTCCTTGAGCAGCGCGCCTTTGAAGAACGAGAACGCGCACGACTCCTTGAGCGGGATCACGATGGCGACGTTCTTTTTCTGGTAGGTGAAGCAGGACTTGCCCCACTTCAGTTCCTCGGTCAGGTCGCAGCCGAGCGCGATCCTGCGTAGCTTGTCGGTTTCCTTCTGCCACTTTTTCGCGTAGGGGACTTCCATGGTTCCATCCTGTTTGTGGGTGGATTCATTTTAGGTGAGTCCGCACGGGACTCATGGGAGCATTCAGGGGGTGGCGCGGCGGAAGTAGCGCTGGGCGCGAGCGACGTCTCTCATGATTTGGGTTTTGAGGGCTTCGGGGGAATCAAAGCGCTTCTCTTCGCGCAGGCGCATCAGGAATTCGAGCTCGAGGGGCGTGGCCTCGTCGATTTCGATGGGCTCGAAGTTGAGGATGTGGCGTTTCGATGCTGAAGCCGGCGCCGTCGAAGGTGGGGCGCATGCCCGCATTGGTCACGGCTTCAAAACAGCGAACGGGGCCGGTCTTTTGCGCGACGCGCAGGCGGGTGACGTAGACGCCGTGGGCGGGGACGATGCCCGCGTAGTCGGCGAAGTTGATGGTGGGGACGAGGAGCTTGCTGCCGATGCCGCGGTCGCGCTTCTGCGTGCTGATGATGGAGAAGGGGCGGCCTAGCATCCAGCGGGCGCGGCGCATGTCGCCTGTCGGAGACCAGGTTGCGGATGACGGAGCTGGAGACTTCGAGGCCGTGCACGTGGACGGCGGGATGGACGGTGAGGCGGAAGCCGAACTCCTGGCCGAATTCGGCCAGCTCGATGATGCCGGCTTCGGCTTTATTTCCGAAGCGGAAGTTGCCGCCTTCGTGCAGGCCGGCAATGCCGAGCGCGTCGCCCAGAACCCACTCGACGAACTGGCGGGCGGTGAGGCGGGCCAGGGCTTCATCGAACTGGAGGATCACGATGGCGTCGATGCCGGTGGCGGAGAGCAGGCGGATGCGGTCCTCCATCGGCGTGAGCAGACCGGGCGCCTGATCGGGGCGCAGGAACTGCTCGGGATGCGGGTCGAAGGTGATGGCGACGGACTTCAGGCCGCGCAGGCGGGCTTCCGCGACAACCGCGGACGAGGATCTCCCGATGGCCGAGATGCACGCCGTCGAAGTTGCCGATGGCGGCGATGGTGGGACCGAAATCCGGGGGAAGCGAGCGAATGCCGCGGTAGACGGGAATCATGCGGCCTCGCTGGGGCCGGCGAGGCCGATAGGGGATTGATGGGGAGTTCCAGGCCGTCCCAGGCCATGCGGACATTTTCAGGCAGCATGCGGTTGGTTTCGTCGTGGCCCAGTTCGTGGGCGATGTGGGTGAGCCAGGTTTGGCGCGCGCCGATGCGCTCGGCCCAGCCGACGGCCTGCGAGACGGTGGCGTGGCTGGGGTGGGGATGGTGGCGCAGCGCCGGGAGGACGAGGGTTTCGACACCTTCAAGCAGAGTGAAGCTCGACTCGGGAATCTCGCTCACATCGGTGAGATAGGCGGCGTTGCCGAAGCGGAAGCCGGCCACTTCCATGTCGCCGTGGAGGACGGGGACGCGGAGAAACTCGACGCCGTGGACGGTGGTGCGGTCGGCGAGGGGGTGGATCTCAACGCGGGCGCGGGTGGCATAGGTGGCGTTGGGCGAGAAGGTGTACTCGTAAATGCGCTCGAGGACCCTGGCGGTGTCAGGCGCGGCGTAGAGGGGAATGGGCCCGCCGGCATGCTGGGCGATGAAGCTGAGAGGGCGAAGGTCGTCGAGGCCGAAGATGTGGTCGGCGTGGCCGTGGGTGTAGAAGACGGCGTCCACCTGCTTGAGGCCGGTGCGCAGGGCCTGCTCGCGGAAGTCGGGACCGGTGTCGATGACGACGGCGCGCGGGACGCGGGGTGAGGCCCGGCTCAGGCGGGCTCTCATTCCAGCGGATCAGGACGGACGGGCGGAGGCGGCGGTCGCGGGGGTTGGCCGAGGTACAGACGGAACAGGAACAGCCGATCGTCGGAACGCCCATCGAGGTGCCGGTGCCGAGGAAGGTGAGGGTGCCGTTCATCTTTGTCTGGATTCAGAAAATGCGAGGTGCGTGGTTTCTCGGGCTCCGCGGTCAGGCCGACAGAAAATCAAATGCAGGTCCTTCGCCTGCGGCTCAGGATGACGGATATAGATGGGCATCAGCGCTTGGGACCGGGTGGCGGCGGGGCTCCCACGCCGGGCATGGAGATCATGCTGGTGAGTTCGAGGAAGGCCATGCGGGCTTCAAAGAGGACGGTGTCGAGGATGCGCGCTTCGGTCTCGGTGAGATTGCCTTTGGTCTTCTCCTGCAGGATGGCGAGCAGGTCGATGGTCTGCTTGGCGCCGAGGATGTCGACGCGGGGCCGCTGGCCTTCCTGCGTGCCGGCGCCCATCTGGATCATGGAGGAGAGATAGAGCTGCTGGATGAGGTGCTCGAGAGTGACGGGGGGCTGCGCGCCGGCGCCGGGGTTCTGGGCGCGGACGATGTCTTCAAGCCGCTGCGAGGCGCCGTCGTAGGCGGTCTTCTGCTCGAGGCTCTCTTCGGCTGTGGGCGGAGGCGGCAGGGTCGGCTCGGGCCTGCAAGCTCGTCGTCCTCGGAAGCGGCGGCGGGTATTCGGCTCTGAGGTAACGAGGCGCGGGCCGGCCGTCTTCCCGGGCTCGGCGTTCGCGGCGGCTTCCGTTTCCGGCTGCGACGGCTCGGCCTTGGAGGTGGGCGCGGCCGGCTGCTGCGCGGCTTCGCGTTCTTCTTCGTCCGCTTTGTACTTGCGGCGATCGATGACTTCAAATTTCGGCGTATCGCTCATGTCTTTCGTCACCTGATTACAAAATGGGAGGCGCGGTTAAAAGGCGGGCCTTGCCCGTGGCCTCAGTGGAGGCGTAGTCCAGAGGTCTTGTTGGCGGCTTCAGCCTCGGCGCGGACCATGGCGAGGGCGAAGCGGCGCGGGCCGGTTGGGAAGAAGCAGCTCGGCGGCGGAGGTGATGTGGCCAACCGCAGCGCCGTCGAGGGTCAGCTCCGTGCCGGAAGGCGGAACCGGGCCGTCGAGCTCGAGATGGCGCAGGTGGCGATGCACGGCGCCGCGGCTGCGGATGCGCTCGACGATCTCCTGGCCGAGGTAGCAGCCCTTGGTGAAGTGCAGGGCGCGGTCCACCTGCGAGGTTTCCTGGGGCAGGTCGCGCTCGACCATGTCGACGCCGTAGGCGGGAATGCCTTCAGCGATGCGAAACTTCTCGACCGCCTCAGAACCGACCGGTATGGCGCCGCCGGTGATGAGGAATTTGAAGAGCTTGCCGACGGTTGCCGTTGTGGTCCAGAGCAGGTAGTGATGAGAGAGGGTGCCGTGACCGCGGCGGATGCGCAGGCTCATGCCGTTGAAGTCGGCGCGGGTGTGCATGCGCGGCTCAGGCAGCGCTGGCAGGCCGAGGCGGGCAAGCACTTCGCCGGCGCCCGGGCCGGTGAGCCCGAGAGCCGTTTCCCGTTCACGCGGCAGCAGTTCCACGTCATCCATGATGATGAAGCGCTCAAAGTGAGCGAGCAGGTGCTCCACCTGATCCTGGGCGATTTCGAGCTCCAGCTTGTCGTCACTGGCTTCGTGATTGCGCCAGACGGTGAGGTCGCCCTGGATGCGTCCCTGGGCGTTGAGCACCAGGCTGTAGTTGCCGTGGGCGGGCCCCAGGTCGTTCACCGTATTGGTGACCATGCCATTGAGCCAGCGGAAACGGTCTTCGCCGCGGACCTCGATGCGCCGCAGCCACCCCAGATCGTGCACGGCGGCGCCAAAGGCGAGCGCCGCTGTTTCGGTGTCGGGCGCGTCCAATTGATCAGGCGTGACGACAGCGTGATAGGTTGCGGTATGCGGATGAGATTCCCCGGACTCGAGCCAGGCGGTGAGAGGGGTTGCCGTTGGGGTCGCGGCGAGAGCAATGTCGGTCATGACGGAATTCCGATGCGGGCGGTGCGGATAGGACTTGCGTTATTTCCGCGTCAGCGCATCCTAATTATAGCCTTCAGATAAGACGCGTCCGGGTGGACGGCACGGCAGGAGTATCGAATGAACAAGCAGTTTGGAGCGGCGGCAGGGGGCAGATTCTATTTAGTCCTGGCTGCGGGATTGGCATTGGCGATATTGGGCTCCGGAGTCCAGGCCGCTGCTGCCCAGCAGACGCCGCAGACCGCACCGGCCGGGCAGACGCCGGCTCCGCCCGCAAAGCCCGGCGAAAAGGGGCTGGTCAAGCGTCCGGCGACGGGTTCCAGCGGCGAGAACAGCAAGACCGAGAAGCGCATCACCCCGGACCAGGCCAAGGAGTTGTTCGCGTTGGTGGATCAGCTGATGCAGTTCTCGTCAACGGAGACGGGGCTGCCGGTCAAGAGCCAGGTAAAGCGCCAGCTCACCAGCCGCACCGCGGTGGAGAGCTATCTGAAGGAGAAGTTCGACGAGGACGAGGGCGCGAAACGGCTGCAGCGTGGCGAGATTGTGCTGAAGAAGTTCGGCCTGCTCGATCACGACTTCGACCTCAAGCCATTCTTGCTGGAGCTGTTGACGGACCAGATCGAGGCGTATTACGACTCCAAGACCAAGACCGTGAACCTGCTGGACTGGGTCGATGTGGAGGAGCAGAAGCCGGTTCTGGCGCACGAGTTGACGCATGCTCTGCAGGATCAGCACGTCGACCTGGAGAAGTGGGGCGACCAGACGCCGGACGAGGTTTCGACCAACTACAAGGACGACCTGGACCACCTGGCGAAGGATGAGATGGACACCGCGCGCGAGGCCGTGACCGAGGGGCAGGCCACCGCGGTGATGATGGACAACATTCTGAAGCCAATGGGGAAGAGCCTGATCGACGACCCGGAAGTGGTGGAGTACATCAAGCATCAGATGGCAGAGCCATCGGACTCGCCGGTGATGGCGCGGGCTCCGCTGCTGTTGTCGGAGTCGCTGGTGTTTCCGTATCGCGAAGGGTTGAGTTTTGTGCAGGATGTGTGGATGGACAAGGGCCAGGGGTCGGCGTTCGCGGGAGCGCTGGACCATCCTCCGAGCTCGACCTGGGAGATTATCAATCCGCGGGAGTTCGAGAAGGCCAAGGTGCCGGTTGTGCCCCTGATGCCGAATATCCACCCGGTGGTGGATCCGGTGTACAAGCCGTACGACATCGGGCAGGTCGGCGAACTGGATCTGCACATCCTGACGCAGTTGTTTGGCGGCGAAGCGGCGTCGCGCGATCTGACGCCGGCGTGGGATGGCGGCATCTACTGGGCCGGGCAGCGGCTGTCGGCCAAGACTCCGGCGGAGCAGGCCAGCACCAAGTCGGTTTCGCTGTTCTACCTGTCGGCGTGGAAGTCGAACCAGGCGGCGACGGCGTTTGCCCAGTTGTATGCGAAGTCGCTGGGACGCAAGTACTCGGGGTTGAAGCGCGACGTGGCGGCGCAGAAGACGCTGCCGGCGGATGCGCCGGCGGGGACGGTGGAGCAGGTGTTCACGACCGACGAAGGGCCGGTGACGATTACGACGCGCGGCAAGCTGACGATGGTGGCCGAGAGCTTCGATCTGCCCATGGCGCGCAAGCTGACGCAGATGGTGCTCGACGCGCAGGGGACGGGCGATCTGCGGCAGGCGCGGCTGACGCCGGCTCCGGCTGCGGCGGGCGGCATGCCGACGCTGAGCGGAGGGCTGGTGCGGCTATTCGCGGAGAGCGGCGTGATGAAGTGCGCGGTTCAGGCGGGGATGAAGGCGGCGCGCGCTAGGGAAGTAAGTGGGCGTCCCACCGAGCATTTGAACGTTCTGCATGAGACTTGCACGGATCAGCTTGTGCGCTCTGTTGAGTTGGCGAGGGTGACGCGTGAATGAAACAGGGACTGGGGGTGAATGGCGTGGATTGGATAGCGGCGGATTCGGGGTCAGAGTGAGGCAGGACGCGACTGCGTCAGCCATGCAGGCCGCGCAACAGGCAACCGATGCAGGGATCCGGGCCAACCAGCAGGCGATTGCGCAGATGCAGCGCGACAGCGACCAGGCCGCGGCGCAGGCGCAGCGGAATATGGACGAAGCGCAGCGGAACGCGCAGAGGACAAAGACGCGGCGAGTGTGAGCTGCCGCCCAGGTTTTCTGCCGATTCAGGGCGTGTTGCTAAGGGAACCTCGGTGCGCATTAAATGCCCGACGCACTACGCGGTGATCTACTACACGACCGATGGCTGGACTCCGACGACGGCCTCGACCCGCTACACGGGACCGATCGAGGTTAACGGCGACACCGCAATCCAGGCGATTGCCATCGCGCCGAATCTGACCAAGAGCATTGTGTCGCGAGCCCAATACAAAGTGGCCGGGAACAACGCCGCAACCGCGGTGATGCCGGTGGCCACGGACGGCGTGCTCCATGCCGGCACGCTGAGTGCGGATGGCGAACGTTCAGGGGACTCGAAGACCGCGCAGGTGGGCGACAAGCTGACGCTGCGCCTGGAACAAGACGTGATGGTTGGCGACCGGGTGGCGATCGCCAAGGGAACCACGGTGGAAGCGACCATTACGCACGCCGATCCGTCGCGTCACATAGGCGTACCCGGCGACCTTGTCTTTGAAGTGCACGATCTTGTAGCGGACGGACTCAGGATCCCGCTTGAGGGCGGCGAGACACTGGAGGGGCCGGACCACTACAGAAAGACGTTTGGAATGGCGATGGTGCCGGTGGTGGGATTCGGCGGCGTTGACGGTGCACGGGTCGGAGGCGGCGATCCAGCCGGGGATGCCGGTGACTGTTTCCGTAAGGAGTGATACGCCGCTGATCCGACGATCTCGCATGGCTCAGGCTTCTTTCTTGACCAGGTATTCGTCGAGCAAAACGGAAACCAGGACCGTCGTCGGGACGGAGACCAGCGCTCCGGTGACGCCGGCGAGTTCGGAGCCGATGACTAGGCCCACAAGAACCGACAGGCCGGGCAGGTCGACACTCGATTTCATAATGCGCGGGATCAGCAGGGAGTTCTCGAGGTTGACCCAGATCACGTAAAAGATAGCCACGCCCAGCACGCGGCCCCAGGAGTCGATGGCGGCAACAAGCAGGGCGAGCCCGATGCATACCGCCGCGCCGACCACGGGAATGATGTTGAGCAGGCCGGTGAGGAAGCCGAGCGCGTAGGCGTAGCGGATGTGCAGCAGCAGATACGTCGCAGTGCTGCAGAGGCCGAGGATGAGCATGAGGCTCCCCTGGCCCAGCAGCCAACGCTGCATGCGCGCCTCGGCGCGGCGCAGTGTGAAGTCCAGGCGCTCGCGATGGACCGGCGCAAGAAACGACAGCGCCCAGCGGTACGCCACCTCTCCCTCAAGGCTGAAGTAAACCGTGAGGATGAAGCCCATGGCGAGGGTGAACAGGGCGCTGGCCCAGTCCTTGAGGGAGTGAAACACGGACGTTGCTGAACCTGTGATGGAGTTCGCGAACTGCGTGGTCACGTTGTTGGTGTCGATGTGGTTCAGGAACGGCACGTGCTTGAGGTTGTCGACGATCTGCGGAAGCCGTGTGGGCATCTCCTTGGCGAAGTCGCTCAGGTCGTCGAGGGCCGGCGGAAGAGCCAGAAACACGAAGCCGGCGAGCGCCGAGAAGATGAGGAAGACGAGAACGATGATGGCGGCGCGGCGGAAGGGCTTCCAGCGGCCGATGCGGAGATCGGAGATGTAGCAGACCAGCGGCTTGAGGACCACCGCAAACAGCGCGCTCACATAAATCAACAGAAGGACATGCCGCAGGAGCCAGGCCAGATAGAGCGCGAGCGCGACGGCAAACGCGAACAGGATGTTGCTGCGGACTTGGTGGCGCTGCGCGCCTGCGGTGTCGTTCATGCGCGATGAGATGGGTTATTCCCCCCCGCTGAGAATGGAGCCCACGATGCCGCCGAGCAAGCCGGCGCCGGCCGCGCTGGGCACGTTGCGGCGATCGCCCGGCATATAGTGTGCAATTTGATGCGCAAGGCGGGAGATGGGCAGCGTCTGCAGCCAGACCGTGCCGGGGCCCACAAGCTGGGCGAGGAAGATGCCGTCGCCGCCGAAGATCATGTTCTTGATGCCCGGCACCGTGGTGATGGTGAACGAGACCGAGGAGTGGAACGCGCCGACGTGGCCGGGATGCACGCGCAGCACTTCGCCGGGGGCAAGATCTTTCTGGATCAGCTCGCCGGAGATTTCAAGCCATGCCGTGCCCAGGCCGCTGACGCGCTGCAGCACAAATCCCTCACCGCCAAAGATGCCGGCCCCGAGCGACTGCTGAAATCCCACGCTGAGCGTAACCTGCGGCGTGGCGCAGAGAAAGCCGTGACGGTGCACCAGGTAGTCCACGCCCTGGCCGAGCTGAATGGGAATGATGTGGCCCGGAACCTTGGTGGCGAAGGCGACTTCGCCGGCGTACTGGAAGGCGCGGTACTCGGTCATGAAAAGGCTGCCGCCGCCGGCCACGCGCTTGAAGACGCCCATCAGGCCGCCGCCGCCACCCATCTGCGTGTGGGTGGTCATCTGGATGGATTGCGACATCCAGGAAAGTTCGCCGCTCTCAGAGAAGACGCTTTCGTTGGGATCAAGCTGGACTTCCAGCACCGGCATGGTGGTGCCCTGAATGCGTGTCTGCATGGGAAGCCTCCTCGGCTGGGATCAGTGTACATTTAGGCGCTTCGACCGACAGAGTGGCCGGTGCGCAAGAATTTTCACTGCGGATTCCAGCACGTCGCCGCGAAGCGGCATCGAAGTGGTTATGAAGCTTGTTTTGATCAGCGCCCTCGTTCTTGTTTCCCTCACCGCCTGCACCCCGGAAAGGCGCAGCCCCGACGCGATCCGCGAAGACACGGCCAAGGCCACCAAAGAAGTAACCCAGGACGCCAAGGCCGTGGCGCAGGGCGTAGTGGACGGCGTCAAAGACAAGGGTCCGGTCAACATCAACAAGGCATCTTCGGGTGAGTTGAAGAAGCTGCCCGGGATTGACGACGCCGCAGCGCAACGGATCATCGACAACCGCCCCTACGACGACTCGTACGACCTGGTGAAGAAACACTCCGTCAGCAAGAACGAGTACGACCAGATCGCGGAGAAGGTGTCGACGAAGTAAAAGCAGGGACCAAGGGAAGAGGGGCCGGAGTCTTCGCAAAGGCGTAGCGCCGGTGTCCCCACCGGCTGTTGTGCGGGTGTCCCACCCGCACTCCGCACTTGCTTCCTTCTGAGTGCTAACGCTTGTGCTCGGCCACCCAGAATCAAAGTGATTATTCGGGAGTAGCGCCGATTGCGGATAGAATCGGCTCTCCAGATAACCGCGAATCATCGTCTGAGTCGCACCATTGGCACTTTTTGAGTGCTTCCGGTGTCTAAGAATGTTAAGTCTCCTGATCGCGAGAATCGTTTCGCGCACGATTCCTCCGCTCTTCTGGCATGGAGGTAACGATGCTTCGTCTGAACATGCTTCTTGCGAGTTTTGTTGTTCTCCCTGCCAGCCATTTGGCCTGTCAGGCGGGACATTACCAAGACGCTAAGACAGTTCTCGAATATTCGCCAACTGCCGCACCGGAACCCAGCCCCGCGTCGCTAGTGCTGGAATTGGATCGAGCCATTCTTGTCTTGAAGCACGGACTAAAAGAGAATTGGGAAACTCGTGACCAATATCTCATCGCATTTGAAAAGACGCCAAGCACCGACTCGGCGGGTCGACTAGTGACAGAAGCCAAAAAATATGTCGAGTGCGTGATTGGCGCACACCTCCGAACTCATCAGATATGGGATGAGGGTCCTTCCCTCGGAGTTGAGGTAAACCGCACGCTTATCGAAGTCACAAAACTGCGAGATGAAACCGAACAAGCAAAAATAGCCAAAGATGGATCTTCCAACCCGAATGGTCAGGCCGCCGGGTTCCGACTACCAACCTGCGCCGTCTCAACGCCGCGAAAAGTCGCGGTCTCAGCCGGCGTGGCCTCGGGAATGCTAAAGACCAAGATTGATCCCGTCTATTCAGCTAACAGCCATGTCTCCGGCACAGTCGTTCTTCATGCCACGATTAGCACGGAGGGGCGCGTAGAAGCACTCCGCGTTATCAGCGGACCCGCCTTGCTGCGGCAGAGCGCGCTAGAAACCGTACGGCAATGGACCTATCGGCCGTACCGGTTGAACAACACGGCGGTTGAAGTCGAGACCACTATCAACGTTGTCTTCGCGCCGCGCCGTTGATCCTGAGGCCGGGGGCAGCCACAGATCCTTCGACTGCGTTGATCGCTGCGCGATCCACTTCGCTCAGGATGACAAATTCAGTTGAGTGGCTGGGGATCGTGGTGGGTGCGTGCAGGTGGCTGGCGGGGGTTCCTGGTCTCCCACCCTGGCGACAAAGAACAAAGACGTCGCCAGGATGGGGCACCGGGCGGCGTGCTCGAACGCGAGAAGGCCGAAATCCGCAGCCGCCGAAAACCTCACCCTCCCACTCCTCCCCGGCGAATAATCCACGGACAGGAGAGATCATGTACGACCCCGCTCAACCCGCCGCCCATGCCCCGTGCCCCATCCTTGCGCCTTTCTTCTGGCGCAAGGGTGGGATACCACGAACCTCAACCCGCCCCGTGTCCCTTTGTCCCTCCTTCCCTTGGTCCCTCTTTCCCTGCTTCTGTGACCGCCGACACAGCCACGCCGCCGATACCGGTCCAAAATCGAGCTCCCTATGCTGTCGCCGCACCCAATCCGCCCGCTCCACGGCGCCCAATCCGGGGGGTACCCCCCCACCCCCCATGCTCCCAGCCCGAAGGGAACGGCGGCAGCAGGTCAGATCACGGAAGCGCAGGTCCACCCCCCACCCCCCTCTCTCGTCCCGCTATTTGGGAAACAGGCGGGTTGACGTGGGCTCAGGGAGAGAGCGACCCCCCCCCCCGGGTGGAGTCAGTCATCCTGGCCGGAGGGAAGTCCCTCGGGGATACCCCCACCCCCCGGGTGTGCCGTCAACTGGCGAGAGGCGGTTCGCAGGGCAGGGGTACCCCCCCCTCCCCGTACCGCGATATGGGATATCCTAGGCAAGCGGGCCCCCCACCCCCTTCCTCGGGGGAGAAGTAGCCGAGGGAAGTCGAGAGGCGAGCAAATCTATTAACTAATTTATAATCAATTACTTATAAGATAGTATCTAGCTGCTGTTACTCGACCACCTTCAATGTGGTGTGGGCGTCGGCCAGGGAGCTGCCGCCGACCCAGAGGTCGTAGGTGGTGGGCTCGACTACCTGCTTCAAATCGACGTTGTAGAAGTTGAGCTCGTCGAAGCCGATGGGGAATTCGACGTGCTTGCTTTCGCCCGGCGCGAGGGTGACGCGGGTGAAGCCCTTCAGCTCGCGCAAGGGCTGCTCCACGCTGACATTGGGAATGCGGATGTAGAGCTGGACGACTTCAGTTCCGGCCACGCTGCCGGTGTTGCGCACATCGACGCCGACTTTGACCAAGGGCTTGTGGCCGCTGGCCATGGCTTCGCGGACGGGGATCGATTCGCGGTCGACGGTCGGGGTGGAGTAGCTGAAGCGCGTGTAGCTCAGGCCCCAGCCGAAGGGGAAGAGCGCCGAGTTCTGCTCGTCGACGTAGCGGGAGAGGTACTTCTCTTCAGAACCAGCCGGCATGTGGGTGAGGTCGGCGTTGCGTGCGGGGCGGCCGGTAGGCATCTGCGCGTAGTAGAGCGGCTCCTGGCCCACGGCGCGAGGCAGGCTCGCCGGGAGCTTGGCCGAGGGGTTCACGTCGCCGAAGAGGATGTCGGTGATGGCGTGGCCGCCTTCAAAGCCGGGGATCCACGCTTCAAGAATTGCGGGAACATGGTTGGCGGCCCACTTGATCTCGAGCGGACGGCCGGCCAGCACCACGAGGATCACGGGCTTGCCGGTGGCGACCACTGCTTCAAGCAGCTTCTGCTGGCTGCCGGTGAAGCCGAGATGCGCGCGGCTGCCGGCTTCGCCTTCCATAAAGCCGGCGGGCTCGCCGAGCGCGAGGATCGCCACGTCAGCTTTCTTCGCCGCTTCGACGGCCGCTGCGATCGTCGCGTTCTCGTCGGCGATGGGTTGCGGGCCGCCAGTTTTTGGCGAAGGTCTGCGCGTCTTCGCCGCTGAGCAGGCCGCAGCCCACGGCATAGACAACGTGGTCAGCGCCGAGGCGTTCTTCAAGAGCCTGGCGCAGGGTGATGACGTACTTCGGATCGCCCGCGGACCAGGCGCCGAGCATGTCGGCCTTGTTGTCGGCCATGGGGCCGATGAGGGCGACAGTCTTCTTATCCTTCAGCGGGAGCAGCGTGCCGGCGGCTTCGATGGCGTCATTCTTGAGCAGGACGATGGTTTCGCCGGCCACCTTGCGGGTGAGGGCGCGCTTTTCGGGCGTCGGCTCGTAGGGCGCGCCGGGCTCGGTGAAGGGGTGTTCGAAGAGGCCGAGAGCAAATTTCACCCGGAGGATGCGGCGGGCGGCTTCGTCGATCACCGACTCGGGAATCTTGCCGGAGCGCACCTGGGCGGCGATGGTGGTGCCGTAGAGATTGCCTTCCATATCCATATCAACGCCGGCGGTGAGAGCCTTGCGGGCGACCGTGGGGCCATCGCCGATGGAGTGATTGACGAGCTCGCCCACCGAGCCCCAGTCAGAGACGACGAAGCCGTCAAAGCCCCACTCCTTGCGCAGGATCTGATTCAGCGTGAGCGGGTTGGCGCTGGCGGGCACTCCGTTGATGGAGTTGAACGACGACATAAGCGTGGCAGCGCCTTCTTCTACCGCGGCCTGATACGGCTTGAGGTAGACCTGGCGCAGGGTGATCTCGCCCATGTCGGTGGCGTTGTAGTCGCGGCCGGCGATGGCCGCCCCATAAGCGGCATAGTGCTTCACGCTGACGGCGACCGAATCGGGCTTGGAGAGATCGCCCTGCTGGTAGCCGCGGACCCAGGCGCGCGCCATGGCGGAGCTGAGGAAGGGGTCTTCGCCGTTGGACTCGATGATGCGGCCCCAGCGCGCGTCGCGGGCGATGTCGACCATGGGCGAGAAGACCCAGGGGACGCCGTCGGCGCGGGCCTCCTGCGGCGCCGGTGCGCGCGACGATCTCGCCCATCGCGGGGTCGAAGCTGGCGGCCACGGCCAGCGGAATGGGAAAGGTGGTGTGGTCGCCGTGGATGACGTCGAGGCCGAAGATGAGCGGGATGTGCAGGCGGCTCTTCTCCATGGCGATGTGCTGGTAGTGGTTGGTCGCCTCGGCTCCCACAACGTTGAGGAACGAGCCTACCTGGCCCTTCGCGACCAGGTCATCGAAGCGCTGGTTCTTGCCCTCGGAACCCGGGCCGGTTGCGAATCCCGCGGAGAACTGGACCAGTTGGCCGATCTTCTCTTCGAGGGTCATCTTCCGAGCAGCGCGTCGACCTTGGCGTTGATCTCCTTCGACGCCAGTTGCGGGTTGGGCACCGGGCGGGTCTGGGCTGCGACGGGAACGACAGCGGAGCCGGTAAGGAGGAGGGCGGGAACAAGCGCGCGGCGGAGGGCGGCGAAAGGGCGGCTTCTCATAACGGTTGGATGATAAATCGTTGGGGCGGGCACCTGCGGTGCGGCCGGCTGCTGCTTCGCAGCCGATCAGGGTACGGGATAGCCGCCTGATAGAAGTGCGAGTTGGATGGAACTGCCAAACGGATCAATGCTGAAAGCAGCGGCTTCCCTGAACCATCGGACCAGGTGCCGGAGAGCACCGCAGAAATTGCTTGTGGCCGCGCGGATTCAGTGTAATTCTGAACCAAACCCAATATCTATGGAGTCAAGGAATGAGTGCCCTCTCTGCCTTCATTCTGCTGGCCGCTCTATCCACGGGGACCGCGGCTGAAAACGCCAAAACGCTCGCAACACCGGCCTTCGAACCGGTATTCAAAGATGTGCCGAAGGGTCCAAACGGCCTATCTCTCTACAACGCCAAAGGCGAAGTGGTGGCCCGATGCGAGAGCAAGGACGACGCCTTCGGGAACTGCAAGATCGAGCCCGGCTACACGCTGGATGACCTGATGAACGCCTGGGTGCACGCATACCAGGAGACGCAGAAGTAGCAAGACAGGAACAGAAAGCCTGGATTGCTATTCCCGCCGCGATTGCATGTCCAGATGCCTAAGGTGAATCGTCGTGCGGCAAAGGCCCGGGGCGTGCTCTACTTTTGCTGTGACCACTGCGCGGCGCGTTCTCAGACCCATCCGAAACACGCTCTGGCGGGCGCTTGACCATGACGCGTTCAACACCGCCAAGGCGGCCGCGTATTCGGGCATGCTCTGCTTCTTTCCCGCCGTACTGGTGATCACGGCTGTGCTTGCGCTGGTTCCGCAGGGCAGTTCGCTGGTGGGCGAGCTGCGCGGGTCGATGGGGGGCATTCTGCCGCCGGGAACCATGTACCTGCTGCAGACTTCGCTGAACGATGGCCGCATGCATTCAACGCAGGTGATCTTCTCCGCCGCCTCGCTTTCGGTGTTCGCCGGGCTGGGGGTGATGCTCTCGCTCATGGAGGGCTTCCGCCGCGCCTACCGGCAGCGCCGCGACAGTTGGGGATTCTGGGAGAAGCATCTGCGGGCGCTGTTGCTGGTGCCCATTGTGCTGGTGCCGCTGGCTCTGGCCAGCCTGCTGCTGATGTTCGGGCACCAGATTGAAGGATGGATGATTGCCAAGGCCGGCCATGAGCTGCGCCACCTGGTGCTGTTCTTCTGGAGACTGGCTCGATGGACGGTGGCCGTGACGTCGGCGGTCACAGTGCTGGCCGCGCTCTATCACTTCGGCACCCGTCAGACGGAGCATTGGGGCTGGGTGCTGCCCGGGGCGACGGCGTCCGCGCTGATGTGGTTTCCGGCGACCCTGGCGTTTGGCTGGTACGTTACCCGGGTCGCCGATTATTCGAGATTTTACGGCTCATTCGCCGCGGGAATCGCTACGCTGGTATGGCTCTACCTCACGTGCTTCAGCGCGCTCCTGGGCGCGGAACTGAACGGGCTGCTCCGCGAGAGACGACTGGGCCGCGTTGCAGCCCATAACAGAACAGATGCCGTTTCGAGTCTGTGACTCCCCGCACGGAAGACGGTGCAGTGAATTCGGCATGATGGTAAGGGCTCTGCGGCCTAAACCTGTAAAATGGCCGAAGGTCGCACACCAACATCCCCCAAGCCGCTTGACCATTCTGGAGCACTCATCAATGCCGTTTGCTGAACTTAGCTTGTCCGACTCTGCAACACAACGCCGCGCGAAGATCGTGGCCACTCTTGGCCCCGCTTCGAATACCGAACCGGTCTTTCGCGATTTGGTACGAGCAGGTGTCGACGTTGTCCGCCTGAACTTTTCCCACGGCACGCACGAGGAGAAGCTGGCGCTGATCCAGATGATCCGCAAGGTGAGCCGCGAGGAACGCAAGCCGCTTTGCATTCTGGGAGATCTGCAGGGCCCGAAGATCCGCACCTCGAAGCTGAAGGATCGCCAGCCGGTGATGCTGCAGGCGGGCAAGCGCATCACCATCACGCCGCGCGAAGTGCCGGGCACGGCTTCGCTGGTGGGCACCACCTTCAAGACGCTGGCGGAAAACGTGGAGCAGGGCTCGCGGATTCTGTTGTCAGACGGACTGATTGAGCTGCGCGTGCATGAGGTGGTAGGCGAGGACGTTGTCTGCGAGATCGTCAACGGCGGCATGCTGGGCGAGAACAAGGGAATCAATCTGCCGGGAATTCCTGTGCGCGTGCCTTCGCTGACGGAGAAGGACGACGCGGATCTCGAGTTTGCGCTGAAGAACGGCGTGGACGCGATTGCGGTCTCATTTGTGCGCACGGCCGAGGACGTCCGCCTGGTGCGCAACCGCGTTTCGGCTTACGGGTCGGAGACGTGGATCATTGCCAAGCTGGAAAAGCCGCAGGCGATCGAACAGCTCGATCAGATCCTGCAGGTATCCGACGGCATCATGGTGGCGCGCGGAGATCTCGGCGTTGAGGTTCCGCCGGAGAAAGTGCCGGCCATTCAGAAGCACATCATCCGCAGGGCAGGCGAGTTTCGCAAGCCGGTGATCACGGCGACGCAGATGCTGGAGTCGATGATCGAGAACCCGCGGCCCACGCGCGCCGAGGCATCGGACGTGGCGAACGCGGTGTACGACGGCACCGACGCGGTGATGCTTTCCGGCGAATCGGCGGTGGGCAAGTATCCGGTGGAAGTGGTGCAGATGATGAGCCGCATTGTGCAGGAAGCCGAGCGCACGATGAAAGAGCAGACGGCGTATGCTCTGCGCCCGAATCATTCTCACCTGTCGATTGCGGAGACGATCTGCGAAGCGACGGCGCACGCCGCCGAAGATCTGGACCTGCGCGGGATTGCCCTGTTCACGGAGTCGGGCGCCACGGCGCGCCAGCTCTCGAAGTATCATCCTCCCACGCCGATCTTCGCGCTGAGCCCGAACGATGTGACGATCAACCGGCTCAATCTGCTGTGGGGAACGGTGCCGATCCGCTGCCCCAAGGCCAACTCGACCGAGGCGATGGTGGACCTGGCCGAGATGCTGCTGGAGCAGGGCGGATTCGTTCGTCCGCGCGAGGTGATCGCGATTGTGGCCGGCACGCGGACCAAGTCCGGCTCTACGAATTTCCTGCGCCTCCATGTACTGGGCGACCGCACCACGGATGGAAAGTTCCTTTCACCCCACGAGCAGGAGATGCCCGTGGCGGCCGCGAAGGGACGCCGCAGCGGCAAGACCAAGGCGACAACGCGGAAGAGCTAACAGTCCTCCACTGCAAGGCTTGGAAGCCACTCCTTAGGGGGTGGCTTTCGTGCGTTCAGGACACAAAAACCGAAGTTGAATCGGAGTTGCAACGCCGGGTAACCCCGCGTGTAACCATGCTGCATCGGAGGTTGGTGAGAAGCACAATCCGGCCCGCACGCATCGGCGAGGCTGCGCACGTACATCCGGCGCAGCCTCGCCGGACGCCGCGCGTCTTCAGGAGCGATCAGAACACGATGAGTGAGCGAAATCCCGTCTCTATCGAAACCGGCAGGAAGAAGAAGAGCACGGCAACAAGTGCGGCGAAAGCACCGAAGAGCCTGGCGAAGAACTCCGCCGGAGAGCGCGGAAAAGCACCGGCTGCGGCCAGGCGCGCAGGCGAGTCACGGGGCGTCTCTAAAAGAAACGCAGGCACAAAGAACACTGGGAAGACAAAGAATTCGACGAAGAGCACAACTTCGAAGGGTCCAACTTCGAAGAGCGAGACGGCGGCACGCGGGACAGCCAACCACGCATCCGCGAAGGCGAGTGACCATGCGCCCGCAACCAATGCCACGCCGCGCCTGCCGGAAAATCGGCATCCCGGCCTGCATGAGCGCTCCTATGCAGCGCATCTGGAGGTCGGCCCGCAGGAGCCGCATACCAAGCCGGCCGGCGATCTGCGCTTCACGGCGTTCCCCGCGGGAAGAAAACAGCCTTAGTTCCGGACAACGAGAGTGGCCGCTGGAGTGCGGCCGCTCCTTTCTTTGCTGCGCGTTTGCGCAACCGGGAGTGAATGTGGCAAATGTGAATTCGAAAATCACTGTGGATGAATTGCAGGAACTGGCAGGTTTCTGGACCGAAGGGCGCGATGCGATCTCGGTGTACTACAGATCGCCGGAGCCGTCGGAACTTGCGCATCGCGAAGAGCCGCTCTTCGCCAAGGAAAAACTCAAGCAGAAGCTGGGCACGCTGAAGAAGGCGAACCCGGCCGAGCGATCCGTGGGGCACTCGGCTGATCAGGCGGACGTCGAGCGCATCATCAAGAGCATCTCCGACCTGAAGGGCAACGGCGGACGGACGAAGGTGATCTTCGCGTGCCGAAGCAAAGGCATCTGGCGCGAGTTCGATGCGCCGGGCGACTTCGGCTGCCACATCGATGTGGGTTCAAACTTCACGCTGGGTCCGCTGATTGCGCAGCAGCAGGGCCGCAGGCGGTATTGCATTGCGCTGGCCGATCGGAACCGCGCGCGGCTACTGCTGCTGGAAGCGCGCGAGATCGCCGAACACAGCCAGATCCTGGACGAAGACGATAAGGAGAAGATCCGGACCACGGGCGCCGGCAAGTCGACACACCGGGAGCGCAAAAAGGACGAGCAGGCGCGGCGGCACTTCTCCTTTCTGGCGGATCATCTGCTGCACTTCCATGAGCACCGGGATTACGACGCGCTGATCATCGGCTGCCGCGACGAGATGTGGCCGGAGATCGAGGCGGTCCTGCATCCAGACCTCAAGCGCATCCTGGTGGGCCGGATTGCGGTGGATCCGGGACTGGCGACGCACGAGGAGATCCAGGAGAAAGCGCAGGCCCTGGTGGACGCGAGAGACCGCGAAGACGAGCAGCGGCTGATGGATCGCACTATGGGCGGCTTTGCGTCGAACGCGCTGGGTGCGGTGGGCCTGAACGAGGTGATTGACGCGCTGGAGAAGGGCGAGGTGCGCACCCTGTTGTGGGCAAGCAAGCCCGACGGCGAGCAGCGCGGCGCAGCGCTGTGCGAGAGTTGCGGACACCTGGTGGCGCAGGAACTGCCTGCGTGTGCGTTGTGCGGCGCGAAGATGCGGCTTTACTCCAATGCAGAAGAAGCGCTGTTGCGGCACGCGCTGGGCCGCAGTATCCAGGTGCGTGAGATGCACTATACGAAGCTGCCCATGCCTGATCGCATTGCGGCGTGGCTGCGCTTCCGCGCGGAGATGAATACGCCGCGGGCGATGGCGGGCTGAGTGTAGCGGAGCTAGCCGCGCCGCGATGGTTCGTGGTTCATTTGGCGAGTGCTGCCGGTGCCTCGGTCAGCGTGGCTGCGGTGCGGCGCGCGGCGGCGTAGAGCAGCAGGATCGTTCCCAGAGCGAGGATGGCGTTGCCGATGCGCATGCCCAGGTCAGCCTTGCCCGTGACAGGCTGCTGGATGAAGGCATGCCACGCGTACGCCAGGGCCGCGCCTCCGCCGAGCGACAGAATGTGCAGGCCGTTCCATCCTTCCAGGCGCGACCAGGCTGTGACCGCAAGGATCATCAGCAGATCGAGCGCGAGATAGATGGCCACCGCGCCCCAGCCCCACGTGCGCGGAGCAACAAGGAAGATGGAACTCGCCGCCAGCGAAAGTGCACCGGTGATCCACGGGCTTGGCGGGTTGCCGGGATGGCGTTCTGCGCTGCGGCGCGGCAGAAGAAACGCGGCCACCGCGACAACGACGCAGCACACCGCCGACACCACGAACTGCCGGTTCGAAGCCATGAAGTGATGGCTGTCGCTCTGGATGGAGTGCACCGTCATGGTGCACGCAATAAGCACGAAGAACAGAGTGACGATGCTCGGTCCGAGCCACTTCAACCATGGCGTCTGCGCGCGTTGCGGGACGAGCGCTTCCATGATGGCGATGGGAACCGAGATGCTCCACACGGTGTGAAGCGTGAGCACGAAGATCGTCCACCAGGCGCTGATGCCGAGCGCCGGGATGAACGCCGGCTCGAGCAGATGCAAGTGGAGTCCGAGATAGTCGGGATTGAAAAGCGTCTGGGTGGTGAACGCTTCCTCAAAGATGCCGTAGGCGAGGGCGAGCGTGAGAATGGTGGGCCATCCGCGGCCGGTGCGCCGCGTGATCTCGCGAATCAGAATGGCGCCGCCGCCATAGAACGGCGCAAGGAACAGCAGGAAGCCGAGCTTGCTCAGCGGGAAATCGCCGAGCAGATATTCGGCGACCAGAGGCGAAAGAAAGAAGAGAGCGACGGCCGGCGCGATGCGCTTGAAGAAGGAGCCCATTGCGATAGCTTCGCGCATTCGTCCGAAGCGTGCAACGGCTAAGTTGTTGGCTGCCTGGTAAAGTCAGCGGAGCGGCTCTTCAGGCGACCATTCGCGCCGATCCCCGCCTATGAGTTCAATTGCGGCGTGGAGGCTCTCGGTGCATTCCTCAGGAGTTCGGCCCTGTCCGTTCGCGCCCGGGACCTCTTTCGACCATGCGACGAACTATCCGCCATCGCGCGTAATCACGGCTGTGAATTCGTTTCGCATACCGCGAGTATAGAAGAGCGAGAAACAAGGACCGCCTTTAGTCTTCAACGTGGGAATGGAGGAGCGCGGCAAGGAAACCGAATAAGACTGCGATCGCTATGCCCACCATCTCGGCCGTTATCCTGTCGATTCCCCAAACCGCGTGTATGAGGCCGCCGCCGAAAAGGAAAGAAAGCCCTGCAATTCCCGCCAGCGCTTTGAATGCCAGCGTTCCCAGGGCTTTCCAGTCGACCTCATCTTGTTCGGCCATGCAACTTGCTTTACTTCGCCGCCAGTTGCCGCAGCACGTACTGCAGGATGCCGCCGTGCTCGTAGTACTCGATCTCCTGCGGCGTGTCGATGCGCACCTTGGCCGTGAATTGCTTCACGCTGCCGTCGGCGGCCTGTCGCCTTGACCTTGAGCGTGCGGCCGCTTGGCGAATTTGTCCTTGAGCAACGTCGTGAGGCCGGCGAAGTCGTACGTTTCTTCGCCCGTGAGGCCGAGCGCTTTCGACGTTCTGGCCGTCTTCAAACTGCAGCGGCAGAATGCCCATGCCGACGAGGTTGGAGCGATGAATGCGCTCGAAGCTTTCGGCGATGACGGCCCTCACGCCCAGCAGGTTCGGGCCCTTGGCCGCCCAGTCGCGCGACGAGCCGGAGCCGTACTCCTTGCCGGCAAGAATGACCAGCGGCGTCTTGCGCTCGGCGTACTTCACGCTGGCGTCGAAGATCGACATCTGCTCGCCTTCAGGCAGCAGGCGCGTGACGCCGCCCTCGGTGCCCGGGGCAAGCTTGTTGCGCAGACGAACATTGGCAAACGTGCCGCGCACCATGACTTCATGATTGCCGCGCCGCGAGCCGTAGCTGTTAAAGTCGGCGGCCTTGACGCCGTGCTCGGCGAGATACTTGCCGGCGGGACCGCTGGCCTTGATGTTGCCAGCGGGCGAGATGTGGTCGGTCGTCACGGAGTCGCCCAGTACCGCGAGCACGCGCGCACGAGGATGTCGGTGACCGGCGCGGGCGTCTTGGTGATGCCGTCGAAGTACGGCGCCTTGCGGATGTAAGTGGAGTCGGGCTCCCACTGGTAGATGTCGCCGGTGGGGAAGCTGAGGCTCTGCCAGTTGGCGTCGCCGTCGGAACACGTGCGCATATTCCTTGCGGAAGCCTTCGCTGGAGATGCCCTTTTCGATTGCCGCTGCCACTTCTGCCTGCGTCGGCCAGATGTCCTTGAGAAACACCGGCTGGCCGTTCTGGTCGTTGCCCAGCGGATCGGTGTCGAAGTTGTGGCCGATTTTGCCCGCGAGCGCATAAGCCACCACCAGCGGCGGCGACATCAGGTAATTGGCGCGGACATCCACGTTGACGCGGCCTTCAAAGTTGCGGTTGCCGCTGAGCACGCTGACGGCAACCAGCCCGTGCTCGTCGATGGCTCTTCGAAACATCGGTGGGCAGCGGGCCGGAGTTGCCGATGCACGTGGTGCAGCCGTAGCCGACGACATTGAAGCGCAGCTTTTCGAGATAGGGCAGCAGGCCGGACTTCTCGTAGTAATCCGTCACCACGCGCGAGCCCGGCGCGAGCGAAGTCTTGACCCACGGCGGAACACACAGAGCCCTTTTCAACGGCCTTCTTTGCCAGGATGCCCGCGGCGACCATCACCGAGGGATTCGATGTGTTGGTGCAACTGGTGATGGCGGCGATGACGACCGAGCCGTGATCGAGATACTTGTCCGGATCGACATTGAACCGTTCCTTCACAGTCGTGGTGACATGGAGCGGTGCCTGGCCGTGGACGTGGGTGTTCGCGGACGAAGTTGCCGGGCCTTCGTTATCCTCTGCTCCAACGGCGAGTGCAGTGTCGGCAATCGTTTGCCGCTCCCACGCGGCCGCAGTGCGCGTGCCCAGCGGCTTGGCCGTGGGCGCCAGCAGGCCGGGAAGCTGCTGCTGCGAAGCTCGCGGCCGCGTCTTTGAGCAGCACGCGATCCTGCGGGCGCTTGGGGCCGGCGACGCTGGGCTCGACGGTGGCGAGATCGAGCTCGAGGGTCTGCGTGTACTCGGCTTCAGGCGTGCCGGAGGTGTGGAAGAGGCCCTGCTCCTTGTAGTAGGCCTCGACCAGCGCGATCTGTTCTTCGCTGCGTCCGGTGAGGCGCAGGTAGCGCAGCGTCTCCGCATCGACGGGGAAGATGCCGCACGTCGCGCCGTACTCGGGCGCCATGTTGCTGATGGTGGCGCGATCGGCGAGCGGCAGCTCCGCGATGCCGGGTCCGT
Organism: uncultured Acidobacteriota bacterium; assembly: GCA_963819365.1. GTDB lineage: Bacteria > Acidobacteriota > Terriglobia > Terriglobales > Acidobacteriaceae > Telmatobacter. The sequence continues at coordinate 187,639 of CAWFVY010000006.1, forward strand.
AGAACTCGACGAACTTGCCGACAACGCCGAGCTTGCGCAGCGCCTGCGTCACGGTCAGTACGAGATCGGTCGCGGTTGCGCCTTCGCGCAGCTTGCCGGTGAGCTTGTAGCCCACCACCTGCGGAACCAGCATGGAGACTGGCTGGCCCGAGCATCGCGGCCTCGGCCTCAATGCCGCCCACGCCCCAGCCCAGCACGCCGAGGCCATTGATCATGGTGGTGTGCGAGTCGGTGCCGACCAGCGTGTCAGGATAGGCGAGCAGCTCGCCGCTCATCGTCGGTGGTAAAGACCACGCGGGCCAGGTATTCGAGATTGACCTGGTGGCAGATGCCCATGCCCGGCGGCACGGCGCTGAAGTTGCGGAAGGCGGTCTGGCCCCACTTCAGGAAGGCGTAGCGCTCACGGTTGCGCTGGAACTCGAGGCAGCGAGTTGGCGTCGTAGGCCTGGGGCGTGCCGAACTCGTCCACCTGCACGGAGTGGTCGATGACCAGCTCGGCGGGGATGAGCGGATTCACGCGCTCGGGGTCGCCGCCAAGGGTCTTGATGGCGTCGCGCATGGCGGCCAGGTCGACGATGGCGGGCACGCCGGTGAAGTCCTGCATCAGCACGCGCGCCGGCATGTAGGCGATCTCGCGGCTGGGCTCGGCCTTGGCGTCCCACTTGGCGAGGAACTCGATGTCGTCGGCGGTCACGTTCACGCCGTCTTCGCGGCGCAGCAGGTTTTCAAGCAGGATCTTCAGGCTGAACGGGAGGCGGCTGAGGTTGAAGCCTTTGGCCTCGAGCGCGGGGAGCCGGTAAGATCGTATAGGACTTGGCGCCGGACTTAAGCGTGGCGCGGCTGGCAAAGCTGTTCGTGGTACTCACGGGTAGTGCCTTTCTATCCGCGGGGTGCGGATCGAACTAAATCGAAGCTTTCCGGCGGGCGCGCCGGGTTCCTGGGCACTGTTCGGGCCTCGGGAAGGGGAAAGAATCATCGCAATACAGGGTAATCAGCGGCGCGGGTCAACGTCCACGGTCGTGACGGCCGCGGCGGAAGCGCCTGACCTGAGGCAGAGCGGCAATGGTAATGCGAGAAAACATGATTCCGCTGAAATTTTATCGCGGTGAGGTAACGGATGGGAATGGCTTAACCGCGACCGGTTCTCGGCTGGTCAGGCCGCGATGGTGGCCTTCAGGCGGATGCCCAGCGCGCGCATGACCTTGAGGACGGTGGCCAGCTCAGGGTTGCCGCTATCGCTCAACGCACGATAAAGAGCCTCGCGCGACAGCCCAGTTTCCTGAGCTAGTTGTGCCATACCACCCCGTGCCCGCGCCACTGCGCCTAAAGCCTTGGCGATAATGCGAGGGTCTTCGGTCTCGAGTGCGTCCGTGAGGTACGTGGCGACGGTCTCTTCGTCCGTCAGAAATTCAGCAGCATCATATGGCTTTGCCTCAGGATTCATTGGTCACGCTCCTTCCTTCCAACGTTGCGCAAGTACTTTCGCTCTCTGAATGTCGCGTTCCCGCGTGTCCTTATCTCCTCCACACAAAAGAATCACGACCTCCTCACCGCGATGAATGTAATAAACGCGATAACCGGGACCGAAGTCGATCTTCATCTCGAACACACCCGATCCAACGCTGCGCATCACTCCGGGATTTCCCTCCTCGAGCCGATCGATTCGCGAGAGGATCTTGGCACGCCCTTGTCGGTCGCGCAGATTGGTTAGCCATTCCGCGAATTCATAGGTGCGAAGGACTTGCATCTTACTGCCATCACCCAGGTGACATTGTAACCCATAAGTTACAGTCTGGATATTGAATGGCCAATATGCCTACCGGGCTTTGAATGCGTAAAAGCTTTCGCCGGGCGACAGGTGGATGGCTTCGGCTTCGGCAAAGCCTGCCGCGCGCAACTGTTGCACAAACTCGTCCACCCGCGGCAGAGGCCCGCATCCAGCGGTGGCCGCGCCCCACAGGTTGAGCACTTCCACGCCGACGCTGCCGCCGTGGCAGCACGTGGTAGCCAGCAACATGCCGCCGGGCTTCACAAAGCCGCGCAGATGGCAGAGCAGCGCGACGCGTTCTTCGGCCGGGAAGTAGTAGATGTTGTTGTAGAGCGTGACGACATCGAAGAGCTCGTCCGGCGTTCTGGAGCGAACGTCGCCGGCCTCGATCCGCACGCGCTCCCTGAGGCCCCACGCCGCGATGTTGCCGCGGGCTACCTCGGCCACGTCGGGCTGGAGCTCCAGTCCAAGCGCTGTAAGCTCGGGATTTTTGACGGCCGCGTGGCGAATGTACGCGCCTGAACCGCAGCCGACCTCAAGCAGGCGCACCGGGCCGGCGACAGGAAAGCAGCGGTCGATAGCTTCCGTCTGAAAGGCCTCAAGGATGCGCGAGGATCGCGCGATCAGCGCGCCGTCCTGATCGCTCATGCTCCAAAGCTCGCCCCTGCGCAGCCGCGTAGGAGTGTCTGCGATGAGCTTGTAATGGAGGCGCGCGACCTCTTCAACCATTGCCATGGCGGCATCGTTGCCGGGGTCGGCGAGCTTCTTTGCCAGCCCCTTCAACGCGTATCCGTCTGCGCCCATCTGCAGTTGACCCAGGCGCACGCCCAGTTCGAGCCATGCCGCCAGCGCCTCGCGCGCTTTGGCATCACGGCAGAGGCCGCAGCCAGGCGTTCAAAGGACATTGGCCTCGCCGAGAGAGTATCGAGCAATCCACTCTCTTTGGCCCCGGCCAGAAAGCAATCCGGTAAAAAGGCTTCAGGAGAGCGGCGATGGCGGTGAGCACGGAAGCTGGCAAAGCGATAGAGGATGACGGCTTGAACGATAGCGACTCTCCTGTCTCGGGACGGTGCATGCAGTCTATAACCCGCCCGTGCGCGGAGTCTCAAGGCTGCGGTTGTTAGGATTCGAGGAACGAGTTTTCCAGGGAGCCTGAGCGGATATGCGAATTCAGAATCTGGTCATTGGCCGCTGGCATTTTGCAGCGTCACGTTGGCGCAAAGCAGGCGACGCAGCCGGGAACGCGCCGCACAATGGCCCGCAAAAGATGGGGCGGTGGTGCTGAAGGATTTCAAATTCGGCACCGGTGAATCGCTGCCCGAATTGAAGCTGCACTACGTCACGCTGGGCGAGCCACATCGCAACGCCGCCGGCCACGTGGACAATGCGGTCCTGCTTCTGCACGGCACCGGCGGCAATGCGAAGTCGCTGCTGAATCCGGTCTTCTCGGACGTTTTGTTTGTGCCGGGCGGCCTGCTCGATATCCAGAAGTACTTCCTCATCCTGCCCGACGAGATCGGTCACGGCCAAAGCTCGAAGCCCTCCGACGGGCTGCACATGCACTTCCCCGCCTACGACTACGACGACATGGTGCGCGCCGATCTCCTGATGCTCGACGAGATGAAGATCGATCATCTGCGCCTGATCCTCGGCACCTCGATGGGCTGCATGCAGGGATTCGTGTGGGGCGAGACCTACCCCGACTTCATGGATGCACTGGCGCCGTTTGCATGCCTGCCCGTCGAGATCGCCGGGCGCAACCGCATGATGCGCTACATGGCGATCCAGGACATCAAGCTCGATCCCGCATGGCATGGCGGCGAGTACAAGACCCAGCCGCAGGACGGCCTGCGCGGCGCCAATCAACTGCTGCTTGTCATGGGCTCGGCTCCGCTGGTGATGCAGAAGCAGGCGCCCACACGCGTCCAGGCCGAAGAGTTTGCCGATCGCTATCTGGCGCGGACCATGGCGAGCACCGATGCCAACGACATGATCTTCTACTTCAACGCCAGCCGAAACTACAACCCGGAGGTGAAGCTCGGCACGATCAAGGCGCCGGTGCTGTGGATCAACTCCGCGGATGACTACATCAATCCGCCGGAGCTGGGCATTGCGGAGAACGAAGTGAAGAAGATTCCGCGTGGGCGCTTCATTCTGCTGCCCATCAGCGACCAGACCCGGGGGCATGGAACCCACACTTCCGCAGCGGTATGGAAGGACTACCTGGCGGAGTTCATGCGCCAGACGGAGCCGAAGTAGCGCGCACAAAAATACCGTGCCGGACTGGCCCTGGTAGTCCGGCACGGTGCAAAGGAACAACAAATCGATTGCGGTCTTCTGCGGTAAAGATGCTTATGCGCTAGTGCTGATCGTCTCCGTCGTGATCGGTATCGAAGGGCGGCGTCAGGCCGGTGTAGTCGCCGATCTTCTTCGCGTCATAGGGGCCGTTGAGGCGGTTGAAGCCGCTGCCCATGACGTTGGTCTTGCCCTGCTGAAAGACGATCTTTCCTCCCGGCGTAACCTCGATGACGCGGTTGTTGTACTGGTCACTGATGATCGTGTTGCCATTGCGCAGGCGGATACCGCGCGTCGGCTGCGGGTTCGGATTGCTGTTTGCGCCGGTGTTGGTAACGTATTGCCACACCACGTTGTCGGTCTTGTCCACTTCCACAATGCGGTTGTTGCCAGCGTCGGAGATCAGCGTGTCGCCGTTGGGCAGGCGGCTGGCGAAGGCCGCCGCGCCCAGCGAGTTGCTGGCGGTGAAGGTCATCACCAGCACGCCGTTGGGCTTGACCTCAATCACGCGATTGTTGTTCTCGTCGGCGATGAGGATGTTCCCGTTTTCGAGGATCTCGCCGCTGTTGGGGCTGTCGAGTTGATTAGGGCCGCTGCCAGCAACACCGGTGGTGCCGTATTGCCATACGATGTTGCCATTTTTGTTGACAACGATGATGCGCTGGTTGCCCTGATCGGCGATCAGGACATAGAAGCCGCGGTGCCCCATGAACATGCTGGTGAACAGCGCCTGTACGGGCGTGTTGAGTTCATTTGGGCCCGCGCCGGTTACGCCTGCCTGTCCGTACTGCCAGAAGATGCGGCCATGCCGGCTTACGAAGAAGACGCGGTTGTCAGCGCAGCCGTTGGTTGCGTCAGAACAGCCGGGCAGCGGAGGGCTGCTCGGCGGAATGCCGGTTCCTGAGATCAGCGTTGCATCGCTCACACGTTCGGCATCGTTCACTCCGACCACGCTGTGCGGGCCGGGTATGTCAGAACCGTTGCCGAACGACCAGACGACTTTGTGCGTCTCGACATCGACTTCGATCACGCGGTTGTTGTACTGGTCGCTGATCAGGATATGGCCATGGTCATGATGAGATGGCGACTCTGCCCACGCGCGCGCCGACCCACACATCAGCACGAGCATGAAGGAAGCCGCCACCGACCACATCAGAAGGAGGGCTCGCGCCATCCTCGAATGTCTTCGCATGGTTTTTACCTCCATTGGGGCATACTCAGCGGGGGGAGTGTTATGTGAACTGCAGCATGCTCCGAACGCAAGTATAGGTTCGATTGGACTCGCAAAATCGGCCGCGACAATCAAATGACAGGCTCTCGACAATTGGGGGAGATCGTGATGACTATTGCGCTCGTCCGGCTCGCGAATGCAGGAATCGCGCCAAGGGTTGCCTGGTCGATGCGATTGCTTTCACGCGGAGAATCGGGGAGGCGAACAGGTCAAGCGGGCTCCATCCACTCAGCGGGGATTTGAATGGACGGAGCGCTGGTTGGCTGGGACGAGCGTCCGCCAAAGAACATAGGGTGGATCAGTCTTCGTGTGTGTTCTTGTTGTGGCGTTTGGCGTCGCCGGTTTCCTTGCTTTCGTCCAGGCCCGTCGAGTCGGCGATACTCACTGTGCCCAACGAATCGTTCTCCACGCCGTCGTCGGGGTTTGCCTTGTCCTCGACGAAGCCGCCGGGCTGATCATGAGTGGGTTTCAGCTTATGGTTCACGCGTTTGTCTCCCAAGTCAGATAGGATGCGCGAACCGCGGCGACCGCTTGCTCGCGGGCGCTGAATGCGGCGCGCCGCGATTCCTGGCGTGCCTTATCTGTATAAGGATCAACCGGCGCACCAGCGCGCTCGTGCCGGGGTGAGCCGGCCGGCCCTTCGCCGTCTACGGAACGGCGAGGCTCAGTCTTCGCGGGTGTTCAGGTTGTAGAACTTCGCATCGCCGGTTTCCATCTCGTCGTCGAGACCGCAGGAATCGGCGAAACTTGAGGTTCCTAAAGAATCATTGATGATGCCGTCGTCGGGATCGTAGCTCATGTCGACGAATCCGCCTGGTAGAACGTGGGTCGCGATCAGGTTTCCATTCACGCGCTTCTCTCCCTTGAAAGAGATTCACCGCTTCAGGCCCGGAAAACTGCTGGCACTTCTGGCAGATAGGGAAAGACTACAATTTGAGCGTCCGCTCAAATCATTGAGAAGGAAGGTGAGACTACGGTGGTGGCGGATCCACTTGCGATGACTGGATCCCTACGTAGTGGTGACCCGCGGGAGCTCTGAAGAACGCCGCTCCTATACTGGAAGAGCAGATCTTACTTCTAGAGGTACCGCAGAGTTGGCAAATTGGCAAGGATTCGGAGCGGTCTGGACAAAGTTTCTCGCCTGGTTATATCGAAGGCTCCCCACCGAGCGGCAGCGGGTGCTGGCGCTCACCATCCTTGCCGGCGGGCTCTGCGGGCTGGCCGCCGTGGCGTTTCACATCAGCATCACCTGGCTCGAGAGGCTGATGATCGACCGCGCCAATGCCGCCCCCGGCCATAGCTGGATCTTCTGGACCATCCTCTCCCCGGCCGTCGGCGGTCTCATCGTGGGCCTGGGACTCACTTATTGGGCTCCGGCGGCGGCAGGCAGCGGCATTCCGCAGGTCAAGGTTGCCTTCGCCATGCGCAACGGCCTGGTCACCCTTCGCGAGACCATCGGCAAATTCGTGCTCTGTTCGTTCCAGATCGGCTCGGGAGCATCTCTCGGCCTTGAAGGCCCCACGGTGCAGATCTGCTCCGGTGTCAGCAGCATGCTGGCGCGCGCCGCGCGTCTGAACCCTGTGTACAGCCGGCGCATGACCTCGGTGGGCATGGCCGCGGGAATCGCCGCCGCCTTCAACGCTCCCATCGCCGCCATCACGTTCACGATTGAAGAGCTGGTCGGCGACCTGGACATGACCATGCTCTCCGGCGTGATTGTCGCCGCTGCGCTGGCCGCGGTGGTCGAGCATTCCTCCTCGGCAACAACCCGGTGTTTCACGTGCCGCGGCCCTACAGCCTCGACAACTCGTCGTCGCTGCTCTGGTATGCGCTGCTGGGTCTGCTGGCCGCCGTGGTCTCGGTCGCCTTCACTGATTCACTGCTGTGGCTGCGGGCGCGGTTCAGCGAGCTGACCTCGGTACCGCGCTGGGTTCACCCGGCCATCGGCGGCGCGGCGGTACGGGGTGCTCGCCGTCGTCGGCCTTGTACTTCTATCACGTGAACGGCATCGCCGGCGATCCCTACAAGACGCTGACTCTTGCCTTTACCGGCACATTGCCGGTGCGGATGATGGTCGTTTTCTGCGTGCTGAAGCTGGCGGCCACGGTCTGCTCCTACTCCAGCGGCGGCTCGGGCGGCATCTTCGCGCCTTCGCTGTTCATGGGCGGCATGCTGGGCGGCGCGGTCGGTTACATCGACGTCACCGTCTTCCATCACTCCGCCGACTCCATCGGCGCCTTTGCCGTGGTCGGCATGGGCGCGGTCTTTGCCGGCATCGTCCGCGCGCCCATGACCTCGGTGCTCATTGTCTTTGAGATGACCGGCGGCTACGGTCTGGTGCTTCCCCTGATGATCGCCAACATGAGCGCCTTCGCCCTGGCGCGCCACTGGCGCAGCGTCCCGGTGTACGAGGCCCTGCTGGCGCAGGACGGCATCCATCTGCCCCACGGCATCAAGCCCCTCGACCCGCCCGGCGGCGCTCCGCTTACCGAGAACGGCCTGACCCTCGGGCCGGCTGAAAACCCCGCGGGATAACTACGGCCCAAGCTTAAAGCTCTGCGATCTCAGCGCGTTGGCGCAAGCGCTCGAAGACCTCGTACACGACGCGGTCACAGCGGACGGCATGGAACCCGAATGCCTGCGCAGCCGATACGCCGGCACGTGTATAGAGTTCTTCGCGCAGCAGTTCGTGGGCGCGGTGCAGGCGTACTTTCACATTCGATTCGGTGAGCGAGAGGGCCTCGGCCGTCTCTGCGGTGCTCATCTCTTCCACATCGCGCAGCACGATGACCGTCCGGTAGGACTGGGGGAGGGACAGGATCGCCTGCTCGAGGAGACTGGCAGCTTCACTCCGCGAAGCGTTCACCTCGGGCGTGCGTGCATCGGAAACCTGCATCGGCGTGGGGTCGTCCTCTCCGTCGTACGGCATATCGAGCGGTTCCATCCTTCCCCGGGCTTTCAGGCGCTTGAGAGCCTCGTTCACTGCGATGCGCGTAAGCCAGGTGGAGAACTGCGCCCGGCCCTCGAACTGGCTGAGATGCTCGTAAGCCCGAACATATGCTTCCTGCATCACGTCTTCAGATTCGGCGTCATCGCGCAGGATGCTGCGGATGGCACGATAGACACGCTGGTTGTGACGGCGCATCAGCAGTTCAAAGAGAGCCAGGTCGCCTTCTCTGACGCGGCGCACGACTTCGTCATCGGTCCAGCCTTCAATGCGCGCGCGTTCCAGAATTCCAATGCCGGTCACTGCCGTTGCCTCCGAGCCTCTGCTCTCCAGCTTCTACTCTATTGATCGCCCAGGCGGCGAAGGGTTACAGCCCTGCGAGCGTGTAACCGTTCCTGCCGCCGGCGCTCCATTGAGCAGTGGGAGGTAATTATGGTACTTAATCCTCGGCTCAACTCAGCCTGGTGGACGTTACGCATCGGGCTTGGACTTTGCCCCATTTTGGCTGGACTCGACAAGTACCTGAATCTGCTTACCAACTGGGAGATGTACCTGAACCCCGCCATTCCACGGCTGCTTCACATCTCGGCTCCGACGTTCATGCATGTCGTGGGCGCAGTTGAGATCGTTGCAGGAATCCTGGTGCTTACCCGGTACACGCGCTACGCGGCCTACATCGTGATGGCATGGCTCTGGGCGATCGCGCTGAGCCTGATCACGCAGGGGCAGTTCTTTGACATCGCGGTGCGCGACATCGAAATGTCACTTGGAGCATTCGCGCTCGCTAAGCTCAGCGAAGCTCGCGAACCCGCGCCCGAAGGCGCTGCGAACCGCACCAGTTCGGAAACCGTGCAGCGGCTTGCCTGATCGCCGCTGTTTGAGTTGGACCATCAGACTATGCACAAAGGAGCCCTTCAATGAAACGTATTGTCCTGCTGACTGCGATCGCGCTGATGCTACCGGCCTTTGCGGCCGCTGAAGACTGGAGCGGAGTTTCCATCCTCGACGTGCAGTGCTCGGCCAAGGCCAAGGCCAATGCCGACGCGCACACCCGCGACTGCGCCCTCATGTGCGTCAAGAGCGGCTTCGGAATCGTCGACAAGACCGGAAACTTCCTGAAGTTCGACGCCAACGGAAACCAGCAGGCGGCCAAGCTGCTCGAAAACAGCTCGAAGAAGGATCACCTGCGCGTGAACGTGACCGGCACCAAGGATGGCGACACGATCCACGTGCAGTCGGTCTCGATGTCGTAAGAGAAGGTGGTGGAATCCGGCGAGCCTGTTCCTCGGTGGATCACGGGCCCGCCGGTGGTCCTCACGCCTGAACTTCGGCCGCCGCCGCCAGCACCTCGCTGACGATCATCCGCACATCGCCCTCTGTCGTGCGGTGATTCACCACGCACGCGCGCAGTGCGAAGTGGCCGTGAATCAGTGCATTGGAGAGATAGACGCGGCCGCGCTGCGTAATCCGCTTGAGAATCGCGCTGTTGAGTTCGTCGAGATCCCCCGCCGCGTCTTTGTAACGGAAGCACACGGCGCTCAGCGCCACCGGAGCCAGCCGTTCCAATTTCGGCTCCGAATCGACGGCACCGGCGAGCACCTGCGCCAGTTGCAGATCCTCTGCAATCGACTGCTGAAACGCGCGCATGCCGAAGTAGCGCAGCGACATCCACAGCTTGAGCGCGCGGAAAGGCCGCGACAGCTCCATCGACTCCTCGAAGATCGTGAAGCCCTCGATCGGATCGTTGGTCAGCGAGCGTGCATAGTCGCCGGTATGCGAGAAGGCGCGCTGCGCATCGGCTGCATCGCGATACAGCAGGCACCCGACCCCCGCCGGCTGATAGAGCCACTTGTGAGGATCGAGCGAGAGCGAATTCGCCCGGTTCATGCCGCGAAACGCCTCGGGAATCGCCAGCGCCGCCAGCGCGCCGTACGCCCCATCCACATGCATCCACAAGCCGAACTCCTCGGAGACGCCGGCAATCTCCTCCAGCGGATCGATGCTGCCGGTAGCCGTGGTGCCGGCGCTGGCTACGATCGCGATGGGCATCTTGCCTGCCGCCCTGTCGCGCTCGATGGCCGCGCGAAGCTCATCCGTGCGCATGCGGAACGCCTCGTCCACGGCGATGTGCCGGACCGAATCGTGGCCCAGACCCAGCAGCGCCGCTGCCTTGGCAATCGACATGTGCGCCTCGGCGGAGCAGTAGATCACGCCGCCGCGCACGCCGGTCTGATTCGCCGGGGCCTTAGCCTCGCGGGCCATGCAGAGTGCCATCAGGTTAGCCGATGATCCGCCCAGCGTCAGGCTTCCCGTAAAGCCCGCGCAGCCAATCGCCTCTGCGAGCCAGCGCACCACGGTTCGCTCGAGGGTGACCCCGGACGGCGCCGACCGCCACGCCGTCGCGTTCTGGTTCAGGACCCTGGCGGCAAAGTCGCCCAGAGCCCCGATGGGCTCGCCCGAGCCGAACACATATCCGAAGAATCGCGGCGACGAAGGCCGCGCATACTCAAACACCTGCGGCAGGTCATCAAATGCCGTCGCGCCCATGCCTTCGAGCGGAGCATCGCCCGTGAACAGAGCCTCGGTCTGCTGCCCCGTAATCCCCGGCGGATACGACGGCAGGCCGGGAAGCTTTTCAAGATAATCGGCCGTAAAATCGCTGATCTGATGGGCCAGCGCGCGGAACGCTCCGGCAGGCAGTGACAGGCTTCGCATAGGCAGGTCGAACGCTCCCCATTGAGCTTACATGCAGGAGCCATGCCGCCTGCGCGGCTATCGGCCGCTGCCGCCTGCGCCGTGAACAGGAGCTTCTTCCACATACCAGCGGAAGAGCTCGGGGAGGTAATCGTAATCTGGAGAAATCAGGCTCAAGGGAATGCCCGTATCGACAACGCACAGCGCGGGTTCGCAACTCACCACGTCGGCCCGGCTGGCCCTCTCATCCACGCGAAGCACAATGAAGACCCCTTCCCGAGCCTTCACGCGCACCCAGTCGCCAGGCACGAACATGTCCGAGTCGTTGTGGTTCGAGTCGATGAGATGCGTTACCGCCATCGTCTGCTCCAGCCTTCCGCCGTTTTCGGGTCCCTGCTAACCCCCGTAAAGCGGGCGGACTGAGGCTATGATGCCTGACCCTTCGCCGGAGTTTGCGCCCCGAAATTTGCGCCCGCCGGCTCGCGCGTCCCCGGTCGCGCCTCCGGCAGGAATCTTCTCTCCCCATCCTCACGCGTCCACGCCGGGCCGCATCGAAGCGATAAAGCGTTGCCCGTGGAGGAGACGGGATACTTATCGCAAGACATAGATGATGCCGCACTTCACCACCTCCTCCCTGTCGCACACACCTCATCACTAACCTTCAGGAGCACCGGAAACGCATGCAAGAGGACACCCGGCTGTCAACCGGAATCGCAGGCCTCGACGACATCCTTCATGGCGGCTTAGCCAAGGGTTTTCTATACCTTGTGGAAGGCAGCCCGGGTGCCGGCAAAACCACTCTGTCCCTGCAGTTCCTGATCGAAGGAGCGCGGCGCGGCGAGACCGGCCTGTACATCTCCCTGGCGGAGAGCGAGGCGGAACTGCGCCATGTCGCCGCCTCGCACAATTTCAGCCTCGAGAACATCCTGATCTGCAGGATCTCGCCGCCGGAACTGGCCAGCGGTTCCGGCCAGCCGTATACGGTCTTTCAGCCGGCGGAAGTCGAGCTGGCCGATGTAGTGGAGACGATCCTGGCGATGGTGCGCGAGATCAACCCCTTGCGCGTAGTCATTGATTCGATGTCGGAATTGCGTATGCTGGCCCGCGACTCCCTGCGTTACCGCCGCCAGGTGCTCTCCCTCAAGCAGTTCTTCGAGGGTCGCGACTGCACCACCCTGCTCCTTGATGAGCGTATCCGCGAACAGAGCGAGAGCCAGGTGCAGACCATCGCCCACGGAGTCATCAGCCTCGAGGTGCTGCCCCGCGAGTACGGCATCACCCGCCGCCGCCTCGAAGTGATGAAGGTCCGCGCCACCGGGTTCCGCGAGGGCTATCACGATTACGTGATCCTGAAAGGCGGCCTGCGCGTGTTTCCGCGCCTGGTTTCGGGCGAGTATCGCAGCGCCGGCCATCCCCAGGAAGACCTGTCCAGCGGCATCGACGAACTGGATGCCCTGTTCAATGGAGGCGTGCAGCGTGGCACCGCAACCCTGATCGCCGGTCCCACCGGCAGCGGCAAGTCAACTCTCTGTTCCAAATGGGCTTACTCGGCTGCGCAGCGCGGCGAACGAGCCGCCATCTTCACCTTCGACGAAACCAGACAGTCCTTCCTTGATCGCAGCCGCGGCCTCGGTATGGAGCTCGACGCCTTTCCTCGCAGAGGAAATAATTCACCTGGATCAGCTGGATCCCGCCGAGCTTTCCCCCGGCGAGTTCGTCGATCGGATCCGCCGCGGTGTGGAGACGAAGCAGTGGCGGCTGGTGGTCATCGACAGCCTCAACGGCTTGATGAACGCCATGAGCGAAGAACGCGCGCTCATCGTACAGCTTCATGAGCTTCTTTCCTATCTAAACCAGGTAGGAGTGGCCTCGTTCCTCGTGCTCGCGCAATTCGGCCTGCTGGGACAAGCCATGATGTCGCCCATGGACGTGAGTTACCTCGCCGACAATGTTCTGCTCCTGCGCTACTTTGAAGCCCAGGGAGAGGTGCGGCAGGCCCTCAGCGTCGTGAAGCGCCGCAAGGGCCCGCACGAGCGGTCCATCCGCGAAATGCAGATCAAGGATGGCAAAATCTCCATCGGCGACCCGCTCAAGAACTTCACCGGGGTGCTCACGGGCACGCCCGAATACATAGGAGGAAAGGAGCTGCTGTGATGGAGACCGTGGCACTGGATCGCCGTTTCATGGTGGTCGCTCCCGTGGGGCGCGACGGCGACCTCATCTGCGGCCTCCTGACCGGCTGCGGCTATGCCGGCCGATGCGTGCCGCGGATCGCCGACAGTGCAAGCGTCGAGAGCGCGCAGTTGCTCGGACTCATTCTCACCGACGAGGCTCTGGCGGGCGATGGCATCGACGCGCTGCTCAACCTGGTGCAGCGGCAGCCGGCCTGGTCGGACCTGCCCGTCATGTTGCTGACCAGCGGACCGGCGGAGCCACAGTACGCAGCCGTCGCCACCGCGCGCGCATGGAGATCCACAGCCTCACTCTGCTGGATCGCCCGGTGCGCAAGGAACTCCTGCTCTGCGCCGTGCAGGTGGCCATGACCGCGCGCATGAAACAGCTTGAAGTTCGCGCCGCCGCTGAGCGCCAGGTCCACAGCGACGAAGCGCTGCGAAACACGGAGAAGCTGGCGGTGGCCGGGCGGCTGGCCGCAACCATGGCCCACGAGGTCAACAATCCCCTTGAGGCGCTGGGGAACCTGCTGTTCCTGGTCGAAAACAGCTCCAGCCTCGATCAGTCGAAGATCGTTCGCACAAATGGCCAGCAGCGAGCTGGATCGCATCAGCGAGATCGTGCAGCAGACGCTGCGCTTCCATCGCGCCCCCGCGAAGCCCGAGCTGACCGACCTGGCGGAGCTGGCGGCGTCGGCGGTCGCGCTTTTCCGCGGCAAGATGCTGCGAGCGCCAGATTCGCGAGAATCTTCGCGCCCGCCGTACCCTTGCCTATTGCTCAGCGGGCGAGATTCGCCAGGCGCTGGTCAACCTGATCGGCAATGCCATCGATGCCGTGCCCGACGGGGGCCGGCTCATGTACGGATCACGCCTGTACCATCAAGGGCGCGCACTTTGCCCGGATCACGGTGGCCGACACCGGCAGCGGCATACGCGACGATGTCCGCAAAAACCTGTTTACGCAGTTCTTCACCACCAAGGGCAGCCGCGGAACCGGCCTGGGCCTGTGGCTTACCCGAGACATCGTGCTGCGCAATCAAGGCAGGCTGCGCTACCGCCCCAGACCAAGGCCCCCAGCGGCACCGCGTTCTCGATCTACTTGCCCTCGGCTGCCCCGCTGGACCTGGTGCAGAGCCAGCCGCTACAACCACGCGAAGAACGACGCGCCGGCTAGCAAACCAAAGCGGTCTCTGAGTTGTTGTTGTGTCCGCACGCACAGATGTGATGGCCGGCACATCGTCTTCCCCGTCTCCTGCCTCATCATTACCCTGCGTCAGCCCTGCGCAATCTTCTGGGCCCAGTTCAAACCGCCTTCGCGGCTCATACATAGCCTCACGGGATGTTAACCAGAAAATTAACAATTAGAGTTTCAAAAGTTTTCCACAATTGAAGAACTATATTATTCATAATAATAAACTTAGCAAAAACACTCTCTTGCGCCGTTTCTTCGCTTTCAAGCCTTTCTCCCCGCATTCCGAGCTCTCTGCTTCCAGCGCGTTTTGATCGAAGGTAACTACCCAGTAAACAGAGGATGGTTCTACTTCGCTTCGTTCGTCGACAGCCGGAACGTAATCGTTCCCCAGAACAGCCGCGCCCGCATCTGCACTGGCAGGTGCCGGTCGTCGTCGGTATACCAGATCCAGATATTGCCGCGGTTCTTCACCACGCCGGCATCGGCAATGGGCTGCACGCGGACCGTCTTGAACGTCCCCAGCGGCGTCTTGATCTCTTCGCGGCCCTCCACCTTCATGCTGACCTGCACGGTGTGTGTTGCATCGACGACCGGCAGCGGAAAGCTCTGCCCCACCGTCATCGGCTGACTCGAAGCGTAGAAGACACCTGTAAGCAGGTCGGTCAGGCACCCGGAAATCGGCTGCTCGACGTGCTTGGTCTCACCCGTGACCATGTTTTTCTCGTCCAGGATCGACTTGTTGGCCGCGTAATCCAGCTTCAGCGTCGAGTTAACCTGCCGCCGTCCTTCCACCGTCTGCTTGTCGAACTGGGAGGTGCAGCCCCTGGCGCGGTCAAAGGTCGACTGGAACTTGTCGCTGACGTGAAAGAGCAGATTGATGGCGCCGCTGGTTTCGGCCGTCGCCGACAGCTTCTCCACGTTGTCCTGCTGCTCAAAGTGCAGAACGGCGGTTCCGGCGGGAAACACGCGCCAGTCCACCAGGTAAGTGAGGGTCTGCTTTTGCGGAAAGGTGAAGCCGGGCCGCGGCGGAGCCAGGGTCTGGGTCTGTGCCGCCCCTGGGGGAGCGGGAGCCTGCTGCGCGCAGGCGAAAACAGCAAAGAAAAGTGCACCCAGGCTGGAGAGGACAGTCGTGCGCTTCTTCTTCACCGGCAGGCGAGGCTCCTTCGTCAGTTGGACGGTTCAAAAGTCGTTCAGGGCCGTCCGGAAATCAGGACGTGCAGCGCCGGCCGCAGAATCAGCAGAGCCAGGTACAAAAGGGCAGCCCCCAAAAGAGCATTGTACTCGCGGTGTTTCAAATAAAGCGGCAGGAAAAACCGGCCCTGCCCATCGTCACCGGGCATCTGCGCGGCAGTCAACCGGGGAATCAGGCGCGGAACCCGGCGGCAATAATCGTCGAATCCCGCGAACGTTGCGCGCAGAAACCGCTCCTCTGACGCGATCACCGGCACGTAGATCGCAACGAACATCACCCCCAGCGCCACGCCCACCGCCCAGCTCTCCAGCGCCACCGCAAACCCGGCGGCCATCAGGATCGACCCCAGATAGAGCGGGTTGCGCACATGCGCATAGGGCCCCGTGGTGGTCAGCTCCTGGTTCTTCTTCACGTAGCCGGCGGCATAACCCCGCAGCCACAGCCCCGGAATCACCAGCGCCAGGCTCCACGCCACCGCTACCGGCTCCGGCGCTTGCTGCCACAGCTCGAACACATACAAGCGCGGCCACCGCGAACCCCAGCGGAACGCGAATGCGTCGCGCCACCCGCTGCCAGCGGCTGATCCAGTCCTGCTTGCGGCTGATTGGCGGTCGTCATTGGGCAGCCTCCGGAGAAAGCACTTCGTCGACGGCCTCGAGCACGTCTTCTGAGCTAATGGTAAGCAGCCCGGCCTCGGGCTCGTCCAGCCGCGCGTGGTTCCGCTGGCTCAGCGGGCTGCGCAGCACTTTAAACCGGGTGCCGTAGGGTCCATTACGCGCCGGGTCGGTGGGTCCGTAGATGCCCACCACCGGCCGCCCCAGCGCACAGGCCAGGTGGATCGGACCGGTATCGCCGCCGATGGCCAGCGCCACTCTCCGGTTGATCGCAATCAACTGCGGCAGCGAGCAGCGCACCGGCATGGCGGCCCGGTTCGACTGCATCTTGATCGCCTCGGCCAGTTCCTCTTCGCCGGGCGCGGCATTCACCAGCACCCGGAACCCGCGGCCCGCCAGTGAAGCGGCAACCGAAGCATACCGCTCTACAGGCCAGCGCTTGGAGCCCCAGCCCGCTCCGGGATTCAGGAGCGCAACAGGATCGCTCGCCAGGGGCGCAAACAACCCGTCGCACCACGTCTCCGCATGCGGATCGATGGGCAGCAGCGGCGACTCCGGCTCCAGAGCGTCCCCGGCCACCGCGGCGGCCACCTCCACATCCTGCTCGATCACGTGGCGGCCCGTAGTCAACACCCGCTCCGTGAACAGCCACTTCGCCGCCCACTCCCGCGGTTTCGACTCGCCGATCCGCCGCACCGCGCCCGAAAGGCATCCCAGTGACGCCGACCGCACCGCCCCCTGAAAATCCACCACGGCATCGTAGCCGGCAGACTTCAGGCTGGCGCGCAACTCCTTGATTTCGCGGGCTGTACGACTGCTGAGAGGAGAGCGCCCCCAGGCTTTTACCGGGGCCAGATGCAGTTGGTCTACCAATGGCTGCGAGGCGCTGAGCGGCTCAGCCGGCGTGCCGTTCGCCGTGGTCAGCAGGTGCCGCCAGTTCGGCTCGATCACCCATCCCATAACCCACGAGGGGTGCGCGCGCCGCAACGCGGTGACCGCGGGCAAGGCGTGCAGGATGTCGCCCATGGCGCCCAGCCGCACCACAAGCAAACGAAACTTGGACTGCGTGTGCAAACTTCAATTTTCTCACAGGGCCGGATTCCGCGGGCTTGCGGAGACTAACGGCGGTTCTGGCCACCCAAGCGCAATCGTTCGGCGTGGCCCTCCTCTCCATCGAACGGTCGATGGCGGACCGGGACGCGAAGCCGCTACCATGAGCCGGACTATGCAAGAAATTTCCCCAAGCGGACAAGAAACCTCCCCAAACGAGCGCCAGATGGGCGTGTGGGCAGCCACCGCCGTCGTAACCGGCGAGGCCATCTCACTGGGAATCTTCCTCACCCCGGCCGCCATGGCCCGCTCGCTCGGCTCGCCGGCGCTGCTGGCCGGCGTCTGGTGCGGCATGGCCGTCATGACCCTGGCCGGCGCCCTCTGCTTTACCGAACTCGCCGTCCGCAATCCCCAGGACGGCGGCGAATACGTCTACCTCCGCCGCGGCTTCGGCCCGCAGGTCGCCTTCCTCTATGCGTGGATGGCCGCTCTCGTCATGTATCCCGGCGTGGCGGCGTCGCTCTGCGTGGGAACCGTCCCCTATCTGCAGTCTCTCTTCTCCATCCCGCAATCGCTACTTCCCGCTCTTCCCGCCGCGATTATCGCCTTGCTCGGCGCCATCAACTACGTCGGCATGCGCCTCAGCAGCCGACTGATGACGGTCCTCAACTGGCTCAAGATCCCGGTGCTGGTGGCGCTGGTAGGATGGGCCTTCCTGGGCGGCCATACGTCAGCCGCCAACCTCATGCCCCTGGCCGCGCGCCGCGTCGGATCCGATCCACTCGGCATCGCCATCGCCGGAGCCGCGGTCAGCGCCTTCTTCTGCTTTGGCGGATGGTGGGAGGCCGGCAAGATCGCCGGAGAAGTCCGTAACCCGCAGCGCACCCTGCCCATCGCCTTCACCGGCGGCGTCCTGCTGGTCACGGCGCTCTACCTTCTGGTGAGCCTCGGATTCGTCGCGGTCGTGCCCATGCAGAACATTCAGTCGAACACCGCATTCGTCGCACAGTTCGGCGAATCGCTCTTCGGCGCATCCGGCGGCCGGGTGCTCTCCGCCTGCGTGGTCCTCAGCGTTGCGGGCGGATTGCTGGTTCTAAGCATGGCGGTCCCGCGCGTTACCTATGCCTTGGGGAAGGCCGAGTCCATGGGTCCCCTCGGTGTCTTCTCGCGCCTCCATCCGCGCTTTGGCACACCGGCCAACGCGGTTCTGCTGCAGACGGGTATGGCGCTGGTGATCGTCCTGTTCGGCGCCTTCGACCGCATTCTCGCCTTCATCATCTTTTCGTCGGTTGTCTTCCTGGCACTCACGGCCGCGACGCTCTTCCGCGGCCCGGCTCCGAAAGCATGGTGGTACCCAGTCGCGCCGGTCGTCTTCATCGCCGGCTGCGGAATCCTGGCTCTCATGCTCATTGCCAACCGGACTGTACCGTCTCTCATCGGCGCGGGCCTCGTCCTGCTCGGCCTGCCGGTGCGGTGGGCGATGGGGCGGAAGCAGGTGGCGGCGGCCGTAGTTGTTGTCCGCGAGCCGTGAATCCGGAGGTTCGCCGCGGCACGGAGCAGCGAGCCGAACATTCTGGTGGTGATTGACGTCGCATGGTGCAGCGGCTATGATCGCTGACTTCCCGGGAACCGGCTTTCCAATCGCAATCTGTGTGCCGAGCCTTACGCTCCAAGGAGCCGCACGATGTTCCATGCACGAGCCCTGAGTGCTCTCGGAACCCTGGCCTTCACTTCGGTCCTAATTGGCCAGAGCCCAAGCCCCACTACTTACACCATCACGTCCGCATTGAGTGGCCCTGATCCAGGCACGATGACCGTCTATCGCAATGGCTCGATGGCCCTGACGGAAGTGAATCACCCTGCCAGGCCCGACGGCACTCCGGCCAATCGAACGCTCACGCTGTATAACCTCACCGCGATGTCTTCCTTCTCCTGGGATCCGTCCGCCACTCCCGCCGCGTGCAGTGCCGGCACCTTCTCGGGTGACTGGGGCGATCCCTTCGGCATGACGGCCGAACTGTCCGCCAGCATCTCCAAGGGAGATTTGAAGCCCATTGGCACGGAGACCCTGAACGGAATCGCGACTAAGGTGTATGCCGGGACTACCCAGGGGAGCAGCGTAAAGGCCTGGCTCGACGAGAAAGACCAACTGGTGATCCGCGCCACGCTTAGCGCTCCGGGAGCCGCTTCGATGACGATGGTTGACGTCCGCAAAGTCTCTTTTGCGCCGTCTCCCTCGTCCCTCTTCGCCCTGCCGGCAGGCTGTGCCGGGGTAAAGCCGCCACCCACTGCCGCCGAAGTCATCGCCGCTGAAACCGGCGACAGCGGCAGCAACTTCGTCAACGGCATGTATGGCCCCGGCTCGAAAAACTCCTGCTCGATCGCGCTCCGGGTAGTTGCCCCCAAGACCATGGCCCCGATCACTCGGCGGTGGCAGGCGGCGATCGACACAACGTACGATATGGACCACCCGCCGGCCTACAGCTTTGGCGTGGGCGACGACGGCACTGCGACGTTCTCCGGCGGCGGCCTTCACGAGATCACCAGCCAGATCCGAAACGGCATCATCCGTATCGACAATCCGCCCGCGTACTTCTACCTGAGCATGAACGTGGTGCAGCCAGGCCATGGCGCCGGCGTCGGCCTCATTTACCGCCAGTGCTTTGCGCCCGTGACCATGCTGTATTACGTGCTCAAGGACCCCAACGACCCCGGCCAGGGCGGCGATTATCTCTACGCCAAGTCTGGCAAATACGCTTCGGTGCCGGCGCGGTGACGGGCCTCGACAGAGCCACGTTTACGAAAATTGATCCCTACTCCGCGGGCGCAGCCCGGGCTGCCGTCTCCTACATCATCCTGATCGGGTCCGGCCACGGCACGCGGAACCCCATCACGCGCACATAGGCAATCGCCTGTCCCATGTGTTCATCGGCGTGCGCCAGGATGCGCATGTAGACCCGCCGGTAGGTGGTCACTTCGTTCCAGACCTCGCGGGGCTTTTCCAACTCTTCCGGATTCATCGAACGCACCGCGGCCTTCACCGCGTCGAACGAACTCCGCAACAGATCGAGCACCGCGTCCTTGCTGGTGATGGTTTTCTCCATCCCCACGCTCTTGCGGACCAGCTTGAGCCACTGCTCAGGGCTCTCGGTTGCCAGCGATCCGCAAAGCCTCGTCACCTCGGCGCTGTGGACATCGGCGCGGTACAACAGCATCAGGTTGCCCGCGGCGATGTGCACCAGCACCGCCGCAAAGCTGCGGGCGTCTTCGGCGGGACGCCAGTCGTAGGCCTCTTCCGGAACCGCCTCGGCAAGCTCAAGCACCTGCTTGCTCGGAATCTCGAGCTCCCACAGGTATTCGCGTTGGAACGTCGAAAGATCGTCCATGGCTATCCTCCAGCCCGGGCCCTATGCTGCGCGGATGCGGAATCCGTCGGGGTCTTTCCCGCGGACACGGCGCCACCACACCTGGAAACTCGGAATATTGACCGTCACGATAAACAGGCGGCGCAGCTTGCCCGGCGGACACGCCAGAGGCCGCACGCCGTGCCACGAGTGCTGGGTGCGCTGAAACAACAAGCTGCCGTTGCCGCGCGGATCGATGGAGGCGGCGACTTTCAACTGCTCGAAGCTCGGTCCCGAGTGCGCCTTCCACTTCCGCTCGCTGTCGAGGATCAGGATCTGCCCGCCCCAGCCCGGCTCCCAGTCTTCCTCAGTGTTGAAGTAGAAGATGTGGGTCGCCAGCTTGCGCGTCGCGTCGCAGTGCGGGCTCACCGCGCAGCCCTCCCAGGCGTAATACCACTCGAACGTGGGAATGAACTTGTGGTCGCCCAGCATCTTGCGCAGCCAATCCTGGTAGAGCGGGCCGCGCAACTCGTCGATGAAGTCGAGCCACGGCTTTTCCACCGTCACTCCCGGACGGAAGTGCAGCAGATAGCGATCGTGCGGCGCCTGGCCATGGGCCCGTTGAACCCCAACCTGACGGTCAAAGCCCGCCTCCACCGGTGGCAGGCTCTGGCGGAGAATCTCATGGCCTGCCGCCGTGAGCAGGTTAGGAATTTGCGCCCAGGGATACGGCTCACGTTGCTGGAAGCAATCGGGACAGAGACTGTTGAGAACCTCGCGATTCAGAAATTCCATGGGCGCCCTCGTACCCATGGAGCACTGGGGAAGGCTGCGCTGTCTGTGACTGTGGGCACTCAGGCGGTGGCGGACTCAATATGCAGCCCCGAAGACATCGGGCCTGCCGATGGTGCCGATCAGAACGACCTGGCAGGGCGCTCTCCGAGAGGGTCGCGGCGGAATTTGAGAATGCCGCCGCAGATCGCGGCAACGCCCATGCCAGCCAGCACCCATCGGTGCCACACGGGTTCCGATGCTGGCAAAGTGGCCAACATTGAGTCCAGGCAGAATCCGATTCCGACGCCCAGTGACGCCAGGAGGCGCACTTTTGCTTTTCGGCGTGAAGCCGGCAAAAGCGCCGCTATTGGGATGCAGAGGATCCCGAGAAGAAGAAAGATCAACGGCACCGCGCGAAGCGGCACTTAGTGGTCCTTCTTCTCCGCGTTCCTGGCCTTCACCTTGAACCAGATCGGCGTGCCCTTGAACCCGAACGAGTCGCGAATCTGGTTCTGCAGGAAGCGCTCGAAGGCGAAGTGGAGTTTGATATCGCGGTCGGTAAACAGCACAAACGTGGGCGGCGCCACTGCGGCCTGCGTCATGTAGAAGATCCGCACGCGCTTGGCCATGGGCACCGGCGCGCGCTGGAAGTCGACCCGTTCGAGGAAGCGGTTCATCTGGCCGGTGGTGACGCGCTTGCGCCGCTCGGCGGCCACGGATATCACCTCGTGCAGCACGCGTTGAAGGCCCGTGCCTTCTTTGGCGGAGAGAAAGATCAGCGGCGCGTAATCCAGGTACTTGAGCACATTGCGCAACTGCTTCTCGAAGATGTCGCGGTCGGCGGGCGGCTTGCCGTCGGTGCGGTGCGTGGTCACCGCGTCCCACTTGTTCACCACGATGATGACGGACCGGCCCGACTCGTGCGCGTAGCCGCCGATGGTCGCATCCGACGACGTCACGCCCTCGGTCGCATCGATCATCAGCAGCGCCACGTCCGCCGCTTCCAGATGCCTCCGCGCCATCACGACCGACAGCTTCTCCGCCATCAGGTGCGTCTTGCCCTTGCGGCGGATGCCGGCCGTATCCACAAACCGCAGCCGCGAGCCCTCGAATTCCACCATCTCATCGACGGCGTCCCGCGTCGTCCCCGCAATGGGCGACACAATCGCCCGCGACGTCCCGGTCAGCGCATTCAGCAGGGTCGACTTGCCCACGTTTGGCCGCCCGATGATCGCAATGGAAGTCTCGTGCTGCTCGAACTCGCCATGGGTGCGATGAAGCTGTCGATGCGGTTCGTCTTCCGCCCCCGGTTCGAGCGGGCCGCCTTCAGAAACTTCGTGCTCCTCAGCGATCTCGTCTTCGGCTTCGGCCGGCGGCTCGGTGGCGGTGTCGGGAATCGCCGCGGAAACCGCATCCAGCAGTTCGCCGATCCCCAGTCCATGCTCGGAGCTGACGGGGTACACCTCGCGAATGCCAAGCTGGCGGAAGTTCTCCGCCGCCGCGGCCATGGCCTCGCCCTCCACCTTGTTGACCACCAGAAACACGGGCTTGCTGCCGCGGAGCAGCATGCGCACCAGGTCGTAGTCGGGACTGGCCAGCTCGGTTCGAACATCCACCACCAGGATCAGCGCTTCGGCCTCCTGGAGCGCCACGCGCGCCTGGCTGAAGATCTCCGTTGGGATCAACTCCGGGTCATCGGGGACAATGCCGCCGGTGTCGACCAGCCGGAAACGCCGCCCTGCCCACTCGTACTCCCCATAGATGCGGTCGCGGGTAATGCCCGGCTCGTCGCCCACAATCGACCGCCGGCTCTTGGTCAGCCGGTTGAACAGCGTGGACTTGCCCACGTTGGGGCGGCCCACAATGGCCACCAGCGGAAAATTCTCCGCGCCCGCGCGGGTGGGGATTACGGATCGGCGATAGGTAGGCAAGTTCTCTCCTCGCCGCATCAATTCAGGCGGCACAACTGCACTATCTCCATTATCCGCTGGAAGTCTCGGATTGAGGCTCCATTCCAGAAATGCCGGACGTCACTATGATGGAGAGAGCAACCCGCCCCGATGGCGTCCACCACAACCACAACCCGCACCCTGCCCACGCTGCACGAGTTCTTCGCGCCCGGCGGCATCCTCTCGACCTCGCCGCTACCCTACGAGTACCGGCCCGGGCAGTTGGAGATGGCCAAGGCTGTGGAACGCGCCATGGCCGAGCGGAAGCACCTTATCGTCGAAGCTGGCACTGGCACCGGCAAGACGCTGGCTTACCTGCTGCCCGCCCTGCGGACAGGGCAGCGCGTCATCATTTCCACTGGAACCAAGGCCCTGCAGGACCAGCTTTTCTTCCGCGACGTGCCGTTTCTCGAATCGCTGCTGGGCGACCTGAGGGTCTGCTACATGAAGGGCCGGGCCAACTATCTCTGCCGGCACAAGTTAGTCACCCTGCGCAGCCAGCCCATTTTGTCGGGACTCGAAGAGATCGACCAGTACCAGCAGATTGCCAAGTGGGAGCAGCAGACCGAAACCGGCGACCGGGCTGAACTGTCGGGAATCCCCGAGGCCAGCGCCGTGTGGTCGAAGCTCGACGCCCGCTCGGACGCCTGCCTGGGCCAGACCTGCCCCAGCTACCAGACCTGCTTCATCACCGAGATGCGCCGCCGCGCTCTCGAGTCCGACATCATCATCGTCAACCACCACCTGTTCTTCGCCGACCTGGCCGTAAAGCGCGAGATGGCCGGCGCGCCCGATGGGGGCATTCTGCCGGAAGCCGCGGCGGTGGTCTTCGACGAGGCCCACGAGCTGGAAGAGGTGGCCTCCAACTACTTTGGCCTGTCGATCTCGAACGTCCGTTTTGAAGAGCTGGCCCGCGACACCGATACGATGCTGCGCGGCAAGGAAGGCGCGCTGGGTCTGCCGGCGCTTACCGCGCAGTTGCGCGACCGCGCGCGCATGTTCTTCGCCGAATTGCCCATGGCGGGTGACGGCCGCCAGCCCTTCGCCGGGCGCGAAGAATTCCTCGAGACGCGCGGCGATCTCTATACCGGCGTGCGCGCCACGCTGCGCCGCATCGAAGACGAGATCGGCAATCTGAAGGAAGTGGACGAGGCGCCCGGCCTGCGCAAACGCATCAGCCGCCTTCGCAGCGAGCTCGAATTCCTGATGGAGTCGAACGCCAGCAACATTGTGTATTGGCTGGAGCGGCGGCTGCACGCCGGCAACGAGCGCGACGGCGCGGTTCGACTGGGCCGCAACCAGAGCCGGACGACATTCGTGCAGGCAACCCCCATCGACGTCTCCGAGCTGCTGCACGACCTGGTCTTCGAAACCATTCCCACGGTGGTGCTGACCTCGGCCACGCTCACCGTGCAGGGCGGCTTCGACCACTTGCGGAAGCGCCTTGGCCTGACCGAAGCGCGGCAGTTGATCGTCCCGTCGCACTTCAACTACGGCAAGCAGGCGCTGCTCTATCTGCCGCCCGAGATGCCTGACCCGCGCGAGCCGGATTTTCCCGCGGCCGCCGCCGAAAAGATCCGCCGCATCCTCGACATTTCGAAGGGCCGCGCTTTCTGCCTGTTCACCAGCTACAGCCAGATGCGCGATGTCCACGAGCGCTTGCTGCCGGTGCTCGACTGGCCCATCCTGCTGCACGGCACGGCTCCGCGCAAGGCGTTGCTCGAGGAGTTTCGCGCCACGCCGAATGCGGTGCTGTTCGGCACCTCGAGCTTCTGGCAGGGAGTGGACGTGCAGGGCGAAGCGCTGAGCTGCGTCATCATCGACCGCCTGCCGTTCGCGGTGCCCAACGACCCAGTTGTCCAGGCGCGCATGAAGGCCATCGAAGAGGCCGGCGGCAAGCCGTTCTTCGACTACCAGGTGCCGGAAGCAGTCCTCACGCTGAAGCAGGGCTTCGGCCGCCTGATCCGCTCCCTCGAAGACCGCGGCGTCCTCGTCCTTCTTGACCCCCGCATCCGCCGCCAGCGCTACGGACAAACGTTTCTCGCCAGCCTGCCGCCCTACCGCGTGACCACCGACATCACGGATGTGGAACGGTTCTTCGGCTCGTGATCCGGGTCTGCCCGCTCGGGGCAGCTCTACTCCGCCCGCAGCGCATCCACTGGATTCACGCTTGCCGACCGCCGCGACGGCAGATAGCAGGCCACGCTCGCCGTAAGCAGCAGCACCGCTGTCAGGACCCCGTACGTGAGCGGGTCGAACGGGCTTACATGGAACAGAATCGAAGACAGCAGGCGCATGGCCGCGAAAGCGATAACCAGCCCCACGGCCGCGCCCATGAACGTGAGCACCAGCCCCTGGCGCACAAATAAGCCCGTCAACTCCCCGCGCTGCGCCCCCAGCGCCATGCGGATGCCGATCTCCCTCGAGCGCTGCGCCACCGTGTAGGAGATGACGCCGTAGATGCCGAGGATGCCGAGCAGCAACGCCATGGCCCCGGCCGCTGACAGCAACACCAGGGTGAACGACGTCCGAGCCATCGACTTGCGGTACATTTCGTCCATCGTCGTGGGGTTGGCCAGTGGGCTGCCGGAGTTGACCGACCATACCGCCTGCTGGATCTCGTGGAAGAACTCCTGCGAACCTGCGCGCGGCGAGCGAATGGCAAAGATGACTCCGCGGCGCACATCGACTTTCTGGCCCTCGAAGTTGGCGCGCAACACCGGCCAGTAAACAGTCGTCGGAGCGGGCTTGTCCACGCCGTCGTAGTGCGCGTCCTCGGTCACGCCGACAATTTCGCGCCAGTCATCGGTATTGGCCACGCGAATCTTTTTGCCCAGCGCCGCCTGGGAAGAACCCCACCACTCGCGCGCCAGATTCGCCGAGATCATGGCCACGGGCAGCCTGTTGTAGTTGTCGTCCCAGGAGATCTCGCGGCCCGCCACGACACGGGTGCCGAGGGTGGAGACGTAGCCCGGAGTAATGAAATTGAAGCGGCGAATGGGCGGGAGCTTGCCCTCGCTCATCTCGTGGTCCTGCGCATAGAGAACGTCGTTGCTGTAGTTGTAAAAGGAGAGCGGCATGGTGCTCGAAAAGCTGACCGCCGTGACGCCGGGGACGGCCGAAATGCGATTCGAAATCTCCTGGAACTGGTGCACCAGGCGATCGGCCTGCGCGTCGGGGATCTGCGTTTCAGGAACGTAGAACCGGAACGTCTCCATACCTCCGTGCGCATTAAACCCGGGATCGACATGGGTAAGAGCGCGGAAGGTACGGATCATGAGGCCCGAGCAGATGAGCAGCACCAGCGCCATGGCAACCTGGACGACGACCAGCGTCTTGCGCGCGCGCAAACGGTCGCGGCCCTGGCTGAGAGCGCGTCCGCCTTCGCGCAGGCCAGTGGTGGCGCGGAGCCCGGCGTACTTGAGGATGGGCAGGATGGCGATAATGAAGCTGGTGAGCAGCGCCAGGCCGGCGGTGAAGAGCAGGGCGTAGAGATCGATGCGGATCTCATGGAGGCGCGGCAGGCCCTGCGGCGCGGCCCAAATCAGCGCGCGCAGTGCTGCAAAGGCGAGCGCCAGTCCAAGGAGGCTTCCGATCGCGGCGAGGACCATGCTCTCGATCACCAGCTCGCCAGCGGTGCGGCGCCAGCTTGCGCCCAGAGCGGAGCGAATGGCTAACTCCTGGCGGCGGCCTTCCACGCGGACCAGCAACAGGTTCGCGACGTTGGCGCAGGCCACCAGCAGAACCAGCGCAAGCGCGCCCATGATGACCCACAGCACGTTGCCGATGTCGCCGATCACGTCTTTCTTGAGCGGGTGCAGGCTCGGGGAAAGATGTACCGACTCGAACAGCGACTCTGAGAATCCGTCCGGCGGCGAAAAAGTGTGGAACGCGATCGGAATAAGTCGATTCAGATCGGCGCTCGCCTGTTCCATCGTCACGCCCGGCTTCAGCCGCGCTAATGCCTCAAAGCTGTAGTTGCCCAGATGCGTTTTGCTGCGGTCCCATTGGAAGGGAATGACAAGATCGACCTTGTCGTAATCGAGGAACTGAAAGCCGCGCGGAAGAACACCGACGATCTGCCGCGCTGTGCCGTCCATGGTGATCGCCTTGCCGATCACGGAGCTTGCGCCCCCGAACTTGCGCTGCCAGTAGCTCCACGACAGCACGACCGTTTTGGGCGAAGAGGCCAGATCGTCCTGGCGAGTGAAGATACGGCCGAGTGCCGGCTTGACGTCGAGCAGGGGCAGCGTGCCATCGGTGACATCGAGACCCTGCACCTGCTCCGGTTCGCCCGAACCGGTCACACTGAAGGAGTCGCCGTCATACACGCCGAGATCTTCGAGCGTCCTGCTTTGCTCCCGATTGACGAAGTAATGCGACGGAGCGATGTTCAAGTCGCCATTGAAGGAGATTCCGGGAGCCTGGTACCAGACGCCGATAAGCCGGTCCGCGTCTGGATACGGCAGCGGCTTCAGCAAAACGTTCTCAACCACCGTGAAGATCACCGTATTTGCGCCGATCCCGACGGCGAGGGTGAGAAGCGTAATCGCAGTGAACATGGGCGCGCGGCCCAGCCGGCGCAGAACCTGCCTGAGTTGAGCCATCCAGCGTGCCATGTGTGGCCTCCGTGCGGGGAGAAACGCGTTTCCTTAGATGAACAGAGCAATCAGTGCTCCACCTTTGCTGCGGGTGGAATGAGAGTGAAGTTCTTTCCTTTCAAGAGGCCCGGTGATTAGAGGGTCTTCGCGCGGCGTCCGAACCCGAAAACTAGTGTGCGATTCCGAACATCCGAACGCGCCCGCTTCAATACGCCTCACCCTGCTCGTCTCTGCTAGACTCTGCGCGTATGAAATCCTTCGTTCTCCGCCTCGTCTGCGCAGTCGTCTTCCTCGCGCCTCTCTGCCTCGCGCAGGATGTCATCCCCATCTACGCCGGCAACCCGCCCGGCACTCCGCAAGAGACCTATCTCGAGAAGCAGTACTTCTCGAAGGTGTGGAACACCGAGGTCGTCACCAACGTCACCCGACCCACGCTCACCGTGTTCAAGCCGGCTGCCGGCCTGAACACGGGCAGCGCGGTTGTCATCTGCCCCGGCGGCGGATATATGGCGCTTTCCATCAACAGCGAGGGCATCGATGTCGCGAAGTACCTTGCGGCTCGCGGCATGACGGCCTTTGTGTTGAAGTACCGCCTGGCGCCGACCGCGGATGACGCCACCCAGGAGTTCGGCGACCTGTGGCAGCACGACAGGGCAAAGCTTGACCAGATGATCGCGAAAGCGCTGCCGCTTGCGGTTGCGGATGGCCTCGCCGCCGTGGCGTATGTCCGCCAGCACGCATCGGAGTGGGGCATTGCTCCGGACCGGGTGGGCATCATGGGCTTCTCTGCCGGCGGAGGCGTCACCACCGGCGCGGCATTTCAGTACAAGCCGGATAGCCGGCCGGCCTTTGTCGCTCCCATCTATGCGGGCGGCGAAGACTTCAGGCAGATGCAGGTTCCCTCCGACGCGCCGCCCATGTTCATCGCCGCTGCCACCGACGATAATCTCGGCCTCGGGCCGTTGAGTGTAGCCCTCTATGCGAAGTGGGTCGCCGCGCAGAAGCCCGCCGAACTGCACATGTACGCGAAAGGCGGTCACGGTTTCGGCATGCGCAAACAGAACATCCCCACTGACCACTGGATCGATCGGTTCGCGGAGTGGCTCGAACTCCAGGGCTTCCTCAAGAAGTAGCCGCAGGACGGAACAAGCATGCAGACCACGGTCCACGACGTCCTCCTCGTCACCGATGTTCAAAACGATTTCTGCCCCGGCGGTGCCCTGGCCGTGGCGGATGGCGATGCAGTCATCCCCGTGATCCACCGGCTCGCTCCGCTCTTCGAGCACATCATCCTCACGCAGGACTGGCACAGCCCGCATCACGCGTCATTCGCGCACGAGCATCCCGGCAAACATCCGTTCGAGAATGTGCAAGTGAGCTACGGCGAGCAGACGCTGTGGCCGGATCATTGCGTGCAGGGCACGCGCGGCGCGCAGTTTCATCCCGACCTCAAGCTCACCCGCGCCGAACTGATTCTGCGCAAAGGCTTTCGCCCGCACATCGACTCCTACTCGGCGTTCTTCGAGAACGACCGCACCACCGCCACCGGTCTGTGCGGCTACCTGCGTGAGCGCAGCATAACCCGTGTGTTTGCCGTCGGCCTGGCCTATGACTTCTGCGTAGGCTACTCTGCGCTCGATGCGCGGCGGCTTGGGTTCGACGCAATAGTCATCCGCGACGCTTGCCGGGCGATCGACCTGAACGGCTCGGTGGCGCGGATGGAGGCGGAGTTCGCCAGTGCCGGCGTTGAGGTGATCGACTCGGCGGAACTGCTCGCCTGAGGCCTCGTAGAATAGAGGCTGGGTTCCTAGCAAGCATGTCTCGCAACTTCTACATTCTCGGCGCCACGCTGGGCTTCTTCGCGTTGCTCTCGGCGGGCATGTCGTTTGTGCCGGCGGGCTTTCAGCCCGGACTGCCGGCCAACGGATCGATGTGGCGCACGATTGCTCTGTTCCTGCTGCTGGCCGGTCTGGCGTCAGGGTTTATCGGCGTGATGACCAACCTCTTCGAGCAGGTGGACCGGCGCAGCGAAGCCGCGCGTCTGGCCGCCCGTCGCAAGCGCAGAAAGCCGGGCCAATAGGTCTGCCCCGGTTCACCATCTGGGCGTCGCAACGCCGCCTCCCCTGAAAAGAACTAGAATCAACTCTTAGGGATACTTCCCGCAGGCGACGCGAAAGCTCATGTATGAAGTCAATGTGGAGGCCGGCTTTGCATCGGGGCATTACCTCCGCAACTATCACGGCCGCTGCGAAAACCCGCACGGGCACAACTACAAGGTGCAGGTGACGCTGATGGGCCGCGAGCTGGATGCAACCGGCCTGCTGCTCGATTTCAAGATGCTCAAAGAGGTGATGCGTCCGGTGATCGACCGCATCGATCACCAGATGCTCAACGACCTGGAGCCGTTCACCGAGCTGAACCCCTCGGCCGAGAACCTGGCCCGCTACTTCTTCGACCAGACCAACCAGCAGCTTGCCGAGATGACCGGCGGCCGCGTGCGCGTGAAAGACTGCATCATCTGGGAGACGGATACTACCTCGGCAAGATACTACGAGTAGCCACCCACCTGCGGTGGGGCCAACTGCTCAGTTCATCTGGCTCGACTTCGACTGCAGGTACTTGTCGAACGGGATCTCGAAGTAGAACATCTCCTTGCCCTCGGCGTCGCGGATTTCATGCAGGTGCAGCTTGGCGCCCTTAAGCGGGTGATCGAGCTGGGAGACGTCGTAGAAGAGGAATCCCGCGCGTGTAGTGTGCGGCTCCACAACCAGCGCTGCGTATTCGAATGTGTTGAAGTCGGTCTCGAGATCCTTGTTACTGAACTTGGGCTTGGTCTTGATGGGGGGCAGCGGCGCGGGAAGCGGGATGTGCCCGCTCTTGCGTTCCCTCTGGGTGATCAGGCGTTCGATATCTTCGGGCTCGGCAGCCTGGATGCGGTCGCCGGCGGCCGTCTGGAACAGGATGCGGGCGTCGCGCAACGAGATGGGCTTGTCGCTGTTGTTGGTCACGACCAGCCGGACGGGCATCACTCCGTGCGAGAGGTAGTCGATGCGGAAGATCGACTCCTTCTCCCGGGTATCGTACGGCTCCGCGGCAATGGCGAGCTTTTCGTCGTCGTGAACCTCGACCGCCGCGAAGGCGGTGGCCGGCTGCACGGGCGGCGGCGTGTGGTCGCTTGCGAAGACGGGGACGCCAAGGCCAAGGATCAACAGGGAGATGTGACGGAAGAGCCTCACAGGGTTCGACTGTATCATCGTAGGGTTAGACCGCAGGAAGGTGAGATGGTTTTCGAAAATCCTGCGGATTTCAGTGGAAGATTGACGCTCAGGCAAGGCTACCGGCCCATGCCAATCTAAAGCAAGGTTCTGGAGCAGGCGAAATCTGTCGCGCATGATTCTTTTCGTCTACAACCTGGCGCTCCTGATTGGACTGGTGGTCAGCGCTCCGTGGTGGCTGTGGCGGATGGCGACCACGCACAAGTATCGCGAGGGCCTTCGGGAGCGCCTGGGCAAGGTCCCGGAGCGGCTTCTGGGCGGCCCGGATACACGTCCAGTGATCTGGATCCATGCGGTTTCAGTGGGCGAGGTGCTGGCGGTCTCGCGGCTCCTGGGCGAACTGGACCATGCCCTGCCGGCGTATCGGATTCTCTTGTCGACCACCACGCGCACCGGGCAGGATCTGGCTCGCCAGCGGATCGGGGGCGATCGCGCGTTTTATGCGCCGCTCGATCTGCCGTGGGCGACGCGCGCGTATCTCAATGCGCTGCGGCCGGAGATGCTGGTGCTGGCGGAGACCGAATTCTGGCCGAATCTGCTGGCGGGGTGCTACCGCCGGAACACTCCTGTGGCGGTGGTGAACGCGCGGATATCGGATCGCTCATGGCCGCGCTACAGGGCGCTGCGCGGACTGTGGAAGGGGATCCTGTCGCGGTTGAGCGCAGTGCTGGCCCAGAGCGAAGTCGATGCCGAGCGCCTGCGTGCGCTGGGATGCCCGGCCGAGCGGGTGAGCGTGGCGGGCAATCTGAAGTTCGATATCCGTGCGGCCGAGGAGGCCGAGGCGACGCGGCTGCTGAAGGCTCTGGCGTTGGGAGCCGTTTTCGTGGTGGCGGGGAGCACGCTCGAGGGCGAGGAGTCGGCCGTGATTGCGGCGCACCGGTCGGTGCTGCCGCAGTATCCGTCGCTGATTACGGTGCTGGCCCCGCGGCATCCGGAGCGCTTCGATTACGTGGCGGCGCTGCTCGATGCGTCGGGCGTACCGTGGGTGCGTCGATCAGCGTGGAAGGGAAAACCGGTTGAGTCGATGATGCCGCTGGAGCCGGGATCGATAGTGCTGCTTGATACCATCGGTGAGCTGGCGTCGGTGTATTCCCTGGCCAGCGTGGCGATTGTGGGAGGCAGCCTGGTGCCGGCCGGTGGGCATAATCCGCTGGAGCCGGCGCAGTTCGGTGTGCCCATCGTGATGGGTCCGCATTATGCGAACTTCCGCTCCATCACTGAGGATCTCCGCGCGCACGATGCGCTGCGCATCACGCACAAGGAGAATCTGTGGCCGGTTCTGGATGAGCTGCTTGGCGATCGCGAGGCGGCACAGGCGATTGGGCAGCGGGCGCTGCAGGTCTTCGAGCAGCAGGCCGGCGCTACAGAGCGATGCGTGACGGCGATCCGGGCGGTCGTGGAGCACGAACGATGAGCCTTCGCTCGCTGTTGGCGCCACTGACGCCGTTGTATCGGTTGGGACTAGCGCTGCGGGAGCGCAGCTTGGCGAGCGAAGAGGTGCGCCGGCTGCGCTTTCCCGTGATCAGTATTGGGAACCTGTCCACGGGCGGGGCGGGGAAGACGCCGATGGCGATTGCGCTGGCGAAGGCGCTGGCGGTTCGCGGCTTTCAGGTCGATGTGCTGTCGCGCGGGTACGGACGGAGCGGGGATGGAGCGGCGCGGGTTCGGCTGGATGTGACCGCGGAGGAGTTCGGCGACGAGCCGCCGCTGATCGCGCGGCAGGCGGGCGTGCCAGTCTACGTGGCGGCGGAGCGGTATGAGGCCGGCCTGCTGGCCGAGTCAGAAGGCGCTCCCACTGTGCACATCCTCGACGACGGCTTCCAGCACCGGCAGCTTCATCGCGAAATCGACATTCTGCTGCTGAGCGCGCGGGATCTGCGCGACCGGCTGTTGCCGGCGGGGAATCTGCGTGAGCCAATGCAGGCAGCCGCGCGGGCAAGCGTGATCGCGATTCCGGCGGATGAGGCGGAAGTCGAGTCCGTTATGCGCACAAGGGGATGGAACGGGCAGGTTTGGCGCCTGCACCGAAAGATGGAGGTTCCGCCAGTGGATGCGCCGGCGCTGGCCTTCTGCGGCATCGCGCGGCCGGAACAGTTCTTTGCCGGGTTGCGAGCGGCGAGGGCGGACGTTGCCGCGACCGAGGCGTTCCGCGATCACCATCGCTATACGCAGAACGACCTGGACCGGCTCGCGGCGAAGGCGGCCCGTTGCGGGGCGAGCGCGCTGTTGACCACCGAAAAAGACGCGGTGCGGCTGGCAGGATTGAAGCTGCCGCTGCCGGTAGTCACCGCCGGGCTTCGTACCGAGATCGAGAACGAGGCGGCCGCGATGGAGTGGCTGGCCTCGCGCCTGGACGCCCCTCGTTGATCCTGCCACAGCCCGGATTCAAGCCGTTCTTCCCCACTATTCAAAGCAAAATGCGAGGGCATGAATGAGCTCGATGCGCTCGCCTGCAGAAGCAGCAGCCCTCACTGCAAGCTGACGACTTGATGCAAGGACAAATCTCGCGAGGATCCTCCAGCCTGCACGTTATAGTTCCCTGGCACGAGTTTCCATGAGTCGCTGGCTTCGTCGTAGACGGTGAGCCGGTCGCGGTCGACTGCAACCGTAACAGTCTTCTGCTCGCCGGGCATAAGATCCACGCGTGCCCAGCCGATGAGTCGCTTGGGGGGTTCTCCGGCGGCATCCGGGAAGCCAGTGTAAACCTGCGCGATCTCAGTGCCAGCGCGCTTGCCGGTGTTCTTCACGGTGAAACTGACGGATAGGCCGTCGCCGCTTTTCACAGCAAGTCCGGAATAGGCGTAGGTGGTGTAAGTGAGGCCGAAGCCGAATGGGAACAGCACAGCTTTTTGTTCGGCGTCGTACCATTTGTAGCCGACCTTCAGGGCCTCGTCATAAGAGATCTGAAATGGCGGCAAGCCTTTGGCCGCACGGGCCATTCTGGCTGAGATGTCGCCCCCGCCACCGAAGTTCATCTGCGACTCGGGCGGCGGCAGGACGAGCGTGGGATGAGGCAGGTCGGCGTCGCTCCTCGGGAAACGTGATCGCGAGTTTGCCCGTGGGATTAACTTTGCCGGTGAGAATATTGGCCAGAGCTTCGCCACCTCGAGTCCCGGGATACCAGGCCTCGACGACGCCGGCAACTTTGTCGATCCACGGCATGGTGGCGGGGCTGCCGGTTTCAAGGACGACTACGGTTCTGGGATTGGCGGCGGCCACGGCTTCGATAAGCGCGTTCTGCTCTTTGGCGAGGTCGAGAGTGGGAAGGTCGAAGCCTTCCGATTCCCACTGCCACGCGAAGACAATAGCGACATCAGCCTGCTTGGCGGCGGCAGCCGCGGCAGCCGTGTCGTCACCTGGGTTGAAGGTGACTTTAGCCGCGGGAAGCGCCGCGGTGAGTGCCTTGAGCGGCGAACTGGGCAGCCACTGCTGGCGCATGAATCGCGCCATGGGGTTGTCGCCGGATGGCGGCGGAGGCGGCACGGCCGAGCCACCCGGCGCATCGACCTGCGCAGAGCCTCCTCCCGTGATCACGCCTGCGTCCGCGTGTCCGCCGATGACCGCGACGGTGCGAATGCCAGACGCCAGCGGCAGCACGTTACGCTCGTTCTTCAAGAGGACGATGCTTTTTTCGGCGAGCTGCTGGGCCAGCTCCGCGCCTTTCTCGATATCAGGGACCTGTTTGACGATCGGATGATCGAAGAGACCGCTGGCGAAGATGGTTCGCAGCACGCGATGAACATGGTCATTCAGCTCGTCCTGCGAAACCTCACCCGATTCAACCGCCTTCTTGAGCTCATCACCAAAAAAGGTTTTGCCTGGCTGCTCCTGATCGAGGCCGTTGTGCGAGGCCTTGGCCGCTGAATGCGTGCCGCCCCAGTCAGAGAGAACGAAGCCCTTGAAGTGGAAATCCTTTTTAAGCACCTCGTTGAGGAGATAGCTGTTCTCGCAGGCGAAGTCGCCATTGACGCGGTTATAAGAGCACATGACGCCGCCGGGCTCGGCGACGCCCATCGCGATCTCGAACGCGTACAGATCGGTCTCGCGCATGGAGCGCTTATCGACGTTGACGTTGACGGCGTTGCGGCCGCTCTCCTGGTCGTTGAGCGCGTAGTGCTTGAGGTCTCCGATGACGAACTGCGACTGCACGCCTTTGACGACGTTGCCATCGAGAATGCCGGCAAGCAGCGGGTCTTCTCCCATGTATTCGAAGGTTCGGCCGTTGCGTGGTTCGCGAGGAAGGTTGACGCCGCCGCCGAGGCTCATGCTGTAGCCCTGGTTGCGGAGTTCGCGGCCGATGAGTGCACCGTACTCGAAGGCTGCCTGCGGATCCCATGCCGAGGCCGCGGCGAGATTGTTGGGGAGCGCCGTTGAATAGCGACCGGCTGCGGCGCCGCGCGTGACACCGTAGGCCGAGTCGGCCATCTGGATGGCGGGGATGCCGAGGCGCGAAATTGAGATCGAGTAGCCGGCCCCTCCATTGGATTCGGTGGGCCCTGTAGAGCCGAAGGGCATGCCCTGGCCATGCAGCAAGGAGATTTTCTCGTCGAGCGTCATCTCCTTAAGCACCATGTCGGCGCGCTCGTCGGCCGAGAGGTTCGAATCGGACCACGCATAGTGTTTGGGCTCAGGCGCGCCAGGACGCTGCGCCAGGGAGCAGCCGCCACCAAGCAGGCCGGCAATCAGCATAACTACGACAATGGCCTGTGATTTCTTGATTTCGACCGCCATTCGGGCTCCTTGTTCGTGACGACTGTGTTTGTGCATGATCAGGCCTCACTCATCACTCTCTGCGTGTCATCATCCAGGTGCTCTCGAAACATGCACTCATCGTCGAAGACCATCGTGCCGGATGTCGTCGCGTCGAATGGTTTCCACTCCGGAATCCCCGAGTGATTCGGGTTTCCGCTACGAGCGAAGTGTATCCACGCGTCGCTCATGCGTGCCGCCAAGGCACGCGCCCGAGGTCCATCACCCGTCATATTCTGGCACCGCGTCGTGTTGTCAAAGACAAAAGCCAGTTCCGAACAATGGAACGCCATGGGGCGTCCATCGAGAACCGGAGTCTGCCAGTCGAATCGATAGGAGTAAACAGGCGCCGCGTTAAGCGCTGCCTTTCGCCGGGCCTGTTCAAGGGCCATGCTTCTTACTGAGGTGGCGCCGATCACTGACCAGAGCTGGAAGTTATTCGCGTTCGAATAACTGGTTCGATAAACCTCGATGATCTTTGCCGCTTGGTCGCCGTAAGCGTTGCGCACATTGGTCTGGAGTTCATCCGGAGTCATCTTGAAGGCATCGGGCTTATTGATACCGTTGATGAATTCGTTGAGGGTATTGCCGACAAGCAGCGGAACCGACGCCGACATTTGGGGAGCTTTCGGATCAAATGGCTGGGCCGGCAAAGCTGTATTCCCGGCCACCGGTGACCATCCGCGTGTGAGATCCAGTCTGCGAAAATCGATGATTCCCGATGCCGGCGGGCGCATTCGGCCGACTTCCGCCGAGGCCTTCTCTAACTGCTCGAATGGTATCTGCTGCAGCTTTTCCAAATCGGCCCCGCCGAGGTTTAGCTGCTTGAGAAACCTCTCGGCGAGGTTATTTGAGCTCTCTACGGTGCCAGCCTTCAGCAGAGAGCCACTCTCCACAATCGCTCGATGGAAAAGCCCCTGGGCAGAGGGCATTGCCATCAGAGCCGTGACCTTTCCTCCCCCGCCCGATTGCCCGAAAACCGTCACATTGCCCGGATCGCCTCCGAAGCGGGAGATGTTGTCGCGCACCCACTCAAGCGCGGCAACAATGTCGAGCATGCCGGCGTTTCCTGAGAGCGCATACTTATCCCCGAAGGCGGCCAGATTGAGGAACCCGAATACATTCAAGCGATGATTGACGCTGACAACCACAACATCGCCGCGCCGCACGAGATTCTCTCCGTCATAGGATGGAAGCTCGGTGCTGGAACCGGCGGTGAACCCGCCTCCGTGCAGCCAGACCATCACGGGGCGCTTACCGCTGCCGAGCCCGGCTGTCCAGACATTGAGATTCAGGCAGTCTTCGCTTTGGGTGCCGTCGTCCCAGGAGAACAGCCACGATTCCTCATTGTTCCTCCATCCCGTGCGTCGTGGCTGGGGGCATACAAATCCGTGATAAAGACAGGGGCGAACTCCGGGCCATGGCGCAGGTTTCTGCGGCGGCATAAAGCGATTTGCATCCGACGTGTCGGCTCCATACGGAACGGCTTTGAAAGCGTAGACGCCATCATGCGCGTAGCCACGAATCTTGCCGTATGCCGTCTCAACCACGGGCTCGGAGTCGGACACGCGAATTGGATCTCCGGTCGGGGCGGAGATCTTCGGGTATCCGGACGCTGGATCATTCGTGACTCTCGCATCAGCGTTGGAACTGAGGCCACCGGCAATCGCTGCAAGTGCAAATCCCTTGATCATGTCCCGTCGAGAGACGCCACATTCCTGATTCAGAACTGACATATCATCCCTTCTGCCTGGAACACCTCCATTGGCTACGCGCAACTATATTGCAGGCGGCGGCATGACGCGAATTCCTTTTGCTGTGCAAATGCTCTCGGAGTCTCAGACGAGATCATCTGGCCCGATGTCGTTTGCGTCATTCTGCACGGCCGGTCGCACTGTGACAGATTGGGCGAGAAGCCAGGCAAATGCGGGAAGGCTCCGTCAAGCGATCGGCTGTGCGTCGATCAAGGGCGGGCCGATTTAATGAACATTCACCGTCACAGAAATGGTTTGCGCCGGTAATCCCGTTGGAGTGGCCGTTACCGTCAGGGTGGTTGATCCGCGGGGAGCGCTTTGGACGCTGCTGCCACCGCATCCTTCCATTCCGAGAATCCCCGCAAGGGCGAGGGCTCCCAGCGCTAGAAGAGCCAATCGAGATATACGCTTCCGCAGGCGCCGCGGGATGACCAGGAGGAACAACGCGGCCAGGCTGGCTGCCCCACCCGCACGCAGAGGGAACGGCGCCGCTGCGGAATGGGGCGATGTGGTGCTTACGACCAAGGTTGCGTTGCCGGACTGCCCCTGTGTAAGCGCAATAGTGGAGGGCGACAGGAAGGCAGTCATGCCCTTGGGGGCCCCGGACACCTGCAGGGCGATGCTGCCGGAGAAGGTTGCATTGGCCATTGCGGTGAAAGTGACGGTTCCGGTTTGTCCTTGTGTGAGGTTCAGGCCAAGCGGGGCGGCGGTTATCGAAACCGCGGGCGCAGGCGGCGGCGTTGCTACCGGAATCGTGATGGTTGTGCTGGAGTTGGCGTTGAAGTTGCTGTCACCGCCGTAGGCGGCCGTGATGATATGCGTGCCGGTAGCGAGGCCGGTGAGAGTGATGCTTGCGGAACCGCTGTCGACAGGGCCGGAACCGAGCGTGGCGCCTCCTTCCGTCAGAGTGATAGTTCCGGTGGGCTGGGGCTTGCCGGTCAGCGCTGCGGTCACCTTTGCCGTTATCTTCACGTCCTGACCCTGATAGATGTTGGGCGGCGTTGCCGTGAGCGCTACGCTGGATCCACCCTGGTTGATAAGCAAGCTGCTGCCGCTTGTGCCGCTCACAAACACGGCATCGAGAGCGGAGTCTTTCACGAAGTCGCCGGCGAGGATCAAAGAACTGCCGGCGCCTGCTTCAAAGCTGCGGGTCGCGGTGAAGGTGGCATCCCCATTTCCGAGCGCTACTACGCCGCCCGCTACGGGATCAGTGAAGTCCTGCGAAGACAATTCGCTCAAAGCAAGGTCCAGCTTGCCATCGCCGTTGAAGTCTGCCAGCAGTCCGGCGGCCGCGGAGAAGCCCGGCAGATAGAGCGGCTGCGGCGTGAAAGTGCCGTCTCCCTTCCCAACCAGCGTCAGCACGCCGGCAGTTGACGGATCGATGCTGCCGAAGTCGTCCACGTCCCCCGCCGTGAGAATCACCAGGTCGGTTTTGCCGTCGCCGTTCACGTCGCCGGCCATGGTGTGTGTGTTGACGTTATTCGCGACCAGCGTGGAAGGCGGCTGAAATGTTCCATCGCCGTTGCCGAGCAGCAGAAATGTATTGAATGTGCCGGAGCCTCCGAGGGCAATCAACGAAAAGGGCACATCCGAGAGAACCACATCCAGCTTGCCATCGCCATTGGCGTCGAGCAGCACGGGCTCGAATGCTTCGCTCCCCGCGACCGTGAACTGCGCAGCCTGGAATGTTCCGTCGCCATTGCCGAGCAGCGTGAAGATTCCTGAAGGAGTTGTGGCACCGCCGATTGTTGGCAACTCGCAGGTGGGATTGGCGATGTCGCCGCCATAGGCAATGACGATATCCAGCTTGCCGTCCCCGTTCACATCGCCGATGGCTCCCTTGCCGGTGATACAGGCGAAGGGAAGGACGGATATCGCCCGGGCAGCGAATGTTCCGTCCCCGTTCGAGAGCAGCACCGAGACGCCCTGATCCGTATGCAGGATCAGATCATTGCGACCGTCACCGTTGAAGTCGCCGGTTTCAGAATCGATAAAGTCATTCACGCCCGGTGTGTAGTTCAGCAAGGCGGTCTTGAATACGAAGTTTCCTTTGCCGTCGCCCAGAGCTGTTGTCAGGGAGGGGCTGGTGACGTAGGGCTGAGTGTTGAACAATACGATATCGTCATTGCCATCGCCATTCGTATCCAGCACGGCTTCAGCGAGCGCGCCGTTCACGTTTGCCGGCTGCGGACTGAGGAGGCTTGCGGCGCGGAGCGAGGGCAGGGATCCGGGAACGCCATCGAAGAGAGTGACGGAGTCCTCTGACGAGTTCATCAGAGCCACATCTGGAGTCTTGTCGCCGTTGAAATCCGCCACGGTCAGTACCGAGAAGTTGCCCACACCCGAGCCATACGGCGCTGTCGCTTCGCTACTGAAGTTTCCGCCGCCCCTGTTTTGATACACGGAGATATAGCCGGGCTCGGCATCAATCAGCTCCGGGAGGCCGTCGCCGTTCAGATCGGCAACTACAAGATCCGTAGGAAAGGTGTGGTACGCGCCCACGTTGGCGTAAGGCTGGTAGGCTCCGTAGCCGGAACCTAAAAGAAGGTAGATGGAGTAGTCCTGTAGTGAGAAGACGATGTCCTTGATGCCGTCGCTGTTCACGTCTACGACGTTGAGATTGGCGAGTTGCGGCACGCCGAGATTGAACTCGGAGAGTGACGGAATATTGATGGTGCTTCCGGGATAGGGCGAGGCAAAACTGCCGTCTCCGTTGCCGATAAAGGTCTGAATGACATGCGTCGAGTCCTGGGTTGCAGTGGGCGTGTCCAGCCAGGAAAGCGTTTCGAGCGTCAAGTCAGGAAGGCCGTCGCTGCTAATGTCGCTCAGCACGACGGAGCGGCCGTAAAGCGTGTCCGTCCATCCGTCAACGGAGAAGGATTGAGTCAGCGTGCCACTGGGAGCAAGCAGGCCCCCCTTTTTGTCGTTGAGCAGCGTATCGATCTCGATTGTGGAAGTAAGGCTGGAGGAAAAGTCCTGCCCACCGCTGATCTGCACCACATCGGGATAGCCATCCCCGTTCAGGTCGGCTGTGTCGATGGAGGCGACGCTCCATGTGCTGACGGAATAGAGAGTGGGCGCCGCAAAGGTGCCATCCCCATTGCTTAAAAGCACATCCACGCTGTTGTTGACCGCGTCGAGAAGGACCAGGTCGATCTTGCCATCCTTGTTCATATCGACGGCGATGGCTTGTACGGCCCCGCCGAGATAGTACGCACTGAAATAAGTGGA
This sequence comes from uncultured Acidobacteriota bacterium, assembly GCA_963819365.1. GTDB lineage: Bacteria > Acidobacteriota > Terriglobia > Terriglobales > Acidobacteriaceae > Telmatobacter. Next base: position 228,470 of record CAWFVY010000006.1, read on the forward strand.
AACCGCAGCTCTGAACTTTCCGTTGCCCTGGTTGAGCAGGACGTTGATGCTGCCGCTGTTTTGAACGGTAGCGATGTCAGGCTTGCCGTCGCCGTTGAAGTCGCCGGCGGCAAAGACAGAAAGCTCTCCAGTATCCTCAAACTCCGCATTCCACGCCCGGTACTTGGGGGCCGCCAGAAAGCCGCCGAAATTGGGCGTGGAGCTGGGGGAATCCGCGCTGCGCATGCGGGAGCTCTGCGTCGGACGCACAGCAACGCGCGTGCGCGAGTGCTGGGCTGACAGGGCCGGCCGGACCACACGGTCAAACGGCAGCGCCGCCCGCGGGGTCGCGCTTTGCCGCGCAGCCGAGCGGACGTGAATGGCACGCGGCGGCCGGGCTGCTGTTTCGTGCTCCGCTCGTGCGGCCGATGCGCAGGAAAAGGAAAACGCTGAGAGCGTCAAGGCAAAAATCGCAATGCTGTGCCCGTGAAATCTGCGATGAGTGTGCGCCATTTCTCGAGGCCTCCTGAAGCTACATCCAACGGTTGCGGAAAGACGTCTGTTTCTGGCACGCGAATGCCCGGTGAGCGCTGCGCTACTAGTTAGGTAGGTGCCAAACCGAGATAGGTTCGGCGCGAGGCGTTCGCTCAATAGGTTCGTCCGCCTGCTCGATCGGACTGGGATACCTGCAGGTTCCGGCTACCGCTTCACTCGCATTCGGGAGTGTTACCTTCCCCTTTTCGAAGTACTTGAGATCCTTGGGGTCTGTTGCCTCCGTGAACAGCACCGGGTTGGGTGGCGGAACAGGCGCCGGAGGATTTACCGCAGTGGTCCATAGATCAGGGAAAGTATCCAGCATTGTCACCTGGAAACCGAAGCAACCGATCGTGGGACAATCGACGTCACCAATCCCGTAGGAGCACACCTTGTCATCAGTGCAGTTAGTGCCAGGCTTGCAGCCGCAGGTGTTTTCCTTGGAGTCCCACTGGCAGAAGGTTTTCGGCTGGCAGTATGGCTCGCGGTTCGACGGCGAGAACTCCGTCCTCCCTGTCAGGTCCACGGTCAGGGTCAGGATTCCGCTGCTCCCGTCATAGCCCGTCGCCTGCGCAAAGAGTGACCCAGGGGGGTTGAGGTTGACTTTGTAGGTAGCGTCAGCAATGTTAACCAGAACGGACTTGACGAGTAGCTTTGCTTGCGCAAGATCATAGTCCTTCTTCTTGCCGACGTAGATGCTGTAAGTCTGATAGGTGCGGTTGTTGGCGAAGAGCAGGAAGAAGGTGTAGCTCTGGCCCGGTTCAAAGACATTGAGACTCGAGACCAAATTGCCTGAGGTGCCGCTGCCGAGTTCAGCCTTTGCAGAAACCGAGCTGTCAATGTAATAACTGCCGTGGTTCATCACCAAGGCGCTGCGTGCGCCCGTGCCGCCACCCATCATCCGAATGGAGGGCCGGTGCGCTTTTCCTTTGGCTGTATCCACGGGATTCTTGTCGAAGTCGGCCTTCTCCGCAGCGGTCAGGTACTGCCGGTAGAGCGGAACGCCATAACAAGTCGAATTGCCGCAGTCCGCGTTCCATTTGCCGTAAACGCCCGGTCTGGGATTGTCATTGTTTTGTGACGCGGTGCTGCCACGGAATACGGCCAGCGACATGTACTCATATGGGCTGGTATTGACGGTGGCTTGGCCGGTGCCGTCCGCAGTCGGGTCCACCGGTGTGCCGCTAAAGGATAACTGCCCGCTTGCACATTCATCGGTTGTCACAGGCGCGTTGTTGAACGTGGCCTTGGTAACGGAGATCGATGGCCGCTTAGTCGGCGGCTCCACGGTGCTTTGGGCTGTCAGCCCGGTCAGCGAGCCGTCGTCGTCGGTCAACTCGGTCTCGCGGTCAATATCCGAAAAGCTTCCGGCAAACATATTCGACGCCCAGGAGCAATAGTTGTAAGGGACCGACTGCTCTTTACACCTTTCTTGATCCTCGGCAGTGCCCGTGTCGCACTGGTCCACGCTCGTCTGGAAATAATTCAGTGCGTAGTCCTTGAAGAGCGGCTGAATCACATAGTGGCGGATGTCCACATTGCTGAAGACGAGATTGTCGGAGTGGAAGGCCGGTGGATAGTAAAAGCCGTTGGGCTGCTTCCAGGCAATGGCGCTATTGGGGATGAAGCACTGATCTATGACCTTAGCAGGGTCGCCGGTATTCCTTCGCACAACGTTGCCGTTGTTGCGGGTTGCCTGGAATCCCAAGCTGGTGCAGTTGCTGCTTGAGAGGTCGGGAGCGTTGACACACTTCGAACCGTTCTTGTGGATGTCTTCGTCCCGGGTGTCTTTTCCGATCTTGGTGATCTTCACATCGGCGTAGATATTGTTGTACTGTGCCGCGGGGCCGTCATAGATGTTGAACAAGTGCTCGTAATCGCCAAAGGACTCGTTCAACATATTGATGCCGGACGAATACGACAGGCAAGCCGAGCCGCCGGTGGCCTGATCGCACTCGCCGACGCCTTTTGAGGTCTTGTCCTGTGCGGTCTTGAGGTTGAACGGACCGGCTACGGAGGCCGCGGGATTGGCAGGGTAGTCCGCGCCCGTCGCCTCGTCCTCGAACTGCTCCTGTGTCTGGCCCACCAGAACACTGTTTTTGAGCACGGACCAGAAGCCCTGCGCGGCATCGGAGCGGGTAAATCCGCCGCCGCTGACAAAAGTAAGCCCGCCTTTGAATTGGTCGGTGATCGCGGAGTTCTGCACTAACTGCCACCAGCCCCTCATCCATACGGCGGCGAAGTTCTTCGGTGCCCAATTGAAGGAAGTTGTAAAGTGGTCGACGACCGTGGCCGCGCAAGTGCCCTCCTTGCCGTTGGTCGGCAGGCATACCGGGGTCTTGGTGCAATCTCCACTCGTATCGGAGCAGATCGTGGCATGGTTCCGTTGTCCTACTTCGTACGGGAACGAGTCGCCCTTCGGTGTATTCTTATTCTCAACTGCCCTGAAAACAGTACCTGCTGACGTGGATTCGCCACCGTACTGTATCTGGTTGCATTGGACAGTACTGCCCACGGTTTGCAGCGCGAACATGGCGGCGCTGCACGAGTTGCCGCGGAAGTTGTGAAACGGAGCCGTACCCCAGTGTCCGCCGGATTCGCCGCCCCCCTGGATACTGGCGTATCCCGTCCAGTGTTCATATTGGGAAGGGCCACTGATGCCGGCAGGGGGAAACCAGTAGCACGAGCCGCACGTCTGGCAGCCCACCGCGGCATTGTATTCAATATCATTCCAGGCATTCTGAATCCAGAAGGCCGAGGGATTATTGACATCCGAGTGCAGGGGGAAGTCATCGGGCACCTGTTCCTTGCCACTCATCGGAACGATGTTGACCGTTCCGTCGGAGTTAGTCACCTTCTTGTGATCCCACTCCAGGATGCCCGGCACATTACGCGGGTTCGTAAGCGCGTCGGCGATTCCAGCGCGCATGGTGATCGCCACATTCGAGTAAAGCCGGTTGTCGGTCTCGGTGGCGTCTTCAAGATAGTAGCCCTGCCCGATGGACTGGTATCCGACGTTGCGCGCGAGCGTCACGCCTTGCGTCGCGTGCACCGTAACAAAGCGGGTCATCGAATCCACAATCGACGAGTCTGCCAGATAGGTTCCGGTAGACGAGCAGGTTATGTCATATTTTTGCCTGGAGATATTCCATATGGATTTGCACGATGGACGCGGGACCAGGCGGTCCATGTGGAAGTGCACCGGGTATCGCCCAAGCAGCCCGCCCTGGCCAAGCTGGTAGAACTCCACGCCCTGCACTTTGAAAGTCTGTACGCCCTGCCGCACGATTACGTGGCCGCCATAGTAGCCGGAGTCGGCAATGGTCCCGCGGGCAGTGGGAAAATGGTCCACTTTGGTCCCGCCGGTTACGGACTGATCCCTCTTCAAGACAGGCGAGTTTCCTTCCGACGCGATGACAATGTTGCGCGTGAGCAGAGCCACGACGGCGCGCGTCTCCACTTGCGTCGGCAGGAGCTTTGTTGTCGCTGGAATATCCGTCAGATTCGCGAGTTCGGGGTCAATGGCAGGACCAGCGTTGCCGTCGGAAGCGTCCGCTGCGGACGAGTAGTCGTAAGCGGCGCCAATGTGCGGAAACTGCACCGCATTTTTTACGACAATATGCGAGGTGCCGTTCGAATTGGCTGTCACACTGACAATCTCAAGCTCTTCGCTGTGCCCGGGAAGGAAGTCCGTTGTGGTGACAACAATATGGTCGTACCTGACCCAGGTGGACTGCACTGAACGGTCCACGTCGATCGCCATTTCGCCGCCGACGAGCGTTTTGGACAGACGCACCCAGCTTGTGCCAGAGTCTGCCGGACACTTCTCAATGAAGCCGCCGCCCGCGGGAATGTCTTCAAATGGGCAGTTGTCAACCGTTGTGTCGCGAATCCCCTTCGCGCCGCGCAGCATGAGGCTGCCGCCTTCCGACACCGCCAGCACCTTGCGGCCAAAGTACGCGCCCGGCTCGGAACCCTTCCCGTCGATCTCGTCGTACTGGTAAAAGCAGTCGTCCACGGGCAGAGCAAAGTTTTTGGCCGGATCGAACGGGTCTTTTGCGGCTTTTTTCGATGCTAAGGTGCAGGATGTTGCTCCAGGCTGCATCATGTTGCGCATCGCCATACTGGGATTCGAGTTCCATACATCAGCAGGAATGCCGCAGGTGGAGGTCTTCGGATCCGGATCGCCCTTGCAGGTGATGCTTGGGTTCAGGTCCGAGGTGCTCCAATGCTGCTCGGTGTTCTTGTTATTCGGGCCGCCCCAAAGGTAGATTGTCAATCTTTTCGTGATCGGAGACTCTGCACCCGCCTTCAGCGTTCCGCCTCGCTCCACGAGAATGGAGTGTGCGTGGAAATCAATCTGCGCGTCATCGAACACAAGTGTTCCGCCGTTAACGATATTGACGTTTCGATAGACATAGACACCGTTATCCGTAGCTCCGGCCACCTTTTTCGTGCCATCCACTTTGCATGTCATGCCCTTGATCAGCAGATCGTGAGGATTTGCCGGGTCGCCTGCGGGAAGAATCCCGCCGACGCAGGTGTCCGGAGTCTCTGCCGCGCTTTTCGCGACAGGACCTGGGCGCGACGGCGCCCCCATTGCCATGGAGTGATCCATGCCTTCCATCTGGCTCCAGCCGGCTGCCGCTGTCATGGCAAGCGGAAGCAATGCCGCGCCGGTCAAGCAAAGACGCCATGCCCTCCGGAGAGTTCCGCCTCTCGGGCAAAGATTCATCGCAAGAGTTGAGGGCATGGTAGAGATCTCCTTTGTCATCCCAGTGATCAAGTTCGCTATCCCTTAGCTGCCCCGACGGCAGGGGCAGAGCAACTTTAAAAACTCCGCCAGAGCATCGCTACGATGCTTGAGTGATTCTGAAAAACCTGCACCACGTTCTGATCCACGTCGTGCACCGAAACGTCATCGACGACGAGCGAGAAGCCCCGCCGCTTTCCGCTCTCTGCGTTGATGTAACCGGCAAGTGCGTGGCCCTTGAGCATGAGGCTCTGGCCATTAAACATAGGCTCCGGTTTTTGCATAAACGCAACCGGCCGCGCCCTTGAGCGTGGGATCCGTGGATTGCGGACGGTAGTATCCCCCAGCTCGAAAGGGAAGCTAATGCGTTGCGCAGCTTGCTCGGGATGGGGGAAACTTGTGCGCGATTTTCCACTTTGAAAGGAACGGTGTCAAGAGGAAACGCCAACAGGTCGCGCTCGCGCGGTCCAAATCGGTGCGCAGCGGACTCGCGATCCTGCACTAGGTGGACAGGGCATTTGTCCCCGGTGTCAACTTTTCAGCAAGCACACATCACCGACGTATGCCCGTGCCAGATTTATCCCGCCTGAGTGTGGACAAAACAAAGGCGAAAAGACCGTGAATATTGTGGAGACCGCTCTAGTCCCGAGCCCGTCGCACGTTCGGAGGTGGGGTTTTGTAAGGGGCTCCCCATTTTGCGAGGTAATGGGGCTGTACAAGTCGAACCTGGCCGCACGCCATGCACCCACTTCACATCCCAAAACATATTTGGTTCGTTGTAGATAGCAACAGAATCAATAAGTGCGTGCGTTATAAGGTGGCGGAGAGAGGGGGATTCGAACCCCCGATAGAGCTTTTGGCCCTATAACGGTTTAGCAAACCGCCGCCTTCAGCCACTCGGCCATCTCTCCGGGTCTGCTTGGATTATACCGGGAAGTTGAGGGTTCGTCGCGGAAGGCCCTGGTTTTCGTTTGCTGCGTCGGGCACGCAGGTTGATGTGATTGGGACGCGCTCCGAAGCGGCCCGACGACGGAGGTGAACCTACGCGCGGGCGCCTTCGCGGTTGTAATCGCCGGATTTGCCGCCAGTCTTGGATTCGAGCTGAATGTTGCGGATGACGATGGCTTTGTCGAGGGCCTTGGTCATGTCGTAGACCGTGAGGGCTGCGACGGAGGCAGCGGTGAGGGCTTCCATTTCGACGCCGGTGACGCCGATGGTGGCCGCGGTGGCGGTGATGCGGACGCCGTCGTCCTCAATGCGAGCCTGAACATCGACATGCGTAAGCGGAAGCGGATGGCACATGGGGATCAGTTCAGACGTGCGCTTGGCAGCCTGGATTCCGGCGAAGCGCGCCACCTCGAGGGGATCGCCCTTGGGGTTCTGTGGCAGGGCGGCGAGGACGGCCGCGGAGAGCTCGACGAATGCGGAAGCGGTGGCCGTGCGGCGAGTAGACTGCTTGGCGCTGACGTCGACCATGGACGCCTGGCCGGCTTCGTCGTAGTGGGAAAGTGTGGGCGGCTTCGAGTCGGGCATGTGTCCTTTATATGGGGAGAATGCGGGCGATGTCGCCGGCGGAAAGGCGGTCAGTCCCTTCGGGGACGACCAGGAAGCAGTTGGCGCGTGCGAAGGCCGCGAGATCGCCTGAGCCCTGCCATGGAATCGGCGCGACCTGGGGGAGCTTGGCGGAGAGCGGATCGGATGTGACGGCGGCAGGGATAAATCGGGTGAGGTCGGGCTTGCCTTTGGCGTCGCGGGTAAGTTCAGCGGCTGCGAATTGGGGCGCGACCTCCTGAACGCCGGCGAGGGCGCGCAGGATGGCAGAGGCGAAGAGCAGTAACGTGGCGGCGGAGGAGATGGGATTTCCGGGCAGGCCGAAGAGAGGCAGGGGCGATCTGGCTGCGAGGAAGTTCGCCGAAGACGAGGGGCTTGCCGGGCTGAATGCGGACGCCCGTGAAGTGAAAACGTGCGCCGAGGCCGGCGAGGACAGGTTCGACGAGATCGAATTTTCCGGCGGATACGCCACCGGAGATGAGGAGCATGTCAGCCTGGAGTGCGAGGCGGAGGGCGGATTCGATGTCTGCGGCGTTGTCTTTCGCGGCGGGGAGGATGAGGGGGTCGCCTCCGGAGTGGGTGACGAGGGCGGCGAGCATGGATGCGTTGGAGTTGCGGATCTGGCCGGGCCCGGGGGCGGCGTCAACGGGGACGAGCTCGTCGCCGGTGGTGATGATCGCGACGCGCGGACGGAGGAAGACGTCGAGATGCGCGTAGCCGCAGGTGGCGGCGGCTGCAATCTGCGGGGCGCTGAGGCGGGTTCCGGCGGGGACGAGCTCGTCGCCGCCCAGGGCTTCGGCGCCGGCAGGGACGACGTTCTCACCGCAGTCGAGCTTGCGGCCGTGGGTGAGGCGGACCTTCCGGCCTTCGTGCTCAACGTGCTCCAGCATGGCGACGGCGTCGGCGCCTTCGGGGACAGCGGCGCCAGTCATGATCTCCCAGGCCGAGTGGGCGGGAAGAGGGCCGGCGGGTGGGTCGCCGGCGCGAATCGAGCCGGAAACGAGGAGCCACTTGAGGGCGCCGGCCTCAGCGGCGCGAAGGGCGAAACCGTCCCGGGTGGAGCGGGAGAAGGCGGGCATGTCGCGATCGGCGTGGACGGGCTGAGCGAGGATGCGGCCGTGGGCGGCGGCGAGGGGCAGGCGTTCGGTGGGCGGGGGGCTGGCGAGGAGCTTGGCAGCGTAGCCGTAGACGAGTTTCGCGGCTTCAGAAAATGCCGGCAGTGAGGCGGCCATGTGTGGATTGTAGAGGGTCAGATTCGGTGCGTTGGCAATTGAGTAAACGTCCGGTGGTCGGCAGAAGCAATAGGGCGGAATAATTACATTAGTACCAGGGAAAGATGTGAGCGAAGGCAAAAGCAAAGGCAGACTGAGTTTGAAGAAAATTCGTGTAATTGGCGGAGGGCTGGCCGGACCGGAGGCAGCCTTGACGGCGGCCCGGATGGGCTGCGAAGTCGAGTTGTATGAGATGCGGCGGGTGGTGGATGGCAAGCCGCTGCTGACGCCGGCGCACCAGACGACGGATTTCGGCGAGCTGGTGTGCTCGAATTCGCTGAAGAGCGAGTCGGAGAATACGGCTCCATGGCTGCTGAAGCAGGAGATGCGGCGGGGAGGCTCCGCGCTTTTGCGACTCGCAGATGAGACGGCGGTTCCGGCGGGACATGCGCTGGCGGTGGATCGCGTGGAGTTTTCCCGGCGGATCGAGGCGGCCATCGAGCGGGAGCCGGCGATCCGCGTGATTCGAGAAGAGGTGACGAGCCTGGAGGACTACGACGGGATCACCATCGTGGCGACAGGGCCGCTGACTTCAGACGCGCTGAGCCGGGAGATTCAGCGGATCACTGGATCGCAGCATCTGGCGTTCTATGACTCGATTTCTCCGATCGTGGATGCCGAGACGATCGACATGGAGCGGGTGTACTTTGCGGCGCGTTGGGACAAGGGCACGGCGGACTATATCAACTGCCCGATGAACCGCGAGGAGTACGACGTCTTCTATGAGGCGCTGGTGGCGGCGGAGGCGGCGGAGTCGAAGGAGTGGGAGAAGTGCGACTACTTTGAGGGATGTCTGCCGATCGAGATACTGGCGCGGCGCGGGCGCGATACTTTGCGTTTTGGCCCGATGAAGCCGGTGGGGCTGCGGGATCCGCGAACGGGGAAGACGCCGTGGGCGGTGGTGCAGTTGCGCAAGGAGAATCTGCGCGCGGACAGCTATAACCTGGTGGGCTTCCAGAACCACCTTAAATATGGTGAGCAGGCCAAGGTGCTGCGGCTGATTCCGGGACTCGAGAATGCGCGGTTCCTGCGCTATGGGCAGATTCATCGCAACACTTATTTATGTGCGCCGGTGCTGCTGGATGAGTCGCTGCGGCTGAAGACGCGGCCGGAGATTTTATTCGCGGGGCAGATTTCGGGTGTCGAGGGATACACGGAATCGATTGCGACAGGCATGCTGGCGGGGATCTACGCGGCGGCGATGGCGCGCGGCGAAGAGCCGGTGCCGGTTCCGCGGGGGACGGGGCTGGGCTCGCTGGTGCACTACATCACGCACGCGGATGTGAAGCACTTTCAGCCGGCCAATATCACGTTCGACCTGCTGGAACCGCTGGAAGAGGAATTGCGTAAAAGAATTCGCGACAAGAAGGAGCGGCACCGGATGCAGTGCGAGCGGGCGCTGGCGGCTTTCGATGCGTGGCAGGCTGGCTTGGGAGTTGCATCTGCGGCATCGGAACGATAGCGCATCTTGTGGAGTTACGGCGTTACGGGTTTAATGTGTGCCAGACACTTCCGTCGCAGGAGCAGCGCCATGTATGAGTTGTCTGCCACCGAAGCCATATCCCCTGCTTTAAACCGCACCCGCGATTTTCTGTTCCGTCCGTTCCGTTGGGGGAACTATCTGAAGTTCTGCGCGGTTGCCGCGCTGACTGAGGGAACGTGGGCGAACCTCCACTCGAATAAAGGAGGCGTGCCAGCGCAGGGCACAGGTTCTCACGGCATGCCGATGGTGAACATCGATCCGGGAACGATTGCTGCGCTGATCGCATGCGCGATCCTGCTGGTGGTGCTGGGGATTGTGCTTGCGTACGTGGTGGTGCGGCTGCGGTTTGCGCTGTTTCACAGCCTGGTGCATCGCTCGCGCGAGCTGGCGCCGGGATGGCATTTGTATCGCGAACAGGCGATGCGGTTCTTTGTGCTGTCGCTTGTGGTGGCGGTGGGATTCCTCGCGGTGGCGGCGGTGGCGCTGGCGCCGTTTGTGCCGGGATTCATCCACGTGTTTCGCGAGAGCAAGGCGGCGGGCCATCTCATCTTCGGCGACTTTCTGCCGCTGATTTTGCAACTGGCGCCGGTCATCATGCTGCTGATGCTGGCTGGAGTGGCGGTGGACGTGGTTCTGCGCGACTTCATGCTGCCCCACATGGCGCTTGAGAACGCGACCGCCGGCGAAGCGTGGATGGAGGTGCTGGAACGCGTGATGGAAGAGAAGGGCTCGTTCTTTCTATATGCGATTTTGCGGGTTCTGCTGCCGTTTGCCGCGACCATGGCGCTGACCATTGTGCTGATTATCCCGGCGGTGATTCTGTTCGCAATTCCAGGAGTGCTGTTTGCATTGATTCACGCCGCGCAGGTGCACTCCACAGGCGCCACGTGGCTGCTGATGGTGCTGCTGCAGGTGGTGCTGGGGATCTTCATGGTTGCCCTCGGCGTGCTCATGGCGGTCTGCTTCGGCGGCCCGGTGAGCCTCGCGATCCGCAACTACGCGCTGGTGTTTTACGGCGGACGGTATGAGATGCTGGGCAACGTGCTTACTACGCCCCAGACCGCGCCCGAGGCGCCTCCGCTACCGGCATAGAGGCCGGACTTTATTCCCGGGAGCCGCATGCGAGCTTTGTCGTCCTCTGCCGCGATACGGCCGGCATTGCGCCGCATGCGGGAGCTGACGTTAAAGCCGTTTGCGTGGGGAAGATTTCTGCGGATTGCGCTGGCCGCCGTGATCGCAGAGCCGATGGTGGTGAATTTCCGGTATGTCACGCCGCATCTCGAATTCGGCGAGCTGCCGGCCATCTCTCCATCGTTTCGGCAGGCATCGGGATTCTGGATCCTGGCGGCGATTGCCGCGCTGCTCGCGGTGAACCTGGTGCTGCTTGGCTGGTATGGCCTTGTGCGGCTGCGGTTCACGATGTTTCTCGCCATCGTGTATCCGTCACAGGGTTTGCGCGCTAGCTGGCGAAGCTGCGCAAAGCAGGCAGACCGGCTCTTCCGCGTAACCCTGCTGACTACGTTAGGGATCGTGCTTCTGCTAGGCCTGCTGGTGCTGGTGATTGCGACGGGAGTCTTCGGAGTGGTGACTCTGCGCACGCCGGATGGCAAGTACGGTACGGGGGTGTTCCTGGTGTTGCTCTTTCCCACCGTAGGATTTGCTGCGGCGATCGTGGCGGCGTGCGTGCTGTCACGGGTGGTTTTGCATGACTTCATCCTGCCGCAAATGGCCGTGGAGAAGGCGACGTCTCGCGAAGCCTGGCACGAGGCGCGGCGGCGGGTTCGCGCCGACCGGGAAGGGTTCTTCTCCTATCTGTTGCTGCGCGCGCTCTTCGTCACCGTGATTGCGCCGGTGCTGGCGCTGCTGGCGTTTGCGGTGCTGTGGCTGGTGTTCTGGACGCTGGGGGCGTCGGCCGCGGGATATAACGCGCTGCTGGAGGATGCGATAGGCATTGAGGCCGTGGGGAGCATTGCGCTCAATGTGATCCTGCTCGCGCTCGGCGGCGCGGCGGGCGCGATGGGAGCCGCGGTCTTCGGTGGCCTGTTCGCAGTGTTTCTGCGCGCCCACGCGATCTACTTTTACGGCAACCGATACAAGGCGCTTGGAGATCTGTTGGCCGAGACTGCCGCTGAGACGGTGGAGGCACGTACCGCTCAAGTCTGAGTATCGTAAGATGCTTTAGAAATCCCAACTGCACCGCGAGGTTCTGTGGACGTGACCGTCAAAGAGCGGAAGATCTCCTTCACTTCCGAGTACGACATTACTGCGCATGGCGCAACCTACTATGCCCGCAAGACCGTCATGGCCATCAACGATCATCTTGAGATCAAGGATGAAGACGGCAGGGTGGCCGCAACAATTCAGGGGTTCTTCTCGCCGATCCGAGGCAAGCACGACTTTGTTCTGGCGGATGGGAGGACGTATCACTTTCAGACGGAGACGTTCTGGAAGCCGAGCTACTCTTGCGTAGGAAACGGCGAGACCTACACGCTTTACCGGCACAAAGGGCTGAGGTGCTCGATCTTCTGCGGAGATCGCCAGGTTGCCGCCTTCGACAAGAACACGGTGGTGCTGGGAGGGGGGAATGAGTACGACATTCGCATGGACCGGGATGTGAACCTGATGGTGATTGTGTGCATGGTGCTCACCATCAATACCGAAGACTACGACGAGGACAAGCAGAACCTCATTTCCATCAACATCGGGCGTATCGGCCCGGAAGCGAGGACGTTCGACGAGACCTGGGAACCGCGCTGAAGAGTCTCCGGCGAAGGGTTTCGGGAACCTTTCGAGGGAGCGGGGTGTCCAACAGAAGAGGGGCGGCTCTGACCGTAGAAGGAAGGAAGCTGTACTCTGAAGGTTGGAGTCTTGATTTACATGCGTCGTATAGATCTGTTCATAGCTTTTGCGGTTTTGGCGGGCGTCGCCGTGGCTGCGGGAGCGCAACAAAAAGCCGCGACACACCCCACTGTGACGGCGGCGGGGCCAAAAGCTGCTCCCGCTGCGGCAGTTTCAGCCAGTGCCGGTAAGGTTCCCGATGGCCGGCTGCTGCCGGATGCGTTTGCCGGGTGGGTGGCCGCGGATGCCCCCAAGACGATTGCCGATGCGGCGCAGGCCGATGGCGCGAACGCGGCGGTTCTGAAGGAATACGGGTTCCAGACGGCAGCCACGGAGACGTACGCGCGCGACGGCGAAACACTGACTGTGCGGGCCATGCGCTTCAGCGACCTGAGCGGCGCCTACGGCGCGTACTCGTTTTATCGCGGGACTGGGTGGCCGAAGGAAGATATCGGCAACGGCGCGGCGTCGAATAAGAATCAGGTGATCTTCTGGCGCGGGTTCACGGTGGTGGACGCGACCTTCTCGAGGATTGGATCGATGTCGGGCTCGGAGCTGCGCGAGCTGGCCAATCGAATGCCGGAGGCGCAGGGATCCCGCGCGCTTGCTCCGCCGATTCTGTCGGTTTTGCCGAAGAAGTGGATGGACGGGCAAAGCACGCATTATGCCCTGGGAGCGGCGGGATACGCCGGTTCGGGAGGGGTGCTTCCGCCGGAGCTGGTGGGCTTCGATCGCGACGCGGAGGCGGTGACGGCGAACTACTCGCTGTCATCGGGGCCGGCGGTGCTGACGCTGATTGCATATCCGACGCCGCAGATGGCGGCGGCCTACGAGATCAAGATTCGCGACTACATCAAGGCGGGCAGCAAGGCGCAGCCGGCGTTTCCCAAGCCGCTGGTGGATTCAGACCAGGCGTCGCTCGAGGTGCGCAGGAGCGGGCCGGTGGTGGCGCTGGTGAGCGGCGACGCGATTCCAGATGAGAGCCACAAACTGCTTGAGACGGTCTACTACCGGGAGGACTTCGTTTCGATTCCGCAGCCGGGCGAGTCGGAGGTGTCGAAGACCGGGCGGCTGCTGATGGGGATTGCGACGTTGGTGCTGATCGGCGCAGGCACGGCTATCTTCCTGGGGGTTTTCTTCGGTGGTGGACGGGCGCTTTACCGCATGGCGAGAGGGAGACCGGTTTCTTCGGTGTACGAAGCGGAGTTCATCAGCCTCAATCTGCGGGAGTAATGCGGCGCGAGTTACTTTGGGGAGCGAATTGGTGCGCATCCGAAGGGTTAACCGGGGAAACAAGCCTGTGGAAAACGTGCCCGAAATGGCAGAAAACCCCCCGGAAACCCAAGAAAAACCGAAACTAAAAAGGAGAAGAAGGAGCGAAGACCGGATTAAGATGGAAAGCTATAGCTTGTTTGTAAGTTATTGAAATAAAGAGATTTAAATTATTCAGAATTATTCTTGACACTCGATGAGCCGGAACCTACTATGCAGCCAGAAAGTTCTGATGGCTTTGCCTCCGTTGGAACTATTCTCCCTAAGGGAAGAGCTGCCCTGTTGCCGGGCGGCTCTTTCCGTTTCCGCCACCTTACTTGCGTTCGGGAACCCGCTCTTAGTCGCCGAGTCAGGTCCACTGCATTCCGGAACCTACGGGAGCGCGGGCTACTCCGACGGGATGGAATCTACGCAGATCGCAGGATGAATCCTCTTACGCCGGAATACAGGACGGCGAAGGATGCCGCCGGTACCTCTCCTCACTCATCGGCGTAGCACCTTCAGATCTCCGGAGGCCCTGAATGCTCTGGTTCTACCAATTTTTCTTTCCCGCGGTCTGGATAATCTTTCTTCTCTACTGGCAGATCAAAGCGGGGAATACCAAAACCACGCAGCGCCTCGAGCCGGCTGCCTCGCGCATCCTGCGCGTCTTCATTTTTCTGATCGCGATCATCCTCCTCTGGACGACTCGTATCCCGCTGCCCTGGCTTTACCTCCAGCTCTGGCCGGTTGGCCTTTGGCCCTTCTGGCTGGGAGCTGCCGTCACCATCGCCGGCCTTCTGTTCGCCGTCTGGGCGCGCGAGTACCTGGGCAGCAACTGGAGCCGCTCCGTCACCATTAAGCAGGGTCACGAGCTGATTACCACCGGGCCCTATTCCGCGGTCCGTCACCCCATCTACACCGGCATTCTCGCCGGTTTCCTTGGCATGGCGATTGCCATCTCCCAGGTGCGAGGGTTCATCGTACTGGGTCTCATCTTCGTCGCGTTATGGATGAAGCTCCGCATGGAGGAACGGTGGATGCGTTCCCAGTTCGGCGAGGCGTATGCCGCCTATGCTCACCGGACCGCTGCCCTGGTGCCTTACCTCTTCTGATTTCGGTTGGACAGAGATCAGCGGGCGGCGGTAATGTCGCCTATCATGGCGCGGATGACGACCAGGACGGTGACGGTGACAGCGGCCCAGATGCAGGTCCAGAAGCCGATGCGGCTGAAGGGGATGAAAAGCGCGCCTTCTTTTCCGTTGATGGTAAAGCCGAACTGGTCGGGGAGCAAGGCGCGCACGGCGACGGCGAGCAGGAAGCCTCCAGCCCAAACGAATGCGATGCGGAAGGCAAGCTGCAGCGTCTGCGCCATCATGGGCGAGTCCCCTTTCGCGACGCTGCGGGATGAGCGGCGCCGTCAGAATCTAAACTGTATCGAAAGTGGGCTGCGGAGTAAAAGGGCTGCAGGTCGCGCGGGGTTGATCCGCCGGGGCTTGCGACCTTTACCGAAAAGGGCGCGAACGATACAATCAAAAAAGCGCGCCGACGTAGCTCAGTTGGTAGAGCAGCTGATTCGTAATCAGCAGGTCATCGGTTCAAGTCCGATCGTCGGCTCCACTGCTCCCTCCACACCCCCGCAAAAAGAACGCAAGGCCTGTTGCGGCCCCCCAGGGCCATAATCAGGCCCGAGGGCAGCCCGCCGGCGAGAGCGAGGTGAGCGACGCGGCAATTGCCTCGAGCACGCCCGGCTTTATCGACAAAAAGTGAAACTTGCCCTCGCGCCGCACGTCGATGAGGCCGCTGGTCTGTAGCTCCTTGATGTGGTGCGACAACGTCGCCGGGGCGATGGCCAGCGCCTCACGGGCCTCGCCGCAGCCGACTGGGCAGCTTGACCGCGCAATCCGCTCCAGCAGCTCGAACCGCTTGGGATCGGCCAGCGCCTTCAGGATCGCCGTGCGCTGCGCGCGGGTCAGGCGCGGCATTTTGCGCGGCGGGCGTACTGGTACTCGCAGCGGATTTGGCAGTCGCGGTCATGGGCTCTGTGTATTGGATTCAGATTATCGCAGGGAAGGAGCGCGCCTGCTCGTTTCCAGCATTTCAATCGGCGCTACAATGAGCGCACGTCTCACAAGGCCCATGAATCGCCCACTTCTATTCCTGTCTCTGCTGGCCACGGCTCTTCTCGTCTCGCTATCCGCGAAAGCCTCTCCTGATGCTGCTGCGCAGCCTGACGTCCGGCAACTGTTGCAGAAGTTCAGCGGATACCCTTCCGACCCCTGCGGCCCCGAGCCGTTAACGGAGAAAGGTTGGGATACGTCCCAGATCGAAACGCCGCTCTTCGGGCAAGTCTCGAAGCTCGTCGTCGACGCTTTGAACACCGGCACGGCCACTCCCAAAGAGCGCGCCACAGAGGCGCTGAGGAATGTCGAGCGCGTCAGCGCAGAGGTCAACTCCGCTTGGCCTCAGGAGAACCGTTTCCACTTCGACATCTTCGACCTGAAGGAGATTCTGGTGGTCGAGATGTCAATTCGAGTGAACGGGCGATTTTTCATCTACACCGATGCACCGGTGGATGAGAAGAATCCCGACCATCCCTGGCGCGAGAGCGCGTTTCTCGACGAAGACCACGAAGCGAACCTAACCTGGGTCCAGTTCAGCATCTCGCCGCTCCATAGCGGCCCTTCAGGACGGCCACGATTTCTGGTGCGATCTACCGATGGCGGATGCGCCGGGAGCTACGGGATTTCCTATCAGGTGCTCCAATGGAACCCCGCCTTCGGCGGATCTGCCGACAAAGTCATCGACATCGAGGGGGCTCTCGGCCTTGATGAAAAAGCCCCAGGATTCCCCCAGATCGGCAAGCTCCACACCGACGGCCCCGCCATCGACCTGCCTTACTGCTGGTGGACCCCGATCGACACATGAGACAACCCAAGCATGTGCGCGGTTGACCGCTACGATCTATCTGGCGACGGTGTGCGGTTCGTCTCCCGCCGGGTGAACCGGCCCGATCTGCTGCCCGTGGCCCAGGCACTTGCGTACGCGGACAAGCGGGACTTTGGCGCGGTGCGCGGCTACTGCGTGAGCGATGCCGTGGCACGCCGGCTGGTAGAGTCGGCGCCCGGCAAAGCGTTCGAAGTGGAAATTAAGACGAAACGACTCGGCGCCGGCCGCGAACTGGTCTACGAAGAGAGCGATGGTTATCGAGTCACCGTCGCGAAGCACGGCGGCCGCTGGCTGATCGCCGGTTTCAGCGCTCACTGAAAGGCCCGAACGCGCATCTTACAGCGCAGAGCGGTGTGACTGATGCATACTCATGCCAGAGGAGCTACGGTTTATGTCTACATTCGGAATTGAAGATGCGGCGAAGGCGGTCAATATGGACGACGTCCTGAAAGAAGCCACGAAGTGGAAGACTATGGTAACCGAGGCAGTCGAGGATGGCGTCAAGTCGGCGCTGCGGGCGGTGAAGCAGGGACGCCATCGCGCTGAGGATGCTATCGATGATGCCAGGCACGTCGTCCGCAAGAACCCCGTGGAAGCGGTCGGAATTGCATTCGCTGCCGGAATCCTCACGGGCGCTCTAGCGGCCTGGATTACCGCGCGCAGCCTGCGCGATTAAAGAAGACCGCGGGCAAATCCGGCGTAGAGAACGCCGTCGAAGCGTTGGCACAGCCGGGCGCGATCAGCCAGCTTTCACCGCAATCCCCAGCAGCGTCTGGAACTGCGGCGCGTCGGGGTCGCGGTCGACGATGGCCACTTCGGGATTGCTGAAGCCAGCGTCCGTGAGCATCTGCTCCAACTCCGCTTCGCCGAACCCCAGCCACTCATCCGCGTACATCTCGCGCGCCTCTTCAAAGCGGTGCTTGGCCAGGTCGAGCACCACCACGCGCCCGCCCGGCCCGAGGATGCGAAACGCTTCCATCAGTGCCCGCGCCGGATGCAGGGCGTGATGCAGCGACTGCGAGAAGAATGCCAGTTCCACGCTGCCGGACTCGATCGGCAGTTCCTCCATATCTCCCTGGAGAAACTCGACATTGTCGATCCCGTTGCGCGTTGCCTGGTCACGTCCCACTTCGAGCATCTTCTCCGAGCCGTCGACCGCGATCACCCGCTTCGCCCGCGTCGCCAGCAAAAACGAGAAGTTTCCATCGCCAGATCCGAGATCCGCTACCGTCATCGGCGGCAGCAGCCTCATTAGAGCCACCACGATGCTCTTCCACGACTTCCCGGGAACGTAGTCTTTGCCCAGCCGCCCGGCCATGGCGTCGAAGAAGGTGCGCATCCGCTCCTGGCGCTTCTTCACCACGCGGCGCATTGCGGCCTGGTCGGTCGCCGCCTCCGGGACCTCTTTCTCCGCCAGCGCCAGCATGGCGGTCAGCACGCCATCGCCGGCGCCAGCCACCAACCGGTAAAGGCTGCTTTTGCCAACCTTGCGATCCTCCACCAATCCCGCCTGCCTGAGCTGCGCCAGGTGCGACGAGATGGTGCTCTGGCCCAGCGTGAGAGTCTCCTGCAGCTCGGCCACTGAGAGTTCTTCCTCCTCTAAAAGCAAGAGGATACGAAGCCGGGTGGGGTCGGCCGCGGCGCGAAGCGTTTTGAGGATTGACGGCATGGGTTGGGTTCTGGTACATATCAACATATCACGATTGGTCGATACCAAAGGAGCGCCCCCATGGCAACCACCCTCGAAATCACCGCTGCCGACTTTAAAGTCGCCGACATGTCTCTGGCCGACTGGGGCCGCAAAGAGATCGCTATCGCCGAGCACGAGATGCCCGGCCTGATGGCCATCCGCAACAAGTATGCGGCTGAGAAGCCGCTGGCTGGCGTGCGCGTCACCGGCTCGCTGCACATGACCATCCAGACTGCCGTGCTGATTGAGACGCTCACCAGCCTGGGCGCCGAAGTGCGCTGGGCCTCGTGCAACATCTTCTCCACGCAGGACCACGCCGCCGCGGCCATCGCCGCCACCGGCGTTCCGGTCTTCGCCTGGAAGGGCGAGTCCCTCGAAGAGTACTGGGATTGCACCTATGCGGCCTTGAACCACAAGGGCGGCAAGGGCCCGCAGCTCGTCGTTGACGACGGCGGCGACGTGACCCTGCTCATCCACAAGGGATACGACCTCGAAGACGGCGACGGCTGGGTCAACACGCCCAGCGGCAACCATGAAGAGCAGGTCATCAAGGATCTGCTCAAGCGCGTCTTCGCTGAGGATCCGCAGCACTGGCACAAGGTTGTGAAGGAGTGGCGCGGCGTTTCGGAAGAGACGACCACCGGCGTGCACCGCCTCTATCAGATGGTCGAGAAGGGCAAGCTGCTCGTCCCCGCCATCAACGTGAACGACTCTGTGACCAAGTCGAAGTTCGACAATCTCTACGGCTGCCGCGAGTCGCTGGCCGACGGCATCAAGCGCGCCACGGACGTGATGGTCGCCGGCAAGGTCGCGGTCATCTGCGGCTACGGCGACGTGGGCAAGGGCTGTGCGCACTCGCTGCGCGGCATGGGCGCCCGTTGCATCGTTACGGAGATCGACCCCATCAACGCCCTGCAGGCGGCGATGGAAGGCTTCGAAGTCACCACGCTTGAAGACACCCTCGGCCGCGGCGACATCTACGTCACCTGCACCGGCAACGTGGACATCATCACCCTCGAGCACATGCAGAAGATGAAGGACCAGGCCATCGTCTGCAACATCGGCCACTTCGACAACGAGATCCAGATGGACCGGCTCAACACCGATCCCACCGCCACCAAGCTCAACATCAAGCCGCAGGTGGACAAGTATCACTTTGAAGACGGCCACGAGATCTTCATCCTGGCGGAAGGCCGCCTGGTGAACCTGGGCTGCGCGACGGGCCATCCGAGCTTCGTGATGTCGAACAGCTTCGCCAACCAGACGCTGGCGCAGCTCGACCTCTGGAAGAACAAGGACACCTACAAGGTGGCCGTCTACACGCTGCCCAAGAAGCTCGACGAGGAAGTGGCCCGCCTGCACCTCGAGAAGATCGGCGTCAAGCTGACCACGCTCTCGAAGAGCCAGGCCGACTACATCGGCGTCGCGGTCGAAGGCCCCTACAAGCCGGAGTTCTACCGGTACTAGTTCCAATGCGAGTTCACAGTTCGAAGTTCGCAGTTCACAGTCGTCGATCGGCTACTGTGAGCTGTGAACCAAGAACGGTGAACTGAGTTCCGGTCCGCTACTGTGAACTAAGAACTATGAACTGAGCCGTACCGAGCCCTACTCATGACCACGCCTCTCCGATTCTCGTTCGAGCTCTTCCCCCCGCGCACGCCCGAGGGCGTGGCCAAGCTGCCTGACGTCGTTTCGAAGCTGGCCGAGGTCAAGCCTGATTACTTCTCCGTCACGCACGGAGCAGGCGGTTCCGACCAGGACGGCACCTACGAGACGCTGCTCACCGTTGCCCGCCAGACTGGCGTGGAAGTCGCGCCGCACCTCACCTGCATCGGCTCAACGCGCGCCAACGTGGCCGCCGCGCTCGATCGCTATCGTGAAGCCGGCGTCAAGCGCATTGTGGCCCTGCGCGGCGATCTGCCTGCAACCGCGCTGAGCCCCGAGGCCCCCGGCGAGTTTCATTACGCCAGCGACCTGGTCTGCTTCATCCGCGAGACGCACGGCGATCACTTCAGCATCGAAGTTGCCGCTTATCCCGAGATGCATCCGCAGGCCACCAACCCCGGCGCGGACTTCGATAACTTTTGCCGCAAGGTGGAGTGCGGGGCTGACGCGGCGCTGACGCAGCTCTTCTACAATGCCGACGCCTACTTCGATTTCGTGGAGCGCTGCGACAAAGCCGGCCTGCGCATCCCCATCTACCCCGGCATCATGCCCATTACGAGTTTCGACAAGACGCTGCGCTTCTGCTCGGGCTGCGGCGCCGACCTTCCGCGCTGGGTGCGCATCCGCCTTGAAGAGCTGCAGAACGATCGCGACGCCCTGCTCGACTTCGGTGTGAGTGTGGTAACGCGCCTCTGCGAGACACTGCTGCGCAACGGCGTCCCCGGCCTGCACTTCTATACGATCAACCAGGCCGGCCCCACGCTGCGGCTGTGGGAGAGTCTGAAGCTGAGCGTCCCCGCCTGAGCGCGCCCGTGATAGAGTCTTGGCGTGAGGTTTTGCGTGAAGGCAAATAAGAAATTCACCGTCCTGATCGAGCGAGATGAGGACGGCTACTTCGTAGCCACTGTTCCTAGTCTGCGCGGCTGCCACACGCAAGCGAAGAGCCTGGATACGTTGATGAAGCGCGTACGAGAGGTCATCGCTCTTTGCCTGGAAGAAGACGATAGCGGTGCAGGAGCTTTGGAACTCGTTGGCATTCAGCAAGTGACGGTATGACCCGTCTTCCCCGGCTGAAGGGCAAGGAACTTGTCCGAGCCCTCGAAAGAGCTGGTTTCCTCGTGGAAAGAACTCGCGGTAGCCATGTCTTTCTTCGGCATCCAGACGGCAGAACCACGACGATTCCTGTCCATTCCGGCGAAATGATTGGTCCGGGACTGCTCAGAGCGATCCTGCGCGACGTTGAACTATCTGTCGACGAATTTGCGGATATGCTGTAGCGTTTAGTACCTCTTGATCGACCTCACCTCCCGCTGCGTCCGGTGATCCGGAGCCATGCCCTGGTCACTGTGCTGTGCATCAGCCGCATCTGCTCGGCCTTGAGGGCGGCATAGGAATCACGCACGTACACGTCGAACTGCGGCGGCCAGCCAATGGTGGAGCGGCGCTCGGTGAAGTCGCCGTCGGCCCATTTGCATTGCACCGCCTTGTAACCCACCACGTGGGTGACAAAGTCGAGCAGGCACTGCGGCATCTTCTCTTCGACGATCAGGTGGGCGTTCTCAATGATGATCTTCTCGCGGATTTCGTTCAGCGGGATGAAGATGGTGCGCATCCACAGGACCCACTCTTTCAGGTCCTCGTCGCGGATGGGCTCGCTGCGAATCTTGCCCTGCTTGGCCAGGAGCGAGCGGTACGCAATGTTTCCGGCCTCCGAGGCGACATAGAGCGGCCCGTAGAACTCGTTCAGCCGCTTGTTGACCAGGTCGAGCTTGTCGTGACGCCGGGCCAGCATGTGGGCGCTGAGGAAAGTGATTGCGTATCCGGCGAAGGCGACCAGAACGGTAAGAATCGCCGCGTTCTGCAGAATAGTCGGAACCGACAGTACTGAGAAGTCCATGGACTGACCTTGCGCACGAGTATAGCCACACCCGCGCTCCGGAGCGTGTGACGGGGAGCAGGCGCCAGCAACAGATTATCGGCCGTTAGGGGCGGTAACTTGAATCTCGAACAGCTTTGGCCACAGCTTGCCGGTGACGAAGAGGCGGTTGCGGGCCGGATCGTAAGCGATGCCGTTGAGGACGGCTTCGGGCGAGCTCTTTTCCTCCGCGGGCAGCAGACCGGAGAGGTCGATCCAGCCCAGCACCTTGCCCGTCGCCGGAGAGATGCGCGCGATGCGGTCCGTATGCCAGACGTTCGCGTAGATCTGGCCCTTGATGTACTCAAGCTCGTTCAGTTCGATCACAGGTTTGCCGTGATCTCGCACCGTCACGTGGCGGCGCTCCTTCATGGTGGCGGGATCGACAAAGTGGAGCGTCGCGGTTCCGTCGCTGAGCACTAGCGAGTGCCCATCGTTGGTCAGTCCCCAGCCCTCCCACGGGTAACTCATGGTGCGCAACTGCCGGAAGCTGAATCGGTCATAGACAAAAGCGGTGTGCGATTGCCATGTGAGTTGAATCAGCGTGCTGCCCCAGGTGCTGAGTCCCTCGGCGAAGTACTGGGCCGCCACCGGAACCTGCTGCTCGACGCGGCCCGTCTCGAGGTTCACCATGCGCAGGGTCGATTGCCCATTCTGCCCTGTGCTCTCGTAGAGATGCCCGTCGGCAAAGAGCAGCCCCTGCGTGAAAGCCTGCGGGTCGTGCGGATACGTCCGCACCACGCGATAGGACTCAACCGGAGCCGCGAGAGCCACAGGCGTGAGCAGCACGATAACCAGAATCGAGCGGAAAAGGCGCATCTTGTGTGTAGTTTAGACGGGCGCGGAGACACGCTTGCGAACTGACGGCTGAAGCCTCACGACAGATTAAGCATTGTGTATGGCTTTCTGCCAAGGCACGACTTCACAGGCTGAGGAAGGAACTCTTCGGGAAGGCAAGAAGTGTCGGGCGACTTTGATAAGGGCTTGGGTTACTGAAACGTAACATCATGCTTAAGGTTAGAGTCGCCGAAGGGGGCCTGGGTGACAGCCAAATCGGCAAAAAGCGAAGATAAGGTGAAGGGAAGGTATGGCGAATGAATTTTATAAAGTATTTATACTGATATAGTTACAAGAATGCCTGTGGAAAACATTGAAAATGCTAACTATTAATTTTATGGTTAACACCTGGGCCTCCTTATTCAAGGGAAGCGGTTATCGGATTGCGGGGGGCTGACAGATGAACGCAGGCAGGCCCTTGAAGCGAATCCGGACGGCTAGTATGCGGCGAGAGGTTAGGGCGTTGCTGTGCGCGCTGTCACAGGTGTTGATGAGGAAGAACCATCCCTCATAGGCTAAAGACAACACCTTCTATGGCCTTATCGGCACGACTCTAATTCACGTCGTTCGCAATCACCACGTTCACCGGCGGATTGCTGGTGAGCTGGCTGTCGACCATCACCACGGTGCGCACTTCGCCGCCGACGAGGGCGATGGGAGTCGACGTGTACTTGACCGTGGTGGTTCCTTTGGGCGTAATCACCATGGTCACCGTCTGCGAGGCGAAGCTGATATAGCCGCAGGTCTGGCCGACCAGGATGTCGGTGCAGATGGGGATGGTGTTCGCCAGCGTGGTTCCGGCGGGAACCATGTAGACATCCAGCGGCCCGGTGCGCGGCGCCTGGTTCAGAAAGCGGAAGTCCGAATGCCCGCTGGCCGCCGCGATGCTCTGATCTTCAAGCACGCTGAGGTTGTAGAGGGTCGGCGTCGAGCCGTTATCGGTGAGGAACACCGAGTGGTGCGCCCCGGGATTGAGGGTCACGGCCGCGGTAACCAGGACGGCGCCTCCGGTAGCCGCGGTGGCGGTGACCTGGGCGGCCTGCGAAGGCGCGGCGGTTCCATAGTTGGAGATGTACCCTTCGCCCACGTTGCTGGCAAAGATGGTCTTCTCCACGTAGATGTTGACGGCCGGCGCGATGAAGGACGCGTTGATCACGCGGACAAGGCTGGGCTGCGAGAATCCGGCGACGACCTGGCAGGCGGAGATTCCCAGTGCAAGAGCCAGCGACGCACCCGCAACCGCCACCAGCCGAGTCGCGGTCAAAGCGTCCTTTACGTTCCCGATCCTCATCATCCGCTCTCCCACGAAGCGCCAGTTGTCACACACGTAGCCGGTGCGTAGCTTTCCACTCATAGTACAGGCCAATGTTGACCAGATTTTACGACTTTTGTGCCACCGCGGTGCAACGGCATAATGGCAGTCACCGCACAAAGGTTGTGCATAACCGGTTACCCAACCCCAAGGTAGATGAACCGGGCCAGAAAGAGGGCTGCC
This sequence comes from uncultured Acidobacteriota bacterium, assembly GCA_963819365.1. Classification (GTDB taxonomy): domain Bacteria; phylum Acidobacteriota; class Terriglobia; order Terriglobales; family Acidobacteriaceae; genus Telmatobacter. The sequence goes on from CAWFVY010000006.1 coordinate 252,681, forward strand.
AGTAGATACAGCAGCCAGTCCTGGCGGCGGATTTTCCCGGTGGCCAGATGGAGCACCGCCCAGTAGATCACGCCGAAGCCGAGGCCGTTGGCAATCGAGTAGGTAAAGGGAATTAGAACCATGGTAAGGAACGCGGGCACGGCGACCAGCGGATCGTGTCCAGCGGATCTCGGTGACGGCTCCCACCATGAGCGCGCCCACAATGATCAGCGCGGGCGCGGTTGCCGCCGCAGGCACCATGCCCACGATCGGCACCGCGGCGATGGCACAGAGAAACAGGATCCCGGTGACGATCGCTGTCACGCCGGAGCGGCCGCCTGCCGCCACGCCGGCGGTCGACTCGACATAGCTGGTCACGGTCGAGGTTCCGGTCAGCGATCCAAAGACCGTGGCGACGGCGTCGGTGAACAGGATCCGGTTCAGGCGGGGAACGGTGTTGTCCTCCTGGATGAGGCCGGCGCGCTTGGTTACGGCTACCAGCGTGCCGAGGTTGTCGAACAGATCGACGAAGAAGAAGACGAAGACGATCTCCAGCAGCCCCGTGCGGAGCGCGCCGCGGAGATCGAGGTGGAACGCTGTGTCGCGCAGCGGTCCGAAGCCGCCCGCAATCGGTGTCCAGTGAACCAGGCCCAGCGCCCACGCCAGGGCGGTGACGGTGAGCACGCCGATGAGGATGGCTCCACGGACCCGCTTCACTTCGAGCACCACCATCAACAGCAGCCCAAGCAGCGCCAGTCCTGTCGCAGGATTGCGGATGTTGCCCATGGTGACCATGGTGTTGGGATCGGAGACGATCAATCCCGCGTGCTGGAAGCCGATGAACGCGATGAAGAGGCCGATGCCCCCGGCGACTGCCGCGTACAGCTCAGGCGGAATGGCACGCAGGATCATCTGCCGCACGCCGGCCGCCGTGAGCAGAAGGAACAGCACGCCCGAGAAGAAGACCGCGCCCAGCGCAGTCTGCCAGGGGATATGCATCTTCAGGCAAACGGTGTAGGTGAAGTAGGCGTTCAGTCCCATGCCCGGCGCCAGCGCCAGAGGATAACGCGCGAAGACGCCCATCAGGATCGAAGCGAACCCGGCAGAGAGGCAGGTGGCCGCGGTGACGGCCGCCAGGGGCATTCCGGTCTCGTGCAGGATGGCAGGATTCACGAGCACGATGTAGGCCATCGTGAGGAACGTGGTCAGGCCGGCGACGATCTCCGTGCGCCAGTTGGTTCCGAGCCGCTGGAATTCAAAGTAGCCTTCGAGCGTTTTGAGCATGGATGTGGTGAGGATACCGTACAGAAGCAGGGAACAAGGGAACAAGGGAAAGGGGACCGATCAGGCTGGCGTGGCGCGCTTTCTTCGCAGGGTCATGAACAGATGCAGGGTGCTGCCCTGGACAAGGATAGAAAACACGACGACGAGGTAGGTTGCGCCGACGATCCAGGATCCGGCGAGCGCCGAGGGAATGCTCAGAGCCAGCGCGATGGAGAGGCCGCCGCGGAGTCCTCCCCACGACAGGGTCATGATGTCAGTGCGGCGCTGGCGGTGGACGAGGTAGAGAATGCCGGCGCAGGCGGCTACGACCGCGAACCGCACCACGCTGACGGTGACGATGGCGGTGAGCCCTTTGCGGAGCGTGGCGGTGTTCACGCTGACGGCGATGACCTCAAGGCCAAGGATGACGAAGAGGAGCGAGTTCTGGACCTCGTCGAGCATGGACCAGAACTCGTCGATGCGGCCGCCCGACGAGTGGCCTTTTCCCCGGATGCGGTTGAACTGGCGCAGCGCGATGCCGGCGACCACTGCTTCAAGCGGCGCGGAGAGGTGGAGGAGGATCGCCACGAGGTATCCGCCAAAGGCCAGCGTGAGGGTGAGCAGGATCTCCACCTGGTAGGAGTTCACGATCCACGTGGCCCAGGAAACGAGCCAGGCAGCGGCGATGCCCAGCACGATCGCCCCTCCGGCTTCGAGGAGCAGCAGCCAGATGACGTGCGATGCGGTGGGCGCCTGGCCGCGGGCGATCTGGATCATGGTGAGGAAGAGCACGGCGCCGATGCCGTCGTTGAAGAGGGATTCGCCGGCCAGTTGCGCCTCGATGGAGCGGTCGATGCCGATGCGGCGCAGCATTTCCAGCACGGCGACGGGATCGGAGGGCGAGATGAGCGCGCCGAAGATCAGGCACTCGGTCCAGGAGGACTGAGCGCCGGTGAAGAGCTTCATCAGCGCGGCGACGGCGAGGAAGCAGGCCACCGTGCCGGGGATAGAGAGCAGCGTGACGGGAAGCTTTTCGCGGGCGAGACGGCCGGGGTCGAGCAGGAACGCACCGGCGAACAGCAGCAGGGGCAGCATGCCGTTGAGGATGAGGGATTCGAAGTCGATCTGCCTGACCAGGCGCTCGGCCCAAGCGTGCAGGCCGGGAGCGTAGCGGCCGATGTCGTCAAGCACCAGCGCCACGCAGACGGTGAGCAGCATGGTGCCGATGCTCAGCGGCAGGCGGAGCACACGAACGCTGATCAGGCCGAAGAGCGCGGCGGTGGCGATGAGGACGCTGATGACTTCGAGAGTGTTCACGGATGGGCCAATGCTATGCAACTACTGTAAAGGGACCAGGGACCAGGGACCGAGGGAACAAGGGAACGAGGGAACAAGGGAACAAGGGAACGAGGGAACGAGGACAGACCTGGGTCATGGGTGCTTTGAACTGGGGCGGAGGCGGATGAGGGCGACGGCCTGCCGGGGAAGAGCGAGCGCTAGCAGAGTGGTGCCCTTTTTGCCCTGAATCCAATGCACGGCTTCGTCTTGCCCGACTTCTTCCAGCTGCGCGGATTTTTCGAGGGCGGCCTGCTGGCTGTTGTCGGGATTCGCCGGGATGCCCATCTTCAGCCATGCCGTGTAGCCGTTGCTATGGGTACGATCGACCAGGTATTCGGTTTCGACGAGATGTTCCTTAAGCCCGTCGATCTGGAGAGAGACGCTCGCTGGCGGGGCTTCGACGTCGGCGTCGTGGTAGTTCCAGATGAGAATGTCGATCTCGTCGCCGTTGCGCGTGGCGACGGCGTTGACGTCGGGCGCGCCGGTGACGCCATGTTCGAGGATGTCGTCGACGGAACGTGCGCCATCGCTCTCGACAGCAAGCCACTGCGCGCCTGGCTTGCCTGCGCCGAGCATGCCCATCATGCGGAAGACGTTCAGCACCGGCTTGTCGATACCGTTGGTGGCGAGCTCGCGATATCCGGCGAAGGCGGGCTGGTCCTCGAACTCGAAGGCCCACGTGACTGCGCCCTGCAGGTTGACGCCGTTGCGGCGGGCCAGCTCGTAGAGGCGCATCTCGGCTTCAGCCACGCTGACGCCGTAGAGCGGGCCGTTGCGGTAGGCGTTTTGCGGACCCTTGCAGGCAGCGCAGCCTTCGGGGTCGAACTCGCCCAGGATGACGGGCGTATTGCGCCAGCGGGGATCGGCGGCGAAGATCTTCATGCCGCGCTCGGCGGCGCGAAGCTGCGCTGCGACGCTCATGGTGACATGGCCGTCGGCGAACTTGGGATTGCCCTTGGGGTGCCAGCTGATGAAGTCGAGCGGCGCGCCGGTGCCGCCGGTGGCCGCGTTGCGCGCCGTGCGCGCAGTGGTCGAGAAACTGGCGCAGGAACGGCTCGGAGTGGTCGCTGATGCCGGTCGCTTCCGGCCCGCCGATCTTCGCCTCGGGCAGCGCTTTGCGGATGGCCGCGGCACTGAGGTCGTAGAGGCGGTCGTATGCTCGGCGTGCCGTGCCAGTAGGGGATGTCGGGCTCGTTCCAGACTTCCCAGAGCCAGTCACGCACCTGCGCGCCGTAGCGGTCGCGGAGATGCGCGGCGTAGACCTCGACGAGCTTCGACCACTTCGCTTCGTCCTTCGGCGGGTAGGTCCAGCCGGTGAAGATGTCGCCTTTGGGGAAAGTGTGGCGGTAGGGCTCGGGGATGCGTCGAGAGCGCCTCCGGCATGAATCCGATCTCGACCAGCGGGCGGACGTGCGCGGCGACGAGGGTGTCGAAGATGCGGTCGGTGAGGGTGAAGTCGTAGACCGGCGTGCCGTCGGGCTTCTCGTTGTAGACGTTGGTTGAGCCCCACTTCAGCGAGCCGTCGCCATTGCCGGTGGTGAACAGGTTGTGGGTGCGGAAGTAGACGGGGACGGGGCTGAGGGCGCAGAGTTCGTTGAGGAGTTGCTTGCCGTCCGGCGCGTAAGTGTAGTTGGGCTCGTCCGCGCCAAAGTAGTTCCAGATAGGGGAGTAAGCGCCGGTGGGCTGCGCGGCGTGGACACGGATCGTGACGGGCGCAGAGTCGTGAGCGGGACTCTGCGGAGAAGCCGCAAGCCGGAGGAGGATGAATGCGCAGAGGGCGCGGACTGTGGGCCGATGCATACGCTCAAGATAACGGAACGGCCCACCGTCGGCGCGGTTGTTCTAGAGCAGCTTCGCTGCGTCCTTGGCGAAGTAGGTGACGATGAAGTCGGCGCCGGCGCGGCGGATGCCTACGAGGGATTCGAGGATGGTGCGGTTCTGGTCGAGCCAGCCGCGCTGGAAGGCGGCGTGGAGCATCGAGTACTCGCCGGAGACCTGGTAGGCGCCCATGGGCACGTCGAAGCGGTCGCGGGCGGCGCGCACGATGTCGAGGTAAGGCATGGCGGGCTTCATCAGGATCATGTCCGCGCCTTCGGCCAGGTCGAGCTCGATCTCGCGCATGGCTTCGCGGGCGTTGGCGCCGTCCATCTGGTAGCTGCGGCGGTCGCCGAACTGCGGGGCGGAGTCGGCGGCTTCACGGAAGGGGCCGTAGAAAGCCGATGCGAACTTTGACGCGTAGCTGAGGATGGGTGTGTTCGGAGAATCCCGCTCCATCGAGCCCTTTGCGGATGGCGGCGACGCGGCCGTCCATCATGTCGCTGGGGGCGACGACGTCAGCGCCGGCGCGGGCCTGGCTGACGGCGGTCTTGGCGAGCAGTTCGAGGGAGCGGATCGTTCTCGACCTCCCACTCGTCGCCGGCCTGGCGGATGACGCCGCAGTGGCCGTGGCTGGTGTACTCGCAGAGGCAGACGTCGGCCATGAGGACGAGCTTCTTGGACGCGCTGGACTGCTTGAGCGCGCGGAGCGCTTGCTGCACGATGCCGTCGTCGGCCCAAGCGCCGGTGGCCTGCTCATCCTTCGACTCAGGCAGGCCAAACAGCAGCAGGCCGCCGATGCCGAGCGACGGCGGCCTCTTCGGCTTCGCGGACGGCTTCGTCGATGGAGAGGTTGAAGACGCCGGGCATGGAGCTGATGGCGTTGCGGACACCCTCGCCGGGGCAGATGAAGAGGGGATAGATCAGGTCGCCGGGTTCGAGGGTGGTTTCACGCACCAGCGCTCGCAGCGATTCATTGCGGCGAAGGCGCCGCATACGGATCTCGGGAAAACTCATGCGTTGATTTTACGGCGCGGGAAGCGCGGGATGTGTGACGGATGACCGTCGAGAGGCAATGGCGAGAGGGGCGGTGAGAGAGCGCGGGTGGGGACACCCGCGCTACAGCCGGTCAGGAGACCGGCGCTACATCTACCTATGCCTGCGTCAGGCGGTCGTAGAGGGTGTTGTTGCGGTAGCCGAGGAGCATCACCAGCGTCCAGATGCCGATGGCGGTGCTGAAGGGGAATCCCGTGATGTGGAGGATATTGAAGAAACCCGCGATGATGGCCACGATGCGGCCCCACGAGGCGCGCTCCATCAGGCCGTATCCAGCCATGATCGCGAGGCCGGACCGCGCGATCACGTACATCCAGCCAAAGCGGACGAGCGTGGGCGCGAACCAGAACGGGAACCCTCCGTGGGCCCAGGGGCCGTGCATCCAAGGTCCGCGCATCCAGGGGCCGCTGTTTGCCATCCAGGCGTCGAAGAAGGCCATGCCCAGGACGCCGAAGACCAGCGTTACGGCGCCGTAGATGAACCAGACGGTGCTCAGGGCCCGCATCTTGCTGGCGTAGTTGGCCATCTCGAACTGGAAACCGGGGTAGGTCGGCGGCGGCACGCTCATCAACGGCGCCCCGCACCGCGGACAAGCCGCCTGGCCTGCTGTCAATCCATTACCGCATGCACTGCAAAACATACCGGCCTCCTTGGACCCCGTGACCCCCGCATCTGGCCATCCCTATATATCAATTCACCTTAGGGTGTACGCGCGAGGGTTCGGGTTCGTTCCCATTTTTCTTCGTGCCGGTCGTCGCGGAAGACGAGGCCGGTGACGCGTCCCTGGGCATCGCGCTCGACCAGAAGGCGGGTCCAGACGCTGCCGTTGGGGTAGAAGAACGACGATGCCGATTCGGCTTCGAGCTCGGTGACTTCGCCGTGCGGATCTTTCTCGTAGAGCTGATCGCTCTGGCGGAACAGTGTGGCTGCGAGGTGGCCGCTGGCGTCATGGTATTCGCCAATCAGCGTGTCGAGCACTGCGGGGGCAAGCTTGATGGGCACCGGATGCATGGAGATCACGATGCGCTCGGCGGAGGGCGCTTCGGGCTTGGCGTTCAGGCGGTGGGCCAGCAGCCAGCGGGGGAGTTCCGGCTCGTTGTAGGCGCGCGCCCACGAGTCGTGGTGGAGGCCCTGGTAGATCCAGAGGCGGACGACGCCGTTGTTGGACTTTAGCGCGGTGTACATCAGCTCGGCCTCGCGGGGCGGGACGACGTTGTCCTCGCTGCCGTGGAACATCCACACGGGGGTGTGGCCGACGGCGCGGGCATATTCGCCGGGAAGCGTTGAGGCCTGCTGCCAGCGCTCTGGCGCGTAGCTCCAGAAGGGCCCGCCGGCGGCGATGGCGATGGCCGCCCATTTGCGGGGAAACATTTTGGCCAGCTCCCAGGCTCCGTATCCGCCCATGGAGATGCCGGAGAGATAGGTCCGGAGCGGGTCGGCATGGAACTCGACCGCCTCCTGATCGAGAGTGGCGACGGCCATGGCGAGCATGTCCGGATCGGTCCAGAAATTTGGATAGCGGCACTGCGGCATGACGATGATGAAGGGCCAGCGTTCGGGATGATCGCGCAGTTGCAGGGGCAGCCCGATCTGCGTCTGCCACATGCCTTCGGCACCGCGTTCCCCGCGGCCGTGCAGGAAGAGGATGACGGGCCAGAGGCGGCGGTCGTCGCGGCGGTAGTCCTCAGGCAGGTAAACCTGGAAGCGGTAGGTGACTCCCTTGAGTACGAGCTTGCGGTTGAGGAAACCTGTCTCCTGGGGAGCGGGAGCGGGCTTGCTTTTGGCGTGCGCCGTGCGGTCCGCCGGCGAGCAGAAGTAGAGCCACCCCGATGGAGAAGAGGGCAAAAGATGTTTTCCAATCAGGGCGCATGTCTTTGCATTTGATCATAGCGGGGAAAAACAGGGAACAGGGAACAGGGAACAGGGAACGAGGGACCAAGGGAACAGGGGAACAAGGGACCAAGGGAACAGGGGAACAAGGGACCAAGGGAAAGAGGGAAACAGTCAGCGGGATCCCCTTAGATTTGTCACTCTGACCCTGCGTGAGCCGAAGAAGAAGAACCCGCTCCTCGTCTCTAACGGTGCTTCTCGTTCCCTTGTTCCCTCTTTCCCTTGTTCCCTGGTCCCTTGTGGTCCCTGCCTTCTTCATGCAACAATCGATGCAAGACCCTCTCATGCCTGAGCCTGGAGACATTCTGGATCACTACCGCCTCGATGCCGTTGTGGCGCGCAGCGGCATGGGCACGCTGTATCGGGCGACGGATGAGCACGATGGGCGAACGGTGGCGCTGAAGATTCCGCACCCGGAGATGGAGGAGGATCCGGTGCTGCTGGAGCGCTTCCGGCGCGAAGAGGAGATCGGACATCTGCTGGATCATCCGGGCATTGTGAAGACGCTGGACAGCGGGCCGCGGAGCCAGCTCTACATGGTGCTGGAGTGGGTGGAGGGCCGCCTGCTGCGCAAGGTGCTGAACGACGACCGGCCGCTCGATGTGGATCGCGCGGTGGCGATTACGCTGCTGCTTTGCGATGCGCTCGACGCGATGCACAAGCGCGGCATTGTGCACCGTGACCTGAAGCCCGAGAACGTGATGGTCACGGCGGGCGACCAGGTGAAGATCATCGACTTCGGCATCGCCATGAAGGAAGATGCGCGCCGCATCACGCATGTGGGCGCGATGTCGATGCTGGGCACGCCCGACTACATTTCGCCGGAGCAGGTGCAGGGCAAGCGCGGCGATCAGCGGTCGGATATCTACGCGATGGGCATCATGTTCTACGAGATGCTGACGGGCCGGGTGCCGTTTTCGGGGCCGAATCCGCTGGCGGTGATGAATGACCGGCTGGTGATCGATCCGCCGTCGCCGAGCAAGATCAATCCGCAGATCACGCCGGAGCTCGAAGAGATCATTTACCGCGCGCTGGAGCGGGAGCCGCGGCAGCGTTACGCGAACGCGCATGAGATGCAGTGGGATCTCGAGAACCAGGAGCAGGTGGGCGCGGAACCGCGGGGACAGAGCGCATCGCGGCGCGGCGCGAAAGCTCCGCTGGCCAAGCGGTTCAGCAAGAAGACGCTGCTGTATGCGTGCCTGGTGCTGGTGCCGGTGGCGTTGTTCGGGCTGATGCTGATGCTGGCGAAGCACTGAGCTTTCGCAGTGAAACAGCGAAACAGTGAAAGAGTGAAGCAGCCCTGCGGCGTGCCTATTGCGCCGGTTGAGCTTTCTGCGCGGGCAGGTCGGGGGCGGCGATGGTGATGCCACTGAGTTCGCCGGAGACGTGGATGGGCTGGTCGGCTGATCCGTATTGGTGAAGCACATGCGGTTCAGTGTGGGTGGGCGGCCATCGGTGGGTCCCGTTGGAGATCTCACGGTACTCGGTATCGGAGGCGCCGTTGACGCGCAGAATGTAGTCGCCTTCGGGGACGAAGCTGAAGGTAAAGGTATCGTCGTCCTCGGGGAGAGAGGTGTGGGCAGCCATGGTCTTGTCGTCGGAGTAGAGAAGCTCAAGCGATCCGCCGTTGAGCACGTGGCCGTCGCGGGCGGCGACGATGTTGCCACGGATGGTGTGGAGTTTGCTGACGGGAATTTCGATGTCGATGCCGTTCCGCTGCTCTCCGGGCGTGAGCGCAAACCGGTCGGCATCCTTCTGCCGGGCGGTGTTGCCGCTGTAGATATCGAGCGAATAACCGCTGCCCCACGAAGAGCTGCTGCCATGCTCATCTATCTTGTAGGTCATTTTTGACAAGCGTAACTCCGCCTTGAGCAGGTATTTCCCGGCGGGCAGGCCGCTGAGACGATAGTGTCCTTCATCGTCGGTTTGCGCGGAGAAGTCGGCGTTGCTGACCGGGCTGGGGAAGCCAAACCCTGTCCACTGGTCCTTCAAGCGGGCGAGCAGGTTCACCGGAATCCCGCTGGCTGGACTGCCGTCGTCGTAAAGCACCGTGCCGCTGACCGCCGCGCCGCGCTCGATGGTGACGTTGACTCCAACGGGGAGGTTTGCCTCCACGGTGATGCGGGGCGCGATGGGAGGAGTTTTCTTCGCCTTGAGGTCTTTCGCGGCCGGATCGTCATCCGGCTCCATGTAGCGCAATGCGAGCGGAGAGATGTAGCCCACCTGCGAAGCGATGACGTAGTAGGTTCCAGGGGCAACGTGCTGGAGGGTGAAGCTCCCGTCCATCGACGTCTGCGCCGTTTCGCCGCTTGAGGGGATGTTCCCGGATTCGCCCGGAGTGATGGCGTCGATGGCATCGGCGGGCTGGAGTATGACGGTGGCCATGCGGGCGGGGGCGTTGGTGTCGGCGCAGAAGACGTGGCCGGAGACGGTGGTTGTCGCGGTTGGCGGATCAGTGGACTTCTGCTGCGGAGAGGCCGTTGCGACGCACACGAAGAAACAGATGGCGCCTGCCCAAGTGGGTTTCATGTTGCCTAACATACTCCATGCCGGCGGATTTCAGGCTGTGCGTTGGGGCACGTTCCGATACTGCTCACCGGGTCTGCCGGATTCGAGATAACCAGCGTATTCTTGTCGGGTCCAATGAAGAGCGGGCTGTTCTATCTCCGTTCCCACGAGGTGCCAGGATATGCGATTCCGCAGGGTAATGGCTGTGGTGGTTGCGCTGCTTCTGCTGCCCACGCTGGGGTTTGCCCAGACCAAGAAGAAACAAGAAGAGCGTTCCGGCGGTGTTTGCCAACGCGCACTATGTCTATGTGCAGGCCGAGGACGGTGATGAGTACACGGCTGGACTGATGGGCGAAGACCGCGTGGCGATTGCGAATGTGCAGGACGCGATCCACGACTGGAACCGGTATGCGCTTACCGCAAACGTGAATGAAGCCGAGCTGGTGTTCGTGGTCCGCAAAGGGCGGATTGCCAGCGGACGGGTGGGCGGCACGGTGGGCGTGGGGAATCCGTATCCCGGGCAGCCTCCGACGACGCGGACCGCGGGAATGGCGGAGGGTGAGACTGGGCCGCCGGACGATCTGCTCGAGGTGAAGATGCGGAATACAGACGGGAGTTTGAGCGCGCCGATCTGGATCCGCTCGCAGCCCCAGGGTTTGGAGCGGCCGCGGGTGCCGCTGCTCGAGCAGCTTCGGGATGCGGTGGAGCGGGATTATCCGCTGTGATTAGGGGTTAGGGATTAGGCGGCTGGAAGAGGCTCTCGGGCGGCGCTTTCATCGGATCCCGAATGGGAAGATGAGAGAAACAGCCGAGAAGGCTGCAGGTGCGAACGAGCCGATTTGGGAGAGGCGCCTGAGGCGCTTGTCTCCGACCAGGTTTGTCTGGAATACGCATGAAATCCCCAAAATCAAGGCCAATGCGAAATTGACAGCAAGTATCCGCCGATCCTGGGTCAGGATGTTGCAGAGTGTCGATGCACAAAACAGGAAGACGAAGAGAAAACTCAGATGAACGGTGCGGACGTTTGCACGATCGGGATGCCCATTGGAGCTGACTCAGCCTTCATTTCTTCATAGCGTTCGCTTTTTCGTGGAATGATGCACCACGAAAAGCGCCTGCGCGTTCGGACATACAATCCACGGCCATTCGGAGGTTCTTCTACCTGGGTGATTTCATTCCGGGGAATGAATTTTGACCAAGTCATCCAGTTGATTCTGAGGCCGTCCGAATCTATCTCCAGGGAATGGATGCGATAAGCCTTGCCGATTTCTGCGGAACGCTTTCGCAGGCGGAAGGGGTTCCACAGATCCATGAGAACGACGAAGGATCCAATCGCCAGTACCCGATACACGGATGCAGCCCGTCCTGTGGAATGCAGACCGAGATAGGCGGCAATGAGCAATAAAAGCACTAATGCAACAACCAGCCAACGGCGAGCCTTTTGCAGTTTTTGCAACCGCGATTCATACAAGGCTTCCGGCACCGGGTAGATGGTATTCGCCGAATTCTAGCATCAAGAAGATTTCTTCTGAGTTGCTCGGCGTATGCGCCACCCAAGATCATGAAAATGGGTGAACCGTTTTGCGATCCGATGCTGTTGATGTCGTAGCAGTGATAGAAGCACAACTGCAGATCCCTCGGGCCGCTTACCCCACTGCGTGGGCCCCAAGCATGCGGCCTCTCGGGATGACACTATTCTGGAGAGGATTCCAGCTCCCTGTTTTCAGTGAGATCCTTTGACTTCCCTGAGCCTCACCGGTAGAGGTCGTCGCGGTGGATGACGAACTCGGGGTAGGCTGCGCCGCCTAGTTCGTGGAGGTCCATGCCGAGGCGTTCGCCGTCGGGATCGGCGTGGAAGGGCAGTACCCGGTTGGCGAGGGCGAAGAGGCCGTAGACGAGAGGCAGAAAGACGCCGAGCAGGGTGGCGATGCCGACCATCTGGGCGAGGAATTCGCCGTGCTGGGGGGCGAAGACGCCGGCAGCGAAGAGTCCCCAGAGGCCGCCTGCGCCGTGAGCAGCGATGGCGCCGGTGGGGTCGTCAATGGAGACGGCGAGTTCAAGGACTTCGACCAGCAGGGGCGTGAAGATGCCTGCCACGGTGCCGGTGAAGAGGGCGGCGGTGGGGGAGACCACGGAGGCGCAGACGCTGGAGGTGACGAGGCCGGCGAGCCATCCGTTGGCGCAGAGGCTGGCGTCGGGTTTGCCGAAGCGAATGCGGGTGACGGTGACGGTGGCGACGAGGGCTCCGGAGGCGGCGAGGACGGTGTTGAGGGCAGTGACGGGAAGTGCGTCGGCCGAGACGTGGAGCCAGAGCAGGGCGCCGGCGGAGTTCCATGCGACCCAGCCGACCAGGGCCAGCAGGCAGCCAAAGAGGACATAGGTGGCGTCGTGGGCGGGCATGGCGGTGGCCAGGCCTTCGCGGGGGAATTTGCCTTTGCGCGCGCCGATGATCCAGAGGACGGCGAGGGCGCTGAGTCCGCCGAGGGCGTGGACGATGCCGGCGCCGGCGGGATCTAGGAATCCGTTGGCGACGCCGAAGTTTGCGCCGAGCTGGGCGAGCCATCCGCCGCCCCAGGTCCAGTGGGCGGCGAGGGGAAAGACGAGGGCGCCGAGCACGGCGGCAATGACGCATCCGGCGGCGAGGCGAAGGCGTTCGGCGCCGGCGCCCCAGGGGATGAGGCCGATCATGCCGGCGGCGATGAGCTCAAAGAGCATCCGCAACTGGTCGTCTACGGAGAGCGACCGGAAGGATCCGAGCAGCCAGGGGTCGGTTCCGAGCCAGTTCCAGGGCTTGCCGGCGAGGGTGAAGGAGGCGGCGTGCGCGGCGGCGGCAAAGATGGAACCGACCAGGGTGAAGCTGATGGCAGCGACGGCGAAGATCAGCAGCGATCCCAGGAGCAACTGGGCGGCGGAGCGGGAGCGGCCGAGGCCGGTGTTGATGAGGACGAGGCCGGCGATGGCGAGCGGCGCCAGGATCAGCAGGACGAACGCCAGGGCGAGATCGAGGGAGGGGGTGGGCTGGGGCGCCATCAGGAGCGCTCCTTCATGACGGCGCGGAGGGCGAGGGCGAGGCCGAGGGCTTCGACCACGATTCCGCAGGCGACAAAGACGTCGCGGCGCACGGGGTCAGAGAAGAGCACCAGCGCGGCCAGGACCAGGAAGAATCCTGCCGGCATGACGAGAACGCCTGCTGCTTTCATGGCCTGTGGTCTCCTGCGCTTTCAAGGTGTGAGGCCGGCGAATAAGTAGTGCTTTACCGGGCGTCCCGCATCGGGTTCCGGATGCGTGAAGTTGTTGGAGGTCTGAAGGCGAATGAAACCGGTGTTGAACGGATTTTAAAACACGGTGTCTGCTAGGATCGACGGAACTTGCGTTTATTCCCCATATTTCAGGAGCGTTTTGGATGGATACGGTGCGCGCATTGCTGGACCGGCTGGTGGCCAACCCGGTGGGTACGATCGTGGTGCTTTCGGTTGCGGCGTTTCTGGAGGCATGGGGGGACTCGTGGTTTCAGACGGGGTTTTACCGGTCGTCGGGCGCGGGGCGGGTGGCGGCGATCGTGGCCGGGTCAGTGGTTCTGGCGCTCTATGGGGCGGCGGTGAACGTGCCGCGGTGGGATTTCGGGAAGCTGATCGGGGTGTATGTGGTTCTGTTCTTTCTGATTGCGCAACTGCTGGTGCGGGTGCGGTTCGGACAGATGCCGACAGTGCCGATTTATTGCGGCGGGGCGCTGATTGTGGCGGGCGGGTTGGTGATCGCGTTCTGGAAGGCGTGAGGCGTTGGTTTTGGGATTCGCGCCGCCCCTCCGGGGCTCCGGAGGTTTCCCGGAGCTGCCTAGCCAGGACTGGCGCCATGGGCTAACATCCTGCCGTCCCTCCGGGACGGCGCGCGGGCGCTCCGCATCATGTAACTTATTCATTGTAAATGTGTTCTGTCCGAAAGACCTGTAGGCGCAGATCGAGTCTGCGTTGGGTGGGCTTCGGATGTGGCGCCGTGCGGCTGACTGCTTTTTTGCCGGATTTCCGGCGATTTGGCGTTGACCGGGTCAGCTTGCCAGGGGAAGTGCGTCTCTACTCGAGGGGGAGGGGGGTGGGGGTGCCTGCGGCTTCGACGTTGCTCCGGGTTCGGTGGGTTGGGGTTCGTGGTCTCCCACCCATGACGACGGTGAGGCTGTCGCCATGGATGGGGCACGGGAGGGGTTGTTTGGTTGGGGTACGTGGTCTCCCACCCATGTTGATGATGGGGCTGTCGCCATGGATGGGGCACGGGAGGGTTGTGGGTTGGCCTGCGGTGCGGCTAGCTGCGGTTGCCGCCCTCGACGGGGGAGGGGGGGGGGTGGGGGTGTCGGTTTGGTTTGCTGGGGCGGGGATTTGGATTGCTGGCGGGCGGCTTCTGCTCGGGCGCGGAGGGAGCCGAGGGTGACCTGGGCGGCGTAGAGGAGCTTGGAGGCTTCGGCCGGCTCGAAGACATGGATGACCAGGCCGTGGGTGACGCAGGCGATGAAGGCATCGATGGAGTCGCGGTCGGGCAGGAGATAGGGCATGGTGTGGCGGTAGGCGAGGCGGACGCGTTCCAGGGCTAAGGGGGCGACGCCGGTGTCGTGGGGGTCTTCGATTTCGGCTTTGTCGTAGTAGGCCTTGAGGCAGCGGCTGACGGCGGTTTCGGAGGTGGTCATGGTGAGGTTCCTTTCGGGGTGGAGGTGGATGGGTTGGAGTGGTGGCGCGATGATTCCTCCCACCCAAGCAGAGCTTGGATGGGGCACCGGGCACCCGGCTGGTTGAGGTTTGTGGTTTCCCAGGTCTCAGAAGCGAGAGGTGGGGCAGCCGGGTTCGTGGTGGAAGGGTCAGTGGTTGGTTGAGGTTCGTGGTTTCCCACCCTGTCGCCAGAAAAAAGGCGACAGGATGGGGCACGGGGCATTGTGCTCCGGGCAAAAGAAAGGCCCGCCGGTTTGGGAGCCGGCGGGCTTGGTTTTTCTGGTTGATTTGAGTATGGCAGATGCCGTAGGTGAATCGGCAATTTTCTTTTGGAAATTTGTGCTGATTCTAAAGGGGGTTACAAACTATTTTCGGCGAAGGGGCTTGACAAGATTTCCACAGCCACCTGCGGTGGGGCCAACTGCGGCTTCGCCGCCATTCGTGCCAGAGAGGGGGTCGGTGGGGGAACGCGCATCGTTCCCCGGTCCCCAAATGCGAGGGACCGGGGGCACCGGCCTTTGTGTGGGGTGCCGGGGGGCAGGTGATAGAGGGGAAAGGGGTTGACGGGGGGATGGCGGATCGTGGTACGGTGAGGGGTAATCGTACCAGCCTCTGAGACGTTTGGGCTCGGAGGCGCGGGGTCGCTTATCCCGGATTAGAGTTCGTCACAAGTGATTTTGTTTTCAGCGAGTTAGACGGTCTATTTCGACAAATATTTTTTGAGCGAGACAGCTTTTCCGGCAACCGAAACCGGGGGGTTGGCTGCTATATTTGATTTTCGGAGTCAGGTGATCCAAATAGCTCTACTGACTCTAGATGAAGCTTGCAGATCAGGTATGTGACCGCACGCACAGCGGTTCATATACGGTACGAACTCCAGACCATCCCAAAACCCAGCGCAGCAGAGTAGGAACGTATTCATGGCGCAGATATTTGACCGCAGCTCCAACGCTTTGGCCCGGATGAGCCTTGTGTTGTCGGGGCTGATCATCATTGCCCTGGGAGTGACGCTTGATCAGTTGCAGCGTTCTCCGTGGGTGACGCGGCAGGGGCAGCGGCCGGACCAGCCGGTTCCGTTCAGCCATAAGCACCACGTGCAGGGACTGGGCTTGCAGTGCCAGTACTGTCACACGACGGTGGAGAAGTCGAGCTACGCGGGGATTCCGCCGACCAAGACCTGCATGAACTGTCATGCGCAGATCTGGACGAACGCGCAGTTGCTGGAGCCGGTGCGGCATAGCTGGGCGACGAACCAGTCGCTGACGTGGACCAAGGTGCACGACCTGCCTGACTTTGCGTTACTTCAATCACTCGATTCACGTGAACAAGGGCATTGGCTGCGCGAGCTGCCACGGGCGCGTGGACCAGATGCCGCTGATGTATATGCAGAACACGCTGCAGATGGAGTGGTGCCTGGACTGCCACCGCAATCCGGCGAAGAATCTGCGGCCGACGAGCCAGATTTACAACATGGCATGGGAAGCGCCCAGCGAGGATCGGCCGGTGTGGTGCGCGGTGAAGGGCGAGCCAGGCGTCCGACGGCGCAGCAGGTGGATTGCGTGACGAAGGATCCGGCGGGAGCGGGTCCGCAGATGGCGGCGCTGCAGGCTGCCGAAGACGGGCGAGGCGAAGCGCCGGCGGCGATGTGCGCGGCCGCGGCGGTTGCGGTGCCGGCGAGTTACAGAAGTTCACGAGCCAGGATCAGCTGGGGCATTTCCTGCTGCAGCATTACAAGATCCGCACTCCGAAAGAGCTGACCAGCTGCGAGGTTTGCCATCGATGAGCGAGCGCGAGGGTAAATCAGGCTTGGATGGGAAAGAGCAGATCGTGAGTCAGAAATCAGAAAGCGGCCATCACCTCAGGGGCTGAACGGCCACTGCGAACGTCGGCAGCAGTCGTGCTGCGGGACGGGGTCGGGACCAGTCGTTCGACCGCGACAGAATGCGCACGAGTCTCGCGGACTGAGCGGGCGAGCCAGTTGCTGACGCTGGAGGCGGTGCGCGCGAAGTTGAAGGGCGTGAAGGGCAAGAAGTACTGGCGGTCGATTGACGAGCTGGCGGGGACGCCGGAGTTTCAGGAGGCGGTGGAGCGGGAGTTTCCTTCGGCGGCGCAGGAGTGGGTGGATCCGGTGTCGCGGCGCGGGTTCATGAAGCTGATGGGCGCGTCGATGGCGCTGGCCGGACTGGCCGGTTGCACCAAGCAGCCCGATGAGCCGATCTATGCCGTACGTCAAGCAGCCGGAAGATTTGATTCTGGGCAAGCCGAATTATTTTGCGTCGGCGCATCCGTTTGCGACGGGCGCGGTGCCGGTGCTGGTGAAGAGCGACGAGTATCGGCCGATCAAGGTGGACGGCAATCCGGAGCATGCCTATAACCTGGGCTCGTCGCGATGTGTTCACGCAGGGGACGCTGCTGGATCTGTACGATCCGGACCGCTCGCAGCATGTGACTGTATCGCGGCGAGAACAGCTCGTGGAGCGAGTTTGCGGCGAAGTTCCGCGACGCGGTGAGCGCGACCAAGGATGGCACGGGCGTTTATTTCCTGAGCGCGACGATCACTTCGCCGACGCTGGCGCGGCAGTGGCAGGAGGTTCAGAAGGCGTATCCCAAGGCGAAGCTGGTGCAGTATGACCCGGCGATTGCGGGGACGGCGTTGGCGAGGGCGCGGTGCCGGCTGTATTCGCTGGCTGACGCCGATGTGATTGTTTCGCTGGACGCGGATTTTCTTTCGGGCGCGAGCTATCCGGGGTTCCACAAGCTGGTGCGCGAGTATGCGGCGCGGCGCAAGGACCCGAACAATCTGAATCGTCTGTATACGATTGAGAGCTCGACGACGACTACGGGCATGAAGGCCGAGCATCGGCTGGGTCTGCGGGCGAGCGAGGTTCCGGCGTTTGCGGCGGCGCTGGCGCAGGCGGTGGGCGCGACGCGGCGTGACGGCGCCGAGCTATAGCGTGGACGCGATGAGCAGCAGAAGTTTCTGGCGGCGCTGGCGAAGGATCTGAAGGCGCATGCCGGCAAGAGCGTTGTGATTCCGGGGCTGTATCAGGATGCGTCGGTGACGGCGTTGGCGCTGGCGATCAACCAGGCGCTGGGCAACGTGGGCAAGACGGTGGCGATTCCGAGCCAGCCGCTGAATCCGCTGCCGAGCGATCAGATTGGCGACATGAAGGCGCTGGTTGCGGATCTGAACGCGGGCAAGGTGCAGTGGCTCGTGATTCTGAATGCGAATCCGATCTACACCGCGCCGAGCGATCTCTACTTTGCGGATGCGTTTGAGAAGGCGACGAACGTTGCGCATCTGGGCTCGCATGTGGACGAGACGGGGCAGATTTCGCAGTGGCACATTCCGGCGGCGCATGCGCTGGAGATGTGGAGTGATGCGCGCAGTTACGACGGCACGGTTTCGATTGTGCAGCCGATGATCGAGCCGCTGTATGGCGGCAAGACGGCGCACGATGTGCTGCAGACGCTGCTGAATGAGCCGATGCTGAGCGCGTATGCGGCGGTGCGGGAGACGTGGAAGGCACGCATCAAGGGCGATTTTGAAGCGGGCTGGCGCAAGGCGCTGCACGATGGATGGATTGCGGATACGGCTTTCGATACGAAGGGCGGCGGGGCTGCTCGGCATTCAAGGGGCAAGTTCCGACGCCGTCGTCGAAGGATGCGATCGAGATTATTTTCCGGCCCGATCCGAATGTGTATGACGGGCGGCTGGCGAACGTGGGCTGGCTGCAGGAATTGCCCAAGCCGGTAACGAACCTGAGCTGGGATAACGCGGCGATTGTTTCGGGCGCGACGCTGACGAAGCTGGGCCTCGAAGAAGACGACATCGTCGAGATTTCGGTGGGCAGTGGCAAGGTGAAGGCGCCGGTGATTGTGGCGCCGGGGCATCCGGATAATTCGATTACGGTGCACCTGGGCTATGGGCGGCAGGTGGGACGCGTGGCGGGCGGAGCGGGATTCAACGCTTACCTGATTCGTCCTTCGTATGCGCCGTTTGTGGCGACGGGTTCGGTGAAGAAGGTGGATGGCAAGTGGGGCGTGGCGATCACGAAGAGCCACTACCAGGACCATCGCGGCAAGGCTGCGGGCGGCGATCACGTTGGCGTGAACCACTCGCTCGAAGGCAACGAGGCCGAAGAGCGCGGCATCATTCGCTACGCGACGCTGGATGAGTACAAGCGGAATCCGGGGTTTGCGAACGAGGGCGAGGGTCACGAGAAGACGAACATGGGGACGTCGCTGTTCCCCAACTGGGAGTACAAGGAAAACGCCTGGGGCATGTCGATCGACATGAACAGCTGCACGGGCTGCAATGCCTGCATCGTGAGCTGTTATGCCGAGAACAACATTGCAGTGGTGGGCAAGCAGCAGGTGCGGATCGGGCCGCAACATGCAGTGGCTGCGCATCGACACGTACTTCGAAGGCGACCTGGCGGCTCCGAAGGCGCACTTCCAGCCGATGACGTGCCAGCACTGCGAGAACGCTCCATGCGAGCAGGTTTGCCCGGTGGGCGCGACGGTGCATACGCCGGAAGGCCTGAACACGATGGTCTACAACCGCTGCGTGGGCACTCGTTATTGCTCGAACAACTGCCCGTACAAGGTGCGGCGTTTCAACTTCCTGCTCTTCTCCGATTATGAGACGGAGAGCCTGAAGCTGATGCGGAATCCGGATGTGTCGGTTCGCAGCCGCGGCGTGATGGAGAAGTGCAGCTACTGCGTGCAGCGCATTGAAGCGGTGAAGATCGAAGCCGACAAGGAGAATCGCGCGATCAAGGATGGCGAGATTCAGACGGCATGCCAGCAGGCTTGCCCGGCGCAGGCAATCACGTTCGGCAACATGAACGACAAGGGCAGCCGCGATTGCGAAACTGCGCGCGGATGAGCGGACTTACCAGGTGCTGGCGGATTTGAATACGCGTCCGCGGACGACTTATGTGGCCGCCGGTGGTGAATCCGAATGCGGAGTTGGAAGAGATGCCGGTGGAGCATAAGGGCTAGGGAACAGTGGTTAAGTGGTTAGTGATTAGTGGTTAGTGATTAGGCATTGGGGACCAGGCCGAATGCCGGGACAACTGAGAACTGCGAACTGAGAACTGAGAACTCACGAATGGCAACGAGTGATCTGAAACCTAACAACCCCGAGTACGCACGGTGGGTCGATCCCGCGACGGGGGAATACCGGGTGATCGAGCCGGGGCAGACGTTCAAGTCTGTCACCGACAAGATCACGCGCATTGTCCTCACGCCTCATACGCCGCTGGGCTGGTTTGCCGTTTTCGGCAATCTTCGGCGCGCTCGCGGTGATGTTGCTGGTGGCGGTCACATGGCTGTTTCCTGAAAGGCGTGGGCATCTGGGCCATCACGCAGCCGGTGGCATGGGGCTTCGCGATCATCAACTTTGTGTGGTGGATCGGCATTGGCCATGCGGGCACGCTGATCTCCGCGATTCTTCTGCTGTTCAAGCAGCGGTGGCGCAACTCCATCAGCCGTTTCGCGGAAGCCATGACGATCTTCGCCGTGGTCTGCGCGGGCATGTTCCCGCTGATTCACGTGGGCCGTCCGTGGCTGGGGTACTGGCTGCTGCCGCTTCCGTACACCATGACGGTGTGGCCGCAGTTCCGGTCGCCGCTGCTGTGGGACGTGTTCGCGGTTTCGACGTACGCGACGATCTCAGTGGTGTTCTGGTACATCGGCATGGTTCCCGATTTCGGAACGATGCGCGATCGCGCCAAGTCGCGCTTTGCGCAGTACATGTATGGAATGATCTCGCTGGGCTGGCGCGGTTCGGTGCGGCACTGGGTGCGGTATGAGACAGCATCGCTGCTGCTGGCTGGTTTGGCTACGCCGCTGGTGCTCAGCGTGCATACGGTCATCAGCTTCGACTTCGCGGTGGCGGTTTTGCCGGGCTGGCATACGACGATTTTCCCGCCGTACTTTGTGGCCGGCGCTATCTACTCGGGTTTTGCGATGGTGCTGACGCTGGCGATTCCGCTGCGCAAGTTTTATCGCCTGGAAGCGCTGGTGACGGAGCGCCACATCGACAACATGGGCAAGGTGATGCTGGCGACGGGGTTCATTGTGGCCTACGGGTACGGCATGGAAGCGTTCATGGCGTGGTACTCGGCTTCGCACTGGGAATGGTTCATGTTCTGGAACCGCGTGTTCGGGCCGATGGGGTGGTCGTACTGGGTGCTGATCACCTGCAACCTGGCGATTCCGCTGACGACGCTGTGGTCGCGCAAGCTGCGCACAAACATCAGCTTCATGTTCTTCCTTTCGATCATCGTGAACACGGGCATGTGGTTCGAGCGGTTCGTCATTATTGTGACGAGCTTGTATCGCGACTTCCTGCCGTCGTCGTGGGGCACGTATCGCGCGACCAAGTGGGACTACATGACGTATGTGGGAACGCTGGGACTGTTCACGACGCTGTTTCTGTTGTTTGTGCGCTTCCTGCCCATGATTCCCATGAACGAAATCAAGATGATGCTGCCCGGCGCGAAGATCAAGCCGAAAGCGGTAGCGGGAGCGGGTGACTAATGCCTCCTCGTGAAGGGACGTACGGCCTGCTGGCCGAATTCGATAATCCGAGCGATCTGGTGAGGGCCGCGCAGAAGGCGCGCCACGATGGCTACCGGCGGATGGATTGCTATACGCCGTATCCGGTGGAAGAGGCGGCCGAGGCGATCGGGTTTCACAAGAACAAGGTGCCGCTGGTGACGCTGATCGGCGGACTGATGGGCCTGGCTGCGATGTTTCTGCTGGAAGTGTGGATCAACACGCTGGCGTATCCGCTGAATATCGGCGGGCGTCCGCTGTACTCGTGGACGGCGTTCATGATTCCCGCGTATGAGTGGACGATTTTGTGGTCGGGGCTTTCGGCGGCGTTCGGGATGCTGGCGCTGAATGGGCTGCCGACGTTGTATCACCCGCTGTTCAACGCGCCGAACTTCCGCAACGGGGCGAGCGACGACAAGTTCTTCCTTTGCCTGGAAGCGCTGGATCCGAAGTTCGATCTGCTGGAAACGAAGAAGTATCTGGAAGGGATGCAGCCGCTTTCGGTTGTGGAGGTGGAGTACTGATGAACAGCAGGATCAGGGTTCAGGGGTCAGTGATCAGGTCCGCTCGCACTGCGGCGTGCTGCTGCGCTGTTGGCGGCGTCGTGTCTGCGCTTCTGCTGCTGGCGGGGTGCCGGCAGGATATGCAGGACCAGCCGAAGATGATTCCGCAGCGCGGGTCAACGATGTTTGCCGATGGGCGCGGGGCGCGGCCGCAGGTGGTGAATACGGTGGCGCGCGGACAGTTGAATGAAGACAGCTACTACTACACGGGCGTGGTCGCGGGCGCGAATGGTTATCGCGAAGAGAAGAATGAGCTGCCGTTTCCGGTGACGCTGGAAGTGCTGAAGCGCGGGGAAGAGCGGTTCAACATTTATTGCACGCCGTGCCACTCGCGGGTGGGCAACGGGTTGGGCGAGATTGTGCAGCGGGGCTACAAGCCGGCGGCGAATCTGCACGACCAGGTGCGCATGGCGCAGCCGCTGTCGCACTACTTCTACGTGATGACGCATGGATATGGCGCGATGCCGGACTACTCGGCGCAGTTGCCGCCGGAGGATCGGTGGGCGGTGGCGGCGTATATCCGCGCACTGCAACTGAGCCAGGCCGCGAATGCGAGCGATGTGCCGGCGGGCGCCGAGGTGGAGAACCTGAAGGACATAGCGGAACGCGAGAGGCTGCCGCAATCGTTTACGCAGCCGTGGAGCTTGCCGGGAACGGCGGTGTATTCGAACCAGGGGCCGGCGCAGAAGGAAGGGACACCGGCGATGGGTCCGGCGAATACGGCCGATCCGGTGCAGATCAAAAAGCAGGCAACAGGGAACAGGGAACAGGGAACAGGAAAGCAGTAGGGTGGGTTCGTGGTTTCCCACCCTTGCGACAGAAAGAAGTCGCAAGGATGGGGCACGGAAGGGTTGAGGACGGGTTGAGATCCCACCCACCCTAGCGACAAAAACAAGGACGTCGCGAGGATGGGGCACCCGGCGAGAAGCAGGGACCAAGGGAACAAGGGACCGAGGGAACAGGGATAGGGAAAAGGGATAGGAAGAAGCATGGCTCATACATCACACGCCAAGACGCTGCCGGCTGATCTGAACGCGCCCCCGATGGTGAGTGCGTGGCAATCGCGCGCGCTCGTTGTCGGTGTCGTTTTCTCAATTGTTGCGGTCATCCTTGGATTCCTGGGGCAGGCAGAGGACCAGCTTGGCTGGGATCACCTGCTGCGGGCCTGGGACCTGGGCCTGATGATCACGTTTGGATTTTGCGTGGGCGGGCTGGCGCTGCTGATGGTGCAGTACTGCTCGGGCGGCAAGTGGGGCCTGCTGCTGAGGCGGCCGCTGGAAGCGATGAGCCGGACGCTGCCGTTGGTTTTCGTGTTCTGGCTGCCGATTGCGATTCTGCAGAAGCGGCTGTTCATGTGGGCGAACCATGATCTGGTGGAGAAGGCCTTCAACCTGGGGCAGATCACGAAGGAGCAGGTAGAGGCGATTGAACACGCGACGGCGTGGAAGAAGCCGATGCTGAATCCGACGACCTTCTGGATTGCGGGAATTGTCTGCTTCCTGATCTGGGCGTACTACACGTATCGCCTGAACGGGCTGGGCTTGAAGCGCGATCAGGATACGCCGGCGAACACTCCTTATTGGATCAAGAAGCTGGAGAACATCAGCGGGCCGGGAATCGTGGTGTATTCGCTGACGATGACGGCGGCGGCGATTTACTGGGTGATGTCGCTGGATGTGACGTGGTACTCGTCGGTCTATGGGCTGCTGTTCCTGGTGGGACAGGGCTACTCGGTGCTGGCGCTTTCGATCGTCACGGTGGTGAAGCTCTCGAAAAGCGAGCCGTACGGAACGATTCTGCGGCCTGTGGAACAGCATGATCTGGGCAAGCTGACGTTCGCGTTCGTGATGCTGAACATCTATCTCACGTTTGGACAGTGGCTGATTATCTGGTCGGGCAATCTGCCGGAAGAGATCAACTGGTATCTGGATCGCATTCGCGGAAACTGGGGCATCATCATCACGCTGGATTTCATCTTCCACTGGGTGATTCCGTTCTCAATGCTGCTGTCGCGCGATATCAAGCGCAACAAGAAGCGGCTGGTGCGGCTGTGCCAGTGGATGATCTTCGCGCGGTGCTTCGACATGTTCTGGCTGATCGAGCCGAACTTCCGCGATGCGGCGCGCAACCTGCATTTCAGCTGGGGAATTCTCGAATACATCGCGGTGCCCGCGGCCATGATTTCGTTCTGGATGTATTTCTACTTCCTGCAACTGAAGGCGCGGCCGCTGGTGCAGGTCAACGATCCGCACCTGGCGGAGATTCTGGAGCCTGAACATGCCACTGCATGAAGACAACAAATTGCCGCCGCACGGCGAACACCTGCCGCCGCACGGTCACGGCGAGGTTGACGCATCGCACGGGTACGAGCGGTCGGATGTCAAAACGACGGGCATCATCGTGTTTCTGACGGCGCTGGGGATCTTTGTGGCGGTGACGGCGATTCTTTGCTGGGGGATCGGCAAGGCGATTAATGCCGGGATGAACAAGGAAGACGGGCCGAATACCAGGTGGACGAAGGATGCCGATGTGCAGATTCGCCAGCTTGGCAACATGGCGTCGAGCCCGGAGTTGCAGAACAAGATGGCGGAGCTGTCGCAGCAGTTTCCCACGCCGCGGGTGCAGACCGATGACGGCAACCAGGATGTGAGCGATCTGCATGCGCGCGAGGATCTGCTGCTGGATCACTACACGCGGATCGATGGGCAGGCCGGGAAGGTGCGGATTCCGATTGAGCGCGCGATGGAGTTGATTGCGCAGCGCGGATTGCCGGTGGCGCCGCGGCGCAGAACGGGACGCTGATGGCAGGGGATCGCCAGCCGGCGGTGCAGGCGCCGTTGACTTCGGGATTTGCGCGGACGGCGTATGAGTTGGAACAGGTAAGGGGCGAGAAACAGGGAACAGGGAACAGGGAACAGGGAACAGAAAAGCCGTAGGACGGGGTTTGTGGTTTCCCACCCTGTCGCCAGAGACGATAGGGAACAAGGGAACAAGGGACCAAGGGAACAAGGGAACAAGTAGGCAGGAGTAGGAGCGGTGATGCGGTATATGGGCACAATCCGGAAGACGTTGCTGACGGGGGCGCTTGGCGCTGCCGCCGCGATTGTGTTGCAGGTGGCTGGGACGGCACCTGCTGCGATGGCGCAGGTCTCGAGTTATGGCGAAAAGCAGATGGGGCCGGCGAATGAGAAGTCACGGCTTCTCGACAAGATCAGCATTGCGCAGCACCTCAATCAGCAACTGCCGTTGAACCTGACGTTCACGGATGATGCGGGCAAGCAGGTTGCGCTGGCGAGTTACTTCGGGCAGAAGCCGGCGATTCTGGCGCTGGTTTACTACCAGTGCCCGATGCTGTGCAGCGAAGAACTGAACGGGCTGGTGAGTGCGCTGCTGATGGTGGACGAGGTTCCAGGACGGGACTTCAACATTATTGTGGTGAGCATCGATCCCAGCGAAGGCACGGACCTTGCGGCGGCGAAGAAGCGCAGCTATGTGAAGCGCTATGGCAAGCCCGAGACCAGGGATGGGTGGCACTTCCTGACGGGGACGCAGCCGAACATCGACGCGCTTACTAACGCTGTTGGGTTTAATACGTGAGGATTCCCGGGCCGGATGGAAAGCTGACGCAGTTTGCGCATGCGAGCTCGATCCAGTTAGTAACTCCCGAGGGCAAGCTGGCGCAGTACTACCTGGGCGTGGAGTATTCGCCGAAGGACTTGCGGCTGGGCCTGGTGGAGTCGTCGCACGGGAAGATCGGCTCGCGGGTCGACAACATTTTGACTTACTGCTATCACTACGATCCCGGGACGAACAAGCACTCGCTGATTGTGGCGCGGGTGGTTCAACTGGGTGGGCTGGTCACCATGCTCTCACTGGGCGGATTCATGTTTGTCATGTTCCGCCGCGATCACAGGCTGGAACAGGCAGATGATAAGCAGGGCACAGGAACAGGCACAGGCACAAAGGTGAACGGATAACGGAATGGATCACATCAGCCAAGTACTCTGGCAATTCCTCGTCAAATGGATGACGGACTTCGCGCTGTTTCCGCCGGAGGCGTCGAAGATCGCGCCGCAGATGGACGCGCTGTACTTCTTCATGGTGCTGATCAGCTTGATAGGACTCACGATCGTGGTTCTGCTGGTTGTCAGCTTCTCGATTTTGTACAGCAAGAAGCGCCACCCGGTAGCGGTGCAGATCGAAGGGTCGACGCTGCTTGAGGCGACGTGGACGATCATTCCGCTCGGCTTGTTTCTGATCATGTTTGTATGGGGCGCGCTGATTTATTTCCGTATCTACACGCCGCCGGCGAACGCGATGAACATCTACGTGGTGGGCAAGCAGTGGATGTGGAAGGCGGAGCATCCGGGCGGCCAGCACGAGATCAACGCGCTGCATATTCCGACGGGCCGGGCGATCCAGCTCACGCTGATTTCGCAGGACGTGTTTCACAGCTTCTCGATTCCGGCGTTCCGCGTGAAGCGCGAGGCGATTCCGGGACGGTATACCAACGTCTGGTTCGAGGCCACGACGCCGGGCACGTATCACCTGTTCTGCACGCAGTATTGCGGCACCAATCACTCGGCGATGATCGGCGAAATTGTGGTGCTGACGCCGGACGACTACAAGAAGTGGCTGGCGGAGTCGACCAGCGGCACCAGCCTGGCGCAGAACGGCGAGCGGCTGTTCGCGAGCCTGAGCTGCAATGCATGCCACAACGGGCAGGCGAATTCGCGCGGGCCGAGTTTGGCGGGCGTGTACGGATCGCACCTGACGCTGGCGAACGGCGGGACCGAGCTTGCGGATGAAGCGTATCTGCGCGATGCGATTTTGAATCCGTCAGACCACATGACGCAGGGATTTGCGCCGATTATGCCGACGTACCAGGGGCAGATCAGCGAAGACGGCGTGATCTCGCTGGTGGAATATATCAAGTCGTTGAACTCGAACTAGCCGCGTTGAACAGACGCTGAACACAACCACCTTGCTGCCGGAGAGCGAAGGCAAGACGGTGCCGGCGGGCCAGGCGGCCGGCGCGCCGACGGCAAAGCAGGCGCCCAGCCAGGGAGTGGTAAAACCATGAGCACTGATACCATCATTCGACTTCCCGATCAGTCGACGGCAAGGATCCCGAAGGTCAACTTCCTCACGAAGGAGAACGGGATTCTGAGCTGGCTGCTGACGGGCGATCACAAGCGCATCGCCACGCTGTACATGATCTCGATCACGTTCTTCTTCGCGATCGGCGGCGCGCTGGCCGGGTTGATCCGCCTGGAACTGTTGACGCCGCAGAGCGACCTGATGGCGACGGACACCTATAACAAGGTGTTCAGCATGCACGGCATTGTGATGATCTTCCTGTTCCTGGTGCCGAGTGTGCCGGCGACGCTGGGGAATTTCCTGATCCCGATCATGATCGGCGCGAAGGATCTGGCCCTGCCGAAGATCAACCTGCTGAGCTGGTATCTGTATATGGCGGGCGGCATCCTGGTGCTTTACACCATGATGACGGGCGGCGTGGACACGGGCTGGACGTTTACGGTGCCGCTCTCGACGCACTATGTGAATACCAATGTGCTGACAACCGGGCTGGCCGTGTTTGTGGCAGGATTCAGCTCGGTGTTCACGGGCCTGAACTTCATTGTGACGATCCACAAGATGAGGGCGCCGGGCATGACGTGGTTCCGGCTGCCGCTGTTTGTGTGGTCGAACTACGCGGCCAGCATTTTGATGGTGCTGGGCACGCCGGTTCTGGCGATCACGATTGTGCTGGTGATGCTGGAGCGGACGATGGGCATCGGGGTGTTCGATCCGGCCAAGGGCGGCGACCCGATTCTCTTCCAGCACTTGTTCTGGTTCTACTCGCACCCGGCTGTGTACATCATGATTCTTCCGGGCATGGGCGTGATCTCGGAAGTGATTTCGACGTTCGCACGGAAGCGCGTGTTCGGCTACACGGCGGTGGCGTTCAGCTCGGTGGCCATTGCGGTGTTTGCGTTCTTCGTCTGGGAACACCACATGTTCATCATGGGCGTGTCGAACTATTCGACGCTGGTGTTCAGCCTGCTGACGATGCTGGTGGCGGTGCCTTCGGCGATCAAGATCTTCAACTGGTCGTTCACGCTGTACAAGGGGTCGATCACGTTTGAGACGCCGATGCTGTACGCGTTCGGCTTCATGGGTCTGTTCACGATCGGCGGATTGACGGGCGTGTTTCTGGCGGCGACCGGAACCGATATCCATCTGACCGAGACGTACTTCATCGTGGCGCACTTCCACTTTGTGATGGTGGGCGGCATGCTGATGGCGTTCCTGTCGGGCATCCACTTCTGGTGGCCGAAGTGGACGGGGCGGATGTATCCGGAAAAGATTTCGCAGCTGGCCGCGCTGATCACGTTTATCGGATTCAACTTTACGTTCTTCCCGCAGTTCATTCTGGGAACGCTGGGCATGCCGCGGCGCTATGCGGCGTATCCGCCGGAGTTCCAGGTGCTGAACGTGTTCTCGACGGCGGGCGCAACGATTCTGGGCGTGGGGTATCTGCTTCCGATCCTGTACCTGACGTGGTCGCTGAAGTATGGCGAGATTGCGGGCGATAATCCGTGGCAGGCAACGGGCCTGGAGTGGCAGATCCAGTCGCCGCCGCTGACCGAGAACTTTCCCGAGATTCCGATTGTGGATCACGACGCCTACGACTACGAGTGGCTGGAGAAAAAAGAGAAAGAGGTAACCAGTGTCGGATAGCACCGTGACGGTACATGGCGCGACACACGGACGCACGAGCATCCGCCATACCAGAAGCACCATTTCGCCAGCATGGAACAGCAGGTGGATACCACCAGCTTCGCCATGTGGCTTTTCCTGCTGACGGAAATCATGTTCTTCGGCGGGCTGTTTACCGCGTACCTGATTTTCCGCAACTGGTATTATCCGGCGTTTGTGGCGGCATCGCACCAGTTGAATATCTTCTGGGGCACGCTGAACACGGGCGTGCTGATTACGTCGCGTTCACGATGGCCATGGGCGTGTGGTGCGCGGAGATGCGGAAGAAGAGCGGCCTGGTGCTCTGCCTGGTGCTCACGTTCATTCTGGGCCTGGTGTTCCTTGGCATCAAGTACATCGAGTACTCGGAGAAGATCGAGAAGCACCACGTTCCGGGGTTCCACTACAGCCTGAAGTCGTTTACCGACCCGGCTTCGGACCCGGAAGTCCACGACAAGTATCCCGAAGACAAGCCGCTCGATGCCGAGATGGCGCGGCACACGGAGCTTTACTTCTCGCTCTACTTCGCGATGACGGGCATGCACGCGCTGCACATGATCATCGGCATCGGCATTCTGGGGTACCTGATCATACGAGCGCGGCAAGGGGCGTATACGACCGGGCATGTGACGTTCGTTCAGAACTTCGGCCTGTATTGGCATTTTGTCGACATTATCTGGATCTTCCTGTTCCCGCTGCTGTATTTGATCAGCAGGCACCCGTGAAAAAGCAGGGATTAGGGATTAGGGATTAGGGATTAGGGAACAGGGATTAGGGAAGCAGTCGGGGTAGGTTCGTGGTTTCCCACCCTGTCGCCAGAAAAAAGGCGGCAGGATGGGGCACGGAAGGGTTGGGGGCAGGATGAGATCCCACCCGCCCCAGCGACAAAGACTAAAGACGTCGCGAGGGTGGGGCACCCGAGGTGGGCCCGGCGAATACGGCCGATCCGGTACGGATCAAGAAGCAGGGAATAGGGAACAGAGAGCGGGGAATGAGTATGAGCAAAGCACACGATTCCAATGCGCACACCGATCACACCGGGCATGACCACGATCCTAACGAGCAGGACGTGCATGACACGCTGAACCATATTGTTCCGCCGCGGATCTACATCATTGTCGGCAGCGCACTGTTGATTCTGACCGGCGTCACGGTCTGGGCGTCGTTTATCGACATGCACGAGTTCAACCCGGTGGTGGCGCTGGCCATTGCCTGCTTGAAGGCGAGCCTCGTGGTGCTGTTCTTCATGCATGTGAAGTACAGCTCGAAGCTGACCAAGCTGACGGTGTTTTCAGGGCTGTTCACGTTTGTTGTGCTGATTTCGCTGACGCTGGCGGATTATTTCACGCGGGCGTGGGGGCGATGGTAAAAAGCAGGGATTAGGGTATTAGGGATTAGGGCCGCCGGGTGGCGGCCTTTTTGTTTGGGGCCGCCGAGGCGATCGGTGGAGAAGCGGCGGATGCGGAATTAAATAGGGATCTGAGGGGCTTGATTGCGCTGGAGCAAGGACGGACTTCGGCGTGGCGGGTAGGCTTGCCTGCAGAATTCAAAACTGAATTGAATCGAAGGGATCCTGGGGTGCGGTGAGCGACACCCGGAAGAGGGGTGGGGTGTGCCTGGCGCCAGTTGTTGCGCGGGTTGCCGGGGGGGATTTCGCCGCGGCCCTACGGGACGCGCGGTTGTGGCGGCGCTAACCCAGGACAAGTCTTCGCGTTGCTCAGACTTTGCCTGGGCTACTCTCGTTACGCCCCTGCCGCGGCGCGTGTGTCAGGACTTGAAGAGGATGGTCCAGTGGCTGGAGTGGGGTTCGCGGGCCGCTGCTGCGCCGTGCCACTCGGAGAAGCTGGGCGCGAGGTTGAGATGGCCGGGCAGGAAGTCGAGCAGCTGGCTCCAGCCGTCCATGCGCTCATCGAGAACAACTACGTTGGCGGGATCGGTGACGGCCATGGAGACGACCGCCGAGGTGAGGACGTCGCGGCGGAAGGCGACCAGGCGGGTTACATCGCCCCAGTTCATGGTGAGGTGACGAACCGAGCCATCGGTGAAGTGCGCGGTGCGGTGCAGATGGGCGGCGTCGACATGGATCTCGGCGCGGTCGAGTGCGATGCGAAGCTGCACGGGTTGCGGGGAGCCGGTGGGGATCTCCATTGGGGTGAAGGATAGCACCCACACGGATTCATTTGCTTTGGGAATTCCCCGGCAGTCCGCGGTGAGTTTAAAAGTCGACTTGCCGCTCGATCTCCCGCATCTCCTCCTCCGAGTTTTCGAGAAGAAATCTCGCATGGATCGGAAGAGACTTTGTGAGGGCGACAATGCATAATAGGGCACGCACTTCATCCTCTTCTGGAGTCCGCACGAGGTCCGCGGCGGCTAGAACGCCTAACTCTGCGAGCGCAGCGAAGTAATCCTGCCGGCACCACTCCGGTATCTCAGGATTCGTGCCGTTTCGTCTGGCGATGTCAATGACGCCGATGAGAGCGCAAACATTCCAGCCGCTCCAGGTGGTACCGCTACGCTCGCGGCACATTTTTACAAGGTGTGGAACAGTGGCGTAGGACACTTCATCGACGTCTCCCTGATGGTGGAGGTCCTCCCACAACTCGTGCCATGCCGATCCGACGTCAAGTCCTGATTCAATGCGCAACAAAGCTGGCCGCGGATCGAAGGGCATCCGGTAGCCGCCCTTCAGTCCAGCCCAACGGCAGTCATCGAATGGAAGCATGCGCGCGAAGTCTACCACGTCACCGCAACTTCCTGTCCTGGATATTGACTGGACTGAAGTGCAAAGTTCGACATTGTCCGTGGAGGGATATTGTCTGTGCAAACTGGAATTGATGGGGCCGGAGTCATAAGTTCTCAGGAGGCGGTGGCGGTGGCGAGCTTTTCGACGACTGTAATATTCGCGATGAGGGCGGGATCGAAGCCATGACGAGTTTGGAGCCAGGCGGGATCGTTCCAGGAGACGGTGACGTGGCGGGCCTGGTCCTCGGCCACCAGGATCTTGAGGGGCAGGTCGAGGGCGGTGCTGGGGGCCGAAAGCATGAGCGGGGTGCCGGCGGCGGGGTTGCCGAAGATGAGGAGCTTGGTGTCGGGCATGGCGAGGCCGGCTTTGGCGGCTTCTCCACTGTGGTCGATGACGGCGAAGAGGGTGACGCCCTTCGCTTCGAGCGCGGCGCGGAGGCGGGCCACGGTTTCAGGCACGCTGTGGGCGCTGGAGATGGAGGCGATGCCGTTGGCTGGGGGCTGGTTCATGGGACGCTCCGGACTCGCTTGGTCGGGGATCTAGCGATGAGATGCGAGGCGTGCTGCGCCGATGCGGAGAGTTTCTGATTGCGCGCGGATGAGGATGTGGCAGAGGAGATTGCGAGGCTTGGCGAGCAGCCGCGGGTGACGGCGAGGCGGGGCGGCGCGCCGCGGCGGGATGGGAAGTGCGTCGTTTACTGGATGCAGCGGGCGATGCGGATTGCGGATAATCCTGCGCTGGATGTGGCGATTGCGGCGGGCAATCATCTGGGCCTGCCGGTGGTGGTTTATTTCTCCGTGATTCCCAACGATCCGCATGCGAACCTGCGGGGCTTCCACTTTGTACAACAAGCGCTGCGCGATGCGGCTGAGGACGCGGCGGAGCGCGGAGTTGGATGGGTGGTGGGTCGGAGACGGGAGCGCTCGCTGGAGAGGTTTCTGGAAGAGGCGCGGGCGGCGATGCTGGTGGGCGATGAGAATCCGCTGCGCGAGCCGGAGCGATGGCGGCGGGTGCTGGCGAGGAAGGTTCGGATTCCGTTCTGGACGGTGGATGCGGATGTGGTGGTGCCGTCGAGTGTGTTCGGGAGGACCTTCTTTCTGTTTCATCACTTCCGGCCGCACCTGGCGCGCGAGACGCCGCAGTTCCTGGTGGAGCCGGAGAATCTGAAGCCGCAGATTCCGTGGAGCGGGCGGGCCGATGGCGATCCCGGTCGAGGAAGACATAAGCACAGGCGGGTTGAAGCTGGATCGTTCTGTGAGGCCGGTGGATACCTTTACCGGTGGCGCACATGCCGGCAGGAAGCGGCTGCGGCAGTTCGTCGAGGTCGAGCTGGCGGATTACGAGAGCACGCGCAACAAGCCGGAGGTGAAAGGGACGAGCCGGCTGTCGCCGTATCTGCACTTCGGGAATGTGTCGCCGATCCGCGTGGCGCTCGAGGTGAACCGGGCGGTGAAGCGAGGGAAGGCGCGGCAGAGCGCGGCGGAGAGCTATCTGAACCAGATGATCGGGTGGCGGGAGCTGTCGGTGCTGTTCGTAAGGCACAACCCGAACTACGACAGCTGGGAGTGCGCCGAGCCGTGGGCACGCCGCACGCTGGAGGAGCATGCCGGAGATGTGCGGCCGCGGCGGTACTCGCTGGCGGAACTGGAGCAGGGGAGCACCCACGACGAGTTGTGGAATGCCGCGCAGCACGAGATGGTGAACACGGGCTGGATGCACAACCACATGCGGATGTACTGGGCCAAGAAGATTCTGGAGTGGGCGCCCAATCCGGCGACGGCGTTTGACTGGGCGGTGGTGCTGAACGACAGGTACCAGCTCGACGGCCGCGACCCCAACGGCTATGCGGGGATTGCGTGGGCCATCGCGGGCAAACATGACCGCCCCTGGTTCGACCGTGCCGATCTTCGGGACGATCCGGTACATGTCGGGCGGGTCGACGGGGAAGAAGTTCGATTCGGCGGCTTATATCCGGCAGAACGGGGCTGAGGGGCTTGCGTGAGGGCCGGAAGGGATGAATACACTCAATTCCGCCACCGGATGAATTAGCAATGAAGGCAGCATCCTCCCCGCCAGGCGGGTCCGGTTGCTAACTAAGTCGTTACTGACGGGTGGGCGGTGATCCGGGAATGACGTGAAGTTTGCTCCGGTCCGAGCGCAGGTGTTAGGTTGGAGCAAAAGAACCTGCTAATGACACCAGCGTTCGCCATTCTGTATATGTTTGCTGGCGGCCCGCTCACGGGCGCCGAGGTCAAATGGTTCTTGCTTGCCGCTGGGGCGATCATGCTCGTGGGCATCTGCTGGCAGCTAATAGATGCATCGATTAGGCGCTTTTACGGCCGCAACTGGCCGACAGTCCAAGCCAACATTGAAATTGTGAGTGTCGCTTATTGCGACGATGACAGCCTCGTCCTTGCACCCAAGGCAGACCTAGACCACCCGTTCTATCTGGCCACGCTCACCTATATCTACAACAACCCCGAGCAGCAGATGGGCGACTACAAACGCAGATTCGGCGACGAAGAAGAGGCCAACGCCTGGGCGGACTCGTACAAAGGCGAAACCGTCAAAGTCCATATAGACCCGCGCGACCCCACGCGTTCCGTGTTGCGAGAAGAAGACCTATAGGCACCGGCTCGGCAAAATCGTGATCGCGGGCGGATTGTGGGCTACACGGAAATAACTAGTTGGTGAATAGCGTTTGCCGTGGCGGGATTCGATTGAATCCGGTGGCGGCTAGTTGTCAATTCGGAAATCCGGCGCCGGCGGCGTGCGGCATTCCGTCGTATCCAGCCGGGTGCGGCGGGTGTGATGGGGCGCACGAGGTGTAGCGGCCGTCACAGGCGGGGGTATTTTCCGTGTCCTAAAATGGGCCGATTTTCACTCCGGGAATCCGCAACCTTAGAAAGCGCTAATTTTTGAGGCGCCTTGTCTTGTGTGCAGGGATGATGCCACAGGAGGCCGGAACCGGATTCCGGATGACCTGACCATGGGTACTCGACAACGGAACCTGACCGGGGCGATGGGGAGCAAGAGAACCCAGACGCGCGTTTCCAACCGAACAGCCTGTCTTCTGGGTGTTGCGCTGGTGCTGGCGATGGCGGGGCCGGGACTGTGCGCGAGGGTAGCGGGCCAGAGTCCGGCGGTGGCTCCGGCAGGCGCGGGACAGGCGGGCGAAGGCCTGGCGGGGTCGGGTCTGGCTCTGGCGGTGCCTGCCCGGGTGCAGCAGGCGCGCAGGTTTCTGGCTGCGCATGGTGGACCGCGGCGGCAGCGGCGGGCTGGCCGGTTCGGCGCGGGGGCAGGCCAGGACGCGGTGGGCGCAGTCCTCGCCTGCGGCGGCGGTGTGGGAGCCGCTGGGCCCCAATGGCGTGCTGACGAAGAGTTTCGGGCTGGTGAGCGGGCGGGTGTCGTCTCTGGCTCTCGATCCCTTCGACACGACGGGCAACACGCTCTATGCGGGCACGACGGGGGGTGGCGTATGGCTCAGCACCAACGCGGCGACGTCGGACCCTGGAAACATCCGGTTCAAGCCTCTGACGGACCGGCCGTCGGCGCTGGCCGCGGTGGAGGATAGCTCGATCAGCATTGGTGCGGTGACGGTGCAGCCGGGGGGGACAGGGGTGGTGCTGGCGGGCACGGGGGACCCCAACGATGCGCTGGATTCCTACTACGGCGCGGGGGTGCTTCGTTCCGGCGACGGCGGGAAGACGTGGACGCTGATTGAGGGCACGAGCGACCGGGTGGCGGGGCTGGACCAGGTTGAACATGGGTTTGTGGGCGAGGGGTTTGCGGGGTTCGCCTGGAGCACGGCGGATCCGCAGCGGGTGGTGGCGGCGGTGTCCTCGTCGTACGAGAGCTCGCTGGTGGATGCGGGGTTGGCGGGGTACAGCTTTGCGGGTCTGTACTACTCGATGGACGCGGGGGCGACGTGGCATTTCGCGACCATCACGGACGGCAACGGGCAGGATGTTCAGGGAACGTTCGATGTGTCAGTCAGCGGCGAAGGGAATGCGGCGACGGCGGTGGTGTGGAATCCGCTGCGCAGGGAGTTCATGGCCGCGGTGCGGTTTCACGGCTACTACGAATCGCCGGATGGGGTGACGTGGACGCGGATGGCGCTGCAGCCCGGCAGCGGGCTCAGCACGGCGCTGTGTCCGACGAACAGCGGGTTGACCGGGTCGCCGGCATGCCCGATTTTTCGCGGGTCGCTGGCGGTGAATCCGCTGACGGGCGATACGTTTGCGTGGACGGTGGATGAAAACAACCAGGACCAGGGCTTGTGGCGGGATTTGTGCAGCGCGCACGGAGGAAGTTGCACGAATCCGGGGGTGTCGTTTGCCACGCGGGTGGATACGGGGGCTCTGGAAACCAGCACGATGCAGGGTGCGCAGACCATTCTGAACGGCGACTACAACCTGGCGCTGGCGGCCGTGTCGTCGGATAAGGACACGGTGTTGCTGGCGGGGGCCAACGACCTGTGGAAGTGCAGCCTTGCGGCGGGCTGCAAATGGCGGAACGCGACCAACTCGACCACGTGCAGGAGCGCGCAGGCGGGCGAGTATCAGCATGCGCTGGAGTGGAATACCGCGAATCCATTGGAGATTTTGATCGGCAACGACAGTGGGCTGTGGCGTTCGGAAGACGGCATTGCGGAGAGCGGCGCCGCATGTTCGGCGAGCGACGCCGACCACTTTCAGAATCTGAATGGGGCGTTTGGTTCGCTGGCGGAAGTGGAAAGCATGTCGCAGGTGGGGGCGTCGCCGTACACGCTGATGGCGGGACTGGGGGCGAACGGCACGGCGGGCGTGAAGGGGACGGATGGTCCCACGGCGCAATGGCCGCAGATCCTGGGCGGCGAGGGCGGACCGGTGGCGATCGATCCCACCGATAAAGACAAGTGGTATGTGAACAACGGCGCGGGGGTTTCGATTCACCTGTGCGACAGCAAGGACGCGTGCACGCCGTCGGAGTTTGGCGATTTGCCGGCGGTGTCAAACGCCGATGCGGGGAACGACGGGCTGACGATGACGCAGCCGGCGCCGTTCCTGGTGGATGCGGCGGACGCGCATCAACTTCTGGTGGCCACGTGCCGCATCTGGCGGGGATCGGCGAGCGGGGGATGGACGGCGGCGAACGCGGTGACTCCGATGCTGGGCAGCGGCACCAGCGGATCGTACTGTTCGGGCAATCCGCTGATTCGTTCCGTGGCGGCGAAGGCGCTGGCGAACGGCGGCGAGGTTGTTTATGCAGGCACGTTTGGACGCGAGAACGGAGGCGCGAACCTGGCGGGGCATGTGCTGGTGACGACGATGAGCGCCGAAGGCACATGGTCGGGCTGGACGGACCTTACGCTCAATCCGGTGTCGAACGATGCGCTGCGGTTCAACTATTACAGCCTCGATGTTTCAAGCATTGTGATCGATTCGCACGATCCTACGGGCAACACGGTTTATGCCACGATTGCGGGGGCTCCGGATCGCTTTGAGCACATCCGTCTCCTCTACCGAAGCACGGACGGCGGAGGGCATTGGAAGGATATGACGGCCAACCTGCCGGGATCCCCCGTCAACACGCTGGCAATGGATCCAGTGGATGCGAATACGGTTTACGCGGGCAGCGACAGCGGAGTGTATGCGACGCAGACGGCGACGACCTGCGGGGATGTGGGTGTGAATTGCTGGTTTCCGTATGGAGGGGGATTGCCGGAAGCGCCGGTGACGGCTCTGAGCGCGTCGCCCACGACGGCCAGGCCCAATGTGCTGGTGGCGGGAACGTATGGGCGCGGCGTATGGCAGATTCCGCTGCTGACCGCGGGGGAGCAGATGACGACGGCGACGGCGGCTCCGGATTCGCTAATGTTTGCGGAGCAGGGGCAGGGGTCGACGAGCGATGCGCGGAACATCACGCTCACGAATACCGGCGCGATTGCACTGATGCCGACGTTGATCAGCGCTTACAGGCGATTTTGCGGAGACCGATGACTGCACGGGATCGAGCGTCGACTACAGGGCGTCGTGCACGATCCGGGTGACGTTTTCTCCAACGCGGCTGGGGAGCCGCAGTGGCACGATTACGATTCAGGGCAACATCAGCAGCGGCAATATCACGATTGATTTGGCGGGCACGGGCGTGGCGGCTCCGAAGGTCAATCTGCAGCCGACAACTATTGATTTTGGCGATATGGAGAGCGGCACGATTTCGGCGGCCCGGCAGATTACGGCGGAGAACGCCGGCGGGGTTCCGGTTTCGATCACCAGCGTGCAGGTCACGGGGCCGTTTGTTCTGGCGAGCAACGGCTGCGGAACCACGGCCCTGGCCCCGAACACGGACTGCCAGATGACGGTGAAGTTTACGCCGTCAGATCCGGGAGCGGCCACGGGAGTGCTCACCATGGTGGACCTGGCGGGGACGCAGACGGTGCAGCTCTCGGGAAACGGGACGGCGCCTCCCACGGATACGCTGGATCCGGCGTCGCTCACCTTTCCCGGCACCGTGATTGGCGTGACGTCGGCGGTCCAGACCGTGACCCTGACGAACAGCGGGGGCAATCCGCTGACCGGGATCGCGGTGACAGTGAGCGGCGCGTTCGTAGAGAGCAGCAACTGCACGACGCAACTGGCCGCCAATGCTACGTGCGCCATCAGCGTGACGTTTCTGCCGACCGCGGCCGGGGTGCAGACGGGAAAGCTGACGGTGGCAGACATACTCAAGACGCAGACGGTGGGGCTGTCGGGGACGGGGCTGCTTCCGCCTGTATTTTCGGTAAGCCCGACCAGCCTGAATTTCAGTAACCAGGCGGTGAACGCGACCAGTTCGCCGTTGACGCTCAGGGTTTCGAACACCGGCGGGGCGGCGATGAGCGACGTGGGTTTCCAGATTTCGGGGACTTCGGCGGCGAGCTTCGCGGCCGGCGCGACCACCTGCGGAGCCACGCTCGAGAAAGGCGGCAACTGCACGCTTGAGGTGACGTTCACTCCATCGGCAAGCGGCACGGCGAACGCAATGCTTACGGTGACGTCGTCGACCTCGCAGGTGAAAGCGGCGAAGGTGCCGTTGAGCGGCAATGGGCAGGCCGATGCAGGGATTGAATGCCGCGCCTTCCGAACTGAAGTTCGCGGCGACGGCGGTGGGGCAGAGCAGCGCCGCGCAGACAGTGACCATCACGAATAGCGGACAGAGCAGCGCCGCGGGTCTCAGCCTGTCGACGACGGGGCCGTTCAGCGTTACGCAGAACAAATGCGGAGCCACGCTGGCGGGTGGAGGAAGTTGCACGACGGGAGTGGTCTTCAGTCCGGCACAGAAGGGGAGTCTGTCGGGAGCGCTGTCGATTACTTCGACGTCGGTGGGCGTTCCAGCTACGGTGGCGCTGAGCGGGATTGGCGGTCTCACCGGCGCTTTGCAGGTTCAGCCGGCGCAGGTCGCGTTTCCGACTACGGGGGTGGGGACGAGCAGCAATCCCATCGCGGTGACGCTTACCAACGCAAGCGACTCCGAGGCGCTGGGGAGCCTGGTGCTGACGGCGTCGGCGGGCTTCAAGGTCGCGAATACGACGTGCGGGGCGTCGCTGGCGGCGGGTGCGAACTGTGTGGCGAATGTGGTCTTTTCGCCGGTGGCGGCGGGAGCGGTGACGGGCGCGCTGTCGATTGCATCAAGCGAACTGGCGACGGCTTCGACCGTGCCGCTGACGGGGGCCGGTTTCGACTTCAACTCCGCAGCGAGCGGCCCGTCAAGCCAGACGGTGGCGAGCGGCCAGACCGCCACGTACACCCTGACGCTGGCGCCGAACGGGGGAATGGCGAGCACATTCACATTCCAGTGCAGCGCGCTGCCGGAGTACGCGGCGTGCGTGTTCAATCCTGCCAGCCTGGCGGTGATGGAGGGCTCGTCGGGCACCGAGAGCGTGCAGATTACGACGGCGCAGAGCTCGGCTGCCGTGGAGCGGAAGGATTGGCGTACGGCGGCACTGCCGTTGCATTCGGGATTGGCTGCTTGCTGGTTCCGCTTGCCGCGCGCAGACGGCGCGGGATGTGGCTGGCGGTTCTGCTGATGGTGTGCGCCGGGGCGTTCGCGGGGTGCTCGGGATCGGGCGGAGGGGGAGGCAGCACGCCGCCGCCGCCGACGACGCACAGCGTGGCTCCGGGGTCTTATGCGGTATCGGTGGGGATTACTTCAAACGGAGTGCAGCATACGTTGAAGCTGACGCTGGTTGTGGATTGAGAAAGACAGGGAACAAGGGAACGAGGGAACAAGGGAACAAGGCGGGTGGGGGTCGTGGTCTCCCACCCTTGCGCCCGACCACCCCAGCGACGAAGACCTGTCGCCGGGGACCCCGGTAAGTCGCAAGGATGGGGCACGGGGAGGTTGATGGTGATTGGGGCTCCCCGCCCACCCTAGCCGCAAAAACAAAGACGCGGCGAGGGTGGGGCACCCGGTGGGGCATCCTGGCACCCCCGGCTATACTTTAGCTTCGGAGATGGCTGGGAACATGAGCTCCGAGCGGAGTGGAGAATGACCGCCAGAGTCACTGTGGAAGAGGTGGAGCGGGTTGCGGAACTGGCGCAACTGGAGCTGGCGCCCGAGGAAAAGCCGGGCATGGTCAGGGATCTGAACGCGATTCTGGACTATGTGGCGGAGCTCAATGAACTGGATACGGCGGGGGTAATGCCGCTGTCGCAGGTGACGGAGCTCGAAGGAGCGGGTGGTGCAGGAAGTCTGCGCGCGGATGCGTTGCGGCCGTCGCTTGATCGCAGCGACGTGATGGGGCAGGCTCCGGAGACCGATGGCACGTTTTTCAAGGTGCCGAAGGTGATTGAGAGATAGAGGCAGGGGTTAGGGATTAGGTTTTAGGGGTTAGTGGGTGAACTGAGGACTTTGAGCTGCGAAATCTGCCGATGAAGACTGCTGAGACCTTTGTGGAGAAGCCGAAGACGCTGGCTGCGCTGCGCGCCGAGCTTGAGTCGGGCGCGACGACGGCTGCCGACCGGGCTGCCTCTTACTACGACCGCATCGCGGCGGTGAATCCTCATCTGAATGTGTATCTGAGCCTCTCGAAGGAGCGAGCGATGGTGCAGGCCGCGCGCGTGGATGCGCTGGCGGCGAAGGGCGATCCGCTGCCCGCGCTGGCCGGTGTTCCGGTGGGCATCAAGGATGTGCTGACGATGCGCGGCGTTCCGGCGACGGCAGGGTCGAAGATTTTGCAGGGGTACGAGCCGCCGTACGACTGCACCGCGGTGGCAAGGCTGGAAGCGGCGGGCGCGGTTCTGCTGGGGAAGCTGAACTGCGATGAGTTTGCGATGGGGTCGTCGAACGAGAACTCAGCGTATGGGCCGGTGCGCAATCCCGTGGATCCGGAGAGGGTGCCGGGCGGGTCGAGCGGCGGGTCAGCGGCGGCGGTGGCGGCCAACATGGCTGTGGCTACGCTGGGAACGGATACAGGCGGGTCGATACGGCAGCCGGCGAGCTTCTGCGGAGTGGTGGGCGTGCTGCCGACGTGGGGGCGCGTTTCGCGGTACGGGTTGATCGCGTTTGGATCGTCGCTGGACCGGATTGGACCTTTCGCGGCGAATGTGCGCGACGCGGCCGACGCTGCTGGGCGTGATTGCCGGGCACGATGCGATGGACGCGACGAGTTCTCCGCAGCCGGTGCCGGATTATGCCGCGGAGAGCGACAAGCGGTGCTGAAGGGCTGCGCATCGGGGTGCCGGCGGAGTATTTCGCCGAGGGGCTGGATGCGGATGTGCGGGCGCAGATCGAGAAGGGGATCGATGCGCTGAAGGCGGCGGGATGCACGATCAAGCCGATCTCGCTGCCGCATACGAAGTACGCGATTCCGACGTATTACCTGGTGGCGACGGCAGAGGCCAGCGCCAACCTGGCGCGGTTTGATGGCGTGCGTTACGGGTATCGATCGAAGTCGGCGGAGACGCTGAGCGCGATGTACAGGAACTCGCGCGACGAGGGGTTTGGCGCCGAGGTGAAGCGGCGCATTCTGCTGGGGACCTATGCGCTGTCGGCGGGGTATTACGACGCGTATTACGGCAAGGCGCAGCAGGTGCGGCGCTTGCTGGCGGAGGAGTTTCTGCGGGCGTTTGCCGAGGTGGACGCGATTGTTACGCCGACTTCGCCGGTGCCGCCGTTCAAGCTGGGCGAAAAGACGGGCGATCCGCTGTCGATGTACCTGGCGGATATTTATACCGTGACGGCCAGCCTGGCGGGGATCTGCGGGGTTATCGGTTCCGTGCGGGACGACACCGGCGGGGCTGCCGGTAGGGATGCAGGTGCTGGCCAGCCATTTAGGGGAGAGCACGGCGTTCCGGGTGGCGCGGGCGGTTGAGGCGGCAGGGCTGTAGGTTCAGGGACCAAGGGACCAAGGGACCAAGGGACACAAGGGACCAAGGGAACAAGGGAACAAGGGAACAAGGTTCGGATTCAGTTTTTGGGTTGCTTTCCCCTAGTGAGGTCGAGAAGGATGTGACTCGCCATGCGCAGAGTCCCCGTTTTGTGCCTCATGGTTGGCGTGCTGTGCGCGCTTTTCCTGACAATTTCCGTTGCTGCCGCTGCGCCGAAGAAGGTGCACGTGGTGGGGCTGGGCGCGGTGAAGAAGGTGCCGTACTCGAAGGCTGGCGATCCGGCGGGGGCGATGGCCGGAGAGGATTCGCTCAAGGTCAGGCCGCTGGTGGTGGATGGCGAGGTCAAAGAGTGGACTACCGGCGATAGCCACGATGTGACTGCGCGCAGTTTTGTGGTGCGGCGGGTGATCCGGCTGAACGACGAGCTGCCGGGGGAGAAGCCGGCGGCTGCGCAGAAAACCTGGGTGTGGCAGCGGGGGCCGTGGCTGCTGGTGGACCGGACCACGGGGCACGTCACGGCGATCAAGCTGCCCGACTACGATCCCGGGGTGAGCCAGGTGAGCTGGTTTCGCGACTACGGCGCCTATTGCGGGGTGACGGCGAGCGGGAAGAGCCTGCATGCCGTGGTGGCGCAACTGGCGGGGCGCAAACCGGTGCTGAGCAAGAAGCTGGAGGCGTTTGGGGAGTCGAACGGCGGGGCGGGACCGGTGTGCGCGGAGCCGGAGTGGCAACGCGATCCGCTGCGGGTGACGTTTCATGTGGCGGGGAAGGACGCGGTGAGTTTCGAGATTGTGCCGGGGTCGGCGGTGCTGGTGGAGGAGTCGGCGGACGATGCGGAAGCGCGCAAGAAAGAATGAGCTGGCTTCATCCGCGTTGTCCAGCAATTTATCGATCGAATTGGCGCAGCCGGCGGACGTTCGCCGAGTTGCGGGATCGAAGAAGGATGACGGCGGGTGCGGAGCAGGTTTCGCAGGCGGAAGGTGATTGTCTTTGATTCGTGCAGGAGATTCCAGAGGAACCAGAGAAGAAAGACGATCGCCGCGCCGAAGGGGAGGATCAGGGCGAGGGTGGAAAGGCGAATTGAGAACATGAGGAACTCCGAACCCAGCCGCCCCCGATGGGGGTGCAGGTTCAGGAGACGCCGATGGGCGTAAACCGGCCATAAATGGGCGTAACTTCGGTGCAAACGCGAACAGAAGCTGGTCCTTAGCGTGAGGCTCTGGATGACAAATTGTGGGTTGGGGATCGTGGTGGAGCGCGCAAAGGGCTGGTTGGGGTTTGGGGTTTCCCACCCTGTCGCTAGAAGAAAAGCGACAGGATGGGGCACGGAGAGGTACGGGCGAGCGCGCTTCGCAAAAGCGGGTCATTCGCTGCGCTTCTCAGGAACAGCGGCGCCGAGTTTTGGCTGGTGGATTTGGGATTCGAGCCGAACCTACGGGGCTTCGGAGGATTCTGTGGAGCGCATACCCCGGACTGCGTCCGGGGCTATTCTCGGGTCGTCCCTCCGGGACGGAGAAGGATCGGGGGCTATTTTCGTTCTGTCTCTCCGGGACGAAGGCGGGTGGGGCGAGGGCGTCTCGAAATGCGCTGAAGAAATGGGGAATTTGCAGGATTGGCGCGGGTGCGCTCCTTGACACGCCCTAGGCTCCGCGTATCTTATTTTGACAGGCATTCTTTTGGGGATTTCGTCCGGTAGGGGTGAGTGAAGCCGCAGTTTTCCGGATGCGGAGTTCCTCCAAAGGGAAGCTGTGTCGAACAGGAAGCCGTGGGAGCGGGGTACAGACCAGGATGCGGAACAGGCATCGTCTGACTTTTCTTTGCGCGTCTCGGCCCGCAACGCGGGTGAGAACCATTCCCGGAGACAAATTTTAAGGAAGCGTCGGGCACAAGCCCGAGTGTGCTTCAGCCTGAGCGAAAGCCTGGCGGCAAAGGATGAGTGTGGGAACCAGTTTGGCAATGTTCGCGGGTTCGCCCGCGGGTGGAGGAAGCGGCTTGATTACGATGCTGCCTATCCTTCTGATTCTTCCGGTGATGTATTTTCTGATGATCCGGCCCCAGCAAAAGAGGCAGAAGCAGTGGCAGGAGATGCTTTCGGGCATCAAGTCCGGCGACCGCATCACCACCACCGGCGGGATTCGCGGCACGATTCTCTCGATCAAGGACGACGCCATCATCATCAAGGTGGCGCCGGACGGGATCAAGATGGAAGTGGCCAAGGGCTCGATTGCCTCGGTGACCACGCAGGATTCGGGCTCGTAGCCCGGGATTCCGCGGGCTGCATTTTTGCATTGGAGCGCCTGGGCGCTCAACCTCGTTGACACAAGAGAAGTGGAACCATGAAGAAGAATCTTAAAGGCAGAATTGGGCTGATCGTTGCGGTGCTTTTGATCTGCCTCTTCGGTATTTTCGGCATTCCGTCGGGCGTGAGCGGTAAGGCCATCACGGAAGCACTTACGAACCGCATTCATCTGGGCCTGGATCTCAAGGGCGGCGCGCACCTGATTCTGGCGGTGCAGGTGAAGGAAGCGGTGAACGCGGAGACGGATAACGCGGTGCAGAGCATCCAGCAGGATCTGCGCAAGGCGAACGTAACGTTTAGCCGCGTGTACAAGCCGGATCCGCTCAAGATCACGGTAATCGCGGTGGAGGGCACGGCCCCCACGGCTTCGAGCTTGGCGCGTTCGACGCTGGAGAACAAGTACAGCAACGAATATGACGTGAGCAGCGGCGCCAACGGGGCGTGGACGCTGACCATGAAGCCGAACGTGGAGCTGGATCTGGAGCGGCGCACGGTTACGCAGGCGATCGAGACGATCCGCGACCGCGTGGATTCACTGGGTGTGAGCGAGCCGGTGATCCAGGAGTACAACCTGGGTGCGAACCAGATTCTGGTGGAGCTGCCCGGCATCTCCGATCTGGATCGCGTGAAGACGATCATTCAGTCGACGGCGCGGCTGGAGATTCACCCGGTGGTGGGCGGCCCGTTTCCGAGCGAGCAGGCGGCGCTGCAAAGCCTGAATGGCAATCTTCCTCCGGAAGACGTGATCATGCCCTCTTCGTCGAGGATTGGCGGACAGGGCGGCGATGAATTCTATGTGCTGCAGCGCATGGCGGTGGTGGCAGGCAGCCAGTTCCGCTCGGCCGATCCGTCGGTCAATCCGGATAACGGCCAGCGGATGGTTCGCTTCACGCTGACCAACGAGGCCGGCGAGAAGTTTTACGACTACACCAAGGCCAACGTGGGCAATCCCATGGCGGTGGTGATGGGCGGCACGGTTCGCGAAGTTGCGAACATCAAGAGCCCCATCCACGACCAGGGCGAGATTGAAGGCGCCTTCAGCGAAGACGAAGTGACCTC
Organism: uncultured Acidobacteriota bacterium; assembly: GCA_963819365.1. GTDB lineage: Bacteria > Acidobacteriota > Terriglobia > Terriglobales > Acidobacteriaceae > Telmatobacter. The sequence goes on from CAWFVY010000006.1 coordinate 297,566, forward strand.
GCTTTCGAAGCTGCTGAAGTCGGGCGCACTGCCGGCGTCGCTGAACGAGATTGAGACGCGCACGGTGGGTGCGTCGCTCGGAGCCGACTCAATCAAGGAAGGCGTGACGGCGGCGATTGTCGGCATGCTGGTGGTGATGGGGTTCATGCTGGTGTACTACAAGGGCTCGGGCATCAATGCCGACCTGGCGCTGATTTTGAATCTCCTCATTCTGCTGGGATTCATGGGCGCAGTGGGCGCGACGCTGACGCTGCCGGGCATTGCCGGCGTGATCCTGACGATTGGTATGGGCGTGGACTCGAACGTGCTGATCTTCGAGCGCATCCGGGAAGAGATTCGCGCGGGCAAGGCGGCTTCGGCGGCGGTCGAGCAGGGATTCGGGCACGCCTGGATCACGATTGTCGACACCCACGTTACGACCATTGTTTCGGCGGCGATTCTGTTCCTGTTCGGAACCGGACCGGTGAAGGGCTTTGCGACGACGCTGACGTTCGGTTTGCTGGCCAATCTGTTCACGGCAGTGTTTGTGTCGCGCACCATCTTCGACGCGCACCTGAACAAGATGAAGCCCGGCGAGATGGTCTCGATTTAGGGACAGGCAACAAGGGACCGAGGGAACAAGGGACCAAGGGACGAGGAGGCAGGGATCAGGGAAATGCGAGCCGAAAGAGTGCTACTGGCAAAAAATGGTCCAGTGCCGCAGAGCTTGCTCCCTTGTTCTCTTGTTCCCTCGGTCCCTGATTTTGAAAGGTAGATTCAAGTGGAACTCTTTCATGGTGTAAACGTCGACTGGCTGGGCAAGAAGTGGTATTTCCTGGCCTTCAGCCTCATTTTTAGCGTGGCCGGAATTATTTCGATGGGCCATCGCTGGGCTACCCAGGGCACTCCTGTTCCTCTGGGCGTGGATTTCCGTGGCGGTACCGAGGTGCAGGTGCAGTTTCAGAATCATCCGGACATCGGGGCCATTCGGCAGGCAGTGGACGCCGCCGGGGTCCACGACGCGAAGATCCAGTATTTCGGCGGGGAAGCCAGCCGCAACGAGGTGCTGATCAGCTTGCCGGAGCAGGGCAACGAGAACTCGCTCGATGCCGGCCGCAAGGCGATCGTGGAGGCGCTGCAGGCGCACTATAACAACCCGTTCGATCCCGCCCAAGGGGTCAAGGTGGACGTGGTTGGCCCCACGGTTGGCAAGCAACTGGAGCGCCAGGCGGGTCTGGCGACGCTCTACTCGCTGCTGGGCATGCTGGTGTACCTTTGGTTCCGCTTCCAGCTGATCTACGGCGTGGCCGCGGTGGTGGCATGTTTTCACGACACCCTCATTACAGTGGGCGCTTTCTCGCTGGCCGACAACTTCGGGATCCCGAACATGGAGATCAGCCTGACGGTGATCGCGGCGATTTTGACGCTGGTGGGCTACTCGATGAACGACACGATTGTGGTGTTTGACCGCATTCGCGAAAACCTGCGGCTGAGCCGGCGGGAGTCGTTGCCGGACGTGGTGAACCGCAGCATCAACCAGACGCTGAGCCGGACGGTTCTGACGTCGGGATTGACGTTCCTGACGGTGCTCTCGCTTTATATTTTTGGGGGGCAGGTATTGCGGGGTTTCTCATTTGCCCTGGTAATTGGTATTCTCATTGGCACTTATTCCTCGATCGCAATTGCCGCGCCGATGTTGGTGGCCTGGCAGGAGTGGCGAGCGTCGAATGGCAAGGCAGCAGTACTTCCGGCGGCAAGGCGGGCGCGCAGCTAGCGCCGGTGTTGCATCCAGGGCCACTTCCCCGGGTTTTTTGCAACAGGATGCGTGCTTCTGGTATAGCTGGAGGACGCTCTTTCAAGGCAGTCTGGGCGCCGGGAACATTAGCCGTCTCCTCGGTGTCTAAATAAGTGGAAACCAACACCCGAATTCGAGGCTGGCCATGTTTGAAGACTCCACATTTGAATCAAACGGAAAGATCAAGAGCAAGAGTGGCCGTTGGATGGTCGTTACGGGGGCCATCAACGCGGCGATCCTGGTGCTTTTGATTCTGATTCCGCTGATCTACCCTGAGGCGCTGCCCAAGGCGATGATGACGACGCTCCTGGTTGCCCCGCCGCCGCCTCCACCGCCGCCACCGCCGCCGCCGCCGGCCGCACCAGTGCACGTGGTCCATGTGCAGTCGGAGATGATGAACAACCAGTTGGTGGCTCCGTCCAAGATTCCGAAAGACATCAAGAACGTGACTGAGAAGGAAGCGGCGCCGTCGAGCTTTGGCGTGGCGGGCATGGAAGGCCTGGGCGGTTCGTCGGGTGGCGTGATCGGCGGCCTGTTCGCCGGCACCAGCACGGCTCCCAAGGTGAAGGCAGAGACGCCGAAGAAGGTGGCTATCTCGGCCGGTGTAGCCTCAGGCATGATCCTGCAGAAGACCCAGCCCACGTATCCGCCGATCGCCAAGGCGGCGCGCGTATCCGGGACGGTGGTTCTTCAGGCGACGATCTCCAAGTCAGGCACCATCGAGAACCTGCGCGTGATCAGCGGGCCGCCGATGCTGACGCAGTCCGCGATGGAGGCTGTGAAGAGCTGGCGGTATCGTCCTTACCTGCTGAATAACGAGCCTGTCGAGGTTGATACGACCATCAACGTCATCTTCAGTCTCGGTGGATGAGAACTCCGCGGCCCTTTTCCCCATCTAAGGGAAAAGGGCCGTACATTTTTGACCCGAATGCGATTCGTCGCGGACCGCATTCCCCACAGCAGCATTTCCGGAAAAGTTGAGAGATTCTCTCCGGTTGCCGGGCACCAAGCGCGGCCCTCTGTAGCGCTCTCGGCGTCCAACGTGCTCTGAATGCAGTTTTAAGTAACCGCAGTCAGTCGAAGTCCACAAGCAAACTCCTTAGGAGGAACGATTCAAGTGATTCTCGCTCAGCTCGCACATTTTGCTTCGCATACGGTCAGCTCCAGCCTGGCGTTTTTCCAGGAAGAAGGCGGCACAGTCAGCTTCACCCCCATGGGGTTGTGGAGCCACATGGGATGGCTGGCGCGTTCGGTGGCCATCATCCTGTTCATCGAGTCGATCTGGTCGCTGGCCGTAATGATCGACCGCTACCTGTATTTCTCTGCTGCCCGCAAGCAATCGCGCGAGTTCGCTCCCAAGGTTGCCGGCGCTCTGAAGGACAGCAAGCTTGAAGAGGCGATCAAGATCGCCGACCGCAACAAGAAGTCGCACCTGGCCGAGGTTGTGACGGCCGGCCTGCAGGAGTTCCGTGTTTCGTCGGGTATGGCGACCGAAGAGACGATCGAGAGCTCGCAGCGCGCCCTGGAACGTGCCGAAGCGATCGTGCACGCCAAGCTGAAGAGGGGCCTCTCGGTTCTGGCCACCATCGGCTCGACGGCACCGTTCGTCGGACTGTTCGGCACCGTCGTCGGCATTCTGAACGCCTTCCAGCAGATCGCCACCCAGAAGACTTCGGGTATCGGCGCGGTAGCCGGCGGTATCTCGGAAGCCCTGGTGACCACGGCGTTCGGCCTGCTCGTCGCCATTCCCGCGGTTATGGCCTTCAACTACTTCACCGGCCGTGTTGAAGCTTTCGACGTGGAAATGGACAACTCCTCGAGCGAACTGATCGACTACTTCATCAAGCAGAGCCATAAGCGGTAAGCGCAGGGCAATCGGCTTGAGCGGGAATCCTTCTTCAGGGTGGGAGAGCGCGACTCTCCCACCCGCGAGTTTGACTCCCGGGCGAGTGGTGCCAAGCGGTAAGCCGGATCATCTCCGGAAGAAAATTCTTGAGTACGGAGCCAGATTATGGCAATTGCAGTTCGTAACGAAGGATCGAAGGTCAACTCCAACATCAACGTCACGCCGATGGTGGACGTCATGCTGGTGCTGCTGATCATCTTCATGGTTATCACCCCGATGCTCCAGAACAAGGTCCAGGTGGATATGGCGAAGGTGGATAATCCCACCGCGATGCCGGACGCCGATAAGGAAGACGCGATCGTGGTCGCCATTACGCGGGACGGCGGCGTATTCCTGGGCCAGGACAAGGTTGCGGTGTCGGAGCTTGGCTCGCGCGTTCGCGACAAGCTGGCAGACAAGCCGGGCAAGACCATCTTTGTCCGCGCGGATGCCCGCGCCCAGTTCCGCGCAGTTGAGGACGCGATCGACGCGGTCCGCACGGCAGGCGTGGAAGAGGTGGGCCTGTTGACGCAGAAGCGTGAGACCGGAACCCCGGCGGGCGGCGAATAAGCGCTGAACCGTCCCCAACAAGTTTTGAGCAACCGAGGAGTTTGAAGCCATGGCAATGACAAGCGGAGGTGGCGGTGGCGCGATGGGCGACATCAACGTCACCCCGATGATCGACATCCTGCTGGTGCTGCTGATCATCTTCATGGTGATTGTGCCGGTGACGCCTAAGGGTCTGGACGCTCTGGTTCCCCAGCCCCCGAAGAATCCGCAGCAGCAACAACCGAACGACCGCACGATTGTCGTTCAGGTGCTCGGCAAGGGCGGAGCCAATCTGTCCTACAAGATCAACGAGACGGACGTGAACAAGCGGGATCTTCTGGCGAAGCTGTCAGAGATTTATGCGAATCGCGCCGAGAAAGTCATGTTCGTCAAGGGTGACGACGATGTGAACTTCGCAGCCGTTGCGGAGGTTATCGACATTGCGCACGCGGCCAGCGTAGATCATATCGGCATCATGACCCCCAAGATCATGGCCGGGCAGTAAGCCGGCCGCGGCGAAGTGCGTCAGTCCCCTAAGCGGGAGATGGGAGTGTGCGCCATGACGATGAGCAATTCTGGCAGCAAGTCAATGCAATCGGAGATCAACGTAACCCCGATGATTGATGTTCTGTTGGTTCTGTTGATTATTTTCATGGTGATCGTTCCGATCGCGCCGAGGGGGAGGCGGCTTCGGTTCCGCAGCAGGCCACGCGGGACGTGCCGCCGGGGAACCCTGTGGTTCTGGAGATCCTGAAAGGCAGCCAGGAAGCGGCTCAGTTCAGGATCAACCAGCAGGACGTCTCCTTACAGGATCTGCGGGCTCGCCTGACAGATATTTACGCCAACCGGGCACCGCGCGTGCTCTTTATCAAGGCTGACGATCAGCTTAGTTTCCGGCAAATAGCGGAAGCGGTGGATATCAGCCATGCGGCAGGAATCGATCGTGTCGGGTTCATTACGCCCAGGCTCGCTCAGGGGCTGTAGAAGGCTCGAAGATACGCTCCACGTTCTGTTCTGCGCGCTCTGCGGACAGGCCACGGCAGGAGTACAATTCACTTTCACCCTGGTTTCGGAAACATGTACCACCCGGGGTTCCCGGCGGCAGGCCCCCGCCACGAGCAGGCGGCGGCCGGCGTCATCAAGTTCCAGGCGCGCAAGGTAGAGGCACGACCTGAAGGAGAAGGATAGAGACATGAATCAACCCGCACGACTTATTGCTCTCGCGGTTGCCTTGGGCGGCATGGTGCTTTCCATGAGCGGGTGCGACCGACTTGCCGCTCGCGATCAACTGAACAAAGGCGTGGAGTCCTACAAGGCAGCCCGGTACGAAGAGGCAATCGGCCATTTCCAGAAGGCCACAGAGCTTGATCCGAGTCTTCCGATGGCGAAGAGCTATCTGGCCACTGCGCTGGCGCAGAACGTAGTTCCCGGGCTGGATACGCCCGACAACCTGAAGACCGCCCAGCAGGCCATCAACATATTCCAGGAAGTGCTGGCCAAAGATCCGAACGACGTCAACAGCCTGAAGAACATCGCGTCCATCTACTTCAGCGTCAAGAAGCTTGACGAAGCCAAGGAATGGCAGAAGAAGGTTCTGGCAGTCGATCCGAAGGATCCCGAAGCGGCCTACACGATTGGCGTGATCAACTGGACCAAGGCGCATGAGAACGCGTTGAAGCTGCTGGTTCCGGCCGGCGTCAACGACGACGGCGAAGGCAACGTCAAGGCGCCCAAGAAGGTTCTGGAGCAGATCAAGGAAGTGAACGATCCGCTGGTTTCCGAAGGCCTTCAGTACCTGAACCAGTCCGTTGCCAATCGGCCCAACTATGACGATGCGATGGCTTATCTGAACCTGACTTATCGCCGCAAGGCCGACTGCGACTACATGGATGCAGAAGCCGTGAAGGACGACGTTGCCAAGGCCAAGGAGTGGAGCGCCAAGGCGATGGGTACCCGCAAGGCCAATGAAGAGCAGAAGGAAAAGAAGAACGCCGGTGGTATCGTGATGGATTCGAGCGGCAACATGAAGTAAGCTGCCGAATTCTCCGGCTCAAAGGAACGGCCTCCGCTTCGGCGGGGGCCGTTTTGTTTTGGGGAGATGCGGCTTCGGGTGCCCGGGGCAGAAGGAAGTGCGACGGCCGTGCGGGTGAAAGGCAGGTTCTTCGCCTTCGCTGCGCTCAGCGCCAGGATGACAAATTTGTGGTGGAAGATGTGGATTCCCGGCGGGGATGACGGCATTAGAGAAGGAGCGGCAAAAGTGGGTTCTTCGCTTCGCTCCTCAAGAACAGAGCCTTTGAGGTTCGGGATTCGCGCCGCCCCGACGGGGCTCCGGAGGTTTCTATGGGCCGCATACCCCGGACTGCGTCCGGGGCTATTCTCGTGCCGCCCTCCGGGACGGAGATGGGCGGCTTGACCCTCCTCTGTTCATTCCATACGCAACTCGCGATACGCGAGTCAGGCTGCACAGAGTCACAGAGTGTATAGCTCAGGAGGACAAGGCTTTTGGCGGCGGGGGGACGGCGCAGGGCGCTACTGGGCGCCCTGTTTGAGGACCTGCTCGGCGAAGTAGTTTTTCACCTTGGCGTCATTGTGCAGCATCTCGTAGTAGGCGGTCTGGAGGAGCTGGGTCTTGCGATCCCGCAGTGTCTGCCGGATCGACTGCTGCACGCGGGGATCCTTGAGCTCACGCTGGCCGGCGGCTTCGCGGCCGAACAGTTTGTAGAGGGCATAGCCCATCAGCTTGTGGCCGGGGCCGCTGGTGTCAAAGATCGGAAGCGGTTGGGTAACCTGTCCCGGCTTGAGTGCGTTGACGGCGTTATAGACATCGGGGTCGGTCTTCAACTGCGATTCGGCGATGAAGCCCATATCGCCGCCGTTGGAAGCAAAGTTCGCATTCTCAGAAAACTGGGCGGCAAGGGTGCCGAAGTCCTCGCCGCTGTCAATGCGGTTGCGGAGCGACTGGATTTCCTTCTTCGCTTCAGCCTCGTTGGGAGCGCGGCGCTGTGGTTGCACGGAACCCTGTTGCGGGGGCGCGCCGGTAACGACGATCTGCGCCAGATGATATTGCGGCTCGATCAGATTGAACTCGGCCTTGTGGCTGTTGTAGTAGTCGCCGATCTCGGCGTCGGTGATGTTGATCTTCGACTCGATTTCCTTGTTGATCAGTTTGGTCTGCGTGAGCCCGCGCCGGGTCTGCCGCTTCAGATCGTCGAGGGTCAGGCCGCGCTGCTTGAGCTGCCGGTCAAACTCCTCCTGGGTAAACGGCGCCTTCATCTCCGTCAGCTTGGAGTTGACGTCCTCATCGCTGGCGGCCAGGTTCAGCTTGGCCGCGCGCTGCTGGAGGATTTCATCGTCGATCATTCCTTCGAGAGTCTTCAGGCGTACGATGTTGGCCTGCTCGGGCGACGGCTCCTGCTGCGACTGGTCGAGGTTAGCCTTGTAGAGTTTCTCCAGATCGGCGCGCATGATCTCCTTGCCGTTGACAGTGGCCACCACATCCGCGCTGGGGGCGCGCTGGCAGGCCGAAAGCATCAGCAAGGTACCAAAGCCCAAAATGAAGACGGAACGGCGCGCTGGCGCCCGAACAACCGAATCGACTTGCAACCTAATCTCTCCTCGAAAGCCGCAACGGCTTCCGGCACTACAGGATAACTCCGCGACCCGAAGCCCGGGTAGGCAAACATTGCTGACGGCGCAGCAATTCGCTGCGGGCCCTTTTACTGCCCTGCGGGCTTTGGCGCGGATGCCGGCTCCGGCTTCTCCGGAGGAGGCGGCTGCTCACCCGCGGCGCGCAGAGCCCGGTCGATGACCATCCAGAGTTGTTCCTCGGGCATGGCGCCGTTGATGCGTTCGCCTTCGATAAACAGAGCCGGCGTGCCATCGATTCCCAGCGCTTCGGCCTGGCTCTGCGATTCCTTCACCTTGGTTTCGTCCTGCTTCGCGATGCAGGCGGTCAGCGATCCCAGGTCGAGCTTGGCTACCGTGGCCTCGTCTTTGGCAATCCGATCAAGTGCAGCAAAGCTTTTCTGCGGGTCGCGCTCCTGACCCTCGCCGTTGATCTCCTGTCCGTGCGAATGCAGGTAGTCGACGTAGTTCCAGTAGACATCGTGGCTCTGGGCCGCCAGACAGTTTGCATTCACGGCGGCATGCATCGCCCACGGGTGAATCTCGGACAGGGGATCATCCTTATAGACGAACCGCACCTTGTCTTTGTAACGATTGAGCGTGCTGGGAAAGAGGGACTGGTGCATCCGCGCGCAGTAGGGGCACTCGAGGTCGTCGAAGTTGACCACCGTGACCTTGGCGTTGGGATTGCCGCGCACCGGTCGCCCGGCCACGTCGATGTTCATGGCAGGGTTCTTTTCGAGGTCGAAGGTCTCGAGCCGTGCGAGTGTCTTGTTGTCCTTTGAGATGAGGAGCTTGATGACCTGGGACCGGCTTCCGCGGGCGACGGTGACGGGCAGGTTTTCGTAGCCGGGGAACTCGCTGGGCGTGCGCTGTCCAATGGTTACCGCGATGTCCGGCGGCATGTTGAACTGGGAGCGAACCATCACCTCAATGCGGCGGGTCAGGCCGGGATCGGCGGCAGGGGTGGATTTGTCGGTCTGAGCCTTGCAACCAGCGGCGAGGCCAAGGGCGAGGAGCCCGGCCATGATTCGAAAACGCAGCAAATTCAGTTCCTCCGGCTCAAGAGCCGTTTAGTCTCCGCGCCGGCAGAATCCGCCATCATAGCGCGGGTTTCAGAGCAGGTCGTACGGTGTCCACAGGATATCACCGGGCCAAGTGGGGCCGGCGCGGGAGATAGCCGGACACGAGTTGAGACGGCTGGGCGAGGGGAACGCAACCAGGCTCAACGCGGTTCCATGCGGGATGCGTGCGGCATCCGCGCTGGCGGCAAAGAGAGAGCGGAACGATGCGCGGGGAACGGGCAGAAGCATTAAAGTGTCGCGCCTGAGATATTTGACAGTAGCAGCGAACCCAATTCTGCCCGAGTATCTCGGCAGATGTTCCGAACAAAGAGCGGCCAAAAGCTGTTCCGTCTCGATTCCTCCTCTACGAGACGTACCGGTGCATCACGCGTCGTGCGGCCCCGGGCTAATCGGCTGCATGAAGTGTCCCGTCCCCCGCGCTGCAACAACCATCCTCGTACGCCGCGAGCCATTCGGAGCTAACACCGAAGGGTTCGCGGTCCCGCCTCACCAACCTTTTTCAGAATGCGGGAGTAGCGGCTGGATCACGGAACACGGCGTTGGAGCGGCGGATGTCTCCCACGGAGCCGAAGTTTGCCAGGGTGAAGCTGTAGAGGTACTGCGTCTCATCGCGGAGGGACCCGAGCGCGAAGCGTCGGTAGCCGACGGTCAGCCCGCAGCAGTCCCAGTTATAGACGGCCTGGACGCCGCCATACTGGAGGGCTCCGTTGACGAAGTCGTAGCCGCCGTTCATGGCCAGGTTGAATCCGACGCGGTTCTGGCGGCCGATCTGGATGAAGGGGTCAAGCTGCTGGCTCTGGATGAGCGACGCCTTGCTGCCCTGCTCGTTGGGCGCGTTCAGGAGTGCATGCCCGAGCCCGACGGTGGTGATTCCCCAACTGTAGCCGGCGAAGATGTTGTCGGCGCCGAAGCGGCCCTGCTTGGGGTCGTAGTCCATATCCCACTCGACGCGCAGGTTGTGGACTGCTTCGAAGCGCATGCGGGAGACCAGGGGAGAGAGGTTTCGAGGGTCGGTCAAAAAGGCTACGCCGGTCAGGTCGAGGGTGGAGGTGAATACGTTTCTGCGGCCGGGGATCAGGGCGCCGCCAAAGTTGGGATCGAGGAAGTACTTCTGCGAGATCTGCCAGCTCGCCCACTCGCGGGGGCGGGAGGTTGCATTCAGGAGAATCGACGCTGTTGCACGGGGCGGGGCCGGACGTAGAAACGCTGGGTCAGCGAGAAGCCCAGCTCGTTGGTGTCAGTGGGGATGTCGGTGGTATCGACTAGCAGCACGTCCTGGGCGTTGGCGCCAATGCCGTCGACGAAGTGATAGGTCAGCTCGGGCTCGATGACGTGCCGCAGGACTTTGCCTCCGTGGCCGATGGCGAAGTCGCGTTCGAATGCGGGCGGGCGCAGATCGAGCGCGGCCTCGCCGTAGAAGCGGTGGAGGGGATCGTGGCTCACTTCAGGGACGCCGCTGCGGGTGCCGGTCAGGTCGGGAACCTGGCTTGTCGAGTACCAGGTACCGCGCAGAGCGAGTTCGGGAACGAGGCTCCATCCGCCGGCGACCAGGGGTACGGAGATGATGCGGATAGAGGTCGATGCGTCCGTCGTTGTGGGCGTGGAAGTCCGGCTCGGACCGGCTCATGTGGGCGAGTGACGATCCCATGCCCCAGTACACCGGCGACGAAGCAGATTCGAGAGGGCGGTCGATCACGTCGAAGCGCACGCTGGGCAGATGGAGGAGGCGCACTTCGTCGAACTTCACATTCGGCTGCTGCGCCTGATTGCCTTCGTTCGGACTGGCGAATGTCTGCAGGCGCGCCACTTCAACGGAGGGCACATAGCCATTGTGCGCGTGGGTCCAGGCGAGCTCGCTCTTGACCTGCGAGTTGATGGCCTGCCAGTAGCTGTCGTTGAACACCAGGCGGTAAGTGTAGTTGGAGAGGTACTCGGCGTTGCCGGCGATCCGCGTCTCCGGTGAAAAGTCTTTTCGCACGACGGCGCTGATGTCGGTTCCACCCTGATTGACGTGCACGATGAGGCCGCCGCGGCTGCGCCTGATAATAACCGCGATCGAAGAGGGCATTCCAGCGCAGGGTCAGGTGGTCGAGCCCCGGGCCCTTGTAGCGGAAGTCGCCGTTGGGCGCCCACCCGCGGCGGCTGTAGTATTCGGACCCGACGACCATGTCCATGCTGCGATTGAGGACGAGGTAGTACTGCTCGCCGACGGTGACGCCGCGGATGGATGAGCCGAGGCTGAACACCGGAATCAGGAAACCGCTCTGCCGGCCGGTGTCGTCGATGGGGTGCTGCAGGTAGGGCAGGTAGAAGAGGGGCACGCCGAGGAACTTGAAGAAGGTGTTTCGGGTGGAAGCGCGGCCCTCCCTGACGTCGATCGACTTTGCGAAGAGCTGCCAGTCGGGCTTGGGCAGTCGGCAGTTGGTCATGGTGCCGTCGAGGACGCGGTAGTTGCGCTCGCCGTCCTGAATGAGCACGCGCGCGGAGATCACGAATGGATTGGCGGTGGAGTAGACCACGTTGCGGCCGGAGCCGCGCACGCCCATGGTGCCGGTCACGTCGTAGAAGCGCGCGGTGTGGGTGTTGAGGCGCATGGTTCCGCGCGGCGGCAGTGAGCACGACGTCGTCAGGGCCGCCGCGGACATCGAGATGGCCTTCGGCCTCGAGCTCGGTGGTGTCGCGATTCCAAGTGACCTTGTCGGCGCTGATGATGTAGTCGCGGTAGTGAAACTCGGTCACGCCGTAGAGGGTGGCGGTGTTCGCCGCCCAGGTCTGGCGATCGGCTTTCCAACTGACGGGGATGCCGGTGACGGGTGCGGGCTCAGGCTGCGCGACGGGGATTGCTTCCTGTCCGGGATCATCGGGGAGGTTTGCCGATTGCGGAATTGCGGAGCCTGTTCCGGATTGCGCAGGGGGTAACGCATTGGTCAACGTCTGCCCCATCACAAAGCTGTGACAGAGGACCATGAGCGTGATACATAAAAACAAGCGAGGACGCATCCGGAGACCAAGGCCAGCATAGCAAACGCGGGCATGATCAATGGACGTACAACGCACGCTCTGGCTTCAGGACAAATCCGCTGAGCACGCCAATTCGGATCGCCGGATCCGGAGGATGTCCTGTACTTTCTCTCGCGCTTCCCAGGCCTTTCGCATGATGAATTTCCGCACCGCTTTGCCGGTGGCTGCGGAACAACAGGGCGGATCGAAGCAAGCAGAGCCGCAACAAGGAAATTGAATTGAGCACACAACGTAAGCCGAGCCTGAATCCCAGTCAGGGTCCTACGTGGAAGCAGGAAGTTGCACGGCGTATTGCCGCGCACAAGAGCCGTAAGGGAGCGCCAGCTCCGGAAGAAGCTCGAGCAGAGGAGCAACACTTCGGCGGCAGTCTGGCGGCCCAGGCGGCGGCGCGCGTAGCCGCGCGTTATGCGAAGGCGCCGAGCTATAGCGAGATGCAGGCCGAGGAGGCGCGCCTGGCGGTGCGCGCGGCGGAGATTGCGACGACGGTCGCTCTGGAAGCGCAGGCTGTGGCCGAAGAGGCTCTGGCTGAACTGCACGCGGCTGCCGGAGAACCGAAGCGCGGCCCGGCGGTGGTGGAGAGCATTAGCAGCGCACGCACGGAGGCGGCGGAGGAGTTCGCGGTTGGTGTTGCGGCGCCTGAGATCGAAGCTGCGCCGGATGCGGAAGCGATGCAGGGATCGGCGCGGGTAGAACTGGTTCCCGAAGTTGCGCCTGAACCGGTTGTTGCGGCGCCGGCAGCGATCGTGAAGCCGGAACCGGAGCGGGTGATCACGCAGCACGTTGTCGACGGCAAGAGTTTTGGGATTCGCTGGGAGGCGGATGCGCCGGTGCGCGTTCTGCAGCCGAAGCCTGCGCCTGCGCCCGAGCCGTTCGAAATGGACAGGGGAGACTGGTGGACCCCGGCACAGATCAGCGCGACGCTTCGCAATGAGCCGATCTCGTTCGAGTCCGATCCGGGTACGGCCAACCTGATCGAGTTTCCTCGCGAGATTGTGGCAACGCGCAAGATGCGTCCGCGTCTGGCCGAGCCCGTGTCTGCGTCGGCAGCAGAGCGGCAGTTGAGCATATTCGAAGTCGATCCAGGGGCTATCTCGACCGAGCCCGAACCTGCGCCGACGGCGGCTCCAATGTGGTCGACACAGGAATGGCCCGGGCAGGAGTGGAGAGAACAAGAGTGGGCCGGGCAGGAATGGAGAGGGGCGACGGCTTCCGGGGAAGCCGCGTGGCCGTCGGAGAATGTCTCGGGTCCCAAGTGGTCGGGGATGGAGCTCGGCGAGCATCCGCTGGTGGAACAGAGGAGCGAGCCCGAGCCGGTCCGTCCGCCGCAGGAGATTCATCTGGCGACGATGGGCCGCCGGCTCATGGCGATGATGGTGGACGGCTGCCTGATTCTGGCGGGATTTTTCGCCAGTGCGATGATGCTGGCCGCGCGCCTGCAGCAACCGCTGACGCCGCGAGGCGCGGAAACTTTTGTGGTGATCGGCCTCATGCTGGCTGGTTTCCTCTACAACACGCTGTTTCTGGCTTGCGGAGTTTCGACGCCCGGCATGCGTTACGCGGGGATCGCGCTGAGCACCTTTGATGATGAGGCTCCGACACGCGTGCAACTTCGCCGCCGGCTGGGCGCCATGGTTCTGTCGCTGGCTCCGGTCGGTCTTGGGCTGGTCTGGGCGGTATTTGATGAAGACCATCTGAGCTGGCACGATCGCATTTCGCAGACGTATCTGCGCAAACGATAAGGCTCACCTATACAATCTGTCTGAGTCTCACTGAGAAACCGATCCTTCCCCAGGATCGGTTTTCTCGTTGTTTTCGTACTCCCGACCACAAGCTTTTTGCCGGCGTGGACGTCATCTCGATGAATGCGCGCGGCTCACGGAAGAAGGGATGCGTTCATGGCCACTCTCCTCGCCGACCTCCGCCACTCGGTCCGCATGTTCTGGAAGTCTCCAGCCTTTACTGTTGCGGTGCTCGCCGCGCTTGCCCTGGGAATTGGCGCCGATACGGCGATCTTCTCGGTGGTGAACGCCGTCCTGCTCAAGCCGCTCACGTATCCCGAGCCCGACCGCATTGTTCAGTTCATGAACACCGCAAAGGATGGCGGGGAGTTTCAGGGCGCTTCGGCTACTAAGTTTCACATCTGGCAGGAGCAGACGAGCGTGGTTCAGGATGTGGCCGCTTACGATTTCAGCAGCAAGGGGCTGAATCTTACGGGCACCGTTCCCGAACAGATCCACGGGGTGCACGTATCCGAGGCGTACTTCCGGCTGTTCGGCGCGCGGATGGAACTGGGCCGCACCTTCACGCCACAGGAGGATATGCCACATGGCGGAAACCTGGTGGTGATCAGTCACGGTTTCTGGAAGCGCAAGTTCGGCGGCGATCCCAACATCGTGGGGCGCACCATTTCGCTGAGCGGCGAACCGTACACGATCCTCGGGGTCACCGGCGCGGACTTCGAGTCCGATCCCGCCGCGGACGCGTATCTGCCGTTCCAGTTTCCGCCCAACTCCACTGACCAGGCGCATTACTTCCAGGCTGCGGGCCGGCTGAAGCCAGGGGTGTCACTGGAGCAGGGCAAGGCGCAGCTCAAGCTGGCCTACTCTCAATTCAAGCGCCGTTATCCGGAGGCCGATCCTGACAGCGGCTTCAGCGTGAAGCCTCTCAAGGACGCCATAGTCGGCAATGTCCGCTCGTCGTTGCTGGTGCTGATTGGCGCGGTGAGCTTTGTGCTGCTGATTGCGTGCGCCAACGTGGCCAACCTGCTGATGGTTCGCGCGGCGGGCCGCAAGCGCGAGTTCGCCATCCGTGCCGCGATGGGAGCCCAGCGCATCCGCATGATCCAGCAGTTGCTGACGGAGAGTATTCTGCTGGCGCTGGTTGGCGGGGCGCTTGGTCTGGGTCTTGGCTTTGTCGGGGTCCGGTGGCTGCTCTCGGTGCGACCGGGGGCGATCCCACGCATTGGCGAAGACGGAGCGGGTGTTTCGATTGACTGGCGGGTGGCGCTGTTCGCGGTGGGAGTGTCGATTCTAACCGGGGTGCTGTTCGGACTGATTCCGGCATTTGGAGCGTCGCGTCCAGATCTTGCCGCAACGATGAACGAAGGCGGCAGCCGCAGCGGCTTCGGGCTGCGGCAGAGCAAGGCGCGCTCGGCGCTGATTGTGAGCGAGGTTGGTCTGGCGCTGGTGCTGCTGGTGGGCGCGGCACTGCTGATCCGCACATTCATCGCGCTGCGCATGGTGAAGCCGGGGTTCGATGGGCATAACGTCATCACCATGGAGATAGCGCTGACCGGCCCGCGCTACGAGAAGACGGCCGGGGTCGCCCAGCTCATCCACGAAAGCCGCGACCGCATCCATGCGATTCCCGGCGTGGAAGAGGTTGCGGTTTCCAATACGCTGCCGCTCGACGGCGGATTTGGGCTCCCATTCAACATCGTCGGCCGCCCGCTCAAAGACGGTCCCTACACCGGCGGAGGCGAATGGAAAGCCACCTCGCCCGGCTACTTCAGCGCACTCCACATACCCATCCTCCGCGGCCGCGACTTCACGGTCAGCGACGTCGCCGGAGCTCCACCGGTCGTCATTATCAGCGATGCCTTCGCCAAAAAGAACTGGAAGAAGGACGAAGACCCCATCGGCCAGCAGATGATCATCGGCAAAGGAGTCGGTCCCGAATTTGAAGAGCCGGCGCGCACCATCATCGGCATCGCGGGCGATGTCCACGACGGCGCGCTCGACGAGCCCGCGACCGAGGTCATGATCATCCCCCTCGCCCAGATGGCTGACGGCATCACCCTGCTCAACTCGCACGTCGGCCCCATCACGTGGATCATTCGGTCCCAGACGGATCCGCACCAGCTTGTTCCCGCGGTCACCGAACAACTGAGGGTTGCCAGCGGGGGATTTCCTGTGGCGCACGTTCGCACCATGGATGAGATCGTGGTGCGATCGACCGCGCGGCAGGACTTCAACATGCTGCTGCTGTCGATCTTCGGAGGATCGGCGCTGATGCTGGCGGCTATCGGCATTTACGGAGTGATGGCCTACAGCGTTACGCAGCGAGTGCGGGAGATCGGTATCCGCATGGCGCTGGGCGCCGACCGGGGCCACATCCGCGGCATGGTGGTGTGGCAGGGCATGCGCCTGGCGATTGCCGGGGTGATTCTGGGCGTGGCCGCGGCATTTGCACTGACGCGGCTGATCGCCAGCTCGCTTTACGGGGTGAAGAGCTGGGATCCGATGGTGTTTATCGCGGTGCCGATTGTGCTGAGCGCGGTGGCACTTTTCGCCACGTGGGTGCCCGCGGTGCGCGCATCGCGGCTCGATCCGATGCAGGCGCTGCGGATCGACTGAGGGGAGACGGCCCAGGGCCGGGATGGGGCCGGGATAATTGCCTGGAGCAGAGTCTCTGAATCAGGCTAGAATAAATCCGCTTTCAAATCAGTGTTTTCCATGCAGCTTCAGGGCGCGCGGGGCACGCGGAGCGGTTCCATGCCGCGCGTGAGCCCCGACGGCCGGGCGTGGACTGGACTGGATTGATTGCCTGGCTTCATACACTCTCTGGAGGATTTATGCCGTCACGGATGCAAGTGTTCTCTCGGGGCCTGGTTATCATCGCCGCAGGTGCGGCAATCGCGGTTGCTCAGACGACCCTTGCGAAGTTCGGGTTGAACCTGAACGAGCTCAAGCCGCAGATCGTGGACTCGCTGAGGAATGGGTTCATCCCGGCGTATCCCAACCGCAAGACGTATCAGGCTGCCCCGGTGACAGCGCGCGTGGCGTTTGTGAACGAGGCGATGGGCTGGGTGAAGGCGTATACGGAGTCGCCCGCGTTCAAGTCTGACTATGACAAACGGCGCGTCGCCGCCAGGCCTTCCGCGCCGGAGGCGAAGGGAAGCGCGGACGATCAATATTCCAAACAACTGGCCGAGCAGCGCAAATCGCTGGAGCAGATGAAGAAAAGCATCGCTGCGATGACGCCGGATATGCAGGCGAAGATGCAGCCGGTGATCAAGCAGATGGAGGCCAGCATCGAGCAGACCTCGAAAGATCCGAAGATGGCCGAGATGATGAAGAATGCCTATTCCCAGCAGTCCAAATCGGACCAGGAGAGCTACAAGAACGAGGTCGCCAAGTACGAGACGGAATTCCCGGCCGATCCGAAGGTGCTTATCGCCAAGCGCCTGCGCGATTTCATTGCGCTGAGCAGCGACGTGAATTTCGACGCGAAGCTGGTGCCCGAGGACGGCGGCAGAATGCGGTTCGCGGATCAGCAGTATGAATCCAAGTCCGACCAATGGAAGCTTCTCTACCGCGCGGGGAGGGAACCGGTGGAGGCGGCACGCACGTTTTCTGTGAACTGGCTGAAGCAGCTTGAAAAGTAGTTTCCGCGAGGGCGGCCTTGGCGGTAGGGCGAACTGATGTCATAGGGACGAGTCGGCGACCACTCGTCAACTACGCTCCAGCCTCTCACGTCTGGCATTCAGTGGTAGGCTGGTTCGCGATGAAGACCGCACTTGTTCTCCTCGGAATGACGGCTCCAACCCTCGCCCTTGCTCAGCACCAACTCGAGCAACCTCTGGATCAACTGACAGCCACGTCCCAGATGGCGGTAGGAAGCACATACTCGATACGCCTCATGTCGTCGTTCTTGACACAGACAAGGGTCGCACCCGAACGGGCTACGACTCTCGGCGTGCTTGAAGACGTACCGGCTGAGACTGGCGGCACTACTCACTCTCATGGCGTTCGAGCTGTCTTTAAGAAAGATGGAAAGGACTGGAAGGCTTTTCCCACTTGCAACGATGCTGAATGTTTAAAGACCCTTCCTCAGCTATATCCGCAGCAAGTCACTTGGACTATCGGGTTCGACGGAAGGAGTGTGGGCCAGGTGACAGGACGCACTCCAAGTGAATTTAACATCTACTCGCATGTAGGCCTGCAGGAGGTTGGAAAGGGGCTAATTCCCACAGTAGGCCACACGTCTGTGGCGTATGGGGGTTGGAGCGGCGTATCCGTATATCGTCCACTGGTTGCGAACTCGCAGCCGTACTTTAGCGATCCGGAGTCTTGGAAGCCGTCGCAATTAGCGCCTGAACGAATCGCGTCTTTTCGGCAGGCCTTTCGAAGACAGTTTCCTAAGCTTTGCACAACCAGCAAAACCGACGAAACCAAACTGCGGCCGTTCCCATATCGTGACAAAGACCTGAGAGTCATCAAGGCCTATGCTGCCAAGGACGGATGGATGATTGCTCGTCTCCGTCTTCTTGGGGCTATTGACTGCACGGACACAGAAGCTGGTTTTCAGATTAGCGACAGCTGGTTCAGTCTCGATCCGCGCAAGTCGACGCAGTACATCGGCGAAGGAATATGGCTGGTCGATGCAGGCGATTACGACAATGATGGTCAATCTGAGCTACTGTTCGCGATCGATGGCTACAACCGGGGCGGCTATGAGCTATTCTACGATCACGTCCAAAAGCACGCCACGTTCGAGTACTCGTACCACTGACTCTCGCTCCTGCAGCGCGCGGTTCCGGACTGTATCAAGTGGCACACTCTCCCCATTCGGCATCCGCACTTTATTCGATAGATTGCCCCTTCGGCTTCGTACTTGGTGAGTGACCGCCTACTCGGAACCGCCGACTCGGAAGTAACGAAGTAATTAATAGTTGGAGATACTCATCCGGTGATACTAGGTCGTAACTCCGACCTGAAACTCTTGGCAAACAAGCAATCGTGGCTGTTCGGCCAGTTTATACCTGTTTTGACAGCTACCAGGTGAGCGCGCGGACGGCGCTTACGCCGGCGCCGACCAGGGCGGTTTCGTCGTCTTCCTCAAGAACTTCGAGGGAGAAGCTTTGCAGGGGGCTCATCTTCACCATGGATTCAAGATGCGCGCGCAGCAGGTTGACCTCGAGGAACTTCACGTTGTGGCCGGTGAAGTAGAACTTGCCGGGACCGGCGAGGTGAATGAAGGAGGCCGTGCCGGCGGCGAGGGCGCGATGCCACAGATCGACAAAGTCGAGGCACCGGGCATCTCCCTCGCGGGCCGCGGCGAAGACTTCTTCCGGTTCCTTGTCGAGGAAGCGGAGGCGCATGGCGCGGTAGCCCATGATGCCTTCGAGGTGGCCGACGCCGCCGCATCCGCAGAATCGTTCTTTGGGATCGAGCGAAACGGTGATGTGCCCGCCTTCCCAGACGCCTTCGACGTAGGGCCAACGGCCATAGCCGATGCCGTTGCCGATGGTCCAGACGCGGGTGAGGCGGTTGAGGTGGCCGCGGGTGGCGGCCACGCCGGCGGCGATGGCGTCAGCATCGTTGGCAATGTGCACGGGCGCGGAGATGCCGCGCGCTTGCAACAGCCGGCGAGAGTTCTTCGCCCATGTGCAGGCCTTTGATCTGCTGCAGATTGGGGCTGTCTTCAATGATGTTGTGCCGCACCACGCCGGGCACGGCTACGCCGATCGCGTCGAGTTTCTGCCCGCCTTCCGCTGCGAGAGTGGCCACTTGCGTGGCCAGAATCTCCAGCAGATCGCCGCTGGGGATGGATCCAAGCTCATCGGCTAGCTCATCCTCGGCGGGGTAGCGGATGGTGTTGCCAACCAGCTTGTGGTCCTCGAGCCGTCCCGCTACGATGTGCTCGGTCATGACCAACCCGACGGCGACTGTCATTGGAATGCCTCCCTGTGGCTTACCCCTGGTAGCGGTGCATGCGGCCCAGGCCATTGAACGCCGCCACCTTGTAGCATTCGGCCAGCGTGGGATAGTTGAACACCGTGTCGACGAAGTAGTCCACGGTTCCGTCGAGCTTCATCACGGCCTGGCCGATGTGCACCAGTTCGCTGGCGCCTTCGCCGATGATGTGTACGCCGAGCACCTTGCGGGTGTCGCGATGAAAGATGAGCTTGAGGCGGCCGGTGGTGTCGCCGCGAATCTGGCCGCGCGCCACTTCGCGGTAGTAGGCCATGCCCACTTCGTAGGGCACGTCCTCATCGGTGAGCTGCTCTTCGGTTTTGCCGATGAAGCTGATTTCGGGAATGGTGTAGATGCCGTAGGGATAGAAGCTGGGGTTGGTGGTGGTCTCGCCGTCGTCGAATGCGCGGTGCGCGGCGATGCGGCCCTGCTCCATGGATACGGAGGCGAGCGCGGGGAATCCGACCACGTCGCCCACGGCATAGATGTGCTCGACCTTGGTGCGATAGTGCTCGTCAACCGGGATGCGCCCGCGCGCGTCGGCTTCGATGCCGGCGGCGGCGAGGTTGAGATCGTCGACCGCGCCCTGCCGGCCGACGGCGTAGAGGAGAGCGTCGCCCGAGACCTTCTTCTTGCTTTCCAGGTTGGCGACCACGCCGCCGTCAGTCAGCTCTTCGACGCTTTCCACTTCTTCGCCCAGGCGCATGGTGACGCGGGCATCGCGCAGGTGATAGCTGAGGGCTTCGATGATCTCCTGGTCGGCGAACTCGAGCAGGCGTGGCGCGTTTTTCAATGAGGGTGACGCGCACGCCGAGGATGGCGAACATGCAGGCGTATTCCACGCCGATGACGCCGCCGCCCACCACGATGAGCGATACGCGGCAGGGTGGGCAGATCGAGAACCTGGTCGCTGTTGATGATCGTTCGCCCGTTGATTGGAACTTTGGGCGACGAGGACGGCCTGGTGCCGACGGCGATGATGATCCGGCCGGATTCGAGCGTGGTCTCGCCGGTGGGGCCTTCGACTCTGACATGGGTTGGGTCGCACGAAGCTGCGCGAGGCCATGCACCACGTCGATGCCGTTGCGGGAGAGCTGCGCTTCGGTTACATCCACTTCGGTCTTGATCACCGCCTGCACCCGAAATGCCAGGTCGGCCATGGTGATCTTTTCTTTGACGCGGTAGTTCATGCCATAGACCGAGCGGTAGTTGTAGCCGGAGAGATGCAGCACGGCTTCGCGCATGGTCTTGGAGGGGATGGTGCCGGTATTGATGCAAACGCCGCCGACCACCGAGCGAGATTCCACTACGGCTACGCGTTTTTTCATCTTGGAGGCGGCCACAGCGGCGCGCTGTCCGGAAGGCCCCGAGCCAATGACGGTCAGGTCATACTTGACGGCGCTCATGTGAGTCTCTCTCCAAGAACGATTCGATGCGTTGGTGCCGGAAGGGATTCAGATGGGGTGAGTGACGAGCCCTTCAACCGGAGGCTACCATAGCGAGCCGCGGTCGGGTGTGAGTTGGCAGGGGGAGTTTGCGGAATAACAAAAAAACCGGCGCTCCAGTGTCTTGAGATGAAAGACACCGAAGCGCCGGAGGGGGGCCGCTCAGTTCAGGAATGAGCGATGCGCGTGTTGGCCACGATGGGCTGCGGTTTCGGGCTGAGTTTGCCGCCCTGCTGGTGATCGTCGTCGAGTTTGAATTCCCGGATCATGTGGTCCAGGTCGCCGGCGAGGGATGCGAGGTTCTTGAGGGCTTCAACGGTTTCTTCTGCGCCGCGGGTATTTTCCATGGCGAGCTGCGAGATCTGGCCGGCCGATTCGGAGATTTCTCCCGATGCGGCGGTTTGCTCTGTAGCGGCAGTTGCAATCAGCTCGATCTGGTGTTCGACCTGTTTCGAAGACTCGATGATGGCTTCGAGGCTCTTGCGGGCTCGGTTTGTCTCGCCCAGTCCCGTTTCGACCGCGGACCGGCTTTCGTCCATGACCTTGAGGGTGTCGCGGGTCTCGTCCTGGATGCTGCGAATGGTTGCGGCGATCTCTTCGGTGGCGCTTTTGGTGCGTTCCGCGAGGCGGCGCACTTCACCTGCGACGACGGCAAATCCGCGGCCGTGTTCGCCGGCGCGCGCGGCTTCGATGGCGGCATTGAGGGCGAGGAGGTTGGTTTGTTCGCTGATCTCCTGGATGACGTTGACGACCTTGCCGATCTCCTCAGAGCGTGAGGCGAGGGAGGTCATTTTTTCCGACACCGAGCCGGTTGCAGCGGAGATGCGCTCCATGGTTTCAGCCGCCGACTGCATGACTGCGCCGCCCTGGTCGGCGGTTTCCGCCGAGACTCGGCTGGCCTGTGCCGCGTTCTCGGCGTTGTGGCTGATCTCGCCGATGGTTACGGTCATTTCCTGAGCCGCGGCCGCGATCTGGTTGGTTTTGCTGGACTGCATATTCGCGTTGCCCGCGGCCTGCACCGCGCGGGCGCTCATCTGGTTGGTGGAACTGGAGAGGGTTTCGGCGGTTTTGCGGAGAGACGCGACCATGACGCGCAGCGCGTCGACGCTGGTGTTGAATGCTTCGTCGAGGCGTCCGATCTCGTCGGTGCCGGTCACGTGCACGTAGGCGGTGAGATCTTTGACGGCCAGCCTTTCCAGTGCAGTGGTGGCGCGGCCGATGCGCGGTGCGATGAGGCGAGTCAGAGTAGCCCCAACCAGAACGCACAGTCCGACGATGAAGGTGGTGGCGAAGGTGGAGATCCATTGCGCACGGGTACTTGCCCTGGTGGCGCCCTGCGCACTCTCGCTGCCGGCGCGGACGTTCAGGTTGAGGTCTGCGCTGAGTTCGCTCAATGAGTTTGCAAAGAGCGCGACGGTTTCGTCGCTGGTCAGCACATCCATCGCGTCGCCGGTTTTTCCTGCTGCAAGGAGGGACGCGCCCCGGCTGCTGGATTCGAGATAGCGCTGAAAGTCCTGAACGAACTTCTGGTAGGCATCGCGTTCGCCGGCGTAGGAAATAGTCCCCTCGTATTTGCGGAGACTAGCCTCGTAGTCCTGTATCGCCTGCTGCCGGAGCTGAGCATGTTTCGTGCTGCAGTCAGGAGTCTGGCAGAGCAGGATGTCGAAATCTTCGCGGCGCAGGGCATTCATGGCCGCGCGGATATCGCCGAGCTGGATCACGGACGGAAACGCCTTACTGCTTACATCGGAGCTCATAGACGCGATGCTGCGTGAAGTGAGGAACGTGTAGGCCCCCAGGGCTACGCAGAGAACGCACACGGCGCCAAATGCGAGGTAGAACTTCTGTGAGATAGGGATGTTGCGCGCAAGAGACATTCGGCGAGAACCTTTCCAAAGAGAGTTCGTCCTGCTCATCGGCCAGGAGGGCGGGAGACTTGAGGGTGCGCGCCGAGAACCGCGGCGTGCCTGGGCTGGGAATGGCGCGCGATTCAGCGAAAAGCCGCACGGATTGCGATGGCACAGATAAACCGATATTCTTGGCCCGCCGTCCGAGTTCCGCTTCTGAGGGTTTTCTCATGTATGCAAATGCGCAGGTTCGCTGGCTGTTCCGGGCTGCTGGAGTGGCATTGCTTCTAACGCCGCTAACTCTTGCAGCACAGACGAAGGCTCCTTCTCCTCCTCCGCCGGCATTCCAGCCGACGCCGGAGATGCTGGCTATCCAGGCGGCCAGCGAGAAGGAACATCAGCGCGAGATGGATCTGCTGGGCATCAGGGAACTGCGGTCGCCGGTGGACAACACATCGGAGTCGCCGCATCCGGTGAACTACGACGAGGCGAAGGCCAACGCGTACAAGAATCTGCCCGATCCGCTGGTGATGAACGACGGCAAGCGGGTGACTACCGCTGACCAATGGTGGAGCAAGCGGCGGCCCGAGATTGTGGAGCTGTTCGATCGCGAAATGTACGGCCGCACGCCGGCCAATCTGCCCAGGGTGAAGTGGGAACTGCTGAGCACGACGAATGAGAAGAACGGCGACGTGGCGGTGATCAAGAAGACGCTGGTTGGCCACGTCGATAACTCGATCGATCCGCGATATCAAGATCGACATCGAACTCGAACTGAGTACGCCGGCAGACGCCAAGGGGCCGGTGCCGGTGATCGTGGAACTGGGATTGAGCAAGGCGATTCTGGAGATGTTCCGCAAGCGGTTTCCGAACTTTGGAGCGGGCGAAAAGGGCCCGACCTGGCAGCAGCAGGTGCTGGCCAAGGGCTGGGGCTACGCCGAGTACATTCCGGTGAGCGTGCAGGGGGACAGCGCGGCGGAGATGACGAAGGGCATTATCGGGCTGATGAACAAAGGCCAGCCGCGGAAGCTCGACGACTGGAGCGTGCTGAAGGCGTGGGCATGGGGCGCAAGCAAATGCCTTGACTACTTCGAGACGGACAAGGCTGTGGATGCGAAGCAGGTGGGGATTGAAGGGCACTCGCGGTACGGCAAGGCGTCGCTGGTGGCGATGGCGTACGATTCGCGCTTTGCGATTGGCTACATCAGCTCGTCAGGGCAGAGCGGCGCCAAGTTGTCGCGACGCATTTATGGCGAGCAGGTGGAGAACCAGGCGGGTTCGGCTGCATTCCACTGGGTGGATGGCAACTTTCTCAAGTACGCGGGGCCGCTTACGGCAGGTGATCTGCCCATCGATCAGCATGAGTTGATTGCATTGGTTGCGCCACGGCCGGTGTTCATCTCAGGAGGAGCTACGGAGGCGGGTGATGGATGGGTTGATCCCAAGGGGATGTTTCTGGCTGCGGCGGGCGCGGGGCCGGTGTACCGGCTGCTGGGGAAGAAGGACATGGGAACGACCGAGTTTCCGCCGATCGAGACGGCGCTGATCGATGGGGATGTTGCGTTCCGGCAGCATACGGGCGGACATACGCCGGGGCCGAACTGGCCGACGTTTGTCACGTTTGCAAGCCGGTATCTGCATGCGCCGGGGATGAGTGCGGGGGCGGCCGAGCCTCCGCCGATTCCTGCGCCGGTGAAGCTGACGGCGGAGCAGGATCGCAATCGGCTTCTGCATCTGCTGGGATTGAGTGATGCGCAGATGCGGCGGCCGGCGGCGACCGATGCGAAGGCGCCGAATGCCGCGAATTATGACGAGGCGAAGGCGAACGTCTATCCGAATTTGCCGGACGCGCTGGTGATGAAGAACGGCGAGCGGGTGAAGACAGAGGCGGATTGGTGGGCAAAGCGGCGGCCGGAGATCGTTACGGATTTCGAACGCGAAATTCTGGGGCGTGCGCCGGAGCATCTGCCCGCCGTGCAGTGGGAGGTGGTGAGCGTTACGCCGGAGGACTGGCGGGGCGTCGACGTCATCACGAAGCGGCTGGTGGGGCACGTGGATAACTCGGCGTATCCGCAGATCTCGGTCAACATCGACATGGTGCTGTTCACGCCGGCGCATACGGGCGGGCCGGTGCCGGTGCTGATGGAGATGGCGTTTGCGAAGGATTGGGAGCGCGCGCTTGCGAGGCCATTCGCAGCGCCGCCTGCGCCGGGTACGCCGGAACATTGGGGTGTGGATGGGTACGAGGCGCTCAAGCGCGGGTGGGGATTTGCGGTGCTGAATCCAGTCAGCTTTCAGGCCGATGATGGCGGGGGATTGACGCAGGGGATTATCGGGCTGATGAACAAGGGGCAGCCGCGCGGATTGAATGACTGGGGCACGCTGCGGGCGTGGGCGTGGGGGGCAAGCCGGGCGCTGGATTATCTGGAGAGCGATCCGGCGGTGAGCGCGAAGGAAGTGGGTCTGGTGGGGCATTCGCGATTTGGAAAGGCCGTGCTGGTGACGATGGCCTACGATCCGCGCTTCGCAATTGCGTACTCAAGCTCGTCGGGCGAGGGCGGTGCGAAGCTGTATCGGCACATCTATGGCGAGCAGATGCCGAACCTGGCGTCAGCGTCGCTGTATCACTGGTTCTGCGGGAATTTTCTGCGCTATGGCGGGCCGCTCACGCCTGCGGATCTGCCGGTGGACAACCATGAGCTGATTGCGCTGGCTGCGCCGCGGCCGGTGTTTATCGGCGGCGGATCGAATGACGGGGACGGGTATGCGCAGACCGGCGGGGATGCGTGGGCCGATCCGAGAGGGATGTTTCTAGCCGAGGTTGCGGCGGGGCCGGTGTACAGGCTGCTGGGGGCGAAGGGGCTGGGGACGGATGCGTTTCCCAAGGTGGGGACGACGATTGCGGAGGGCGATCTGGCATGGCGGCAGCATCCGTATGGGCATACGCCGGCGCCGAATTGGCCGGCGTTTTTGGATTTCGCGGGGAAGTATCTGCATACGCCGGCGGGGGAGAAGGTGCTGGCGTTGGCGCCGGACGTGCCGCCACCAGCAGCTAAAGCAGATTCCCTTCGGGAATGACAGGCAAGAAAGCGAGAGCAAAAGCTCGCTAGTTTTCGTCGTCGTCTGAGACGGGGTCCCAGGTCTTGTCGGGGTTGAACAGTTCCATCTTCTTGAACTGGTCGAGAGTGGAGGGGCCGAGGTCCTTCTCGTAGACGACGCCGTCCTGGCTGACGATGAAGGAACGCGCGCCGGTGACTCCATACTCCGCGGGCGAGGCGACGAGAGCGAATCCGCCGATCATGACGCCCTTGACGACGTAATCAAGTTGGCCGAGCGGCGAAGCTGCGGGTCCCTGTCCCTTCAGGATCTTGAAGTAGTAGCCGTGGTACGGATCGCCGAGGTCGTATCCCTGTCCGACTGCCTTTGCGATCTTCTCGCCGATGGGCCCTTCCCAGGTAGCCGTCAGAGTTCTGCCAGGCGAGTCCATCTTTGGTGCCGGGCGTGCTGATGATGCGCTGGGCAAACTGGGCTACGTCATAGCCCTCGCGGCTGCGAAACGCGTAGTCGTATTGCGCTTCGACGTAGCCGTGACAGATCGAGATGGCGTCGAGCTCGTTACCGCCGATGCGGCGATAAAGGAGCTCCTGCTTACCGGCCCTGGTGTCGAAGAACCATTTGGCAGCCGCTTTTCACGATGGGAACGGGGAACGGCCAGTCGTCGCTGCCGACGATGAGCATGGCGCGGTTTCCGTTTTTTGGATCGACGGAAACATCCTTCTTCTCGCTGCGCTTTGGCTACGAAGTCTTCGGCATGCTTGCGGTCCTGCGCGATTTCGCCGCTGAAGACGATGTCTTTGCCGTCGGGTCCGAAGATCCCGATCAGCGTTGCCTGGTCGAACTTGTCGGCTGCGGCAATCAGGGTATCCGCGGCCTGTTCGGGAGTGGCGAAGGTGGTCTGGCCGGCCGCTGCGCCGGCGGACGTTTTGGCAGGCGCCGGTGCCGAAGCAGCGGGTTTGGGTGCGGACTGCTGTGCCGATGCGGCGCCGACGCCGATGCATGCAACCGCGGCGAGCAGAACGATCAGACGAACGCCATTCCGATTCGAATCAATGTGTCTCATATCCGGTGCCCCAACCACTCCTGATGGAGATAGAAGTTCTTACCTGCGCCGGCCACCGCCGCCGCGACTGCCGCCACCACCGCCACGGCTAGCGCCACCGCCGCCTCCGCGGGACATGCTGGACGATCCGCGGCTGGAAGAGCTGCGCGCACTACCGCCGTTGAAATCGCGGTTTCCTCCGCCAAAGGCGCTGCTGTTACCGCCCCCGCTGCGAGAGAGATCGCGGCTGCCGACACGGTCGGCGCCACCTGCGCCGCCTCGGTTACCGGCTCCGCCGTTATTGCCGAGTCCACCGCCACCGCCGGCGCGATTGCCTCCCGCGCCACCTGCGCGGTTGCTGGGGAGATTGCCGCCTTCGCGGCCGATCTGCTGGCGCGCATTGGACTGGCGGTTGGCAAGCGAGTCGCCGCGCGTGGTACCGCCAAACTTATTGGCTGTGGCGCGGTCCCCATAGGGGGTTCCGCCGCGATGGGACGGGTTGTGCTGCCATGATCCGCCGCCGCCGGAGGGGAGTTGCCCGGGCCGGTTGGCTCCGCCCACGCCGCCGACTCCGCCTGGGCCGCCAACACCACCTGCGCCCCCGACACCGCCCACGCCGCCAACGCCACCGGCACCGCCTACACCGCCGGGACGTCCTGCGCCGCCAACACCACCAACCCCGCCGACACCACCCACTCCGCCGGCACCGCCGACTCCGCCACGGCCGCCTGAGGGAAGCTGGGAGGGCCGGTTGCCGCGGCTGATGTTGGTGTTGCGATTGAAGTTGTTATTGACGTTGATGTTGACGTTGCCACCGCCCCAGCCGCATCCGCAGCACCAGCCGCCGCCCCAGAAGGCGCCCATGGCGATGCCGATACCGAAGGAGATCGCCAAGCCGGCCGCGTAGTAGCCCGGCGGCGGGTAGTAGATGGGCGGGTAGGGATAGATAGGAGGCCCGTAAACGACCACCGGATTGTAGGTGGGAACGTAGACGACCTGCGGATTCGCCTGCTCGATGACGACGACACTTTTGCTCTCGACGACCTGGGTTTCCACCTTTTGCTGCTCGGTAGATTTCAGGTTGCCGGTGCCCTGGGCCTTCTTGCGCATGCGCTGGACGGCTTCCATGACGTCGCTCTGCTGCGCAAGGAAGGCGTTGCCCAGATCGGTGGTCCACTGGATGTCGTCTGTGAGGCGCTTCACCAGATCAGGCAGGCCGGCCATGGACTGCACGCTGGGATCCCATGGCTGCTTGGCGACGGCGTCGGAGAGGGCCTTGTCTTTGAGGCCCTTGTTCTTGTCGAGCCACTGCTGCAACTGGACGAGCTCGAGCGGATAGGTGGAGGCCGCGAGCGTCTGGGCCAGCATTCCGTCGGGATAGAGGGCGACCGGCGCCACGAGAGAATCGAGCTGGTCGGGGGGGATCTTGGCGGCGGTCTGGGCCGCCGGCGCGGCGGGCGCGGGAGCTGCCTGCGCGACGGGTAGCGGAGAGGCCCCAAGTCCCGCAGGAATCAGAGCGAAGGAACACACCACGGCCACGAAAGCGCGGACCGGGTTAGGTGTGCGATGGGGAACAGGAGGAGCCAGTTGCACGCCGGACATTTCGACAGTCCGGCCTAATCCGAGTTGGCCTGACATGGAACAAACCTCGCTTCCGCGGAATGCCAGTTCGCATATTCCGATGGGAGGTTCAGGGCAAGCTACTGGCAGAAACGACAGCCAAATGCAGGGGTCAAGGCCCGAATGGGCGCAAGTACGCGATCAGCGGGCGAATGGTACTAGGCCGCTGGCTGGTGAAATTGTCGGGGTGCAGAGCCTTGGCGTTGACTTGTCTCCGACCTGCTTTAGACGCTGCGGATGAGGACGGCGGTAGCGTCATCCTGGCGATCGCGCCGGGGGCCGAAGCGGCGGACTTCGTCGATGAGGCTGTCGACGCAGGCATCGGGCAAGCTGAAGTGCTCGAGAAGCCGCGATGATCCGAACTCCTCATCGTCGTCATTGGAGGCTTCGGTAATTCCGTCGCTATAGAGCAGCAGGCTCGTTCCGGAAGGCAGGGCGATGGTGCACTCGGGGTAAGCGGACGCGCCGAGGCCGAGGGGCAGGCCAGTATCGAGATCGACGAACGAGCACGTGCCATTGATGACCATGGGGCGCGGATGAGCGGCGCTGGCCAGGGTGAGGGTGCGGGAACCGGCGTCGAGCACTCCGTAGACCATGGTGACGAACTTTCCGATGGGGAAGTCTTCCATCAGGCTGCGGTTGAGCTGGGCGAGGGTCTGCGCGGGCGAGGCGTGCAGGGGAGCGATGGAGCGGAGCAGCGCGCGGGTAGCGGACATGAGGAGTGCGGCCGACATGCCTTTGCCGGAGACATCGCCGAGGGCGATGCCATAGCGCTGGCTGCCCAGGTCGATGAAGTCGAACCAGTCGCCGGCGGTGGAGCCGGCCGGGCACCACGCGGTATCGAAGGCGAAGCCGGGAATGACGGGCACAGGCTTCTGGAAGAGCGCCTGCTGAATGGCTCGGGCGTCGTCTGATTCCTTTTGCAGGCGGGTGCGCTGCTCTCGCTCGGAACGGAAGGCGCGGGCGTTCTCAAGGGCGATGGCGACGTGGCCGGCGAGGGCTTCAAGGACCGTGAGCTGATCTTCGCCGAAGGCGTTGAATTCCTGGTGGCTCACGGAGAGGACGCCGGAGACCTGGCCGGCAGTCCGGAGCGGTATAGCGACTTCAGAGCGCGTTTCGGGCTCGCAGGCGATGTAGTAGGGGTCCAGGAGAACGTTGGGTGCGTAGTGCGTGCGGCCGATGGAGGAGCTGTAGCCGACCATGCCCTGCAGGGCGCCCAGGCGATGGTGGCCTTTCTGGTAATGGGTGCAGCCGCGGACCTCCTGAAGGACGAATTCGTCAGTATCTTCGGCGCGCAGCCAGAGGCAGACTTCGACATTGCCGACCGCGGAGGCGATGTCGTTGACGACGCGGTTGAGGAGGGAGTCGACGTCGAGGGTGGAGGCGATGAGGTGCGTGGCGCGCTGGACCTTGATGAGCAACTGCGTGAAGTCGCACGCGTTGCTGATCGGCGCCGGGGGAACGAGGGAAGTGCCGACGGTTACGGTTGCCATACAAAGCCCCTTGACCCTGCGAGGGTCTTACCTGAGTAGATGAGCCGAGATTGCCGGCGATGCAGTGAGTTTTGGGGCGGTTGACGTCCCCGTTGCAAAGCAGTTTTGACCCTTACGACGCGAAGGGTCTATGGCTGCGGAGACGGGGCGGCGGCGGGGCCGATGTTGGTTACGTGTTCGCTGGCCTCGGTTTCAGGGACGGTGCCGTCGTTGACTGCAACCTCAGTGGGCCTGCCCTGGATGACGATGCGCTGGGTGGCCTTTTCGCGTGCGGGGACGCGGACGCGGCGGGTGACCGAGCTATCGAAGGTCCGGACAGTGATGGGCACTTCGGCGGCGGCATACCCGCTGTTGGAGAGGTTGACGGCGACGAGGGTGTTCCCCGCTTGCGTGGTGGGAAAGACGCTGTCGACGGTGAGGTCAGGAAGGCCTTTATCGGCGTCGACCCAGTCGGCGAAGAACCACTGCAGGTCATGGCGGGTTCCGGCCTGCTCGACGAGGTTCTCGAAGTGGTGATTGTCGGCGATGTCTTTGGCCGGATCATAGGCGCGAAGGGCGGCGGAGAGGGTGGGGTCGCCGACGATATCGCGCAGCATCCAGAGGACATAAGCGGCCTTGGTGCGATAGTAGACGGGCGAGATGGACTGGGCGAGCGGCTGGCCGGGCCCGGACGCGGGGCTGGGCGGCTCGGCGATAGTGAGGGCATCGCGGCCGGCGGCGAGGGCGGTGAGCGCCTTGTCTCTTCCCTGCTGCTTTTCGATCCACAGGGTGCCCATGAAGTGGGCAACTCCCTCGCTGAGCCAGGCGCGCGGCGACTGCATCCAGGCGTGGGTCAGGGCGTGGGCCATGATGTTTTCGAGCTGGTCGGGCGGGGCGTCGCGAAGGCTGGTGGCCAGCAGGGCGCCGGTCTCGAAGGGGGCGTCGGCGCGGTCGGGCAGGTCAAGCAGGGTGAGCTGCGCACGGGGACGCTGGCCGAGCCAGCTCTGCAGGAATGGCGTGACCCGGGTGGCGGCATCGATCCAAAGCTGGGCGTTAACGGCGTTGTCCACGGTGACCCAGGCTGTCAGGTTCTGCCCGGAGTGGGAGTTGCGCTGGGCTACGAAGAGACTGGGAGCTTCAAAGCCGAGGGTTGCCGCATCGGTCTGCGCCATGGCAACTCCGGCGACCTCGTCGGAGCCGGGATCGGTGACGGTGAGAGGGACGGGATGGCCGTTGATGACGGCGATGTTGGGCGCGTCGCCGTGGGGGAACTCGACGGCCAGGTGCATGCGGAACTGAGCGCCGGCCAGGCGCAGCTTGTGTTCGCCCATTTCGTCGAAGAGCTTTGCGCCGTCGCCGAGCATGACGGGGACGGAAGAGACGGGGTACCAGACGACGTTGCCGAAGCCGCGGATGCCGGTGAATGCGGGGCCGATCTGGTCCCAGTCGGAGTGGAGGGCGACGTCGTCGGGGGTGCCTATGGCGAGGAGACGCTGCGCGCTCTTCTCGATCGAGCCGGAGTAAGTGGCGTCGATGGAGAGGGTTGCGCCGGGGGCGAGGGGCGACGGGAGGGAGAGGTCGGCTTCGCGGAGCTGGCCGGTGTGGTCGGCGTCGGAGTTGAGGACGGCGACCTGGAAGAGAGCGTCTTTGCCGTTGACGAGGATCCGCTCCCAGTTGAGGGAAGACGAGAGCTGGAGGGGGATGCGGGTCAGCACGGCCTTGCCGTCGTTGCGGACGGTGACCACGGCGCGCGCGGCCATCTGGTGCTCGGCGGGGCGCAGGTGCACGTCCATGTCGAAGGCGGTGAAGGTGACGGCTTCGCGCTCGGCGTCCTGGGCGGTGACGGCGCCGGCGAGTTGCGCGGTGGGGTGTGC
This sequence comes from uncultured Acidobacteriota bacterium, assembly GCA_963819365.1. Lineage (GTDB taxonomy): Bacteria > Acidobacteriota > Terriglobia > Terriglobales > Acidobacteriaceae > Telmatobacter. The sequence goes on from CAWFVY010000006.1 coordinate 329,558, forward strand.
TTCCGATCCGGCCGTCGTGGTGGTGTTGCCGTTTTCATCCGTGTCGCGGGAGAAGACGACCTTGCCCTTGGGTGGGGGAGGGTTCTGAGAGGCGGGCGGGATGGGCGGAGTGGTGGTCTGCGCAGGCAGACTCGCCACAGAGGCGGCGATTAACGCCGCGAACACAAGGACAACAGACTTCACGAACCGAGCCCCTTTTGCTTTTTAGGTTTGGACGCGGCGGATGACCCGCCGGGAGCGCCACCGGTTGCGGCGCGGCGCTGGCGGAAGGCCTCAAAGAGGACGACCGCGCCGGCTGCGGATACGTTGAGGGAGCTGACTCCGCCGGCCATGGGGATGCGGAGGAGATGGTCGCAGGTGCGGCGGACCAGGTCATGCAGGCCTGCGCCTTCACGGCCGAGGACGAGGACGCAGTCGCCGGTGAAGTCGAAGCGGTCGTAGTCCGAGGTTCCGCGCTCGTCGAGTCCTATGATCCACATATTGTTGCGCTTGAGCTCTTCGAGGGAGCGGACCAGGTTGACGACGCGGGCGATGCGGAGATGCTCGGACGCGCCGGCGCTGGCCTTGACGGCGACGGGGCTGAGGGGGGCGGCGCGGCGCTCGGTGAGGACCACGCCATCGACTCCGGCGCCGTCGGCCACGCGGAGCAGGGCGCCCAGATTCTGCGGGTCTTCCACGCCGTCGAGGGCCAGGACAAGACGCCGGGGCGACGGGCCATCGGGATGCGCCCGAGATTCGAGGATGTCCTCGATGGTGAGCATCTCCTTGGGGCGGACTACAGCGACTACGCCCTGGTGGCCGCTGGTTCCGGCGACGTGGGTAAGCTGCTCGCGGGGTTCGGAACGTACGCGGACGCCGGCCAGACGGCACTGGGCGACGAGCTGTTCCACGCGGGTATCGTGGCGCTCGCGGGCGACGAGCACGTGGTCGAAGCGGCGGCGGCCGGAGCGGAGTGCCTCCTCAATTGCGTGCACGCCGTAGAGAATGTCCATTTGGTTAGTTTAGTGCGTGATTGCCTGGATTCGACGGTTCGCTTGCTGCGCCGCAAGTTTTGCTACCGGCCTACAATGGTCTTCACCGAGCAATCTGCACCGAAGAGCCAGTCAACCGGACAGGCGCCGATTCCGCCTGTGCGGGAAGGGGGAAGATGAACAACGATCGTCCGAAGCTCGCGGTCTTTTTCGACGCGGAGAATGTCAGTCTCCAGCACGCACCGCCAATCCTGGAGAAGCTCTCCGTCGACTGGGAGGTTCATCTGCGGAGAGCCTACGGATCCAACATCATTTTGCAGCAGGAAATCCTGCGTGAGTTGAGCATCATTCCGGTCGAAGTCGTGCGCAATGCACATGCCAAGAATGCCGCAGACCTGACCCTCGCGGTGGATGCGGTGGAAGAGCTGTGCCTCGGATTCAGCGACGGGATCTGCATCGTTTCGGGGGATTCGGACTTCACCCGCCTGGTGCAGCGAATCCGTGAGAAGGGAAAGGCCGCAATCGTATTTGGCAATGCAAATACTCCTGCTTCGCTTCGAAATGCCTGCACTGCGTTTCATCTCGCCACCGCCTCTAAACAAGCGCAGAACACAGCCATGAAGACCGGCCAGAAGCCGAAGGCCTCTGAGAAGCCCGTTCAGAACGCGGGATCGAAGCAGAAGACGAAATCGACCTCGAATGCGGACAAGAAGGCAGAGTCTCCGAAGGCGGTAGCGAGGGCTGCATCCCCGAAGGCCGCAGTCGCCCTGCAAAGCATGGACGGAGTCGCTGCAGCATCCCTGCGACAGAACCTTCACCGCGCGTTTCAGGAATTCCGCGCCATCTCCGGAGACGACCCGCTAGCGCAATTTGGCCACTTCATACGAGAGAGCTATCCTCAGTTGCAACAGCGGATGTTCGGCTTTGCAAGTCTCCGCTCGTTTCTGAACAACGTTGGCGGCTTCCACGCCGAAGCAGTTCGTGATGATCGCGGAGTTATCTGTAATTACCGACTGTCGCTTGCAAAGGATGGAGTTGAAAAGGCGGCCGAACATTCACGGGTTTCGGGCAACGAACGAGCTGCTCACCAAGTAGGCTCCAGTCTGTTGAGCGCAGCTGCAAGCTCCGGTTCGAGGTCAGCTCAATAAGAGTTAAAAGATGACGACGAATTCCCCGAAGACGTTTCGGGCCACGCTGGAGCCATCGGGGATGGGGCTGCAGTCGAGCTTTGCGATTCTGCCGTTCGACGTCGCCAAGGCGTGGCCGGGGCTTAAGGTCAGGCGCGTGAAGGGGGAGGTCAACGGCTTCGCCTTCCGCACCGCGCTGTTTCCCACGCCGCGCGGGCACGGATTCATCGTGAACAAGAAGATGCTGGCGGGGGCCGGGGTGCGGCAGGGCGACCGCGCCGAGATCCGGCTTGAGCCGGACCTCGAGGAGCGCAGCGAGACCATGCCGGAGGAGTTGGTCCGCGCGATGCGGGAAGCGGCCGGGCTGCGCAAGTGGTTTGAAAAGCTGCCGCCGGGACATCGGCGGTGGATCGCGCAGATCATCACGGAACCGAAATCGGCCGCCTCGCGGCAGAAGCGGGCGGAGGAGACGGCGGAGCGGCTGTATCTGACGATGGAAGGCGAAAAGGAGCCGCCGCCGATTCTGCGGGCGGCGTTTCTGCGGCAGCCGCTGGCGGAAGCGGGCTGGAAAGCCATGACGGCGGTGCAGAGGCGCGGCCATCTCTTCCAGATCTTCGGGTGCCGGTCGGCTGAGGCGCGGGAGAGGCGGGTGCAGGCGGCGATTGAGGATGCGCTGGCCAGGACGAGGCGGGATTCGGGGGTTTCCGGCCGGGGTTGGAATGGCGCGGACTTGTTCGATGAGGATGGGGAGATGTTCTGAGGGGAGTTGGCGGGGGTAGGCGGAGGGTTTGTGGTCTCCCACCCTGTCGCCAGAAAAAAGGCGACAGGATGGGGCACGGGAGGTTTTGGGAAGAACGTTCAAAGGGATGGGTGGAGGTTCGTGGGAGAACGCTCCCAGGGCCGGGTGGAATGCTGGAAATGTAAAGATTTGTAAACGCCTGTGGATTCTTCGTCTTCCGGAGTTCAGCTTATCGTCTAATGGAACAAGATGAGCACACTTGCAGCCGTACAGTCGATCTTCACCCGCAGTTCGGTAGACGCCGAACAGGAGGCCGTACGCCAGGAAAACCTCGCCATTGCAGCAGGGTTGAAGTGTCAGGAAGCGGGACTGCTGGATGAGCTCATCGTGCGTTATCAGCACAGGCTGCTGCGTTACCTTCTGTTCTTGACCAGCAGCCGTGAACTGGCTGAGGATCTGTTCCAGGAGGTCTGGATGCGGGTGCTGATGCGCGGCGGGCAATACAACGGCAAGGCGCGTTTCGACACGTGGCTGTTCACGATCGCCCGCAACCTGGTGATCGACTATCGGCGCAAGCGGACGCTGGCCAGCCTGGACGAGCTGTTCGAGGGTGCAAGCGACGATGACCGGCCGATGAGCTTTGAGCTGGTGGGAGATGAGCCGTCGCCTTTTGATCGCCTGTCGAGCGGGGAAGACCGCCAGAGAGTCTCCGCGGCGCTGTTGGAGCTGGACACGGTGTATCGCGAAGTGCTGGTGCTGCGCTTCCACGAGGATCTGTCGCTGCAGGAGATTGCAACGGTGACGCGGGCGCCGCTATCGACGGTGAAATCACGGCTGTACCGGGGTCTGGCGGCCATCAAGCCCAGGCTTGAGGTTGCGCGGGCGGCCGAGGTTGCCGGATGACAGCACAGGCCGGCAAGGGTTCGGCCAATGGCAACGACGCAGTTCGCGATCTTGCCGCTTCTCTGGGAGATCCCGAGAGAGACCGCGTAGTAGCGAGAACCACGCGCCGGGTGGTCATGGCGTCGATGGGCGTGATGCAGGACCAGAAGGCGGAGCGCAAGCGGACGCGGTCGCTTGTTCTGGCTGCCCTGGTGGTACTGCTGCTGGTGATCGGGCCGCTGGCGTGGCTGGTGGTGGATTACTTCAATTCCGGTGGACATATTGGCGACCTGACCGGGGAATTCACGCTGTGGGCGTGCATTCTGTGCCCGGCGATTCTGGCTGCGGCGCTGGTGGCGGGCTGGCTGCGCAAGCGGTAGTCCGGGTGCCTCAGGGGCTGAAGAGGCTGCGGGAAAAGCCCGAATTTGCCCGGTTGAGCTTATCAAGACCATCCCTCAGGGGCTAAAGCCCACACATTTTATTGGTCTTATCGGCACGGATAAGTCCTTGCCCTTTCAAAACAGAGGCCTTGGGCAGTTTTTCCGCAGCCTGTAAAGCCCAATTCTTTTGAGACGTCCAAGATGTCAAGGCTAAAGCCCTGACCTACCCTTCTGCCTGACCTACCTTTTCCCAACAAATCTTCAGGCAGGCTGTGCGGGATTCTGGAGTTCGCCTTCCCAGCGGGCGACGACTACAGCGGCCATGCAGTTGCCGATGACGTTCATGGCGCTGCGGCCCATGTCCATGAGGGTGTCGACGCCGAGCAGGACGAGGATGGCGCTGGACGGAATGTGGAGATCGGCGGCTGAGGCCATGAGGACGACCAGGGTGGCGCGGGGGACGCCGGCCACTCCTTTGCTGGTGAGCATGAGGGTGGCGAGCATGACGAGCTGTTCGCCGAGGGTGAGGTGGATGCCGGCGGCCTGGGCGGCGAAGATGGCGGCCATGGTGAGGTAGACGCTGGAGCCGGTCATGTTGAAGCTGTAGCCGGTGGGCACGACGAAGGAGACGATCCAGCGGGGAACGCCGAATTCTTCGAGGCGCTCCATGGCGAGGGGCAAGGCGGCCTCAGAGCTGGTGGTGGCGAAGCCGATGGCGGCGGGCTCGGCGATGGCGGCGGCGAAGCGGCGGACCGGGATGCCTCCGGCGACGAGGATGGGAACGAGAATGAGCAGGATGAAGGCGGCGAGCGCGCCGTAGTAGGTGATGGCCAGTTCGGCGAGGCTCTCAAGCAGGTGGAGTCCGGCAGTGCTGACGGTGTAAGCCATGGCGGCTCCGGCGGCGACGGGCGCAACCACCATGATGAACTTCGTCATGCGGAACATGGTGTCGGTGAGCGACTGCAGAACCGTGACCAGCGGGGCGCGCTTGGCTTCCGGCAGCGTAGCGAGGGCGGCGCCGAAGAGCAGTGAGAAGATGGCGACCTGCAGGATCTGGTTCTGCGCGACGGCCTGGGCGATGTTTTCAGGGAAGATGTTGAGGATGAGCTGCTGCCAGGTTTCGGAGTGCGCGGCGGGCGCAACAGCTTGCGCCACCACGGGAAGCGTCACGCCAACCCCGGCATGCGTGAGATTGATGGCGATGAGGCCGATGACAAGGCCGAGCGTAGTGACCACCTCGAAGAAGAGGACGGCCTTGAGGGCGACGCGGCCCACGCCTTTGAGCTCGCTGTGGCCGGCGATGCCGGTGACGATGCCGCCGAAGATGAGCGGGGCGACGATCATGCGGATGAGGCGAAGGAAGATGTCGCCGGCGATGCGGAGTTGTGCGGAGACGTGCGGGGCATCGAGGCCGAGGACGATGCCGGCGACCATGGCGTAGAAGGTCCAGACGAGCAGGGATCGGCGGCGGAATGCGAAGGGGAAGAACAATGCGATCGCGAGCCACTGGTTGAATTCGCCAACCGAAGCCGCTTCAGGAACTCGAGCGGCGATGAGGCCGCTGATCAGGAGCAGACCAGCCATTATCGGAAAAAGAACCTGCACGATTCGGCGGAGCCGGCTCGCGGCGACTTTTGATTTAGTTTGAGCGGACTGAGTCTTGTTCAAGGTCTCCATTATTCTATGGGCATGCCCCAGGTTGCGTTTCTCGAGTGCTCCCGCTGCAAGCTTCATCACGATCCCACCACTCCACAGACGGTTTGCACGGCGTGCGCCGGGTCGCTCTATGTGCGCTATGACCTGTCAGCCGCGAAGGGCACGGCGGTGCGCGACCGCATTGGCACCACGCGAGCAGGACCGGCGCTGGAGCGGGATGGGTCGGTATCGCGACGTGCTGCCTTCCGTCGAACCAGTCACGCTGGGCGAGGGATGGACGCCGATGCTGGCGAGCCGGCGATACGAGAATGTTTGGCTGAAGGAAGAGGGCGCGAATCCGACGGGGACGTTCAAGGCGCGCGGGCTGGCGCTGGCCGTAACCATGGCGCGGCACTACGGGCTGAAGAAGCTGGCGGCTCCGACGGCGGGCAATGCGGGCGGGGCGCTGGCGGCGTACGCGGCGGCTGCGGGGATCGAGGCGCACATCTTCATGCCGAGGGACACGCCGATGGCCAACCAGGTGGAGTGCCGGGCTTATGGCGCGCACCTCTACCTGGTGGACGGGCTCATCTCCGACTGCGGGCGCATGGTGGGCGAGCGCAAGGCGGCGGAGGGCTGGTTCGATGTTTCCACGCTGAAGGAGCCGTACCGCGTGGAAGGCAAGAAGACGATGGGGTATGAGCTTGTGGAGCAGCTTGGCTGGGAGTATCCCGATGCGGTGTTTTATCCCACCGGCGGCGGCGTGGGGATGATCGGGATGTGGAAGGCGTTCGAGGAGATGGAGGAGCTGGGCTGGGTTACGGGCAAGCGGCCGAAGATGATCGCGGTGCAGGCGGCGGGGTGCGCGCCGGTGGTGCGTGCGTTCGAGCAGGGCGAGGCGGCGAGCCGATGTGGCAGGATGCGCACACGGCCGCTTCGGGGCTGCGGGTGCCGAAGCCGTATGGGGATTACATCATTCTCGACATTCTGAGGGAGTCGGGCGGGACGGCGGTGGCGCTGAGCGATGAGGCGATCTTCGCGTCGCTGAAGGACTGGGCCAGCCACGAGGGACTGCTGCTGTCGCCCGAGGGCGCGGCGGCGACGGCGGCCTACGATCACCTGATCGGGACGGGGTTCCTGAAGAAGAGCGACCGCGTGGTGCTGTTCAATACGGGGTCGGGGAACAAGTACACGGATGTGATTGGGGCGAGGGTGTGAAGGGCAGTGATTAGTGAGTAGTGATTAGTGGTTAGTGGTCAGTGGTTAGTGACCACCGGTCTAGGTTGTGCCTGAGCTTGAGGCGGGCTTTGAAGAAGACTCCGATGAGGCTGGCTTCGATTCAGCGGGCTTTGATTCAGTTGCCGGTTTCGAATCGCTCGCGGAACCTGAGGAATCCGAACTCGCGCTCGAAGAGGACTTCGAGGCGTAGTCGTTGACATACCAGCCGGCGCCTTTGAACTGGAGGGCGGGCGCGGTGAGGGGGCGGATGAGGGCTCCGCCGCATTGGGGACACGCCGTCTCCGGCGCATCGTTGATCTTCTGGATCTTTTCAAAACTTTTGCCGCAACTGGTGCAGCGATATTCGTACAGAGGCAAGGTGAGGGTCACTCCAAACTGAGAATCTGTATCTATTCTATGTCGATGTGCGGGCGGCGCGTATAGCAGCAGAGCCGCCCGCATGAAGCACTCATTGCACAGAGAGCGGGACGGTGGCGACGTGGTCTTCCCAGGCGAGAGTCAACGCGCCGTGGTTGCCGCCGGTTCCTGTGACCGCCCACTTGAGCCGTTCGACCATCTGCGGGGGCTTGGACATCTGCATCTTGGTCCTTCCCAGATCCTGGGTAGGGTCATAGCGCAGGCCCCATTCGCCGGTCTGCTTGCTGACGATAAGGATCCAGTTGTCGGGGTCGGAGATTTCGACAAACAGCGTGTATTTGCCGGCAGGAACGCTGATGTTGCCGACCTGGAGGTTGGTGTCGGTGATCAGGGTGGTGGCGCTGTTGGCTCCAGCGCGCCAGACGGGGTACTGCTTGTGGGTGGTCTGGATGAGGCCGCCCTGGTTGAAGATCTTGCCTTCGCGTCCCTTTACGCTGGGAGCGGAGTAATCGATCGGTGATGGTGTGACCGCTGATGGAACTGGTCGCCTCCTCGGCCGGGCTCGCGGGGGGATTATGCTGCGCGACGGCAAAGAGCGAGGCTGCCAGAAGTCCTGTACAGACCAACAGACGCTTCATGCGGGTTTCCTCCTTGGGATTAGGTGGTTGAGAATTGCTTGAATTACACCGTGGATGATTGTACGCGCCGGGCGCGTGGAGAATCTGTCGCCGCGGCGTGGATTTATTCTTGAGCAGCAGGAAACGCTATGACGAATACATCAGACGGACAGAAGCTCGGGGATTCGGCGGGGGCGCGGTTTCGCGCCGCAGTTCAAGACGAGAAGCCGCTGCAGGTGGCGGGTGCGATCAACGCGTATACGGCGCGGCTGGCGGAGGCGACGGGATTCCGCGCGCTGTATTTGTCGGGCGGCGGGGTGGCGGCCAACTCGCTGGGCATGCCGGACCTGGGCATCAGCACCATGGAAGATGTGCTGACGGACGTGCGGCGCATTACGGAGGCGAGCGGGCTGCCGCTGCTGGTGGATATCGATACGGGGTGGGGTGGAGCGTTCAACATTGCGCGGACGGTTCGGCAGATGATCAAGGCGGGCGCGGGCGCGGTGCATATGGAAGACCAGGTGGGCGCGAAACGCTGCGGGCATCGGCCGGGGAAGGAACTGGTCTCTACGGACGAGATGGTGGATCGCATCAAGGCTGCGGTGGATGCGAAGACGGATGCGGAGTTTGTGCTGATGGCGCGGACCGATGCGCTGGCCGGCGAGGGGCTGGATGCGGCGATCGAGCGGGCGCAGGCTTATGTTGCGGCGGGCGCGGACATGATCTTTGCCGAAGCGGTGACGGAGCTTTGGCAGTACACGAAATTTCGCGCGGCGGTGGGTGTGCCGATTCTGGCGAATATCACGGAGTTTGGGCAGACGCCGCTGTGGACGCGCGAGGAGCTGGGCGCGGCGGGCGTGGATATCATTCTCTACTGCTGCGGGGCGTATCGCGCGATGAATGCGGCGGCGCTGAAGGTGTATGAGGCGATCCGGCATGAGGGGACGCAGAAGAGCGTGGTGCCGATCATGCAGTCGCGGGCGGAGTTGTATAAGTATCTCGACTATCACGCGTATGAGCGGAAGTTGGATGAGTTGTTTGCGAAGAAGAGCGAAAAGCCGTGAGTGAGACTGTGCTGTTCCGGCCCGTGGGCGAAGAGGAACTCCGTCTCATCCGTGAGAGTGATTGGAGAGAATTTCCGCCTCGTCTGCCGGAGCAGCCTATCTTCTACCCGGTATTGAACGAGGAGTACGCCGTCCAGATTGCGCGGGATTGGAACACTCGGGACGGCGGCAAAGGGTACGTACTCAGATTCATTGTCAATGGTGAGTTCCTGTCGCGCTATCAGGTGCAGACGGCGGGGGCGCGCGTTCATCAGGAGTATTGGATTCCTGCCGAAGATCTGCCTGAGTTCAATCGCAACATCATAGGTGCGATTGAGATTGTGCAGCAGTTTCAGAACAGCTCGGCATAGGGTCCAGAACAATGGCAACGGACTCGCGCGCTTGATGAACAAAAGTTCATTTCCGGGCGGGCTTGCAACATCTGCACTGCATCCTTTAGCGTCGAACTCGCTGGAGTGAGCATGAGCCAGACTGAAGCTTCCCCCGTTTTTAAGCCGAAGAAATCTGTTGCGCTGTCAGGTACGCCTGCAGGAAACACCGCGCTTTGCACGGTGGGGCACTCGGGCAACGATCTGCACTATCGCGGATACGACATCCACGACCTGGCGGCGCATTGCGAGTATGAAGAGGTGGCGTACCTGCTGGTGCATGGCAAGCTGCCGAACACCGTGGAGCTGACCGCGTACAAGGAAGAGCTGGTGCAGATGCGCAGCCTGCCCGCCGCGGTAAAGCAGGCGCTGGAACTGCTGCCGCCGACTACGCATCCCATGGACGTGCTGCGCACGGGCGTGAGCGTGCTGGGCTGCGTGCGGCCGGAGGCGGCGGATCACAACGAGGACGGGGCTATCGAGATTGCGGACTCGCTGCTGGCCTGCCTGAGCTCGATGCTGCTGTACTGGCATCAGTATGCGCGCAACGGGCGGCGCATCGAAGTGGAACCGGGAGACAACTCGATTGCCGCGCATTTTCTGCACCTGCTGCATGGCCAGGCCGCTCCTGCGGAGTGGGTGGATGCGATGCAGACCTCGCTGATTCTGTATGCGGAGCATGAGTTCAACGCGTCGACATTCACGGCGCGGGTGATTGCGGGGACGGGGTCGGATATCTACTCGTGCATTGCGGGGGCGATTGGGGCGCTGAAGGGGCCGAAGCACGGCGGAGCAAATGAGGTGGCGCTGGAGATTCAGCATCGCTATCGCACGCCGGAAGACGCGGAGCGTGATATCCGACGGCGGGTGGAGGAGCGCGAAGTGGTGATCGGCTTCGGGCATCCGGTGTATACGATCAGCGATCCGCGCAGCGACATTATCAAGGAAGTGGCGGGGCGGCTGGCGAAGACGTCGGGGCATACTGCGCATTTCGAGATTGCCGAGCGCATTGAGACGGTGATGCACGAGACCAAGCGGATGTTCCCGAACCTGGACTGGTTCAGCGCGGTGGCGTATCACATGATGGGGATTCCCATTGATCTGTTTACGCCGCTGTTTGTGATTGCGCGGACCGCGGGCTGGTGCGCGCACATTATGGAGCAGCGCAGGGATGGGAAGATTATTCGGCCGTCGGCGGTGTATACGGGGCCGGAGCCGCTCGGCGTTTGTGGCGATAGAGGAGCGGGATTAAGCTAGCTTTAGCCTCACAACCGAAGAGGATGCTATGCGTTTGCCCGCTGATCGAGTTTGGCGCGCCGTTTCCGTGGTGCTCTTATCTACCGGCATCGCAGTGGCGCAGCAAGCGACTGTCTCCCCCGCAAAGAAATGCGCCGAGCCGCAGGTAATTCCGGATTCCAAGTACCAACCTGGCCAGGTGTGGGCCTACCAGACGCGAGAGGGCGAGGAGTCGTCGACGATCACCATTTTGCGAGTCGAGAGCCTTCCGAAAGTTGGCGTAATTGTTCACATACGCCTGGATGCAATTCGGCTAAAGAACTGTTCGGGGGGACCGAGCCCGACGAGTATCGGCCATGCACCGTTCGCGAAAGATGCGTTAGACCGCAGCGTGACGAAACTCGTTGAGCTAAAGCGTACGCTGCCTGCGTATGAAGAGGGTTACAACAATTGGAGACAGGCTTGTGGCGGTGTATACACCATCACGGTCGCAGAGATGCTCAAAGCAGACGAGATGACATTCAACTCTGGGATGAGTTGTTCTTCCCGATAGAAGCATTGAAGCGGCACGAAAAGGAGTAATTGTGTCCTCCCACATAAGTAATGAACGTCCGGCGCCGGATCAGGTGCTGGTTGATATCGCCGATTATGTTTTGAACTACACCATTGAAAGCGAGCTGGCTTATTCGACGGCGCGGGCGTGTTTGATCGATACGCTGGGGTGCGGGCTGGAGGCGCTGGAGTATCAGGCGTGCACCAAGTTGCTGGGGCCGATTGTGCCGGGGACGGTGGTGCCGAACGGCGCGCGGGTGCCGGGGACAAATTACGTTCTCGATCCGGTGCAGGCGGCGTTCAATATCGGCGCGATCATTCGCTGGCTCGACTTCAATGACACGTGGCTGGCGGCGGAGTGGGGACATCCCTCGGATAATCTTGGCGGGATTCTCGCGGTAGCGGACTGGCTGTCGCGCATCGCGGTGGCTGAGGGCCGCGCACCGCTGACGATGCGCGATGTGCTGACTGCGATGATCAAGGCGCACGAGATTCAGGGATGCATTGCGCTGGAGAACTCGTTCAACAAGGTGGGGCTCGACCACGTGGTGCTGGTCAAGGTGGCTTCGACGGCGGTGGTATGCCAGTTGCTGGGTTTGAGCCGCGAGCAGACGATCAACGCGGTGAGCCTGGCGTGGGTGGACGGGCAGAGTTTGCGGACGTATCGGCACGCGCCGAATACGGGATCGCGGAAGAGCTGGGCGGCGGGCGATGCGACCAGCCGCGCGGTGCGGCTGGCGTTGATGGCACGGGCTGGGGAGATGGGATACCCGTCGGTGCTGACGGCGAAGACATGGGGCTTTTACGACGTGTCGTTCCGCGGGAAGGAGTTCCAATTTCAGCGGCCGTACGGGTCGTATGTGATGGAGAACGTGCTGTTCAAGATCAGCTATCCGGCGGAGTTTCACTCGCAGACGGCGGTGGAAGCGGCGATGAAGCTGCATCAGGAGCTGGCCGCGCGGGGACTGAATGCCTCGGCGATCAAGGCCATCACGGTGCGTACGCATGAGGCCTGCATTCGAATTATCGATAAGAAGGGGCCGCTGGCCAATCCCGCGGATCGCGACCACTGCGTGCAGTACATGATTGCGGTGCCGCTGATCTTTGGACGGCTGACGGCGGCGGACTATGAGGACGCGGTGGCGAAGGATGCGAAGTGGGGGCCGCGGATCGACGCGATCCGGGAGCGGATCCACTGTGTCGAAGATCCGCAGTTTACGCGCGACTATCACGATCCGGAGAAGCGGTCGATTGCGAACTCACTGAGCATGGAACTGAGCGACGGCACGGTGCTGGAGGAGACGGTTGAGTATCCCATCGGGCATCGGCGCCGGCGCGAAGAGGGCATGCCGCTGCTGGTTGAGAAGTTCAAGACCAACCTGCGGCGGCGGTTTCCGGAGGCGCAGCAGCAGAGGATTCTGGAGGCTTCGCTCGACGGGGCGAAGCTGGACGCCATGCCGGTGAACGAGTACGTGGACCTGTACGTTACCGAAGCCTGAGCAACCGGAGCGAAAATTTATTTCCTGCAGCCAAGGCCCGCCTGCATAATGGACCGAACTTCCATTTCAGGCGGGCTGCTTTGCGTTCTATCGAAAAGCTGTGTCTTGGTGTCGTGTTTTTGGGCTCGACCGCAGGGGCGGTGTGCGCGCAGCAGGCGCCGAACCGTAACGCTGTCTACCAGCAACTGCGCTCTCAGTTGCCAGTGGATGACATCATCAGCATCAATAATCTCGAGCTGCGGCGCGAGGCTGCCACATTTACGTTTACGCGGGGAGATTTCGCATTCTATCCCGAGGTGAACGGGAAGGTGACGGGCGCGGTGTTTCGCGGGGCGGGGCATCTGCACATTGCTCCGCCGACCGCGGAGGAACGGCACAACCTGCTGATCCTGAACAGGGCCGAGGAGTTCGACGAAGACTTTGACCAGGTGGTACTGCGGTTTACAGACGACACCGCCGCCGAATTGCGCAAGGCTTCGTCGGTCAAGGGCCCGGCCGATCCTGTTTTCGGCCGGCAGGCGAACGATCTGCGGAGCTTCCAGCGGCTGAAGCTGTTCGAGAATTTCGAGCTGCGGCTGCTGGAGGATGTGCTGAGCCCGACGCAACGCGGCTTCTTTCTGGCGGCGATCCATGGGAAGAAGAATGCGCACCTGATATTGACCATTGATCCGCATGGATCGCGGCACGTTTCTCCGGAGGAGGTTTGCCTGCTGAGTTGGGCTGACGATTCGTTTACCTACCTCACGGCGTTTCCGGGGCAGGCAAGCGCGAAGACGGTTGCGGAGGGCAAAGACCCGGACAACGGGGCCTACCGGATTCTTCATGAAGACCTGGATGTGACGATCGAGAAGAGCGGATTTCTGACCGGGCTTGCCACGGTGCAGATTACAGCCACGCAGGATGGATTGGCGGTCGCACGGCTGGCGCTCTATCCCACCCTGCGGGTGAGCAAAGTAGAGGACGACAAGGGGAATCCGCTGGATTTTGTGCAGGAGAAGAAGGACGAAGATTCGGATTTCGGCGTGGTGCTGGCTAAACCGCTGAACAAGGGTGAGACGGCGACGGTTCGGATCGCGTACGGCGGCAAGGACGTGGTGAAGAACGAAGGCAATGCGAACTACTATCCCGTGGCGCGCGAGAGCTGGTATCCCAACGCCGCCCGCGGACTGGGCGACTATGCCACCTACGAGATGAAGTTCCATGTTCCCAAAGGACTGGAACTGATCGCCACCGGGACGAAGGTGAACGAGAGCACGGACGGCAAGCTGACCACCTCGGCGTGGAAGACGGATGTGCCGCTGCCGGTGGTGGGGTTCAACCTGGGCAAGTTCAAGATGCAGGAAGCCACTATTCCGGGGAAGCTGGGCGACAATCTGACGATTGACGCTTATGCAAATATTGCTATGCCGGATGGCTATTCCCCCAGCTTGGAATTGCCGGTCCAGGGCGTCAGCCATGCGAGCGAGGAGAGCGTTCTGCAAACGCTAGACACGAAAGGCATGCTGCCCGTGCAGCTAAGCCAGGGACAGGCGGCGGCGGAGGTCTACACAAGGTACTTCGGCCCGCTGCCGTTTGCGCGCGTGGCGCTGACCCAGCAGTTTGCGTGCAATTACGGGCAGAGCTGGCCGATGCTGGTGTATCTGCCCATCTGCGGCTTCTTCGACCAGACCCAGCAGCATTTTATGGGACTGCGGCCCGAGGACATGTACTGGAAGGTAGTCACGGCGCACGAGGTGGCGCACCAGTGGTGGGGCCAGACGGTAGGGTTCCGCAGCTATCGCGATCAGTGGATGAGCGAGGGGTTTGCGAACACTTCGGCGGCCATTTTTCTGCAGGCAACGCGCCCCAAGCCCGACCAGTTCCGCGAGTTCTGGCGGGAGCAGCGCAAGCTGCTGACGGAGAAGAACACATTCGGATTCCGGCCGATTGATGTGGGCCCGGTGACGATGGGATTCCGGCTGGCCACGGAGAAGACGGGCTGGAGCGTGTATCAGGACCTGGTGTATCCAAAGGGCGCGTACATTCTGCACATGATCCGGATGATGATGTGGAGCACGCAGGAAGGGGATGGCCGGTTCATTGCGATGATGAGCGATTTTGCCAAGACCTACCGGCTGCGTGCGGCTACGACCGAGGATTTCAAGGCGGCGGTGGAGAAGTATATGACCCGGGACATGGACCTGGATCGCAACCATCGCATGGACTGGTTCTTCAATGAGTATGTGTATGGCATGGATCTTCCGGCTTATCACTTCGAGGGCGAAGTGAAGCCGAATGGCGACACCGCCACGCTGCACTTCAAGCTGACGCAGTCGGGCGTTGCGGCGGGATTCTTGAACCTGGTGCCGCTGTACCTGGAACTGGCCGACGGCCGGGTGCTCAAGGCCGGGGCCATGCCACTGGTGGGCGTGCAAACGGTGGAGCAGACGGTGCCGCTGCCCAAGCTTCCAGCCGCGGTGAAGAAGGTGTGGATCAACTACTACTACGACGTGTTGTCGACGGAGAACTGACGGCCGGTGAGTGCAGGAATGCGGTATACTCCGGACGCAATCAGCAATTAGCAAGATGGAGGCTTTGGATGCGTTTGAGCAGCGTGAGCAGGGTTGTTGCGTTTAGCGGGCTGTTACTGGGCTTGTCACTGATGCCCACCAGGGCGGTCGCGCAGAGCGGAGACAAGGTACTGGCGCCGGCCGATGTGCAGAAGATGCTGCCGGAGGGGCAGCGCCTGTGGTACAAGGGGCAGGCCGCGCCCGCGCAGTTGCGCAACTCGGGGGGCGTGAAGTTCGCCGATGGTTCCTACGTGCTGGCGACGCTGGTGGACACCAGCGGCTACTCGAGCGACGTGCAGGCCAAGTACCAGGCGTATTTCATCACCGAAGGTGCTCTGAAGATCGGCGGACATGACCTGCCGGCGGGGATTTACGGGGTTGGATTCATTGGCGATAACAAGTTCGTGGTGACGGACGTGGGCGCGCATGATGTGTTGACGGTGGATTCGGCCAACGACGATGGGATGAAGCGGCCGCGGCCTCTGCAGGTGACGGCGAACGAAGGCGGCGGGTTCCGGCTGTATGCGGGACGCCGCTATGTGACGTTCAGCAAGTAGCTTCGGGCTCCCGGCCAGGCTCGACGCGAATCGGCTGGCCGGGAGGTGGGGCGGGGGCGCAACTTCCGGGGCTGCGGCTCCGTCCATTTATGTAGTGAAGTTATTCCGCACTCCAACTTCTGCTGGCGCCCTCCGCGCGAGGGCTTGAATTATGCGTGATTTAGTACAAATCGGTGGTGATGAAGACGCGCGGATGATTCCGCTGTGGTCGATTGTGATCGCAGTGGCGGCGTTCGTCGGTGTTGAGTATTACTTTTGGATTGTCCTGCCCGCCCAGAGGCATCATCCTGCCCCGCCGCTGGGCTTCCTGATTTATCTCAACATCTCGTGGGGCGTGCTTGCGGCACTGTATTTCCTGATGATCGGCTACGTGAGCAAGGATGCGCCGCGGCGTTCGATGAGCGCACGTTTCTGGATGCTGATTTGCTTCGTGATGCCGGGCGGGATTGGGGCGGTGCTCTACTTCCTGCTGCGCCAGCCGATGGTGGGCCGCTGCCCGGCGTGCAGCACGCTGGTTCAGGGCGATTTCCACTTCTGCCCGCAATGTAACTACCAACTGACGGCGAGCTGCGGCAATTGCTTCCGCACGGTGCGCGCGACAGACCAGTTCTGCACGCGCTGCGGGCATGAGCTGGCGGCGGATCATATGCCAGCGCGGCTGCATGCGATGCGGGATTGATAAAGGCAGGCATTAGGGATTAGGGATTAGGTGTTAGAGAATCGCGGCGAGGCTTATGGCGGGTGTTGTCGACAGCTTCAGGTGCGGATTCCTACAATGAGTCTTCGGCATGACCCTTTCCGCGCTCATCATTGACGATGAACAACTGGCCCGCGACGAGCTGAAGTACCTGCTCGACTCCGTGGGCGGTGTGGATGTGCTGGCTGAGGGCAGCAACGGCATCGAGGCCGTGAACCTGATCGAGGAGCATCATCCCGACCTGGTTTTTCTGGATGTGCAGATGCCGGGGCTGGACGGGTTTGCGGTCATCAAGCGGCTGAAAGAGCAGAGCGACGCCCGGGCGCGCAGCCATCCGGGAGCCGAGCCGGAGACGCTGCCGCAGATTGTGTTTGCGACTGCCTACGACCAGTACGCGGTGCGGGCTTTCGACGTGAACGCGGTGGATTACCTGCTGAAGCCTTTCGATCGCGACCGTGTGGAACAGGCGGTGGAGCGCGTGAAAGGGCGTATCGCAGGCGGGCCGGCGACGGCGGCTCCCGCGACGCAGATCGATACGCTGCTGCGGCTGCTGAACCGGCCGCAGGCGGCGCCGCAGCCAGCCAAGCTGATTGTGCAGGCGCAGAACCGGCTGCTGCTGGTGGACCAGGGCGAGATCTGCTATGCGGCCATCGACGAAGGCGTGATCCGGGTGGTGACGCAGAACTTTGAAGGGCAGTCGAAGTGCCGCACGCTGGAGGAACTGCTCGATCTGCTGGATCCGACGGTCTTCTGGCGCGCGCATCGCGGGTTTCGTGGTCAACATCAACCACATTCGCGAAGTGGTGCCGTGGTTCAAGTCGAGCTACCAGCTGCGCATGAACGACAAGAAGCAGACGGAGATTCCGGTAAGCCGGTCGCAGACGCGGCGGTTGCGCGAGTTGTTCAATCTTTAGCGCGGACGCGCAGGCGTCCGGCAGCCTGCAGCACGCGGGCGCACGCATGGCACGAGAATCGAAGGGGTTTGCCACCCACAATCGGTCGTACACTTGACTGGCCAGGAATCGGCAGAGCCCTCATGCGCGACCTCAGAGAACTCGAACAACTACCTGACAATCTACAGAATCGGTTTGAATTCTGGAGAAATGCTTCCTTCGTCTGGAAGCGGTGGGATCGTCCGCACGAGAACTGGACGCACGATCACTGCGATGCGTGCTTTGCCTTCATCTGTGATCACCGTGAGCGCTTTCCCGAATGGAAGGAGGCGCACGATGAGCGTGGGTGCTATCGGCACGCCTACTACACAAAGGGAGTGGAAAGCGGCTATCTCTGGATCTGCAGAAACTGCTCCAAGCGCCTGAAGATTGAATTCGAATGGACGGTTGCAAATTGAACCGATTGAATGCTTCAGGCGGCTGCGAGTGTTTTGGTGAGACGAGCGGCATTGAAAAAGAATGCCGCTTGTTTCCGAGCGGGTCAAGAGCAACCGCAGATCCTTCGACTCCGCTGCGCTCCGCTCAGGATGACACCGTGTTTTGGGTGGGGGTGCCTGGTTAGTCGTAGCGCTCGAAGATGATTTGCTTGCGGTGCCAGCCGTAGCCGGCGAGCTTCTCGCGGACGCCGCTGACCATATTGTTGAGTCCGCAGATGTAGGCGTAGATGTCGAAGTTCAGCTCCGCGGCCGGCGTTGCGGGATCGACCGGGGCGAGTGGCAGAGTCTGGCCGAGGCGTGCGGCGCGCTCCTCGACGATGCGCGCGACGTGGTCCTGGACGTAGCCGCGGAGACCGGTCCAGCTATCGCCAGCCCGGCTGAGGGTGGCGAGGTAGTGGAAGTTGGGATGTTTCGCGGCAAGCGTCTCGAACTCGTCCTGGTAGTAGAGCTCACTTTCGTGGCGTGTGCCGTAGACGAGCCAGATCTGCTTGCCTTCGCTGCGGTCGGGGCCGCCTTCAGGGAACAGCGACTGCACGAAGCCGCGCATGGGCGCAATGCCTGTGCCGGTCGCGATCAGGATGGAGTCGGTAACCGGAGTGCGCAGGATGAAGTGGCCGTGAGGTCCGTGCACATTGACCGTGCCACCCGGAGTCAGATCGGCGAGGTCGGCGAGGTGATTGGAGAAGAAGCCGCCCTCCACCCGGTTGACGCACAGGTCAAAGCGATTTTCGCGGGCCGCGGAGGCGATGGAGTAGGCGCGGGTCTGCTGCTTGCCATTGGGGTCGGCCGCCACGGTGGAGACAAACTGCCCCGAGATGAACGGGAAGCTCTCGAGCTCGTCGATGACGAATTCGAAGTGGAAGCACTGAGCGCTTTCAGAGATGCAGACTTTACGATCGAGACGGGCGGTATACAGCTTTCTTTCCAAGACAAGTACCACCGGGCGAGGAGTTTGTGCTGCAAGAGTTCACTCAGCAGTATTTCATGCCGTGCAGCGGCGGTGGCAAGGGAGGCGAGTGAAATGGCCGGTGAATTTAATCGCGATCGCGATCGCGATCGAAGAGGTCGAGCTGCGGGTCTGGTGCATCATGCTTTGTCGCACCGGGCTCTGCTGCGCGGGGCGCTTCGACGGGTGTCAGGCGCATCTGCTCCGATGGCAGGATCCGCAACAGGTGAAGAGGAGGGCGGCCGGCTGAGGTCAGATATTCCTGGTAATCGCGAGGATCGAGGATGGTAGTCAGGCGATTGTGGATCGGCTGCATGAGGTCGTTGGGCTCGCCGGTGATGACGGCGAAGGTGCGCTCCCACTGATCGGTTTTCGGGTTCTTCCAGGGCTTCCAGAGGCCGGCCATGCCGAAGGGTTCGCGGCCGGGGATGGCGATTTCAAACTTCGACTTCTTTCTTTGTCCTGTATCCGACCATTCAAAGAAGGCGTCGGCTGGAACGATGCAGCGGCGCTGCGCAAAGGAGTCCTTCCAGAACGGGGCGCGGTCGATGCCTTCCGATCGCGCATTGAAGAGATGGCGATCGGGCAGTTTGAATCCCCAGCGCATGAGGGCGATCTCGCGCTCGCCCGAGCCGCCGTCGAGCACGACGGGCTGGATGGAGCCGGGAGCGATGTCATCGCCGGGCTCGAGATAGATTTCCGCCAGATCCAAGCCGACATGAAAGGTCTCGGCGATCCGTTGCTTATCGGAGCGTCTGCGGTAGCGGCCACACATTGGAAGCCAGTGTAGACGATGGCCAGATTCGGACGGGGGGCGTGCTTGCTGATCGGGGCCGGGAGGGAGATGGAAGCGTTTGTTTGGCGTCCCCGACGGGATTTGAACCCGTGTTATCGCCGTGAAAGGGCGGTGTCCTAGGCCGGGCTAGACGACGGGGACGCTAAGTTGGGCAGGAGAACCAAGGATCCTACCGGCATGGGCTCGCGAGCGGCCCAGAACAGGCCGGCAGAACGGAATGCCCTACTGAGAGGCTATCAAGTTGGGGCGAGGGTGTCAAAGTTCCCACGGGGTCGGCGGCCCCGCTCCTTGAGCCGGTGGGTGAGCGGACAAAGGAGCCGCAGAGAGAGCCGCAGAGGGAGCGAAAATGAGAGTGGAAGAGAGCGCGCCGAAATGGAGAGTCTGGGTCCTATTTGAAGTTGGGCAAAGGGCGATAAACTTAGGGCTTGGAGCGATCTCCGCGAGAGAGCGTTCGCGTCTTCAAGGTAGAGTTTGCCTCGGAGCGCGGGGCGCGCAACTATCGCCTGGCGCGACACGTATTCAATAGCAGAGTTTCTATTCCTTTTGAGTTGCGGCGTGCAGGCGGGTTCGGAGTCCAGATCTGCCGGGCTGTCGCTGTTCAGGAGCGCAATCGCTCATCACGAAGCCGATTTGCAACTGAATCACAGCGTGCAAAGCGGATTTTTGCGACAATATTCCTTTCTGTTGAATCGAAACCAAGTGCTCAATCAAAACATTTCCCCCGCCTGAGGCGAGGGGGAAGAAGCCGCAGCGAGGACATAGTGTTAAAACGCGTAGCAGGGATAGGTTGTGTTGTTCTGGTGCTGGCAGTGGTGGGGTGCCGGCAGAAAGCGCCTGCGCCTGCGCAGGGCGGGATGCCTGCCATGCCCGTGCAAACGGTTGCGGTTACCCTGGCTCCGGTTCCAACGAGCAGCGAGTACGTGGGAACGATCAAGTCGCGGCGCAGCGCCACGCTGCAGCCGCAGGTGGATGGCCGGTTGACTGGAATCAACGTGCGGTCGGGCGACCGGGTGAAGTCGGGCCAGGTGATGATGACCATCGATCCGCTGCACCAGCAGGCATCTGTGGACATGCAGGGAGCGACCGAGCGGCAGAAGAAGGCTGTCTACGACTACAACACGCTGCAGGTCGAACGGCAGAAGAAGCTGTTCGATGCGGGCATCATCAGCCGGGAGCTTTTCGATCAGGCGCAGCAGGCGTATGACAATTCGAAGGCGGACTACGAGTCGGCCGTGGCATCGCGCAAGACGCAGGAAGAACAACTGGCGTATTACACGATCCGCGCGCCGTTCGACGGGATCGTGGGTGACGTGCCGGTGCACGTGGGCGATTATGTTTCCAGTACCACGGTTCTGACCACTGTGGACGAGAACAAGGATCTCGAGGCGTATATCTACGTTCCCACGGAGCGCGCGGGGCAATTGCGCTCCGGGCTGGAAGTGAACGTGATGGACACGAACGGCACCCCGCTGGAGAAGACGGCGATCGACTTCATATCGCCGCAAGTGGATAACTCGCTGCAGGGCATTCTTGTAAAGGCGCCGGTTCACTTCGGTCGGGAGATGATTCGCAATTCGCAACTGGTGAAGGTCCGCGTGGTGTGGAGTACGTCTCCGACGGCGGTTGTGCCGGTGCTTGCGGTCATGCGGCAGGGCGGCCAGCCGTTTGTCTTCGTGGTGCGCCAGGAAGGCGGGAAATTCTTGGCGACGCAGACTCCCGTGACCCTGGGCGACACCATAGGAAATAGCTATTCGGTGACTTCAGGGCTTCAGTCTGGCGATAAGGTCATCGTATCGAGCACGCAATTCCTGGTGAACGGAATGCCGGTGAGCCCGAGCGTTGGGAACGCAGGCGCGTAAATCAATCGTGATGCCGTACTCAGGGACGCCGCAGTATTGCGCGTCTTCTGGTGAGTGAGCCGCGTTGAACGCGAGAGGGAAGGAAGGCATACCTTGTTTGTTGATTTCTTTATTCACCGGCCCGTATTTGCGACCGTCTGCGCCCTGATGATCATTCTGGGGGGCGCGGTGTGTATCCCGACCCTTCCGATTGCGCTTTATCCGCAGCTCACTCCGCCACAAGTATCGGTGACCTCCAACTATATAGGCGCGAATGCCGACACGGTGGAGAAGGCGGTCACGATTCCCCTGGAAGAGGCCATCAACGGCGTTCCGGGGATGCGCTACATTAGCTCGTCGAGCACCAACAGCGGCACCAGCAGCATCAATGTCACCTTCGACGAGGGTTACAGTCTCGACATCGCCGCAGTCGACGTGCAGAACCGCGTGGCCAGCGTCCAAGGCCGACTTCCTTCGGCAGTCAATCAAACCGGCATTACCATCACCAAGGTCAGCAACAACTTCGTGTTCGCGGCGGGGTTCTTCACGCGCGATGCGCGCTACTCAAACGAATTCATCTCAAACTACCTCGATGTCTATGTGAGAGACGCGATCAAGCGCGTCCCCGGCGTTGGCGACGTCATCATCTTCGGCGAGCGCAAGTACGCCATGCGGATCTGGCTCGATCCAGCGAAGCTTGCGACGCGCTCCCTCACCGCGACCGACGTAGTGAATGCTCTCGTCGAACAAAATGTCGAGATTCCGGCGGGCCAGCTCGGCCAGCCGCCGTCGAACCCCAACCAGGCATTCCAGATTCCGGTGCGTGTTGTTGGACGGCTCACCGATCCGGCTCAGTTTGACGACATCATCCTCAAGAGAAGCGCCAACGGGCTGGTGCAGCTTAAGGATGTTGGGCATGCGGTGGTGGGCGCCGAGGACTACAGCTCCGTCCTCAAGTACAACGGCCAGGTCGCGATGGGCATTGGCATACAGCAACTGTCCACGGCCAACTCCCTCACGGTGGACTCGCAAGCCAAGGCGGCGCTGAAGGAGCTTTCGAAGAGCTTTCCGCCGGGACTGGAATACGCAATCGCTTTCGACTCCACCACGGTTGTAGGAGACTCGATACGCGAAGTGCTGGTCACACTGGCCGAAGCCATCGCCATCGTGATTATCGTGATCTTCCTTTTCCTGTTGGATTGGCGCGCGACGATTATTCCGGCAGTTACCATTCCAGTTTCGTTGATCGGCACGTTTGCCTTCATCAAGATTTTTGGTTTCTCCATCAATTCGCTTACGCTTTTCGGCATCACGCTGGCAACGGGATTGGTGGTGGACGATGCCATTGTGGTTATTGAAAACGTGCAGCGGCATATCGCCATGGAGCACTGCGATCCGCACAAGGCCACATCCGAGGCTATGGGCGAGGTAACCAGCGCGGTGATAGCCACTTCGCTGGTGCTCATTGCGGTGTTCGTGCCGGTGTCATTTTTCCCCGGCACTACGGGTATTCTCTATCGCCAGTTCTCGATGACCATCGCGTTTTCCATTGCGATTTCGGCGTTCAATGCGCTTACACTCTCGCCTGCGCTCTCGGCGCTGTTCCTGCGTGGCGAAGAAGAGCGTCCGCATCAGTTGGACTTTCTGCACATCCGGCCTCTCTCGCGCATGTTCGCGGCCTTTGTTCACGGCGCCGATGCCACCGTGTCATGGATGAGCCGGACGTATGCCAGGTCGATTCACGTGGCTCTTCGCATTCGCTATGTGTTTCTGGTGCTGTTCTTCGCGGGACTTGCGGCAACGGCGTGGATATATACACGTGTGCCTACCGGCTTCATACCCCAGGAGGATCAGGGCTACTTTATTGCAATTGTGCAGGCTCCTCCGGGATCATCACTGCAGTACACGGGAGCCCTGGCAGACCGTGCGACAGCAATCATCGGGCAAGACCCGGACATTCTGGGCGCTTTTTCCGTGATGGGATTCAGCTTCAGCGGAGGCGCGTCGAACGCAGGCCTTATGTTTATCGCCACCAAGCCTGCGGATCAGCGTCGCGGCAAGGGCCACACCGCAACGGAGATTGCGGCTCGGATTTCACCGAAACTTCAAATGTTGATGTTTCAGCCGAACGGCGGACTGGTAGCAATGTTCCAGCCACCCGCGGTGCAGGGCGTGGGCAGTTTTGGCGGCTTCCAGTTTGAACTCCAAGACCAGGGAAGGAATACGATCGCCGATCTTGATCGCGTCGCGCATCGAATTGTGAGCGCAAGCAATGCGCGCAAGGATCTTACCGGCCTGATCACCACGTTCTCGGCAAACGATCCACAGGTGCTGGTAACGATCGATCGCGCGAAGGCGAAGGCCATGAATATTCCGCTTTCGCAGATCACCACGACGCTGGGCGTTTTCATGGGATCGCAGTACGTGAACGACTTCGACTTCAACAATCGCACCTACCGCGTGTTTGTGCAGGCCGACCAGCCGTTCCGCATGACAGCCAAGGACCTGCACAACTTCTACGTGCGCTCGGACAGCGGGGAGATGGTCCCGCTCGACAATCTTGTGACGGTGGCAAACAGCGCCGGGCCTCCGGTTATCAATCACTACAATCTGTTCCGTTCGGTCGAGATCGACGGTTCGCCTGCGCCGGGATACAGTTCGGGCCAGGGAATTACAGGAATGGAAGACCTGGCCAAAAGCGCGATGATGCCCGGCATGACCTACCAATGGACGGGCCTGACGCTGGATGAAATCGAATCGGGCGGCAAGGCGCTGCTCATCTTCGGACTTGGAATTCTTGTTGTGTATCTGACACTGTCGGCGCAGTACGAAAGCTTCGCGCTGCCATTCATCATTTTGCTGGCGGTGCCCATGGCGGTGCTGGGCGCGCTGGGCCTGGTCTCGCTGCGCGGGCAGTCGAACGACGTCTACTGCCAGATCGGCCTGGTAATGCTGATCGGACTTTCGGCCAAGAACGCGATCCTGATTGTGGAGTTTGCGGAGCAATTGCGCACGAAGGGGCGGTCCATCGCGGAGGCGGCGATTGAGGCAGGCGAACTCCGTCTGCGGCCGATTCTCATGACGTCCTTCGCCTTCATTCTCGGAATTCTTCCGCTGGCGTTCGCCACGGGCGCAGGCGCGCTGGGACGCCGTTCAGTAGGTACAACTATTGTGGGCGGAATGCTGCTTTCGACCGTGCTGAACCTGTTCTTCATCCCAACGCTTTACGTGATTCTGAGCACGCTGCTGGGCTCGAAGGTGCGAGACAAGACGGAGAAGATGGCGCACGCCTGACGCGTGCGCTACTACTTCTTGTCGCGATGGGCAATGAGGTAGTCCTTGATCCGGTTGTAGAGCTCGCCGGGTAGTACTCCGTTCTGCTCCAGATCCAGTTTGCTCCGATAGGGCCTGAAGCGCACTATGCGCTCGGCCCAGGGCCGGGTCAGTCCCGGAACCTGGAGTAGCTGTTCGAGGCTGGCGTGATTGATATCGACCAGCTCCAGTGAAGGCGCAGCAGGAGGGCGCGCCCTGAAAGGCTCGCGGGCACCCAGCGGCACGCATGTCGATGACGAAAACCACAGTGCGAAAGACAGAGCGGCGACTGTCCGGATCCTGAGCACCGTCCATTGTCCGTCCGGCTGCGTTTCAATGCAAGCCGTCTACTTGTCCGAATATTTTTCCGGGGCGGGGCAATGCCACCTGTCAGAATGGCGATATGGACCCTACTTTGCCCGGCAGTACCAAAATCAAAGGCCGCAAGAAGCCCGCGTTCAGCCGCGCACAATGGGTGACCCTTGGCATCATAGGAGTTTTGCTCGCGCTCTGTATCGCCTTCTCGTGGACAACCCCGGATGGACTTCGGAGGCCTTCTTCCTCCTGGGGAACGGACGGGGCCGGCCGCGCAGTTGCTCCAAAGACGATTGTTGATCTTGGCCCCTGGGTGACAGCGGAATCGCTTGCCCAATTGGCGGTTACGTCTGAAGAAAAGGCACTCGCGCAGCAGGCGCAACGACTGGCGGACCATTCAGTGGATCAGGCCTTCGCTGCAGCGCTTCGCGAGGCGAATTTGCGTACGCAGGACCGCAAGTTGAGCGGGGACGCGTTGTCCATCGCGAATCGAATTGAGCAACTCAAGCAGTTGGTGCAGCAGGATCAGGCTGCCGTAAAGCAGATCTCGCCCGAGAAGCCTGTCAACAAGTCAACCCAGAGCTCCGATGATTCTGATGACGTTGACTTGCAGATCGCCAAAGCACAACTCCAGCTGGATTCCGACGAACTCGACGATGCCCAGGACGACCTGGATCGTGCAACAGGCGATGAAAGGTCTCAGATTCAGAGCGAGCTCTCGGCGCACGAAGCCGGGATGAAGAAGTACGATAGCCAGACCCAGGAGCAGGGGCAGATTGCGGTAATGTCAGCGAAACAGTACGGCACTCTGGCCGCGCGTCTGGGAGCCTGGAACCGGCAACGAGCGCGGATCCAAATGCTCGCTCAAGCCGAGCAGCAGGCCAGATCTGACATGCAAGGTCTCCTGGCCGCGCACGATGAACTCGCAGCGAGAGTAAATGCTCCCGAAAAGGACAAAGGCCCCGCCGAAACTGTTCAGAGTTCCCGTCTGGCTCGTCTCCGCGATCGCAGCATAGAACGCCAGCTTCTGAGCATCTACGACGACAGGATACAGACTGAACAGCAGCTTGCGGACGTCTACAAGAAGTGGACGGCACAAGTGCAGCTGCAACATGGGCTAGTACTGCGTCGGATCCTGAATTCGCTGGCGTGGGTTCTTTCTATCCTGGCAGGCATGGTACTCGGGATCGCACTTTTGCGTCGGCTCATGGACCACCCTGCGCTGGATGTGCGGCAGCGCCATACGCTGCGAAGCATCCTTGGGTTATGCATCCAGATCATCGGTGTAGGATGCATTCTCCTGGTCATCTTCGGTCTTCCGGAACAGATGGCGACCATGTTAGGGCTGGCTACAGCGGCACTCACGGTAGCACTGCAGGATTTCATTCTGGCGTTCTTCGGCTGGTTCATTCTGATTGGGAAGAAGGGCATCCGTGTAGGCGATACGGTGGAAATTGACGGCGTTGGGGGCGAGGTGCTCGAGATCGGGTTGATGTCTACTACACTGCTGGAAACCGGCACGCTCGCGGAACAAGGTTATCCCACCGGCCGGCGCATTACCCTCCTGAATAGTTTCGCGATCAAGAACAAGTATTTCAACTTCTCAACCGCAGGGCAGTGGCTGTGGGACCGCTTCGATGTCGTCATCCCTTCTTCGGAGCAAACCCACGTGCTTGTCGAGCAGATTTTGAACGCGGCGCAGGAGGAGACAGCTGAAGGCGTGCCTCTTGCAGAAGGCGAATGGAGCCGCGCACGCAGCGCGGGGCTGAGTGACATGCGTGCCGCTCCATCCGTCAATCTCCGTCCCAACGGCGACAACTTCAGCGTGGAGGTGCGATATGTGACGCGCGCCTCGGATCGATTCCAGATGCGTAACCGCCTGTATCGCCGCGTAAGCGAGCTGTTGCACATGCCCCGTAGAGACGATCAATCGCCATCCACAGTTCCACCGGCACCTACTAACAAGGACTGAGTCAAAACGCAGATCATTTGACAGCAGCCAGCTTCTCGATTATGGTCAAAGGCAGATGCAGGTCCGCCACCACCACGGCCATCACCACCATCATGGACATCCCATGCCGGCGGACTGCCATGGCCTGATGTAAGGCCCACCAGATCTAGGATTCACAGAAGCCCGCCGGCAAAAACCGGTGGGCTTTTCATTTTCCATTTCAAATCCAAAGCGAGACAGCAACCATGATTGATTTTGAAAAGATGGACGGCCTGGCGCCTGGTATTGTGCAGGATGCGCGGACCGGCGAAGTGCTGATGCTGGGCTTTCTGAATTCCGCCAGCTACGCAAAGACGCTTGAGACAGGCTTCGTTACGTTCTGGAGCCGTACGCGGCAGAAGCTGTGGATGAAGGGCGAAACGAGTGGCAATCGCCTGCGCGTTATCTCCGCGGCGACCGACTGCGACAACGACACACTTCTGTTTCGCGTAGAGGTGGAAGGGGACGGCCTGGTGTGCCACGAAGGCACGGTCAGTTGTTTCACGCGTCCCGTTGCGATGGGAACGAACCGACAGGAGGGCACCAATGCCTAAGCTTCGTCTCGGAATTCCCAAAGGCAGCCTGCAGGAAGCGACCATTGCTCTGTTCAAGCGCGCGGGATGGAATATCTATGCCGACGGCCGGTCGTATTTTCCCTCGATCGACGACACCGAGATCGAATGCATGCTGATCCGTGCACAGGAGATGGCGCGCTACGTCGATCACGGCGTTCTCGATGCCGGGCTGACGGGAATCGACTGGGTGGTGGAGAGCGGGCTCGACGTCGCGAGTGTCACGTCGCTCACCTACGCGAAGCAGAGCCGGCGCAAGGTTCGGTGGGTGCTGGCGGTGCCGGAGAACAGTGGATTCGAAAAGGCTGAGGACCTGGAAGGCAAGATCATCGCCACGGAACTTGTGGAAGTGAGCAAGCGATATTTTGCTGATCGCGGTGTGAACGTAAAAGTTGAATTCAGTTGGGGCGCAACGGAAGTGAAACCGCCCATGCTGGCGGATGCAATTGTCGAGGTGACTGAGACCGGGAGTTCTCTCAAGGCGAATCACCTCAAGATCATTGATACGGTAATGGAAAGCGAGACGCGCCTGATCGCCAGCAAGACCGCTCTTGCCGATGAGTGGAAGCGCAACAAGATCGATTCCATTGCGTTGATGCTGCGCGGCGCCATTGACGCGCAATCGCAGGTGGGGCTCATGCTCAACGTGAGGCGAGCCGATCTGGGCGCTGTGCTCTCCGTGCTGCCGGCGCTGAATTCGCCGACCGTCTCGCAGTTGAGCGATTCCGAGTGGGTCGCGGTGAACACGATTGTGGATGAGCGCACGGCGCGCGATGTTATTCCTCGCCTGAAGGCTGCGAACGCCACCGGCATTGTCGAATACCCGTTGAACAAGGTCGTGCTCTAGCACAGCGGAGGCAAGATGAAGCTGATTCGCACAGTCGGGCGAAGCAGACGGTCGGCGGATGAGTTGATCGCCAAACTGGAAGAGCGTGGCGGCGCGGCGCTCGACTCTGTGATGCCCGCCGTGAGCCGCATTGTTTCTTCAGTCCGCAAGCGGGGTGATGGCGCCTTGCTGGGCTACGCGCAGCAGTTTGACGGCTTGCCTGGTGCTGATTCTCTTCGCGTCACGCGCGAAGAGATGGCAGAAGCCTGGGAGCGCACCAGCCCGGCACTGCGAACAGCGCTCAGGGCCGCTGCGGAACAGATACGCAGCTTCGCGGAAAGGCAGATGCCGGAGTCATGGAGTGAAACTACGGCTGACGGACTGACGAGAGGGCAGGTGGTGCGGCCGATCGGGTCGGTTGGGTGTTATGTGCCGAGCGGTCGGCATCCATTGCCTTCGACGCTACTTATGGCAGCGATTCCTGCACAGGTTGCCGGAGTGAAGCGCATTGTGGCCATATCGCCCCGGCCGGCAACCGAGACAATGGCGGCAGCGCATCTGCTGGGGATTTCGGAGGTCTACCGAGTCGGCGGTGCGCATGGAATCGCTGCTCTGGCCTATGGCACTGCATCCATCCCACAGGTGGACAAGATTGTCGGTCCGGGGAACCTCTACGTCACTGCGGCAAAGCGAATGGTCGCGTTTGATTGCGCGATTGATATGCTTGCCGGACCAACGGAGATTATCGTCACGAGTGAACGAGGACGGCCTGCGGAGATTGCATCCGATCTCGTTGCGCAGGCGGAGCATGATCCGGAGGCGTTGGCCATCTTCATCACCTCACGCGAGGAGCTTGCGCGCGAGGTGGTGGCAGAAACGAAGGCGCAGCGCGCGCAGCAATCCCATTGCGTGCGAGTCGCTGCGGAGACACGGTGTTGTGATCGTTGTAGCGACATTGGACGAGGCGCGGAATTTGACGAACCGGCTTGCACCCGAACATCTCACCGTCGACTCATTTGCCGATCTGGCTTGGGTTCAGAATGCCGGCTCAGTGTTCGTGGGCCGCTGGTCAGCGCAACCCATGGGAGATTACATCTCGGGGCCCAACCATACGCTGCCCACGGGCGGCATGGCTCGTGTTCGCGGCGGACTCAGCGTGAATGACTTTGTAAAGCTGATTACCGTCCAGGAGTACACATCCAAAGCGGTGCGCGCACTTGGACCGAATGCAGTTCTACTCGCGCAAGCCGAAGGCCTGGTTGGGCACGCTGCGGCGATCGAGGTGCGGTTATCGAGGCCGCGCACGCTGAGGAGGTCCGATGGGTGACATCACTCTAAGTGCCGGACCGCAGCCGCGCGCGTGTGTGCAGGCCATGAAGGAATATCATCCTCCGCTGGGCTGCCGTGATGCTCTGCGACTGGACTTCAACGAGAACACGATCGCCTGTTCCCCCGCTGTGCGTGAGGTGCTGAGTCGAGTCTCAGCGGGCGATCTCACGCGCTATCCCGAACGTGAATCCGTCGAGGCGCTAGTGGCGCAACAGTTGCGCGTCAAGCCGGAGCAGGTTCTTCTCACAAATGGCGTTGACGAAGCCATTCATGTGCTGTTCCAGACGTTTCTGGATTCCGGAGATGAGCTGCTGCTTCCGGTGCCGACGTACACAATGTACGAGGTGTATGCTTCCGCGACGGATGCGCAGATAGTCACCGTGCAGGCCGGCGATGACCTGAAGTTTCCCTATCAGGCGCTGCTGGCGAGTGTTTCGCCACGAACCAAAGTCATTGCGCTCGCCAACCCAAACAGCCCTTCCGGCAGCGTTATCACGCGCGATCAGATCATCACAATTGCGCAGTTGGCGCCACACGCAGTGATCCTGGTTGACGAAGCGTACTTCCACTTTTATGGCGAGACGGCAATCGATCTTCTTGATTCCGTGCGAAACCTCGTGATCGCGCGTACATTCTCAAAAGCCTATGGCCTCGCCGGTTTGCGGGTCGGGGTTCTCGCCGGCTCTTTCGAACAAATGAAATGGATGCGCCGCGTGGTGTCGCCCTATAGCGTCAATTCCGTTGCTCTGGCGTGCATTCCCGCGGCATTGAACGACAACGATTACCTGGTTTGGTACGTGGATGAGGTACTGGTTGCGCGCAGAGAGTTTGAATCTGTTGTTGATGCGACGGGACTTCGTAGATGGCCGAGCCAGGCGAATTTTGTTCTCGTTTACATCGGAGAGGGGCATCGCGAGTTTGTTCGTCAAATGAACTCGGCCGGTGTGCTGGTGCGCGACAGAAGCAATGATCCGGGCTGCGACGGTTGTGTTCGAATCACCATCGGCACGCGCGAACAAATGCGGCGAGCGGCAGACGTTCTAAAAGAAGTACTCAGCACCATGCGCAGTGGCAGGGAGGCAAAAATATGACATTCAGGAAGAGCCCGGCGACGACGTCCCGCGCTCGAAAGGGTCCGCGCTCAGCTCAGTTCGAGCGCAATACGACGGAGACGCGCATTGCTATCCAGCTCACAATCGAGGGCAGCGGCCGTTACGAGATCAGCACCGGCATCCGCTTCTTCGATCACATGCTTGAGCTGTTCACGCGCCATGGAGCGTTTGACCTGAAACTCAAATGCGAGGGCGACCTCGATGTCGATCAGCATCACACGGTGGAGGACGTGGGCATCGCCCTGGGAGAAGCCTTCGATCGAGCGCTTGGCGATAAGCGCGGCATTCTGCGGGCAGGTTATTTCCTGATGCCGATGGATGAGACGCTGGCCATCGCAGCGGTTGATTTGAGCGGGCGGGCCGCATTCGCGGTGGATACAAAGGTACGAACGCGCCTTGTAGGGGATCTGCAGACAGAACTGGTGACGGATTTCTTTGAAGGATTTGCACGCGGGGCTCGCGCGAATGTTCACGTCAAAACGATGTACGGGCGCTCAAACCATCACAAGATTGAAGCGAGCTTCAAGGCGTTCGCGCGGGCACTGCGGGCGGCCTGCAGCCGTGACAAGCAACTCGGCGAGATGTTGCCGTCTACGAAGGGCCTGCTGTGATGCGCGTAACAGTGATTGATTACAAGGCCGGGAATCTCACTTCCGTCGTGAAGGCGTTGCGCTATCTGGGCGCAGACGTCGAGGTGACAGACCATGATCTCCCGATGATCGAGACGGCGGAACGCCTCGTCCTTCCAGGGGTAGGGCATTTCTCGGCGACGCAGCGCCTGGATACGATAGGAATGACTGCCGCGATTCGCGGTGCGATTGACCGAGGAGTTCCGTTTCTGGGCATCTGCGTAGGCATGCAGTGGCTGTACTCGGGGTCGACAGAAGCGCCTGGTTGTCCCGGGCTGGGACATTTCTCCGAGTCCTGCGAACGCTTTTTCGAATGCGGCCTGAAGGTTCCGCACGTGGGCTGGAATTCGATTGATCCACGCGCGGGATCTCGACTTCTTGCCGGAGTAGCGCCGGAAGAGCACGTCTACTTTACGCATTCCTACCGGGCGCCGCTCTCTGCCGACACGTGTGCCGTAACCAATTACATTGACGACTTCGCGTCCGCAGTTGAGCGCGGCAACGTGATGGGCGTCCAATTTCATCCGGAGAAGTCGGCCGACGCCGGTCTTCGCATTCTGCGCAACTTTCTTGAGTGGGCTCCGAATGGGGAAACATGCTGACCAAACGTATTATCGCCTGCCTTGACGTTCACGCCGGACGCGTGGTGAAGGGTGTGCAGTTCGTAGATATTGTGGACGCCGGTGATCCCGCCGCGTTGGCGGCCCGGCACGCGCGTGAAGGCGCCGATGAAATTGTCCTGCTCGACATCACCGCGACACATGAGGGACGCAAGACGCTACTCGATACTGTTCGCCGGACGGCGCGCGAGCTGTTCGTGCCATTCACGGTTGGCGGGGGTATTCGCACGGCTTCCGACGCGGAACAGGTATTCGAAGCGGGCGCCGACAAAGTCAGCATCAACTCCGCCGCGCTGGCCAATCCATCGCTGATTGGGGCAATCGGCAGGAGTTTCGGCGCACAGGCAGTTGTGGTGGCAATCGACGCGCGCCGGGATCCATCTGCCGCTGATCCAGTGCGAGATGCGCAGGTGTTTGTGCAGGGCGGCCGCAAGCCCTCAGGACGCCGCGTAGTAGAGTGGGCACGCGAAGCGGAAGCGCGCGGGGCGGGAGAGATCCTTCTCACCTCGATGGATGCGGACGGAACGCGCAACGGTTTTGATTGCGAACTGACTGCCGCGGTGAGTGAATCGGTCAGCATCCCGGTTATCGCATCGGGCGGCGCGGGGACTGTGATGCACTTCGCGGATGTCTTCGCACGCGGCAGGGCCGATGCGGCTTTGGCTGCAAGCATTTTTCACTTTGGCGTATCCAGCGCCAGGTCACTCAAGCAAGAGCTCGCCGCATCAGGAGTTCCAGTGAGGTTGCCATGCTGATTCCATCCATCGACCTGCTCGGTGGCCGCATCGTTCAACTGGTTCAAGGGGAAAAGCTCCGCCTGGCCTTCGACGATTTCGAATATTGGATCGGGAAGTTCTCCCGTTTTCCGCTGGTTCAGCTGATCGATCTGGATGCGGCGATGCGAACGGGCGATAATTCCGCGCTCGTCAGCCAGATCGCGCGTCGCTTGCCTTGCCAGGTTGGAGGCGGCATTCACTCCATCGATCGTGCGCGACAAGTGCTGGAAACCGATGCGAAGCGCGTGATCATCGGGTCGGCGCTTTTTTCTTCGAACACGGGCGATAACGGGGTGAACACCGGCTTCGCGTCGGAGCTGGCCAGCGCGATCGGCGCAAAGCAGGTGGTAGCCGGCATTGATACCAAAAGCGGACGCATTGCTGTCAAGGGCTGGAAGGAGCAGGTTGCACTCACGCCGGATGAGGCGATCCCTCAGCTCGAGCCTTTTGTCTCATCGTTCCTCTACACCCATGTAGACGGAGAGGGTTTGATGGGCGGCTTTCCGATGGAGACAGCCAGGCGGCTGCGCGGCCTGACCAGGCATCAACTCATCGTAGCGGGCGGAATTCGGAGCCAGCAGGAGATCGATTTGCTCGACACGATGCAGATTGATGCCGTGGTGGGCATGGCCGTTTACACCGAGTTACTTGCGGTATAGATTCGCACCTCTGCCGGCCCACCGTGCGGGCCGTGGGCTTGGGCTATGCTGATGTGTGGGCGTGGAAGGATGCAACGGAAATGACGGTGAGGCGGCAGAGCGGAATTCGGTTGGCCAAGCGGCTGGATGAAGTTGGGTTTTCAGATATCGTACAGATCCGCAACAAGGTGATGTCGATGCGCGCCGAAGGCTTGCAGGTGCACGCTCTGCACGGTGGTGAGCCGTTCTTCGAGACGCCGGATGACGTCAAGTTCGCGGCCGTGCGGGCGCTGGTTGCCAACCAGACCCACTATGCGCCGTCGTCCGGCCTGCTCCCCTTGCGCCAGATCCTTGCCAATAAGCTGGTAATTAAAAACAACATTCACGTTACTTCGGATGAAGTGCTTGTCACGGTGGGCGGCTCGCAGGGACTTTACGGGGCTTTCCAAAGCGTTCTCGATCCGGGCGATGACGCGCTCGTCTTCTCGCCATATTGGACGCCCATCGGCGATCTGGTCACGGGCGCGCAGGCGCGGCCGCTGCTGGTTCCCACAGTTACGGCTCGTCGTAATGGCATCCGCAAGACACTCGAGCAGTTTTCGACACCGCGCGTTCGAGCTATCTACTACAACACTCCGCAGAATCCCAGCGGCCTGGTGTTCACGCGTTCCGAAGCGGAAGAGGTTGCCGCATTTGCGCGCGAGCGCGACTTGATCGTGATTGCCGATGAAGCGTATGAGGACCTGGTGTACGACGGCGAGCATGTCTCGATTGCTTCGCTGCCCGGTATGCTGGAGCGCACCATAACTTGCTTCACGTTGTCGAAGACTTACGCGATGACGGGGTGGAGAGCGGGATACGCGGTTGCGAAGGAGCCCTTCATGACGGCGCTGCGGAAGATTGTCCTGTATTCCACGAACGGTGTCGCCACGCCGGTGCAGCACGCGATGCTTCAGGCCCTTGTAACGCCCGAGTTCGTCATCGCGGCTCGCCGCGAGGAGTACCGCAAAAGGCGCGACCTCCTGGTTGCCGGACTGAATGAAGTCGGGCTCGATTGCGACCCTCCAGCGGGCGCCTTTTATGCGTTCCCGGTAACGGAGAAGATCGACAGGAACAGCCGGACAGCCGCGCAGATCCTGCTCGAGAAGGCACACATCGCCACGATTCCGGGTTCGGTCTTCGGGGCGCAGGGAGAAGGCCATCTGCGCTTTGGATACGCTATCCCCATCAAAGAAATCGAGAGTTGCGTTGAGGCTCTGCGTGGGTTTTTTCGATAAGAGCCGGCACGCGTTAGCTGTTCCGCGCTTCTCCAATCGCCTGGCTTGTGTCGACTCTCGCGGCGCGGAGTAGGCGCGCAAGTTGTTTCAGATGGAGTTGAACGGCATACGCGCGCAAGATTTCACCTTGCGCAAAGCTGATGCCTTTGGGCCGCAACTCCGACATGCGCTGTTCGAGCTGAGCGATATCGTCCTCAAGTTGCAGGTCAGGCGGCGGGATATGGAAGCGCCACTTGTGGATGCATCCCGCCACGTAATGAAACCCGGAGTGGATGTCAATTGCGAGTTTGCCCAGCGCGGGCTCCAACTGTTCCGCATAGCCGTCGTCAGAGCTTCCTCTCACGGCGAGTTCAAGGGCAACGAGTGAGTCGAAAATCGACCGGCCGGACTGCGCCAGGATCTCGAGACCTTCGCGACCCCCCGGGCCACCCGATGGCTCGTTGCGCGAGGCTTGCAACAGTTGATGGTTCGCGCGCAGGAGCGCGAGAGCGTCTTGACGCAGACTCTCCAAATTGTCGGCCGGTGAGCCCCGAAATCCCTGAAGTATAGCCTCAAAGAAATACCCCAGAACGAGGAACTCCTGGGCCAGTCCATCACGAAGGGCAAGGCGCGCACGATCGGGAAAAATCACTGTCGTCACAACCACGGCGACGACGATTCCTAGCATCACTTGCAGAACGCGATCCAAAGCAACCGCCTTGTGCGAGCTTGACTGAACCAGCATCACGATCGTGATGGTCACTCCCGCGAGCCGGGAACTGCTTCGGAAGCCGAGCAGGCCGCAGACCACGATGGCAACGAAGACCGCGAGGATGTAATTCCAGGGCAGGGTGCCGAACAGAGAGAATGTGAACCCCAGGACGGCTCCGATGAAGGTTCCCAGGATTCGGTCTCTCGATGCCGTAATGGTTGCGCCGAAGTTCGACTGCAGCACGATGATCGCACTGATGGCGCCCCAATAGCCGTCGTGGAGCCCAAACCGCAGCGCGAGCCACCAGCAGAGCGTAGCCGCCAGAGCGGTCTTCGCGGCGTGGATCAACAGCCGTTTGCGCTCCCAGGTCAGCAGCCCGCTCTGCGCTGCGGTTCCTACGCCGAGCTTCAGCGCAAGTTCGTGTTGCGACCACGTTTTATTTGTCTTCAGGCGCATGGATCAATTCTCTGACACGACTCCCATGTTCTTTCTAGAATGACGCATCCACTTGATGAACGCACCGAAGTTCAGCGAAACATGAGGTGGCCTGGTACTTGTAGCATTCAGATATGCGCGTCGGTTATCCCGCCACCCTCGACGCAACGCTTCTTGACCTGTTGCCGGCCGGGATTGACCTTATCCCGTTACCCGACGGTTTGGATCACGACGTCGAGATCGAGGTGTGGATTCCCGATCCGTACCCCACGCGAGCGTTGCGTATCTGGCCTCACTTGAAGGGGGTTCGCCTCGTTCTTTCTCTGATGGCGGGCACGGACTGGATCACCGACATAGCTGGGGCCGCATGTAACGATCTGTAACGCGCGTGGCGCGCACAACGTGTCGACAGGCGAATGGACGATCTCCGCCATTCTCGCGATGCTGAAGCAATTTCCGCTGTTTCAAGAACTCCAGAGGTCCGCGGACTGGCGCGGCCGAAAGCAAGCTACGGCCAACTACGAGCGCGTCACTGGCGACGTCCGGCACCTTCATCCTCCCGTTATGGTCGAGGAACTTACTGGCATGCGAGTGCTTCTGATGGGATATGGCGCGATTGGGAAGGAGATTGAGCGAATGCTTGCCCCATTTCATGTCGACCCGGTGCGAGTGGCCCTCAGGTCGCGTACGGAACCCATTGTCCATTCGATCGAGGATCTCGATCAGCTTCTTCCTGCGGCCGAGATCATCATTCTTATCCTGCCTCTGAATGACGCATCGCGCGGTTTGATCGGACCTCGCCAGTTGGCGCTGATGCGGCAGGGCGCTCTGCTGATAAACGCGGCGCGCGGACCAATCATCCAGACCGATGCGCTCGTTGAAGTACTGAACGAAGGCAAGGTTCGCGCGGCGCTCGACGTTACCGACCCGGAGCCACTTCCGGCCGATCACCCGCTCTGGCGCTGCCCAAACCTTCTCATCACACCGCACGTGGCCGGATCAAGTCCTCAATTTGCACCGCGCGCCATGAAGGTGGCCGCAGAAGTGCTCAGACGATATGTGAATGGCGAACCGCTGCAGAATGTGGTTCAAGTTGGTCAAGGATGACTTAGCGCCCGCCTGATTACGCGGCTGCCTCGTGAGGAGCTCTCCGCCACTCCCGGAGTCCTAGAACCGCAAGCCCGACGAGCCCTACATAGAGCACGGCTGTCGGCCATAGATCCTTGTAGATGTACTCGCCGACGTAGAGAGCATCCACCACAATCCACAGCCACCAGTTCGCGATGTGCTTGCGAGCCTGCCACCAGCTCGCCACCAGGCTGAAGCTCGCCAGAGATGCGTCGAGATATGGAAGCGCGGCGTTGAAGCGCTTTGCGATGGCGGCGAGCACGAATGTTCCGGCAATCCCGGCAGCGATGGCGACTGCGCTGTTCAACCACGGGAGGGGAGCCACTCGCACCTCGCCCTCCTGCCGAACTCCGCGCCACCAGTTCCACCACCCATAAATTGTGAAGACGACAAAGAAGATCTGCAGGAGAGCATCCGAGAGCAGCCTTGCCTGATAGAACACGATGAGGTAGAGAACATCCGCCGCTAATATGACGGGCCAACACCATAAGGTGCGTCGGGTTGTGAGCCATATTCCCAACATCGTTGTGATCCAGCCCGCCAGCTCGAACCAATGCGCCATGAGGTATTGCGTTACCAGGCTCATCCCGGATGCACCTCGTTAGGATTTCTGCAGCCGCTGGCCCAGTCGCGGAGTGCGTTCAACACGGGCGCACCGGCCTGATGCCACCAATGGGCGTGGCTCAGGAGATAGCCCTCACATGCCATGAACGCTTTCTCCCGCGAATGCAGCACGCTCAGAAAATAGTCGGTCTCTGACAGAGCGAACTCCGCATGGCATAGAGCCAGCATGGGAGCTAGAGCGACGCGTTCAGCTGCGGAGAGCGGATGCAGTTGCTTCGTATCCTTCAATCATTGACCACAGATGATCCATGTGGACGGGCACACTCTCGGGATTTGCCGGATCGTTCACCAGCACCAGCCACTCTACAATGCTTCGCTCGATGGCGTGCGCCAGATCGTGCACCGCATTGGTTCGGTCGCACAATCCGAAGTCAATCACCGCAGTCGCCTTTGCCGCTGGGCCATCGTCGCTCCAAAAGAGGTTCGAGCCGTGCAGATCGTTATGCGTCCAGAGGGGTTGCAACTGAGGCAGCACGGCGCGAGTTCCCCATGCAACGGCGCTAACAAGTTCATCGATTCCTGGGCGCATCCACTCTGCGCGAGATACTGTTGCAACGAAAGCCGCTCACTCACATACTGCTCCAACTCGCGTGCAGGGTTGTCGGCGGCAAAGATCGTAAAGCCTGCAACCAACTGCCGCGATCGCCTCGCTGGGGCCGTATACCCTTGCGCCGCAAGATGCAGCCGCGCCAGCATCTCTCCGGCCGATCGCGCATGCTCCGGCGTTCGAAACGGAGTCCACGAGATAGCATCCTCGTAAGCGTCCACTCCGCAAGGTATCGCATGTACTTCGTAGGTCCAATCCCCCGCTTCGATTGCCGTATCTCCGGAGTCGCATGTCAGCACTCGCGGCACAGGCGCACCATGAGCGCGCAGGTATGCCATAAACCTGATGCTCCTCGCGCAAGCCTTCTGCATCACGAACCGGCCGCGCATGGCGCTTCACAAATACGCGCTGACTCTGAGCTGGCAACGACGCTGGCTGCGGACAACGGGCGAGGACTGACGCTGGCAATCTGGAAAGGCCGTGCAGTTCCGGGTATTGCGACGAGCACGGAGGCGATTTCTTCCGGCGACAAGGGCGCCCAGTCGGGCTCAACAAGCGAGCCGTCCAATCCATGCGCCTTGATTGCGGTCGTCAACGTTGCCGGCTCCTTGAATCAGAACGTGTAATGCGCGGAAAGCCGCACTGTTGCCGGCGCTCCCAGGTGAATGAAGGTATCGCCGAGGCTCGCGCCGGTGTCTTTCCAATAGCGCCTGTTGGTGATGTTATCGGCGTACAGGCGGAGTGTCATGTGGCCCTGTTCGCCTCCGGGAGTATAGCGCGCACCAAGGTTGAAGAGGTTGAATCCGGGCACGCTCACGGCATCATCCCGCGTCGCCTCTTTGCTTGCGCTATATCCCCATCCGGGCATCACGTGCAATCCGTGCGCATGGGGAATGGCACAGTCTGCGAACAAGGCCGTCCGCACACGCGGCACGTTGATCACCTGCTTGTTGTCGAATGCGGGGGTGCCGGTATCCTCTGACACCGCGTGGATGGCGGCGACCGAAGCATTCAGCTTGAGCCAGCTCGATGCTTTGCCCTCGACATTGAATTCCGCGCCGTTGTGTGTCTCATGCCCCTGCGGATACAAAGCACAGATCGCCCGGGCGCATAGAATTCAGTCCGGCTTGCAGAACGCGTCCGGCGCCTCAATCACCTTCGGATAAAAGAACGGCGCTCGCATATGGAATGCCCGCAACGCTCAACAGAATCCGCTGCGCCTGGCTCGTACTTCGCGCCTGCCTCAACCTGGCGCGTAAAGTACGGTGCGAGGAATTGGCTTCCGTTATCAACCCACCACGGCGCCTGCGGCCCCAGCGAAAGCATCGTGCTGTAGTTTCCGTAGAGCATCAGGCTGCTTACCGGCGTGAAGGTCACAGCGTATTGCGGCAGCCATACCTGTGCCTGATCAGTGTGTTCGCAGGTGGCCGTACCCGGGATCCTGGTGCGCGCGCCAATGAATAGTTATGATCGCGCAGCCAGACTTCTCTTCCACCCACAATCACCTGAATCCGGCCGGGCAGGTGGATGCGATCCGCGGCCATCAAGGCCGTCTGATGATGGTCTTCCCAGAGCCTGCGCGGGCCGGCCTGCTGCGTCACACCGCTGTCGTTCGTCGCCCAGTGAAACGGCTCGATGGGCTGGTAGATGTTCTCCTGGCCGATGTATGAGTAGACGGCACCATTCTGCACGACGCCGTCGGGCGACACGGGATTGTCGGCGGAGTAATAGCCCGGCATCTGCACGCTGCGCAGGAATAACTCAACACCGCCTGCTAGATCGTGTTGAATGGCGCCTGTGTGTAACTGACCGGTGACGAGCGACTCAGCCTGTGCGTCAATGCGTAACTCGCCGGGATTGCGATAGTCGTAGATACCGTATGTTCCATCGGGACAGAAGAAGTAATATGGCGCACTGGGTGCGCCCGGGCAGCTTACGTTGCCCTGGTCGTCGTAGGAGACTCCATAGGCGTAAACGACATTGTCGTCAATCAGCGAATGGCTGAAGCTGGTCGCACCGAATACATGCCACGTTCCAGGCAGATCGTAATCGAATCGCACGCCGGTGTTGTACGTATCGAAGGTGTTCGGCTTTGCCCACTGCTGAAATCCAAGCATGGTCGAGGTATAGATCCGATCGAGATCCGGCAACGTGGCTCCGCCCAGCAACTGATATCCCGAGACTGACCTCTCCACCTTGTGCTGGTATTCGAAATCGCTCTTCAGAATGGCCTTGGGGGTGATCTTCCAGTCCGCTGCGCCCGCGCCCATCGCACGCCAGCCATCCGCGCCGTTCACATAGCTCTGGATTCGTTCTCCTGCCAGGTTCAGGCGCGCGCCCACCTGCTTCTCTTTCCCGAAGAACTGGCCGAAATCGGCGTCGCCAAAGGCGCTTCCGCGATGATCGGTGGCCAGGTCCATTGCCTTCACCAGCGCCGGCCGCTTGGTCACAAATCCAATGACACCGCCACCCGAGGTGACTCCGCTTCTCGACGCCCGAGATGCCTTTCAGAATCTCTACACGCTCTCTTGTTTTCCAGCGGGACATCCTGCTCGCCCGCGATCGTCATGCCATTGATCTGCAGCCCGGTCGCCAGATCGATGGGAAATCCGCGGATCTGAAAGTCGCCGTAGTAGCCCATCGGGGCGTAGTCCTCACCCACCGAGGCATCGTTCTTTACCACGTCTGAAAGCGTGCGGGCGCCCTGGTCGCTCAAGAGTTCGCGTGTGACCACGGAGACCGAGAGGGGCGTTTCCGCGAGGCGCGCACCATCCAGCGTGCCCGTGGTGATCGCGTCCGACAGGTAGTCGTCTTTCACCTTGTCATGGACGACCACTGTCGTTGTCACGCGCGGTAATTGTTGCTGCGGATTCTGGCTCGCGCTGCTGGACTGGGCAGAAGGAGCGGGGTTCGCAGGCTGAGCCTGCGGAGCTTGCCCGCGCGCACCCTGCGGCCACCTAACTGCGCAGGCGAGCAGACAGCTTGCGAGCAGACATGGATGCAATATCGATTTGGAGGGGAGGGTGGAGTGACAGACTGGCCGGGCATGGAATCCTCTTGTTTGAGCTACTGAAACAAGAGCGCCCGTACTGCAGATCCTGAAGAAGACCTTCGGAAACTTCCCACGCCGGTATTATCCGGATCGGGTTCGAGGGTATTTCTCAGCCCCGCACCGCGGAGCACCCCTGTTTCAATCAACCAATTGGAACACTCCCGGGAACAAATAGCAACTGGACCTATGTCGAATCAGCCCCTGAAAGTGAAAGGCCGCGAGGGTAT
This sequence comes from uncultured Acidobacteriota bacterium, assembly GCA_963819365.1. GTDB lineage: Bacteria > Acidobacteriota > Terriglobia > Terriglobales > Acidobacteriaceae > Telmatobacter. The sequence goes on from CAWFVY010000006.1 coordinate 371,097, forward strand.
CCACCCTCGCGGCCAAACGTCAGACGGCTGCCGCTACTTACCTGAACCTTCAGTCAGGGTCACGACGCGATCCACGCCTGGAACCGTGAACTGCTCGACTTTTCCGCTGGGCCAATGCACCTCGATCGCCTGCACCGCGGCTGCGTTACCGATGCCGAAGTGCACGCGCGGATCGTTGTTGGAGAGGTAACTGCCGCCGCTGATCACATCACCGCGCTGCTTCATTCCGTTCGCCGTGAGATAAACCGTCGCGCCGACCGCATCGCGCGGACTCTTCAGACCGCCTACGAGCTTGAGCTCAACCCAGTGATTCGAATTGGAATCCACGTTGCGCAGCAGAACCGGATGTGCGTCCATCACGTTGATCACCGCATCGATCTTGCCATCATTGAACAGGTCGCCAACTGCCATGCCGCGTCCGGCAATTACATCGGCCAGGCCGGATCCCTCCACGGCGGGGATAGTCTCGAACTTCTTCCCGCCGATGTTATGGAACAGCATGGGCCGCTGCGCCCAGGTTGTTCCCCACGTGTACTTATCTGCTTGCGGATAGACGTGGCCATCCGACATCAGCAGATCCTTCCACCCGTCGTTGTCGTAGTCGAAGAAGGCATCGCCCCAGCTCAGGAATGGTACTGTCCCCTCGCCGAGTCCCACGTGGTAGCTGATGTCCGTCAGGTTGGCGTCGCCTTCATTGTGATAGAGCGGCTTGTAGTCATCTGAGAACGTGGTATCGAACACATCGAGCATGCCGGTGTTCTCGTAGTCGCCGACCGCAATGCCCATCGATGCCGTCTCGCGACCCGCCTCATTCAGCGCGAATCCTGACGCATAGCTCACATCCTCGAACGTTCCATTGCCCTTATTGAGGTACAGGTAGTTCGGGCGTCGAATCGTTCCCCACCAGCAGATCCGGCTTGCCGTCGTTGTTGATATCCACAAACACCGCGCCAAGTCCGTAGTAACCGGGCTTGTCGGCCACGCCGGCCTTCTCGCTCACATCGGTGAAGGTCCCATCGCCGTTGTTGTGGAACAGATGGTCGCCTTCGCCTTTCAGTCCGCGCGGCCCGCAGCTTACCTTCTCGCCGCGAAACGTGCAGAACGCATTGGGCGCATCCGCATCGCCGGCGGTTGGCATGTTGTTGCCGGTCATAGTGCAGATAGCCGGCCACAAATAGATCGAGCCTGCCGTCGCCGTCGTAGTCGCCCCAGGTCACGCCCGTGTGCCATGCCGCGGGATCGTCCAAAGCTACGCCTGCTTTGTCCGCCACATCGGTGAAGGTTCCGTCATGATTGTTGTGGTAGAGCCGGTTCTTGCCCCAGTTGGAAACATAGATATCCGGCCAGCCATCGTTGTCGTAGTCGCCAACGGCTACGCCAAAGCCCCAGCGGTCGTTGGTCACGCCCGCCTTCGCGGCCACATCGGTGAACGTTCCGTCATGATTGTTATGGAACAGCGCGGCGTGGGGCGGGGTTTCCTTCCCGTCGAGCGCGTTGAAGGTCGATCCGTTGACGACGTAGATATCCATCCAGCCGTCATTGTCATAGTCGAGCAGCGCCACTCCCGAGCCCTTCGCCTCAACGATGTAGTCCTTTGCAGGCGTCCCCATCTTGTGCGTCCACTTGTCAGCCCGGCTTTCTCTGACGCGTCCTCGAACACGACGGGGCCGGACTTCACGAACCCGCCCGCGGTGATGGGACGATGCTGGGCGTCAAGCTGGACGGGATGCGGCGAACCGGTCTCCTGCCCGCTCTTGGCCGGCGCCTGGGCACCTTCTGCGTTCTTGATGGTCTGCTGTTCCGGGGGAAGCGTGCCGGGACCTGCAGCCTGTGCAGAACCCCAAACAGGAAATGAGACAAAAATAGCCCACACTGCGGCTCTCTGGGTAACCGTGAACATGGACGCAGTATACGAGGCAGGGTGTAGGCAAGTATCGACCGAAAGGACGATGAACCGCGGGCAGCTATTCCTTCAGGTTCCGGATGGAGGCGCGTCGGCCAAAAGCTATTGTCAGCGCGGCGTGACTTCGCCGCAGCGGCAGCCATCGCGGCGGTCTGCCGCGCCGGCCGCTACGCTGCCCACCAGGGCGAGCTCCGTCCGCGGCGGCGCATCATGGGTTCCGTTTCCGAACGCCAGATCCTCTATGCGCGCGGCTTCGAGCACTCCCAGCATCGCCTCCTGCGCCCGCGCCCACACAGGATGGGCCGGGCACCAGTCTTGACGTGCGCAGGTCTTGCCCGAAGTCAGACAGACATTGAGGTGAATCGGCCCATCCACCGCCTCGATCACGTCGCGCATCGACGCCTTTCGACCGCGCGCGGACACTTCGAAGCCGCCCGTCTGTCCCCTCTGCGAAACGAGCAACCCGCCGCGCGTCAGCGCCTGAAGCACCTTCGACAGAAAGCTCTCCGGAGCCCCCGTGGCCGCGGCCACAGCGGGCAGTGACACACGGCGGTCCCCGGCTCGGCCTACAAGGTGAATCATTACGCGCACCGCATAATCCGCGGCCCGCGTCAGTTGCATTGAGGAATTTGCATCATTCATGGTTCTGCCTGCCAGCGGCTTCGCCGCATCTCGGGAATTCGGATGGAAATGAGTGTATTCCGTTAGATCACACCGGTACGTGTTCGCCGTCACAGACCTTCCCGGACTCGCCCGATTAGGTTGAACTCGCATCCCGAATCGGACAATTAGACTCCATTAATTCGCCCGCTTCCATGGGGCGCGGAGCCTTCGAGCTATTCACGCGGTGAGGCGATCTTCCGCGGCGAATGCGGATCGTGCCATACGATGGATGGCTATCGTTCGATGCGCGCTCTGATGGACGGACGCGACTACGCCGGCATTCACAACTTCATCCAGATGCTGCACGATTACAAACCCGATTCGCCTTATCACCGATTCATGCCACCCATGGCCGGCACAGCGCAGGACATGGACGACCTGACCAACTACATCAACGTGCATGTAAACCCGACAGCTCCTGGTCAGAAACCGCTGCTGGCGCAAAAATAGCAAGTCGAAAAAGCAACGCGCCCGCACAGGATGCAGACGCGTTGCTTTTTGCGATGCTGAGCTGTTATTGCCCGTCCAGGTTTTCCGGACCCTCGAGAACCGCTGCCGTACTGGACTCCAACGCCGCCGGTTCGACCACACTTTCAGTCACGGCCCCATCCGTCGTCGCCGCCTTCGCCGCTCCGGGCTCATCGATCCAGAGAGTCAGGATCCACCAGACCAGGGCCGCAATGAAGATCACCGAGTTGGCATTGGTGAGCTTGTCGCCGAGCCCGATGATTCGCTGTTGATCGGCCATCGAACGGATCATGGACGGATTGGCCCTCACATGATGAACGATGCTCTCCCAGGTGGCCTGCAGGCCGATCTGCGCAATCGAGACTGTAGAGAGACCGATGACGATTCGCTGCGCGTGGGTGCGCCATCCCGCGCCGAATCTCGACCCCAGCGTGATGATGAGCAGCCCCACCAGGATGGTTTCGATGTCGGCCAGACGGCTGCCTTTCTGGACAATGAGTTGCACCAGTTGCCAGGGTGATCCAGTTTTGAGGGCGTCCAAAGGCGGCCACTGTCCCCACTTCCAGATCACAACGGCTCCGACGATCATCACCGCCAGCGCTCCAGCGATCCATGCGCCCCGTTGTACCGTCCCAAATGCCTTGCGCGCCAATTCCAGCAGGACGAGCAGGCTGAGGACCACGCTCACTGTGAGCGTAATCAGCATGAATTCGATGAACGTGATCTGCGGGAGGCGGTTGCTGAGCAGCTTGACGGTCAGCAAGCGAAACGCCGTCACGGCGATGCCGGCCGTAAAGATAGGGAAGCGCCCCGCCCGATCGCGTCCGAGCAGGACGACGAGGAGAACCAGATGCGCAGCGAAGATGAACGTCCAGAGAACGTCCCCTGTCGTGAATGGGAAATGAAAATGCATTCGTTCTATCCACGCGCGAGCACAAAGGCCGCGCAGTCTTCAGTCTAAATGGTGTGAATCGGATGATTTGAAGTTCGGCGAACCGTGTGTGCCGAGGGCATCGTATCCTTCCATTGGGGCCTTTTCATGAGGTCATGTCATGCATCGTGAATCCATGCTGGCGCGCGTCCGTGAACGCCGTGGTCCGTGGGACATCCTCGTGATCGGCGGGGGCGCAACAGGCGCAGGGATCGCCGTGGATGCCGCGAGCCGCGGCTACTCCGTGTTGCTGCTCGAGCGCGAAGACTTCGGTAAGGGGACGTCGAGCCGGAGCACCAAGCTCGTTCATGGCGGCGTGCGCTATCTGGAGCAGGGCAACGTCTCCCTGGTGATGGAGGCGCTGAAGGAGCGCGGGATGCTGCTGGAGAACGCTCCCCACCTGGTGCACGATCTGCCGTTCGTAGTCCCGAATTATTCCTGGTGGGAGACGCCGTTCTACGGCATCGGGCTCAAGATCTATGACCTTCTGGCGGGCAAGTACGGCTTCGGCAAGTCGCGGATTCTTTCGCTCGAAGAGACACTGGAGCGCCTGCCCAACATCCGGCAGGATGGGCTGCGCGGCGGCGTGATCTATCACGACGGGCAGTTCGACGATGCGCGGCTGCTGATCGCCCTGATGGTGACCGCGGCCGAGTATGGAGCGACTGTGCTGAACTATGCGCCGGTTGTCGAACTGACGCGGGATGCAGATGGTTTCGTGAATGGGGTCGCCGGAATCGATCGCGAGTCGGGCGAGCGCTTTACGGCAGAGGCGAAGACCATCATCAATGCGACTGGAATGTTCAGCGATGAGGTGCGGCGCCTGGCCGATGGCGATGCGCAGCCGATGCTTGCGCCGAGCCAGGGCATTCATCTCGTCTTCGACCGGTCGTTTCTTGCCGGTGACACCGCGATCATGGTTCCACACACGACGGATGGACGCGTGCTGTTTGCGATTCCGTGGCACGGACACACGCTGGTGGGCACGACCGATACGCCGATCGATGCGCCATCGTATGAGCCGGCGGCATTCGAGCATGAGATTCAGTTCGTGCTCGACACGGCGGGGCAGTACCTGAGCCGGCCTCCGCGACGCGAAGATATTCTCAGTGTGTTCGTGGGTATTCGGCCGCTGGTGAAAGCGGGATCGGACGCGTCGAAGACCTCCGCTCTGTCGCGTGAGCACACCATCCACATCGATGCCACAGGACTGCTGACGATTGTCGGTGGCAAATGGACGACGTATCGGCACATGGCAGAGGACGCGGTGGACCAGGCCGTTACGCTGGGGCGTCTCGAAGAAGCGCCGTGCATCACGCGCACGCTCCGCATTCACGGATATGAGCCACGGCGGGACGACTCTGCGGGACTGGCGCGCCTCGACGATCCTCTCGACGTCTACGGCTCGGACGCTTCGCTGATCCGCGAAGTTGCCGGAGCCGACGCTGAGCTTGCAAAGCCGCTCGATGCCGCAATGCCGTTCATAGGCGCACAGATTGTGTGGGCGGCACGAAATGAGATGGCACGCACGCTGGACGACGTGCTTTCGCGGCGGACGCGGGCACTGCTGTTGAATGCGTCGGCAGCGGCGCGCATGGCGCCGGCGGCGGCACGCCTGCTGGCGCGCGAACTGGGGCGCGATGAGGCCTGGATTGAAGGGCAAGTGGCGACATTCCGTGAGCTGGCAGCCCAGTACAATGTAGCCATGCAGGCGGGCGCGCCCTGAGCAATGAGGCGGCTGCATTAGCGCGAGCAGATCGCGAATCCTCCACCAGAGTTTAAAAGGAGAACGACATGGCAACAGCTGCGGCAGAGACGAAATCCTTGACGAGCCGGGATGCGTGGCAAGCGCTGGGAGTGCATTTCAGGGAGATTCGCGACGCGCATCTGCGCAATTTGTTCTCTGCTGATCCGGGGCGCGGCGAGCGGTTTACCGCCGAGGCTGTGGGGCTGTTTCTCGACTACTCGAAGAACCGCGTGACGGATGAGACGCTGCGGCTGCTAATGCAACTCGCGGAGGAGTCAGGCCTGCAGGCGCGCACCGAGGCGATGTTCACGGGGCAGAAGATCAACATTACGGAGAATCGCGCGGTGCTGCACGTGGCGCTGAGGGCGCCGCGCGGGGCAGTGATTGAGGTGGACGGCGAGAACGTGGTGCCGAAGGTGCACGAGGTGCTGGACCGCATGGCGGACTTCGCCAACCGAGTGCGCAGCGGAGCGTGGAAGGGCCACACGGGTAAGCGCATCCGCAATGTGGTGAATATCGGCATCGGCGGATCAGATCTGGGACCGGTGATGGCGTACGAGGCGCTGCGGCACTACAGCCAGCGGGATATGACGTTCCGCTTTGTCTCCAACGTGGACAGCACCGACTTTGCCGAGGCGGTCATCGATCTCAATGCGGAGGAGACGCTGTTTGTCGTTTCGTCAAAGACGTTCACGACGCTGGAAACGATGACCAACGCGCACTCTGCGCGCGAATGGCTGCTGGCAGCGCTGAAGGACGAGGGAGCGATTGCGAAGCATTTTGCGGCCGTCTCGACGAATGCGACGGAAGTATCGAAGTTCGGGATCGACACGACGAACATGTTTGGGTTCTGGGACTGGGTGGGCGGGCGCTACTCAATGGACTCGGCGATCGGGTTGTCGACGATGCTGGCGATCGGGCCAGAGAACTTTCGCGCGCTGCTCGATGGCTTTCACGCCATGGACGAGCACTTCCGCACAACGCCGTATGAGAAGAATCTGCCGGTGCTTCTGGCGCTGCTGTCGATCTGGTACACGGATTTCTTCGGCGCGGAGACTGTAGCCGTACTGCCCTACGAGCAGTACCTCAAGCGGTTTCCGGCGTATCTGCAGCAGCTCACCATGGAAAGCAACGGCAAGCACATCACGCTGGATGGCCAGCATGTGGACTACGCGACGAGCCCGATCTACTGGGGTGAGCCGGGGACGAACGGGCAGCACTCGTTCTATCAGCTCATTCACCAGGGAACGCGGCTGATTCCATGTGACTTTATTGCGTTCAACAAGGCGCTGAACGCGCTCGGTCGGCATCATGACATGCTGACGGCCAACGTGTTTGCGCAGGCCGAGGCGTTGGCGTTCGGCAAGACCGCCGAGCAGGTGAAGGCCGAAGGGACCGCGGACTGGCTGGTGCCGCATCGGGTGTTTGAGGGCAACCGGCCGTCGAATGTGATCCTGGCGGACGAGCTGACGCCGGACATTCTGGGCAAGCTGGTGTCGCTGTATGAGCACGCGGTGTTTACGCAGGGCGTGATCTGGAATATCAATTCGTTCGACCAGTGGGGCGTGGAGCTGGGCAAGCAACTGGCGCAGCGGATCATTCCGGAGCTCGAGGATGAGTCGGAGCCGGCGCTGGGGCACGATAGCTCGACGAACAACCTGATCCGGCGCTATCGGAAGGCGAAGGCGTAGGGCTGCAAAAGAGACATTATCTCGGCGGGAAACGGCTGATTCTGAGGCTGTTTCCCGCCGGGGTCTGGTTTTGAGGTATTCTTAAGAAAGTGCGCCCGTAGCTCAGCTGGATAGAGCGAATGCCTCCGGAGCATTAGGTCGGGAGTTCGAATCTCTCCGGGCGCACCAGTCAACCCATCTATTTCTTTCCGCGATTCCTTGCCCACCTACAAGGCGCTCTTTTCGAAGCTGTGCCCATTTTGTTTCCACCGGACGTGCGGAGTCTGCTCCAAGCCAGACTCAAGAAGCAACGCGTATTCAGGTGCTCTGCCTGATGAATTTGCCGCGCACTCCACTCGCTATACTTGGGGTGACATTCTCTTGCCCAAATGCGAACTGAACTTATCCAGGTTTCGGAACTCCTGCGGAAAGACACTCCTGAAGCGGTTGAGGAGGCGATCGGGCTGCTGCAGAACACCGTCTTCTCGTTCAGCATGAAGATGTGCGGCCATCGCCAGGATGCCGAGGATGCGACCCAGGAAGTTCTCTTTCGATCGCTCAAGCATCTCGGCAAGCTCGAAGGCCCTGATGCGTTGGCCGCCTGGCTCTATGCAGTGACAAGAAATCGCTGCCGCCGGATGAGGCGCGGTCATGAGGGTATCGACAAGCGGCTTTCACTGGACGAGTTGATTCCTGACGACCAAGAGCTCAGCCGCCTTCTGATCAGTTCCGAACGAGGTCCGGAGCGTGACGCGATTCGAGGCGAGCAGCGCCATCTTCTTCATGAGGCCGTCTTGCGGTTGCCCACTCCGCTGCGCATGGTCCTGGTCCTTCATGACATGGAGGACCTGGAATCCGAGCAAATCGCCACAGTACTCGGTCTCCAGATCGGGACTGTGCGGGTTCGTCTCCATCGGGCAAGACTCGCGGTCAGGAAAGAGATGTCGAGGCTTCTCAAGGGAGTGCCCGAACCGAAGGCTGCAGACAGACAAGCCGTCGCACAGCGGCCCGCCGAATGCCGCGAATTGTTTGCGAACTTATCTGAGTACCTGGATGCTCGCGTCGAACCACGAACCTGCGAGCAGATGAAAGCGCATATCGACAACTGCCCCGCTTGCGTGGCCTTTCTAAAGGACCTGCGTGCTGCGATTGATCGTTGCCGGTCCTTTGGGCTCGCGTGCGACCCGAATTTCGCTCAACGCATGCGCGCACTTATGACACAGGAGTATCTGCGCCTCATGGGACGCACAACCCGCAGAGCCGCTCGACCTCGCGTGTAGTGCCCGCTCGTTCCTTCAATAGATCATGGACATTTCAGGCGACCGTCGAGGTCTTCGCCGTCACGGACCAGATTGCCCGAGCCCTGCCGGCCAACAGCAGCCCGGCTCAGTTTGCTGACTTCATGGCGGGCGCGCCGGTTGAAGCGCAGGCCCACACGCTGGTTCCGCAAAACGCCGGTTCCACCACGTGTATCAGCCGGTCTCCCTCATCGTTCGTCTCACGCGCCTTGCAGCACGTGCAGGGTTGTTGCTGACTTGACCGCTGCCGCCGGCGCAATGTATCCGCGCGGAACGTAAGAGCAGCAGGGTTCTTCCGAGTGCGGATTGCCGGTGAGCGCGTAAGCGCGGGCGCGCGAGCCGCCGCAGATCTCCTTGAACTCGCAGGCGCCGCATTTGCCTTCGAGTTTCGATGCGTCGCGAAGCGCGCGGAAGATGGGCGAGTTGCGATAAATCTCTGCGAGGGGCTCCTGGCGGACGCTGCCCGCGGAGAGCGGCATGAATCCGCTGGGGAAGACTTCGCCGGTGTGCGAGATGAACACGAAGCCTTTGCCGTCGTTGAGGCCGCGGGGCGCGCGGCCGATGGCGTCTTCAACGCGGGAGGGAATATCGCTCACGATGCCGGCCTTGCGGTCGGCGACTTTCTGCTGCAGCGCATAGCGGCGATAGTGCTGGGCTTCAGTGGTCTTGATGTCGAAGCCGGCTTTCTTTGAGAGTTCGTGAATCTTCGCGAACACCTTCTCGAATTCGTCTGCGCTGAGCAGGTCGTTGAGCTTACCGCGGCCGGTAGGAACCAGGAAGAAGACGGACCACAGCGTGATTTTGAGTTGCTCCATCAGGGCAACGATCGAGTCGATCTCGCCGATGTTGCGGCGGCTGAATGTAGTGTTGATCTGCACGGGAAGGCCGGCTTCATTGGCCCAGCGCACGGCGTCGAGCGTGCGGGCAAAAGATCCGGAGAGGCCGCGGAATGCATCATGCGTGACGGCACCGGCGCCATCCATGCTGACGGCGAGGCGGGCCAGGCCCGCTTCCTTCAGACGGAAGACAATGTCACGCGTGAGCAGCGGCGTGGCGCTGGGGGTGAGCGAGACCCGCACGCCCATCTTGCGTGCGTGGGCGATCAACTCGAACAAGTCAGGCCTCTTGATGGGGTCTCCTCCCGTGAGGACGAAGACTGGGACTTCGAGCGCGGCAATCTGGTCGATCAACTGCTTGCCTTCTTCCGTGGTGAGCTCAAGCGGATGGCGCTCAGGCTGGGCGGACGCACGGCAGTGCACGCAGGCCAGGTCGCAGGCCTGCGTGACTTCCCAGATGGCGATGAAGGGGTGCTGGTTGAAGTCGACGGTGTTGACTAGCGGGTTCATGACTCCATGAGACCGGAGACCGGCGCACGGCGCAGTGACGAAAGTCTCTCGATTGATAGAATCGAGCCGTGAATGCCCCCAGGACCGATCTCGCAGCAGTTCTCGCCCAGACGCCACTACTCTCGAACCTGTCGCAGCCCGAGTTAAAGAGCCTGGCCGCGCGCACGGTACGGAAGCTGTTCAGCGCGGGAGAGCTGATCTTCTCAGAAGGCGAGCCGTGCAACGGCTTGCATATCATTGCTCGTGGCAAGGTGCGCATCTTCAAAACCTCGGTGAGCGGACGCGAGCAGGTGCTGGCCCTGAATGGCCCCGGCGAATCGGTGGCCGAGCTGCCGGTGTTTGATGGCGGGCCGTTCCCCGCATCCGCCCTTGCCGTCGACGACACAGAGATGGCCTTTATTTCGCGGCGTGATTTCCAGGCGTACTGCTTGGAGCATCCTGAAGTATCGCTTAAAGTGCTCTCCGTAGTGGGCTCGCGCCTGCGCCGCCTTGTCGGCATCATCGAGGAACTCTCCTTCACCACGATCCGTCAGCGGTTGATCTCCGTGCTGGTGAAGCTGGCGCAGTCAGAAGGCAAGAAGTCGCCTCGGGGGATTGAGTTCCTGCTGCCTGCGACGCACCAGGAACTTGCCAATCAGCTCGGGACAGTGCGGGAGCTGATCTCGCGCAATTTGATGAGGCTGCAGGCGGAAGGGCTCATCGACGTGGAGGCGCGGCATATTGTGGTGAAGGATCTCAAGGGGCTGAGCGCGCAGCTCGAAACAACATAGCGGAACCTGAGTGACATAAGTCGCTGTTGCGCGATTTCAAGCCGTCTAGTGTTGCAGGTGGAGGCACTCATGGCCACGGCAACGCAGTCCATTCGCGAGATCGTCAGCTCCCAGCCCACGGCAGCAGCAATTCTGCAGCGCTTTGATATAGATGTATGCGCGCAGGCTAATGAATCACTAAACGAGGCGTGCGCGCATCTGCAGCTCTCGATCGAGCAGGTGATGGAGAAGCTGGAAGACGGCGAGGCGCTGGATGGTGGGGCCAAGCGCACAAATCCACGCGAGCTCACACCCAGCCGCCTGATACAGCACATTGTGCGCGTGCATCACCGGAACGTGCGGCAAGAGTTGCCGCGGCTGGTGGAGCTTGCGCACGCCGTTGTGGAGAAGCATGGCGAACGAACGCCGGAGCTCAAGCGGGTGGAACTCCTGACTGCCGAACTGCGCGCGGAGATGACGGAACACATTCGCAAAGAAGAGCAGGTGCTGTTCCCTCATATCACAGAGGTTGACGAGGCTCCGCTGCTGGCGTTCCGACCACCGCAGGAGTGTTTCAGCCGGATCGGTCAGCCTGTGTTCTTGATGGTGCAGGAACACGAGCGGGTGAAGCTGTTGATTGCGGAACTGCAACGGCTGACGAATGACTTCAAGCCGCCGGTGTGGGCGTGCGCGGCCTTTGCAGCTCTTTACGAGGGCCTGCGGATATTCGCAGCGAATCTCGAGGAACACATCCGCCTCGAGGATGAAGCGCTGTTTCCGCGGGCGATTGCAATGGAAGCGGAAATGATGCGGGCAGGTGCGCAATGAATACTGCCGAGATGAATGCCGCGCTCCGCGAACGGAAGAAGAGCCTGATGCTGCGCGCATGGATCATCGCGGGACTGTTCTTCATGGCGCTGCCGGGGACTCTGCTGGGATTCTCAAATCTTGTAGCGATCAGCGAGCACCACGGACTGGGGTTTCTTCCGGCAGCGTGGATGGAAGGCCACGGGCACGCCCAGATGTTCGGGTGGATCGGCAGCTTTATTCTTGGCATCGGCTTTTATTCGCAGCCGGCGCGGGGCAAATCCGTGCTGCGAATCCCGATGGCGTGTTTTGTGCTGTGGACATCAGGTGTGGCGCTGCGGTGGTCCGCGAATATCTACGGATGTCACTGGCGGACGCTGTTTGTGGTTTCGGCAACAGCGGAGTTGCTGGCGCTGCTGCTGTTTCTGTCGGCGGCGCGGCATCACAAACTAACCGACAGCGAAGGAGCGCAGAGCAAGCCGCGCATCGAACTGTGGATGATTTCAGTGCTTCTGGGAACGGCGGGCTTGTTGGCGGGCGTCATCTTCAACTTCGTGGAGTGCCTCAGGCTGACTGTTGCCGGCGGAAGCGAGAGCTTTCCGCATGCGCTCGATCAGCGCTATCTCGTGATCCTGGGCTGGGGATTCCTGGCGCCTACGGTGTGGGGATTCTCGGCGCGGTGGCTGCCGACGTTTCTCGGGATCGGGCAGCCGCGGGAGAAGCTGTTCCGCTACGCGCTGCTGATGGACATCGTTGCGATCATCGGGGCAGTGTGCGGTTTTGTGCCCGCAGCTATGGTTCTTCTTACGTTCACTTCGATTGCAGTGATGTTTGCGCTTCGGCTCACAGAGCAGCCGCGCGGCAAGGCCAAGGTGCAGGGGATTCATCCCAGCTTCCCGGTGTTCATCCGGCTTGCTTATGTGTGGCTGGTGATTGCGGCGGGCATGAGCGTATGGGCCTCGCTGGCGGATGTCCACAACGGAATCTGGGGAGCGTCACGGCATGCGCTCACGGTGGGCTTTGCGGCGACGATGGTGTTCGGAATTGGGCCGCGGATTTTGCCCCACTTTGGGGGCGTGTACAACTTGTTCTCGAAGCGACTGATGCTGTTCAGCCTGTTGCTTCTGCAATTCGGATGCACACTGCGCGTGACCTCGGAGCCGCTCGCGTATGAGGGCTTTTCGATGTTCGCGTGGAAGGTGTTGCCGGTTTCGGCGACGCTTGAGCTCGCTGGCGTGCTGCTTTTCGCGTTCAATCTTGTGATGACTTTCGCGCGAGGCCGGGCGTTCTTTGCGGCAAGCCAAACGAACGCGATCAGCGGTGCGTAGAAAAGCAGATTCACTTCGGCAAGAACAGCAACGGCGCGCTATTCTTCGCTCGCCGGCTGGGCCCACGCATAGGTGGCGCCCAGCCACGATGTGCCTTGCGAAGCTTCAGGCACGTGCGGAATCAGCGCCCACAGGCCGATAAGCGCGAGGCCGACGAGGTTGGGAAACAGCAGCGGCGCCATTGGCGGCGCGCCGTTGACGAGGCGATCCCATAGGCTGGCGCCGGGTCCAATGAGGTTGGCCTCGAGGTGAAGCCAGAAGCCGAGCACGCCAACCAGCGCTTGCCCGATCATGACCATCAGGCATAGATCAAGATAGCGGCGCGTCACGTTCATCAGCAGCGGCACCAGCAGAAAGCCAGTGGCGAATGCCGATGAGATGACCGGGATCCACTCAGTCTTCGCGAAGAAGGCGTTGGATGCGTGGTCCGTCAGCGTCAACACGAAGTTGCCCAGGAAGCCGCCCATGGCGAGAGCGATCACCCATCGCGCCCAGTCGGCAGAGCGCGCCGCTACCATGCGGTCGACGAGGAGCAGAAAGCCGAGCCCTGTATAGGAGAGCGGCGCGGCGAACGGGGCCGCATAGGTCAGGCTCTTCAGCGTGCGGTCAAGAAAGAAGCGGCTCTCGAGGTGGTAGAGCACGCCGACCAAACCCACCAGAATCGAGAGCCATCCGACGAGATAGCCCACATCGCGCCACGCGGCATGCTGCCCCCATATCCAGCGCAAAGCGATGACAAGGCCGAGCGCGACGGGCGCGGTGATGGAGAAATACAGCGGGATGTACTCGGCGGCCTTGTGAAACTGGTTGACGGAGTGCGCGATATAGATGTCACCGGCGAGGACAAGCAGGTTCGACGTGACAAAGAGCTCGATCCAAAGCTGCGGATCGCGAGCCCAATGCATGCGCGGATGGGTGACGAAGGCGCGGGCGCGATCGAGAAGGCTATTTGCGCCCATGTTCTTTCCTCAGCGCTTCGGCTTCATGCTGCAGCTCGACGGTCTTGGCGAAGAGCTCGTAGTTGCCGTGCCACTGCACGAAATCGGCCCCGCCCATGAAGGCGCCGTGCTTGCTGGTGCGGCCGTCGTAGTGCCAGAGGTTGAAGAAGGTGAAGTCGATGGGCTGCGTAAACGGCGCACCGCTGAGCGTGCCGTCCTTGTGCAGGCCGTCCATGATGTCCTGCGCGACCTTCACCTTGTCGTTAGTCTGCGCCACGATGGCGTCGGCTTGCGAGTAGACGCGATCGATGAGCGGCTGGGTATGGCACTGCGTGCAAACCTGCTTCATGTTGATCTGCGCCTGCATGTAGTTGGGGCGACGGGTGGTGATCTTGTCGGCCAGGTACCAACTGAGGCGGTCTGAGGGATTGTGCGTGACCTTGAGGCCGTTGATTCCGCTCATGTGGCAGGTGGCGCAAGTGGGTACAAACATATCGCGGGTGGTAAGAGTGCGCGGGTCGGCATCGAGCTTGAGCAGATTGCGCTGCGCATTGAACATGATGCCGTGTTTTGACTCAGAGTAGATCTCGAGCTGCGAGTGGTCTGGGCCCATGTGGCACTGGCCGCAGGTGGTTGGCAGCCGCGCCAGCGCGACGGAGCTGGTGTGGCGCGAGTGGCATTCCGTGCAGGTTCCGATGGTGCCATCGTCGTTGGGCTTGCCGACGGCGTGGCACTGCTCGCAGCCGGAGCCGACCGCATGTTTGCCCTCAGGCATGACCAGCGGATTGGGCGGCGCGATTGGCGCCGCCGGGCTGGAACTGCTCGCTGAAGGCGACCTGCTCTTTGCTGAGACCGGTAGAGCCGTGGACCGCAGCCCAACTCGGCGCGGCGTGGCGGCTGCGCAGGAACTCCTGGTAGACACCTTCGTGGCACGAGCGGCAGTTGCCGGCGGTGAGGTGCTTCGAGATCACGAAGCCGTGATGATCCACCTTTTCCTGCCCGGCCGCGGGCTGGTGGCAATCGAGGCAGTTGACGGACTTGCGCGCGTGCGCCGACATCTCGTACTCGTGCACAACGGAGTACTGCAGGCGCGCATGACACTCGGCGCACTTGCCGGACGCGCGAACGAAGTCGGCGGTGGGCTGCTCGGTTTCCACCCTGGGCCGGGCGCGATTGATGAGGAAAGCTGCGACGATGAGGGCGAATGCTGCAACGACTGCGATGAAGACCGAACGAAACGACATAAAGCGTACTCCGGCAGGGCAGCGGGTTGACTTGTTTTTAACAGGGCCGCAGCAGAAAACCTACGGAACAGGGTCAGAAGAATGATAGCCGTCGAGCCGCGATTGTGGCCGTGTGAATCATTCCTTGATTTTTGTGACTTTAGTCCCTGCTCTCGATTGCGCAGATCGCTAGGGTGAGACGTAGCAGCAATACCTTTGCACGCGAGTGCGAATTGAGGCAAGCATGAATTACAGGCGTTATTGGCTGGCACTGGCCATCGTCATCATAGGATCCTTCACCGTCCTGGGCACAGTGGGCCGGAAGATGATCAGTCAGGCTCCTCCAATCCCCGACGTGTATTCCGCGGATGGACAACTTCTTTTCGCGGGCGCGTCGATCACGGATGGGCAGGGCGTGTGGCAATCCATCGGCGGGCAGGAGATCGGCACGGTCTGGGGTCATGGCGCATATGTGGCGCCTGACTGGAGCGCCGACTGGCTGCACCGCGAGTCGGAGTTTCTGCTCGATACTTGGGCGCAGCAGAAGGGCGCGGCAAACTTTGCGGCTCTGAATGCGGATGAGCAGGCGGCACTGAAGGCGCGGCTGATTCGCGAAGAGCGCACCAACACTTATGACGCGGCGCAGAATCGCGTCGTGCTCTCTGCCGATCGTGTGGCCGCATTCAAGAAACTGGCGGCATACTACGCCAACGTCTTCTCCAGCGGGCGCAAGGAGTACGCCATTCCGCAGGGCGCGCTGGTGGATACGGCCAAGCAGCAGCAACTGGCAGAGTTCTTCTGGTGGAGTGCGTGGGCCACGGCTACGGAACGGCCGGGATCGGACGTGTCGTATACGAATAACTGGCCGCATGAGCCGCTGGTCGCCAACAACCCGACCTCCGGCGCGATCCTGTGGAGCATGATCAGCGTCATCTCGCTTATCGCGGGCGTCGGCGCGCTGGTGTGGTGGAACTCGGCGCGCGAAAAGGAAGCCATACATGGGCCGTTTCCGGCGCGCGATCCGTTTCTCGGAGCGAAGCCTACTCCTTCGCAGCGCGCAACCATCAAGTACTTCCTTGTTGTTGTGATTCTGTGGGGCGTGCAGATTCTGATGGGCGTGATCACAGCGCACTATGGCGTGGAGGGGAAAGGTTTCTACGGATTCCCGCTCGACAAGTATTTGCCGTATGCCATCACGCGTACCTGGCACCTGCAGATCGCCATCTTCTGGATCGCTACTTCATGGCTCGCGACTGGTCTCTACGTCGGCCCCGCTGTCAGCGGAGAGGAAGCCAAATTCCAGCGTCTCGGCGTCAATGTTCTGTTCAGTGCGCTCATCCTGGTGGTGGGCGGCTCGCTCGCGGGCGAGTGGATGGGCATTCAGCAGAAGCTTGGCAATGCATGGTTCTGGCTGGGCGCGCAGGGATATGAGTACGTCGACCTTGGCCGCCTGTGGCAGATCCTGCTGTTTGTCGGCCTCGTGCTCTGGCTGGTGTTGATGGTGCGCTCGCTCAAGCCGGCGTTCAAGAAGAATCCCGAAGACCGCTCGCTGCTCTCGCTGTTCCTTGTCTCCAGCGTTGCGATCCCCACGTTCTATGCGGCGGGATTGATGTACGGCCAGCGCAGCCACCTGGTGACTGCTGAATACTGGCGCTGGTGGGTGGTTCACCTCTGGGTTGAAGGCTTCTTCGAAGTGTTCGCCACAGTAGTGATTGCGTTCCTGTTCACGCGGCTCAAACTGCTTGAGATTCGCACGGCTACCAAGGCGGTGATGTTCTCGACCATCATCTTCCTTTCGGGCGGCATCATCGGAACGTTCCATCATCTCTACTTCGCCGGATCGGGCGCGGCGGTGATCGGGCTGGGCGCAGTGTTCAGCGCGCTGGAAGTAGCGCCGCTCACGCTGATCGGCTACGAGGCATGGGAGAACCTGAGGCTTGCCAAGCCCACGGAGAAGGCGCCGTGGATCGCGAACTACAAGTGGCCCATCTACTTCTTCGTTGCAGTAGCGTTCTGGAACCTCGTTGGCGCGGGCGTCTTCGGATTCCTCATCAACCCGCCGGTCGCGCTCTATTACATGCAGGGACTGAATCTGACCCCGGTGCACGGCCACACCGCGCTGTTTGGCGTGTACGGCATGCTGGGCCTGGGTCTGACGCTTTTCTGCCTACGCGTGCTGCAGCCGGCCCGCAAGTGGAAGGAAGGCGTGCTGAAGTATTCGTTCTGGTCCATCAACTTCGGCCTCGTCTTCATGGTGTTGCTGAGCATGTTCCCCATCGGCATCCTGCAGGCTGAGGCATCCATCAAGTACGGCACATGGTACGCGCGCTCAGCGGAGTTCATGCAGTCCGGCCCGATGCAAGCGCTGCGCTGGATGCGCGTTCCTGGCGATGTCCTGTTCGCCCTCGGAGCGGCGCTGCTGGGCTGGTTTGTCCTGGGCCTGCTCACCGGCCACTCGTACGAGCCGGAGAGCAGGTCCAACACGAAGAAATCAGTCGAAGAGCGCGAAGCGGTGATGATCGGCTGACCATTTGATCCATCCGAGTGGCAGATCGTCGGAAATGCCACTCGGCTTCCTTTCTCCCCGCCCCACCCCGCCAAAAGACTGGCAGAATCGCGCATCGCCAACCCCGCGCCGCGGGCGTATATTCCTCCCGATTCACTGAGCCACGCCGCCGCAACCCAGCGGACCAAAGGGGATATATGCCTGATACAGCGCTATGGGAAGAGAGAAAGTCGGTCCTCGTTGTCGACGACTCGCCTGACAACCTGACCCTCATGTCTCAGCTGCTCAAAGACATCTACCAGGTCAAAGTAGCCAACGGCGGCGAGCGGGCCCTTCGCATCGCCCGCGCCGAACGCCCGCCGGACCTCATCCTCCTCGACATCATGATGCCCGTCATGAGCGGCTATGACGTCTGCCGGGAGTTGAAGGCCGACCCCGCCACTGCAGACATCCCCGTCATCTTCCTGACCGCCATGACCTCCGCCGAGGATGAGAAGAAAGGATTCGACCTCGGCGCCGTCGATTACATCACCAAGCCCATCAGCCCGCCCATCGTCCTGGCACGCGTCAAATCGCATCTGCTGATCAAGGCCACCGCCGACTTCCTCAAAGACAAGGCCGCCTTCCTCGAAAGTGAGGTCGCCCGCCGCACCCGCGAAATCGTCGCCGTGCAGGATGTAACCATCCAGGCCCTGGCCTCCCTCGCTGAAACCCGCGATAACGAAACCGGCAACCACATTCGCCGCACCCAGTACTACGTCCGAGCCCTTGCCGAAAAGCTCTGTGAACGCCCCGAATTCGCTCCCTATCTCACTCCCCACCAGATTGAGCTGATCTTCAAGTCCGCCCCGCTCCACGACATCGGCAAGGTCGGTATTCCCGACCGCATTCTGCTCAAGCCCGGCCGCCTCGATCCCGACGAATACGAAATCATGAAAACCCACGCCGTGCTCGGCAAAGATGCCATCGCCCACGCCGAAAAACAGTTGGGCAAAGACGTCGAATTCCTCTCCTGCGCCAAGGAGATCGCCTGGTCCCATCACGAGCGCTGGGATGGCAAAGGCTACCCCCGCGGAATCCCGGGCAGCGAAATCCCCCTCTCTGCCCGCCTGATGTCCGTCGCGGACGTCTATGATGCCCTCATCAGCAAACGCATCTACAAAGACGGCATGCCGCATGAACAAGCCGAGAAAATCATCCTTGAAGGCCGCGGAACGCAATTCGATCCCGACGTGGTCGATGTGTTCGCTGCGATTACCGGCGAGTTTCAGGCCATCGCCGCCCGTTTCGGCGATTCCCATGGCGCGCTCCAGGCAAAAGCAGAAAGCCTCGAGCAGGCGCTCGGCCGCGCCACCGCGCCCGTGGCCGTCGCCGGTGCATAAGCGATCGGAATTCGCAATCGCAGCAAGTTCAAGCTGGATTCACCGGGGGCAATTCAAGTGAAGCGACTCATGGAACTTCTCGAAAGGCGCCGGCTCCGCCAGAAGCTGGTGCTGGGCTTCTCCATCATTGCGTTTATGGCCCTCGTCATCGCCGGGCTCAGCATTCAATATCAGCGCGTCCTTCGCGATTCCATCCGCAGACTCTACTCGCAGGAACTGCTCAGCCTCGCTGACATCCAGGGAGCCCACCTGGAGTTCGCGGAGGTGGGCCGCTCGCTGCGCGGGCTGCTCCTGGTTGCCCCGGATGCCGCCCAGCACCGTGCCCTGGTACGGCGCCTGCTCGACGCCGAAAGCGAAATCGAGCGGAATATCGATGATGCGCGACAACATATGCCGCAAGAAGAGGCGGGGCAACTTCCCAGGGTGCAGATTCGGCTTGCTTCCTATAAGCACAACGTGCACCAGGTGATGGAACTCTATGAAAGCGGCCGCCTCGCCGAGGCGCGGGCTTACATCGTGACCCCGGAATGGGAGACCGCCTCCAATGATGCCGAGGAAGCGCTCTCCGCCGTCGCCAGAAAATTGCAGACAGAAGCCAATGAAGCCGCCCTGCATGCCGAGGCCGTTTCCGCAAATGGTGAGCGCGTCATTGCGTTGACCCTCCTCATCGGTGGTGGGCTCACCATCCTGCTCGTCCTCGCGGTCGGCGTCTCCATTGGCCGTCCCCTCGACCGCGTGCGGCAGGCAGTCGACCGGCTCGCCGCCGGCGAGTTATCCATCCTCATGCCCTACACCGAACATCCCGACGAAGTGGGCGAACTCGCACGCGCCATCTCCGTCCTCCAGAAAGAAGCCCAGCAGATGGAAGCGCAACGCTGGGTCAAGTCCAACCTGGCGGGAATCTCGCGTGAGCTGCAGTTGCAGACCGACTTCTCCGGCCTGGCGAACGCCTTCCTCGCCCAGGTCGCGCCTCTGCTCAAAATCGGACAAGGCGTGCTCTACATCTACGAGGAGAACGAGAAACGCCTGCGGCTGCTCGGCAGCTATGCCCGCCAGTCGGGCGAAAACGATCGCCAATACATTGCGTTAGGTGAGGGGCTGTTGGGTCAGTGCGCCGTCGACCGCACTCCCATCGTTCTCAACAATGCGCCCGTCGACTATATCCGCATCGCCTCCGCCCTTGGCGACGCGCCGCCTCGCTCCATTGCGATGTTACCGATTACCCACGGCGAGCGCTTTCTGGGAGTCCTCGAGCTGGCCGGCCTCGACACTTTTACAACCGAGCAGATGGCTCTGCTGAATGAGGCCATGCCCACTCTGGCGATGAGCCTCGAGATTCTCGAAAGAAATGTCAGAACCCAGCAACTGCTCGACGAAGTGGCAGCTGCTGAAGAGCGCAGCCGCCTGGTCCTTACAGCGGTTGACCAGGGCATCTTCGGCATGGACCTGAACGGGCTCATGACCTTCATGAACCCTGCGGTACCGGCGATTCTGGGATATAGCGAAGAGGAGATGCGGGGCCAGTTGTTCCACGCGTTGATCCATCATCACTATCCCGACGGCCGCGAATTTCCCCGGTCCGAATGCCGCATGTTCCAGACCGTTCTGGATGGGCAGCCGCGTGTGGTCGACGACGAAGTGTTCTGGACCAGGGACGGCTCGGCGATCCCCGTCGAATACTCCACCAACGCGATTCGCAAAAACGGCGAAACCGTCGGAACCGTGGTGGTATTCCACGACATCACAGAGCGCAAGCGGTTCCAGGCTGAGATCATGCAGGCCAAGGCCGTTGCGGAAGAGGCCACGCTCGCCAAAAGCCGCTTCCTCGCCAACATGAGCCACGAAATTCGCACCCCTATGAACGCCATCATCGGGATGTCCCACCTGGCCATGCAAACCCAGCTCAACCCTAAACAGCGCAACTACATCGAGAAAGTCCACCGCGCCTCTGAAAACCTGCTCGTGATCATCAATGACATTCTCGATTTCTCCAAGATCGAGGCGGGCAAGCTGTCGATGGAGAACATCGGCTTCCGTCTTGAAGACGTCATGGACAACGTTGCTACACTCATCGCGGCGAAAGCCCACGACAAGGCCATTGAGCTGCTGTTCAACACCGCTCCCGACGTCCCCACAGCTTTGCTCGGCGATCCGCTGCGGCTCGGACAGGTACTCATTAATCTGGCCAACAATGCCGTCAAGTTCACTGAAAAGGGCGACATTGTCATGGGAATCGAAAACGTTTCCCAGACCGCCTCCGAAGCCGAGCTGCACTTCTGGATCCGCGATACGGGCATTGGCATGACGCCGGAACAATGCGCCAGGCTGTTCGGCTCCTTCAGCCAGGCGGATGCTTCTACCACCCGCAGATTCGGCGGAACCGGTCTGGGCCTTTCCATCTCCAAAAAGCTGATTGAGATGATGAATGGCCGCATCTGGGTTGAAAGCGAACCCGGCAAAGGCTCTACTTTCCACTTTCACGCCCGGTTCGGCTTGCAGCCTGAACCCATGCCGCGCCGCATGATCCGCGCTGACGAATTGCGTGGAGTCCGCGTGCTGGTCGTGGACGACAACGCCTCGGCCCGCGAAATCCTCTCCGCCATGATGGGAAGCTTCGGGTTGGAAGCCGATGCCGCCATGGATGGCAGGGAAGCGCTAACTCTGCTGCGCCAGGCCGAATCCCAAAAGCTCCCCTATGGCCTCGTCCTGATGGACTGGAAGATGCCGGAGATGGATGGCCTTGAAACCCTCGCACGGATTCGCGATCTGCATCTGGCCAAGTCCCCGGCCCTCGTCATGCTCACCGCCTACGGCCGCGAAGACGCCATGGAAGCGGCGCAGAAGCGCGGCATTCCCCTGAAGTCGGCCTTGAGCAAGCCCGTCACCGCGTCCACCCTGCTGGAGGCCATCGGCGAGGCCCTCGGCAAAGGGCGCATCACTGAAACGCGCGCTCACGACAGATCCGATGAGGCACAGGAGAGCATCGAAAGCATTCACGGCGCGCGCCTCCTCCTCGTCGAAGACAACGAGATGAACCAGGAACTCGCCCTTGAGCTCCTGCGCGGAGCCGGCGTCGATGTCGTCGTGGCCAACAACGGAAAGGAAGCAATCGACATCCTCGCCTACGACGCCGCGTTCGACGGCATCCTGATGGATTGCCAGATGCCTGTGATGGACGGCTACGAGGCCACCCGGGCCATTCGCAATACTCCCGCTCTCCGCGACATTCGCATCATCGCCATGAGCGCCGACGCCATGGCCGGAGACCGCGAGAAGGTCCTCGCGGTCGGCATGGTCGATCACATCGCCAAGCCCATCAATGTCGAGAACATGTTCGCCACCATCTCCAAATGGATCAAGCCGAAACATCCCCACCCGGCTCCTGCCGCCCATGCATCGGACGTCCTCGAAGCCGTGTCGGATCCATTCGGCGATCTACCCGGAATCAATCAAAGAGCGGGCCTAGCCTCCACCGCGGGTAATCAGAAGCTCTATGGCAGGCTCCTGCTGAGGTTCCGCGACAGCGAACGCGGTTTCGGCACGCGCTTCGCCTCCGCGCAGTCCGACCCCGACCCAAAGGCCGCCGAACGTCTCGCCCACACCCTCAAAGGCACGGCGGGAAATATCGGCGCTTTCGCGGTGCAGGCTGCAGCCGGCGAACTGGAACTCGCCTGCCGCCAGAACGCCTCACAGGAGTCGCTGCGCCCCCTGCTCTCCCGCGTGGCCGAAAGTCTCTCCACCGTCCTCGCCGCGCTCGATCGCCTCCCGCGCGAGGATGCGCAGGAATCCGATCCCGCCGCCTCAATCGGCCTTGACCGGATCATGCCCGCTCTACTCCAGCTCAGAAAACTCATTGAAGAGAGCGACAGCGAAGCCGGTGATCTTGTCCTGCAGTTGGCCGATCAGCTTCGCGGCACCGACGTCGGGCCGCAGATGAAGCAGCTCTCCTCTGCACTCGAAGCATTCGATTTCGATCTGGCATTGGAACGGGTGGAGACGCTCATCGCCGCAGCAACATCGACCTCAGCCCCGGTATCCGGCACAACGCCGGCCATTGCAAACTGAGACCAGCGCCCTCGCGGTCCGCTCGGCGCTACCGCCGCGGCCGATCCACCCCCGGGTCGTCCGGCGCGTCATCCACAATGTAGGTAATTCGCTGCTTTGGCGCGCGCGGATCGCGCTGATGGCGTCTTTTCTTCTTGAAGACGATACTGTCCAGTCCGAATACGCCCATTCCAAGCAACACGATCGCTCCGATCGCGAGGCCGAGTTCTTCCCACTTCGACATCATCATGGACACAACCATGACTCGCCTCCTTCACGGCATAGATCAACAATTGGATCGGCGAAAGCATTATGATTCCCCGATCTTGCCGCTGGTTACTGGCAGTATGCACAGCCCCCATTGCCCGGCCCCAACCGAGATGCCGAAGCGGTTGAATCTGCCCCGGCCCTCTCATCCTGAGATGCTATTTTCTCTATGTCCTGAATTTCACATCGAGCCAACTCATGAAAAACGGTCTCTCCGCCCTCTTCCTTCTGACGCTTGTCTCCGCTGCCGCCGTTGCGCAGACACCGAACCTGCCTGCGCAGCCCGCGCCGACCCCGGAAGAAGTGAAGGCAGCGGCGGCCATGCCGTTCCGCAATCCCGCGCTCCCCATCCAGCAGCGCGTTGACGATCTTGTCTCCCGCCTCACCCTCGAAGAGAAAGTTGCGCAGACCCTCGATCGGGCCGCCGCAATTCCGCGTCTCGATATACCCGCCTACAACTGGTGGAACGAAGGCCTCCACGGCATCGCCCGCTCCGGCTACGCCACCATGTTTCCCCAGGCCATCGGCAACGCCGCCACCTGGGACGCGCCCCTCGTCCAGCGCATCGGCGATGTCGTCTCCATCGAAGCCCGCGCCAAATATAACGACGCCCTGCGCCACGACAATCACGACCGCTACTACGGCCTCACCATCTGGTCTCCGAACATCAACATCTTTCGCGATCCCCGCTGGGGCCGCGGCCAGGAGACCTACGGCGAAGACCCATTCCTCACCGCCCGTCTCGGCACCGCCTTCGTGAAAGGCATTCAGGGCGACGACCCGCATTACCTCCGCGCCGTCGCCACGCCCAAGCACTACGCTGTGCACAGCGGCCCTGAGAGCACCCGCCACGAAGCCAACGTCGACCCCACCCCGCACGATCTCTGGGACACCTACCTGCCCGCCTTTCGCGCCACCATCACGGAAGGCCACGCCGACAGCATCATGTGCGCCTACAACCGCATCGACAAAGCCCCCGCCTGCGCCAGCAACCTGCTGCTCGGCGACATCCTCCGCGGCAACTGGCGCTTCGACGGCTACGTCGTCTCTGACTGCGACGCCATCGACGACTTCTCCCAGCCCCATGGCCACCACTTCTCGCCCGACCACGCCGCCGGTTCGGCCGCCGGCCTCAAAGCCGGCACCGACCTCGACTGCGGCACCGCCTACAAGGGCCTCGTCGATGCCGTCCACAAGAACCTCCTCACTGAAGCCGAGCTCGACACCTCAGTCAAGCGTCTCTTCACCGCCCGCATGCGTCTCGGCATGTTTGACCCGCCGGAAAAAGTCCCCTTCTCCTCCATCCCATTCTCTGAAGTCAACTCGCCCGCCCACGCCGAGCTCGCCCTCCGCGCCGCCCGCGAGTCGATGGTTCTCCTCAAGAACGAAGCCTCCATCCTCCCGCTCAAGTCGGGATCGCAAATCGCCGTCGTCGGCCCGCTCGCCGCCTCACTCGTCGCCCTCGAAGGCAACTACAACTCCGCCCCTCTGCACCCCATCTTCCCCATCGACGGCATCGAGAAGGAATTCGGCGTCACGCACGTCCTCTACGCGCAGGGCTCGCCCTACGTCCCCGGCGGCGAACTCCCCGTCCCGCGCACCATGCTGCGCACCGCCCCCGGCTCCAGTGAACAAGGCCTGAAAGCCGAATACTTCGCCAAGCCCGGCTTCGACTCCCCCGCCGAAATCACTAGAGTCGACAAGGAAATCCAATTCGACTGGGTCTTCGCCAACCCCATCCCCAGCCTCTCCGCGGACTCCACGAATCAGGCCTTCGCCGTGCGCTGGACCGGCGCGCTCGTCGCCCCCGCACCCGATACCTACAACTTCCAGATCCGCCTGCCCATCTGCTCGCCCTGCGGCGGAAAAGTCCAGTTCGCCCTCTACGTCGACGGCCAGAAACTCGAGCCCGCCGCCCCTCCCTCACCCACGACCGACAAGATCCCGCCCTCCGGCCGCAACTACGGAGCCATCCAGCACTTCGCCATCCCCCTCAACGACACTAACCCCCACCCCATCCGCATCGAGTACACACAGTCCGGCCGCATCCAGGGCAGCACTCTCGCCTTTGAGTGGACCCCCTCCGAACAGCGCCTGCGCGATGACGCCCTCGCCGCCGCAAAGAAGGCGGATATCGTCGTCGCCTTCGTCGGACTCACCCCTCGCCTTGAAGGCGAAGAGATGCGCGTCAACGCCAAAGGCTTCTCCGGCGGCGACCGCACCAGCCTCGACCTCCCCGAATCCCAGCAGGAACTGCTCCGCACCGTGGCCACATCCGGCAAGCCCGTCATCGTCGTCCTGCTCAACGGCAGCGCCCTTGCCGTGAACTGGGCAAAAGACAACGCCCGCGGCCTCGTTGAAGCCTGGTACCCCGGTGAGTCCGGCGGTCAGGCCATCGCTGAAACCCTCAGCGGTAAAAACAACCCCGCCGGCCGCCTGCCCGTCACCCTCTACACGGGCGTCGATCAGCTCCCGGCTTTCGACGACTACTCCATGGCCAACCGCACCTACCGCTATTTCAAAGGCAAGCCGCTCTTCTACTTTGGCGATGGCCTGAGCTACTCCCGCTTCGCCTACTCGCATCTCAAGCTGTCATCCGCAAGCCTGCACGCCGGCGATACCCTCACCGTCGAAGCCGACGTTACCAACTCCGGCCGTCTAGCTGGAGATGAAGTCGCCGAGCTCTACCTCACGCCTCCCCAGACCAGCGTCTCTCCCAAACTCGCTCTCGCCGGATTCGATCGCGTTCACCTCAATCCCGGCGAGAAGAATCACGTCACCTTCACCCTCGACCCGCGCACTCTCTCCCAGGTCGACGAGACCGGCGCGCGCGCCGTCAGGGCAGGAAAGTACCGCATCTCCCTCGGCGGCAGCCAGCCCCAAGGCGACGCATCCTCCGCCATCGTCACCCAGGGCTTCACCATCGAAGGAACATCCGAAGTTCCCCGCTAGATCGGTGTCGAGCAGACCGGCTGCGCGCAGATGCACGTCACAGCTTCAAGATCAGAAGGCAAACCTGCCGCATCCGGGCACCCTGGCACAAGGCAGCCAGCCGCAGGCGTTATACTCGACTCTGCGACTCAGGCAGTTTCTCTACTCGCCGGAGGCACGATTTCCGGAGGTTTTTGTTGGGTTTCAGGAGTTCAGAAACAAAAAGACGCATCCGCTCAACCACCGTCATTTGCGTTCGCCGCGATGGTCTGGTGGTCATGGCCGCCGATGGACAGGTCACTCTCGGCGATCACGTGCTGAAGCACTCGGCGAAGAAGATCCGGCGTCTTTACCAGGACAAGATACTGGCTGGCTTTGCGGGATCGACTGCAGACGCCTTCAACCTGTTTACGCGGTTTGAGGCGAAGCTCGAGCAGTACGCGGGAAACCTGGGGCGCTCGGCGGTGGAACTGGCCAAGGACTGGCGCACCGACAAGATGCTGCGCAATCTCGAGGCGCTACTGCTGGTGGCCGACAAGAACCAGACATTCCTGATCTCCGGTTCCGGCGATGTGATCGATCCGGATGAGCCTCTGGCCGCCATCGGCTCCGGCGGAAGCTATGCTACCGCAGCGGCCCGTGCGCTGATGGAGAACACTGAGATGAACGCGCGCGACATTGCCGAGAGGGCCATGAAGATCGCCGGCGACATCTGCATCTACACCAACAACAACGTTACGTTTGAGGAGCTGAAGTAAGGATCGGCCAGAGGCCGGCGGAGAACAACCGCACCCCCCGACTCGTCCTTCCGACTCGCTCAGGATGACAATTGCTGGTAGGAGTCATCAAAGAAAAGAATGGCCATTTATCTTCCCGCTTCCGCTGAAGAACAAGACATCTCGCTGGACGAGCTGACGCCGCGCGAGATTGTCGCCGAACTCGACAAGCACGTTGTCGGGCAGAAGGCCGCCAAGCGCGCCGTGGCCATCGCGCTGCGCAACCGCCAGCGCCGCCAGAAGCTGCCGCCCGATATCGCGGACGACATCATGCCCAAGAACATCATCATGATTGGGCCGACGGGCGTGGGCAAAACCGAGATTGCGCGCAGGCTGGCCAAGCTGACCAACTCGCCGTTCCTGAAGGTGGAAGCGTCGAAGTTCACCGAGGTGGGCTACGTGGGCCGCGACGTCGAATCGATGATTCGCGACCTGGTCGAGATCGCCATCGACATGGTGCGCGAAGAGCGCCTGGAAGAAGTGGAAGACCGCGCCGAGATGAACGCGGAGGAGCGGCTGCTCGATTTGCTGCTGCCGCCGCCTCCGGCCGCCCCGCCGGGACAGGAAGGCCAGCTCAAGCTTCCGGAGACGGATTCGCACCAGCGGTCGCGCGAAAAGCTCCGCCAGCAATTCCGCGAAGGCAAGCTGGACGACCGCATGGTCGAGCTGGACGTGCGGCCGAGCAATACGCCACAGTTCGGCATCATCAGCAACCAGAACCTTGAGGACATGGAAATGAACCTCAAGGACATGCTGCCGAATATCTTTGGCTCGACGCCGAAGAAGCGCAAGATGAAGGTGGCCGAGGCGTTCGATTACCTGGTGCAGGAAGAAGAAGGCCGGCTGATCGACATGGACTCAGTGAACCGCGCGGCGGTGGAACGTGTGGAGTCGAGCGGCATCATCTTTCTGGACGAAATCGACAAGATTGCCGGCCGCGAAGGTGGCCACGGACCGGACGTATCGCGCGAAGGCGTACAGCGCGACATCCTGCCCATTGTGGAAGGCACCACGGTAAACACGCGTTACGGCATGGTGCGCACCGACCACATCCTGTTCATCGCCGCGGGCGCGTTCCACGTCTCCAAGCCCAGCGACCTGATTCCCGAGCTACAGGGCCGCTTCCCGATTCGCGTCGAGCTGCAGTCCCTTACGGTCGAGGATTTTCTGCGCATTCTTACCGAGCCGAAGGCTTCGCTGACGAAGCAGTATTCCGCGCTCCTTGAGACCGAGGGAGTGAAGCTCGAGTTCGCGCACGAGGCGCTGCGGGAGATGGCCGCGTTCGCGTTCAAGGTGAATGAGAGCACGGAGAACATCGGCGCACGTCGCCTGCATACCATCATGGAGCGGGTGCTTGAAGACGTCAGCTTCCTCGCGCCCGACGTGGTGAAGCGCGCCGCGGACGGGCAGGGCCCCGCCGTCCTTGCCGACGGAATCAGCTCCGAAGCATCCGTGCCTCTTCCGTATGAAGAGCGCATGACAGCCTCCGGCCCCGAGAAGGTCTTCCTCATCACCGACGAGTACGTAAAGCTGATGGTGGCGTCGATCGTGAAGGATCAGGACCTCAGCCGCTACATTCTCTAGAAACTGCCAGGCCCCGGCGGACGAGTACCGTCTGCCGGGGCTTGGCGTGTTTATGGGCGGTTGGTCACCTGCACCCGGTCGCCCGGGCCTCCTGTGGGATGGAACGGTCCCATGGTTACGCTCCAGCCACTGGGATTAAGCGGCTGGCTGCTCCCGCCCCATAACGGCGGATTCCAGCCGCCAATGGGATTCTCCGAGATGGTGCACGTCGCGTTCACCGGGATCTGGATCTGCGCCGAGGCTGGATTGGGCGGAACCGTGATCTGGACCGTGCCCGGCCCGGAATACCCGTTCGTGCAGCTGATGTGGAACGTGTAGGTCCCAGGCACCGGCGGACCTTGGAACTGCTTCTGGATCGTGAAGTTCGCGGTGGTGGGAGGCTGGTTCGTCACAATCAATGGAGTGTTCACGGGCATCGGTCCAATCTGCGCGCTCCATCCATTCGGCACGATCGGCGCCGTACTTCCTCCCCAGATCGGCTGACCCCATCCGGCAACCGGCGTCTCCGTCAGGTTGCACGTGTCTCCCTGCGGAACCTGCACGTCGATACCGGAGCCCGGCAGCGGCACGATCACTGGATTCGTTCCGGTATACGGCCCGTTCGGTCCTGTGCAGGTCACATTGAACGGATAGTTCCCCGGCACCACGTTCGAGCCCGTGCTCTTGGTGATGTGCAGGCGCACGTGGGGCACGTTGACCGGCGGGTTGTTGGTCACGATGAGCGTTGTGTTCACGGGCATGGGCCCAATTTGCGCACTCCAACCATTGGGCACGATCGGCGCATTGCTGCCTCCCCAGATCGGCTGGCCCCATCCCGAGATCGACGTCTCCGTCAGGGTGCAGGTGTCGTTCTGCGGAACCTGCGCATCGATGCCGGAGCCCGGCAGCGGCACGATCACCGGATTCGTCCCCGTATAAGGTCCTCCCGGTCCTGTGCAGGTTACGTTGAACGGATAGTTCCCCGGCACGACGTTCGAGCCGGTGCTCTTGGTGATGTGCAGGCGCACGTGCGCCGAACCTACGGGGGTGTTTGTGCCGATGATTTGCACGTTGTTGTGGGCAGCCCAGGTTGGCGTGCCGGCGTTTTGTGGGGCTGCCGCATAGGGCAGAATCCGCAACGAAAACGTGCCGCCCGCCGGAATGGGTGGAACCGAAACGGGCATTGTGAACTGGTTCATGGTGGTCGTCGGATAGATCAGTCCGGTAGCGAGCACCGTCCATGTCGACCAGTTATTTATGGAGATGCGAACGTCGGCGCGCACGATCTGGCCAACGTTATGTTCGCCGCCATATTGGAACTTGACCTGTGTCACGGTGAGTTGATTCAACGCGGTGGGATGCACGTCGAACTGCAGGTAACGGTTCGCGCTGACCGGCCCGGCAACCCAGCCTTGAGTGCCTGCGTACAGTCTCTGTGCCTGCCCGCTCCAGTAGTCCCAAACGGTCAGGGTGGGGTTGGTCCCGCTGCTTATCGCCTCGGAATTGCCGGTAATGAGCAGGTTCGATGAGCTGTTTCCAGTCTGATTGGCGGTGAGCGGCCAGGTAACGGCCACGCTCTGGCTCCAGGCTAAGGGCTCTGTACGGAAAATCCCCGCGCAGACGAGGACAAATAATACTGCAATTACTTTCTTCATTCTTTCCTCCGATGGATTTCGTTGTCTACAGAGGGCCACTACTCCCGAGGGCAGGGAACAACACCTGCGTGGGAGCGCAACTCTCCTACGGCAGAAGCGCGTTTAAAGCCGGAATGAACAGGTAATGCCGGGTGCGGGCCGGGGTCTTGGCGCAAGACTCCTGTGGACAGCCGTACCACTGCCCGAGAAGTCCAATCAAGATTCGTCAGTTAAGCCATGACAGATAAGTGGCGCAGGTTACTCGGTGCCCCATGCACCGGAATTGCATCCGGTTGCATAGGATTTCCGGGCAGGGGCGCGTCATGGAATCCACTTCGGCCCTTGGGGGAGGCCTGAAAAATCCGCTATTTGGGAGAGCTACAAAAGGTTACATCACCAGAAACACACGTGTCTGCAGGAAGTTGCATCCGGCTCAAAGAATCCCGTACAGAATCAACCCGGCGCTTGGCATGTGCGGCCAGTTTCGTTGTATGCTCCATTGGCAGGATTTTAAAAGGAGGCACTCGATGCAGCGTCCGATCCGCGTCATCACCGTCGAACGAGAGTACGGCTCGCGTGGCGCCGAGTTTGCGCACGATCTTGCCGCGCGCCTGGGCTGGAGGCTCCTCGATGCGGAACTCGTGGCGGGGGCGGCGCGCTCCGCCGGTGTGCCCCCTGACCAGGCCGCCAAGTTCGACGACCGCCTCGATCCCTGGTACTACCGCTACGGCAAGGTCTTCTGGCAGGACTCGATGTACTCCACCACCGGCCCCTGCGACGACCAGTTCTTCGACTGTGAGCGCCTGTACGCGCTCATTCACAAGGAGATTCTCGCGGCGGAAAAAGAGGGCAACTGCGTTCTTGTGGGCCGCGGCTCAGCCATCGCGCTCGCGGGCAAGCCCGGCTGCTTCCACGTCTTTGTCTACGCCACCATGGCCGCCAAGAAGGAGTGGTTCGAGCGGAGCTTCCCCGACCATGCCGGCCGCGCCGAGCAGGAGCTCATTGCCGCCGACAAGCGCCGCGCCGCCGTGGTCAAGCGCCACTACAACCAGGAATGGTGCGCCCGCAGCCACTATCACATGCTGGTCAACTCATGCATCGGCACGGACGCGATGATCGAAGCCGCGCTGGCCGCTACCGGCCTGCACGCAGCCGCATCGGTCAGCCGCTGACCGCGCTTAGACCGGGACTTCCACGCGCTGCACCCGAGGCGCGATCCGCGTGAAGACCTCCCACGGGATGGTGCCGGCCGCATCGGCATGATCGAATGCGGTGATGGTTTCGCCGCCCTGGCTGCCGCTCTGCGTACCCAGGATCACCACATCGTCCCCGGCTTCGACGCCTTCGATCTCCGTCACGTCGAGCACTGCCTGATCCATGCTGATGCGGCCCACCAGCGGCGCGCGCTGGCCGCGCACCAGCAGGCTGAAACGATTGCCCAGCCGCCGGTCAAGTCCGTCGGCGTATCCTGCTGCGATGAGCGCCAGGCGCATCGGTTCGGTGGCGATAAACGTGCCGTTATAGCCCACTTCGGCGCCGGCGGGAACCTCCCGCACGCTCACCACCTGCGTCTTCCACGTCAGAACCGGGTGCAGATTGGCGCGTGCTGCGGCAAGGGCTGACGGGACCTCGCCCGCCGCAAAGTCGGGGTCGAACGCGGGAGCCAAGCCGTAGAGCGCCAAGCCCAGCCGCAGCATCGGAACCAGGTTGCGCCGAGCGGCAAGATCGCGCAGCGCATCCGCGGCCCCGCCCAGCAGAGCCGCCGACGCTCCCGCGCTCAGGAACTCCGGCCTGGGGAGACCGGCCGGCAAGTGCGACTCGATCGTAGCCAGCGTATGGGCCAGCCGCGCCAGTTGCGTGACCGTGGTTGCGCCGCTCGCCTCGTCGGAGGCATACAGGTGCGTCATCACCGCCTCAAGCCGCAACGGCGATTGAAGGCCGAACCGCGCGAGGAGACGGGCCAGATCGTCCGGCGCCACTCCCTGGCGGCTCATGCCGGTGTCGATCTCAAGATGCACCGGGATGGACTGCGGCCGGGCACCGAAGACGCGCGCCGAGGACTCAAGCTCATCGAAGTGCCAGTCGTCCCATACGACAGGGGTAAGCGAGCGCTCCAGCACCGCGGCGGCCTGGCCGGGAAAGACGCCGCCTATGACGAGGATCCGCGCGTCCGGACAGACAGGCAGACAGGCTGCGCGTGCGGCCACGCCTTCTTCCACGCTGGTCACGCCCAGCCAGCGAGCACCGGCGCGCACCGCGGCAGGCGCACACAGCGAGAGCCCGTGCCCATAGGCCTCGGCCTTCACAATGGCGAGACATTCGGCGCCGGGCCCGGCGAGCGTCTGCAGGAACCGATAGTTGTCTTCGAGTGCGCGGGTGCGGATTTCAACCCGGCAGGGGCGTGTTTTCTCGGGCGTTTCCAAACGTGCGTCCAAAGGACAGTTTATCGCCCGTCGGCCGCGGACGGTTTCACCAGTGCGTACGCCACCACGGTATGCGAGTCGTCGCCCATCTCCTCGACGAGCTGTTCTTCCAGATCGTGCGGGACCTGCATCTCGCAGGCGGCGATCTCTTCGTTGCCGGCCCTGGTGAAGCAGAGCTCGCAGCACGCCAGCGCGCCGCTTTCCTGGCGCACCGGCGGACCGAAGACCCGGCAGGTCATCGGCCGCCAGGCGTAGACGTCGCACCGGCCGGTGGCGGGGTCGAGAGCCGGGCAGGCCGCTTCGTTGGCAAACTCCTCGAAGGCCTCCTGCGCGGCCTCGGAGGTTCCCAGCGATCCGGTCTCCGCATCGCCCGGAAACTCTGGTGCCCATTCTTCGATCCATGCGCGCGCCCGCTGCTCGACCGTTGCCGCCTTCGCAGGGTTCGACGCTCGCAGGTCATCCATGCCGGCACGCAGCCGCGCGGTATCCAGAGCGTTAATGGCGAATGCCCCATGGCAGCACTGCGTGCATCCCACTCTGCACGCCAGATGAGAGCCCGCGCGGCGCGCCGCATCGGCCCACGCCGCATCCATGATCTGAATCAGCTCGCGATCGCCAGGAACAGTCACATCCACAGGATACGCAGGAAGGGCGGGGTGAATCCGAGACTGCCTCAGGCGGAATAAGCGCCGATGCGCGTTTCTTTCTGACGTCAGAGCGTCGCAGGCGCGGTCGAGCGTTTCGTAGTCGGCGTCGTGGTCGCGGCGGAATGCGCGAAAGGCGTCTTCGCTGGTCCAGCGATCGATGGTGAGGTAGGAGCCGGGAACGTAGGCGTCGCGCAGCAACTCGGTGCCGCGGTATTCGGGCGACGGTGCGGAACAGCCGCGCCCAGTCGCCTTCGGGGCCGTACGCCGCTTCGAAGGCGGCGATCTTCTCCTCGGCGATTTCGAACTGCCAGATAACGATGAACATGATCTGTAGTTATGGTAGCGCAGGCATGTGCGTGCTGCTGCAGCCACTCCCTCTGTTCTAGTGCCGCACATGTAGGATTATTTCCGAACCCAGAAGGAGAACCAGGTGGGCAGACGCGGAATGGTAGCGTTGGTGATAATGGGTGGTCTGTCGCTAGGCGCGCGGGCTCAGGGGCCGGTTGTGGTCGATGAATCCGTGATCGAGCAACATGTAGATCACCGGGTCGAACCGGTATTTCCGCCTATTGCGAAGGCTGCTCGAGTGGTAGGCACTGTTGTGTTTGCGGTCCAGATCGATTCTTCCGGCAAGCTTGTCACGTCGAAGGTGACCGGCGGTCCGGCGATGCTCCAACAGGCTGCAATGGATGCGCTGAAGCAGTGGACATTTCGGCCTATTGAGAAGGACGGCCACGCAGTATCTGTCACTGGCCAGATATCGATTGTGTTCACGCTGGGGAAAGACGACCCGACTCCCGAAGAGGAGCAAACAGCTCAGAAATATTTTCCGCTATTCAACGAATGCCAAAAGGCGGTTTCGGCGCGGAGCGATCCGCAACAAACGGCTTCGGTCTGCGATCGTGCGGCAAAAGTGGCGGAGCAGTTTGCGCCGGATCGGAGATTCATCGAAAAGCGTTCGGCGTTCGTCTGGGCTGGATATGCGTTTCTTGCCTCTGATGATGCTAAGTCTGCCCTCGCGTGGGGCCAGAGGGCCGTGGCCACAGCGCAGCTCGGCCATGACGACAATTCAGGAAACAACGCAGCCTACTCGGTGAGAGCCTATGCAGAAGCCCACTTAGGCGACCTTGCAGCTGCTGACCGGGACCTTGTAGTAGCTGAGGACTTTCAGAGAAAGGGCATTGCCTGGGCAGAAAAGGAGTCGCCGGGATTAGCCAAAAATTATAAGCAAGCACTCATCCAGAACCTTGGCATCCACGCGCAAGTGTTTCGGGCACTCGGGCGAACAGACGAGGCGCAAAAGGCACTTGATGAGGCCGCAAAGCTCCAGTAGCGGCTCGGATGCATTCACTTCAAGTCATTCCCGCCTGAGGACAGCTCGCGCCAGCACTTCGGCAAAGTGGATGGCTTGTTTGTGGCCTAGCTGGTCGATTTGCTCGCGGCAACTGAAGCCGTCGGCGACGAGAATCGTGCCGGGGGCGGCGTTGGCGACGGCGGGCAGAAGCTGCTGGTTGGCGATCGTCTTCGACACTTCGAACTTGTCGGCTTCGAACCCGAACGGGCCGGCCATGCCGCAGCATCCGGCTTCGATCAGGTTTACTTCTGCGCCGGCCTGGCGGAGGAGAGCGATTTCGTTTTTGGGTCCACCGAAGACGGCTTTGTGATGGCAATGGCCGTGGATCAGAATTTGCTTGCCGGCCATGCGATCGGGAGCGAAGGCGGGAGCTTTAGCGGCGAGGAAGTCGGCCAGGAGCCAGGTGTTCTCGCGGAGCCTTTGGGCGCGCGGGTCGTCGGGGAAGAGCTCGGGGAGTTCGTCTTTGAAGACGCTGGCGCAGCTTGGTTCAAGAAAGATGAAGGGGAGGTTCTGGTCGATGTGGGGGGCCATGCGGTTGAGCACGTTGGTGAGATAGGCGCGGGCATGGTCGAGGAGGCCGAAGTCGTAAAGGGGGCGGCCGCAGCAGATGTGGTCTTTGGGGATGTGGACGCGGAAGCCGGCTTCGGTGAGGAGGGATTCGGCCGCGGCCAGGGACTGCGGATGGTAGTAGTTGTTCCAGGTGT
Organism: uncultured Acidobacteriota bacterium; assembly: GCA_963819365.1. GTDB lineage: Bacteria > Acidobacteriota > Terriglobia > Terriglobales > Acidobacteriaceae > Telmatobacter. The sequence goes on from CAWFVY010000006.1 coordinate 406,399, forward strand.
CGGGCCATAGCAGCACCTGCGGTGCGGCCAACTGCGCTTCGCGCCTTTTCATCCCGGGAATGCGCTCTTTCCTGGCTTTTGTATAGGGCTTCGGAGCGAGTTTGGGGAACTCGCGTTGCTTCGCGACACCGGCGATGCGCTTGATGAGCAGGCTTGTGAGCGGGCCGTTGAGGATGGCGTTGGTCAGGCTGGGCAGGACGGAACCGAAGCGCGCCATCTTGTCGGCGAACCCGAAGATGTAGTGATGGAGCGGATGAATGCGGCCCTTGTAGCGCTGGGCCAGGAATTCGGCCTTGTACTGCGCCATGTCGACCTGGACGGGGCACTCGGTCTTGCAGGCTTTGCAGCTCAGACAGAGGGAGAGGGCTTCGTCGACCGCGTCGCTTTGGAAGCCTTCGGTTTGGAGGCTGCCGGCGAGCATTTCCCATAGCAGGTGGGCGCGGCCGCGGGTGGAGTGCATCTCTTCGCCGGTGGCCTGGTAGCTGGGGCACATCACGCCGCCCGAGGCTTTGCGGCAAGCGCCGACGCCGACGCAGCGCTCGGTGGCGTGTTCGAGAGAGCCATGGTCCTTCAAGAAAACGAAATAGGTTTCGAGTGGTGTGTGATTCGCGGAAAGAGGTCCCGCAGGGGCTGAAGCCCGATCCCTACTTGGGCCGGTATCGGCACGACTGAAGTCATGCCCTGTTACACGGCCCTCAATATCGTGATCGTGCGTGTAACTGAGAGGGACTGAGGCCGCGCCTTCTTCCTGGCGCGGATTGGCCGAAGGCAGTTGGCCTCCCAGCAGGGGATGGCGCAGATTCTCGATGGGGTCATAGACGCGGACGGCGTCGATGAGCTTGCCGGGGTTCATGCGGTTGTCCGGATCCCAGAGGAGCTTGAATTCGCGGAAGGCCTGCATCAGCTCGGGGCCGAACATTTTGGGAAGCAGGGCGGCGCGCGACTGGCCGTCGCCATGCTCGCCGCTGAAGGAGCCGCCGAAGCTGAGCACTACGTCGGCGGCGCGGTCAATGAATTCGCGGAAGTTGCGGATGCCGGCGTCGGAGCGGAAGTCGAAGTTGATGCGGTTGTGCACGCAGCCCTGGCCGTAATGGCCGTAGAAGGGGCTGGAGTAGCCGTACTCGTCCATCAGTTTTGTGATGGCACGGAGGTATTTGCCGAGCAACTCGGGCGGGACGGCGGCGTCTTCCCAGCCTTCCCAACGGTCGGGCTCGCCGGGGACGAAGACGACTGCGCCGAGGGCGGACTCTCGGACGTGCCACACGCTGCGTGCTTCTTCAGGCGTGCAGACGTGGGCGACGGGCGGGACCGGCCAGGATTGCGCATCGCGCGCGAGGGCCTGGGCCTGGGCGAGTGCGTCTTCCGGGGTGTCGGCGCCGAGCTCGACGAGAAGGAAGCCGATGCCGCGAGGGAGCGCGTTGAGCTCAGTGACGGCGAGGCCCTTGCGGCGCATGAATTCGACGAGCAGGTGGTTGAAGCCTTCAAGGCCGATGGGCTTGTGTTGAAGCGCGAGGGGAACCGCGTCGGCGGCGGAGAAATCGTCAGGAAAGCCGAGGACGGTGAGCACGCGATGCTGCGGGCTCTCCGTGAGGTTGAGGGTGGCGGAGAGGACGTTGACGCAGGTGCCTTCCGTGCCGACCAGCGCGCGGGCCACGTGGAAGCTGCTTTCGGGGAGGAGTTCGTCGAGGTTGTAGCCGGAGACGCGGCGGGGAATGCGAGGGAATTTCTTTCTTACCAGATCGGCGTATTTGTCCCGAATACCTTTGAGCCCCGCGTAGATTTGGCCCCTGCGGCCGCCGGCGCGAAGGATGCCGTCGAGCTCCTCTGAGCTGGTTTTGCCGACGGTCATGCGGGTGCCGTCGTAGAGGAGGATGTCGAGGGATTCGACGTTGTCGACTACTTTGCCGCCGAGCAGGCCGTGAACGCCGCAGGAGTTGTTGCCGATCATGCCGCCGAGGGTGCAGCGGTTGTGGGTGGCGGGGTCGGGCGCGTAAGTGAGCTGGTGGCGCTCGGCGGCGTCGCGGAGAGCAGTCGAGGACGATGCCGGGCTCGACGATGGCAAGCTTGGTCGCCGGATCGATCGCGGTGAGGTGGTTCATGTACTTCGAATAGTCGAAGACCACGGCCACGTTGGTGCACTGGCCGGCAAGGCTGGTGCCGGCGCCACGGGGCAGCACGGCCGCGCCGAGTTCGCGGCAGGCTGCGAGCGCGGCTTCGACGTCGGCGGCGTCGCGCGGGAACAACGACGCCAATGGGGAGCTGGCGGTAGTTGGAGGAGTCGGCGGCGTAGAGGGCGCGGGAGCCGGAGTCGAAGCGGATTTCACCTCGGATTGTGGCTCTGAGGCGGGCTTCGAGTTCGCGGTGGGCAGCGAAGCGCTCGTGTTCGAGCGGCGTGAGATTGCTCAGAATCGGAAAGGAGCTCACGGGAAGACATGGTAGCGCGTTCGATTCGAAGCCAATCCGATTTGTCAAAGACAACCGCAGATCCTTCGACTCCGCTGCGCTTCGCTCAGGAGGACAGCGCGTTGGGGGTGCGGGCGGCGTGGCGGATTTGAAGACGTGAGAGACGGACAGGTTACGCGATCAGCGCGTGGGCCATTCTTCGACGACGACGCCGAGATCGTTGAGTTTCTGGATCGCCGCTTCGACGTTGCGGCGAACCAGGGGGCGCTGCTTGCGGTCGGCCTCGGGTGACTCGGCGATGGCGACCACGCGGCCGTAGGGCCAGGCCCGGCCCGGGAGCGCGATCAGCGCCTGGGTCAGGTCGTCTGGACGGATCTGCAGTTCCTGACGCCGCGCCGCTTCAGGCCTCAGCATGCCGCCTTGCCCGATTTCGCTGGGGTTCGCGTCGGTCTGAATGACGCGCAGATCGAGCCTTTCGGCATCGACGCTGATGAAGGGATTCTTCCACTCGGAAGGGTCGTGGATGTTGACGTAGAGGCTCTTGGTGGGGAGCGGCACTTTGGCCAGCTCGGCGCGATTGGCATCGCGCTCGGTGGCGGCAGCCTGCGCCTTCTGCTCGGCCTGGGCTGCGTGCTGGGCCACGTTCTGCACGGCCTGCTCTTCCTTGCGGCAAGCGGAGAGGCCGGCGGCCAGCAGCAGCAGTGCTGCCGCAGCGAAGCCTTTGATGCGGGTCGGGGGGATCACGGTTAAAGGATAGCAGGATGAGGGATTAGGTTTTAGGGGTTAGGGGTTAGGGGTTAGGGATTGTGGTCCTCGCTGATGGCTGACGGCGGATGCCTAATCCCTAACCCCTAAAACCTAACGCCTGATTTTCTCTCTTCCCTTGACGTTCGACAAGAAGCCTCGGTATTCTCTTGTCGAACGTCAAGGGGAACCGGATGCCGACTTCCGTGGAACTGCTGCAGGGCACGCTGGACATGCTGATCCTGAAAGCCATCGCCAACGAACCGCAGCATGGCTGGGCGATCGCTCTGCGCATTCAGCAGGTTTCAAATAACGTGCTGCAGGTCGGACAGGGCTCGCTCTACCCGGCGCTGCACCGGCTGGAGTACAAGGGCTGGATCAAGGCGCAGTGGGGCGCGAGCGAGAACAATCGCAAGGCGCGTTTCTACTCGCTTACCGCGGCAGGGCGCAAGCAGCTTGCCGCGGAACTCGAGAACTGGGGCCGGCTGGCGGATGCAGTGAACCTGGTGCTGGCGGAGATTTGAGAAGCCGGTGGTTACTGATTAGTGGTTAGTGAGTGGAGTAGGAACCATGTTGCATGAACTTTTTGCGCGGGTGCGGTACTTCTTTGGCGGCAAGCGGCGCGAAGAAGTGGACGAGGAACTGCAATTCCATGTCGAGCGGCAGGTGGAGGCGAACCTGGCGGCGGGGATGAGCCCGGACGAAGCCCGGCGGCAGGCGTTGATTGCCTTCGGGGGTCGTGAGCGGGCCCGCGAGCAATGCCGCGAAGAGCGGCCGTCGTGGACCCTGGAGCTTCTGCTGCGCGACGTGCGGTTTGCTCTGCGCGGCCTGTGGCGCAACCCGGGGCTAACCGCGGCGGCAATCCTGACGCTGGCGCTGGCCATCGGCGCCAGCGCCACGATTTTCAGCTTGCTGAGCCAGGCGCTGCTGCGCGCGCTTCCGGTGCGCGATCCTGAGCAACTGGTGTTCCTGAGTTACGCTGGATCGCACGAAGGCCACACCCACTCCGAGGGGGAGACACGACCGGACACCGGCACGAATTCTCTTACCCCATGTACCGCGACCTGCGCGACCGCAACACGGCGTTGAGCGGCCTGATTGCCGTTGCAACGCGCGAAGTGGGCGCCACCTGGAACAACCGCGCAGAAGCCGTGGACTCGGAGATGGTGACCGGCAACTACTTCGAGGTGCTTGGGGTTCGGCCAGCGGTGGGAAGGCTGCTTGGCGCGAGCGACGAGACGGCGGACGGCGCGAATCCGGTGGTGGTGCTCAGTTTCGACTACTGGAAGACGCACCTGTCGGAAGCGCCGGTGGAGGGCCGCACGCTGTTAATCAACGGCTCGCCTTTCACGATTGTGGGCGTTGCGCCGCCAGGTTTTCGCAGCGCGGTGTGGGGACACACGCCGGCTCTCTACGTGCCCGTCACCATGCAGCGCACCATCGAGCCTGCGTGGAAATATCTCGACGACCGTAAGTCGTACTGGATCGCCGTGTTGGGTCGCCTCAAGCCGGAGCTCACGGTGGAGCAGGCATCGGCGTCGCTCAATCCGCTTTTCCATGCGCTGCGGCAGCAGGAGTTCGCCGCGCTTCGCGATCAGTCGCCCAAGGCGCGCAAGGAATTTGTGGATGCATCGCACCTGAACCTGGAGGCCGGCGCGAGCGGCTTCTCGCCCACGCGTGACGCATTGCGTACGCCGTTGCTCACAGTGATGGGCATGGTTCTGCTGGTCATTGCCATGGCGATTGTGAACGTGGCCAGCCTGCTGCTGGTGCGGGCGGCCAACCGCGTTCGCGAGTTCAGCGTGCGCTATGCCATGGGAGCGACCTCAGGGCAGATTGTGCGGCAGCTTTTGTGTGAAGGACTGCTGCTGGGACTGGCCGGGGCCGCTCTGGGCCTGGCCATTGCGCCCGGGGCCCTGCATCTGCTCATCCACTGGCGGCAGGGCCAGGACAGCGGCACGCCAACGTTCACGGCCACGCTTGACTGGCACGTCTTCGCGTTCACGGTGGCGGCCACGCTGCTGGGGAGCCTACTCTTCAGCCTGGCCCCGGCGGTGCAGTTCTGGAACCCGCGCCTGGCCGACTCGTTGAAGCAGCAAACCAACACGGGGATGGGCGGATCGCTGCGCTTTCGGCGCACGTGCGTGGCGCTGCAGATCGGCTTCAGCCTGCTGCTCATGGTGGGTGCGGGAATGTTCGTCCGCACCATTCAGAATCTGCGCAACGTCGACCCGGGGTTCGCCACCGATCACCTGCTGGCGTTCGAGCTGTCGCCCGCGCTGGCGGGATATCCGGGGCCGGCGGTTTCGCCCACAGAGTTACGCGTGCTCGACTCCATCGCGCAGTTGCCCGGCATTCGCTCGGTGGGCGCAACCAACGACATGGACCTGGCCGACGACCAGATCGCCGGAGATGTCTACCTGAGCGGGATAACGCCCAAGCCGGATGATGAGTTCGATGTGGAGCTGCCGTGGGTGAGCAACGACTACCTGCAGACCATGGGCATTCACCTGGTTGCGGGCCGGTACTTCGAGCACTCGGACACGGCCACTGCGCAGAAGGTGGCGGTGGTCAACGAGAGCTTTGCGAAGCACTATTTCGCCAGGCCGCTGGACGCGCTCGGCCGCCACACGGGCCGGCCGGAACGCCCGGGCACCGATGCGGTGATCGTGGGCATCGTTTCCGACGTGAAGCACACCTCGGTGCGCGATCCCGCGTTGCCCACGTGCTACACGCTTTTCCATCAGGCCGACCGGCCCGGCGGACTCATATTTTATGTGCGCACCTGGCAGGCGCCGGATGCGGCAGTCAACTCGATCCGCGCGGCCGTCGCCAACATCGACTCCAAGCTGATTGTGAACGGCATGATTACCATGACCGACCAGATTGACGACAGCATCGCGGCTGAGCGCACGATAGCGATGCTGGCCGTGGTGTTTGGCGGGCTGGCTGCGTTGCTGGCAGGGGTCGGGCTTTACGGGATCCTGGCGTACTCGACGGCGCAACGGACGCGGGAGATCGGGATTCGGATGGCGCTGGGCGCGCAGAGGGGATCGGTGGTGGGGCTCATCCTGCGGGAGACGCTGCTGCTGGCGGGGGTAGCAGTGGCGGTGACCATTCCGCTGGCGCTGCTGGGGGCGCGGGCGGTGAAGAGCCAGTTGTTCGGCGTGTCGATTGCCGATCCGGCGGTGTATGCCGGGGGCATCCTGGGAATCTGCCTGGTGGCAGCGCTGGCGGGGTTCATTCCGGCGCGGCGGGCGGCCGGTATCGATCCGGCGAAGGCCTTGCGGACGGATTAGATTGTTTACTGGATAGTTACCGTGGGCGAAAACGCGATAAAAACAGAGAGGGCGAAATGGGGCGACAATAGGCTAAAAGCGAAGAAAAGACGTAAAACCGTGTTTTTGCTAAGTTGTTTGTTTGGAATTATTTAGTTCTAAAATTGTGGAAAGCTTTTGAAATTAAAACCGTTAGTTTTCTGGTTAACACCTAGTGAGAATAGGTATGGGCCGCGAAGGCGGTTTTGAGCAGTGCAATGAGATTGCGTAGACCTGACACAGAATCATGATGGAGCAGGAGACGCGGACGAGGATGTGCCGGCCATCACACATGTGAATGCGGACACAGGGACTCTGAAACCGCTCTGAAGCATCGAAACCGCCGGAGCGGAACGGCCTTGCTTCTCAGTGATCCGCCATTTCGTGATCGGCTGTTCCGTCGGACCAGTGTGCCACCGGCACAAGAAACGTAATCAGGTGTTCCGCTGTGTCGTTGAGCGCGAAGATGGGCGAGCCTGGCAGGTTTGCTCCCCAGGCTGCGGGTTCCGATTGGGAAATGAAGAACATCAGGTGCGGATGCCAGTGTCCAGCGCGGCTGTTCAGATAGCCCTGTTTTGACAGCATGTAGCACATCGCTCCGGGTTCCGTTGCTGGAAGATCCCCTTTGTCGATGGCCGCTTTGATCGCCTCGATCATCTGCTCTTTCGTTTGTCCGGCCAGGATCAGTTGTGTTTTCTTGATCGTGCGTGGAAGAACGGTCCGCGCCGCCGCCGCGTTAAAACAGAGGGGAGCACGCAATTTGGGGTTCCAGAAATCCGGGTCATCGATTGGGGCAGTCCACGAGCGCTCCACGATGCACACGAAGCCGTTTGTGCCATGAACCGCGGTTTCGTATCCCTTTTGTCCCAGAACCAGGACCTCGGCGTCGCGCGCGAGGGACTCGGGCGCCGCGCTCCGCGCCAGTGCGATTTCGGCATCCCGACCCTCGATCAGGTATTGCTCAAGCGGCGCCATGGCCGGAAAAGTTGGCTTGGCATCCTGGGCCGGCGCAAGCCGCGCCGAGCCAGCCAAAACAGCGAATGCGAGGCTGATCCTCGCGATTGCGCAGACTTTCATTCCCCGCATGCCTGTCTCCTTGAGCCGATGCGTTGATATCAACGCGAACGAAGTATGCCACATTCCCTGCAATGTGTTGGTGGATTGATCACCAAGCGGATTCTCTGAAGTACGAACCGGACTGTGGCGTCGCGAGCGAGGAAGAGGCCGTTCGACCGTCTTTCCGAACCGGCGCGGAGGGATTGGGGCGGGCAAACAAAGCCATCATCGACCCCTGTGGGTGAGGCAGTGTCCTATTCTCTGCTTCTCACAGCCGGATCATGATGGAAATCGCACACTAGATCTTGTGGTGATGAATCAAGACAGTCAATAGGTGGAATAAGTATTGCATTCGCGGCTGTGAAAGATCATGATAGCGGATGCAGTCTCATGGAGGGTTTTGAGCAGCAAAAATCCCGCCTTCACGGGGCGGGACTCGGAAAATCCGACTTGTTTGCGCCTGACGGCGGGATTAACTGACAGCCTTAGATTAGGTCCCAAAACTCCCTTCGTCAAGCGGAAAGCTTCCCTCGGAACTTGAGGGAATCTCTGTGCTCAATGGGGCATAGGGCGGCCCGGCGGCAATGATTCTTGCCAACTCTGCGTCAAAGGGCACTCCATCAATCGCTTAACAGAAGGGGTTTGCCAATGCCATTCTCCGGCAAAGCATACCAATTTGACGACGCCACGCTGAACACGGTGAACGAAGTAGCCGGGGTCTATGGCCTGTTCCAATGGAACGGGTCCCGCTACGTTTGCCGGTACGTTGGCATGAGCGACAATCTGCGCCGCAGGTTGCGCGAGCATTACAACAATCCTCCGGTGAGGGGAACCACGCACTTCTTCGCTGAAGTGCACCAGACCATTGCCGTCCGTTCGGCGCGGGAAAAGGAACTCATATCAGAGTTCAACCCGCCCGGAAACACGGTCGGCACTCGCTGACACTCCGTCGAATCGCCCGGTGATTCGGTCAAAGTAGAAGCGACGTTCGCCGATACACAGAACGGATAGTCGCCGATCTGTGTAGAGGTACGCGGTTTCATCTGTGACTGGGTCAACATATTCGAATGGACGCAACTTGGCGGGGCTGTGAAGCGCATTCATGGCCTCGCCAATTAAGCCGAGGAGCGCATCCTTAGTCCTCAACCAATAGAACTCCGTTCGGTTCCGAACGACTGTTCCAGATTCTCCCATTCGCGGAAATCGTATCATCCCATACCTTTTGCACAACCGGCAGATTTACTAGATGTGCCCCTAATGGCAGCAAGTTGCTCTCCGCTCCGTTTTTGCCAGTAACGCAGTCTTAAGGCGCGACTCGCGGGCTGGCCGGGACTTCAGGGTCTGGTATCCTGATGGGTTTACCCAACCGCTCCAGCTGCTGAAGACTTCCCCGGAGCGGTCAGGAAGGGAACTGACATGCCGGAACATCGAGCACGAAAGCATCATCAGAACCGGGTGGCGGAGACCCTGCGCGAGGAGATCGGCGCCATGATCGAAGGCGAGCTGTCCGATCCGCGCATCGGGTTCTGCTACGTCAGCGAAGTGATTCTCAACCCCGGCGGCAAGTCGGCGCGGGTGTATGTGGCCCTCGACGACGCGGTGCCGGACATCGTGAAGGCCGAGGAAGACACGGTGGCCGGCCTGGAAGCCGCCAAGGGCTATATCCGCTTCGAGTTGAAGGAGCGCATGGGAGTGCGCCACGTTCCCGAACTGGCCTTTTTCGCCGATCGTTCCGGAAGGTTTCAGGCGCGCATCAATGAACTGATGGCGCGCAGCAAGAAGCGGCAGAAGACCCAGGTGGAGTAGCTCTCGGATGAGTCGCATCGACTATGGCAGGGCCGCCGCCAGCGGAGCGGCATCGCGTAATGGGCCGAATCCCCCCGGGGAAACGGGGTGGGTTCCGGACGAGCCCATTGCGGCGATCCTCGGGGTGCTGGGCCGGGGCGAGCGGTTTCTGGTGTGTTCCCACTGCCGGCCCGACGGCGATGCGGTGGGATCGATGCTGGCCATGGGGATGCTGATTGCAGAAGCTGGGCAAGCGCGCCGACCTGGTGGCAGCCGACCGCGTACCGAACGTCTACCGCAGTCTTCCGGGGGCCGAATCCATCCGCTTCGCGATGCGCGTGCACGGTCCGTACGACGCGGTGATCGTGCTGGAATGCGATGGGCTGGAGCGCACCTGTCTGCGCGGGCTGGAGCCCTTTTACCTGGTCAACATCGATCATCACTCCACCGGCCGCCCGTTTGCGCACGTCAACTGGATCGACCGCGGAGCCGCCAGCGTGGGAGAGCTGGTGTACCGGCTCATCAAGGGCTCCGGGGTGGAGATTTCGGCGGAGATGGCCGCCTGCCTCTACATCACGGTGCTCACGGATACCGGCGGGTTCTGTTACGGCAACACCAGCGCCTCGACGTTCGCGCTGGCCCGGGAACTGGTGGAGGCGGGGGCCGACCCGATCCGGATCGCCCAGGATGTGTATTTCTCGACGGCGACGTCGAAGCTGCTGCTGCTGGGCGCGGCGCTGAGCAAACTTAAGCGGGAAGGCAGGCTGGCGTGGCTCTCCGTGACGCACCAGGACATGATCCGGACCTGCGCCGCCGATGAGGACTGCGAAGGCATTGTGAACTATGCGGTGTCGATTGCCGGGGTTGAGGCCGCGGTGTTTCTGCGGGAGTTGCCGGAGGGACGCATCCGGGTGAGCCTGCGCAGCAAGGGCGCGGTGGATGTTTCGGCGATTGCCCAGGGGCTGGGCGGAGGGGGCCATCAAAATGCCGCCGGGGTGACCCTGGACGGGCCCGTGCAGCGGGCGCTCGAGGAGATTCTGGCGGTGCTGCGGCCGGCGGTGGCGGTCCATCTGCCTAAACACGAAGAACTGCCATGGGATCCGCGAGGGTGAGTTGAACTGAAAAGGGAAGCTGAACCTGTATCGATCTGTTAGCCTTTTCCCATCGAAAGGAACCCGGTCCGCGGCGGACGCGAGCCGCGCCTCTGCCGGCTTGGAGCAGTGCACTCCGCACCGCTTTTGCCGCTTGAACGCCCAGAGCTCCAGCGAGAGCCGGCGGCGTGCATTGGAGAAACTCTGGAAGTGGAGACTTACCTGGAACCATCTGCTCCGGTTTCGCCTGAACGCTCGCGCAAACGGCTGCCCGGCTGGGCCACCGTATGCGAAGCGGCGGTTTTCGCTCTTTTCGCGATCTTTTTCATACTCTATGGAGAGACTCCAACGCTGGGCGGCGACGGGCCTTGGACTGGTGGGCGCCGACGAGCCCCGTTATGCGCAGATTGCCCACGAGATGCTGCGAGCGGTTCGACTCGGCGCGACACCCTGAAGGGAAAGCTGGGCGCCTGCGTCACGCCCTTTCTGTACGGCCGCCCGTGGCTTGAAAAGCCGGCTCTCTACTACTGGCGAGCCATGTTCGTCTTTCAGGAATTCGGCGTCCACGACTGGAGCGCGCGCCTGCCTTCGGCCAGTTTCGCCTTCATCATGGTGGCGCTGATCTACCTGCACATGCGGCGATTCCGACGAGGCGGGCACCTGGACGCGGCGCTGATCACGGTGGCCTGCGCGGGCATCATCGGATTCTCCCGCGGCGCTTCGACCGACATGCAGATGGCGGCTCCGCTGTGCATCGGCCTGCTGGGCTGGTATGCGTGGTACGAAACCGATTCGAAGTTCTGGCTGTTCGATATCTACTTCTTCACCGGCGTCGCCACCCTGGCGAAAGGGCCGGTGGCTCCGTTCCTGGCGTTCGTCATCGTCTGCTGCTTTGCGGCGCTGCGCAAGGAGTGGTCGATCGTGTGGCGCTCGTTCTGGTGGCCGGGCGTGCTGCTCTACTTCGCCATCGTGCTGCCGTGGTTTATCGCGGTGCAGCACCAGAACCCGACATTTTTCCGCGAATTCTTTCTGGAGCACAATCTGGAGCGGTTCGCCACCAACCGCTACCAGCACCAGCAGCCGTTCTAGTACTACCTGGTTGTGGTGCTGCTGGCCACCATGCCGTGGACGGTGGTTGCGCTGCGCGCGCTGTGGGATGGCATCCAGACCTCGGTGGCCGAATGGCGGCTGCGTCACCAGGCCAATGCCAGGAAGAAGGTCAATCGGCCGGGCGACGCGTTTCCTGAATTTCTGGTTCTCTGGGCCATCATTCCCGATCCTCTTCTTCTCGTTCTCGCAGTCGAAGCTTCCCGGCTACATTCTGCCCTCTATTCCTCCCATCACCATCCTGACCGGCGACTATCTTTTCCGGCAGCGCCCGGGCGGTCTGCACCGCCTGGAACTGGCCGGGCATGCGGTGCTGTGCGGAATGATGACCATGTTTGCGCTTGCTGCTGCCCTGGTTTGTGGAGCACGGCGCGCAGATGCCGCCGGCGCAGGCCGCTGGGCGTCGCCGTGGTTGCGGCGGCGGGCGCGGCTCTGCTGATCGTGATAGTGGTGAACGGCTTCGGCGTGGCGCGCCTGCGGCTGGTCACGTCGATGGTGCTGGTGGTGCTGATGCTCTTCGTCTACGGTGTGGGGCCGGTCTTCGGCATTCCGGCGATCCGGGGCACCAAGCACGTGGTGAACATGCTGGACCGCTCGTACTCGGCGCGCCCGCTGGCCGAGAAGCTGGAAAACTACGCTCCCGCCACGGAGACGGTTGCCGTCTTCCGGGTGCGGCGCGACATGGAATACGGCCTGGCTTTCTACCGCAATCATGAAGTGGCCAACTACGCCGAGACGGGCGTCCCGGACGAACAGCACCTGCTGGTGGCGCGCGTCACGCGGACGGAACGGGGTGGATCTGCATACCCCGGCGGCGCTCGAGCAGTACCTGGAAGGCCGCCACTACGAAGAACTTTTCAGTTGGCCTGAGCAGGGTTTGGAAGTCTATCTGGTAGGAGCACGGTGACTCGATGCACGAGCGGGCGATAACACTCGATGCCGCCGCAAGTTGCAGCGGGAAGCAAGACATGGCACAGTTACCGGAGGCCATGCGGGCCTTGCAGGGACAGGTGTGAACGACAATGACGTCGGGCGTATCGCTTGAGATTCTCGATCTTCGCCACTTCAGCGGGTCGCTGCTGCGCCCCTTGCTGGAGTCAGAGGGAGAGGTGTGGCGCGGTCGCCTTCACTGGGATTACGGCACCTCGGCCAAGCTGCTTATGCAGTATCTCGACAGCCACATGCTGCCCGGCTACGCGGCTCTGGAAAACGGCCGCGTCACCGGCTACGCCTTCTGCGTGTACGAGGAGACCAAGGCGGTAATCGGCGATGTTTTTGCGGTCGCCGGCGGCGGCTGACTCCTACGGCTCGAAGGCCGCCGGAGCCGCAGCCTTCGCAGGAGATCGAGGAACGGCTGCTGACCCATCTGTTCGAAACGCTGCAGACACTCGCCGCAGGTCGACCGTATCGAGTCGCAGTTGCTGCTGCATCCCTCGGGCGAGCATGCCGGCCTGTTTCGCGATGCCGGGTTCACGCTGTACCGGCGGCTGTTCATGGTGCAGGACCTGACGGCCGCGCGCGGCGGACTGCAGCACGATCCGCCCCAGGACCTCGAAATCCGCCCCTGGCGCGACGATGATCTGAGCATCGCCGGCCGGCTCATCTCCGAGGCCTATGCCGATCACCCCGACAGCCTGATCAACGATCAGTACCGTTCCGCGCACGGCTCCATGCGCTTTCTGCACAACATCGTTCGCTACTCGGGATGCGGAACGTTTGCGCCGCAGGTTTCCTACGTGGTGTGCGACCGGATGACGCCGGGAGATGGTCGCCCTGGTGCTGGGCTCGCGGGTCAGCGCCGACAGCGGGCACATCACGCAGCTTTGCGTGCGACCGAGATATCGCCGCCTCGGCCTGGCGCGCACACTCATGGCCATGGCGTCGGCGGGCTTCGTGCGTCTGGGCATGAAGGAAGTGTCGCTCACCGTCACCGAGGTGAACCAGCGGGCCATCGAGCTTTACAGGTCAGAGCAGTACGCCTGCCGCCACACGTTCGACGCGGCGGTGTGGCAGCGGTCGCGGATGGCCTAGAAGTCGGACCGCGAGCGGCGGGGCGACGGCGGATGGCTGCCATACTCCGAGATCCATTGCGGCGGCTCGGGTTCAAGCCTGCCATCCACTTTGACCCCCCGCTCTCTCGACCAGCGATAGCCCCACATGGGTCCAAACTTCGTCACAAATGTGTCCGGGCCACGATAGGCAGGATCACCCGCCGCTTCGGCGAGCGTGACGAAACGGTACCGCTTTTCCGCGAAGATTTTCAGCAGACCCGCGAGGACGTCGGCATTGAGCTGGTTGTCGTGGATGAGCATGATCTGCGGCGGCTCATATCCCCACACCTGGCGATTCAGCTTCCCAAAATAGTCGACCTGTGCGGCGGTAAAGGCCAGGTAATCGGCGCGAAGGCGCGCGGCGGAGGCGTGGTCGTGATGGGCCAGCATGATGCCATAAGCCTGGTTGAACATCCAGTCGGAGGTTTCGATGGTGCAGGGCGCCTGGGTGTAGCCATGATCTGCCAGAAATTTCGCAAGAGCATCGTGTTTCGGCTGCGTGTCGCCGGTGTGATTGAAGGGAAAACGGAAGAACAGGCCGGTGCGGCCCGCAGTCCGCATGAGAGGGACAAATCCGGTTTCGCCGCGCAGAATCTCCTGCTCGAACTGATCGAGGGTAAGGTCGTTGAAGTCGAGATGGGCGTAGGTGTGATTTCCCAGATCGAGGCCGGCGGCGATCCACGCATCGAGGATTGCGGGGCCGGATTTCATCTCGTCTGCACCTTTCTGATTGACGAAGCCCGTAACCGGAACACGCTGCCGCCGGAACTCCATAAGGAGTTTGCGGTTGGCCTTTGCGGCCGTGTCTGACATAGCATCGGGAGAAGGATGCGACGGGTCGGCGGAGACGAAGGGGAGATCGTCCACCGTCATGGCAACAGTGTGCGATTGAGCGGATGCATGCAACAGAAGCAGAAAGAGAACGGTAAAGACGAGAATGAACCGGCGGAACATAGGCCGAAGTTTATCCGATCAGGGACGCCCTAAAGCCTAACCCCTAACCCCTGTCTTTGACTATCGCGCGATGAGGAACATGAGCCAGCTCATCACAATCGCCGCGCCTACGAACATCAGGAAGCAATAAGCCCCATAGCGCAGCATGCGCCGCGGTGTGTCGCGCATGGTGATGCCGAAGACGATGGCGACGAACAGGGCGAAGAGCAGGACGGCGGAGAAGTGGGAGGGATGCATCAGAGCTTCTTCCTCCCGGTGCGCAGATTGTGCGCGTCGACGGCGGCAATCACGTTGAGCAGGCCGGCTACGACGATGAAGCGGCTACCCCAGTCGGCGGTGGTTAACTGCACCTGTTCGGCGCCGACGCCGAGCATACGGCTGACGAAGTAAGGCAAGCCGTTGCAGAGGTCGCCGACCAGGCTGAGGATCTCCAAAATGTCGTGGGCGCTGGTGTAGAGCTTGCCCTGCATGGCCAGGCCGAGGATGAACATGCCGAGGATGGAGGCGGCAAGCAGCGCGCCACGTCCCCACTTGCGCAGCAGGAAATGTCCGGCGCCCGGGACCAGCCATCCGGCAATCAGGGGCAGGTAGACAAATCCGCCCGGCGCATCGGTTTGCGCGGCGGCGCGGGGCGCCGGGGCAACTCTATTGGGAGGTGTGGCCATTCCTTTTTGACTATAACGTACCGGCCCCGGCGGAAGTTCCGTGCCGTGGATCAATGGGGTTGCGGCGGAGCGCAGGCGGCGTACGAATCTCGCTCTAACTTCAAAATCCGGCGCAACCTGAGACTGCACTCGAGGTGGCCGTATCTCAGAATGCAGCATTCCGGAGGCTGTTTTTCCCGTCATTGCCGCGATTTCTGCGTCGCACGACCGGTTCTGAGCGTCTCTTCAGAGGAGGGAAACATCCTCACCGCGAAGTCGTTCTGTTTCGCCCTCGACTTCGACTACCATTGTAGATTCACTCTGGTTGAAATGACCTTGGCGGGGTTTGCCAACGGGTCAGAGTGCTACTGCCGGGCCGACGAAGAACGAATTGCGGAGACGGCGCAGTGCAGCCCTGTCCCAGCGGACCCGGCTCTTGGAGCGAGAACCAGCCCTATGATGTGGATTGTCCGGCTTGCGCTGCGACGGCCTTATACCTTTGTCGTTTTTGCGCTTTTGATTCTGATTGTCGGCGTCTTCAGCATCGAGTCGATGCCGACCGATATCTTTCCCAACATCGATATCCCCATCGTCACGGTGGTCTGGCAGTTCACCGGCCTGTCTGCGGAGCAGATGGCCAACCGCATCGTCTCCAACAGCGAACGCGGCATGACCACCACGGTCAACGACATCGAGCACATCGAGTCGAATTCGCTCAACGGCATCGCCGTCATCAAGGTCTTTTTCCAGCCCCACGTCAACGTCGCCAACGCGGTTGCGCAGGTCACTTCGATCAGCCAGGTCATGCTGCGCCAGCTTGCCGCCGGGCACTACGCCGCCCTTCATCATTCAATACAACGCATCGAGCGTGCCGGTGCTGCAACTGGGCCTTTCCGGGGAAGGGCTCGACGAGCAGAAACTGAACGACCTGGGACAGAACACGATCCGCACGCCAGCTCGCCACCATTGAAGGCGCGCAGACGCCATATCCCTACGGCGGCAAGCAGCGCCAGATCCAGGTCGACCTCGATCTCAATGCTCTGCAGGCCAAAGGTCTCTCGCCCACCGACGTGGTCAACGCCATCAACGCGCAGAACGTGATTGCGCCGTCAGGCACCATGAAGATCGATCGTTTCGAGTACGCGATCGAGACCAACTCCGCTCCGCAGATGATTGGCCAACTCAATCAACATGCCCATCAAGGCGGTGAACGGGGCGATCATCTACATTCGCGACGTCGCCCACGTGCGCGACGGCAGCCCGCCGCAAACCAACATCGTGCGCGTCGACGGCAGGCGGGCCATCCTGATGAACATCATGAAGGTGGGCTCGGCCTCGACGCTCGAAATCATCGAGGGCGTGCGATCGAAGCTCGAGGGAATGAGAGGGCAGCTTCCGCCGCAACTGAAAATCTCGGCCCTCAGCGATCAGGGGATCTTCGTGCGCGGCGCCATCAAGGGCGTGGTTCGCGAGGGCATCATCGCCGCCTGCCTGACCGGCGTGATGATCCTGGTGTTTCTGGGAAGCTGGCGTTCGACGCTGATCATCGCGGTGTCCATTCCGCTGTCGATCCTGTGCTCGCTGGCGTGCCTTGCGGCCCTGGGCGAAACCATCAACATCATGACGCTGGGCGGACTGGCGCTGGCCGTGGGCATCCTGGTCGACGACGCCACCGTCGAGATCGAGAACATCAATCGCAATCTCGAAGCGGGCAAGGAGATCGAGCAGGCCATCCTCGACGGCGCCGCGCAGATCGCCACGCCGGCACTGGTTTCGACGCTGGCCATCTGCATCGTCTTCGTGCCGATGTTCTTCCTCAGCGGCGTGTCGAAGTATCTGTTCGTGCCCATGGCGGAAGCCGTGGTGTTCGCCATGCTGGCCAGCTATCTGCTCTCGCGTACCGTGGTGCCCACCATGGCGCGCTACCTGCTGCACGAGCACGACGACGCCGAGGCCGCGCGGAAACAAGCCAGCCGCAATCCGTTCACGCGGTTCCAGCTCGCCTTTGAAGCGCGCTTTGAGAAGATCCGCGTTGGCTATCTGCGGTTTCTCACCCTCGCCGTCGATCACGCCAGGGTCTTCCTCGTTCTCTTCGTGATCTTCGCGATCGCATCTGTCGGCGTTCTCACGCCGTTTCTCGGCCAGGACTTCTTCCCCTCGGTCGATTCGGGCAGCTTCAAGATTCACGTCCGCGCCCGCACCGGCACCCGCATTGAAGAGACGGCCGCGCTGTGCGATCACATTGACGCCACGATTCGCCAGAACATTCCCGTCCAGCGAGATCGTCAACATCGTGGACAACATCGGCCTGCCCTACTCCGGCCTGAACCTGTCTTACTCGACCTCTGCGCCTATCGGCCCTGCCGACGCCGATATTCAGGTGCAGCTGACTGAGAAGCACCATCCCACGGATGCATACGTCGAGCATCTTCGCCTGCAGCTGGCCGCGCCAGTATCCCGGCGTCACGTTCTACGTGCTGCCGGTGGACATCGTTACGCAGATCCTGAACTTCGGTCTGGCCGCGCCCATCGACATTCAGATCATCGGGCCGCGAGCTGTGGGACAATCGCGCGCTGGCCGAGCGCATGCTCGACGAGATCCGCTACGTTCCCGGCGCTGCCGACGCGCGCATTCAGCAGCCGTTCGATTATCCGAAGATGACGGTGAATGTGGACCGCACGCGCGCCGAGTCAGTGGGCCTGACGCAGCGGGACGTGGCGCAGAGCATGCTGATCTCGCTCAGCGGCAGCTTTCAGACCAGCGCCCAATTTCTATCTCGATCCGCGCAACGGCGTCAGTTACAGCATCGCCACGCAGAGCCCGCAGTACCGGCTCGACAGCATGGCGGAGCTGCAGAGCCTGCCCATCTCGGGCAGCGCCGCGGCGCAGAGCAGCGCCTACGGTGATCGGCGTCGGGCGGCAGCCTCACCACCTCGGCTTCCAGCAATCCGCCGGGCACCACGCGCCCGGTGCAGGTGCTTGGGAACTTCGCCAGCATCGAGCCCGGCACCGAGATCGGCGAGGTCAGCCACTACGACGTGCAGCCGGTGATCGACATCTTCGCCAACGTGCGACGGCACCGATCTCGGCAGCGTCACACGCGCCATGCAGAAGATCGTGGATGAGCACAAGCAGCAAGGATCTGCCCGCGCGGCTCGCAGTTCATCCTCCGCGGCCAGAGCGAGACGATGTACAAGTCGTACATCGGCCTGCTGGGCGGCCTGGCCATGTCGATCCTGCTGGTGTACCTGCTGATCGTGGTCAACTTCCAGTCGTGGCTCGATCCGTTCCTGATCATCTCGGCGCTGCCGGCGGCGCTGGCGGGGATCGTCTGGTTCCTCTTCCTCACCGATACGCGGCTCAGCGTTCCCGCGCTCACCGGCGCCATCATGTGCATGGGCGTGGCGACGGCCAACTCCATCCTGGTGGTCAGCTTTGCCCGCGAGCAGCTTGAAGTGCTGGTGGGCGATGCGCGCAAGGCCGCGCTGAATGCGGGCTTTGTCCGCTTCCGCCCCGTGCTCATGACCGCGCTGGCCATGATCATCGGCATGGTGCCCATGGCGCTGGGCCTGGGTGAAGGCGGCGAGCAGAACGCGCCGCTGGGACGCGCCGTGATTGGCGGACTGCTGCTGGCCACCGTGGCCACGCTGTTTTTTGTTCCTGTTTTCTTTTCCGTCGTTCACGGCTGGCTGGAAAGCCGCCGCACGCGAACGGTTGCCACGGCAGGCACGACCCTCGACGAGTTCGACCAGTAACCGGAGTAGCTTTTTATGACGAACGAACATCCTTCTCGACCGCAGCCCGCTCCGCGCAACCCGCGCGAACGAGCATCACGAGTCCGCGCCTGAGCATCCGCCCGCCTCGAAGCGCGGCACATCGGTGGCGCTGGTAATCGTGGCCATCGCCGTGGTCGGCTATGCGGTCTTCGGCATTCTCAAGCGCCATCACGATGACGAGGTTCTGGCGCGCACCACGCAGGAGACCGCGCCGCCCGTCAGTGATCGCTCTTGCGCCAAAGCCCGGGGCCGCGGTCGACCACCATCATGCTGCCCGGAAACGTCACCGCGTTCACGGATGCGCCACTCTACGCGCGCACCAACGGCTACCTGGTGCGCTGGTACTACGACATCGGCGCGAAGGTGAAGAAGGGCGCGCTGCTGGCCGTGATCGCCACTCCCGAAGTGGATCAGCAGGTTGCGCAGGCCGAGGCCGACCTTGCCACCGCTGAAGCCAACGCCGGCAACGCCAAAGCGCAGGCCGAGCGTTACAAGGGGCTGGTCGACGTCCGACGCCGTTTCGAAGCAGGACACCGAAACGCTGGTCACGCAGGCGGCATCGACTTCGTCCGCGGTCAACTCCGCGCAGGCCAACGTGGCGCGACTCAAGCAACTGCAGGCGTTCGAGAAGATCTATGCGCCGTTCGACGGCAGTAGTCACCGCGCGCGGCGTCGATACCGGCCAGCTCATCAGCGAGGGATCCGGCTCTGAACTGTTCCACATGCAGGCGCTGCAGACACTGCGCGTCTATACCAACGTCCCCGAGGTCTATACCGCCGCCGTCAAGCGCGGCGAGAAGATCCCGCTCACCTTTCCGCAATATCCGGGCCGCACCTTTGAAGGCACGCTGGTGCGCACCGCCGATGCCATCGATCCCGCCAACCGCACGCTGCTGGTTGAAATTGACGTGGACAACCGCAAGGGCGAGTTGATGCCCGGCTCGCTGGCGCAGGTCGAGTTCAAGACGCCCTCGGTTGGGCAGACCTTCATCGTGCCGGCATCGGCGCTCATCTTCCGCCGTGAAGGCATGCGCGTCGGCACCGTGGTGGAGCGGAACGGCGCCACGAATCGCCCGGCTTGTGCCCATCACCATCGGCCTGGACGACGGCGCCACCGTGCAGGTCATCTCCGGCCTCAGCGCGAGCGACCGCGTCATCCAGGATCCGCCCGACTCGCTCATCGATGGCCAAAGGGTCCGCGTCGCGTCGCCCAACGCGCCGAGCGACGCATCGAAACCTGACGGAGGCAAGTGACAATGTTGTCTCCCCATCATCGTCATCTCGAACGGAGCGCGGCGGAGGCAAAGAGTCTCCGTGCCCCATCCTTGCGTTTTTTTTCTGGCGCGAGGGTGGGAGAGCACAGATCTCGACTCATCCTCACACTCGCGCTGCTAGCCGCCGGCAGCATAGTCATCCTTGCCGGCTGCAAGCCCGTCGGCCCCGATTACAACAAGCCCGGCTTCACCGCTCCCACGACTTACAAGGAGACCGGCGCGCCCTCCATCGTTCCTCCGCCTAATCCCATCAACGGCTCGTGGAAGCCCGCGTCGCCCTCTGACGGAATGCTGCGCGGCAACTGGTGGGAGGTCTACAACGACCCGCAGCTCAACAAGCTCGAAGAGCGCATCGCCACCAACAACCAGCAGCTTCGCCAGGCCAGCGGAGAACTACCTTGCCGCGCGCGATCAGATCACCGTCGTGCGGGCCAATCTGTTTCCCACGCTTTCCGTTGGCCCGGGCGTTCACGCATTACAAGCAGTCGGGAAACAAGCCGCTTGCTGACGCCGGGCGCGAAGGGCAGTTACAACGACCTTACGATTGGCGGCCAGGCCAGCATGGGAGCCGGACTTCTGGGGCCGCGTTCGGCGCACCGTGGAAGCATCGCGCGAGTCCGCGCAGGCCAGTGCCGCCGATCATGGCCAGCGTCGATCTGCTTCTGCACGCCGAGCTTGCCGCCGACTACTTCCAGCTTCGCGGGCTCGACTCGCAGATCCAGTTGCTCAAGCAGACCGTCGCCGATCTCGAACGCCAGCTCGACCTCGACGCAGCGGCGTTTGCAGGGCGGCGTGGCCACGGACGTGGATGTGGCCCAGGCGCAGACGCAGCTTGAAACGGTGCGCGCGCAGCTGGTGGATGTAGGCGTGGCGCGCGCGCAGTTCGAGCATGCCATCGGCACGCATCGCCGAATACAATCTGCCCGACTTCAGCATTCCGTTTTCGCCGCTCGATCTGAAACTGCCGCAGGTTCCGGTGGGCGTGCCATCGCAGCTTCTGGAGCGGCGGCCTGACATCGCCTCAGCCGAGCGCCAGACCGCCGCGGCCAACGCGCGCATCGGCGTCGCTATCTCCGCCTACTATCCCACCATCAGCCTCAGCGGCGCAGGTGGATTCGAAAGCACGCACGGCGGCACGTGGATTGAGGGCCCCAGCGCGTTCTGGTCGCTGGGGGCGCAGGCTGCCGAGCTGCTTTCGACGCCGGCCAGCGCCACGCCGTCACTGACCAGGCGCGCCATCAGTACGAGGCGCAGGCCGCGGCCTACAAGAACACCATCTTTCTGGCGTTTCAAGACGTGGAAGACAAGCTCTCCGCGCTGCGCATTCTCAATGAGGAAACGATCCGTTGAGCAGCGCGCCGTCGCAGCGGCGCAGCGTTCCTTCGATCTCTCGAATCAGCGCTACAAAGGCGGCGCCACCAGTTATCTCGAAGTGCTCACAGCCGAAACAGCGCTGCTCAACAATCAGCGCACGCTGACCGATCTGCAAACGCGCCAGTTCACCGCCAGCGTGCAACTGGTCCGCGCGCTTGGCGGCGGATGGGATACGACGCAGCTACCGAAGTAGGTTTTAGGGGTTAGGTTTTAGGGGTTAGTGCACGGGCCGCAGCTTGGCCATCATGCTATTGAGCATTCGCCCAACCTCGCCTGCAAGTGCATCTGCGCCGCCGAGTGATTGCTTTGTTCCATATCCGAGCCCCTGGGCGATCGTGAGTTGAGTCTGCACTTCGAAAATGGAACCGCGCGCGTGGCCAAGAAACTGAACGTACTCGCCCTTGCTGGCGCGTCCGTAGCCTTCAGCAATGTTGCTCCCCACTGACACTGCGGCTCGGCGAAGCTGATCCGTGAGTCCGAAGCGCTCGCTAGTTGGGAATAAGGCCGTGAGTTTGTAGATCGCCAGACTCATCTCAATTGCACGTTGCCAAACTATCAACTCCCGAAACGACGCGCCCATTTGCTCCCCACTCTTTCCGCTCTTGTGCGGTTCAGTTGTTGGGGAAGCGAAATCATATCAGGTAAGCCGTGTAGCCGAAATACGCCGTCTTCTAACCCCTAAAACCTAACCCCTAAAACCTGATTAGTCTCCCCGCTTCTCGCACCACATCCAGCCTTAACTTCGAAAACGCCGCGGCGGGCACGTCTGTATCGGCAATCCCGGGCCCTCCCAAAGCAGGCGCGGTGGACCGTCGCTCACCTGATGTAGCTGCTCCACATGCAGCTTGTGCTTGCCCGCGTGCAAACCCAGCGCGCCGCGATCGTAGCGCACGGCGTTGCCGGGCGATCCGCAAACCTGCGGGAACGGCGGTCCGGTCTTCGCGACTTCGACACCATCAATCACCACGCGCGCGCCATCGCGATCGATCAGGTGAAACGTGTATCCGCCATCGGCGGGAATGTCGATGAAACCGTCCCACGTCACGCCGTAGCGCGTGAATCCCTGCGCGTTCGCATTGAGGTTCGGCGCCGATCCGTCGATCACCGACTGTTCCTTCGTGAAGTCCGGCAGCTCCGTCCACGTGCCCGGGATAGATGTGGAATGCGAGCCCCGGAACTGTCTCGCCCAGCGGGTTTGCCGGCTCCATCCAGCGCGCCACCACCACCACGCCCTGCGAGGCCCAGTCTTCCTTCTTCAGGTTGTCGACCGCGCGTAGCATCACGCGGAAACGTCCCGCACCGTTGCGCCCATCAAGATCCGTTCCATCCGCGTCGGTGAAAGTGTGGCGCACCACGCGCCCCTCTGCCTCAGTGCCGTCGCCGAACCTCCACGTGTATTTCGCGTGCGGCGTCACTTTCGCGGTGAAGGTCACCGTGGCGCCTTTCGCAATCACCGGCGGATCGACCGTGAAGGCCGCCTCCGCGCCGCTGTCCGCCTTGAACTTCGCCGGCTGCGCCGTATCGGTTGCCAGCGGCACATCGGCGTTGGTCATCGCCACCTTCTGGCCGTACTTCACGTTGTCGAAGACCGCGCCGGTAATGCTTCCGCGCATGCTCGATCCCACCAGCGGCGGCTGATCGAGCGCCCAGATGTTTTTGAATGTGAAGTTTCGCAGCGACGGCGCCTGCTGCTCCATCTGCACTAGCGAATACCAATTGTCGAGCCACAGATTCTCAAACGTGTAGTTGTTGTGATCGCCGCGCGATCCGTCCGCGCCCCAGAAGCCGATCAGCCCGAACGTTTGTCCGCACGCGCCGATGCCCGCATGCAGAATGTCGGAGTTGCGCAGCGTGAAGTTCCACGAGTTGAAGATCTTCTTCGGCCAGCCGGCGCGCACAATGTTCGAGATGCTCGTCGAGAGCTGGCTGTCCTCAATGGTGATGTCGTGCACTTCCTTGCCGGGCCTCACCATGTCGGCGTCTGTGTAGCCGTCCCAGTTGCCCATCAGCGCAATGTCATCGTCGGACGCGCGAAAGAAGGAGTTGCGCACCAGGCCGTTAGCCGAGCCGATCCAGTCCATGCCGTCCTGGTTCGCATTGCCGGGATTGCCGCCGATCACGCGCAGATCGTCGTAGAGAATGCCGTCGGTATCTTTCATCTGGATCGACCACGTGCGCGACCGCACGATGCACGTCAACCCATGCACTTCGATATCGTGCGCCTGGTCCACCACCACGCAGTGCCAGTCCTGCTTGTGCATCCAGCCTTCGTCGGCGGTGGGATCCTGCGGGCCGTCGTAGACAATGGTTCCGCGGCCCACGATCTTGACGTGATCCACCTGCCACAGGTTCACGCCGCCGTAGAAGTACGATCCTGGCGCGAGATAGATGGTCTGCCCGCTGCGCGGCGAAATGCTCTCGTGATACACGCCGGGTCCGTAGATCTTCACATTCGCATCGATTTTGGGTGCGGTTGGCGGAGGCGTTCCCGCAAACAGGAACAGCATCTTTGCCTGATTCAGAAAATCGCGCGGCCGCGAGATCGACAGCTTGGCCGGCCCCGCCAATCGAAACCGAATGGTCTGGCCGTCACGCACCGGACGGATGCCCAGCCGCCACGGCTCAATGTCAACGCCGCGATCCCAGAAGCCCTCTTCGGCCGCGGTAATCTCCACATCGGCCGGGCCGCCGCTGAAGTCGAAGCTGACATACTCGTAACTCGCCGCGGCATGCGCCACGTCGATCGCCTCACCGTTCACCTTGATGGTGAAGGCGTTCGAGCGCATCTCCGCGGGCACGGGCGCGGATTCCACATGCGTATGCGTAGCTGCTTGAACCAGAAGCGGGAAGGCGAGGACGACCCCAGTCAGAAAGCGCAAACCTAACAAGAAACAGCACTCCGGCGGAAAGATGCAGATGCATTCACTGTAGCACCGTGTCGATGCCGTTTTGCAGCCGATGCAATCGCACCGGAGGCGACGTTGTATGCTGGCTCCGAGAGCCACCCTGACCGATGCCCACGCCCATTGAAATCCGCCCCGCGCATGAAGCCGACATTCCCGCCATGGCCGCCATCCGCGCGGAGGAATCGCACACGGACGCATTCTGGATTGACCGCATCACGCGCTACCTGAGCGGAGAACATCATCCGCAGCAGGCTCTGCCGGAACGCGCCGCGTTTGTGGCCGTCGCAGAGGAGCGGGTGGTGGGATTTTCAAGTGGTCATCGCACCCGGCGTTTTGGCTGCGACGGCGAACTGCAATGGATCAATGTGGCCGCGGATGCGCGCGGACAGCGCATTGCCGGACGGCTCCTGGATGCCCAACTCGACTGGTTTCGCACGCGCAACGCGTTGCGGATATGCGTCAACGTCGCACCCGAGAATGAGCCGGCGCGCAAGCTGTATGCAGCGCACGGCGCCATTGCCATGAACGCGCACTGGATGCTGTGGGAACTGAGCTGATCAGATTCCTTCGCCCATCGAAACAAATTCGGCCAGCCGCACTTCTTCGCGATACGCGGTGCGCTCGGCCTCTTCCTCGGCGAACGGCTCGGGCTGGCGTTCGCCCGCGCCCAGCAGCCGCTGCTCCAGCTCTTCCACGCGGGCTGAAAGCGCAATCAGCGCATCCGACAGCGGGTCCTTGATGTCGTGCGGATCGGTGATCAGCACGCGCTGCCCGTGGCTGTAAACGATGTGCGCAGGCACGCCCACCACCGTCGAGTCCGGCGGCACATCGGTCAGCACCACCGATCCCGCGCCCACCCGCGAATTCTTGCCGACGTTGATATTGCCCAGCACATTGGCGTTGTTGCCGATGAACACGCCATCGCAGATGGTGGGGTGCCGCTTGCCATGGCCTTTGCCGGTGCCGCCCAGCGTCACGCCCTGGTACATGGTCACGTCGTTGCCCACGATCGCCGTCTCGCCAATCACCACGCCGGTTGCGTGATCGATGAACAGCCTTCGCCCCAGCAACGCCCCCGGATGAATCTCCACGCCCGTGAGAAAGCGCGCCACCTGCGACAGCAATCTCGCCGGCAAGCGCAGCTTCGCGCTCCACAGCCGATGCGAGACGCGATGCATCCACACCGCCCACAGTCCCGGATAGCACGTCAGCACCTCCAGCCGCGAGCGCGCAGCAGGATCGCGATCCAGCACGGATTGGATGTCTTCGCGGATGCGTTCGAACAAGGCCATGGCGTTCCGATCGTCTCCATCCTTCGCGCCGAGTTGAAGCGCGAAGGATGGCGCCCACGATCAAGGATGTTCGGTTACACGGTAACGGCTTCGGTCGGCAGCGCCAGCGCTTCCTGCCGCAGCGAGTCGAACAGGATGCTCGACAGGTACCGCTCGCCGAAGTCCGGCAGCACCACCACAATCAGCTTGCCTGCGTTTTCAGGCCGCGCCGCCACTTTCAGCGCCGCCGCCACCGCTGCGCCCGACGAGATGCCGACAAACAGCCCTTCTTCCTTCGGCAGCCGCCGCGCCATCTCCACTGACTCATCGTTGCTGACCTGGACGACCTCGTCGATCTGCTTCGTGTCCAGAATGCTGGGGACAAATCCCGCGCCAAGGCCTTGAATCTTGTGCGGTCCCGGCTTGCCGCCGCTCAGCACCGGGCTGTCGGCGGGCTCAACCGCAATCGCCTTGAACTCCGGCTTCCTCGGCTTGATGTAGTTCGAAACGCCGGTGATGGTTCCGCCCGTGCCCACGCCCGAGATGAGAATGTCGACCTTGCCGTCGGTGTCTTCCCAGATCTCCGGACCGGTCGTGGCCAGGTGGATCGCGGGATTCGCCGGATTGTCGAACTGCTGCAGAATGTAGCCGTTCGGCGTCTGCGCCAGAATCTCGTTGGCCTTGGCGATCGCGCCCTTCATGCCGTTCGGTCCGGGCGTCAGCACAATCTCTGCGCCGAACGCCCGCAGCGCCACGCGCCGCTCCAGGCTCATGGTCTCCGGCATGGTGAGGATCAGCCGGTAGCCCTTAACCGCGGCGACAAACGCCAGCGCAATGCCGGTGTTGCCGCTGGTGGGCTCAATCAGCACCGTCTCGCCCGGCTTGATCTTGCCGGCCTTCTCGGCCGCGTCAATCATGGCAAAGCCAATGCGGTCTTTCACGCTGGCGGCCGGATTGCGGCTTTCCAGCTTCACCACCACGGTGCCCGGCAATCCCGCCGAAACACGATTCAAACGAACCAGCGGAGTCTGTCCAATCAATTCAGTAACGTCTGCGGCAATACGCGCCATGATCGTCTCCTTTGCCGGACAAGGGGCCCGGCGTTTTTTGGATGCGTTGGGGATAGTGGTGGAGCTGTCAGGCGGAAGAATACGTGCGCGAGAAGGCGCGCGCCGGCATCGGAGCTCTCACCAGGCCGGTGTTAGCGACATCGATGCATACAACTAGCCTAGTCCCCTTGGCCGGGTCGTTGCAAGTACAAGTGCTTACGGAATGGATCGGACTCAGCCCGTGTTGCGCAATCCGGCCGCAATGCCGCTGATGGTCGCCGCAATGGCGCGATTCACCTCGGGCGTGTCTTCGCCCGCGCGCTTGCGCCGCAGCATGTCCACCTGGATCAGGTGCATCGGGTCGACATAAGGATTGCGCAGCCGGATCGACCGCGCCAGCACCTGGTTATCCTCGAGCAGCTCCGCCTGCCCGGTAATCGCCAGCACCACCCGCACGCTGCGATGGAACTCCGCCTCCAGCATGTCGTACACGCGCTCGCGCAGCGTCTCGTCCTCCACCAGCGCCGAGTACATCCGCGCCGTTGCCAGGTCCGCCTTGCCCAGCGCCATCTCCACGTTACGCAACAGATCGATGAACAGCGGAAACTCGCGCGCCATATCCTTGAAGAGTTCCAGCGCGCCGGGCCGTTCCAGGTACTCGCTCAGCGCATGCCCCACTCCGAACCACGCCGGCACCAGCAGCCGCGATTGCGTCCATCCAAACACCCACGGAATCGCGCGCAGGTCGCCGATGTTCCGCGTCGCCTTGCGCCGCGCCGGCCGCGATCCGATCTTGGCCTCCTCCAGTTCGCCCACCGGCGTCGACTGCTCGAAGTACGTAATCACGTCTTCGTTCTCCAGAATGTGCTGGCGGTAAAACGCGAACGAGATTTCTGACAGCTCGTCGAGCGCCGTCACCCACTCCGGCTTCAGCACACCGGTAAAGTGCCCATGCGGGTCGCGCGCATTCGGCCGCGCCAGCGCATCGAGCGACGCCGCAATCATCAGCTCCAGATTGCGCTCCGCCAGCACCTCATCGGCGTACTTGAAGTTCAGCACCTCGCCCTGCTCCGTGATGCGGAGTTGCCCTTCGAACGAATCCATGGGCTGCGCGAAGATGGCGCGATGCGTGGGCCCGCCGCCGCGTCCCACTGTGCCGCCGCGCCCGTGGAACAGCCGCAGCTTCACCCCGCACTCCCTCGCCACCGTATGCAGGTCGCGATGCGCGCGGAAGATCTCCCACGTGCTGGTCAGCATGCCGCCGTCTTTATTCGAATCGGAGTAGCCGAGCATCACTTCCTGCCAGTTATCCCACGATTGCAGCAGTTCCCGATAATCCTCGCGGCTCCACAGCTCGCGGCACACCGCCGGAGCATTGCGCAGGTCCTCGATCGACTCGAACAGCGGCACCGGCATGACGCCTGGATCCTTTTCGCTGCCTTCCACCTTCACGCCTGCCAGCCGCGCCAGCCGCACCACCGCCAGCACATCATCCACCGTCGCCGCGCCGCTGATCACGTAGTGCCGGATCACCTCCGGCGTGCAGCCGCTCTTGGCCTCAGCCACCGCGCGGAACGTCTCCAGCACGTTCGATGTCTCTTCCGACAACCCCGGCGACAGCTTCTCTGCCGCCGTATCCGCCACCGCTTCCTTCAGCGCCAGCGCATGCAACCGCGCATGCTGGCGAATGTCCAGCGTGTGCAGATGCAGCCCGAACGTGCGCACCTGCAGCAGCAGGGGATCGATCAGCGTGCGGGCAATGCGCAATCCCTCGTTCTGGGCAAGCGAATTGCGCAGTACCTCGAGATCATTCACAAAATCACGCACCGAGCAGTACGCCGGCAGCGCCTGCGCCAGCTCATCGCGATCGTGCGAGACCACGTGACGCACCACCGCCAGCGCCTTGCCCGCCGCGCTCATAAAGCGTCCCGCGTCCATGGTGCGCTGCACGCGCGCCTTCACGCACATCGCAAAGCGACGATAGTACTCGTATTGATAGTGCTCGCCAAAGACCTGCGCCTCCGGCGTGTGCAGATAGGAGAGATACTTTTCGAGCCGCGTCAGCAGCTCCGGATTCACATTGCGCTGCTGGGCGCTGGTGGTCAGCAGATCGATGATGTCGTCCAGCTTGCGCTCATAAAACAGCAGCAGATGCCCGCGCGCCAACTGGATTGCGTCGCGCGTCACGTCCGGCGTCACATAGGGGTTGCCGTCGCGATCGCCGCCGATCCACGACCCGAACCGCAGCACCTGCGGCAACTCGTGCGAGTCCATCTCCAGGCCGTACGCCAGCCGCAGCGCCTCGGCAATCTCGTCATACAACACCGGCAGCGTTTCGAAGATGGAGACGTCGTAGTAGTCGAGCCCCATCTTGATTTCGTCGTACACCGTCGGCCGCCGCGACCGCACCTCGTCGGTCTGCCACAGGCTCGTGATCTCCGCGCGCACCAGTTCTTCCAGGCGCGCCAAGTCCTGCTCGGGGATCGGAATGCGATCGAGCTCAGCAAGAAACTCGCCGATCCTGCGCCGCTTGAACATCACCGAGCGCCGCGCCACCTCAGTGGGATGCGCCGTAAACACCGGCACAATCAGCACGCGCCGCAGCCAGTCCAGCGCCTCGTCCGCGCCAATGCCCACGCGCTTCATCGCGCATAAAGTTCCAGCCAGAGACCCGCGCTGCTTCTCCGCGGTGCCCGCTAACTGCAGCGCCAGCTTGCGCCGCTTGCGATGGTTGGTCTCCGCCAGGTTGATGAGCTCGAAATAAAACGCAAACGCCCGCGTCAGCAGAATGGCCCGCTCCGCCGGCAGCGAGTGCACCATGTCGAGCGCCGTCGCCCCGTGATGCGCGGCTTCTTCTTCCTTGCCGCGCGCTTCGGCATCGCGGCGGCGAATCGTGCCCTGCCGCAGCGCTTCCACATGCGCAAAAAAATCCTCAGCCGGCCTGCTCGCGCAGCACCTCGCCCAGCAATATGCCGAGCGAACGCACATCGCGCCGAGCGGCGCCTCTTTCAACTCGCCGGTCTGCGCCTCAAGCTCCGCCAGCCTCTGCGACCAGCTTTCGGGGTTCCACAAAAGGGCCATCGTGATTCGATTATCCACGATCGGCAAGCGCGGCTTCCCTCATCGCGCACCGCCGTCCGCATGATGCACAATGGCTGCATGCAATTCTTGCTGGGTTCCGCTGCTGTTCTGATCGCCTTCTCCGCCGCGGCTTATTCGCAAGCGGCCGCGCCCGCGCAGCACACTGACCGTCCCACGCCGCCCACCCGCGACCCTCACACTCCGGGTTATGTCGCTGCGACGGAGCTGCCGGATGGCGCCCTCCCTGCCGCGAACGCGGACGGTAATTTCATCCTCGGCCCCGACCACGCGGCAGCGCCGGAGAGGTCCGCCGAAAGCGATCTCAAGAACGGCATGGTCATCGAGTTCACGATGAACTCCAGCGACAGCAAGTTCTACCCCGGCATTGCACGCGAGCCGGGCACCTTCGGCACGCCCGACCCCGAAAACCCGGCCAAGTTGATTGTGACCACCAGCCATCCCGCTACCTACACGCGCAAGGTCGCGGTCTACGTTCCCAGCCAGTACAAGCCCGGAACCGCCGCGCCGTTCATCGTGGGCGCGGACGGCCCCGACCGCCTGCTCTTCAAGGCGCTCGACAGCCTGATTCCCGCGCACAAAGTTCCGGCCATGATCGCCATCTCCATCAGTAACGGTAGCGGCGATGCGCAGGGCAGCGAGCGCGGCCTGGAATACGACACCATGTCCGGCCGCTACGCCGAGTTCGTCGAAGCCGAAGTGCTGCCGCGCGTCGAAGCCGAGGCCCACGTCAAGCTCACGCATGACCCCGACGGCCGCGCCGCCACCGGCGGCAGTTCAGGCGGAGCCGTCTCGCTCATCATGGCCTGGTATCACCCCGAGCTTTACCACCGCGTCCTTGCTTACTCCGGCACATGGATCAACCAGCAGTGGCCCTGGAACCCCGCCACCCCGCACGGCGCATGGGGCCTCCATGAGACGCTCATCCCGCAGAGCCCCGCCAAGCCGATTCGCATCTGGATGGAGGTCGGCGACCGCGATCTCTTCAATCCCAACGTCATGCGCGACAACATGCACGACTGGGTCCTGGCCAACGAGCTTATGGCGCAGGCCCTGGCAGCCAAGGGTTATCACTACCAGTTCGTCTTCGCCCGCAACGCCGGCCACGTCGACCGCTCCGTCAGGATGCAAACGCTGCCCGAAGCGCTGGAGTATGTCTGGCAAGGCTACAAACCCAAATAACGCGTTCGGCTGCGGGCCGCGGAAAGCTGAGTGAGAGCGCTTTGTAACAGGGCACGACTTCAGTCGTGCCGATAGGGCCGATAAAAAGTGCGGGCTTCTAGCCCCTGCAAAAGCCGAGTAGCCACAAAACGGAGTCTTTTTTTAGCCTGCCGATAGGATGTGAGGGCTTTAATGGGAGGCAAATTCTTCAAAGCGGCCTACTTCGCCTTCACCCGCCCCACAGCCTTGTGTCGAAAGCACTCCGGCGTATGGTCGTTCGCGATCCCCGCGGCCTGCATGAACGCATACACAATCACCGGTCCCACAAACTTGAATCCGCGCTTCTTGAGCTGCTTCGACATCTCGACGGCCAGCGGCGTCTGCGCCGGAACCGGCCCGACCAACGGAATCGGCTTGCCTCCCGCGATGCTCCAGATCCATTCGCCGAAGTCTTCGCCCGCCTTCTTCATCTCGAGATAGATCTGCGCGCCTTTGATGGTCGCCTCAATCTTGGCGCGCGAGCGAATGATGCCGGCATCGCCCAGCAGCCGCTCGATGTCGGCCTCAGTGAACCGCGCCACCTTCGCCGGATCGAATCCCTTGAACGCCTTCCGGAATGCGTCGCGCTTTTTGAGCACAATGATCCACGCCAGCCCCGCCTGAAAGCCTTCGAGCATCAGCAGTTCCCAAAGCATGCGGCTGTCGTGCTCCGGCACGCCCCACTCCTCATCGTGATAGGCCCGCATCAGCGGATCGCTCTGGGCCCATCGGCAGCGAATCTTTTCCTCGTCACTCACAGTCTTCGGCATCGGTCGTTCTCCCGGTTCTTGGGCTTCCAGCATCATCGATTCTTCTCGCTCCCAGGCTGGCGCCATCACTTCGGCGGAGCCGCCTTTGGCTCGCCGCCCCCCAGCGCCTTCCTCACATTGCGATAACTCTTCGCGAGTGCCCGGCCCGTGCTGTCCGTAGCGCGGTCGAGCGCATTCGACGTATGCGCATCGGCAATCACCAGCGCCGTGTTGGTGGCGCGAAACCCCGTGGCTCCGCCGCCTACCGCGTCATTGCCGCCCAGGATCACCGCCTGCACCGGCCGCTTTTCCGGATTGGCCCACGCAATGTCGGTCTCCGGCAGCCGCTCCAGCCGCGCCGTCCGCGCCGCCGCAAAATCGCTGCGGCCCACCTTCTCCGCCAGCGGCCAGGCGGGCGACGCAATCCACACCGCGCCGTTCATCGGCGCCGGCAGTTCGCCCAGGTTGATAAGCTCGGCGGTCTCCATCGGCTTCATCGCCGCGCACTGATCGCCGCCGCATCCGTGCGTGCAAAGCCTCTCGCTCAGAAACGATGCATGCTTCCCGTGCGAGATCCACACCTCCGGCCCGCGCGATTCGGCCTTCAGCGTGGACGCGCGCGCAATCTGGCTCGCATCGCACACCGTGTCTTCGTGCGCCGCCGCGTACCAGTAGAGCGCTTTCCAGTTGTCGTGCTCGTCGCGCGCCACCAGCGCCGAAACGTGTTCGGCGTCGAGCGGGTGTCCCATCTGTCCGCAGTCGGTGCGCCACAGGTGATAGTAGTGCAGTTCCACCTGGTCCGGATGGCCCCCAAACGGAGAAGCCTGGCCATAGATCGTTCCGTCGTCGGCTTCTGCAATGGGGACTGTTCGCAGCGGCGGAAAACGCGCCGGCAGCAGTGAACAGTCGCTCGCGCTCACCAGAAATCGCGGCGCGAACTCCTGTAGAAGAGCCGCTTCCGTTGCGTCGTTCAAGCCATCGCCATCGCTATCGGGTGCGGCATTCTGGGCGGCGCACGCCGCGCAGGCAAAAAACAGCACACTGGCAAAGAGGAGCAGGCGCATTGGCTTATGCTACGCCTCTGCAGCGCGAAGCCGCAGTGCTCACGCGCTCTCCAACTGCATCATTAACTCTTCCCACTCGCCGGTCAGCGCATGCAACTGCGCGCGAAGATCCTCGGCAAGAACAGTCAGCCGCTGCGTCTCGGCTGCCGACACATACACGCCCAACTGCTGCTCGGTAAGCGCCAGCGCCGCCTCCACCCGCGGGACTTCTTCTTCGAGGAACGTGCAGCGCTCCTCCATCTGCTTCTGCTTGATGGGATTCAGCCGCCGCGTCTTTTGTGCGCCGTTCGATGCCTCCGGCCCGCCCTCGATCACAATCGTCTTCCCCAGCTCCGCAGACGCGGGTGCCCCAGGTCTAGATTTTGAGACCGGGGAGGGAACCGTCCCCGCCACAGATCCGGGTGCCCCCGGTCTCTCGCCCTTGGAGACCGGGGATGGATCTCCACCTGCTCTCGGAACCTCGGCCAAACCACCGGCCAGCATTTCCTTCTTCCT
Source organism: uncultured Acidobacteriota bacterium (assembly GCA_963819365.1). Classification (GTDB taxonomy): domain Bacteria; phylum Acidobacteriota; class Terriglobia; order Terriglobales; family Acidobacteriaceae; genus Telmatobacter. Next base: position 439,809 of record CAWFVY010000006.1, read on the forward strand.
CAGATAATCCTCGTAGTTCCCTTCATACGTGTTGACCGTGCCGTTCTCCACTTCAAGCACCCGCGTCGCCAGCCGGTCGATGAAGTACCGGTCGTGCGACACAAACACTACCGTGCCGGAGAAGCTCGCAATCGCCTCCAGCAGCACGTCCTTGGCGCGCATATCCAGGTGATTGGTCGGCTCGTCCAGCAGCAGAAAATTCGACGGCGACACCAGAATCCGCGCCAGCGCAAACCGGTTGCGTCTCGCCGCCGCTCAGCACCCCCAGCGGCTTGAACACGTCATCGCCCGAGAACAGAAAACACCCCAGCAAACTGCGCAGCTCGTTCTCCGGAACCTTCACCGCCGCGCGGCTGATGTCATCGAGCATGCGCGCCTCAGGGTCCAGCACCTTGTACTGATCCTGCGCGAAATACTCGCTGACCACGTTGTGTCCCAGCTTCACCGTTCCGGCCGTCGCCGTCTCTACGCCCGTCATCAGCTTGATCAACGTCGACTTGCCTGCTCCGTTCACACCCACCAGCGCCACGCGGTCGCCGCGCTCGATGGTGAACCGCACGTTCTCGAGCACCTTCTTTTCGCCGTAACTCTTCGCCAGCCCCTCGGCCTCTACAACCATGCGCCCCGAAGGCGGCGGCTGCGGAAACCTGAAGTGGATCACCTTCTCTTCTTCGGGAATCTCGATGCGCTCGATCTTTTCCAGTTCCTTGATGCGCGACTGCACCTGCTTGGCCTTGGTGGCCTGGGCGCGAAAGCGGTTGATGAACGCCTCAAGGTGCTCGATCTGGTCGCGCTGATTCTTGTACGCGGCTTCGAGCTGTGCCCTGCGCTCATCCTTCTGCGACAGGTACTTCGTGTAATTCCCGTTGTAGATGGTCAGCCGCTTGTTCCAGATCTCCACCGTGCGATCGATCGTCACATCCAGAAAATACCGGTCGTGCGAGATCAGGATGTAGCCGAACGGATAGGCCTTGAGATACTCCTCGAGCCAGTTTCGCGTTTCGAGATCGAGATGATTGGTCGGCTCGTCCAGCAGCAGCAGATTCGGTTTCGCCAGCAGCAGCTTGGCCAGCGCAATGCGCATCTGCCATCCGCCTGAGAACTCATCCGTCTGCCTCGACCAGTCTTCCTTGCCGAAGCCCAGCCCGGTCAGCACCGCGCCCACCTGCGCATCGAGCGCGTAGCCGTTCAGCGCATGAAACCGCTCCTGCAGCAGCGAAAACCGCTCGGCAGCCGACGCGTACTCCGCGCCCTCGTGGTCCAGCTCCGCCAACTGCCCGCCCAGCCGCTCGATCTCGCCTTCCATCTCGCGAATCTCATCAAAAACAGTCAGGCATTCTTCGAAGATGGTTCGCCCCGTCAGCCGCAGCCCCTCCTGCGGCAGGTAGCCCATGCTCATGCCGCGGGTCCGCTGCAGCTCGCCGTAGTCCAGCGTCTCGAGCCCAGCCAGCACCTTCATCAGCGTGGACTTGCCCGTCCCGTTGGCGCCCACCAGCGCGGTCTTCTCGTTATTGCGGATCAGCCAGTTGGCTTCAGTAAAGAGGATGCGCGGCCCAAACCGCTTCCCGGCATTTTGCAGTGAGAGCATTCCTTCTCAATTTTCGCAGAAGACAACGTGGCCGCGTTTGAAGTGGCAGAATGGGCGGTGCTTCAAATCATTCGCGGGCAGTGGAGACAGCGATTGTTGCCAATGCGCCTGCCCGGTATGGACCGTCGCCGTCAGAATAGACTTGTGGCTCGTCAGATTCAACCCAATACACGATGTTTTCCCCGAGCGCGCTATGCTCAATCCGCGTCAACTCGTTCCAAGGCCCACCAATCTGAATCACCGCTGCTGGTGGCCTGCGGATTGTGCCTATAGCTCCTTTTGCCCAGAAGAAGCTGGGTGAAACAACAACTCTGTCTCCATCCTGGAACGGCGTCATTGGTCCTGCTTCCCAGGGTACGATCTCGACGACGATGAAGCGTTAAGGCAGAGGCGACGTGCGCCCCTGCCCGAAGTGCCAACTGCTAGTTGCCGCCCAGCTTCACCGTCGCCGTCACCGGCAGATCACGCGACGAACCACCGGCCGAGACCTTGTAATCGCCTGGCGCCTGCTCCCACGCGTTCTTATCCACATTGAACACCGACAGCATCAGCGGCTCCACGTGTACGGTGACCTGCTTCTGTTCGCCCGCATTCAACGCCACCTTGCTCCAGCCCACCAGCCGTCGTGGCGGCTCTCCCGTGCTCTCCGGCAGCGACAGATACACCTGCGCAGTCTCCTCGCCCGCGCGGCTGCCCGTGTTCTTCAGCGTGAACGTCACATCAAGCCCGTTGTTCGATGTGGCTTTCAAATCGGAGTAGGCAAACGTCGTGTACGACAGCCCAAAGCCGAAGGGAAACAGCGGCGTCTTGTTCTCTGCGTCGTACCACTTGTAGCCCACCTTGAGCCCTTCGTCGTAGTGGACGTCAAAGAACGGGCCGATGCCCATCATCATTCCGATCATTCCCGGCGCTCCCGCCAGCTTCGGCACCGGATTCTGCGCATCGGGCTTGGGAGGCGCCAGGTGCATCGGATGCGGCATATCCGCTTCGTTCCTGGGGAATGTGAGCGGCAGCTTGCCCGACGGGTTCACGTCGCCGAACAGCAGGTTGGCAATCGCCTCCGATCCTCGTATGCCCGGGTACCACGCCTCCACCACGCCCGCCACCTTGTCGATCCACGGCATCAGCACGGCGTTGCCTGTTTCGAGCACCACAATGGTTTTCGGATTCGCCGCCGCGACTGCTTCAATCAGCGCGTCCTGATTGCCCGGCAGCGACAGGTTCTCGAGATCCATCCCCTCCGATGCATGTTGCGTGGCAAACACAATCGCCACCTGTGACTGTTTCGCGAGAGCCGCTGCCGCCGCCGGGTCGGTCCCCGCATCGAACTTCACCACTGCCTGCGAAGCCTTCGCTTCAATGCCCTTGAGTGGCGCCGAGCGATGATAACTCTCTATCAGCATGAAACTCGCCAACGGGTTCTTCATCAGCTCCGGCGGAGGCGGAACCGGGTTGCCGCCCGCCGGAGAGACCTGCGATGATCCTCCGCCCGATAGAACGCCCACATCGGCATGACCGCCGATCACCGCAATCGACTTAATGCCGGCGGCCTTCAGCGGCAGCACATTGCCGGCGTTCTTCAGCAGCACCGCGCCGCTCTCTTCGGTCTTCTGCGCCACCTCAAATCCGCGCATCACGTTGGGAGACTCCGGCTGCGGCGGATCGTCCACAATCCCCGCATCGAATTCCGTGCGCAGAATGCGATGCACCATGTCGTTCAGCCGGTCCATGGGAACCTCCCCGGTTTCCACTGCCTTCTTGAGCGGCTCGCCAAAGGAGTCGTTGCCCGGCATCTCGATGTCGAGTCCCGCCATCGCCGCCTTCACCGTGCTCTGCGTCGCGCCCCAGTCCGAGACCACAAATCCCTTGAAGCCGAAATCCTTCTTCAGCACGCCGAGCAGGTAATCGTTCTCGCAGGCATAGGTGCCGTTGACCTTGTTATAGGAGCACATGAAAGCGCCGGCGCCGGAGTCCGCAGCGCAATCTCGAAGGCCAGAAGATCGCTCTCCCGCATGGCGCGCTTGTCGATGATGGAGTTGACGACAATGCGGCCCGCATCCTGATCGTTCACGGCATAATGCTTCAAATCCGTGATGAGGTGCACGGCCTTCTCCGCCTTCATCTCCTGCCCGGCCAGGGTGCCGGCAAGCAGCGGGTCTTCTCCCTTGTATTCGAAGACCCGGCCGTTGCGCGGCTCGCGGATCATGTTGATGCCCGAGCCCAGCGACATGTTGAATCCCATGGCCCGCATCTCCTGCCCCAGCAGCGTGCCGATCTCCCACGACAGCTTCGGATCCCAGGCCGCCGCCATCGCTTCCCCCGAGGGCAGAGCCGTGGCATAACGGCCGCCCGCGCCGGCCAACGAGATCCCCTGGTTCGAATCCGTCATCTGCAGGTCGGGAATCCCCAACCGCGGAATCGCCCGGAATAAACCCAAGCACCGCGATCGCCCGCGTCAGCGGCCCTGAATCCGGCTTCGCGAAGATCGCCTGCCACCCCGGTCCATGCAGAAGCTGGATCTTCTCGTCCAGCGTCATCTCCTTGATCACCAGATCGGCTCGTTGATCGGGGGAGAGCGTCTTGTCCGACCACGGATAGTGCTTCGCGGGCGTCATCCCCGGGAACTGCGCATGCAGCGCGACCGAGGCCGGAAGCGCAAAAACAAGTGCGGCGAGAGCAAGGACTTTCTTCCATCCAACAGCGATCATCTTCAAGCCTCTTTCATCTCAGGGCAGGGAAGCTCGCACCAGCAGCTTCTGAAGATCGACAGACACTGCTTTGGCGGCCGCGGAAATCAGCTCCGCCCCGGCGGGACCATTATGCAGGTTGAGGCGAGAGAGAGCAGGAATAACTGCCTGCGCGTCGCATAGGGACGCCGGGAATCCGGCATCGAATCGGAAGCTTCGGACCTCAGCTCCTCGGGGTCTTCCCCTGCGAAGCCTCGTCTCCAAACGGCCGCCCATCCGGATCGGTCAGCACCGTCTCGCCGTCCTTGTCCGTCACGGAAAACTTTGGCCGGGCGTTGGGGTTCTTCTTCCGTGCCTCCGACGTAAACAGGTGATCGTCCACGCGCAGCATCACTGCCACCAGAATCAGCAACAGCGGAGCGGCAACCAGAAGCGCGTTAAGACCTTCGGAATGCATTCAAGACAGCTCAGTCGGGGGGCGGAAGCGCCCTCTGGGGATTTCCAATCATCGTAACCGCAAAAGGGCCTATCGGTCACATGATGGAGGGTTACCCATGTTTATACTCCCCTCGGCTGAAATGGAAAGGCACTTTGGTCATGCCAGACTTCATGGCCGAATCTCGACCGGCGTCCCCACCGGCGCCAGCTTCCAGATCTCCTCGATCTCATCATCCGTCACCGCAACGCACCCTAGCGTCCAGTCGTACATCCGGTGCGCGCTGCCGATCCACCCCTTCCCGTTGGGCAGCCCATGAATCATGATCGACCCGCCCGGGCTGACGCCGAGCTTCGCCGCCCGCCGGCGGTCTTCGTCATTGGGATAGGAGACATGCAGCGCCCGGTGATACGCCGAGTGCTCGTTGCGGCTGTCGATGACGTAGTGGCCCTCCGGCGTGCGCCCATCGCCCGCGCGCTCCTTCGCCGCCAGCCCGCCCGATCCCAGCGCCACCTTATAGGTGCGGATCACCTTCCCGCCCGCCAGCAGCTCCAGCACATGATCCTTCTTGAGAATCAGAATCGAATCGGCCCGCTCCGGCGCCGCCGTCGTCCAGGCCCCCGCCGGCACAGTCAGACACAACACCGCGGCCACCACCGGCCCCAGCCCGATCGCCCACTTTCGCATGCCGCAACTCTACCGCAATCTTTTCCCTTTCTCACCTTGTTCCCTTGTTCCCTCGTTCCCTTGTTCCCTGTCTCTGCAAAAAAATGCCCCCGGACACGCTCTCAGCGTCCGAGGGCCAAAGTTGGCTAAGAATCCGCGAACCTGCCGCGAGCTACTCGCTGTCCTGCGCCAGGTTCTGATCCGGGTGCACCGTGCGGTAGCTCGAGTTCCCATGCGACCACACCAGCAGCAGGATGTCCTTATCCGCAGGCGTTGCGTGGACATCGCTGGCAAACTGGCTCGCCGAAGCCGCCGGCTTCCGGTTCACTTCCACGATCACGTCACCCGGCTGCAGCCCTGCCTCCTCGGCCGGGCTGCCCGGCTTCACGTCCTGCACCACCACGCCCTTCACCGTTTCAGGAACGTTGAGCTGCTGCCGCGTGTCGCTGTCGAGATTCGCCACGGCCACGCCGATCTTGCCCTTCTGCCCACCGTTGTCGCCCGCGTTCGATGCTTCCTCGGTCTTCGCCTTGTACTGCCCCACCGTCAGGCTCAGCGTCATCGGCTTGCCGTCGCGCACCACGTTCAGCTTCAGCGCGGTCCCAGGAGTCATCTCGCTCACCGCCATCTGCAGCGCGCCCGCATTGCCCACGGCCTGCCCATTCACCTCCGTCACCACGTCGCCCTGCTTCAGGCCCCCGCTCGCCGCCGGCGAGTCCGGCGAAACCTGCGCTACAATCGCGCCCGAAGCCTCCTTCAGCTTGAAGAACTCCGCGTTGGCCGGCGTCACGTCATTGATGTTGATGCCCAGGTAGCCGTGTTCCACCTTGCCGTGCTTGATGATCTGGTCTGTAGTCGCGCGCACCAGTTGCGCCGGAATCGCAAATCCAGCACCGGCAAACGAGCCGTTATTCGTGATGATGAACGTGTTGATGCCCACCAGCTCGCCGCGCGCATTCACCAGCGGCCCGCCCGAGTTGCCCGGATTGATAGCCGCATCCGTCTGGATATAGCCGCCCGGCTTCCGCGCATCATCCGAATAAGGATTCGGCCGGTTCAGCGCGCTCACAATTCCGCGCGTCACCGAAAACTGGAAGTAGCCGAACGGGCTGCCGAACGCCAGAACCGTCTGCCCCGGCTGCAGCTTGCCCGAGTCGCCCCAGGTCACCGTCGGCAGATCCTTCGCGTCCACCTTGATCACCGCCAGGTCGGTCAGCTTGTCTGTGCCGATCACCTTAGCCGGCAACACCCGCCGGTCGTTCAGTGTCACGCGGATCTGCGTCGCGCCATCCACCACGTGGTTGTTGGTCACGATGTAGCCGTCCGGCGAAACGATCACGCCCGATCCCACGCCGTGCTCGAGCTGCGGCCTCTGCTGTCCCTGCGGCATCATCTGTCCAAAAAACCGCTGCAGGCCGGGAGGCAGTTGCTGCATCTGGCCGCCATCCTCGTCGCCGCCACCCCCGCCCATCGTCATCTGCCCCGCGGGCACGCGCGCCGTAACCGCCACGTTCACCACCGCGGGCGTAACCTTGGCCGCCACCGCTTCCATCGCGCGGTCGATGCTGGTCAGTGCCGCGATGCTGTTGTCGTCCAGCGGCGGCGTGTTTGAGGCGGCATGCACCCCGCCGTGCCCGGCAAACATCGCCGCTCCAAGCCCAAACGCGGCGGCCACCGCCGCCGGCAGGGAAAGTTTCTTTGCTGTTCCTACTAAATGATTAGTTGTTCCAGGCATAACGTATTCACTCCAGGGTTGAATTGTGTTGTTTCCAAACTTGCGTGCGCCCCTAAGTCAATTCTGAATTTGCGGTGTCCCGATCGTCGCCCACCAGATCATCGGCCCGATTAGCCCCCGTGCCCCATCCTTGCGACTTTTTTCTGTCGCAAGGGTGGGAGGCCACGATGCCGGGTACACCGGTTCCGGAACGGCCCACCCGCACCGCGGGAGTCCCTAAATCTTGATCACCAACCACCCGTCCGGCGTCCGGACCACCGCATACGTGCACCGCACCACCATCGGCCGCCGCGACTTGTGCATGTTCTGCACCGCGAACACCACCTGCGGCGGCACTCCCATATCGTCGAAATCCGTCATCAACAGCAACGTGCCCGCAATCTCCTCGGGAGCCGGCGTCCTCAAATCAGCCAGTCTCGCCGGCGGCTCCGCCTTGTGCGCCCGATGCCGAAGCACCGCCTTCCGCGGAGCGGCTGCCTTGCCCGCGGCCGGCATCACCGCCTTCACATACTGCGCCGTGCCGCCGACCAGCGCCCGAGCCGCCTCGTGTGCATCCAGCCCAGCCGAAACATTCTGCGCCTGCGCCGCCCGCGTCAGCGGTCCAAACCGCACAATCTGCGGAGCGCGCGCCAGAACCAGCGTGCATGCCAGCGCTCCGGCCGTAAGCCCGGCCATCGCCGCCAGCGCCGGCCGGCGGCCCATTTGCCTCGCCGGCTCACTCAGAATCCGCTGCACCCGGCGCACCAGCTCCGGCCGCCGCTCCCACGCGCCCAGCACCAGGCTAAAACCCCGCCGTACCAGCGCAAACTCCGCCAGATGCGTCAGGCACAGCGCATACGCCTTGCGTCCCGACCCCGCATGCAGCACCCAATCGTCGCAGGCCAGCTCGCGCTCGGCGCACAGCCGCCGCTCCACCCAGGCCAGCGCCGGGTTAAGAGGAAAGAGAACCAGGGCAAGCTTCTGTAGCAGATTGGTCCAGTCGTCGCCGCGGTGCAGATGCTCCATCTCGTGCAGAATCACCTGCTTGAGCTCGGCCTCTGAAAGCTGCTCCAGCAGCGCCGGCGGCACCAGGATCCGCGGCCGGAAGAATCCCAGCACGCTGGGCCGGGCCACCTCGTCCGACGCGCAAAGCAGGACCGGATGCCCGTTATGCATCAGCAGCGGCATCAGTTCCTCGCTAGCCTCGCACCGGAACCGCCCTCCGCCCCATGCGCCGCAGATGAACCGCCCCCGCCACAAGCTGAACCACCCGCACCAGCGACAGCCCCGCCCACAGCCCGGCCACCGCCACGCTCCACAGGGGATTGAGCCTTACCCCCTGCTCCGCCGCCGCCGGCAGCGACTCATGCGCACCCGTAAACACCGGCAGAATATGCAGCAACGCGAGCAGAATGAATACATTAAGCCAGATCACCGACCGCGCCGCGGCGCTCAGCCCCGGCAGCATGCGCAGCACCAGGAACACGACAGCCGCCAGCAGCGCGCCTTGCCAGATGGCTGAAACCAGGGCTCCGGTCGCAGCGGCCGACAGGTTGACAGCATGCAGAATCAGCTCGTTCATCCCCCGACCTCCTTGAACCGCCCCTCTTCCGGCGCAGACTCGTCTTCCGGCGCCAGCGCAATCGCATCCTTCAGGCGCCGCAGTTCCTCAGACGTAATCTCCTCGTCCCCCAGCAAACTCAGCAGCAGCCGCTCGCGCGAGTTGCCGAAGAACCGCTGCAGCACATGGCGCACCTCGCTGCGGCTGGCCTCGTCCTCGGCCACGCTGGGACTGTACAGAAATGCCCGGCCCTCCTGGCGATGCGTCGCGTATCCCTTCTGCTCCAGGATCCGGACGGTCGTCAGCACCGACGTGTAGGCCAGGGGAGACTGGTCGGCGCAGGCGGCCACCAGGTCGGCAACGCTCGACTCACCGCGAGTCCACAGCACCCGCATGAGCCGAAGTTCGGCCTGGGTCAGCGTGTTGGAGGGCTTTGGAGGCATTCTGCTTCTACGGCTACTCAGGAAGAAGGCGCCTTCCAACGCCTTCACTCCCTCAGACGGACAACTAATAATTTAGTTAGCAACCGAAGTCAACCAAAAATCCTCTCGCCCAACCACCCCTCCCGCGCCAACGCCAATTGTTGCCTCGTTCCATGCGAAAGAGCCTCGAATGAACCTCGGCCGGTTCGTACTCGCTCTTTATGTGGAGGTAACAAGGCGCAAGTCATGTCACATTTCGACGCTCTATCCCGTCCTACTCTTGACCAGAGGAGAGTAAGCCTATGAAACGGACCTTCGCTTTTATCCTTGCGGGCTTGTTTGCAGCGGCTTTGTTCGCGTTGCTTGTGCATGCCGTGTTGGTGGTTGCGCATGTTTCCGGCCCAGCCACCAACACGGTTCAAGGCCTGACCCCGCGGCGACTCTGGGCCACAACGGCAGATGCGCTGGGACTTGCCGGAGTCATCCTAGGTTCGATGGCCTTGCTGCGCGCAACTCGTCGAATTGGAAATCGCGGGCGGACCGGCGCAACCCTGGCCTTGGTGGCCGGGATCCTTGCCGCGGTGAATGGCGGTCTGAATTTGGCGGTTGCGACTGGCGGACCCGGCACTGGCAATGGAGTGATCGGTGGCGCAGCTGCATTCGTACTTGGGCTGATTGGCACGGCCCTGGGCGGGCTGGCCCTGTCGCGCAGCCGCCGCACCGTTCTACAGTCGGGACAAACGATGTGAGTTCCACGACCGAGATGTTGAACTCATCTGACAGCTTCGAGCCCTTCCGCCGGCGCCTGCTCGGTCTCGCATACCGCATGCTTGGGTCAATGGCCGACGCTGAGGACGCGGTGCAGGAAACGTACTTGCGCTGGCATGCAGTCGACCGTGACAAAGTGTCGGAGCCAAAGGCTTTTCTCATGACCACGACGACACGAATCTGTCTCGATATGCTGACCTCGGCCCGTGCCCGCCACGAGGAGTACGTCGGCCCGTGGCTGCCGGAACCAATCTTCGATACGGCGTCACTCACTCCTGACAGCCGGGCGGAGCTAGCCGAGGATTTGTCGATCGCCCTGCTGTTGACGCTGGATCGACTGTCGCCGCTCGAACGGGCTGCCTTCCTGCTGCACGATGTCTTCGATTTCTCGTTTAGCGAGGTGGCCACGGCACTTCAGCGAAGCGAAGCGGCCTGCCGTCAGCTTGCTTCCCGAGCACGCGCGAATGTGCGCGCAGCCCGGCCACGCGGCGTAACTCCGCCGCAAGCATCTTCGGGCGGAGTCGATGCGAAACACGCGCGGCTGTTGTCCGCATTCACAGCCGCAGTCCAATCGGGAGATCTTCATGTCCTCACCCAGTTGCTTGCGACCGATGTCCGCGTCATAACCGACGGTGGAGGCAAGGTACGCGCGGCACTGAACGCCATCGACGGTGCTGATCGGGTGGCCCAATTCCTGGTGGGCGTCACGCGGAAACATCATCCAGATGCGTGGTGGCGCGAAGACTTTACGGTGCGCTTTGCCCTTGTGAACGGTCTTCCCGGTATCGTCGTGGACTCACCGGCGGGACCGGTGCAAACGACTGCGTTCGAAATCGAGGGTGACGTTGTCAAGGCGCTCTATGTGGTACGCAATCCCGACAAATTACGCCACTTGGCGGTGGGTACAACGCGAGGCAGGGCGGGTGGCCTGTCCTGGCTCCGCTAGGGCGGGGTCGGGCGGTCCCTTCGTCCTCTCTAAACCACAAACGAGGGTGCCCCCCGAGCCTGCCCTGAGCGCAGTCGAAGGGTCCCTCGCATTTGGGGACCGGGGATTCGCAAACAGCCATCAGGCCGGGTGCCCCATCCTCGCGACGTCTCTGTTCTTGTCGCTAGGGTGGGATTGCGACGAACCGACCCGGCCACCCACACCGACGCGAACTCAAGCTGTCGTGCAAAGCGAGAAGCCTGCCACCCGTCTACGAACGCCACCGCGATGATCTGTCCTCGAAACGGAGACGTGCTTGCCCTCATTGATCCTCTCCGAGAAGCCGACTTCTGGCTACAAATCTGATCCGTGATGAGCGTATTGACGATAGTGCGTTGAAATGTCCGGCGGAATCCCCCAACTTCACGGGCGGGTGGCCCGTCCTAGCTCCGCTAGGGCGGGGTCGGGCATTCCCTCATCATGAAAACCCGGCTCGTTGTTACCGCCATCACAGACAGCCCGTTCTACCGAACAGGAAACTCGTCTCGTGCCATCGAGTCTCCGCCACTACCAGCAATCCAACGATCTGCACTTCATCTCGTTCTGTTGTTATCGTCGACAGCTCAAGCTTGGCACGCCTGAAGCACGAACGCAGTTCGAGCGCTCGCTGGAAGCGACACGGCTGTCCTACCGCCTTTGTGTCGTCGGATATGTGGTGATGCCCGAGCACGTTCACCTTCTAGTGAGCGAACCGAGAGCGGGATCCCTGGCCACTGCGTTACAGGCTCTCAAGCAATCGGTCTCCCGCACGCTCGCTTTGCGTTGCCATGAGCCTTTCTGGCAAGCCCGCTACTACGATTTCAACGTATGGAGTAACGAGAAAAGGATCGAGAAGCTGCGCTACATCCATCGCAACCCCGTGCGTCGAGGGTTAGTTTCCAACCCGGAAGACTGGCCGTGGAGCAGCTATCGCCACTATGCCAGCGGATTGGAAGGCCCGGTCGAAGTAGAGTCGGAAATGACCGCACGCCGCCGCCAGCTAGCGCGAATCGCACCCCTGACCCCGCCCTAGCAAAGCTAGGACGGGCCACCCGCCGAGTGCATAATTGAAGTGCCTTCAGCCTCCATTGCTGAGACTCAGAATCTCCCTTCGGCGCGTGGGATGGGCCGATCACTATGCAGCAATCAGACGAAACAGCTCGCGGAATCCTATACCTGCGAGACATTATTCAGAGCGGAAAGATACTCAGACTCTTAGACCCAAAGCCCGTCAACCAGGGTAACTCTTATTTGCTGCGGATCCGAGCGTTTGAAAAGGAATGGCTCTTCTCGCTTGGAAGAAACCAGCTCAATGATTTGCCGGCAACCAAGAGCTTTCACCAACCCGCGTTCGCTCTCGCGAAGGCTCTAGAATTTCGCTTTCACAATGTCGACCCCAACTATTTCACGACTTGCTCTGGACGGTTGCTTGACGTCCAAATCGAATGGCCACCCACCCCATTGATGGGCCAACAGGGCCTGATCGCTGCGGGTGGCCTCTGGGTTCGGATCACCGATCTTGTAACGAAAGAACTGGCGAAATGCCTGATTATCGCAACGCACCAGCAGGAAATCTTCAGCGACGGTGCCATACATTTTATGCGACCTGCTTATGTTGCGAATACGATTCGGTCTCTTATCGACCAAGGAGCCGTCACGTTCTCTCGAAATCAAGCTGACGTACCGAAAGCATTCCAGCCCGAGCGAATGCTGACCGAAGGCTATGTGCTTCAACCCATATCTGTTCAAGACTTCGTCGCCAGAAAGGTTTGGCTCCTTGGCCTCAAAGCAGGAGGTGGGCGAAGAGAAACGAGGGTGTGGATTGCCGATCCTTGGGATGCGGCTTATCTCGGCTGCACCGAGGCAGAGCTACGAGAAGCAGCCAACGTTCTCGATGCCCAAGATAAAATCGTGCTCCAAGAGGATGGCGAGTTTGCCCAAGTTGGGCGAGTTCTCCTGGCGTCAGAGGGAACCCTCGGACCGCAGAAGGACAAGGCACAGCAGACTTTTCAAACGATCTTTGATGTCTACACGCCGCAAGGTCCAGTTGGCGGGTGGCCCGTCCTAGCTCCGCTAGGGCGGGGTCGGGTACGACGGGCTGCGCCGTAGTCAGGTGTTGTCGAAATCGAAGAGAGGTAGAGCCGCCAAGTAGCGAAAACCACTTCATGAGTGACTGATCTGGTGATACTTCTCCCTCGGGACCCGCAGAAAATCGAACGGATCACCTGTGTGACAGCCGGCACAGCCGCCGCCTCAACATCGGACCCATAATCTCCATCACGCCATCAGGACAGGTGCGGGGAGATTTGTGCCTCATCAGGACAAAAACGGATCCAGCCTCAGGACCGCGGCACAAGGTTCAGGAGGGGTACCCCCTCCCCAGACGGATGACAAGCTCTATGGGAGCCAGCTTTGTAACCAGGGCACGACTTCAGTCGGGCCGATTAAGGCTCGCAGAGTATGCGGGCTTTCAGCCCCTGCCAGGCCGACCCCGCCACAAATATCGGCTAACCGTCTTTGTCAGCAGTCTGAGAAAGGGCACCACCCCCTCCCCCCGATGCTCCCAGGCCGAAGGGAACGGCGGAATCAGTCCCCGGAGCGCAGGGGCACCCCACCCCCCTACCCTCATACCGCAATTTGGGACATGGGCGGGCTGACGCGGGGCTCAGGGGAGAGAGCGACTCCCCACCCCCGGCCCGGCGTCGTAAGGGAATGCTGGCATCCGGAAGAGTCCAGGGCAGGGGTTACCCCCCCCTCCCCCGTACCGCCATCTGGGATATCCGGCCTACCAGACCTACGGAAGCGGGACCCCCCACCCCCCACTCCCACCCCCTCACATCCTTTAATCGTGAGTATTCCCCTTTTATTCGCCTTTAGCGCATAGCCGCGGTCCCTCCCCCAGCTCCCACCAAAGTTACGCGGGAATGTGGAGCTCTCGGGGGTAGAATGCACGCAATGATCCCCGTAAAAACAATCGGAAGATACGAGGTCCTGGAAGAACTGGGTCACGGCGCCATGGGCAGCGTCTTCAAGGCGCACGACCCGGCGATGGGGCGCACCGTCGCCCTGAAGACAATCCTCGCCGCCGCATTGGCGGGCGACAAGGGCGAAGAGTATCGGGCGCGCTTCTATCGCGAAGCGCACGCGGCCGGCAAACTGGCGCATCCGGGCATCGTGCCGGTGTTCGACGTGGGCGAGCAGGACGGCACGCCCTTCCTGGTGATGGAGTACGTGGAAGGGCGCACGCTGAGCGCCGCGGCCTGGGGAGGCGAACGCTTTACCGTGGAGCGGTCGTGCGAAGTGGGGCAGCAGATTGCGGAGGCGCTGGGTTACGCCCATCGCAAAGGCGTCATTCATCGCGACATCAAGCCGGCCAATATCCTGATGACCTCTCCCGAAGCTTACGGAAGCGAGCGGGCGCGCATCACCGATTTCGGCGTAGCCAAGCTGGCGGCGGGCGACATGACCTCGACCGGGCAGTTGCTCGGCACGCCGGCTTTCATGCCGCCGGAGCAGTACACGGGCTCCCAGGTTGACGGCCGCGCCGACTTGTTTTCGCTGGGCGTCATCCTCTATGGCCTGGTCACAGGAGAGCGGCCGTTCACGGGCGACACCATGACTGCCGTCTCCTATAAGGTTGTGCACACGGAGCCGGTGCCGCCGCGCCGTCTCAATCCGGCGATTCCGCAGCGGCTCGACGAGGTGATTCTCAAGTGCCTGGCGAAGAGTCCGGCCGATCGCTTTCAGACCGGGGAAGAGCTGGCGCAGGAACTGGCCGCTTTGCGCGGGGTCCCGATAACGGCTTCCGCCTTGAGGAGCGCGGTGGCGGTCCGAACGGTGTCCGGAACGGACGCAACAATCGATAGTGCCGCCGGAGAGACGGCGGCGAGCACTCGGCCGTGGAACCAGCCGATGGGCGTTGAAGCGCCTGCTACAACCTCGCAAGCTGCACCTGCTGTAGCCAGGCGCGGACTTCGGGGTCGGGGCTTTCGCGGCCATCGCCGGGGTGGTGGCGGCGGCGCTGTCTGTGGGTGGCTGGCTTGTGATGCGCCCTCCGAACCAGGCGGTGGCACCGACGCCCATTGCTGCCCAGTCGGCTCCCGCTCCTGCGCCGGTTTCTGCGGCAGATCAGGGCGCCGGGGCATCGCCTGCGCCTGCCAAAACGGTCGCGGCTCCTGCGCCTGCGGCCAAGGCCGAAGCGCCGACTCCGCGGCCGCACGCCGCCGTTCCTGCACCCGCTCGGGCGCCTGCTCCGGCACCCGCTCCGGCACCTGCTCCGGCGCTCGACCCCAGGACGCTCGATCCCAAAACCAACGCCAGGCTGAAGATCGAGCTGAATCACTTTCCTGCCGGAGTGGCCTTCACCATCGAGTTGAACCACAAGCCTTATCTCAACGGCAATTCGGGCGACAAGAGCTCGTTTGACAACGTGTATGTTCCGCCGGGCGTGCAGGAACTGCGCGTGGTTTTGAAGGCCGGCGGCCAGCGCAAGGTCTCAAACATCGTCAGTGACGAGTTCAAGGCGAAGAAGCACAAGACGCTCAAGATTCAGTTGCAGGGCGGTGCCGGTTCAAAGGGAGCCCCGGGAGCCGATGCGCAGGTGGTCGTCGCGCTGAAATAGTGGTTTAGGCGAATAAAAGGAGAATAGGCTCACGATTGCTGGATGGGGGGAGGGGGGTGGTTCCCGCCTCCTTGGGTCTGGCGGATCAGTGGGGTATCCCAGATGGCGGTATGGGGGAGGGGGGGTACCCCCCGGCCTGAGCCTGCCCGGTGCCCTTGCCGATGCCGGGAGGGGCTCTCTCCGTTCGTCCGTGTCAGCCAGCCCGGGTCCCAAAATGCGGTACGAGGGTGGGGGGTGGGTGCACCCTTCAGACTGCCGGACAAAGACGGTAGCCGATATTTGTAGCGGCTACGGCCTGGCAGGGGCTGAAAGCCCGCTTATTCTGCGAGCCTCTTCGGCCCGACTGAAGAGGCTGCGGAAAAAGGGGAGATTTGTGGCGAGTGAGCCTTTGCAGGGGCTAAAGCCCACAGCTTCTATTGGCTTTATCGGCATGACTAAAGTCATGCCCTGTTACAAAGCCCGGTTCGAGCGAGTTTTTCCGCAGCCTGTGAAGTCGTGCCCTTGTTACAAAGCCGGCCACCTAAGAGCTTGTCATCAGGGCCCCCCAAAGAGCTTGTCATCCGGGCTCCCAAAGAGCTTGTCATCCGGGCTCCCAAAGAGCCTGTTATCCGGGCTCCCAGAGAGCTTGTCATCAGGGCTTCCTAAGAGCTTGTCGTCAGGCTGGGCAGGGGGGGACCCTTCCTGAATCTTGTGCCTCGGGACTGAGGCTGGAGTCCAGCTTGTCCCGTTGAGGCAAACGTCTCCCCGCACCTTTCCTGATGGCGTGATGGAGATTATGGGTCCGCTGTTGAGGCGAAGGCTGTGCCGGCTGTCACACAGGTGGTCCGTACCCAAGGTCCGGCGTGATGACGGAGGAGATCGCGTGATCACTGCATGTTCTACGCTCGTGCAGCGTGGCGATCACCGCATCCTTTCTCCTTTAAACTTTTGGAGCACTAACGAACGCGGCAGGTTCTGCGGAGCGGCAGCGACCCGGCGTTCACGCCTCCTCTCGCGCTTTCCTTGAAGCGCGGCGAGACCGCGGACCGTCAGTCAAGTTTGGTTTGACGGCGTTGTCGTCCGGTAGCTGGTCGTGCAGGATCACGTTGAGCAGCGACTTGTGCACGCGAATGCGTCCGTTGTACTCGATGAACCCGAGCGTACGGAATCGATTCATGAAGAAGCTTACGCGCGACCGCGTGGTCCCGATCATCTCCGCCAGCGTCTCCTGGGTGATCGGCGGGATCAAAGTCTCGGGCTCACCCGGTTTGCCAAACTCGGCCATTAACAGCAGAATGCGCGCCAGCCGCTTTTCGCTCGAATTGAAAAGCTGATCGACCAGGTCGGCCTGCACGCGCATGCTGCGGGCCAGCAGGAACGAGAGGAACAGGTCTGAAAACGCATGTTCCTGGCGCATGGCATGGACCATATCGTCGCGCATAATTTTCAGGGCGGTGCAGGCCGTCACCGCCCTGGCCGTGGCCAGGCGCAGCCCTGGAACCGCCGCAAGAGATTCTTCCCCTACGAAATCCTGCGCAACGAGCAGCGTGATGGTGGCTTCCTTGCCCGCCTTGGAGACGACGGTAACTCTGGCTCGGCCCTTCTGCAGATAAAACACTGCGTCTGCCTCGTCACCCTGGGTGAAGAAGTGCTCTTCCGGCTGCAACTCGATGATTCGCCCGCCAAGGCCGGCGCTGGCCAGGAAGGCCGCAGGACTGAACTTAATGATCGTCTCCTTGTTCATCGATTTGGCCCCCATCTTCTAGCGTGCCCGCCTGATGTGGCAGCCGATTATGATCGGCCTCTGCGCACAGCAATCCAAGTCTGATCCTTCCACGGCGTTCAAGGGAAGTCTGTATCGTTTTATACACTCCAGCGAATTGCGGCAAGTGGGGCGTGGCGATTCGAACAGCGACTGGGGGGGCGCATCAAGACCAATCAAGATGGCCGGGCAAACGGTTCGCCCTCACAATGCGAGGGACTTGTTTATCTATGTCTCACGCGCTCAACGATTTCTTGACCGGAAGACTCAATCAGCAAGAGGGACAGGGTTGTCGTTGATGGGTACAAGCGACGCATCCTTTAACTGTTGAAGATCGGCCAGCACTAATTGCCATTGCGCCGGATCGTTCCCGGTCTGGATGGAGAGATCGGAGTAAAACGCGAGAACGTTATTGCGAAGTTGAGGCGTGGTGCCATCGAACTTCTGCGCGGCCAGCCTGGCCAGCAGGCTTGCATATGCCTCATCTGCCAGCACGTATTCCGCGGCCGAGGTGGGTTTGCCGTCATCGAGGTCGCAATTGGGCAGCGCCAGAGTGCCGGTGCGTACTTCCTCGAGCAAAGCCTGATAGCGATCGACGGTAGCATTGATGCTCTTGATGTAGAGGTCTTCCGTTTTGGGAGTCGGATTATCGAATCCCATGCCCTTGAACGGGCCGATTTTCGGCATGAATCGCAAGATCGCCGAGAGTACCCGTGTGCCGAAGTCTGGTTTGGTATAGGTCTTTCCCCAGTTACGCTCGTAGTCGGAACGGGATAAGCGATAGAGGAACTTGTTCTTCGCAAAGTCCGGCGTCTCCTGCATCAGCTCTTTCTTGTGCGTGCGCAGCGCGACCTTAGTCATTTGCGGAATCATGCGGCTGACCGAGAATCGATAAGACCCGACCGCCAGGTCTTCATGCGCAAGCACTTGTTTCAACTGCAGGCCGTAGATGATTGGGAACGTCCGTTCCAGCAAAGGCTGTGCGACCTTGAACCCGATGAAAGCATGGTATTGCTCTGACGCGTATCGATTCTTCGCTACCTGCAACGTATCGAATCCAAACTCGGTCTTGAGATGGGCTGTCGCATCGTCCGCATAGCGAACGGAGTTGCCGAATTTGGCCCGCAGCTTGGGGTAGCGGAGCGCCACGGCAGCGTTCACGGCCGGATGACCGTCAATGTCGGCCACATAGTGCGACAATGCACCCAGCGCGAAGGCGTACTCGTTGGCATCCTGGCTCTGGCGAAGCAACTCGACGACAAAGTCTCCGGTACGGACGTAGTGAAGCAGATCGCTGAATTCTCTGGTTCCGAATGGATAGTAGCCAAGATCCTGGATCACCGATCCGCCATAGGCGTAAGCGTGCGCGTCCGTGATCTGGTCTTCGGTGAGATTTGGAAAGCGGTGCAAGAGGAGAGGGCGGATCTCGGAACTCCACGCCAGATCGACTATTTCTTCGTGTGTGAGAACCGAGTATGCGGACAAGGCCCCGCTGAACACCAGGAAGATGAGAATTGCCAGTGCCACGCGGCTAACCAATCGCGACTGCTCTCGCGTGATGATGCGCATATGGGGAAGGCGCCTCAGTTGTGTGCCGCTTCATGGGCTGCGGATTGAAGTTCCAACGGAAGGAAGACCGAAAACACGGTTCCTGAATAAGGCCCGACCGCGCGGCTCTTCACCTGGATGGAACCGCCGTGTTTGTGGACGATCTGCGAACTCAGCCACAGGCCCAGGCCGGTGCCGGTATCGCCCTTGGTGCTGACAAACGGCTCGAAAAGGGAACTGCGGACCTCAGGCTGAACCCCAGTTCCGGTATCGGCGATCGTCAATCGGACTCCCCGCAGCGACCCATTGCTGTGCTGGCGGGCATTGGCGGTGCGGATCTTCATGCGACCGCCGTGCCCGATCGCATCGAACGCATTCCCAATCAGGTTCAGTGTCACCTGGCGAAGTTCGCCGGGCATGGCGAGGATCGGCGAGCAGTCGCGAAAGTCACGCTCAATCACGATGTCAGCGGAAGCGAGCCTGGGCTGATAAAGGGCGAGCGCGGAATCGACAATCTCGCTGACATGGACGAGGGTGGGCTTGCTGGGGTCGCGGTAGAAGTGGAGGGTCTGGGTGACGATTTCAGCCACGCGCGCCAGCTCATGGGCCGCAGTGTCGGTCAGACTCTTTGCCTCCGACAGCGAAGAGGAAAGACCAATGAGGTAGAGCAAATTGGTGACCGCCGCAAGGGGGTTATTGATCTCGTGCGAGATGCTGAGGGCCAGGCGTCCGGCCACCACCAGCTTTTCCGTCTTGCGAAGAGCGTCTTCCGCCAGCTTGACCGCGACCAGATTGTCTCTCATCTGGTATTGGCGGTAGCGGCTGCGCAGCGCGGCCTGTACCGTGCTGATAAGCGTCTCCGATCGAACCGGCCGTTCAAGCAGCACCACGTTGCCCAGCGGCTTTTGTGCCAGCATGGTTCTTCGGCTCCGTTCCCCGGGAACGGTGAGAAGAAGGAAGAACACGTCGGACCAGGTGGGCTGTCCGGCAATATCCGCCGCCCACAAGTCGATTTCCGACAGGGACAGGGCCTCTTCCGCGATGATCACAACGCCCACTCCCGCTTCCATTTCGATACGTGCTTTCTGGGAATTGGGGAACAAGAGACAAGAGATGTTGTGGCTCTCAAGGAGGCCGCAAATGAGCTCGCCATCCCGGCCTGTGGGAGCAACAACGAGGACGCGAAGCTCATCTACTTTTTTGGTCATTTCATTCTGCTCTGCTTTGTGAGCGAACCGGAATCTTGCAGGCCTTCAAGTCCGCCGCGGTAGGTGGGAGCCCCGGTCAGTACGCCCTCAAAATCGGTGAGCACCGAGCCTACCACAATCTTCCCGCCCTTCATCACCAGTTCCCGGATGGTGCGTTCATGTTCTCCGCTGCGCTTCTTGATCACTGAGAGCGCTTGCCTTACTTCGCCTGCAGCTTCGAAATAGCGGAACAAAAGAACCGTGTCGGACAGGTAGCTCACATCCAGGGGCGTGTCGATATTGGTTCCCACGAAACCATGCTGGGCAACGGTCATCAGGGTTGTTACGCCGTTCTGGGCCAGGTACGCGAGCAGTTCATGCAGTTGCATTGCGAGGAACTTCTCGCCGGGCATAGCGCTCATAAAGCCATTCAGACTGTCGATGATCAGCAGTTTCAAATTCCGATTCTCCACCAGTCTGCGGATTTCATACACGAATTGGCCGGGCGAGAGTTCCGCGGCATTGACCTGGCGAATGAATAGCTTCTCGCTTTCAATGTACTTTGCGATATCCATCCCCAGGCCCTTTGCCCGGAGGACCAGGGTGGCCATGGTTTCATCAAAGCTAAAGAGTACCGCCGTACCCCCGCGCTCCACTTCCGACAGTGCGTAGCGGATAGCGATGGTGGATTTCCCGCAGCCCGCGGGCCCAAGAAGAAGCGTGCTGGTGCCGTTGTCAAGCCCCCCGCCCAGCAATGTGTCCAGCGCGTCGATGCCGCTTTTCAGTTGGGTGGGCTCATTCGTGGATATGTGCTCTGCAGCCACAAGCCGCGGATAAACTTCGACCCCACCGTGCTGGATGCAGTAGTCATGAAAGCCCTCGCGGAACCATGAGCCGCGCAGCTTCTTGACCTCAAGGCGGCGCCTCTTGATGCCGTACTCGCGCTCCACGCTTTCCAGCAGGATCACCCCATGGGCAATGCTCTGGAGCTGCAGATCGTGGACATCGGCGGTGCGATCGTCGAGCAGCAGAACGGTGCACTTGCGTCCGGAGAAATACTTTTTGAGTCCGAGAATCTGTCGCCGGTAACGCAGAGAATCGCGGGCGAGGAGGCGCATTTCGGAGAGCGAGTCGAACACCACGCGGGCGGGCTGGAGCCGCTCGATCTCCGCCAGCACTGCGTTGGTGGTGTCGGCAAGTTCGATCTCGGAAGGACTGAAGACCGTGTACTGGGTTTCCGCTTGCAGCTGCGTTTCATCCGCGACCAGTTCGAACAAATCGATGTCATCGAGCGACCATCCGTGCGAATCGGCGATCTCCAGCAGTTCGGACTTCGATTCAGAGAGCGTAATATACAGGCCCTTCTGGCCGTGGCGCGCGCCCTCCATCAGAAACTGCATGGCGATGGTGGTCTTTCCGGTGCCCGGATCGCCTTCAATCAAATAGAGGTGATTGCGGGCCAGGCCTCCGCCCAGAATGTCATCGAGGCCGTCAACGCCGGTGGCAAACAAACCGGCGGGCGCGGCGTGCCTCTCTTCTGGTATCGCCACACCGTTTCCGCTTGGAAGTACACCGCCGTCATGCTCCAGCTTTGAACCCATTGTGAGCCCCAATCGCAAGTGATAACCAAAGGACCCCCTCCGCGCCGTTCAACGACCTCGAGGGAGCCGGAATGGACTTTCGATTGTGCCTGCTTCGCCGTGGTGGGGAGCGCCGCGGGCGCTGCTTCCGCTGATCGATGCTTCGAGGAGAAGCCCCAACTGTCAGTATGGCTAGTCCGTTCGCAGTTTGTATGGTCAATTTTATACACACTGGCGCCATCCGCGGGACTCTTTTGCGGCAGGTCAGTGGCCATTGGAGGACGCGTGGCTTGCTGTGTTCTCCGGCAGGGCCCAGACGAAGAGGATGCCGCCGGCGCTGGTGACGATGTACTGGCGGCCGTCGAGTTCGTAGGTGATGGGCGAGCTCTGCATGCCTTCGCCCATGCCGGCGTGCCATAGCGTCTTGCCGTCAGCGGTGTTGAGTGCCATGACGTTGCCCATGCTGTCGCCGGTGATGGTCAGGCCGCCGTCGGTGGTGAGCACGCCGGCGCCGCCATATTGGCCGATGTCGTGGGTCCAGCGGATCTTGCCGGTCTGGTAGTCGATGGCCTCGATCTGGCTCTTGCCCCAGACGCCGTAGTCGGCGCCGGCCCAGCCGTAGTAGCCGTCGGCGGGCTTGGCGAAGTAGATGCTCCAGCTGGGGCGCGCATCGACGACGAACAGGCCGGTCTGGGGGTCGAAGCTGGGGGCGCGGTAGTTGGTCACGCCGCCCTCGTCGGGGGCGACGACGCGGCCGTCCGGCGCGGGCTCCTTATCGGGATTGGGAATGGGGCGGCCCTGCTCGTCGATGCCCTTGCTCCAGTTGACGGGGCCGTAGGGCACGGTGAGGAGAGACTTTCCGTTGGTGCGGTCGAGGACGAAGAAGTAGCCGTTGCGCGAGGCCTGCATGAGCATCTTGCGCGGCTTGCCGTGGAAGTCGCGGTCGACCAGCACGGGCGTCTCGACGGCGTCCCAGTCGTGGGTGTCATGCGGCGAGACCTGGAAGCCCCAGGCCAGCTTGCCGTCGTCGGCATTGACGGCGACGATGGAGCAGGTCCAGGGATTGTCGCCGGGGCGGGTGGCTCCGTTGAGCACGGGAGTGGGATTGCCGGTTCCCCAGAAGATGAGGTTCAGCTCGGGATCGTAGGTGCCTGTCATCCAGGTCATGCCGCCGGTGGTCATGTTGGGCGTGCCGGTGGGCGGGGTGGCGTCCCACTGCCACTGGGTCTCGCCGGTCTCGGCATCGATGGAGCGGAGGTAGCCGGGGAGGTTGTCGAAGTCGCCCGACACGCCGACGATGACGTGATTGCGGACGACGAGGGGGGCCATGGTCATCCAGTAGCCGCGGTTGGGGTCGGCGATGATTTTGTCGAAGCGCACCTTGCCGGATTTCGCTTCGAGCGAGATGAGGTGGCAGTCGGGCGTGGTGAAGTAGAGCCAGCCTTTATACATGGCCACGCCGCGGTGGCCGATGTGTTCGCCCTGGGAGGCGCGGTGATAGTGCCAGAGCTGGTGGCCGGAGCGGGCGTCGACGGCCCAGATGTTGTCGGGCACCGTGAAGTAGAGGATGCCGTCGACCAGCAGAGGGGACGACTTGATGGCCGCGTTCTGGTGGGTCGGGAAGATCCACGCCAGGCCGAGATTGGCGACGTTCTGCGCGGTGATCTGCTTGAGCGCGGAGTGGCGGCGTCCGGAGTAGTCGCCGTGATAGAGGGGCCAGGAGCCGGGCGACGGGTGCTGGATCTGATCGGGCTCGAGGTTCTGGGCGGGCAGGGCGGCGGCGGCGAGGCCAAGCAGGGCGGCGGCGAGTGCGAGTTTGTGGAACGGGCGTTTGTGGTCTCCCACCCTAAACGCAAAGAACGCGTTTAGGATGGGGCACCCGGCGGCGGTGGCAATCACGACCTTCTTCATTTTTTGGGAACGAAACATCATGGGGCTCTTCACCTATCGCAGGGTCTGCAGGTATTTCATCAGGTTGTGAACGTCGTCGTCGGAGTACTTGGGAAGCTGCTCGGCGTGCGCGTCGGCCGGCGACTTCACCGTGTACTTCACGCTGCGGGTGGGCCACGAGTGGTAGGTGCCGGTCGAGTCACGCAGGCCGATGGTGAACTCGTCGCGATACGCCAGCACTCCGCTGATGGTCTGACCCTTGGGCGTGGTTACGGTGACCTGGCTGCGGGCGTTTTCCGGATAGAGCATCTGCTTCTCAAGCTGCAGGCCCTGCATGCGCCGCGCGATGCCGGCCAGGTCGCCGGTGGGCGAGTGGCATTTTGCGCAGCCGCCGGCGCCGTTGAAGTAGGCCTTGCCCGCTTCGGCGTCGCCGGTCTGCAGGTCTTCGAGGGTCACGCCGCGGCGGCCTCCCTTTTGCGATTCAGAGGCCTTCACGCGCGCGTGGATGAAGGCGACCAGGCCGGTCATCTCCGAGCTGGAGAAGTTGAAGCCGGGCATCTTCTTCTCGGGCCGGCCCTCGTGAACGACGGCTGTGATCTTGTCGCCATCCTTGTCGGCGAGGACGAGCTTGGATTGGGTCAGGTCCGGGCCTGTCTCGCCGCCCATGGCGTCGCGGCCGTGGCAGAAGGCGCAGTTCTGATGGAACAGGGCTTCGCCGGCGGCGGCTTCGGGCGATTCCTTCGATCCGGCGGCAGCCGTGGCAGTGCTGGCCGGAGCGGCGGAAAGGAAGTGCAGCAGGTTGTCGAGATCGGCGCCCTCGAGCTTGGGGAAGCCGGGCATGCGGCCCTTGCCGGTGCGGATGATCGCTACGATCTGCTCGTTGGAAAACTTGTGGCTGATGCCGGCCACGGGCGGAAACGCGGGCAAACTGCCTTCGCGATCGGCGCCGTGGCAGACAGCGCAGCGCTTGGCGTAGACGGCGGCGCCGGGGTCGGGCGCATTCTGGGCGATCGCAGCGGGCGTTTGCGCGATCAGCATGGCGGCAACACCGGCTGCAAACACAGCGGTCAGGACGACAATTCGGAATCCTCTCACTTGTCCCAAGATCCTCAAAAACTTCCCTCAGGGGCTAAAGCCCGTTTCTCTTCTATTCGGCCTTTCGGCACGACTGAAGTCATGCCCTGTTACAAAGCCTGCTCCGAGCGACCTTCTTCGGCAAGTTGTAATGTCTTGCCCTGTTACAAAGCCTTCGTATACTCGTTCGCGCCTCGAAGGCCCTGCGCTTTCAGATTCCATGTGCGGGTCTGGAGACCCGCACGACAGCCGATCTGGAGATCGGCGCTACATTACGCGTACTTGAAGAGCATCATGAAGCCGTAGTCCATGTGGAGCTGCTGATGGCAGTGCAGCAGCGTGTCTCCGGGGTTGTCGGCGACGAAGTCAACTTCGACGGTGTCGAGCGGCATGATGTTCACGGTGTCTTTGCGCAGGCCGCTTAACTGCTTGTCGCCGATGGTGGTGATTTCGAAGGTGTGGCGGTGCAGGTGGATGGGGTGCTGGTCGCCCGAGCCGTTGCGGAGAACCAGCCGATGGCGTTTGCCGGCCTGGAGGATCACAGGCTCGCTGTCAGGCCAGGCCTTGTTGTTGATCGTCCAGGTATCGAACTTCGATCCTTTCTGTGGACCGATGTCGCGGAAGGTGAGCTCGATGGTTTTGTCGGGGGCTGGCGCGGCTGCGGTAAGCGCAAATTGCGTGTAGTCCCAGTCAACGGGCTTGGGGTCTTTCCATACCGGCTCGCCTTTGCGGCCGGCGTATTCGACCGCGATGCCGAGACCCTGCTTGCGCGACGACTCGAGCGTGGAGCCGAGAACCCAGACGCCGGGCGCGTTCATTTCGACGATGGCGTCGACGCGCTCGGCCACGGCGAGCGAGAGGACTTCGACGCTCTTCGGCGTGGGCACCGGGTTGCCGTCCATGGCGATGATCTTGAAGGTGTGGCCGGGCAACGCCAGGACAACATTTTCAGTCGCGCTGGCATTCAGCAGCCGCATCAGCACGCGCTGCCCTTGCTTCACGCGGATGGGCTCGCCCGCGCCCAGCATGTGGCTGTTGATGGTGGCGTATTTATACCCAACGTCAGACCCGTTGGTTTGCGGGACGTTGGCAGACATGGCGCGCATGGTCTCGACCATGGGCACGAACGAGCCGCCCCAGTGATGGATGGCGAGGTTCACTTCCATATCCCAGGGCGCGGGATTGTCTTTGGGTTCGATGAGCAGGAATCCGAACTGGCCGCCGTAGGTGCCCAGCGCGAGATTGTCTCCGGCGCCGGCGTGGGTGTGATACCAGCGGGTGCCGGCGGGCTTGGGCGTGAAGCTGTAGCGCTGCGTCTTGCCGGGCGCGATCATGGGCGAGCCCTCTTCCATCGCGCCGTCGTTCAGCGAGTCGATGGCGAGGCCGTGCCAGTGGGTCAGGTCGGCGACGTCGCTGGCGTTGGTCACGTCGATCGTGACCGGCACGCCTTCCTTCAAGCGGAGCAGCGGGCCGGGGACCTGGCCGTTGAAGGCAGTCGTTTTGATGGTCACGCCGGGGGCGATCTCGATGGAACACGGCTCGATGCGCAGGGTGTGGTCCGCTTTGCCGGCGGCCTGCGCTGCGGCCTGGGCGGGCATCATGGCCTGCAAGGTGCGGCCCGCAAGCATCACGCCTGTCGAGGCAAGAAAATCTCTACGCTTCATAGCTAAAGCCTGTTTCCGTACGAGTGAGTCCGGCCGATGTCTTGCTGCACAAACGTTCCCTGAACCCCCTCCGAACGGACAGGGAAGGGAAGCTCGACGATGCGATTCGTGCGGCTTTGTTACAGGAGAGCAGTCTATCCGGCGCGATGGACACGAGGCAAACGCGGGTTGGAGTCACTCGAAGAAGCGAGTTGAGGGATGCGGAGCCGGTCAGAGTTGCGCTACTGATTAAGTCGTGAAACGATATAAGTAGACCGATATGCAGAACTCCGAAATTCGCGATCCCGAAATCCTGATTCGCACCCTGGCCGACTTCCGCTATGAGATGCGGCAGTTCTACCAGTTCAGCGAGAAGGCCGCCTTCAGCGCGGGCGTGCAGCCCCGGCAGTATCAGCTTTTGCTGCAGGTGGCCGCGGCTCCGGAAGGCACCACCGTCACCATCGCCTATCTGGCCGACCGCCTGGGGTTGAAGCACAACAGCGCAGTGGAACTGGTGGACCGGTCGGAGAATGAGGGGCTAGTGGCGCGCTCAGAGGACGCGGCCGACCGGCGCAGGACCATTTTGCGTGTCACCCGCAGAGGCCACCAGTTGCTGAGCAGGCTGGCCGGCCAGCACGCGCAGGAACTGAACGAAGCCGCGCCGCGGCTGATCCACGCGCTTGAACATATCCGCAAACATGCGCACCGGGAGGCGGAATGAGATCGCGGCCCTCGGCATTGCGCGACTTCACCGTAGACCGCCGCGTGTGGCTATTGAGCAGCGTGGCGCTGGTGATCGGCACGGGCGCGGCGGCGCTGGCCGTGTTTCTGCTGCGCGCTATCGCGTTTGCGACGAACTTGTTCTATTACCACCGCTTCAGCATCGCGATGGTGGGCCCGGCCGGATCGACGTGGCCGCACTGGGTGATGCCGTTGGTTCCGGTGGCCGGTGGGCTGATTGTGGGCTTCATGGCGCATTACGGATCCGATAAGATTCGCGGCCACGGAATCCCTGAAGCCATTGAAGCGATCCTGCTACGCGGAGCACGGGTGGAGCCAAAGGTCGCAGTGCTCAAGCCGCTCTCCGCGGCGGTGGCCATCGGATCAGGCGGTCCGTTCGGCGCGGAAGGCCCCATCATCATGACGGGCGGCGCGTTTGGATCGCTGGTTGCGCAGTGGCTGAAGCTGAGCGACGCGGAGCGTACCACGCTGCTGGTGGCCGGAGCGGCCGCGGGCATGTCAGCTACGTTTGCCACGCCCATCGCCGCGATTTTGCTGGCCGTGGAGCTGCTGCTGTTTGAGTGGAGGCCGCGCTCGCTGGTGCCGGTGGCGGTGGCCAGCGTCATCGCGGGAACGCTGCGCATCTACTGGCTGGGACCGGGGCCTCTGTTTCCGGTGTCGCTGCATGGGACGATTCCGCTGAAAGAGCTTCTGCTGGTTTCGGCGCCGCTTGGCCTCATTATCGGCGTGGCTGCGGCGTTTCTGAGCAAGCTCATGTACGGGCTCGAGGACCAGTTCGAGCACTGGTCTGAAAAGCTGCGCATTCACTGGATGTGGTGGCCGGCCATCGGCGGCATCGGCGTGGGCATCGGGGGGATCTTCTTTCCGCGCGGGCTGGGCGTGGGTTACGACAACATTGCCGAGCTGCTGCGCGGCAATGCGCCACTGACACTGCTGGTCGGCATCATCATCGCCAAATCGCTGATGTGGGCTTTCTCGCTCAGCTCGGGAACGTCGGGTGGCGTGCTGGCGCCGATCCTGATGATCGGCGCGGCCATCGGCGAAGGGCTCGCGCAGCTCGCGCATGTCTCCGGAGACACGCAGGCCATCTGGGCGCTGATGGGGATGGGCGCCATGCTTTCAGGCGCGCTGGGCGTGCCGCTGACGGCGATCCTGTTCTCGCTGGAGCTGACCCACGGCTTTCCCGCGCTGCTGCCGCTGGTGCTGGCGTGCACGGCTTCGTATCTGGCCACGTCGCTGTTGATGCCGCGGTCGATTCTGACGGAGAAGCTGGCGCGGCGCGGCTATCATTTGTCGCGCGAGTACGGTGTCGATCCGCTGGAAACCATCACGGTGGCTGAAGTGATGACCCGCCTGCCCCTGCAGGATCAGGCGCCCGCTCCGCGTGAGAAGACATGCCGGAGACCTTTGTCTACACCGACGAGACGTGCCGCTCCGTCGCCGAAGAGATGGCCACCAGCGGATTGCTGCGCATGAAAGTGGCGGATCGCGAAAGCGGACGCATGGTGGGCACCATCGGCGCGGCTGAGCTGCTCGCCGGCCGCAGGCGCGCGGTGCGCCGCGAGTCGGAACGGAGGATCGCGTTTCAGTTTTCCGCCGAGAACGGCCGCGACGACAAGAAGGAGAGCGGCCTTGTATCCAGTTGATCGAGTTTGAGTTCGCTTCAGCGAGAGGTTGCGCTCGACGCGCGTCGCTGGCTAGACTTCTCGCGTACCGAAAAAGGAGATTCAGTGCGCCTGTTCCGTGCGTCCTTCCCCGCGTGTGGTTTGTTGGCCATCGTCTTTGCCTTGTTCTCGAACTCCGCCTTCAGCCAGGCTGCGAACCGTGCTGATATGGCTCCGCCACCCAAGGCCAAGCAGGTGCATATGAAGCACGTGCTGGTGATCGGGCAGACCAAGGGCTTCGAGCACGACTCGGTCTCCGCGGCCATGGCGGCCATCTACAACATGGGCAAGGAAAGCGGCCTGTGGGACACCATGCTGCGCACCGACACCGAGCTGCTGACCAAGAAGAATCTGGCCATGCGCAATGCGCAAGAACCTCAACTACTTCGACGCTCATCGTCTTCACCAGCACCACGGGTGAGCTGGACATGGACGACAGCCAGAAGGCCGACATGCTGTCGTTCATTCAAGGAAGACGGCAAGGGATTCGTGGGGATTCATGCGGCGCTCGACACCAACTACAAGTGGCCTGAGTACGGCGAGATGATTGGCGGCTGGTTCGATCAGCATCCGTGGATGACGTTCCAGGCGCCGATACTCAATGAGGATCCCGACTTTCCCGCGGTGCGGCATTTCCCCAAGGCATTTACCAAGTTCGACGAGATCTACCAGCCCAAGGAGTGGTCGCGCGACAAGGTGAACGTGCTGCTGAGCCTGGACGCCAACAAGCTGGATTTCGAGAACAATCCGCGCGTGCACCGCACCGATCACGATTTCGCGGTGGCGTGGAGCAAGATGTACGGCAAGGGGCGCGTGTTCTATTCGACGCTGGGCCACACCGAAGAATCGTGGGACGATCCCGATATAAAGAAGATGTACTTCGAAGCGATCAAGTGGGCGCTGGGCATGACGGAAGGCTCGACGGCGTCGCATCCGCGGCCGGCGGGACAGAGGGCAGGGAAATAGGGGAACGAGGGACGAAGGGAACGAGGGACCAAGGGAACAAGGGAACAAGGGACCAAAGCGCCGGGGATGAATTCCGGCGCTTTTCTGTTGTGTGACTTATGTCATTGGGGATTTTCGGCGGGGTTTGTAGCCTCTGGATAGACAGAGGACAGAATCATGGCTACCCCGGTCGGAGTTTCGCATGAGGTCGCATCTGCAGTTCCCCGTGAAAAGAAGAAGCTGGTTCGCCGCGCGGCTCCGGACCGTTCGCAGAAGATTCGCCATTGGGTGCAGGGGCTGTTCGTCGCGCTGAACGGCTGGCTGGGAATCCAGTTCTATCTTTGGGTGCGGTACTACGAGCGCGGCGGCACGGGCCTGTATGTTCCGCGGCCGGCGGGCACCGAGGGCTGGCTGCCCATCGCCGGACTGATGAACCTGAAGTATTTCATCATGACGGGCCATGTGCCTCCGGTGCATCCCGCGGCCATGTACCTGCTGGGTGCGTTCCTGCTGATGAGCCTTCTGCTCAAGAAGGCATTCTGCACCTGGCTCTGCCCGGTGGGCACGTTCTCTGAGTTTCTGGCTGCGATTGGCCGCAGGATATTCGGGCGCAATCTGCATTTGCCCAAGTGGGCGGATGTCTCGCTGCGCAGCCTCAAGTACATCTTGCTGGGATTGTTCGTGGCGGTGATCGGCGCGATGTCGGCCGAGGCGCTGCTGGGGTTCATGAGCACGCCGTATGGCCTGATGGCCGACGTGAAGATGCTCAACTTCTTCCGCGACGTGAGCATTACCGCGGCGATTGTACTGGGCCTGCTGGTGCTGCTATCGATGCTGGTCGAGCAGTTCTGGTGCCGCTATCTGTGTCCCTACGGCGCGCTGCTGGGACTGGCCTCGCTGTTGAGCCCGGTGAAGATCCGCCGCGACGCGGAGGCCTGCATCGACTGCGGCAAGTGTGCGAAGGTCTGCCCCGCCAGCTTGAAAGTCGACCAGCTTGTGCAGATTCGTTCCGTGGAATGCAGCGCCTGCCTGCAGTGCGTGGCCGCGTGTCCGGCGGAGAATGCGCTGCAGTTCGCCCTGCCCGCGCGCAAAGCTCCTACGGCCGCCCAGCGCTGGTACCGCCGCACGTTGTCGCCGGTTGCGGTTGCGTGCGTGATTGCGTATCTGTTCTTCGGCATCGTGCTCTATGCGCGCGTGACCGGCCACTGGAAGACCGATCTGCCGCACGAGGTCTACATGGAGATGGTGCCCAATGCGAATCACATGAGCCATCCCACGTCGATGACGACCGGGCAGTGATGAGGGATCAGGTGATCAGGGGTCAGGGATTAGGGGTTAGTAACCAGGAGCCGGAGTAATAGGTGCTCGGGCGTGCTTACTGTGAGCGACAACTGGCGAGGTCTATGCGCGGCGGGCGCGGAGTTCCTCGCCCATGGCCGCGATCGCATCGCGGCGACAGCATCTCGGCTGCGCGTGGGAAGACGACCTGCTCTTCGAGTTCGATGTGCTGCTCGTAGAGCTGCTTGAGCTTGCTTGTGGCGGCGGCCAGCTCTTCGTGCTGCGCAGGCGTGAGGCCGCGGTTCGCAATCCATGAGGAATAGAGTGCGTCGACCTGCGCATGGATCGCGTCGGCCTCGCCGTGATCGTGCTCGAGGCCGCCGATCTCGGTGACCTCATGCGCCGCACCGGCTGCGCGCATGCGCGGGAAGAGCGACTGCTCTTCATCTGCGGTGTGACGCTGCCCGCCCACGCGGAAGTAGTTGAGCGCTGCCTGAATGGCCGCGGTCTCCTCGTCGGAGAGGGCACGGTTGCCGGCGCGATCAACCACCACGCAGATGATGTTGAGGAAGTGCTCGATGCGGCGGTGACAATCCTTCAGCATGCCGATGGGATCGTCGAATCCCGCATCCGGTTTGGCTCCGATTTGAATTCCCATGCGTGCTCCGGCTCGTCTGCTCTGATGATACGGCTCCGCCACTGGGGATGCGGGCCGCTCTGAGGCGATAGGATGACCTTGGGGAGTCTCGAGAATGCCGAAAGTTCTTGATGGCGCAGTCATTGCCAGTCAGATCAAGCAGGAAGTGGCCGAAAGAAGTGAAGCACCTAGCGGGGCAGGGCGTGCGTCCCGGCCTTGCCGCGGTGCTGGTGGGCCACGTGCCCGCGTCGCAAATCTACGTGAAGAGCAAGGTGCAGGCCTGCGAGGAACTGGGAATTTTCAGCGACCTCATCACCCCGCCGGAGACCGTGACCACCAAAGAGATGCTCAAGCTGATCGCGGAGCTCAATGAGCGCGACGACATCGACGGCATCCTGGTGCAACTGCCGCTGCCCAAACAGGTAGACGCCAAGCTGCTGCTGGACGCCATCGCGCCGGAGAAGGATGTGGACGGGTTCCACCCGGTCAATGCGGGACGGTTGCAGGCGGGACGTCCGGCGCTGGCGCCCTGCACGCCCGCGGGCGTGATTGAGATTCTCAAGCGCAGCGGCATTCCGATCTCCGGTGCGAACGCTGTCGTCGTGGGACGCAGCGATATCGTCGGCAAGCCTGCCGCCATGCTGCTGCTGCACGAGAACGCAACGGTGACGATCTGCCACTCGAAGACGCGCGACCTGGGCGCGGTGACGCGGCAGGCCGACATTCTGGTTGCCGCCATCGGACGGCCGGGATTCATCACGCCTGACATGGTCAAGCCCGGCGCAACCGTCATTGACGTCGGCATCAACCGCGTCGACAACCGCGAGGAGTTCGACAAATTTTTCAAGGGGAATGAGAAGCGCGAGGCGGCGTTTGCCAAGCGCGGATCAGTGCTTGTGGGCGACGTGCATCCGGCGGCGTTCGAAGTGTCGGGCGCTTATACGCCGGTTCCCGGCGGCGTGGGTCTGCTGACGATTGCGATGCTGATGGCGAATACCGTGCGCGCCGCGAAGATGCGGCGAGGGCTGTAGCGTGTCAGGCGAAGAATTCGTAGACGGCCTGGAGGTCCTTCTGCTGGAGGTATGGAAACTCCCGGAGAATATCGTCTTCGGTCATTCCGGAGGCGAGATACGAAGCAAGGTCGTACACGGTGAAGCGCAGGCCGCGAATGCATGGCTTGCCCCCCATCTTGCCTGCTTCAACCGTGATGCGCGGATTCAGGCCAGCCACGGCGGCTCCTCTCCAGATGATCGCTTCATTCTAACGCCATTTGCGCCGCTCGATCAGGAAAGCAGGTAGACATGCTGCGTGTTGGACTGACCGGCGGCCTGGGCAGCGGCAAGAGCACCGTGGCTGCGCAGCTTCGCGAACTCGGCGCTTACGTTATCGAGGCGGATGAACTGGGCCGCGCGTTGATGGAGCCTGGCCAGGATGTCTACAACGAAATCGTGCGCGCGTTCGGGCCGGAGGTGGTTGGGGCGGATGGGCGGCTGAACCGGCCGCGGCTGGCGCAGCTTGCCTTCAAGGAAGACCGCCTGGATGAGCTGAACGCCATCGTTCATCCGGCGGTGATTGCGGCGCAGCAGCGCTGGATGGAGGACCTCTTCGCCCGCGATCCGGCTGCCGTGGCTGTGGTCGAGTCGGCGCTGATCTTCGAGGTGGAACGGGACGCGAAGTTGCGTGAGGCCCACCCTAGCGGCAAAAACAAAGACGCCGCGAGGATGGGGCACCCTGAGATGGAGAGGCTTCTGGCCGACTGGCGCAACCGGTTCGACCGCATCCTCGTGCTCACCGCTCCCGACGAGGTCAAGATCGCCCGCTACGTCAGCCGCATCTCCTCCAACCCCGCCGCACGGGAAGCCGCAATCCTCGACGCCCGCACCCGCCTCGCGCGCCAGATGCCCGACGCCGAGAAGGCTGCACGCGCAGATTTTGTGCTTGAAAACACAGGAGATCTAGCCTCACTGCGCGCCCGCGTCGGCGAGATCTGGGATCGGCTCAAGGCGGAAAGCGATAGGGCAAAAGCAGGTCCTTCGCCCGCCGGCTCAGGAGAGAGCAACACTCGCCTGGATTCCGGTTCATTAGAATAGAGGCAGGCGAACTGCCGCGCCAGGCGCCGCGTATCTTACTGGCACGGGAACGCATCTGTGTCTGGATGCGCGGGCAGGCAGATCTGCTCTCAAAGAAAGGTTCGGGTCGAAGAAACAATGACGATGCGACGGATTCTCCTGGTTTTATTGCTGGTGGGTGGCTTCTGGTATGTCACAGCCCATTTACCGGGGGACCTCAGGCATCTGTCGCTGCCCGGCGCGCACGCCGGCAGCTCGCCCCTTGACTTGACTGAGGCCCACGCCTCGCCCGAGTACGACTCGGAAGAGCAGAACAACATCGCCGTCTACAAGCGGGTTCTGCCGTCGGTGGTCAACATCACCTCCACCACGCTGGTGTTCAACTTCTTCTATGGCTCGGTGCCGCAGCAGGGCCAGGGCTCCGGCTTCATTCTCGACAAGGCCGGCCACGTGCTCACCAACTTCCACGTGGTTGAGAACGCCAATCGCGGCATCGAAGTACAGCTCTCGAACAAGCACAAGTACACGGCCAAAGTGATTGGCACCGACAGAGTGCATGACCTGGCGTTGCTGCAGATCGACGCGCCCAGCCTGCAGCCCGTAACTCTCGCCGACTCGTCGGGGCTCTCTGTCGGCCAGAAGGTCTACGCCATCGGCAACCCCTTTGGGCTGACCGGCACCATGACCCGAGGCATCATCAGCTCCATCCGCTCCATCCGCGGGTCAGAGGGCGCGCCCATCGAAGACGCGATCCAGACCGATGCGGCCATCAACCCCGGCAACTCCGGCGGGCCGCTGCTCAACTCGCGCGGCGAGGTGATCGGCATCAATACGATGATCGCCTCCAACGGCGCCGAGCAGAGCTCCGGCATCGGCTTCGCCATCCCCATCAACACCGCCAAGGCGGTGCTGGCTGACCTCACCCGCTACGGCAAGGTGAAGCGGCCGTCGCTGGGCATCGTGTCGTTTGCCATAGGGCCGGACCTGGCGGAGCAGATGGGGCTGACCGCCAATTACGGCGTGCTCATCCAGAAGGTCATTCCCGGCGGCGCGGCGGAACGGGCCGGCCTGCGCGGCGGCAACGAGCAGGCGTACCTGGGCAATCAGCCGATCATGATTGGCGGCGACCTCATCGTTGCCATCGACGGCCAGCAGGTCACCGATCCGCAGGACGTCAACGAGGTGATGGACCGCCACCAGGCCGGCGACACGGTCTCGGTCACCGTCGTCCGCGGGCGGAAGCAGATGACGCTGAAGCTGATCCTGGGCGAGGCCAAGGGGCAGACGACGTAAGCACGCGGCAAGGCGGCCAAAGGGAGCGGCTGTGATCCCGCCCAAGCAGAGCTTGGACGGGACACCCCGGTTGTGTGGAATACCCGCGACTGTTGTAACTCCTGAGTTATTGCGAAGAAGTAATCGAGTTATAGGCCTTCCATGTGAGAATGTCAGCGAGAAGCGGCCAGTAACTTCGGCCGATGGAGTTACTCCATGCCCATCGATCAGTGGTTCCCCCTGGTGGTTTACTATGCCGACCTGGAAGACAGCACGGCGCACAAGCAGCCGATGGCGGATCGGATCGAGGAACTTTACCGGGAGTCCGGTCCGCGGCGCACGGGCGATGCGACGGCATGGACCGGGGATATTCACAATGTGGAGCGCATTCACGCCGACCCGGCCTTTCGGTGGATCACCGGGCAGGTGGGGCGCCATGCGCATATCTATCTGAGAACTCTGGGCGTTGATATGGAAAAGATCGACGTGTTTGTACAGCGGTCGTGGCCCGTGCTGTCTGCCAAGGATCAGCCTGTGGGCCGCCATGCGCATCACAATGCCCATTTCAGCGCCGTGTATTACGTCAGGGCTCCGGCCGCGGGAACGGGCGGGCAACTTCGCTTTCACAACGAGGCGAGGCCCAATGAGTTATCGGGCGGGTTCAGCGGCGACATAACGAGCGGATATAAGGACCATAACGTCTCCAATTATCCCAGCGCCTATTACGAGCCGATCGAAGGACGGCTGATGATGTTTCCAGCCAAACAAGTCCATTCGGTGGATGCGCATCAATCAGAGAACCTGCGGGTGTCACTCTCGTTCGACCTGGTGATTGCGTCGCGGGAGGACCGGTCGCCGGGTCTGTACGAATTCCTGATGCCTCCGCCATCGCACTGGCTAAGGCTGCCTCGCGAAGAAGAGGGAGGCGGCGGCGCGGCGGCAAGCTAGTTTGGTGCGCATCCATCCCCGGTCCCCAACAGCGAGGGACCGGGAGCACCCTCGGTGAGATTTGGAACGATCAATGGGACCTTGGGCACCCGCGGTCTCCTGATCTATCCCAGCCTGTTGCCGCACTCGGGGCAGAATTTGGCCCCGGCTTCGCATTGGGCGCCGCACTTGGAACAGGCGCCCTTGGGGTGAAGCGGCTTTCCGCACTCCGGGCAGAACTTGGCACCCTGGGTGTGGGCCCCGCACGACGGACATACCGCCGTCGCCGCAGTGGTCAAATCCATCCCCTTGGTCAGGTCCTGCTCCTGGAGCTTCGCCTTCATCTGCTCGACGGTGGTGAGCACCTGGGCCGAGGCCAGTTCGGTCTCGATGTCGGGCGCGCAGTCGTAGCAGAGCGAGCGCACCTGGTTCCAACAGGTGGCCGCACAGACCCAGTGGCTGCACTTGGGGCACTCGCGGAAGTTCGGCTTGGCCTCCGCGATGGCGTCGCGGTAGGCCTGGTCGTGGCCCGGGCCCTGGACGGCGCGCTCGATCTCGTAGGCCGAACTGGCCGCATTGCCCAGGATTCCCCCGAAGAGCGACCCCGCCGCGCGCAGCGCGCTGCCGGCCATACCCATCGCCGAGGTCTTGAACTCAGATTGGAAGCCATTGCCGCAGCGGTCGCAGAAGAATTCGAACTGATAGCCCTTGTCGGTCGAGTGGTCGGTGAAGTTCCGTGTGAACTGGATCAGGGACAATGGATCCTCCATGGAATGTGCTCTGCTGACCGGGGGGAGTGTTGGACCATTATAGCCTTGGGTTTGGACGGCGGGGCTCTCATTCAGATCCGATATGGACCGCCTGACGCCCGCTCATCGCAAAGAACGCGACGAACGGGGCACAGCTTTTCCAAGGTCAGTGTGTGATTCAGTTTTGTTGACCGGGCCATCCGCCCCCCGCATCAGCGATGCGCCGAGAACTGCGCGCTCAGCGGGGTCGAAGTGCCGATCCAGAGTTCGAAGACCCGCGGAGGAGGACAGCCCTGCTTGAGGTACCTCGGACTGAGATCCTGCTTCTGCACCTGGCCGACGTTGAATGGCCCCAGGGCGGCGATGATCTTGCCGGCTGTGTCGTTGTTGCCAGCGCTGAAGTAGTAGCGGAGCTGATTGACCGCTGGTCCCTGATCGATTCGCTGAACCCCTTGCACGGGCCAGGACGGGCTACGGCCGTTGAGGCTGTCCGCCAACCCCCGGCCCCGCTCCAGTTGCTCGGTTGAGTTCGCCACCTGGATGTAGAGACCGTCGGGGTTGGCGGAGCACAAGCTCTTCTGCTGTTCGCGGCCGGCATCGGTGGCGCGTTGCACCACGCCCACCAGCTCAGGGAACTTGTTGGGAAGTTGCAGGATGGTCACTTGCAGTTCTGTCGGCGCTTGCTCACTCTTGGTTTCCGCGGTGTAGACTTCAACCCCCATCTTTACGGTGTCCGCCTTGTCGCTGGTCAGCAGCGGCAGCAACGCGGCCAGATTCGCGTAGCGTTTTTGCACGTTGTCAAAATCGCGTTGCTGGTCGTCGCGCAACTTCTGGGCAGCACGGCCGGCTGTCTCGCTTTTGTCCTTCTGGATGGTGTACGAGGTTCCGACGGCGAAAATGGCGATGGGCACCAGGATGCCGGCAACCCTGGACAGACGCTCCAGAGCCACATCGATGCGGGACGGGGAAGGCTCGCTCATGGGACGGGCTCCGTTTCCAGGCATGGGAGGGTGGCAGAACGGGCAGGAATCGTGACAAGTGTAGAGCAGCCCGCATCGATTTACAAAGGCGAATCGGCGAGCTCATGGGCGCCGCCAAATGCACTAGAGGCAAAGGAAAGGAGCGGCGGCCCGCATCACCTTTCAGATCCGAGATAGGGGGCATCCGATGCCCGCTCATCGCAAAGAACGCGATGAACGGAGCACAGCTTTTCAAAGGTCAGCGAGATTCTTCAGTATCGTTGGCCGGGCCACCCGCCCACACCGAGGGGTTTTGCCAAAAATTGTTAGGGGTCTTCGGAGGTGTAGGGCGTGTCATACCGGATTTTCAGCGTGGGGCAGGCGATAAAAACTTTGTCGTCGCCGCAATTCTCAGGCTTCACGGAAGGCCGGGGAATGATCTCGATTTTAGACGCCGGCTGGCGCTACGGGCTTCTTGGGTATCACCAATCCCTTTTCCATAGCTGGAAGCCGAACCGAGGCCACGTTGGACCCTGCGCCCGGCCGGGTTCCCTTCGCAGTGAGGCCGTGGTCGGTCGCCGGCGGGGCGGGAGCCGATGCAGCGGGCGCGTTGGGATGGGTGCCTGCATTACTGGGGACGCCAGCGCCAGGGATGCCGAAGGATGGGGCCCGGCCAGGGGGCTGGGCCCTTGCGCTCGAAGACGCTGCTGGATTGCGAACAGGAGCGGGAGTCCGGCCGAGAGGTTCCTGTGGAGGGTAAATCGCGGCCCGCGGCATCGGCGCCGACAAAACCGCGCGCGGGGTTTTAGTGGCTCGCAGTGCTTTGGGCAATGTTTTGATTGGGGGGCGCTTCGACTTCTGGGTGCTGGGCAACGCGGCCGACCTGGCTTCGACAGGGGGAGTCTTCAAACCGGGGCCCTGGTCCGGGCTGGGGTCGGGGCTGACCCCTGATCGGGTGGCGCATTGAGCCGCGGCGTGGAACCGGCGTTCGGCCGGCGGAGTGTGGGCGGAGTGGACGTTGCGGGTGGTCCAGGCTTTGCTTCAGGCCTCTTGATTTCAGTTCTTACGAGAAATGCTGCCAGGAGAATGTTTAAGACGAGCATTGCTCCGACGAGGAACCGCGCTGAGCGAGGCCATGACCTGCGAGCCGTTCGGACATGCGAACGAGCCTGGCTGACCTTGGTTCTACCCCTCTCGGACTCGTCAAAGATACCCAACTCAATGCTCCCGGTGGTTCCGTCCAGGCAGGGGGAACGGATGCGCCGATTTTTGGTGCGCCCAACTTCCAGCAGGGCGTAACTGCATCATATTCCCGATGACCGGCCCGCGCACGCGGTAGCGGTCTCTGAGTCTTCCTGACAAACCGTTTCGATTCAGATCCGCCAAGGCGAATAACAAGGGAAACTATAGCCCCAAAGATTGCCCGGGGGTGGGGGGTGGGTAGGCCTTCCCTGTGTCGAGCGAATCCGCCCTGGTCCCATATTGCGGTAAGGGTAGGGGGGGTACCCCCTGCTCTGTACCCTGCTGAGTGCCCGGAATCCCGCCGAGGCCAGGGTGGGGGGTGGGGGTCGCACCTGAGCCCGCGCCCGCGCGAAGCCGCCAGATACCAAATGGCGGTACCAGGGAGGGGGGAGCGGGTACGCTTCCTGAACCTCGTGTCTCAGTTTTGAACCTGGAAACGAGCTGGTCCCGATGAGGAAATGGTCTCCGCGCACCTGTTCTGATGGCGTGATGGAGATTATGGTCCGATGTTGAGGCGGCGGCTGTGTTGGCTGTCACATGAGTGGTCAGTTACCTGGACGCACCGCCGGGAACCTTCGACTTGACTCAGGGGCAGGATATGGGGCCGACGCGCCCGCCATCTTGCACCGTACCTTCGGGACTCCCCATTCTACTGCGCACACCTACGCCACGTTGAAACGCGGGGCGAGCCGACGTGCGGTCGCCCAGCGATTGCCTGGCACGAGGCGAGACGTGGCCCCCGGCGTGCATGCCGTAGCTGGGTCATCTTCGATCGTCCCTGCCGGGACTCGCGTGCCGGGTTGAGCGGCTCCCACGTTGAAACGCGGGGCTAACGAACGTTGCGCCCCCGGCGCGGTGGGGTGATCATCTCTGATGTTTGCAACCACCGATTGACCGGATGCTCCCCTCGCTGCCACGCTTCATCAGAGAGAATAGTCGGATGAGCACTGAGAAAGGCAACCCGCGACGCTATTTCAGTTCGCGAAAGCGAAGTAGATCGCCCATTTCACTTCATCAGGCTCATTCGCAACTAGAAATTCTGCACGCGCTCTACCGCGACAAAGGCTATTTCCAACAGAAGCTCGGCACGGGACAGCGATACGGGACATCCGAGGAACATAAGAGACTAGCTTTAATCACCCTTGGATTTAACGCTTTCCGGGATTTAAAGCTGGACGTGTGGTGAATGAGGAATCAAGAGAGGGTGGGGGTAGGCTACCCTGTGATCATCCCTCCCACCCTAACAAGTTAGGGTGGGGCACCCCATCTTCACTTCACCTTCTGGTCGGAGAATTTAGGGTGGGCCACGTACCGGAGTCAGTTATCGGACCATGAGGTTCCGTCAACCATGAACTTCACTCCTAGTGCAATGAAAAACACGCCCACGATGATAAAGATGAGCCGACCCCACCACGTCGGAACTCTTCGCTCATGTGTGTAAGCCGGGAGCGTGAGAGCATCCTGGCATAGAACTTCTTCCCAAATACCCGATGAGGCTCGCGACTATACGGGCGAGAAGAAAAATAATGCCAATTCGACACATCCTTGATGTCGGGTGGCAGACTCGAACTTCTACCGGAGACACAGATGGTTTCCTTGAGTCCTGCGACCAATCGGGGTGCCCCGTTCAAGCTTAGCTTGGGCGGGGGATGGCTTCAATCCTGTTCAAGATCCCTATCTCTTCGCGACGGTGCGCGGTCCACTGTGAACTCGATCTCGATTGCGTCTTCGGCGCCTGTCAGGTTATGCCTGTAACTGCTCCAGGGCAAGTCCTCCGGTAGCGCAACCAGGCCGCGGGCGACTGAATTGCGGTGCATATAGCGTAGCTTCTCGATGCGCTTCGGTTCCGTCCAAACATTGAAGAGGTAGTAACGCGACTGCCAGAAGGGCTCGGCGCGGCGCAAGGCGAGCGTGCGGGACACTGATTGCTTGAGCGCCTGCAGAGCCGTGGCCAGCGTCCGCGCCCAGGGTTCGCTGAGCAGCAAATGAACATGCTCGGGCATGACAACATAGCCGATCACACACAGGCCATAGCGCAAAAGCGTCGACTCCAGTGCGCGATCGAAGACCTGTTTGGTGAGGGAATGATCGAGTTTGGGCTGCCGCCCACAGCAACTGAACGTGATGAAGTGCAGGTCTTGGGTCTGCTGGTATCGACGCAGTCCTGAGGGCATGAACAGGAGTCTATGGTGATATTCAGTTATCGTTGTGACCCGGTGACAGAGGGTGAGGTCGTGGAGGTATCAGCATCCCTCCCGCCCAAGCAGAGTTGGACGGGGCACCCATCTTTAGGGTGGGCCACCTGCCTGAAAACAGAAAGGCCGCCCGATTGGGCGGCCGCTTGTTACTCCCCCTGATGGATGCGGAGGTTAGTCGCCGGCGACGAGGTCTTTCTCTTCGCGCTGGCGGTTGATGGGGCTGGCGGCGTTGTTGCTTGCCGGGCGGATCTGATCGAGGGACACCAGGCCGGTTTCGGCGGGCTTGATGCCGAGGACGTGCTCGTTGTAGAGCTTGGCCATCTTGGCGTTCTCGGCTTCGGCTTTCACCTTGTCCGCAGTGGTCTGGGCGCGGGCGCGGAGACGCTCTTCGCGGGCGTTCTTGGCGATGCCCAGTTCGTCGAGCGTGTGGTTGGCTTCGGAGTTGACGTGCTCCATGTTGAGGTTGAGCGTGTGGCCCACCTCGCTCATGGCTACCTTCTTGCCGCCGGCGAAGATCTCATGGCGTCCGTGCTCCTCATACCACTTGGTGAGGGTAGCGGTCATGTGCATCTTCTCGATGATGTTGCGCCAGCCCACGCCCGTGTTGTACGCGCAGAAGCTGATCTCGCCTTCCTGCGTGGCGTAGGGGATGATGCACTGCTCGGTGCGGCGGAAGTCGTAGTTGAACAGATCCTGGAACCACATGCCGGCGATGAAGAGGAAGTTCCAGCGGTCCTGGCGGCGCTTCTGGATGTCATCCATGGTGCGGTCGCCCTTGACGCTGCCGTAGTTCTTGCCGGTGGCGTTGAAGGTCTTGTCCATCTTCTTGAGCATGTCAGTGATCTTGAAGTGGGTGGGCGCCTGGAACGGATCGTAGTTGCGCAGCAGCGCGAGGCCGAAGCCGATGACCGAAAGCCACTTGCCGCGGGCGGCGTCGTTGACCTTGGCCAGATCCTTGGCGACCTGATCCATGTGCAGGAAGGCCGTGACGGGAACCGCTTCCTTGGTTTCCTTGTCGATCATCATGGCCATGCCGATGCCGCAGTTGGGGTGGCATCCGCAGGAGAGCTGGCCCCACTCGGCGCCGGGTCCGTGGACCATGTCGGCCCAGTCAGAGAAGGTGCTCATGAACGAGATCGGGAACCAGTCGCGCTCGGGAATGCCGAAGCCGGTCTGCTTCTGGACGTCGTGCGCCATATGCGAGAGCGTGTAGCGCTGCGCGGTGCGGCGCTCTTCGGTGATGTCTTCGTCGCGGCCGGTAAAGCTGACCGGCTGGAAGGAGAGGAAGCTGATCTTCCTGGGGTTGTCGAGCGCGAAGGAGATGATGCGGCCGACCTGCTCGTTGTTGATGCCGTTGATGATGGTCGTCACGGGGACGATTTCCACGCCGGCTTCATGCAGGTTGTTGATGGCCTGGAGCTTCACGTCGAACAGGTTGCCGACCTTGCGGTGCGAGTTGGCAGCGTTGCCGATGCCGTCGAACTGGAGGTAGACGTAACGGAGGCCGGCTTCAGCAGCGGCGCGGCAGAGTTCCTTCGACTTGGCGAACTCGATGCCGTTCGATGCGGCCTGCACCGAGTTGTAACCCACCTTGCGCGAGTAGGCGACGGCGTCAAGGAAGTAGGGGCTCAGGGTCGGCTCGCCGCCTGAGAACTGGACGCTCATCTGCCGGCGGGGCTTGATGGTGATGGCGTTGTCGAGCATGGTCTTGATTTCGTCCCACGTGAGCTCGTGGACGAAGCCAACCTGGTTGGCGTCCATGAAGCAGGGGTCGCACATCATGTTGCAGCGGTTGGTGAGGTCGATGGTGAGGACCGAGCCGCGGCCATGGGTGACGGTGGACGTGCCGTGATGATGGAGGTTCTTGTCGCCTTCGCCGTGGGCGCGGATGTCGCGGCCGGGGAACGACTGCTCAAGGTGCTTGAAGAACGCCGGGTCAATGGACATGACGTCTTCGAAGTGGCCGTGCTTGGGGCAGTCCTTGACCATGAGGATCTTGCCGTCGCGCTCGATGATCTGGGCCTTGATCTCGCCCACCTTCTCATTGAGAAGGACTTCGTGGGGGAGCTTGCCGTCGAGGATCTGCTTGCGGATCTCAGGGACGCACTTGGGGCAGAGCGAGTCAGTGGTACGCGGCCAGCCGAGGGGCGGCTTCTCTTTCTGATAGGACTTCAGCAGCGGCTTGTCGCTCCACTTGGGAGTGAACGACGGGTTGGGGCTGATGCGGTTGATCCGTTCAAACACGGACCAGGCGCCCTTTGCCGCAAATACTGCGACTTTCTCGGCGTACTTCGTCGCTTTGGCCATTGATTGCAATCTCCTTCAGAAATTTGTTGCCGGTGTCCGGCTGCTATTGGCGGCCATCCGGCCGCTCGAAATATAAGTCCGGAAAACCGCCCGGCCCGCCTCCGTTCCCCCTGCGTTGCAGGAAGCCTGGAGGCAAGAGTTCACAGCTAGCCTAGACGCCCGGCCCCGTCAACCCAACCATGGTGCAGCGAATGGGGATTTCGGGGGCTGAATGGCGAGATTGTGCAGGGAACGGGAAGGGCAGTTGGCGGACGGGGCTTCACGATTCCAAGTGGTTGCTGGGCTGAAACTTACGCGGCTCTATCGGGCTGCCGAGAGCAGGGCGCGATGGAGCGTTTTCGGGTGGGGTGGTGGAGAATGGAATCATGCCCAACGAGCCCATTGTTCTGACCGCTGCCCAGGCCCGGGTGCTGGGCGCGCTTGTCGAGAAGGAAATCACCACGCCGGATTACTACCCGCTGTCGCTGAACGCGCTGATGAATGCGTGCAATCAACGGTCGAACCGCGAGCCGGTGATGGATCTGGATGAGGATGCGGTGCGACAGGCGCTGCATGGGCTGGAGGATCTGCGGCTGGCGGGACGGGCGCGGGGGTCCGATGGACGCGTAACGAAATATGAGCACTGGCTTGGCGAGGCGTTCAACTTTTCGCGCGCGGAGACGGCGCTGATCTGCGTGCTGCTGCTGCGTGGGCCGCAGACGCCGGGAGAGCTGAGGGGGCGGACGGAGCGGATGCACCGGTTCGATGAGATCAGCGACGTGATGGGCGGATTGCAGAAGCTGATGGAGCGGGAGCCGACGCTGGTGGCGGTGTTGCCGCGGCAGCCGGGGACCAAGGAGTCGCGGTATGCGCATTTGCTGTCGGGGCCGGTTGAGTCTGTTGCGCAGCCGCTGTCGGCCTATGCAAATCCCGCAGCGGCGGGTGGCGCGATCAGTCCCGAGCAGGAGGGGCGGATTGCGCAGTTGGAAATGACGGTGGTGGAGTTGCGGAACGAGGTCGCGGAATTGCGGAAGAAGATTGAGGATTTGTTCGGGTGAGTCGCGCCGGCCCTACGGGACGGCGGGATCTGGGGCGGATGGTAACCCAGGACGTCGCGCTTTGCGCTCCGGCCTGGGCTATTCTCGTTCCCTCCCTACGGGAGGAAGATTTGCGGTGCCGGAGACGGCGAGGATGCCCGTAGAGGGCGCGTCGGGGTTCGTGGTCTCCCACCCTGTCGACAGAAAAAAGTTGACAGGATGGGGCACGGGAATGCGCGGTGGAACGCACGGAAGATTAGGCTAGACGAGTTCGTAGCCGGCGAACCAGTAGCCGATTTCGAAGGCGGCGGTGTCTTCGGCGTCGGAGCCGTGGATGGCATTCTGTTCGATGTCCGTCGCGAACTTCTTGCGGATGGTGCCTTCCTCGGCGTTCGCGGGATTGGTGGCGCCCATCAGCTTGCGGAGATCGGCGATGGCGTTTTCCTTTTCGAGAACCATGAGAACGATAGGACCCGACGACATGAACTTCGTCAGCCCATCAAAGAACGGCCGATGACTGTGCACGGCGTAGAAGCCCTTGGCCTGCTCCTGCGAAATCGACTGCTTCTTGATCGACACGATCTGGAAGCCGGCCTTTTCGATCTCGGCGAGGATGGCTCCGGTGTGTCCGTTGCGGACCGCGTCCGGCTTCACGATGCTGAATGTACGTTGTGCCACTTTTAACTTGCTCCTGAGGGGAAAATTCCCTGCTCTTTCATTCTAAAGGCGCGACCTGACGCGCTGTGAGCCGCCGGTCTGCTAGAGTTTCCGCATGCAGAGCCACCGTTCTTTGTCGCTTCGCTGCTCCCTCTTTCTTATCGCCCTTTTTGCTTCGCAGTTGCTGGCGCAAACCGACTCTCGGGCGAACGCTGCCGGGCAATCCACCGCTTCG
Organism: uncultured Acidobacteriota bacterium; assembly: GCA_963819365.1. Classification (GTDB taxonomy): domain Bacteria; phylum Acidobacteriota; class Terriglobia; order Terriglobales; family Acidobacteriaceae; genus Telmatobacter. The sequence continues at coordinate 484,795 of CAWFVY010000006.1, forward strand.
CCGTCGGAACTGCGCGTCTTCGACCGTTCGCTCATCGATACGACCGTGGATCCCTGCGACAACTTCTATCGCTTCAGCTGCAACGGCTGGTTCAAGAAGAATCCGCTGCCGCCCGACCAGACCTCGTACGGCCGCTTCACCGAGCTCTATGAGCTGAACCGCCTCCACCTGAAGCAGATTCTCGAAAGCGCCGCGACCGGGAGCCCCGAGTCGCGCAGCCCCAACGAGCAGAAGATCGGCGACGAGTATGCGAGCTGCATGGATACCGAGGCCATCAACAAGGCCGGCATCACGCCGCTGAAGCCTGAACTGGACCGCATTGCGGCGCTCAAATCCGTGAAGGATCTGCCTGACCTGCTGGGGCACCTGCACCGTACCGGCGTGAGCGCATTTTTCGCCATGAGTTCGAACCAGGACTTCGCGGACGCCAGCCAGGTAATCATCTTCTACTTCGCCAGCGGGCTGGGTCTGCCGGAGCGCGATTACTACACCCGCACGGACGCCAAATCCGTGGAGCAGCGCAAGCAGTACGTCGCCCACGTGGCGAAGATGTTCACGCTGGCCGGTGACCCTGCCGAGCAGGCCACGCGCGGCGCAGAGAGCGTTCTCGATCTGGAAACGCGGCTCGCTAAAGCATCGCTCACCGTCACCGAACAGCGCGATCCGCACAACCTGGATCACGCCACCACCGTGGCGGCGCTCGACAAGGATCTGACCCACTTCTCGCTGGCCGCTTATAACCGCGCCGCGCTCACGCCCATCAGCGGCAAGGCCAATGACAATGAGCCGAAGTTCCTTGCCGAGTTCAACCGCATTCTCGCCGATACGCCGCTCGAAACGATCAAGACCTACCTGCGCTGGCACGTGATCCATGCCTACGCGGGCACCTCGATGCCCGAGGCCTTCGAGACAGAAAGCTGGAACTTCTACTCACACACCCTGAACGGAGCGGAGAAGCAGCAGGAGCGCTGGAAGCGCTGCACCAGCCGCGTCGATCGCGAGATGGGCGAAGCGCTCGGCCAGGTCTACGTTGGGAAGTACTTCCCGCCTGAGGCCAAGGAGCACGCCCTCACTATGACTATCGCCATTGAAGACGCGATGGCCAAGGACATCGACTCGCTCGACTGGATGAGCGCCGAGACCAAGGCCAAGGCAAAAGAGAAGCTTCACACGGTGATGAACAAGGTCGGCTATCCCGACAAGTGGCGCGACTACTCCAAGCTCGAAATCACGCGCGGCGATCCCTTCGGCAACCAGCAGCGCGTGCGCCAGTTCAACTTCGATCGCCAGATCGCCAAGATCGGCAAGCCCGTCGACAAGACTGAGTGGTACATGTCGCCGCCCACCGTCAACGCCTACTACGATCCGCAGCAGAACAACGTCAACTTTCCTGCCGGATACTTTCAGCCGCCGTTCTTCAGCGACAAGGAAGACGATGCTGCCAACTACGGCGACATGGGTTCCACCGTCGGCCACGAGCTGACGCACGGCTTTGACGATGAGGGCCGCCAGTATGACAAGGACGGCAATCTCAAAGACTGGTGGACCAAGGACGACGAGAAGAACTTCACCGATCGCGCCGAGTGCATGGTGAAACAGTACGATGCGATCGAGGCGGTTCCCGGCGTGCACCTCAACGGCAAGCTCACGCTGGGAGAAAACCTTGCCGACCTGGGCGGGTTGTGGCTGGCGTGGATCGCCTGGCTCGACAAGGCCAACACCGCGCACATCGACATGGATGACAAGACCGAAGGCTACACGCCCGAACAGCGGTTCTGGATCGCCTACGCGCAGCAGTGGTGCACGCAGACGCGCCCCGAGCAGCTTCGTACCCAGGCGCAGACTGATGCGCACTCGCCCGACGAATACCGCAGCAACGTCGTGCTCAGCGATCTGCCTGAGTTTGCCAAGAGCTTCAGTTGCAAGAAGGGGAGCAAGATGGTTGCGGAGAAGGCCTGCCGGGTCTGGTAGATGCCGTGGCCGGTAAGTTGGCCTATGCAGGGGATGAAAGCCCACCAGTCTTTATGGGCGGGCTTGATTCGAGGATCGAACGGCAACCGCAGATCCTTCACTTCGTTCAGGATGACAGTGCATTGGTGTAGCTATCTGTGTGTGGGATTCGTGGGCCGGAATTATAGCGGCGGGACGCCTTTTCTGTTTGAACGCGACGCCTGCATCATTCCTGCTTTGGCGGGCGCGCTCCCACCAGCCGGGCGACCGTGATCGCGACATAGAGAACTCCCGCGGCTGCTTCCAACGTCGCAAACATCCGCGCCGCCGGCTTCACCGCGACAATGTCTCCGTAGCCCAGGGTGGTGAGCGTGGTGAGGCTGAAATAGAGCAGCGTGCTCCACTTGACCGGCTCCGCCAGCGGGACACCGCCGAGGGCAAACGATCCCGGCTGCAGGATATTGAGCACGCCGTAGATTGCGAACCAGCACATGCCGAGCAGGAAATAGAGGCTGACCGAGATATACATTCCGCCGGTTGCGACATGTCCGGCCTTGCCCAGATAGATGAACAGGTTGGCGGAGACAAGGCAGAAGAAGACCGCCAGCACCGCCCTGGCGACCAGGTCGAGCGATGGATAGGGCAGATAATGGCTCAGCCCCAGAAGCACCATCGAAACAACTGCAAGAGGAACGGCGATCCAGAACTGGGCCCGCGTCTCCGCCACTTCGACGGCGGCGGCGGCCAGCGCCACGTAGAGCACAAGGATCACCGCCAGCCTGCCGATCTCGCGTTCTTCTGAGAGAGCAGGCAGCACGTAGAAAAGGACAATCGAGGCCAGCAGCAGCTTCGACCGCCGTTCGCGGTTCAGGAATCCCCCGGCCCCGAATATCTTCTCGAACATGTCCTGTGGTTCAGCTTGCGTCATCGGAATGGTCACGCAAAAACGAATGGGAAGCGTGGAGCGCCCGGATGAACTTCTTCCGTGCCGCTGGGAATCCGCTTCCCATCCGGTTGATTAGTCGGACTGGCCTAGTTGGACTTGCCCGCGATGGCTTTGTTCTGCAGCACGCGCACCACGACGCGCCGATTCTCTGCCTGGCCTTCCTGCGTCTTGTTATCGGCTACCTGCTCGCTCTCGCCCATCGCGCCTGGCGCCAGCATCCGGGTCAGCGGCACCTTGCCCTGCTGGATGAGAATGTTCGTGACATTATCGGCGCGGTCTTCGCTGAGCGCCTGGTTCACGGCTGAATTCCCGGTGGCGGAGGCGTAGCCCTTCACCTCGATCATGTAGCCATTGATCCCCTGGGCTTTCTGCGTGAGCGCCAGCAACTGCTGAACGTACTGCGGATCGACATTGGTCTTGCCGTTGGCGAAGTAAACCTTGACCTCGTCAAAGATGTAGTAGTCGTCCAGTTGACCGAACCGCGCCACCGCTTCCTGGACGGCCGCACTGTTCGCCGCCACCTGCTGGTTGGTCTCGTGCATCCCGGCCTGGATCGCCTTGGCCTGCTCCAGATCGTTGCCCTTGAACCGGATGGTCTGCGCCACAAGCTGGTTCTGGTCGTTCAGAACTCCCTTGACCTTGATCGGCAGCCCGGGGATCAGCGCCGCCATCGACATCTCCTTGTGGCGCGCCTTCAACATACCCTGCACTTGCCCGACGTCCGTGCTGTCATTCAGCACCACGGTCATGGTTGTGTTGTCCTTCGCTTGCAAGGTCAGCATTTCGCCGCTCCGGCCCTTGATCAGGCCTTCGGTTTCGGTCTGCTGAGCTACCGCGGTAACGCTCGCCCCGGTGAGCACGATCACTGCGGCCGTAGCATAGAGCGCTCTGAGCACGCGCGCATGAAACATAGTCCCGCCTCTCTCCTGGTTCAGGTGAATCCCTCCAGTCGGATACGCTGCCTCAACTTGCGGGCATGCGGCCCCGACTCATGTCTTGCTTGCATGAAGGGTCGCCGGATATGCGGGCGGAGACTACTAGCACTTCTACCAGAGAGCCTGTCACGAGTGCGGATAAATGGCATACACGAGGCCGAGATAGTCGTCTGTAAGCAGAAAGGAATCGGGGCCGACCCGGAATAATCCACAGGGGCGGCCATGCACCATCGGTTTCCCATCCTTGAACGTCAGGAAGCCGGTGATGAAGTCTTCCGGCTTTCGATCCGCGGCGGTGAACCGCACCACGCGATACCCGACGCCGATGCGGGGGTGGCTGGCCCCGTGCAGCGCAACCAGAAAGCTTTCGTTCAGATTTGGGTCGGCGGCGGAGAAGCGCTCGATTCCCAGCGGCGAGCTATGCGCCGCAAACCACGTGTATGGCTGCGGCAGGCCCTCGCACGACTTCAGCGGCTCGGGCGCATGGCCCAGCGCTGCATTGGGATCGGCGCCCGCGGCGTGCCCGCCGCCGGCGGCCAGGTTGGTTCCCGCTTCCGCGACGCCGCGCTGCTTTCCATACACTGAGTCGTCCGCACGGCGAGCGGGCGCATCGGTGTGCGCTTTCATCGCGGGATCGTCCATCGACGGCAACGGCGTGCTATCGTGCATGGCCTTGCCCTCGGCAAAATAACAGGCAGGCCAGCCGTAGTTCACCGCATGATCCGCGTGCGTATCAATCTTGAACAGCGTGTCTTCCGGAAGCTTGTCGCCCAGGTGATCGGCCCCCATGTTCGTAGCAAACAGAGCCCCGCCGTCCATTTCCGGTGCAGAGAGCAGTCCCACCGCGTTGCGGATTCCCTGGGCCACGATCTTCGCGTCGCTGCCATCGGGATTCATGCTCACAATCGACGCGCGCGCCACCTCGCGCTCCTGGCAGGCATTGCACGAGGATCCAACGGAGATGAAGATGCGCGGCTTTCCATCGACCTGTCCCACGGCAACTGTGCGCGTGAGGTGCCAGCCGCCGTACTTGTAGTTCAGTCCGTAGTCCGGAAACCGGATCAGCGTCTGCGGTCCCCCGGCCGGATGCATCTCGCCGGCGGAGTATTCATAACGGACCAACTTGTCAGTGAGCGCCACATACAGCCACGTCTTCGTCGTCGCCGGATCAATCCAGAACGCGATGCTGTTGGGATTGTGCAGGTGATCGAGATAGCGCGTAACCCGGCCGAAGCTGTGCGTCCCCGCATTCCACTGGTCCAGAACAAACACTGTACCCAGGCGGTTGTCGGCGAGGTTGTACATGCCGGTGGCAAAGATCCGTCCGTCCGGCGACTGAGCGAAGAAGCGCACCCTCCTGAGCCCCTTCGCGGCAATATTGATGTCGAACGCCGCGGGCAATGACAACGTAATCGACTTGCCGGGCGCGTACTCCAAGGTGTGCGGCTTTGGTTGGCAGAAGCTCGAAACACTCTCGCAGAACGTGACGCAGAATGTAACCAGGATCGAAGCGGCAAGAATCAAACAGCGTGGCCCCATGCCGAATAGTCTAGAAGCCTGCGGGCAACACGCGCCGCCGGCCCTGCCCCTGCTCCTCAGCCGGTCGCAGTGTTATCCTTCATTTCAACCGTGCTGCTCCTCGTAGAAAACCTGGTCAAACTGCAAGCCGTCGAAATTGAACGAGCCCGACTCGCGCAGACGGCACGCGCACTGCCGGCGGAGATCGCCCAGGCCCAGGCAGCCCTTGAAAAAGCCCAGCGGGATTCAGTGGCGCTGTCTGACGCGCTCAGCCGCGAAGAGACCCTGCGCACCCGCCTGGAGCGCGACATCAAAACGCATCGCGACAAGGCTACCCGCTACAAGGCCCAACTCGACTCCGTCACAACCCCCGCGCAGGCGGAGGCCATGGAGCACGAGATTGGGTTTGCCCAGTCGGAGGTTGACCGCCTCGAAAACGAGGAACTGGAAAGCATGGAGCGCACTGACCAGCACGAGGCTGCCCTGGCCGCCGCGCGTGTCCAGGTGGAACTGATGGCCAACGCTCTTGAGAAGACCCGCGAACGCATCGGCGAGCGCCAGAAGGAATGCGCGGCGCAGCAGGGGGAACTTACCGTCGCGCGCGATGCGCTTCGCAGCGATCTCGATCCTGACTGGCTCGCCCGTTTCGACCGCGTCGCCGCGCAGCGCGGCACCGCCATCGCCAAGGCCGAGCACCAGCAGTGCACCGGCTGCCGCATGGGCATCCGCCCGCAGATATGGAACCAGGTTCGCGACGGCCAACTGCTCACCTGCGACAGTTGCGGCCGCATCCTCTACTGGGATCCCGCCATGAGCGCGCCCGTCCCGCCCGCCGCGCATGCCATTCCCAATCCCGACCCGCCGGCTTTGCCCAAGCCTCGCCGCGTCAGCTAGAGCATTTTCAGAGTTGGTGTATCCGGACAGGGGCTAAAACAGGCTGCGGAAAAGCTCTTTCATCAGATCAGAAGGGTTCGGACCCGATGAAACTGCGGCGATGACCGGCAAGGGGACCGCTCTTTACGCTTCCGGACGCCGCGATCGCGTCATCATGCGTGCGCCCAGGGCGCCGCCGGCCGCGGCAAACACCAGAAGGCCAATCTCCAGCACCAGCACCCAAGTCAGGATCACCCCGGCGCGGCCTTCCGGCGAGAGCAGGAGGTTACGCACGATCGATACCGCCTGGGCGTCGGTGCTCATGGCCTGCAGTTGCTGATTGAAGCTCTGGTTCACCTTCGAGGTCCACACGTCGTCGAAGGCTCCTCCCTCATGCATCAGGAAGCGCATGGAGTAGAACGCCAGCCCTGTGGCGCAGAAGGCCAGCCACCCAGCCAGGATGCCGGTGACGAGCCCGATGCGCGCGCCTGCGCCCATCGTGATCCAGGGAGCTCTCTGTCTGCGCACGTAGAGCGAAACCGCCCAGGCCGCCGCGGCTGCAATCCAGAACAGTCCCAGCAAGCCCACGGGTGAGAATCCGCAGGACAGGATCCCCGCCGGAATGGCGACCACGATCGCCGCGCGAATGGCCTGCTTCCATTCCACGTCGCCCGCGTCAAGCACCGCGTCAGACCAGCGATCCGCCTGGGCCGGTTTGTCGGTGTCCTCGCTGGAGTACACGAGTTGCGGGAGCCCGCAGGTTGGGCAGTAGCAACTCTGGTCGAGAACCGTCTGGTGACAGCGATTGCAGGTGATTTCCATCTACTTAGAGCGTATAGCATCCGGCGAACCCCTGCGCCGTTCAATCGCGCGGACGCTCGACGGGCATGTATGCACGCGAGGAATCGGTCAGCTCCAGGGCACGCCGCCTGGAGACGATGGGTGCAAGGAACCGATCTACGCCTTTTGCGGTTTAGCCGTATGCTCTGCTGCCATTGTTGATTTGGGGTAGAGAAGAGCCTTCGGCAGGAATACCGTATCGCGCCGGAAGCATTCCTGGCAGCGAACGGGGTACATCAGGAGAACCAGGCGAAGAATGTCTCCGGAACGGATTCTCGAAAGCCGAAAATCCGTGGAGAGACAAATGGGGCAATGCTTGGCCATTTTGTGACCTCCCAGGGGGTCATCGTTGAACGAACTTCTCAGAGGGATGCAGACCGCCCACGTGCGGAGAGCAGGGAAACTGATTTGCTGGGGGGAGGGGTTCAGTCCATTTCGACTGTCATGGCTATCATGACACCAGTCCGAGCGAAATGGAAATCAGACAGCAAAATTAAACCTGAACCAGCAACAGGTGAGTTGCAGAGATCAGCGCGCGGCGGGTTCTCCCATGAGCGCCAGCTTCTCCTCTACGATCGCTTCGGCTGCCTTCACGGCCTCCTCCAGCGTCATGTGAGTCGAGTCAAGCAGCACCGCGTCGTCGGCCGGACGCAGCGGCGAATCTGCCCGGTTCCGGTCGCGCTGATCGCGGGCGCGGAGATCGCGGATCACTTCTTCCGGCTGGTGTTCCGGCTCGGGGCCTAGCTGGTCGAAGCGCCGCATCCCCCTGACCTCGGGCGCGGCGTCGAGAAAGATTTTGGCCTCGGCATGCGGAAAGACCACGGTACCGATGTCGCGGCCTTCCATGACGATTCCGCCTGCGGCTCCGAGTTGCTGCTGCAACTCGACCATCCAGGCGCGCACGGGAGGGAATACGCTGACCCGCGATGCGGCATCCGTGACCATCTTGTTGCGGATCAGGCCGGTTACATCCTCGTCGTCGAGCAGGACGCGATTCTCGCTCTCACCCACCTCGAGGCGGATGGATGTTTCCCTGGAGAGCGTGGACAGGGCGGCGGGGTCGTCCAGCGACACATCGTCGCGGAGCGCCTTGAGGGCGAAGGCGCGGTACATCGCGCCGGTCTCCAGGTTCAGCAGGCCGAAACGCCGTGCCAGGTGACGGGCAATGGTGCTCTTGCCCGCACCGGCCGGGCCGTCGATGGCTACAATAATCTTCTTTCCGGGCGCCGAAGAGCCCGTTGCCGTCGAGCTCATCCGTGCTTCTTAGTCCCCTTGCCGGCAAGTCCAAAACGCTTGCTTGCGGATCCGGCAGCCAGGGCCGGCTTGCGGCCGTTACGGCTTGCGGGCCGGGCATCCTTACGGGCGGCGGTGGTCCGGCTCAGGCTGGAGGTCCGGCCGGCGCCGGGCTTGGCCGGTGCGGCGTGACCGCCATTGCGCGACTTCCAGGCCGGCGCGGCTTTCTTGCCGTTGCCGTTGCTGTTGCCGTTGCGGCTGACGCTCGCAGTGCGTTCCGTCCCGTTGGACTTCGCCGTCTTGGCTGGTCCGTGGCCGTTGCTGCTGGCGTGGGAGCCGTTCTTGGCGGCGCCGTTCCAGCGGGTGCTTGACCCATTACGGCTACCGGCCGCTGGCCGCGCCGGGCGGCTGTCAGAGGACGGACGCCGAGCCGGCGCCGGAGAAGGCTTGCGGTCCCGTGCGTGGCTCGAGGGGCGCGCAAAATGCGGGCGGCTCGAAGCCGTCTTCGAACTCGAAGCCGGTGCGTGGGTGCTGTGGCTGCTGGTTTCCGCCTCAACGGCCGCCTCATGCCTCTCCGCTGCCCGGACGGGCGCAACGGGCTCGGAATAGCTGTCTTCCTCACGCAACTGCGAGAGGTAGGCTGATCCGAGGGTGCTGGCATAGATAGTCGGGTTGGGAGCGAACTCCGGCAGGGTTCCCGCCACGTAGAAGTGGGGGGCGTGGCCCAAGGAAAGCGTATGGACCTGACGCGTGGCGACCAGGCCGCGCAGGACTTCGCGGATCTTGCTGCGCGCGGTCAAGGGCGACAGGAAGACCTCCACTTCTTCCATGCTGGCGGCAATTACGGCCTGCAGGAAGATGGAGGCAAGGACTGAAATGGCGGTAACTTGAGACGTCGAAGCGCCTTCGGCAATGGCCTTCTGGAAGCGGATCCGCAGAAGCTGCCAGTGGGCCGCCTTGCCCGGGCGCGGAGACGATGGGAATGATGCGCAACTGCTGCCAGAGCTCGGTGATGGCGCGCAGAACGCCCACCTCCGTGATTCCCTGGCCAAGCGCCTGCTTGAGTTCGGCGACATTCGCCTCTCCGTTGCTCTCAAGGCGCTTGTAAAGCTGGATGGCGAGAGGCGAAACCGCGCGCGAGCCGGTAAGCTGCGGCGTCCTGCGCCAGTCGCGATCGCCGCGCAGGGCATAGACATATGGGAGCACCCAGGCCGCGACTACGTAATCCGGCTGCTCGCCGGGAGTTCCCAGAAGGTTGAGGCGTACCGCGACGCCCTTCTCTTCGAGCCTGACCAGCAAATCCTCGGCATGAGCGATCTGTTTTTGATCGGGAGTGCCGTTGCGCTGGCCGGCTATCGCTTCTACAAAGCTCGGGGCCAGCGCAGTGGAGAATTGGCGCTTGGGGAGAAACAGGCACAAACCAGTCTCTTCCATCCATGTACACGCATCCTCCAGTGTCAGGGCCCCGTGTCCGTTCTGGCGCATCCGTTCGGCGCGCGCTGCTTCCAATTGCTCCGTTGTCAAAGAAGAACCTCTTTTCCAGGTCCGCGTAACGGCACCAGGTTTGTGATGCGTCGTTTCGACTGGCCTGTTCAAGGTCGCCCCACCTCGGTCTTTTGAGGCGCAGCGACTAAGTTGGTAGCATCCGGGATACTGTGTCCCTGGGTCGGCTACCGCCGGGCTTCCCGGCCCCCTGGGGGGAGGGATGCCGCCTTTCCGCTACGTATCAAATACGGTGAAAGGCCCGCTGGATCTCTTTCCAAGAATACAGCAAAGCGATTGGACGTCCATGCGGGCAGCTTGTTGGATGCTGCGTTTTTGCAAGTTCCAACAATAGCCAGTCCATACGTGCCGGGTCAAGAGGCGTGTTGACCTTGATTGCGGAATGGCAGGCGATGGAGGCGGCGATGCGCGTCTTGAGTGTCTTAAGATCTTCATTTTGCTGGTCTTGCTCCATCCGGGGCGACGACAGCTCGATGACCTCGGTGAGCATCCGTTCGAGGCGCGTGGCGTCCAGACCGACGGGCGCCGCCTTGACTGCCAAAGTTTGCGGCCCAAATGGCTCGACCTCGAACCCATTTCGCTCCAGTTCGTCGGCTATTTCGGCGAATACCACCATCTGCCACGGCTTGAGCTCCACAAGCAGGGGCATCAGGAGCCGCTGGCGCTGCATGTTTTCTACATTCCGCTCGCGCAGGATCTTTTCGAACAGGACGCGCTCGTGGGCGACGTGCTGGTCGATGATCCAGAGTCCGTCTTCGCCGGTGGCCAGAATGAACGACTCGCGGAGCTGGCCGAGTGCCTTCAGAGACCCCAGATGATTGAGGTTCTGGGCGGCCTGCTCGGCCTCGATCTTGGATGTGGCCTGGGCGGTCGCGAAGGCGGCGCTGAGGCTTGAAGCTGCTGATTCTTCGTGGCTTGCTCCGCAGGCGGCGGAGGGCTGAAGCAGCTCGCCCGGGAGCAGCGCGGCGGCGGTGGCGGCAAGCCCGCGGCGCCCGCGAAGCTGCCCGGCCGGAATCCGCCCGGCTCAAAGGGAAGCCGAACCGGGGCGGGCGAGGCCTGGCGGGGCGTCAGGACAAACCGCTCCGCGTCATCGCGGCTCCGCCGCCGATGGACTCCGAGTCGGGCTCCACGGTGAGCGGAGCATCGGTCCCCGGTGCGCCGGGAATGGGCGAGGTGGAAGGCGGCATCAGCGTCGGGCTGGCCAGCGGGGCGGAATCGAGCGCCGCCAGGAATCCCGGCGGCGGGCCGCGCCTTGATCAGCGCCGTCCGAAGGCTGTCGCGGACGAAGTCGTGGATCAGGCTCTGCTGGCGGAAGCGCACCTCGGTTTTGGCCGGGTGCACGTTGACATCGACTTCCTCCGGCGGCATCTCCAGAAACAGCAGCACCACCGGAAAGCTGGTCGGCGGAATGATGTTCCGGTAAGCCTCAGTGATGGCGTGCAGCAGCAGGCGGTCGCGGATAAGCCGCTTGTTGACAAAGATATAGATGGAATTGCGGTTGAGCTTCTGCAGCTCCGGCTTGGAGTAGAAGCCCGAGAGGCGAAGCTGGCCGGGGTCGCGCGGCGTCTCGTCGGGGTCGCGCTTCCAGGGTGGCGGCTCGGGCAGGCCGGCGCGTTCGAGGTGGGTTTCGGCGGCGACGGGCAGAAGCTGGGCCAGGGTGTCCTTGCCGAAGATCTGGTAGATGCGCTCGGCCGTGCGGGTTACGGGCGGCGCGGACACCAGCGTGTGGGTGGCCGAGAGCAGCTCGAAGTGCTTCTCGGGGTGGGCCAGCGCGTAATGCGTGACCAGCGCCGTGACGTGGGCGAGCTCGGTCGATTCGGCGCGGAGAAATTTGCGGCGCGCGGGCGTATTGAAGAACAGGTCAGCGACGGAGATCGTGGTGCCGCGCGGCAGAGCGGCGTCATCGACGTGGAGGATGTTGCCGCCAGCGATCTCGACGCGGGTGCCGGCTTCGTCGGGCTCGCCCGTCGAGGTCTCGAGGGTGAGGCGGGAGACGGAGGCGATCGAAGGCAGCGCCTCGCCGCGGAAGCCGAGCGTGGCGATCGAAAGCAGATCGTTGGCGGTGCGCAGCTTGGAGGTGGCGTGCCGCTCGAAGGCGAGCAGCGCGTCGTCGCGGTTCATGCCGCAGCCGTCGTCGGCGATGCGGATGAGCTTGCGGCCGCCAGCCTCGACTTCGACGCGGATGCGGGTGGCTCCGGCGTCCAGCGCATTTTCGAGCAGCTCTTTGACCACGGAGGCGGGCCGGTCCACCACTTCGCCTGCGGCGATCTGGTTGGCCACCTGGTCAGAAAGTACTCGTATGCGCCCCATGAAGGATCAGACTACCCTAAAGCGGCCGGTGGGAAACGAAACGACAGGGAACAGGCGGAACAGGACGAACAAGGGAACAGGGACGGAGATAGGATCGAGGGTGGAGGAGATCCTGCATGTTTACGCCCAAGCCGATTGGATTCGTTCGCAGCCCCTATTCCCAGACTTCCGCGGTTCCCAGAGGGCTGGGCGCGAAGCATGAGGCCGAGGGCGATCTAGAGATTCTGCCGGAGTTTGAGGCGGGGCTTCAGGATATCGAGGGGTTCTCGCACCTGTTTGTGATGTGGGTGTTCGACCAATCCGATGGCTTCGCGCTGGTGGGGCCGACTCCGATTGATGGCATCCCGCATGGCGTGTTCGCCACGCGGTCGCCGTTCCGGCCGAACCCGCTGGGGCTGACGGTGGTGGAGTTGCTGGGGAGAACCGGGAACCGGCTACGGGTGCGCGGCCTGGACATGCTGGAGGGGACGCCGATTCTGGATATCAAGCCCTATCTGTCGGGAATCGCGGCGGAGAAGCTGCGGCGAGGGTGGCTGGACGAGGCGGAAGCAAAGGTAAAGGCCTGACGGCCCGCGGAAGTTATATTTTGATATAATTTCTGGAAGAGAGGTGTGTGATGCGCACAACCAGTCTCCGCAAGGTGGGTGGATCGGTCATGCTGGTTGTTCCTCCAGCCATCCTCGATTTGCTTCGGCTCAGCGCCGGCTCGACTGTGGGATTGACTGTAGAGGGCGAACGCCTGGTGATCGACCCGAAACCGCGGTCTCACTACACGGTGGACGAACTCCTGGCCGCTTCGGACTACGGGATCGAGCAACCGGCTTCTGAGCGCGAATGGGTAGATGCGCCGCCGGTCGGCCGTGAATTGATATGAAACGAGGCGATATCTGGTACGTCTCGCTCGATCCCACGTCAGGTCACGAACAGCAAGGGCGACGGCCGGTCTTGATCGTCTCACCCACCAATTTCAATAACGCGACGAAACTGCCGGTCGTGGTTCCCATTTCGAGCGGAGCCGACTTCACCCGCCGGATCGGCTTTGCGGTCCCGCTGGCGGGGACAGCCACCACGGGAGTGGTCCGCTGCGACCAGCCGCGTGTGCTTGATCTTCTGGCTCGCGGCGGGCGGCAGGTGGAATCCGTGCCTGCGGATATCCTCGATGAGGTGCTTGCACGGTTAAACACTTTGTTCGTTTAGGCAGCCAGCGAACTAAAACAGAAATGCCGCCCGCAGGCAGCACTTCTGAAAACTGGCGGCTGATCACTGACAACGGTTCACTGTCTAGATTCCGACGCCGTATTCGGATATTGCCCCACCGTCCGAATGCGGGTAAAAGTCGTAGGGCGTGCGCCGCCTGAACTTGTACCAGCTGCGCAGTTGGTAACCCACGAAGATCCCAAGGCTGGCGGCGGCCATGCCCACGGAGAGCCATCCGATGGCGCGCAACGCCTTGTGCTCACTGATGCTATCGATGGGCGTTTCCAAATCGGGCTCGTTCGGCATGGGTACCTTCCTTGACAAGAATGATATCGCACAACATTACATGGCGGCCTTCGGCTTTAGACCGGGTAATGTGAAGATTTGTTTACCGCGTAGATACGATTTGGGCCAGCCAGCGGGCTTTTTCCGAAACGGGAAGAAAGCTCGCCTTTATCGAGTTGGATGCAAGCTGCCGCAGCTCGTCGCGGGTGAAGCCCTGTTCGGTGTGCGCCAGAAGGTACTCGCCTTCCAGATCGGAGCCGAAGAAGGCCGGGTCGTCAGAGTTGATCGTGACCAGCAGTCCGGCATCGAACAGTTGCCGCAGGGGGTGGTCCGTCCAGCAGGCGCAAACCCCGGTGCGGATGTTGGAGGTGGGGTTGAGTTCGAGGGGGATGCGGAGGGCGCGGAGCTCGTCGATCAGAGTGGGGTCGGCGATGGCCGAAAGGGCGTGGCCGATGCGCTCCGATCCGATGGCGAGGGCCTCGCGGATGGCCCCGGGGGGAGTGGTCTCGCCGGCGTGGTTGGTGAGGCGGAGGCCGGCGGCTTTGGCCTCGGCGTAGAGCTCGCGGAAGGGTTCGGAACCGCAACGGCGCTCGTCTCCGCCCAGTCCGATGCCGATGATCGAGGGAAATTCGGAACGCATTTCGGCGGCCTTGCGGAAGACGCGGGCCGCCTCCTCGACGGTGAAGTGGCGGACGGCGTCGAAGATCCAGTAGAGGGAGAGGCCGAGTTCGTTTTCGGCGCGCAGCGCGGGCCTTCTCCAGACCCGCGAAGATGGGCTCGAAGCACTCGGGATCATGGTTGCGCCAGAGGTAGATGACGCCGACGGAGATGTAGACCTCGGCATGAACGACGCCCTGCCAGGCCAGCCGCTCAGCCATGCGCCAGGCGGCCAGCTCGTAGTCGGCGGCGGACACCAGGCGGTTGGTGACGGCCTTGAAGGCTTCGAGAAAGCCGGAGAAATCGGTGAATTGATAGAGCGCTTCGGCCTCGGCAAGGGTCAGAGGCTGGCGGTCGTGGCGCTGGCTCAGCTCGGCGAGCGTAGCCGGCGTGATGGTGCCTTCGAGGTGCAAGTGCAGTTCGGCCTTGGGCAGGCGGCGGATGAATGCCGCAACGTCGTTCATGGGTAAAAGTGTAAGCTGCCCAGACCGGCCATGCGGTGTGCCTGATGATTCTCAACGACTTAGCGAAGAGACATCGGAGCGGCTTCGCCTATCGGAGTGGCGGTCCGGCGCGGTCGGGGCGCCTCAGGGTTCGCGGTACCAAGTGTCTGCCACGGAGTCGTACACTTCCCTCTCGTCCGAGTTGGCCTCGGACCAGACCCTGAAGGAGCGCTCATCCAGCTTCTGGTAGTGGACCGGCGCGGACGTGTCGTCCTTCTCTCCGATTTCGCTGAGCGAGTCGGGCAGCTTGTTGTGAGCCGTCTGAAATGTCCGGATCTCTTTCACGATCCGGGTCGCGGTCTCCATTTTGGAGCCGGGCAAGAACCACAATACGGCGATGACAACGAGGGCGACGGCCGGCAGCAGGAGCCGGCCAAGCTGCCTGCGGGTCTTCGTCACGGTCATCGTGCCCGGGCGAACTCGCTGCGGTGGCGGCTGTAGAGGAAGTAAATCACCAGGCCAATGGCGAGCCAGATGAAGAAGGCGATCCAGGTGAGGACTTCGAGGCCCATCATCAGCAGGATGCAGAAGAAGATGCTGAGCAGAGGGAAGAGCGGGCCGAGCGGCGTGCGGAAGCCGCGGTGGCGGTTGGGCTCGCGATGACGCAGGACCAGCACGCCAGCGGAGACGAGCACAAAGGCGAACAGGGTGCCGATGTTGGAGAGGTTGGAGACGGTGCCGATGTCGAGCAGGCCGGCGGGGATGCCGACGACGAATCCGGCGACCCAGGTGGCGAAGGCCGGTGTCCGGAACTGCGGGTGGAGGACGCCGAAGACGCGGGGCAGGAGGCGGTCGCGCGACATGGCGAACCAGACGCGGGCCTGGCCGAGCTGGAAGACCAGGATCGACGAGATCATGCCCAGCATGGCGCCGATGAGCACCACGAGCCGCACCCAGTGGAGGCTGTGGGAGCCGGTGGAGATGGTGAGGCGCTTGAGGGAGTTGACGACCGGGGCGGCGTCTCCCATGACGGACTGCCAGGGGACGATGCCGGTGAGGACGATGGCGACTCCGCCATAGAGCACGGTGCAGGCGGCGAGCGTGGCGAGGATGCCGATGGGCATGTCGCGCTGGGGGTTCTTGCACTCTTCGGCGGCGGTGGAGACGGAATCGAACCCGATGTAGGTGAAGAAGATGATGGAGCCGCCGGTGAGAACGCCGCCCCAGCCGTTGGGCATGAAGGGATGCCAGTTGTGCGGCTTGACGAAGGTTCCGGCGGCAAAGATGAAGGCCAGAATGGCGACCATCTTGATCAGCACCAGGATGTTGTTGGTGCGGGCCGACTCGCGAATGCCGCGGACGAGGATGACGGTGAGGATCATCACGATCAGGAACGCGGGGATGTTGAAGCCGAAGTGCCAGCCGGGATCGTAGAGGTTGTTGCCGGCCATGTCCTGGAGGCCGGTGGGGAGGTAGGCAGGCGAGATCCATCGGAGCGACGGGTGGATGCCGAACCAGTCGAGCAGGTCGAGGACGTGGGCCGCGAAGCCGACGGAGACGCTCATGTTGGAGAAGGCGTACTCGAGGATCAGGTCCCAGCCGATGATCCAGGCGACCAGCTCGCCCATGGTGACGTAGGTGTAGGTGTAGGACGAGCCGGCGATGGGGATCATCGACGAGAGCTCGGCGTAGCAGAGGCCGGTGAAGGCGCAGACGATGGCTACGAAGACGAGGGAGATGGCGAGAGCGGGTCCGGCGCCGGGGCGGCCGTTGAGGCCGGTGTGGTAAATCAGCCAGTGGATCAGCGGGGTATTGGCGATGGAGGGCTCGTCAAAGTGCTGGCCGGCCATGGCCGTGCCGATGACGGTAAAGATGCCGGAGCCGATGACGGCGCCGATGCCCAGAGCGGTGAGCGACCAGGGGCCGAGGGTCTTCTTGAGCGCCTGGCCGGGTTCTTCCGACTCGCGGATCAGCTTGTCGATGGATTTGCGGGCTACCAGTTGGCTGGGCAGGGCAGCTCTCCTCTTTATCTAAACCGTGTCCGTGACGGTGCAGGGGACCTGCTCAAAGATAGCGGAAGGAGGGGCTTATGAGAAAGGGGAGAAGCAGCCTTCAGCTATCAAGCCCTCAGCCGTCAGCTAGGCAGAGGCCCGGACGATGCCGGGATGCAGCTGAAGGCTGAGGGCTGACGGCTGGATGGCTGTCGTTTACCGCTTCGACTGGCCGCGTGCCAGCTTTTTGATCTTCTTCTTGTTGGAGCCGCGCGGGGTGGTGCGCTTGGCCTTGGGGGCGGCCTTCTTGCGGGCGGCGCGCTTCACTTTTTTACGTTCAACTTTGTCTTCGATCTTGGTGGTGTTGGCCACGTGTACCTCTTTCGCTGCTTTCAGATGTGTCCGGTCCGGAAAAGTCCGAATCTGTCCGGAAATATGCTCTTTTATGGTAACAGCCAAGGAAGGCAGGGACCAAGGGAAGAGGGAACAAGAGAAGGAGGGAAATAGGGGAAGAAGCGTGCGCTGCCGGGGCTGGCTGGGGACCGGTTTGGGAATCGTCAAGTCCCGATGGCAACGCTTTTGTCGACGGCTAACCCAAACCAACGTAGGCTCTTGAGCATGAACGACGATAGCAATCATTCTTCTATACAAGAACGGGAAGCGGGGCAGTCCGCGATGTCCGGGGCAGGACTGGCGTCGATGGCGCTGCGTTTCACGGCGTTGCTGGTCTTTCTGCTCGGGGCGGCGCTGCTATTCGCTGCGGACACGGCGACGTTTCGCGGCAACCCGGCGCATACCGGGGTCTACGATGCCGCCGGCGTGCCCACGCTCCATGGGGTCAAATGGACGTTCAAGACCGCAGGCAAGATCATCGGCACGCCGGCTATCCACAACGAGGCGCTGTATGTCGGGAGCAGTGGCGGAATCCTTTACGCCATCGACCGCGCGACCGGAGCCGTCAAGTGGCAGTTCGATGCCAAGGTTCGCATTGCTTCGTCGCCTGCGGTGGACGGAGGCCTGGTTTACTTTGGCGCTTGCGACGGCAACTTCTACGCGCTCGCCGAGGAAACCGGGCAGTTGAAATGGAAGTTCAAAACCTGTGGAGAGCATCGATTCTCGGCCAAGCACCTGCACGGATCGCAGCCTGCAACCGAAACCATGCCCGATCCCTTGGACTGCTACCTCTCCTCGCCGGTGGTGTGGAACGGCGCCGTCTACTTCGGCAGCGGCGACGGAAACATGTATGCGCTCGAAGCGGCCACGGGCGCTCTGAAGTGGAAGTTCAAAACCGGCGACGTGGTTCATGCGTCGCCGGCCATCGCCGACGGCACGCTCTTCATCGGTAGCTGGGACAGCAACTTCTATGCCCTCGATGCCGCAACCGGCGAGGAGAAATGGCGGTTCAAGACCGGCGAAGACCCTGACACCCACAACCAGCAGGGAATTCAGTCGTCGGCCGCGGTGGCGGATGGGATGGTTTACTTCGGCTGCCGCGACGCCCACCTCTACGCGCTGGACGAGCAGACCGGCAAGATGAAGTGGTCGTATTCGACCAAGGGATCATGGGTCATTGCTTCTCCCGCCGTCGAAGGGGCAAGGTCTACTTCGCCACGTCCGACACCGGCATGCTCTATGCGGCCGACGCGAAGAACGGGAGACATTCTCTTCTCCGTTAGCTTCAACGGCTGGCCGCTGTTCTCGTCTCCCGCCATCGCCGGCGACACTGTTGTACGTGGGTTCGACCGCGGGAACGCTGAGCGCCGTGGACCTCGCATCGCACGCTGTAGTCTGGACCTTCGCGACCGAAGGCCGAAAAGTAATACTGCCCTCTTTAGGCCGGACGGAAATCCCAACTACGAGGCGGTGTACCCCTCGGACTTCTACGACGACATGATGGCGGGATACATCAAGCTGCAGGCGGTGGGGCCCATCCTGGCCTCGCCGGTGGTGGTGGACAACGTGGTCTACGTGGGCAGCGTGGACGGGAATCTCTACGCGCTGAACTAACCGGCGAAAGCGGCGCGCGGGCGTCTCGTCGTTTCTTACGCGAAACCGAACCGGCAGCGGGGGCAGGGCATGGAAGGGATGTACGGGCCATGCCCCCGGGGGGCCGGGACGAGAGATAATACGTTGGATTCTGATGTGAACCATGATTGCGGCGTCCGGATGCGGGCGCCGGGTTAGAACGCGACGCGCTCAGGGAGACTTCAATGGCGACGATCGTTGACGCCGGAAAAATGGTAGCAGTGGAGCAGCCTCCGCCGCTTCCGTTTGCGCGCGCAATCGTGCGGTCGTGGCCGGTGCGCGCGGCGCTGCTGCTGTTGGGTTCCACGGTTGTGGGCATCATTTTCGCTCTTCCCGTATGGGGAACATGAGCTGGAAGCAGGCGCTGGCGCAATGGTGGGCGTGGGCATTGATGGCGCCGCTGATCGTGCTGGGCCGACCGCGCGCTGCCTTTTCAGGACGCCAGTTTGGCCGACGCGCCGTGGCGCACATTCCTGGGTCGCTGGTGTTCACGGCGCTCTATATCTATGTGTTCTTCTTCCTTCGCGCGGCCATCGACGACATCAAGTGGGAGGCGCTGGCTCCGGCGCACATGTTGAAAGCCGCGCCGATGTGGTTCATCTGGAGCGTGCTGATCTACTGGATGATCGTTGGCGCACTGCAGGCCTATCGCTATTACGAGCGCTATCTGAGCAGCGAATTGCGCCTGGAGCGCATGGAAAAGAGCTATAGCCAGGCGCGGCTGAACGCGCTGCGCATGCAGCTCGATCCGCACTTCCTGTTTAACGCGCTGAACACGATCTCGTCGCACGTGGAGCGCGACCCGCGGCTGACGCGCCGCATGATCGAGCACCTGGGCGATCTGCTGCGGCTGTCGCTGGAGACCAAGGATAGGCAGGAGGTTCCGCTGGCCGAGGAACTGGCGTTCCTCGACCACTATCTCGAGATCCAGAAGATCCGTTTCGGCGATCAGTTGACCATCGACATCGATGTGACGCCGGAGGTGCGCTATGCGCTCGGTGCCGTCGCTGTTTCTGCAGCCGCTGGTGGAGAACGCGATCCGCCATGGCATCTCACGGCGCATCTCAGGCGGAGCGGTGATGGTCACGGGCGGCGGTGGGCAACAAATTGTGATCCAGGTGGAAGATGATGGGGTAGGGCTGGCGCCGGGCTGGACGCTGGAGAGCATCGGGGCTTGGGACTGGCGGTGACGCGCGAGCGCATCGCCGGCATGTATCCCAGCGCAGCAGGCGTTTTCGCATCCGGCGGCGGCTGGAAGGCGGAACGGCCGTGGAGATTGTATTGCCGCTGCGGTTTCAGGGAGAAGAAGGATGACGGGGCTTGAAAACATGCGCGTGCTGGTGGTGGACGATGAAGCGCCGGCGCGCCAGAGGGTGATCGATCTTCTGCGCCGCGATCCCCAGGTAAGACGATTCTCGAAGCAGCCGATGGGCAGGCGGCGGTGGAGTCGATTCTGGACAGCTCGGCCGGATCTGGTTCTTCTCGACGTGCAGATGCCGGAGCTGGACGGGCTGGGGGTGATTGATGCCATCGGCCCGGCGGAGATGCCGCTGACGGTTTTCATCACCGCGTATGACCAGCACGCGCTGCGGGCGTTTGAGGCCAACGCGCTCGATTACCTGCTGAAGCCATTCAGCGACGAACGCTTTGAAGGCATGATGGCGCGCGTGAAGACGCGCCTGGATGAGCGCAGCCTGCGGGAGTTCGGTCAGCGCGTGATGAAGATGGTGTCGACGGCGCCGTCTCCGGGACGAATGCGGATCGCCGCTGGGACCGGCTGGTGGTGAAGGCGGGCGGGACCACGCGCTTTGTTCGGGTGGTCGATATCGACTGGATCGAGGCCGCGGGCGTCTACGTGAATCTGCACGTGGCCGGCAAGGAACTGCTGTACCGCGCCGCGCTGAACGAGCTGGCCGACAGGCTCGATCCGCGGCGGTTTGTGCGCGTGCACCGCTCGGCCATCGTGAATATCGAGAGCATCCTGCAACTGGAGCCCATCTCGCACGGCGAATTCGACGCGGTTCTGCGCAACGGCGCGCGGACGCGGGTGAGCCGGACCTATCGCGCACAGTTAGAAAAGCGGCTGGGGCAGCCGCTGTAGGCTGAATACCTGACTCACCCGTTGTGGACGGAGTTGCAGCGCCGGGTGTATCGTCTTTGCCGTAAGCAAAACAAGCTGCATCCCGAGACTTCCCCGTTGGAGGAGCACCGCCGGTCACGTTCTACGTCGCATCCAAGGATGTGCGATCCAAATCGATCGTAAGGTCTCCCCAACTGTTCCTGCTTTCCAGGAGATGTATTTGTGAAAGGCCTGAATTTTGAACTGGGCGAGTCGATCGCACTGCTGCGCGATACTGCGCACAGCTTTGCGCAGGACGAGCTCGCTCCCATTGCCGAGAAGTCGGACCGCGACGGCACATTTCCGCGCGCGATCTGGCGGAAGCTGGGTGATCTGGGCCTGCTGGGCATCACGGTGGACGAGGAGTTTGGCGGCGCCGAGCTTGGTTACCTGGAACACGTGGTGGCGATGGAGGAGATTTCGCGGGCATCGGCATCGATTGGGCTTTCGTATGGAGCGCACTCGAATCTCTGCGTCAATCAGCTTGCCAAGAACGGCAACAAGGAGCAGAAGCGGAAGTACCTGCCCAAGCTGATCACGGGCGAACACGTGGGCGCACTGGCGATGAGCGAGACGGAAGCCGGTTCGGACGTGGTGAGCATGCGGCTGCGCGCGGACAAGCGCGGCGACGTTTATGTGCTCAACGGGACCAAGATGTGGATCACCAACGGACCCGACGCGGACACGCTGATTGTGTATGCGAAGACCGATACCACGGGGGCGTCGCGCGGCATTACGGCGTTCATTGTGGAGAGAAGCTTCAAGGGGTTTTCGACGTCGCCCAAGCTTGACAAGCTAGGGATGCGTGGATCGAGCACGTGCGAGCTGGTGTTTCGCGACTGCGAGGTGCCGGAGGAAAACGTCCTGGGCCGCCTGGGCGGCGGCGTGCGCGTGTTGATGTCGGGGCTTGATTACGAGCGCCTGGTGTTGTGCGGCGGGCCGCTGGGCATCATGGCGGCATGCATGGACGTGGTGATTCCGTATGTGCATGAGCGCAAGCAATTCGGCAAGCCGATTGGCGAGTTTCAACTGATGCAGGGCAAGCTTGCGGATATGTATGTTGCGTATCACGCGTGCCGCGCGTATGTGTATGCGGTGGCGCAGGCATGCGACCGCGGCGGCGAGAATGTGCGCAAGGATTGCGCGGGGGCCATCCTCTATTCTGCGGAGAAGGCTACGTGGATGGCGGGGCAGGCGATCCAGGCGCTGGGCGGCAACGGTTACATCAACGAACACCCGACAGGACGGCTGTGGCGCGACGCCAAGCTGTTCGAGATCGGGGCGGGCACATCGGAGATTCGCCGTATGCTGATTGGCCGCGAGTTGTTCAAAGAGACGGCGTAAGGGGCGAACCATGGCAATCCTCTCGTCGCAGATTCAGACGCGCAGCGAAGAATTTCGCGCCAACGCACAGCGCATGCACACGCTGGTGCACGAGCTGCGCGACCGTACCACGATGGCTGTGCATGGCGGCAGTGAAGTGGCGCGGAACAAGTACAAGTCGCGCGGCAAGCTGTTTGTGCGCGAGCGGGTCGATCTGCTGCTCGACCAGGGCACGCCGTTTCTGGAATTGTCAGTGCTGGCTGCGAACGGTATGTACAGCGGTGACGTGCCGGCAGCCGGGCTTCTCACGGGCATCGGGCGCATCAGCGGAACCGAGTGCGTGATCGTGGCCAATGACGCGACGGTGAAGGGCGGCACCTACTTTCCGCTCACGGTGAAGAAGCACCTGCGGGCGCAGCAGATTGCGATGGAGAACCATCTTCCCTGCGTGTATCTCGTCGATTCCGGCGGTGCTTTTCTGCCCATGCAAGACGAGGTGTTTCCCGATCGCGATCACTTTGGCGCAATCTTCTATAACCAGGCGAACCTGAGCGCGAAGGGCATTGCGCAGATTGCGTGCGTGATGGGTTCGTGCACAGCGGGCGGCGCGTATGTGCCGGCCATGTCGGACGAAGTCGTCATCGTGAAAGAGCAGGGAACGATCTTTCTGGGCGGGCCGCCGCTGGTGAAGGCAGCGACCGGCGAAGACGTGACCGCAGAAGAGTTGGGCGGCGCCGATGTGCACACGCGGATTTCAGGCGTGGCCGATTACCTTGCGGATGACGATGCGCATGCGCTGGCGATGGTGCGGCGGATTGTGTCGAACCTGAACCGGCCGAAGACAGCCGGCCCGCAGCAGAAGGCCGAAGAGCCGCTGTTTGATCCGGATGAGATCTACGGGATTGTGCCCGCGGATACGCGCAAGCCATACGATGTGCGCGAGGTGATTGCGCGCATTGTGGACGGCAGCCGTCTGGATGAGTTCAAGCAGCGATATGGCAACACGCTGGTTACAGGCTTCGCGCACATCTGCGGATATGCGGTGGGGATCATTGCGAACAACGGGATTCTGTTTTCCGAGTCGGCGCAGAAAGGCGCGCATTTTATCGAGCTTTGCGCGCAACGCGGAATTCCGCTGGTGTTCCTGCAGAATATTTCAGGATTCATGGTGGGGCGCAAGTATGAGAATGGCGGCATCGCGAAGGACGGCGCGAAGATGGTGATGGCGGTGGCGTGCGCGCGCGTGCCCAAGTTCACTGTGATCATCGGCGGCAGCTTTGGCGCGGGAAACTACGGAATGTGCGGGCGTGCGTACAATCCGCGCCTGCTGTGGATGTGGCCGAATGCGCGCATCAGCGTGATGGGCGGCGAGCAGGCCGCAAATGTGCTGGGGCGCGTGCGACGCGATGCGCTCGCGGCACAGGACAAGCAGTGGAGCGAAGAAGACGAGGAAAAATTCAAGACGCCGATTCGCGCGCAGTATGAAGCGCAGGGCAATCCTTACTATGCGACGGCGCGGCTGTGGGATGACGGCATTCTCGATCCGCTGGATACGCGGCGGGCGTTGGCGTTAGGCCTTGCCGCTGCGCAGAACGCGCCGGTCGAGCCGACGCGCTTTGGCGTCTTCCGGATGTAAGCGATATGGGCGAACCGACCATTGAAGTGGAGATCCGAGGCGCGGCTGCGTGGTTGTGGTTGAATCGGCCGGCGCTGCACAACGCGCTCAACGAAGACCTGATTCGTGAGTTGACGCTGGTGGTGCGCGGTTTCGGCGACGACCCGGCCATACGCGTGATCGTGCTGTCGGGGCGCGGCAGGAGCTTTTGCGCAGGCGCGGATATCGAGTCGATGAAGCGGCTGGGCGAGGCAGACGCCGCTGAGAATCGCGATAACGCGCTCGAACTCGCGGACCTGTTTCATGCCATCGCATGGTCGTCGAAACCGACGATAGCGCGGGTGAACGGCACGGCGATCGGCGGCGGGCTGGGGTTGGTGAGTGCATGCGATATTGCGATTGCCGCGAATGATGCGAAGTTTGCGGCGTCGGAAGTGCGGCTCGGGTTGATACCGGCCACCATTGCGCCCTATGTTGTGCGAGCGGTCGGACAGCGCTGGGCGCGCAGATTGTTTCAGACCGCGGAGCGGATCACGGCGGCGCAGGCGGAGAAGATCGGGCTGGTGCATGAGGCCGTCGACGCAGATGAACTCGATGCGCGCGTTGAGGCTGTTGTGAACGATCTTCTGATGGGCGCGCCTGCGGCGCAGCACGCGGCGAAGGAGATGATCGATGCAGTGGCCGGAAGGCCGATCACGGCGGAGCTGATTGAGTACACGGCGGAGCGCATCGCCGTGATCCGCGCGCAGGACGAGGCGCAGGAAGGGCTGAGCGCATTTCTTGAAAAGCGCAAGCCGGGATGGGTGCCGCAGCAATCATGACCAAGATGTTCGACACCATTCTGATTGCGAACCGCGGCGAGATTGCCTGCCGCATCATTGCGACCTGCCGCAAGATGGGCATCCGCACGGTGGCGGTCTGTTCCGATGCCGACGCGCAGAGCCTTCACGCGCGACTGGCCGATACAGCGGTGCGGATCGGGGCGGCGCCTTCGCGCGAGAGCTATCTGAATGTGGATCGCATTCTCGATACGGCGAGGCAGACGGGCGCGCAGGCGATTCATCCGGGCTACGGATTTCTGTCAGAGAATGCCGAGTTTGCCGAAGCATGTGCGCGGGCCGGGATTGTGTTCATTGGCCCCACGCCCGCGGCGATCCGCGCAATGGGCTCGAAGGCCGCGGCGAAGGAGTTGATACGCAACGCCGGCGTGCCGCTCACGCCGGGCTACGATGGCGCGAATCAGGACCCCGCATATCTTCAGCAACAGGCCGATGCCATCGGCTACCCGATTATGATCAAAGCCAACGCGGGCGGCGGCGGCAAGGGCATGCGCCGCGTGGATGCGGGCGATCAGTTTGCGGCGGCGCTGGCCAGTTGCAAACGCGAGGCGGCGGCTTCGTTCGGTGATGATTCGGTTTTGCTTGAGAAGTATCTGGTTGAGCCGCGTCACGTTGAAGTGCAGGTGTTCGGCGATACCCACGGCAACGTGATCAGCCTCTTCGAACGCGACTGCAGCGTGCAGCGGCGTCATCAGAAGGTGATTGAAGAAGCGCCCGCGCCGTTGCTGAGTGAGGATCTGCGCCACAGGCTGAGCGAAGCAGGACGCAGTGCCGCGCGTGCGGTCGATTATGTTGGCGCGGGGACGGTGGAGTTTCTTGCTCGACCGCGACGGCGGATTTCACTTCATGGAGATGAACACGCGGCTGCAGGTGGAGCACCCGGTGACGGAGATGATCACGGCGCTCGATCTTGTGGAGTGGCAGATTCGCATTGCCGCTGGAGAGCCTCTGCCGCTGAAACAGGAAGAGCTTGCGATGCGCGGCCATGCGATTGAAGCCCGCATCTATGCGGAGGATCCCGCGCACGATTTCAGGCCATCGATCGGCAAGATCGTTCATCTGCGCGCGCCGGGTGCGTCGCAGCATGTGCGCCTCGACACCGGCATCGAGCAGGGCGATACCATCACGCCGTTCTACGATCCGATGATCGCGAAGCTGATTGTGTGGGATGAGACGCGGGAACTGGCGTTACGGCGCATGACCCAGGCGTTGGGAGAGTTCGAGATTGCCGGCGTGGCGAACAACGTCGAGTTTCTTCGGCGGCTTGTGATGAGCCCGTCGTTTACGGAGGCGCGGCTGGACACGAGCCTCATCGAACGGGAGCACGACTGGATCGCGCAGGCTGAAGACGTGCCGGGCGCCGCATTGCTGATGGCAGCCGTTGCACTGACTCAGCCTGCAGGCGCAGGCGACGAAGATGGCCATTCTCCATGGGCCGCCCGCGATGGCTGGCGGATGAATCTGCTGCTCAGGCGATCGATCCGCTTCGAGCACGACGGGCATGCGGAAGAGATTGTCGTTCTGTATCGCGGCAGCGATTTTCGTATGCGCATCGGCGAGCGGCGTTTCGAGGTGAGGACTGCGCTGCACAGCGGCCGGCGTGTGGAGGCCGTGATCGATGGAGAGCGACTGAGCGCAACGGTTGTGGCGGTGGGCGCGCATTATCACGTTTTCTTCGACGGGCGGCATTTCGATTTCGAGTACGACGATCCACTGGATGTGGAGGCGCAGCATCATGCAGGCGAAGGCAGCCTGCTGGCTCCGATGCCGGGCCGCGTGGTTGCGCTGTTGGCTGAGCCCGGCCAACACGTGGACAAGGGCGCGGCGTTGATGGTGCTTGAGGCGATGAAGATGGAGTGCACGATTCATGCGCCTGCGGCTGGGCGCGTGGAGTCGTTTCATTTTGCGGCCGGGGAACAGGTGAGCGAAGGCGTCGAGTTACTTCATTTCATTCGCGACGAGCAGACGGTGAACGGCAACGGCGAGAACGTCAGTGGCTGAGCGCGTGCGCATCGTCGAAGTGGGTCCGCGCGACGGGCTGCAGAATGAGCCGCAGAATGTCTCCACTGAAACGAAGCTCGAGTTTATCGGGCTGCTCGCCGATGCGGGATTGAAGGCGATTGAAGCCACTGCGTTTGTCTCGCCGAAGTGGGTGCCGCAGATGGCGGACCACGCGGAAGTGATGCGAACCTTGCAACGACGCGAGAGCGTAACCTATCCCGTACTGGTGCCGAATCTGCGCGGGTTCGAAGCGGCCTCGCAGCAGGCGCAAGGGAAGTAGCAGTGTTCGCGGCCGCGTCAGAGACTTTTTCCCAGCAAAATATCAACTGCAGTATTGACGAAAGCCTGGAGAGGTTTGCGCCGGTGTTTGACGCGGCGCGAGCGGCGAACGTGCGCGTACGCGGCTATGTCTCGTGCGCGCTGGGGTGTCCGTACGAAGGGGTGGTCGATCCGCGACGCGTGGCCGAGGTTGCGGGCGATTGTTTGACTGCGGGCTGCTATGAGATTTCGCTCGGCGACACGATCGGAGTGGGTACGCCGAAACGACCAAGGGCTATGATCGCGCGGTCGCCGGGCATGTTCCGGTAGTTGAACCTGGCGGGACATTTTCACGACACATACGGTCAGGCGCTTGCGAACATCTACGCCGCGATGGAATGCGGCGTGCGCGGCTTCGATGCGTCGGTGGGCGGGCTCGGGGGATGTCCGTATGCGCCGGGCGCGGCGGGAAATGTTGCGACGGAAGATCTTGTTTACATGCTGGATGGGATGGGCATGGAGACGGGAGTCGATCTCGACCGGCTGATCGCAGCGGGCGCATTCATCTGCGGAAAGCTTGGACGGCAGACGCAGTCGCGAGTGGCGCGGGCGCGACGGAAGACGTGCTGATTACACTCGCTCAGTTGATTCGCCGGCTCGGTCTTGGCCTGCAGCTCTTCGCGCGACACTCCGGGCGCCAATTCGATCAGCTTCAGCCGTTCCGTCAGTAACATCGAGCACGCGAGATCGGTGATGATGCGGCTCACTACGCCCGCGCCGGTCAGCGGCAGCGTGCACTGGTGCAGGATCTTCGGCTCGCGCGTCTTTCGACGTGTGATCCATGACGACGACTACGCGGCGCACGCCCGCGACCAGATCCATCGCGCCGCCCATGCCTTTGACCATCTTGCCGGGAATCATCCAGTTGGCCAGGTCGCCGCGTTCGGAGACCTGCATGGCGCCGAGAATCGCAAGATTGATGTGGCCGCCGCGGATCATCGCAAATGAATCGGCGCTCGAAAAGTAGCTCGCACCGGGCAATGCCGTTACGGTCTGCTTGCCGGCGTTGATGAGGTCGCAGTCCACTTCATCGTCAGTGGGAAACGGCCCGATGCCGAGCAGCCCATTCTCAGAGTGCAGCGTGACATGAATGTCGGCGGGAATGTAATTGGCGACCAGCGTGGGAATGCCGATGCCGAGGTTCACGTAAAATCCGTCCTCGAATTCCTGCGCGGCGCGTTGCGCCATCTGCTCACGAGACCATGCCATGGTTATGCCTCACGCGTGGTGCGCTTCTCAATGCGTTTTGACGGATGCGGATTGTGCACGATGCGCTGCACGAAGATGCCGGGCGTGTGAACCTGGTCGGGATCGAGTTCGCCGGCTTCGACGAGAATCTCGACTTCTGCAATCGTGATGCGGCCGCAGGTGGCGGCGTTGGGATTGAAGTTGCGCGCGGTCTTGCGATAGATGAGGTTGCCGTAGGTGTCGCCCTTCCACGCTTTGACGAGGGCGAGATCAGCGCGGATGCCGCGTTCGAGGATGTAGGTGTAGCCGTCGAATTCGCGGTGCTCCTTGCCGTCGGCGACGATGGTGCCGACGCCGGTGCGCGTATAGAAGCCGGGGATTCCCGCGCCACCGGCGCGCATGCGTTCGGCAAGCGTGCCCTGAGGGCAGAACTCGAGCTCGAGTTTTCCTGACGAGGAACTGCCGCTCGAACTCGCGGTTCTCACCTACATAGCTCGAGATCATCTTTTTGATCTGGCCCGTTTCAAGCAGCAGGCCGAGGCCCCCGCCATCCACGCCGGCGTTGTTGCTGGCGACGGTGAGGTTCTTCTTGCCGGTGTCGCGCAACGCGGCGATCAGCATCTCAGGGATGCCGCAGAGGCCGAAGCCGCCGACTGCGAGCGTCATTCCGTCCTCAACAATCCCGGCTAGTGCCGATTGCGCATCCGGGTAAACCTTCGATTTGGCCAAGGGGAAGACCTTTCCGGCAGAGCCGATGCGAGAGGCTGCAATCCCGCTCAGTAGTATGCGAGGCGGACCGCCCGGCGCGCAATAGTCCGCAGTTTGCGGCCGGCGTTCTGAATCTCACTGGCCGGAACCGGAGAAAAGTCGAGTATGCTTGTCGGGGATGAAACAGAACGCGAATTCACAGACTTCAGAGTTGCAGTTGACGCGCCGCGAGGCCGTGCAGGGAATCGCTACCCTTGCCGCGTCGTCGTTGCTCGCTTCCGATGCTTTCTCGCAGACGCGCGCCAGCACGAGCGCGGCAGACAGCGGCGGTGAACAGCCTTTCAGCCAGGGATGGCGCTTCCATCGCGGCGAAGCGGCGGGAGCGGATGCGGCGTCGTTCGACGACTCGGAATGGCGCACGCTGGATGTTCCTCACGACTGGAGTATCGAGGACCTGCCGGACGCCGCGACGCAGAATCACGACTCTCTCTGGGCCGAGGGTACTAACCCGGTTCGCACCGGACCGTTCGATCTGTACGCGAGCGAAGGCCAGGGCGCGACCGGCTGGACGGTCGGAGGCATCGGCTGGTATCGCAAGACGTTTCAGCGGCCGCAGGTCGCGGCGTCGGGCAAGGCTGAAGTCCGCTTCGACGGCGTTTATATGAATGCCGATGTGTGGATCAACGGCACGAAGCTCGGCAATCATCCTTACGGCTACACCGGCTTTGCGTTCGACCTCACGCCGCATCTCAAAGAGGGCGCCAACACGCTGGCCGTGCGCGTCGATACCACCGGACGCAACAGCCGTTGGTACTCCGGCTCCGGCATCTTCCGCAAGGTGTGGCTCAGCGTGGTGGGCGCGGTGCGCATTCCGCAGCACGGCGTCTATGTCACCATGCCCGACGTGTCGAAGACCGCCGCGACTGTCAAAGTAGAAACCACAGTCGAGAACGGGACGGCGGCCGCGAAGTCGGCCATCGTCAAGGTTCGCCTGGTGGGTGCGCAGGGCGCTGTTGCGGCCGAGGCGCAGACCACGGCAAAGCTCGGTGCCAATGGCCGCACACCCGCTGTCTCGACTCTCACCGTAAAGAATCCGCATCTATGGTCGACGGCCGATCCGCATCTCTATCGCACCGAGATCTCCGTTGAAAGCGATCATCAGCCGGCGGATTCCGCCACTGTGCACATCGGCCTTCGCAAGGTTGAGATCGACGCGCAGAACGGCCTGCGCATCAATGGCGAGCCCACCAAGCTGAGAGGCGGTTGCGTGCATCATGACAACGGCGCGCTTGGTTCTGCATGCATTCCCCGCGCGGAGGAGCGGCGCGTCGAGATCCTGAAGACCAACGGCTACAACGCGATTCGCACCAGCCACAATCCGCCATCGCGCGAGTTCCTCGATGCCTGCGACCGGCTCGGCATGCTGGTGATCGACGAGGCCTTCGACTGCTGGACGGTCGGCAAGAATCCGCAGGACTACAGCGTCTACTTCAAGGATTGGTGGCAGCGCGATGTGGAGGCCATGATCCTGCGCGATCGCAATCATCCCAGCGTGATCCTGTGGAGCATCGGCAATGAGATCCCGGAACGAGCCGACCCTGCGGGCGTGGAGATTGGCAAGCAACTCGCCGACGCCGCGCATAAGCTCGACGCAACGCGGCTTGTGACCGCGGCTATCTGCGCGCCGTGGGATCATCCCAAGCAAACATGGAAGGATATGCAGGTGGCGTTCACGTATCTCGACGTCGGCGGCTACAACTACCAGTTGAGTGAGTACGGACCCGACCACGCGGCCTTCCCGCAGCGCGTGATGGTGGGAACGGAGTCGTTTCCGATGCAGGTCTTCCAGAATTGGGCCGCGATCGAAGAGAGCTCCTGGGTCATCGGCGACTTTGTGTGGACCGCGATCGATTACCTCGGCGAATCTGGCATCGGGCATTCTTCGGTATCGCAGGGGAGCGACACATCGGGCTTCTCGCCGTTCTATCCCTGGTTCAACTCCTACTGCGGCGACATCGATCTCATCGGCAACAAGAAGCCGCAGTCCTACTTCCGCGATGTGGTGTGGAACCTCAGCAAGATCGAGATGGCGGTGCAGAGGCCCGTGCCTGCCAAGTACAAAGAGCACGTCAGCCTGTGGGGATGGAGCGATGAGGTCCGCAGCTGGACGTGGCCGGGACTCGACGGCTCTGCGCTGAAGGTGCGCGTTTACACGCGCGGAGACGAAGTGCGCGTGTTCCTGAATGGCAAGCAGGTTGGACAGAAGCAGCTCACGGCGAAGGACGCACTGAAGGCTGAGTTCGATGTGCCGTACAGCCCCGGCGAACTGAAAGCCGTTGCATTGCAGAATGGTCAGGAGATCGGCACGCTGATCTTCACTACGGTTGGCAAGCCCGTGCGGCTGGTGCTCACGCCAGACCGCTCGCAGATTCGCGGCAGCGGCGACGACCTGAGCTACGTGATGGCGACGGTGGTTGACGATCAGGGCCGGACTGTTCCGGATGCGACAGTTCCGGTGCGGTTCACCGTAAGCGGGAGCGGCGCGATTGCGGCGGTGGCCAGCGCGAATCCCAAAGACGTGGGCAGCTTCCGGCAGCCGCAGAAGTCTACGTTCCACGGCGTCTGTGTGGCGATCCTGCGGCCGACAGGCGAATCGGGAAGCATCACCCTCAAAGCGGAAGCTCCCGATCTTGAGCCCGCCTCCGTGATCGTGAAGCTTGGCTGATCACGATAGATGCGGGCGCCGCGACGGTGCGCCCGTTCTATTTCTCAGCGTGCGTAAACGTCAGCGAGCCAGAGTTGATGCAGTAGCGCAGACCTGTTGGCCCCGGCCCGTCAGGAAACACATGGCCCAGGTGTCCTCCGCAGCGCGCGCAGGTAACTTCAGTGCGGCGCATGCCGTAAGTCGTGTCGTCATGCTCCGCCACGGCCTTCGAGTCGGCGGGAATCACGAAGCTCGGCCAGCCGCATCCGGAGTCGAACTTGGCGCCGGAGTTGAAGAGCAGCGCGCCGCAGCCGGCGCAGTGGTAGTCGCCGGTTTCGTGGTTGAATTCGAGCGCGCCGGTGAAGGGCCGTTCGGTGCCCTTCTCGCGCAGGATGTGATACTGCTCGGGCGTAAGCTGCGCGCGCCACTCGGCATCGGACTTGACGACCTTTTCGAGGCTTCTCCTGGGAAGAACTGCTCATGCTGACCTCAGTTGATACGGTTGTACAGCGCAATTTGCTTTACGGCGCGAGCCTGCCGTTGAAGGTGGCGCAACTGCTCACCTGCCCGCCTTGCAGGCCCTGGCGGAACCAGTGTTCGCGTTGCGCGCTCGAGCCGTGCGTCCAGCTTTCAGGGCTCACCGCGCGCCCGCTCATGCGCTGCAGGTGATCGTCCCCCACGGCGGCGGCGGCACGCAGAGCGCCCGCAACGTCGTCAGGGTGAACGATGTTGCGCTGCTCCGTGGTGTGGCCCCACACGCCCGCAAAGCAGTCGGCCTGCAATTCGAGATCGACCGACAACGGATTCGCGTCCTCGGGATTGCCTTCCGCAAGCTGCCGCTCGCGCCCTTCGATGCCCAACAGTTTCTGCACATGATGGCCGAGCTCGTGCGTGATTACGTAGGCCTGCGCAAAGTCGCCGGTATCGCCGCCAAAGCGTTGAAGCTCATTCCAGAAGCTCAGGTCGATGTAGACCTTCTCATCTTCAGGACAATAGAACGGCCCTGTCGCAGCCTGCGCCGTTCCGCAACCTGAGTACGTCGCGCCGCGAAACAGCACCAGCTTCGCGTGCCGGTAAGTGCGGTGGTGCGCGGCAAAAATCTGCGTCCAGGTGTTCTGCGCGTCGTCCAGCACAAAGCTGATCAACTGCACATCGCGATTCTGGGCAGCGGACGGCGGGCCCGCCGGCCCGCGCGCCACGCTGCTGGATGCATCGCCGCCATGCAGCATGCTGCCGATGAAGTTGTGGCCGGTGAAGAGGCTGATGAGAGCAGGATGATGAAGCCGATGATGCCGATTCCGCCGCCGCCCATGCCGAAGCCGCCGCCCGAGTCGCCTCGGCGGTCTTCGATGTCGTCACTCATGCCTCCGGGAGTCCAGTCCATCTTCCATCCTCGCTAGAGTCGATCCGTCCCGGCGATTGGTTCAACCGCGCCGAGGCTCTTCAACATCAGATGCGTGTGCCGGCGACTTCTGCCGCCGGCACGAGAGAAGGGAAGTGGTTTAGATCTCCGCGATGGCGTCGATCTCGACGAGGATGTCGCCGGGCAGCCGCGCGGCCTGCACCGTGGTGCGCGCCGGCGGCGTTACGCCTTCGGGCGCCAGGTACCTGGCATACACGGCGTTCATCGCCGCAAAGTCGTTCATGTCCTTGAGGAACACCCCCGCCTTCACGACTTTTTCGAGGCTCGATCCGCCGGCTTCGACAATGGCCTTCAGATTCTCCATCACGCGCGTGGTCTGCTCGGTGATGCCGCCTTCAACAATCTTGCCGGTGGCGGGATCCATCGGCCCCTGGCCGGCGGTGAAAAGAAGATTCCCCACGCGAATCCCCTGCGAGTAGGGGCCAATCGCGGCGGGTGCGCTGGAAGTGGATACGCGTTCTTTGCTCATGCAGACATTTTATCCGCGGCGGGCGGGGCTCACCGCCAGACGCTGAGCACCGCCCCAACTATCACCAGGCTCACCAGCCAGTAGCAGCTGTTGATCAGGAAGTACTTGAGCGGCCGTCCCTCGTAAATCGACTGCGGATACATGACCACTGCGAAGAACCCGGCCCAGATCAGCACGCCGATGTGCGCGCCGCCCAGCCAGCCTTCCGCGCCGGACCAGAGGATGATGTGCGCCAGCACGAAGCACAGAAAGAGGTCTCCGATCAGCGAGCCGATCATCCCCACGTATACGCCTTTGGGCTTCTCGCCCATCTTGCGGCCCACGATGGCCACCCACGGCTTGGCAAACAACACCGGCGAGTACCACAACGCGCCGATGATCCACACGATGACGGCGCACACCGCGACCGCGACGAAGTTCAGGTTATGGAGATGGTGCATGTGTCCTCCTCAGATTGGATCTGACGAACAAACGGAAGTCTTGGGGGAATCGAAATGACTCTCTCTCACGTCCGCAAGCGGTGTCAACGGAAATCAGTGCGGGCGTTCCCGCTGCGGCACGGCGCTATTTGCGCTTCAGGGCTTCGAGTTCATCCAGCGTGCGCGGCCAGTCGGAGCCAAGCAGGCGCGAGAGGCTGCGGTCCGCCAGCACCTTGCCGCCGGTCTGGCAGATCGGGCAGTAGTTCGTCTCGTTGTCCGCGTAGCGAATGCGCTGCACCGGACTGCCGCAGCGCGGGCACGGCTGGCCAAACTTGCCATGCACCGCGAACTCCGGCCGGAACGCCGTCACCTTTTCCGGGAACGCCTTGTCGGCTTCGTGCTGCAGGCGATCGATCCACTCCGTGAGTACGGCCCGCGTCGCCGTGAACAGCCGCTCCCACTCCTCGGGCTTGAGCTTCTGCGTTAGCGTCACCGGCGACATTTTCGCCGCGTGCAGAATTTCATCCGAGTACGCATTGCCCACGCCGCTGATAATCCTTGGATCGGTGAGCGCGCGTTTCAGGGTGCGATTTTCTCGGCTGAGTGCGGCACGAAACTGGTCCAGGTCAGCGGAAAGAATCTCCACGCCGCCGAGGTTCATGTCTTCGAGTCCCTGCTCGCCGCGCACCATGTAGAGCGATGCGCGCCGCTTCGATCCGGCTTCGGTGAGCGTCAGCGTTCCATTCGGAAAATCGAGAGCGAGCAGCGCGTTGCGCCCGCCAATCTTTGCCGCGGCGGGCTTCCAGTGCAGCCGCCCCGCGATCATCAGGTGGATGACGAGCCAGACGTCGCCCTCAACCCCGATGGCGATGCGCTTGCCAACTCGTCGCAAACCTGTGACGACGTGCCCCTCGGCGGCGCTCACCGGCGGATCCACCGTGCGCAGCACAAACACCGATCCAAGCCGCACATGCTCAAGCGTCTGCCCGAGTATGCGAGCTTCGAGCGCGTGGATGTAAGCCGAGATGTCAGGAAGTTCAGGCACTGAAATCAGAGTGCAGCGCCTGCCGGAATTGCGCAACCAGATTATGAAGCGAAAGAGAAACCAGCTCAGCCAATGATCGTGTTATCGATCAGACGCGTTGCGCCCACCCACGCAGCCACCGCAAACAGCGTCCCAGGCGTAGCTGCTTCGACCGGCTCCAGCGTCGCCCAATCCGCGCAGACGATGTAATCGACGCGAACGTCGGGCTCGGCGCCGAAGACCGCCTCTGCCGCCTCAATCAACGTGGCGACGTTGCGCTGGCCGTGCCCGACGAGCGATTCCACCGTGCCGATGGCGCGGCTGAGGGCGAGGGCCTGGTGGCGTTGTTCGGCGGTGAGATAGATGTTGCGCGAGCTGAGAGCGAGCCCGTCACCCTCGCGTACAATCGGGCACACAACAATCTCTGTGCCCAACCGCAGGTCCGCGGTCATGCGCCGCAGCACCGCGACCTGCGCAGCGTCCTTTTGCCCGAAGAACGCCAAATCCGCTTCGGCAGCGATGAACAGCTTCGACACCACCGTCGCCACGCCGCGAAAATGTCCCGGCCTCGAAGCGCCATCGAGCCGCCCGCTCAGGCCCTCCACGTCAACGAAGGTCTCCGCGCCTTCCGGATACAGCTCATCCACCGCAGGTGCAAACACCACATCCGCGCCCAGCGATTCGGCAAGCGCGCAGTCTGCATCGAACGTCCGCGGATATTTTGCGAAGTCCTCGTTCGGCCCGAACTGCGTAGGGTTCACGAAGATGCTCACCGCTACCGCATCGCAGCGCTCGCGTGCCGCGCGGATCAGCGAGGCGTGCCCGGCGTGCAGCGCGCCCATGGTGGGCACCAGCCCGATGCTCTTGCCTTCTTTTCGATTGGCGCGCGACCACGCGCGCAACTCATCCACGGTGCGAACAATGTTCATCAGGTCTCTATCAGGCTCTGCGGAGCTTCCTGTCTTCAATAGTCTCGCGCGCCTTGGCGGGCAGATGATAGCTCTCTTCGTCCGACGGAAACGCGCGATGCTCCACGTCTTCGCGATAATGCTCCACCGCCGTGCGAATGACTCCCGCAACATCGGCATAGCGGCGCACGAACTTGGCGGGCGGCGCAAAGGTCAAATTCAACAGGTCGTGGAAGACGAGGATCTGTCCATCGCAATCCGGTCCCGCGCCGATGCCGATGGTGGGAATTGTCAGTTCTGCGGTGATCTGCGCCGCCACTTCGCGCGGAACGCCTTCGAGCACCAGCAGCGCAGCGCCGGCTTCAGTCACGGCATGCGCGTCGGCGCGCAGCCGGTCCGCTGCCTCTGCCGTCTTGCCTTGCACGCGGTAACCGCCCATGCGGTGCACGCTCTGCGGCGTGAGGCCCAGGTGGCCGACCACGGGAATCTCTGAATCGGTCAGCGCCCGCACCAGCTCGACGCGCGCCCCTTCGATCTTCACCGCCTCGGCGCCGGCTTCCTTCACGAACCGCACCGCATTAGCCACGCCTTCCGCAGACGAACGGTGATAGCTGCCGAACGGCATATCCGCAACCAGGAGCGCACGCCGCACCGCACGCCGCACCGCACGCGTGTGATGCAGCATCTCATCCACTGTGACCGCGAGCGTGTTGTCGTGCCCCAGCACCACCTGCGCCAGCGAGTCGCCAACGAGAATCAGGTCGATGCCGCACTCATCCACCAGGCGCGAGGTCGCATAGTCGTACGCCGTCAGCGCCGAGATGGGTTTGCCCTGGCGCTTCATCTCGCTCAGCGCGGGCATCGTGACTTTCACTACGGGAGTGCCGGGAGAATTCCCAGCAGGGAAGTTCGTCAGGCTCATAGCATCTCCAGTGCCGCTCCGGGAGGTCAGGATGCGGCCCGTACTACCGCGAGTTTACACCCGCTGTGTGAATCGGATGTCACCTTGTGTGCTGCCGGTCTGGGTTTTTCTACCCGGCATTTATGCAGTGTCAAGCGGAATGCGTCTTGTGCCGGAGTTGTTGCAGTGGAGCCCCTCGTCGCCGCAAACTGGTAGCAGCAATGCTTGTAGACTCATCACGACTTATCGCGGAAGGAATCGGAGCCGCTGCAGCCATCGGCCTGGTGGCCGGCGGTTGGAGCTACGCCGCCTTGACTCCGCAGTCGCAGATCTTCGGGCCGACGCTGATCGCGCCGGAACGCGCCGGCGAAATTGCTCTCACGTTTGACGACGGCCCCAATCCCGTCTGGACACCGAAGTTGCTCGATATGCTGGCTGCGCACCGGGTCAAGGCCACGTTTTTTCTTGTCGGGAAATATGCTGAGGCCGAGCCCTATCTGACGCGCCACATCGCCGACTCCGGGCACATCATCGGCAATCACTCCTGGTCGCACCCGAACCTCGCGATTTCAAGCCGTAAGAAGATCCGCGAAGAGCTGTACAACACCAAGTACACGCTCGAGCAGATCACCGGCTCGCGCGTTCGCTACTTCCGGCCGCCCTTCGGCTCGCGGCGTCCGTTTGTCCTGAGCGAAGCCCGCGAGCTCGGCATGTCTCCCGTGCTCTGGAACGCCATGACGAACGATTGGGATGAGCCCTCGGCCGAGCAGATTGATAACCGGCTCGCCAACAAGGTTGACGGTCTTGGCCGCCGCGGCCGCTCCGCCACCATCGTTCTCCACGATGGCGGGCATCTGGAGCCGGCCGCAGACCGCGGGCCTTCAGTTGCAGCGGCTGAGAAGCTGATCAAGCGCTATATCGGAGTCCGCCGCTTCGTGACCGCGGAATATCTGCAGTGGGGCCCGAAGCCCGTAGCGGTCCGTACTCGCTAGCCCTCAAGCGCCGCCTTGAACGCCTCTCCAGCGGCCTCGATGGTCGCCTTCACTTCGGCATCGCCGTGCGCGGTTCCCAGGAACGCCGCTTCAAACTGGCTTGGGGGCAGCCACACGCCCTGCTCCAGCATGGCGCGATGGAAGCGCCCGAACATCGCCGTATCCGACTTTGCCGCCGAGTCATAATCGGTCACGGGCCCCGGCGTGAAGAACCACGTGCCCATCGCTCCCACGCGGTTGGTGGTCAGCGGCACGCCGGCCTTCTTCGCCTCCGCCGCCACGCCGTCAAACACCGCCTTCGCCGTGGCTTCAATGCGCGGATAAACCTCGCCCGCGTGCTCCTGCAGATAACCGACAGTGGCCAGCCCCGCAGCCATCGCCAGAGGGTTCCCGCTTAGCGTTCCCGCCTGATAGACGGGCCCCAAAGGCGCAAGAAGATCCATGTATTCGCGCTTGCCGCCGAACACGCCGACCGGCAATCCACCGCCCACAATTTTGCCCAGCGTGATCAGGTCCGGATCCATCCCGTAGCGCTCCACGGCGCCGCCCAGCGCCACGCGGAACCCCGTCATCACCTCGTCCGCAATCAGCAGCGCTCCCTCGCGCCGCGTAATCGCGCGCAGCCCTTCAAGGTAGCCTTCCGCCGGAGCAATGCAGCCGGCATTGCCCACAACCGGCTCCAGGATCACCGCGGCAATCTCGCCTGCATGCGCCGCAAACGCCGCCTCCACTGCGAACAGGTCGTTGTAGGGCAGCGCCAGCGTCAGGTGGGCAATCTGGTCGGGCACGCCCGCCGAACCCGGAATCCCCAACGTCGCCACGCCCGAGCCCGCCTTCACCAGCAGCCCGTCGGCATGGCCGTGATAGCAGCCTTCGAACTTCACAATCAAATTGCGATTCGTCGCTGCCCGCGCCAGCCGGATCGCCGACATGGTCGCCTCGGTTCCCGACGACACAAAGCGCAGTTTCTCGAGCGTGGGATAACACGCCACCACGCGCTCGGCCAGATCGCTCTCCGCGGCGGTCGACGCTCCAAAGCTCGCTGACTTGCGCGCCGCGCGCTCGATCGCCTCCACCACCGGCGGAAACGCGTGCCCCAGGATCATGGGACCCCATGAGCCGAAGTAGTCGATGTAGCGGTTGCCGTCGGCGTCCGTGAGATAGGCGCCCTCCGCGCTCTCCACGAACGGCGGACACCCGCCCACGGCGCGGAACGCCCGCACCGGCGAGTTCACTCCGCCTGGAAAATAGCGCTCGGCGCGCTGCTGAAGTTCCTGCGATCGCGTGCGGACTGGAGGCGTCTTTTGCGTGGTCATCGCTCTCAGTATAGAAGTGCGCAGTTCAGGCTTTGAAATGCCGCGCATCACACCACTTACGCGCGTCATAAGCCGCCTGTCTGTGCGCAAATTACTCATTTCTCAACCGCGAAAGCATCGCGCGCGCCGAATTCTGCGTCGTATCAAATGTCTGAAGCCGTTCTGCCATCAGCGCATCCGGCTCCTCCGACCCGTATTTCCTATGTCTAAAAACACTCGGGAAGTCATCGCTATCGCCAGCGCCGCTCGTAATCTCCTGGGATTCAAGACGCTCCGCCCCGGTCAGAACGAAGCCATTCAATCGCTGCTGCAAGGCCGCGACACGGTGCTCGTGCAACCCACCGGCTCCGGCAAGTCGGCCGTCTACCAGATCGCGGGGGCGCTGCTCGAAGGCTCCACGGTGATCGTTTCGCCGCTCATTGCGCTACAGAAAGATCAGGCGGACGCCATCGAAGCCAGCCGCCTCGAGCCCACCGCCGTGGTCAACTCCACGCTGTCGGCCAGCGAGCAGCGCGAAGTCCTCGACCGCATCGAGCAGGGCAAAGTCGAGTACATTTTTCTGGCCCCCGAGCAGTTGCGCAAA
Organism: uncultured Acidobacteriota bacterium; assembly: GCA_963819365.1. GTDB lineage: Bacteria > Acidobacteriota > Terriglobia > Terriglobales > Acidobacteriaceae > Telmatobacter. The sequence goes on from CAWFVY010000006.1 coordinate 524,351, forward strand.
CCTGAGACCGTCGATCGCCTGCGCGCCGCGCATGTCTCGCTCATCGTCATCGATGAGGCGCACTGCATCAGCCAGTGGGGACACGACTTCCGCCCCGACTATCTGAGCCTGTGCCAGGTGATTGAAGCGCTCGGTCATCCGCCCACGCTGGCCATGACCGCGACCGCCTCGCGCGACGCGCGCACCGAGATCATCGCGCGCCTGGGCCTGCGCGACCCGCGCGTGTTCGTGCACGGCTTCGATCGCCCCAACATCTCCCTGCGCGTCGACCAGTTCTCCGGCAAGGACGACAAGTACACATCGCTGCTGCGCCGTGTCGAATTCGCTGAGAAGCCCGGCATCGTCTACGTCGCCACGCACAAGAATGCCGAAACCATTGCCGCCGATCTTCAGCAGATGGGCGTAGAAGCGCTCTGCTATCACGGCGGACTCAAGGCGAAACAGCGCGAAGAAATTCAGAACAAATTCATGCGGGACGAAGTGCCGGTCATCGTCGCAACCAATGCATTCGGGATGGGCGTCGACAAGCCCGACATTCGGTTTGTCTACCACGCCGACGTGAGCGACTCGCTTGACGCCTACTACCAGGAGATCGGCCGCGCCGGTCGCGACGGAGAACCCGCAGAAGCCGTTCTCTTCTACCGCCCGCAGGACATCTCCGCGCAGCAGTTCAAGACCGGCCCCGCGCACGTCGATTCAGAAGGCCTCGAATCCGTCTACAACACGCTCATCGCGATGAAGGGCCCCATGACCCGCGATGAGATCGTGCTTGAGACCGGCATCCACGCGCGCAAACTCGTCGGCCTGCTGCATCGGCTCGAAGAGACCGAAGCCATTCGCCATCTCGAAGACGGTTTCTTTGAAACCACCAGCGCGCGCCCGCTGCCGCAGGTCATTGAGGCGGCAGAGGAGAAGCAGAAGTTCCAGAAGGAGCTTCGCAAACAGCGCCTGCAGAAGATGCAGAGCTATGCCGAATGGCGGTCCTGCCGCCGCGAGTTTCTTCTGCGCTATTTCGGCGACGACTACGCCGGCCCCTGCGGCAACTGCGACCGCTGCGAGCAGATGCGCATCATGCCCAAGGCCGCCTGATCGAAGCGCCAGGCAACACAAAGGCCGCGGAACATGTCCGCGGCCTTTGTGTTGCGTTTACAGCAAACTTATCCGTTCAGCGATTCCTGCAGCTTGTTCAGCGTCCGATGCAGGTCCTTGTCCGTCCGCCGCAGTTCATCGATCTTCCCGATCGAGTGCATCACGGTGGTGTGGTGCTTGTTCCCGAACTGGCGGCCGATCTCGGGCAAGCTGGCTTCGGTCATCTGCTTGGCCAGGTACATGGCAATCTGCCGCGGCACCACCACCTGGCGCGAGTTGTTCTTCTGCTTCAGATCAGCGACCCGCATGCCGAACTGCTCGGCCACGGCGCGCTGAATGGCTTCGATGGTAACTTTGCGCACCTGCATATCGATGAACTGTTTCAGGCACTGCTGCGTGGCTGAAAGCGTGATCTCCATGTGATTCAGCTGGCACCAGGCAATCAAGCGCACCAGCGCGCCCTCGAGCTCGCGCACGTTGGTGCGGACGTTGGAGGCGATGAAGAGCGCCACGTCGGTGGGCAGCGTAACCTGCTCTGACTCGGCCTTCTTCTGCAGAATGGCGACCTTGGTCTCGAGATCCGGCGGCTGAATATCCGCAATCAGACCCCATTCGAAACGCGAACGCAGGCGGTCTTCAATCTCGGCCAGCTCCTTCGGCGGACGGTCGGACGCGATCACGATCTGCCGCATGCTCTCGTGCAATGCGTTGAAGGTGTGGAAGAACTCTTCCTGGGTGCGCTCTTTCTGCGCGATGAACTGAATATCGTCGATCAGCAGCACGTCGACGGAGCGGAAGCGATCGCGGAAGCTGGTCATGCGATCGTTGCGCAGCGACGTGATCATCTCGTTGGTGAACTTCTCGGCCGACACGTAGGAGATCACCGCAGTCGGGTTGCGCCGCTTCACTTCATGGCCGATGGCGTGCATCAGGTGCGTCTTGCCCATACCCACGCCGCCATAGAGGAACAGCGGATTGTAGGCGCGCGAAGGACGCTCGGCGACGGCCAGCGCCGCGGCGCGCGCGAACTGGTTGCCGTTGCCGATCACGAAGTTGTCAAACGTGTAGCGCGAGTTCAGTTGCGCGGCGGTCGACCAGTCGAACCGCGCCTGCTCCGGGTTGCGCTGAGCCGCGGCCGGCGGCGGAGCTGTCGGCGCATGCGACGCCACCGGACCGAAGCCGCCATCCTTGCGCTGTGGCGGAACCGACGGATCTTCCTCCGCGGTCACAAAACACACATCGTCAAAGTCGAGGCTTTGAATGTCAATCGCTTCCTGGATCAGGTCGCCATACTTGTCGCCGATGTGCCGGAACTCCGGCGTCGGCACCCTCACATAGAGAGTGCGTCCTGCGGCATGGCTGTAGCGCGTAGGCTTGAGCCAGGTTTCGAACGACTGGCGAATCACCTTTTTCTCGAGAGCGGCGAGAATCTGAAGCCAGGGATTGAGTGCCGTGGATGCCGGCGTCATTGCAAATGCCATTGGTACAATCCTTGCCCGGTCCCTTTGAAACGGTTCATCCGATCGCATTTTCGGCAACACCAGTGTGCAGGCGGGATAAATGTTCTCCCGTCGTTGTCTGCTACTTTTTGGTGATTCTGCCTTATTGATCTGCCCCTTGCGCTTTGGCCCGGGGCCGTAGACGAATTTCGTTCCGTGGGACGCTAGAAACTTTTGTTGAACGGTCCCGATGGTAGCACATTTGGACCATCATGCAACGCCTCATTAACACATCTTTAGCGTGGCATTTTTTCATTGCACCATAGATGGTGAAAGTGGCGTTTGCAGGTGACCGCGGTCACGGTTTCAGTGCTATTCATGGACCATTTCCACCGTTGGATGGCACTCATTCGGACCGGGTTGCCATGGCCCCGACAACAGTCTTTCACAGGACCCCGGACTGGATTCCAAACGCCATCTACGGTATACTCAAGACTTGCCGTCAAGGCTCAGAAATCAGTCAGGATAGAGGAGCGCATTTCGATGCCCAAGCGCACATTTCAACCCAACCGCCACCGCCGCGTGAAGACCCACGGCTTTCGTGCCCGCATGAAGACCAAGAGCGGCGCCGCCGTGCTCAGCCGCCGCCGTGCCCAGGGCCGCAAGCGCGTCGCCGTCAGCGCCGGATATCGCGACTAAGTCGCGCCTCGATGAGGGGCCGAAGCCCGCAATTCTGCAGTGGTTTTGGCCATCCCTTCCAGCTTCATGACCACCCCTGCCAAGTCTGCTGAGCCAAGGCAATCGCTCAAGGGCGTGCGTCTGCGCAAACACGCGGACTATCAGCGTGCGTACGACGCCGCGGGCCGCAAGCGACAGTCCGCCTCGATGAGCTGGTTCATGGCTGCTCAGCCGGAGCCCGGATCTCCGCCGGATTCCCGATGGATCCGCCCGCGTCGGTCTCACCGCAGGCAAGGTCCTCGGCAAGGCCCACGATCGCAATCGCATCAAGCGCCGCATGCGCGCAGCCCTCGGCCGCCACGTCGATCTGCTCCCCCCGGGCGTCGACCTCATCTTTCATCCCCGGCGAACCGTGCTGACCATGGATTTCACGAAACTAGAAGCTGAAGTCGTGCGTATCCTTACTCAGGCACGGGCTGAGGCCCTGCGCGCTCTCAATCAGTCGGCCGCCAACCAGCCCGTCGCAACAGAGCGCAGCAGCCCTGGCCAGGCTTCGCAATGACTCGCATCCTGCTTGCCCTGCTCGCGTTTTACCAGCGATGGCTCTCGCCCGCCGTGCACACCCTTGGTGTGGGCGGATGCAAATTCCTTCCCTCGTGTTCCGAGTACGCGGTGAGCGCCATCGCGATGCACGGACCTCTGCGCGGATCGGCGCTTGCTGCAGGTCGCCTGCTGCGCTGTCATCCCTTCAGCCGCGGCGGACTCGACCAGGTGCCGGTCCCCGCATCGCACCAGCGCACTGCCCGCGAACCGTTACCATAGAAGCAGCGGCAGACTTCGGTCTGCCGAGTGTTTGAGAGACAGGACGTAACCTTTGCCCGAATTTCAAAATCCCAATCTGCAATCGCAGGGTGGTCCAGGCGGCTCCGGCGGTGGTGGCGGCAACATGCAGTCGCTCCTCGTCATGATGTTTGTGGGCCTCGCCGTCATCCTTGGTTTCCAGTATTTCCAGAAGCCCAAGCCCGCCGCGCTCCGCGCCAACGCAGCAGACCCAGCAGCAATCCCCGCAGCCGAACGCGGGTACTCAGGGCTCCGCCGCATCCGCCGTACCGGCTGCCCTCGGTCAGGGCGCCGCGCAGGCTCCTTCGGCAACCCCCGCCGTCGTCGCCGTCTCTGAAACGGAGACCACCGTCGAGAACGCCGCCTATCGCATCGTCTTCTCCAATCGCGGCGCGCTGGTCAAGCACTGGATCCTCAAGAACTCCCATTACAAGGACTCCGCGCAGACCCATCAGCTCGACATGGTGCAGCAACAGGCGGCCGAGCGCTTCGGATTCCCGCTCTCGCTCTTCACCTATGAGCAGGCGCTCAACTCGCAGTTGAACCAGGCTCTCTATCAGCCCTCCGCCACCGGAGTGGTGCAGGCGCCCAACTCGCTCACGTTCCATTACGCGCAGAACGGTCTCGATGTGGTGAAGACCTTCCACTTCGACCAGACCTACGTGATCAGCGCTGAAGTGCAGGTGCGCCGCGACGGCCAGCCGGTGCGCGCGCTTCTGGCCTGGCCCGCCGGCCTGGGCGACATGGAAGAGTTCCAGGGCCGCAGCAGCATCCCCGGCCTCTCGCGCACGCCATCGATGTTTGTATGGTCGCTGGCCGGCAAGCAGGACACCCTCGACGTCCACAAGGTCAGTAACAACGCCACGCTCGACGGCGAGTATCAATACGCCGCCGCGTCCGACCTTTACTTCGCCGCCGCGTTCCTGCCCGACGCGCCCAGCCGCGCCACCGTCGTCACCTTCCACAACGCCGTCGACCTGCCCACTGACCCCTCCAATCCCAACAGCGAGAAGAAGCCCGCCGACATCATCGGGCTCGCGGTCGGCGACACCAGCGGCTACACGAGCCTTCGCCTCTACGCCGGCCCCAAGCAGATGGATATCGTCTCCGCGATCCATTCCATCGGCGCGGACGGCAAGCCGACCGGCCCCACGCTCGAGTCGCTCATCCAGTTCGGCTCCTGGCTCGGCATCATCGCCAAGCCGCTCTTCCTCGCGCTGCACTTCCTCTATGAGCACGGCATTCCCAACTGGGGATGGGCCATCATCATCCTCACCGCGCTGTTCAACCTCGTCATGTTGCCCACGCGCCTCATGATGATGCGGTCGTCGCTCAAGATGATGCGCATTCAGCCCAAGGTCGAGGCCATCAAGCGCAAGTTTGCAAACCTGAAGGCCACTGACCCCAAGCGCGCCGAGATGAACGCCGAAATGATGGCGCTCTACAAGACCGAGGGCGTCAACATGTACGGCGGCTGCCTGCCGCTCGTCATCCAGATGCCGCTCTTCTTCGCTTACTTCCGCGTGCTGCAGAACACGGTCGAACTGCGCCAGGCAAACTGGTGATGGCTGCACGATCTCTCCGGCGCCCGATCCGCTCCACATCCTGCCCATCATCATCATCGTCACCATGTTCCTCACGCAGTTCATCACGCCGTCGCCGGGCATGGATCCCAACCAGCGCCGCATGATGGCCATCATGATGCCCATCATCTTCGGCTTCACGCTGTGGCATTACGCTTCGGGCCTGGCGCTCTACTGGGGCACCGGCAACCTCATCAACCTGGCCATTCAGCTCTCCATCAACCAGTCCCACATCGGCAAGGAGATGCACGCCATCGCCGCCAAGCGCGCCGCCAAGAAACTGGGCAAGAACCCCACCACCATCCAGGGCCGCCGCTAACAGCCGCCATCAAACCAGCAGGGCTTCCCCTTGGGGAAGCCCTCTTCGTTTGCCGGAGCTAAAACCTAAAACCTAAAACCTAAAACCTAAAACCTAAAACCTAAAACCTAAAACCTAAAACCTAAAACCTAAAACCTGAAACCTAAAACCTAAAACCTGAAACCTAAACCTAAAACCTGTCCTAAGCTATCGCCTCTCATGAATCCCCGCCGCATTGCCCGCCACCGGCGCAGGCTTCGGAACTCCCGGCGGAAACGCATTGCGCGTCAGCGCTGTCGGCTGCGGCAACGGCTGGTGCATCGTCACAATCAGCGCGCTTGCCGGCCTTGTCCCGTGACAGAAATACGAGTGCGCGGTCCCCGAATCGAAATACACCGCATCGCCCGGCCCCAGCGTGCAGCGGTTGTCGCCATGATGCAGCGTCAGCTCGCCATCCAGCACATACAGGAACTCGTACCCGGGATGCATGTGCGCCTTCGGCTCGTGCTGCGCGCTCAGCGGAATAAACTCCGCAAAGTACGGATCCATGTGCCGGTCCGGCACCATGTAGCCCAGGCTCTCGAAGAAGTAGGTCGGCGTGTCGGTGCCGGTCTGCGGCATCCGCACCCGCTCCTTCCGCCGGTGGATTCGGAACATCGCCTGCGGTTCCGTCTCGAAGAAGTACGACAGGTCCTTTGAGAACACCATCGCAATGCGCGCCAGGTTGCGCAGCGTCGGCACCACGCGGCCGGTCTCCAGTTGCGAGAGGAAGCTGGCCGAAAGCCCGGTGTGCTTTCCCAGCTCCACAAGACCCATCGACTTCTTCAGCCGCAGGCGCTTGATCCGCTCGCCGATATGTTTTTCGGCGATAAATCGCTCGGCCGTTTCGCTGTCGACCTGGGTCTTCTGAGTCTCTTCGTTCCGTACAGTGGCGGGATCGGTCATGGGAACCCTTTCGGCTGGGGCTGCCGCTGTTGCCCAGATCAAAATCTATTCGCATGCTACCAAAGCGTGATGAAACCTTCAAACAAACAAGCCCGCCAGACTCACCCTGGACGTGGATGCTGGATGCATGGATCCAACTTGCCTTGCGGGGCACAGGGTACTTTTGAGCGGCTCATCCGGCCTGCTGGGGACCGCCATGCACAGTTCGCTCCTCGGCTCGGGCGCTGAGATCGTGCAGCTCGTCCGACGGCCCGCCGCCGGTCCCCGCGAGCTTGAGTGGAACCCCGCTTCGCAGCGGCCGATCGCGTCTTTCGCCTCTCTTGACGGCCTCTCCGCCGCCATCCATCTCTCCGGCGCAAACGTCGCCGCGCAGCGCTGGACGCCCACCTATCGGCGCGAGATGTGGACCAGCCGCGTGAAAACCACCAGCATTCTCGCAGACATGCTCGCCGGCCTGCCGCAACCGCCTCCGGTCTTTCTCGTCGCCTCTGCCGTCGGCATCTACGGCAACCGTGGCGACGAGGTCCTCGACGAGTCCTCTCAGCCCGGCGCCGGCTTTCTCGCCGATCTCTGCCGCGAGTGGGAAGCCGCCACGGAACCCGCCGCGCGCGCCGGCATCCGCGTCGTTCACCTGCGCTTCGGCGTCGTTCTCGCCCGCGGCGGCGCGCTCCAGAAAATGCTCCCCGCCTTCCGCTTCGGGCTCGGCGGCAAGCTCGGCTCCGGCCGCCAATGGATGAGCTGGATCGCCCTCGACGACGCCGTCTCCGCGATTCGCTTCCTCCTCGCCTCCGGCCTCAGCGGGTCCTTCAATCTATGCGCGCCCAATCCCGTCACCAACGCCGCCTTCACCCGCGCGCTCGCCGATACGCTTCACCGGCCCGGCTTTCTTGCGGTCCCCTCATTCGCTCTCCGCGCGGCCTTCGGCCAGATGGCCGACGAAGCACTCCTCGCCAGCACCCGTGTTCATCCCACCCGCCTCACCCACTCCGGCTTCTCCTTCACCCATCCGCAACTCAACCAAGCTCTGTCCGCGATCCTTGGCTGAGTGGAGCGAAGGATCCACATTTGCTTTTCTTATCTGTCATTCCCGAAGGGAATCTGCTTCTTTGCGGACCTCTGACACGTCACCACGCAAAACAAAACCGGCGATCCCAAACGGAACCGCCGGCCAGTCACTACCCACTAACCACTACTCACTAACCACTAATCACTGAACTTCCCCAATCCAAACCCCGAACGGCGGCAACTGCACTGCGTCCAGCGACGCGGGCTCCGTCCCACTCGGCGACTTCAGCAGCGTCTTGGCCTTCGCCCCCTTCACGCCTCCGCCTGACAGGTTCACCGTCTGCGGATCGGCTGTAAAGTTGCAGATCACCAGCACCTGCTTTCCGTCCGGTGATTGCCGCAGCCAACTCAGCACCTTCGTGTTGTCCTGGTCGAGCATCAGATTGTTGCCTTGCGTGAAGGCCGCATGCGTCTTCTTCAAGTCGATCAGTTTCTGATACCACGTCAGCATCGAGTCGGGCTTGCCCTCCTCCGCCTTCGCGTTCACCGTCGTATACGTCGGCGGAACCGGCAGCCACGGCGTCCCCGTCGTGAATCCCGCATTCGCCGAATCGTCCCACTGCATCGGTGTGCGCTCGCCGTCGCGACCCTTGAAGAACGGCCACATCTTGCGGCCCACCGGATCCTTCACGTCTTCCTTGCGCTCCGGCGGCGTGGTCTTCATCCCGATCTCGTCACCGTTGTAGAACAGCGCCGTGCCTTTGCTCGCGAGCAACACTGTCGCAAGCACCCGCTCGATGTCCTCGTTATGCACTCCATCGCCGTAGCGCGCGTCGATGCGCGGATTGTCGTGGTTGTCGAACACCAGTAGCGGCACGTTGTTCCCGATCCCGGTCTCGACATCATTCAGCTTCGCGCGAAACGCCACCGCGTCCATCTTGTTGATGCCCAGAATCTGCGTATCCATGGGCAGATGGAACTCCGGCTTCTCCGCTGTCCCATACTGCTTGGCCAGCTCCGCAATATTCGGCAGGTACGTCTCGCCGATAAACACGCGCGTGCCCGGATAGCTCGACGGCTTGAATCCCTTGTCCGCCGACGCCCGCATCTCCTGCATCACGTCATGCACTTCCGGCAGGTTGTTAGTCCGCGTGTCGTTCAACTCCACCAGCCCGTCAGGCCCCTTCGTCGGCTGCCCACTCTTGTCGAGCACCGGATCCTCATCGCGCCACTGCGGATCTTCGAACAGCGTCGTGATCGCGTCGAACCGGAATCCCGCCACGCCCTTCTTCAGCCAGAACGCGATGATGTCCTTGAACGCCTGGTGCACCTTGGGATTGTTCCAGTTGAAGTCCGGCTGCTCAGTGTAGAACTTGTGGTACCAGTACTGCCGCGTGGTCGCGTCCCACTCCCACGCCGACCCGCCGAAGTCCGAGCGCCAGTTGTTCGGCACGTCGCCCTTGTCGGTGGCAGTCTCGCCCTTGCCATCCTTCCACACATACCAGTTGCGGTAGGGGTTCTTCTTAGACGCGCGCGACTCGAGGAACCACTTGTGCTTGTCTGACGAGTGGTTCATCACCATATCCATAATCACGCGGATGTGGCGCTTGTTGGCCTCGGCCATCAGCTTGTCGAAATCCGCCATGGTGCCGTATTCGGGCGCGATCCCCTCGTAGTCCGAGATGTCGTACCCGAAGTCCACCTGCGGCGAGGGATAGATCGGCGTCAGCCAGATCGCGTCCACGCCCAGGCTCTTCAGATAATCCAGCCGTTGCGTGATTCCGTTCAGGTCTCCGATCCCGTCCCCATTCGAGTCCTGAAAGCTGCGGGGATAGATCTCCAGAATGACGGCGTTCTTCCACCAGTCCCTGAGGCTTGATTTGTCGGTGGATTGAGGCGCGGCTTGTCCGACGGCAAGCGTCGCCACCCCCAGACAGAGGGGTAGTGCGCATGCCGCGATGCGTTTGGTCCAATGCATTGCGGGCTCCTGTTCAGGCGCAGCGACCTTTGATCGCAGCGTCTCTGTTGTTTCCGTTACTCGTGGATTCGGCAACGGTGTTCGGTGAGAAAAGTACCACATCCCGCTCGCCTTGTTAATTGCCGGCTTCAACAACCTCGCCCTCATCCTGCGGAGCGGAGCGACGAACGACCTGCAGTTGTTCTTTCTGGGAGAGCCATCACCCTTCCGTGCCCCATCCTTGCGCCTTTTTTCTAGGCGCAAGGGTGGGAAACCACAACCTTCGCCGCTCTCCTGAACCCCCAGCCACCCCCGGCGCATCTCAATCCCAGCCAAGGAGATCGATCCATGAAAGCTGTTCGCATCCACCAATACGGCGGGCCCCAGGCCCTCACCCTGGATGAAGTTCCTCAGCCCATCCCCGGCCCTGGCCAGGTCCTCGTCCGTGTCCGTGCCGCCGGCGTCAATCCCATCGACTGGAAGATTCGCGGCGGATTCATGAAAGACGTCATGCCTCTTCAGCTCCCCGTAACCATAGGCTTCGACTTCTCCGGCGAAATCGAATCTCCCGGCCCCGGCGTCACCCAATTCAAAAAAGGTGATCTCGTCTTCGGAACCGCCATGGGCACCTTTGCCGAGTATGTGCTCACCGGGCTGGCCGAGGTCGCACCCAAGCCCGCTTCACTCGATCACGCGCACGCTGCATCGATTCCCGTGTCTGCAAAAACCGCCTGGCAGGCCCTCTTCGATGTGGGCGGCCTCACCGCCGGCGGCAAGGTGCTCATCCACGGCGCTTCCGGCAGCGTCGGCAGCTTTGCCGTCCAGCTCGCCAAGGCACGGGGCATCCACGTCTACGGAACCGCCTCCGGCCGCAACCAGGCCTACCTGAAGGAACTGGGCGTCGACGAGCCCATCGATTACCAGACCACCAAGTTCGAAGACGTCGCCCGCGGCGTCGACGTCGTCCTCGACACGCAGGGCGGCGAAACTCAGCAGCGTTCCTACGCGGTGCTCAAAAAGGGAGGCACCCTGGTCTCGATCGTCCAGCCGCCCTCACAGGAGGAAGCCGCGAAACACGGAGTGAAAGCCAGCTTCCTGGGCAGCCAGCCCAATCTCGAACAACTCACCGAGATCGCCCGCCTCGTCGACGCCGGCAAATTGAAAACCACAGTTGAAACCATCCTGCCGCTTGAAGACGCCAACCGCGCCCTCGACCTGAGCCAGACCGGCCACGCCCGCGGCAAAATCGTCCTGACTCTCGGCTGAGCACAAAGCCGGGTGCCCCATCCTAACCGCGTTTTGTGCGGTTAGGGTGGGAGACCACGAACCTTCACTTCACAGATCTAAGCCTCTCCAGCGGCACCATCCGCGCCACCAGCGCTCCATATGGCTTGAACCGCAACACGTAAGGGTCGTCCTGTTTGCAGCAGTCGGACACGTACAGGTATTGAAGCGGCAATCCCTGCACGCCGTGTTGCGCCGCGTCCAGCCGGATGCTCCGCTCCTGCCCGCTCATATTCAACACAACCACCACCGCTTCGTCGCCGCTCCTGCGCACGAACGCGAAGAAGTTCGGATCGTCTTCATTGATGGTGATCTGCTCCCCATCGCGCAATGCCGCATTCGTCTTCCTCAACTTCAGCAGCGCCTTGTACGTATTCAGAATCGAATCCGGGTCCTTGCTCTCCGTCTTCACGTTGTATTGTTTCGCGTTTGGCGGAATCGGCAGCCACGGCTTCGTCCCCGTCGTGAACCCCGCGCGCGCCGTCGCGTCCCATTGCATCGGAGTGCGCTCCCCGTCGCGGCCCTTCTCCTTCGGCCAGCCCAGCTTCCCAATCGGATCGTGTACATCCTCAACCCGCGCCGGATCGGTCGTACGCATCCCCAGCTCTTCGCCGTAATACATCTGCGGCGTGCCGCGCGTGGTCAACTCCAGCACCGCCATCAGCTTCGCAATCTGGTCGTTGTGCCGGCCGTCGCCATAGCGATCCCATTGCCGCGGCTGATCGTGATTCGAGAAGAAATACTCCGGCTGCCCATGCGCCGAATTGCTCTCCACCTCCTCGAACAGCTTCCGGAACCGCGCCGCGTTCAGCTCATTCACATCGGCAATCTGAAAGTCCATCGGCAACTGCACCTCATCGCCGTTGCCATACATCCTCGCCAGTGCCTCGACATTCGGCTCATCCGCTTCAGTCACCAGCACCGGATCGCCCGGATACTTGTCCACCACTGAGCGCACTTCCTTCAGAACGTCATGCACCTGCGGCAAATCATCGGTATACAGATGCTTGATATTGCGGTCGCCGTACGCATTCGTCCCCGGCAGATACGGATCGTCCCGCCACTCCGGGTCTTCGAACAGCCGCGACACCGCATCAATGCGAAACCCCGCAACGCCCCTCTGCATCCAGAAATCCAGCACTCCATCCATCGCCTTGTGTACTTCAGGATTGCGCCAGTTCAGATCCGGCTGCTGCACATAGAAGTAGTGGTAGTAGTACTGCCGCGTCGTCTCGTCCCACTGCCACGCCGAGTGCCCAAACCACGACTGCCAGTTATTCGGCGGCTCGCCTTTGCTCGTCGCGGTCTGTCCCTTGCCATCCTTCCACACATACCAATCGCGCTTGGGATTATCCCTGGACGACCGCGACTCCAAAAACCACGGATGCTGGTCCGACGTGTGATTGATCACGTAATCCATCAGGATGCGGATGCCGCGCTGCTTCGCCTCCGCAACCAGCTTGTCGAAGTCCGCCAGGGTCCCATAATCGGGATCGATCGCCGTGTAGTCCGAGATGTCGTAGCCGTAATCCACGCCCGGCGATGGATACATCGGCGTGATCCAGATCGCGTCAATGCCCAGGTCCTTCAGATAATCCAGCCGCGACGTGATGCCCTTGATATCGCCCACGCCATCGCCGTTCGAATCCTGAAAGCTGCGCGGATAGATCTCGTAGATCACCGCATGCTTCCACCACTCATCGCCCCCCACAACCGGGTGCCCCACCCTCGCGACGTCTTTGTCGCTAGGGTGGGAGGCTGCAGAGTTGTTAGTGGAATCCTGTGCCGCAGCAGGCGCCACAGCACCGATGAGAGACAACGAGAGAATCGTGCCCGCGAGTCCCCTCGCAGCGAATCGGGTCCAGTGCATTGCGTTCCTCAAGTGCTGTTCTTGCGCCCGAGGCGCAGTTGGCCGCGCCGCAGGTGCCTCCGCCGCTCATACTTCCGGCAGCGGTGGTCAGCAGCCAAGCTAACACACCGGTAATTGCTCCACAAAGTTGCTCAGGCGCACAGATCCATCAAGGCGCCGAAGGCGCAGTTGGCCGCACCGCAGGTGCCTCCGGCGCACAGATGCATCAAGGCGCTGAAGGCGCAGTTGGCCGCACCGCAGGTGCCTCCGGTGAAGTCGTCTTCATCCTTCCGAAATCGATGCTGAAATCCGGCTGCTCCTTCGTCCCCCGTATCCGGATCGGCACCAACGTCCCCGCGCCATCCTTCTTGAAGAACCGGTCCGCCGGCTTCAGCAGAAACCCCTTCCATCCCCCCACCATGTGCGAAACCGTCGCGTCCATGCGCGCCGTTCCGTCCATATTCACTTCACCGTCCAGCGAGTAGGTACCCTGCAACTGCACCTGCGCCCCCTGCACCGTGTACACCAGATTGGGCAGTGCGATCACCGCGTTGGCCACGTGGAAATCCCCCTGCATCTGCCACGCCGTGCTTTTCGGATCCGCATGTTTCATGTCGTCCGGCCGACCCTGCGCCCTGTAGCTCAGCTCCTCCACACGCGCCTGCGTCTTCTCGCTCGTAAACACCGCATTGTCCAGCTTGAAATTCCCATCGAGCTTCAGGCGTTTGTTCACCGGCTCGTCGCCCGGCGGAATATGCAGCGTCGCCTTCGTCTCGATCACCCCGGTAATCGGCGGATTTCCCGTCTTGCTTACCAGCCGCATGAAGTCCTCCATTCGCCCGTGCGGCACGTCCAGCTTCACGTCGATCACATGCCCGGCTTTCTGCCCCTCCTGCACAAAGCCTGTAGTCGCATCTTCCGCGCCCGGTTTCGATGCATCCGGCTTCGGCGCATCTCCTAGCTTCACCCGCACCACCTTACCTGACGTCGTAAACCGCGTCGTCCCCAGCGTCGCGTCAATTCTGTCCAGAAAGGTATCGCCGTTCGTTCCATCCACCCGCGCCTGAAAATTTGTGTGCAGCGGCAGCTTGCTTCCGAACTGCGTCAGCCTGAAGTCGGGAACCATCGTCTCTCCATCCACGTTGATCTCACGCAGCGTGCCCTTGTACGACCCATTCGACGACAGAATCCCCGCGATCCCTTTGAACTCGCCCAGGTTCGCGTGCTGGAATCGATACTTTCCCTCCACCGGGCTCTGCCCCGGATCGTCCATCGCCCACGGCCCGAACCTGCCCTCTGTATCGATCTGTCCCGTCGGCTTGGGGTTCGTCAGCTCCGCCTCGTATTCCACCGGCGCGCCGGCCGTCAGGTTCCGCAGTTTCAAATGCGCAATCGCAAACGTCATGGGCAGCTTGTCGGGCTTGTCCGTCTCTAGAACCACCTCCGCCCGCTCGCACACCACCCGCTCCACAACCACGTTTGAAAATGCCGTTGCCTTCCCCTTCGGCTGCGGCGCAGCCTGCTCCGGATTGTTCCCTGTGCCGGCCGGCTCCACCTGCGCATTGCCCGCAGCCTGCGCTCGAATGCGCACACGCTCCGACTTCGGCGGCACGTGGATCGACAACCCCTTCAGCCGCACCTCGGGAATCTTCAGCAGTTGCCTCTGCTCCCACCTGAGCGGCACGTGAAAGCTGAACTCCTCCAGCCGAATCAGCGGCTCGGTCCCCGCCGCAATCTCAACTGCCTGACCACCGCCAGTCAGATTCGGCGGCCAGATGCGCAACCCGTTCCCCGTCGCCCACAGACCAAACTCCGCCTGCTCCCCGTGCCGCACCGACACGTGAAAAGAATCAAGCTCAACCTTGGTATGGAAATGCTCCGCCAGGCTGGCGACAATCCGCTCGTGCAGAAACGGCTCGAACCGCCGCGCCACAATCGACAGCGCCACGGTCAGCGCCACCAGCCCCACCGCCGCGGCAATGCTCAGGCCCATCAGCCACGGGTGCCGCCGCCAGAACCCCTTCCGCGGCGTCTGCGGCCGAACCTCCCGCGGCCCCAGCGACGGATCCTCGTGGGTCTCTGGCGAGGGAGACACCGTCTCCCCCGGTGCGTTCAACCGCTCCTGCGGCTCATCCATGCCATCATTCTTCCGCTGTGCTCCACTGCTCTGCAATGCCATACCCCGCCTGAAGATCTCACTTCGGACGCGCCACGCACACGCCTTCGCAGCCACGCCCCATTCAATTGGATGCCCAGCTCCTGCCTCTGCAATTGTCTTTGCCTTTGCTTTTCTTGCTCTGTCCCTCCCGCACGAACCCACCGTGCCCCATCCTTCGCGCGGTCTCATAGCGCGTAGGGTGGGAAACCACAAGCCCCAACCCGCCTTTCGCTAACCCCGCTACCCCCGCCGCTCCCCGTTTACAATCGACTCGATCCAACGGAGCCCCTCATGCCCCCCATCTCCAGAAGGCACTTCCTCCAGACCGCATCCGCCACCGTCGCCGCGGGCTCTCTCGCCCGCATCGCCCACGCCGACCCGCTAGGCCTCCCCATCGCCTGCCAGACCTGGCCCGTCCGCCAAATGATCGCCAAAGACTTCACCGGAACTCTCAAGCAACTCGCCGCCGCCGGCTTCCAGGCCATCGAACTCTGCTCACCCGCCGGCTACTCCGACTCCGGCTTTGGCGGCCTGCAAAAATTTAGCGGCGCCGAACTCCGTAAAGTCATCCAGGACGCCGGCCTCACCACCGTCAGCAGCCACTTCTCCATGGACGAACTCCGCAAGGACCAGCCCGCCCGCATCGCCTGGGCCAAAGAAGTGGGCCTCACCCAGATGCTGGTCGCCAGCCTCGGCGGCCCGAAAAAGCCAACCATCGACGACGTCAAGCGCGCCGCCGAAGAGTACAACCGCATCGGCGAACGCGCCGGGGCAGCCGGCATCACCCAGGGTCTCCACAACGAAGACTTCGAATGTTCCACGGTCGACGGCAAGCGCACCTACGACCTGCTCTTCTCGCTCCTCGATCCCCGCTACGTGAAGTTCCAGTTCCAGGTCTCCAACATCCAGTTCGGCTTCGACGCCGCCGAATACTTTACGAAGTATCCCGGCCGCTTCATCTCCATGCACGTGCAAGGCTGGTCCGTCGAGACCCGCAAGATCGCCCCCGTCGGCCAGGACTCGCTCAACTGGCAGAGCATCTTCACCGCCGCCAAAACCGGCGGCATCCAGAACTACTTCGTAGAAATGGAACTCCCCATGATGCAAGCCAGCGTGCCCTACCTCAAGCAGCTACACGTGTGATCAGCCTGACCGGCCACTCCGACAATTTTCGAACCGTGCACTCCCTCGCACGGCGTATGCTTCGTCAATGCTTCCCCTACGGCTCCGCACGTCCGCTTTGTGGGCAGCCGCCCTTCTTCTTGGTGTCTCCCAGCTTCTAGGCGCACAGCCGCAGACCGCTGCCGCCCGCCCCGACGTGCTCCAGGTCAACGGCATCGGCGGGCCCCTCATTCCTCTCGGCGGAACCTGGCAATTCCGCACCGGCGACGATCCCGCATGGGCGTCGCCCACCCTCGACGACTCCGCGTGGGAATCCATCGGAGTGGACAATGCCTGGGGCTCTCAAACCCACCCCGGCTACACCGGCCGCGCTTGGTATCGCCGCCACATTGACTTCCGCCCTGCCGGCGGCGTCGAACCCGATATCGCCCTCTATATGCCGGTTGTGCGCGACGCCTGCGAGGTCTACTGGAACGGCCAGCTCGTAGGCGCATTCGGCAAGCTGCCGCCCCACCCTGTCTGGTACTACGACTCGGTCTGGCCCTTCACCCTCGGCCTCGGTCATGCATCCTCCGGCGTTCTCGCCATCCGCGTCTGGAAAGCCCCTTTCGACGCTTTCAGCGACCCTGCGTCCGGCGGCCTCACCGCGCCGCCTTTGGCCGGCAACCCGGAAGCCGTCGGCAACGCGAAAGCCGCCGACGACTACCACTGGCTCCGGACCGCCGAGTTTGCCATCCTCCTGAATGTTGTCTACGCACTCGCTGCAATCCTCAGCTTCATCATCTGGCTGCGGGATCGCCGCCAGCGCATCGTCGGCTGGATGGCCCTGTATGCCGCCGGTCCGCTCGCCGCCTTCCTGCTCGACAACGTTCCGCTTCTCGTCCCCTACCGCTGGGATTACGGCCTGCTCTTCTTCGCCTTTTCCGGCGCAGAAATCTGCCTGTGGTATCTGCTCCTCGATCTTCTTGAACTCGACCGCCATCCCATTTTGCGCAGGATCACCGGAATTCTTGCCGGCATCAGCCTCGCATGCGCTTCTCTCCAACTCGTTCTCCATCTCCTCAACTGGGAAACCGGACCCACACGCCTCTACCAATCTCTCGATTACATCTTCACCATCGCCACCACCCTCGTTGACCTCTATCCGCTCGTCTTCATTCCATTTGCCTTCAGCAAGGGCCTCGGTGTCTCGCGGTCGGTTCTCGCCGTGGTCGTGATGCTCAATCAGATCGTGCAGATCCTGCCAAGCATTCTCACCGAGGGCATTCGCTTCACCAACTTCCATGCCCTTGACCCGTTTCTCAACTTCAAGGTTCATCTCGGCAGCTCTGAGGCCGGCATCCAGGACATTGGAAACGCCGTCCTGTTCCTGTGCATTGTTTATGCCCTGGTCAACTATCTCGATCGAAGCCGCAGCCGCCAGCAGGAGCTCGAAACCGAGTTCCGCAGCGCCCGCGAATTGCAGCAGTTCCTCATCCCCGAGACCCTTCCCCAGATCCCAGGATTTGCGCTCACAAGCGCCTACCATCCAGCGCGCGAGGTCGGTGGCGACTTCTTTCAGGTCCTTCCCCTCGATTCTGGCGCGACCCTCATCGTTCTCGGCGATGTCAGCGGCAAGGGCCTCAAGGCTGCCATGGCTGTTTCGCTCATCCTCGGCACGGTGCGCGCGCTGGCCGTAACGCATATGGCCCCCCGCGCGCTGATGAACGAACTGAACCGGCGGCTTTGCGGCGGATTGGGCACAGGATTCGCCACTTGCGCCGCACTGCGCGTCTCCGCGGATGGCGTGTGCACGCTCTCGAGCGCCGGACACCTGCCTCCTCTGCTGAACGGCCGGGAGGTCTCCACCTACGGAACGCTTCCGCTCGGGATCATTCCCGAGGCCGAATATGAGCAGATTGAGATCGCTTTGCAGACCGGAGATTGCCTCGCCCTCTACACCGACGGCCTGCTTGAAGCGCGCAGCCCCACGGGCGAGCTATACGGCTTTGCACGTCTGCACGAGCTGTTTGCGGCGCAGCCTACGGCTGCACAAGCTGCGCACGCAGCCCAGGTCTTCGGTCAGGATGACGACATCACGGTGCTGACGTTGGCCCGGATCCAGACCGCCGAGAGCGTGCTAGCCGGTTCCGTTGAGGTGGGCGAAAACGCCTGACGTTGCCCCTCGGAGCCCCGCGGCGCGGAACCGAAAGATCTGCACTGCGCTTTCTGTCACTCCCGCAGGAATCTGCCGGCCAATCCGGAGGAGTAACCCGCCTCAGGCTTTTCTCCGCACCGCGACAACCGTAATGTCATCGTTCTGCCCCCATGCACGTGCGGCTTCCACGATCTTTCCCGTGCTGCTTGTGCTGATCTCCCGCGTACGCTCAAAGCCAAACAGCTCACGTCGCGCGTTCATCGCCTCCACCACGCCATCCGAGACCAGAGTCACAACAGAATCAGCAGACATGCTGACACCCGTCTCGCTATATCGAATCTCGCGCGTTACGCCGAGCGGCAAGTTTGCCTCGAGCTTGATTTCTGCGCCGTCGAGATACGGCGGAAGGTGCCCAGCATTGGCGAAAGTGGCCGTCCCATCGGATTCAAACCGGGCGCAGACACACGTGACAAAGCCGCCATCCACCTGGCCGGCGATGGCATGATTCAGCGCGTCGAGCACCGCAGCGGGACGCCGTTGTGTCGTGTCCCTGAGAACGCCGATAAGCAACGAAACCAGCATCGCGGCCTTCAGCCCTTTGCCCGAGACATCACCGAGAACCACAACGCGCCCATCGAGCACATAGTAAAAATCTCCGCCAACCTCCTGGTCGGGTAGGTAGGCGGTCGATATCTCAAGGTCCTCGGCTGCGCCCTGTCCGCCGGAGACGAGCAGGTTCTGCACCTGCCTTGCTGCTTCCAATTCCTGCGCCAGCCGCTGCTGCGTGCGGCGGTCGGCAAATGTTCGGCGCATCAGGATGGCAAACACCGCCAGCGCGACCACTAACCAACTGTTATCGAAGCGAAAGAGCGGCAAGTCGATCCAGCCGACGTTGTTCATTTCGCCCAGGAAGATGCCGTTTGCGAAAGCCGTCCAGTAGATCGCGATCTGGATACCCGGCAGAAGGAGGATGATGCGCAGCAGGTGATCTTCGACGGATAAATGCGAGCGGCGCCGCTGCCACCAGTTGAAGGCAACAACCCCATTGACGAGAGTTGCCGACGCGATACAGGACAAGACTGCAAAACTGAATGAGCACCAGCCAAAGGTCAACAGCATCATCGGCAGTGCGACCAGCCAGTTCAAGGCGCGAAGCCAGCGCTTGTGACGGATGCCCAGCGCGGAGAACGCGACCTCGCCCAGCAGCGGAAGCGTAATGAATTCACCAATGAAGTCGAGGCGCCCGGGTAGCGCGGAGGTCGAGGGATAAAAGCCTGCCAGGAAAACTGCCGAGTATGCAATGCGCTCCGCCGCGATCAGCGAGAACCACAGCAGGTCGGTTCGTGCCCGGTCGGTACTCCATGCCACCAGGCACAGAACCAGCAGCATCAGGAAAATGGCGATCGTGAACACCAGGGTCGGCGCGATGCGGTCGCGCTGCGCGGCCAGCGCCTGGGCGCCGACATCCACCGGCGCGTTCACCTGGTCGGTCAGCAAATAGGGGCCTTTGTCAGGAAGCCGCCAGTCGGGATGCATATCGACGGACGCAAAATGAATGGCAATCACCAGGACGCCGGGAAGAGGCGTGGTGCAAGGCGGAATGAGATGGGTGATGGGGCGCGGAATGCGCACGTCAAATGGATCGAGCCGTTCTGAAGACGGCAGGCGCTGCCCATTGAGCCACACCTCGTAACGAGACTGTGTGATCACCCCCAGCGTGAGGACCAGATGCGTGCAATCCGTGCCTGCGGGAAGTTCGATACGGTGCCGCAGCCACCCTCGGCGATGAACCCCTGACCGGATGCCGGGGACTTCGCCTGGAAGCGTGATCGACTGCCACGCGCGATCGTCGTAGTCAGCTTGCGCGAACACGGGGCGATCTTCAAACGTCATCCGCCACCGGCCGCTGAGGTCAACCCAGAGCGGATAGGGTGCGGCCGAACCGGACGATGACACTGCATTGAGAGCCTGACCGCCAGAAAGGATCGGAAACAGCGCCTGCAGCAGCAGGATGGTAAGGCCGTACCTCATGATGCTGCGCCGCATGGGTGGAGTCTCCTGTCAGTCTCTGCGCCATCACGCAACAAGCCACGCGGGAAACA
The DNA here is from genome assembly GCA_963819365.1 of uncultured Acidobacteriota bacterium. GTDB lineage: Bacteria > Acidobacteriota > Terriglobia > Terriglobales > Acidobacteriaceae > Telmatobacter. The sequence goes on from CAWFVY010000006.1 coordinate 544,837, forward strand.
GCCGCGCCAAGTGATTGCTGTGGAAGCAGTAGTGTTCTTTTATCAGGGCATTTGCAGAATTGTCCACGGGGACGGTGCTTTGATCCCGGCAGCCCCCATTCCGAGGAGTTCATCGCAGCGCATCCGCATAATTCCTGTCAGCCACCGAATTAAGTTGGCGATGCATCCTATGACCTAAATGTCGATCACTCGGATCCTTTGCGTGGACGATGATCTGGCGGTTTTGAGGTCTCTCGAAAGCGTTCTCCTCTACAACGGCTTTGGGGTCTCCGCCGTAGCCAGCGTTCCGGAAGCACTGGAATTGATCAGTAAACAGTCCTTTGACGTTCTCCTCACTGATTTGAATATCGGGCAGCCCGGAGACGGATTCACCGTTGTGAGCGCGATGCGCCGTGTGCAGCCCGACGCGTGCACCTTCATCCTTACCGGTTATCCCGACATTGAGTCTGCCATCGCGGCCATTCGGAGCCAGGTAGACGACTATTTCGCCAAGCCTTTGAATGTGAATGAATTATTGTCGGCCATAACCTCGGCTCGAAGTGGCAGACGGCCCCCCTCGAAGATCCACATTCCGGTCAAGATTTCAGAGCTGGTGCGAAACCGCCGAAACCTCATCTGCGATCAATGGCTGAGCGATGTCCTCCACGATCCTGAACTGGCTGCAATCCCATTGACATCCGAGGAAAGGATGGACCATCTCCCAGAGCTGCTGGACGAGGTGATCGGACGCCTGGAGGAGCAACGCGATGCCTTGAGCGCGAAGGCAGCCGAAGCCGCAAGAAAGCACGGGCGAAAACGCTATCAGCAGGGTTACACGATTCCGCAGATCCTGTTCGAGATGCGCGTGCTCCGCCAGGTGTTGAGCAAGACCATCCAGGGTGATCTATTGAGCCTCGAACTCAGCACTCTTGTTCCGGACATATTCGACAGCGGTGAAAGTCTCGAATCCGCCGTCGAGGTGGCGATCCGCTCCTATCAGAGCCAGGTCCCACAGTCGCTTCAAACCTCGTTCTCGCAACTCTACAAATCTCCCTATCTGGGAGTAGCCATCGTGGACGAGAACCACATCATCGACGCCAACGACGCATTTCTGCGGATGATCGGGTATGCCCGCGAGCAGCTTATGGCAGGAGAGATCCATGGTTCGGATGTGCCCCCGGACAAATACCGGCCTCTTGACATGAATGCGATAGAGCAACTTCGCGAGTTCGGCACGTGTGCGCCATTCGAGAAGGAGTTTGTCCTGCCCGATGGCTCCTCATTTCCGCTTTTGATCGGCGCTGTTCGCCTCAGTCTCGATCCATTTGAATGGTCCGTATATATGGTCGACCTTACAAAGCAGCGCAGGCTCCAGGCGGCCGAGCAGCAAGTGCGCGATTCGGAATCCAGGCATATCCTCATCAACCGGCTTGCCCACGAGATCAACAATCCTTTGGCCGCCTTGATGTTCACGATCCATCTCCTCGGCACTCATGCCGACCTTTCCAACGACGCGCACGAGCTCGCTCGAAATGCGAGTGAAATGCTGGATCGCATTGCGGCCAGCGTAAAAATGGTCCTCTTGGAAAGCCGCCCAGTTGATTAGTGACTCCGTTGTCAGACTCGACCGTCTCTGAGCCGGGCGCCCCAGCCTCGCGGCGAAGCCGCAATTGGCCGCACCGCAGGTGCCACCGCAGGTGCCTATCACTATTGCGAGTGTTCGAAGCCCCCGCTGCTTCCTACCATGGCTGCGAGCACCAGGGGAAGCCAATAGAGGATACGGCCCGAATCAGATGAGTATTCAAAAACTTACCCGTGCGGCCAGAACCACACTTTGGCTTACTTTGGTCGTCTGTGCGGTCACGTGTAGCAGCCCGGCGCAAACCTCGCCGCGCATGCAGAGCCTGGTCTCTGCCGGAAAGCTCGACGGCATGCGTTGGCCCAACTTCAGCGATTACCGGCCATGGCTGCAGAAACTTTACGAGCCGACCGGCTTCGCCCCGGTATGGGTTCAGGGAACAACGCCGTCCCCCCAGGCACGGGCCATGATCGACCTGTTCGCCCATGCCTGGCAAAAAGGCCTGGAGCCGGACGACTACGATGCATCCCGCTGGGCAGAGCGCCTTCAATCTCTCAACGGAACCGGCGCAGATCCGGCCGCGTTCGATGTCGCCCTGAGTGTCTGCGCCATGCGTTATGTGTCTGACCTGCACATCGGACGCATCAATCCCAAGCATCTCCAGTTTGACCTCACCGTCGAAGCCAAGAAGTACGACCTGGCCCTGTTCGTGCGCGACAAACTGCTGTCGGCATCCGATGTGCCGGCAGTCATGAGTGAAGTCGAGCCTCCCTTCAATACCTATCGCCGGACCGAAGAGGCGCTGCTGCGCTACACAAAGCTCGCTCAGTCCGATGACGGCGAGAAACTGCCAATGCCTGCAAAGGCCATCGATCCGGGCCAGCCATACGCGGGCATCGCCGCAACTGGTGCGTCTTCTGAAACTGGTTGGAGACCTGCCGCGCCGACTTTCAAGCAGCGAATCGCGGAGACCTATGGCGCCGACGTTGCCGAAGGAGTGAAGCGGTTCCAGCGCCGCCACGGCCTCGAGGACGACGGCCGCCTCGGGCGCTTCCACCGTGAAGCAGCTCAACGTGCCGCTCGCCGATCGAGTGCGCCAACTGAAGCTCACGCTGGAACGCTGGCGCTGGCTGCCCACTGAATTCTCGGCGCCTCCCATCATCGTGAACATTCCCGACTTCCGCCTGCGGGCGCTCGACGAAAACAACAAGATCGCTCTTGAAATGCCGGTGGTCGTCGGAAAGGCAATCCCAACACAAACGCCCGTGTTCACGCGCGATATGACGTTCGTCGTGCTTCGCCCCTACTGGAACGTGCCGCCCGGAATCTTCGGCCGCACCATCATTCCCGCCATCAAGAAGGATCGCAGCTACATCTCCAAAAAGAACTTCGAAGTCACAACCATGGACGGGAAAGTCGTCACCTCGGGAGTCATCTCCGATGACGTGCTGGCGCAACTGCAGGCCCGCAAACTCACCGTGCGCCAGAAGCCCGGCCCGGATAACTCCCTCGGCCTCGTCAAGCTGATGTTTCCCAACGAGTACAGCGTCTATCTGCACAGCACGCCGCAGCAGGACCTGTTTGAGAAGAGCCGCCGCGATTTCAGCGCCGGTTGCGTTCGCGTGGCCAAGCCTGCCGAACTCACCGCGTGGGTGCTGCGCAACAATCCCGGCTGGACACTGGAGCGTGTGCAGCAGGGCATGCAGAGCGGCCCTGACAATGTAACCGTGACGCTGGCCAAGCGCGTGCCGGTGTTTATCCTCTATGGAACCGCCATCGGTTACGACGACAACCAGGTTCACTTTTACGAGGACATCTACGGACACGACGCGAAACTCGCTCAGGCCCTGGCCAAGGGCTATCCGTATCCATAAATATTCGGAGAGAAACTACCAGCGCCGCACGCGTCCTACGTCAACGTGGACGAAATTGGAGTCCGCATAATACCCGACCCCGCCGCGATGCAGGCTGAGTGCCGTGTCGCGGAGCAGGGAAGTGGACACGCCCGGCAAACGAATATCGATCGCCATCGCCTGCATGTGCAGGCTGTGCTCGGCCACGCCGTGTCCGTGCGTACGGAGATACTCATTGCTCCAGGGTGTGCGATAGCCGCACACGATATCGATCTCGGCGTTGGGACGCCCCAGCGCAACGGTCAGATCATGCAGCAGATCGAACACGCGCGGATCGTACTCGTGAACATCGCCGGTCCGGTGATCGCGCAGAAAGTGATTAAGCCGAGCCAGCGCATCGGGATCGTATGCACTCCCATGCCTGTACACGATGTCCAGCCGTTCCCCGGTGTGCGTGTGAAAGAAATGCAGACGATACGGAACCTCAGCAGAAGGTGCCTCATCCGCCATGGCCCGCACGTCCACGCTGTTGCAACCAACTGCCGCCAGAAACGACAAAAACAAAACCGCACGACCAAAAACGCGCAACCTGAAACTCCAGAAAAACATTGGGCCACCCGAAGGCGGCCCGTAGATTCATTCTATCAGGAAACGTGTATCTAGCCTCTTCCATTCACCCCGGCGCGCAGATACCGAACAACCAATCGCCCCAACGGGTCTCCCTTCGTCGATGAACCACCGTGCCCCATCCTGTCGCCTTTTTCCTGGCGACAGGGTGGGAAACCACGCGGCATCGGCCCGGCTGGTTCAACCCCTCAACCTAGTCATTCTGACCCGTCCGACTCGCGTGTAGCGAGTTTGCGTATGAAATAAACGTCGGCTATGCGGAGCACCCTCGTGTCGTCCCGGAGGGACGGCAGGATGTTAGCCCCGGACGCAGTCCGGGGTTGCAGCTATAGAAAACCTCGGAGCCCCGTCGGGGCGGCGCGAATGCCAAACCTCAAAGCCTCTGTTCATGAGGAGCGCAGCGAGACCCGTTGCAGGAGGCGGTTGCAAATGACGGCGTAGATAAGCTCCGATGACTTTTTGCTTGCTATTTAGAGGAACAGATGGCAAAATCGCACCCCTCGGGGCAAGCGAGGGAATCGTGTGCACTCTAACTATTGCCTCTGTTAACGGTGTCATTGACGCCAACGGCAATCCAGTGAGCTTGCAGGTGCGAGGAGCCCTCACTGGGTGTCCCGGCAATCAGCCAGGACAGGTCACCGTCAGCTCGAATGTGACCGCCACCAGCGCCCTCCTTCCCTTGTCCGGGTTCGATTTCTTCGCAGATCTTCCCATCACTCAATCCGGCATTGTCTGCGGATCGTCCGTGACAGTTACTGCTACCGGACAATGCGGCATTACCACAACCCAATGCTCCGCAACTTATCCTGCCACGCCCTTGGTGTGCTGCCAGCTGGGCCCCGTTTTTGTCCAGGCGGTTTCCGCAGGATCGCTAGTCCCTACCTCACTCAAAGTAGCAGGCACTTTCTTTGGCTGCTCCGGGACTGAGGTACTCATCGGCCGCATCAGCCTGGACCCTCCCGGTTCAACCAACCCCAGGTTCGTAACTCCTGACGTACCTGTCCCTCTCGACCAAGTCTCGGGAAGCTTCTCAGGCACGGTGCCTATCGATCAGACTCGGATTGGCCAGGTGCTTTGCGGCGACACTGTCTATGTCACGGTAGCTTGTGTTCAGAATCTCCTCTGCAGTGGCCAACAGAGCGCGACTGTCGTCTGCATTGACTGTCCTCCTCGCGCTCTGCTGGGTTTCTCGGCCGGCGCTTGTACCGGAACACCGCCAAAACAGCCAATCTCATTGACCGCCACCATCTGCATCGCGAAAGGCGCTACGGAGTGTTTTCAGTGGATTTACGGCGATGGTCAGTCGGGCGTCGTCTTCACAATTGACAACCAGGCTGGCGATGCCAACACCCAGCACACCCAGACACCGCCTGAGCCGCCGCATCTCTATGCTCCCGGATCCTACGTTGCGCAGCTCACTCAGGTGAATTGCAAAACTAGCATTCCCCTGGAACAGTGCAAGGACTCAATCGCGCTGACCGTGACCTGCGACAACTGCCCGACGATCGCAATTAAGAACATCGCTGCCGGAGCATGTTCAAACGGCACGCAGAGCGTTACCTGGGACGTGACTATCAGCAATGCGCCTGCCGGAGGCATTGCACTGCAATATGACTACGGTGACGGCACGCCCACGACGGGATTCACAGCTGGCAATGGGTCGCTACCAACTTCACAAACCGGACACACGTATGCAGCGCCGCCTCAGGGAACCCAAACGTACTCTGGCGCGTTGATGGTGATATTTCCGGGGGGCTGTTCCTCGGTTCCTCTATCCGTCACCATCGGACCATGCATCGACTGCTGTCCCAACGTAAAGCTCGCGGTGCCAACGGTTACCGGCTGCGCCGCGTCAAGCGCTGTGGTGTCATTTACCGCTGCCATCGTGTGGAAGAGCAAGATCCTTTGCAATCCTGTAAAAGCAACTGCATACGTTTGGATCCTGGACATCGCAGGAAGCAAGTACTGGCGTCAAACCGCCCTGGGGGCAACCGATACCACCGGCCAATGGAAAGATGTTGCGACCAACAATCCTGTCAGCATCAATTTCGGCAATGGAGGAACCTTCAGTGTCAGCGTGACTGCGACTATCCCCGGCTTCATCCCCTGTTCAGGAACGACCCAGACAGGATGTTGCAACGGCCTTACCGATACGCAACCTTTCACGATTGGCCCTTCTCTAATTGCCCTCACAGCCCAGCTGGTTCCGGGCGGCGGCCCTTGCGCTGTGCTCTACCAGGCGCAGGTAGCTGGGACCATTCCACCGGGTAGCACCTTTGACTGGGACTTTCTCGATGGGAGTCCTGCGGCCTCGACAACGATCGATTCGACTGAGCATACCTACGCAGCGGGAACTACCGCGGCGGGCGCCACGGTCACATTGAAAGTGCCAGGATGTATTGACCAGTCGACTTCGGCAACCATCATGCTGCCCGGGTGCGTTTGCCCGGCGGTGGGGACACCTACTGCCACGCCGGCAGGATGCATTAAACCCGGCAGCACAGTTACCGTTTCCTTAGGAGTTAGTATTTCTCCATTGCCGGCAGGGACATCGTTCAAATGGGTTGTCACTCCCCCGTCCGGGCCTTCTTTTACCAAGACGACCACCCTACCATCGACAACGGACGGTACTTCAGATGGACCCTGGATAAACAACAGCAATGGAGCAAGCGGTACCCTGCCCCTGACAACTGCGGGATCGTACGCGGTCTCCGTCACCGCAACCGGGTCGGGAATTCCCGCCGGGTGCGCCCCGCCGCCCCCTGTCGCCTTCCCGGTTTCTACGTGCTCCGTAACGACGTCGCCTGGATCTTCTTCTGCCGCATGCTGTGGCCTGATGTATGCATGGCTCATCGTGAACACGATTTTCGGACTCCTCTTTTATTTCGGCGTCTATTCTTATTGGCCGGTGGGCACCATCATTTTCATCGTCGTCGGCGCCATCGCCACGATTCTCCTGGTCCTTTGGATTGCTCTCTGCTGCTGGCCTTGCGTGCTGCCACCGTGGCGATGTTGCGTTTTCCTTCAATGGCAGTTCATAGGTGTTTCCATTGTGGCTGCTATCCTGGGCATCCTGCAGGCGTTTCCTTTCTTAGGCGGCCAGGGTTTTGTAGTTGCAATCTATGCCGGTTACGCGATCGCTCTGGTCGCGGGATTGTCCGCCATCGGCTCGTGCGGCAGTTTGCCCAATCCAGTTGACCCAAGAACCTGGCCGCCGTGCTGCTGTCCCGGTTCATTGTGTCCTTAATCCCCGGGGAACGATTTGCATTTCTATTGGTTCAGCCTCGGAGTGCTCGCGGTCTGGCGCGTCACTCATCTCTTTCAGGCTGAAGACGGCCCTTGGAACGTATTCACAAAATTCAGAGCGTTATTCGGAAAAGGGGTCGTTGGCGAGTTGCTCGACTGCTTCTATTGCCTCAGCCTCTGGGTTTCAATTCCGGTTGCTGTGTTGATCGCCGGAAGCTGGAAGGAAGGAGTGCTTCTCTGGCTCGCGCTTTCCGGGGCCGCCATTCTTCTCGAACGGATTTCAAAACGCAACGAGGCCTGAGATATGAAGTCATTCCTGAAGAACCACGCTCGCTCCATGTCAATTCGCAAACGCCACGGCTACACAGATTCGTTGTGATGAGGAGTGGATATGTGCTGCGGGAAAAACCGTCAGTTGCTGAAGCATCAAGTGCCTCAAACAATAGCCTCTGACCCTCCAGACCGAACAGCATCCGAACCAGAAGTACTTGTGACCGGCGATAAGCCAATGCTAGCCACCGCGCCCTTCACCTATCGTCCCGGGCAGTTCTGCGTGTTCGAGTACACCGGAAACACGCCCTTAATCGCAGTCGGCGGTGTGACTCGTGCCCGCTATTACTTTTGTGAAACGAGCAGGCGCCTGAGAGTCGATGCCCGTGATCGCGACCTATTGTCGATGCTGAAGGGACTGGTGGAAGTTGATAACAATGATTAGCTCACGAGACTTAATTTACGCTTGATTTGATCCCCCCAAGGTGATCATGCAGACGGACTGTTTTTTGACTTCAGGGCAAAGCACTCACCCTCTTGGGCGATGACGATCAGGGCCGAACTCGGGTCATCCCTTCGCCTTCGCCCTCCCCGCCACCACTTTCTTCCGCTCCCGAATAACCTTCTTCCGATCCGCCTCCGGCAGCGCCAGCACCTTCTTCGTCCGCGGCGGCAGCTTCTCATAGATCAGCTCATAGGCCCGCTTCAGTTCCTCTTCGAACTCCCGAGCCCGCAGCACATCCCACCGCTCCACCGTCACCCAGTGCGCCTTCTTGAGGTAAGGAGTAGCCGAGATGCCCTCCACCTCCAGCAGCTCATGCACCCGCTCCGCCCCGCAGTGAAACGACAGCACCCCGAACCCCGTCCCATCCAGATCGGTCATCGCGAACATCCTTCCGCCGATATCCCGATCCCCCGCCCAGTAGACGAGGTGGTGTCCCCAGTTCAGCGTCTCGCACACGTGGGGCAGGCCCATGCAGATCGCCCGAATCCGCTCGTTATCCATCCGCCAACCTCACCCCCACCGCCGACCACCCACCACCCGACCCGATCAGCCCGATCACACGTTCACCCCAACCACTCGATCCCCTGATCACCTCGACCACCAGATCACCGAATCATCCCGATACCTAGACATCTTGGGGTGCGTTTTCCGGGCCAAACCGCGAAATTTTGTAACCCCTGTCGTAGACTTTTCGCGAATTTTGCTACCCCTGTCGTAGACAAATCGCAAATTCTGACCCACTCTTTGGTGATCCAGACTCACTGCTCGCTTGGTCCCTTGTTCCCTTTGGTCCCTGCCTCTCAGAACTGCCCCTCAAACGCCCGGAAACGCCGCTCCATCTCCCACTGCGCCGAAGCCTTCTGGCTCTTATCCAGCAACGACTTACAGCCATCCGACGGCTTCTCCCCGCCCAGCCTCTGGCCCCGGCACGCGCCCCGCGCCGCGCGGAAGTCATCCGGCTCTGCCCACAGGCTGTCGCCAGGCAGGAAGTCATGCTCCATCCCCGTCCGAGCCAACTGCTTAAGCTGCTGATAAGAAAGGCGATACTCCATCGAAGCTTTGACGTATTCGTTGGTCAGATCGATGCGGCTGACCCCCTCATCATCGGTCGACAGGGCCACCGGCACATGCGCCTTCATATACAGCGGGAACGGATGATCCACCCCTTTTACCCCCAGAATCCCCTCATTCGAGCTCAGGTTGATCTCCACCATTACATGCTTTTCAGCCATTGCTTTCAACAACATACCGGCATCCGGTTCGTACATCACATCCACCCCATGCCCAATCCGCTCCGCATGCGCCGTCTCCACCGCCTGCCGCACATGCAACCGCAGCCCCTCCGGCGGCACCACTCCCGGCGCCAACTCCCCTGCATGCAACGAGATATGCACCTTCGGATACACCGAATGCAGATACCCCACCATCTTCATCTGCAGCGTGTAATCGCGCATCGAAACAAAGCCGTCTTCGGGCTGCACGAAGTTGATCCCCACAAACCCATCCGCGCCCGTATCTATCGATTTTTGAATGGTTTCGAACCCCAGCAGCGTCTGCGCAAACACCGTCTCGGGAGGGTTTGCGCGCAGAATCTGGTAGATGTAGCGCACCTCCACGCGGCACGCCGGCATCTCCTCCGCAGTCCCGCAATGCTCAATCTGCTTCCTCTGTTCCTCCGAACTGCGCACGTCGTCCATGTCCGGCCCGACCTCCTGCGTCAGCCCGCGATCCAGCAGTTTCTGCCGCAGCTGGGCGAAATCCACCTGACCCGCCGGCCACCCTATCTCCTTTGCAATCAGCGCCGCATTGTTGAAAACGGGCGTCTGCATCAGCTCCAGATACTGCTGGTTCTGGTCGGCCGCCCGACTCGCCACCTCGTCTACCCACTCGCCCGTATGCCCTTTGTCCAGCCCGCCGAATTTGCCGAAGGTGGCAAAGAACTGGTCATGCCCACTGAAACCGGCATACGCCACAAAACTCCGCATCGAAAACGAATTCACCAGCCCGTCGTACATGTCCTGCTGTGCCGATTTCAGGGAGTTGCCGGTAAGTTGCGACGCCGCAATCAGTTGCGACGGACACGGTTCCTTGATCAGATTGCCCTTGTCGTCCCGCGCCCATTTCTTCCCCTCAGGGTCGACGCAAAGCTTGTCCTCGCCCGCGTCGCGGATGAACGTCTCCGCGTAAACCGCCCCCGAAAGATGCACGTGCAGATCGGCTCCCTTGGGGAACTGCAGCAGAAAAGCGCGCAAAGCCAGCGGCCCGGCCGCGACGGCTTCGTCGTAGGCCTGGGCAGCGCGGCCTTCGTCGGCTGAGCGCGCTACTGCACGGCTTCGGGCCGCTCCAGGCGGCGGCTGGGTTGCGGCTGGCTGAGCCGCAAGGTTCAGCCAAGAAAGACAGACGACTGCTGCAACGAATCGAACAGAGGCTCGCATAGTTGACACCCAGTTTAGGGCAGTCCTTGGCTGTCGCCATGCATAAAATTAACGATCTGAACCGCAGGTGAAAAGGGCTCCCGCCCGGCGTTTGGCTCAAGGGCATCTCAGTTGCTATACTTACTCAAGTTGTTGCAGCCCACTGTCCGAGGAAACCCACCCTCATCCGGCCCCGCCGGACTCCCGCACAGGATCTTGCAACGCAAGTCTGCACTGAGGCCAGGTAGCTCAGTGGTAGAGCGCGGCCCTGAAAAGGCCGGCGTCGGCGGTTCAATCCCGTCCCTGGCCACCATCTCTTCGAAAACCAATAAATCCCAAGCCGCGCTCTGGCTTTTTGCGCGCAACGCAACCAACCGGCCCGCGGCCCTCAGAAAGGCCGGCATCGGCGGTTCAATCCCGTCCCTGGCCACCACTCATTTCGATTCCAGTGTCAGACTATAAATGTCGTCGGTTCCGACGTCGCGGAGCATCATCGGCTTATCAACTGGGTCAAGGCCCATCCACAACGAATAGACGCCGGTGTACTGCACTCCTTTCAAATCGGCAAGACTCTCCCGTTTACCATCGCTCACTCGAATGCGAAGCACGGCCGGATCGTCCGTCCACTTGACGTAGTAAATCGACTGGCCGTCGTGGGACCATTCAGGGAAAGCGACGGCGCCGGTGTTCAAATTTGTCCACCGTCCACTTGATAGGTTGAAGAGTTTCATACTCATCGTGTCGAGTGTCATCGCTGCAATGAACAAGCCGTCGGGCGACCAATGCGGCACCAGTAGGCCATCGGAAGCCGGAACGGCAACAACTTTACCGGACCCCACGTCAAGGATCCGCAGATCGGATTTCGCACTCGCGCCGACATTCGGAGACGTGGCAAAGACGATTTTGCGTCCGTCCGGGGACCAGCTTGGGTCCGTCTCCGCCTGGCGATCGTCAGGCAAAAGGCGCCTGGCCTTTCCACTTCCATCGGATGCCACCACGTAAATGGCATCGGCGCCCAGAGCGTGTGCGGTCCACAAAGGCAAGCTGCGATCCGTCGGGAGACCAGCGCACGGATTTCGGATACACGGGAGCTTCGGTCAGTTGCATGGGATTGCTGCCGTCCGAATTGGCTCGCCAAAGGACCCCCTCCGGATACGAGACGTAGGCTACTGATTTGCCGTCGCTCGAAAACGTGACGAATTCCGCCGAGATACCCGCGAGAATGGGCTGAAACTGCTTCGACATTGGGTCGAATCGGACCAGTTCACCGCGCTTGGTGCGACCCGATGCAAAGACCTTCTTCCCGTCATGACTGGGCATGGGCCGATCCCAGACGGTGGGTCCAAATGTCAGTTGAACGGGTTGTCCGGCAACAGCGTCATCCTGTCTTTGCCCGTCATCCACAAGCCATATCTGGCCATCGGCAACGAAGACGAATCGTCCATCTCCAGCCCATTTCCCGCTCGACTGTGTAGGCGACTTGCCCCATCCGGGCAGAAGCTGGTGCAAGTTTGCGCCGTCAATTGAAATCTGCCACAGCAAGCCGTCTCTGGAAAACCGGATCACGCTCCCGTCCGGCGACCAAGCTACCGATTTCAGATAGCCTCCCACGGTGGCGATGCGGCGTGCTTCGGTCCCATCTCGCCGCACGGTAAAAATCTCTCCATTTGCCGTGCCGTAGGCGACCTTCTCCCCGTCAGGAGACCACGTTGAAGAGACCGCATTTCCAAGCCGGCGCGGCAAGCCTCCCAGCACCGGCACGCTCCATAGCGAATCGGCGGGCCCCTTTCCGCTTCCCTCGGAGGTAAACAGCAGAGTGGATCCATCCGGCGAAACTTCTCCGATCCGTGGATGTTCCAGTCCGACATGGATCGGCTCGACCGCGCCGCCTGAAACTGAAATCTCGGCGATCGCCCCGGTGTCTTCCCATTCGAAATAGATTCTGCTCTCGTCGGTTCCGCCAATGGACTTGGGGTGGCCGTCATGAGTGATCTTCGTATACGCGGAAATGAGCAAGGGCGGCCCTAGATGGAATCTTCTCCACCCAAAGATCCCCGCCGCCGCCAGCACTGCCAATCCAATCGAGGCCGCGACCCAGATCCAACGCCGGGAATGGGTATGGGATGGCGACAGTTCAGGCGTCCGCGGCGTATCTTCTTCCTCCTCCGCCTCGATCACCATGCGCGTGACGGATTGCACCGCGCTCATCAACAATTCGCCCGACCGCGGCCGTTCTCCATTTGCCGGAATGGGTTCGAGGGTGGCCGTGAACTGATAGCCCTTACCGGGCACCGTCACGACGATCCGCTCTGCCTGACCCCTCTCTGCCAGGGCCTTCCGCAACAGAAAAACGTGTTGCGTGAGATTGCTCTCCTCGACAAACGAGTCGGGCCATAAGGCCGCCATCAACTCATCTTTTGTCACCACTTGATGGGGATGCTGCGCCAGGTAGAGCAGCAGGTCAAAGGTCTTCGATCGCAGAGCGATAGCCTGGCCGTTCCACGTCAGGGAACGTGCGGCGGGGAGTAACTCGAATCCTTCAAATCGGATCAAGCCTAATTCCCTCAATGCGTTCTGCGATGTAAGGAAAATTGAGAACGGTTGAGAGCCGGATTGAGGACATCCCGGCCAAGGAATTGCGACAACGTTGCACAGATCGGGAACAAGTTCCAGGCCCGGAATTCTGAATTCAGGATCGCTGCCTTAGAGTACCAAGCCCTTGGAGTTGCGACAACCGAATCACCGGCGGACGACAGACGAGCGGAGGTGCCTTGAAAAAGAGGCGAAGGATTGAAGTTCTTATCGAGCGCCGCGAGCTGTCGATTTACGGCGTTTCGCCGCCTTTCGGAGAGGCAAACGTTGGCGGCGTCGAAGGCGAACCGAAAGGCCGTGGAAGATCCCCGAGCGAGACAGAACGACCCGCAATCTGCCCGACCTGCGGATCGACGGAAATGTTGCGCTTGACCGAGGCCATGGAATTAATGGCGCTCAATCCCGTTCCCCCCGGATCGAACGCGGAGCGGGGCAACGTTCACTTCATACTTTCGGCCTCGGAGGAGTGCTGGGTCTGCAAGCCCTCGCTTCACCTGGGCTAAACAGAATTGTTGATCTATCCATCCCGGGAAGGTTCCGCAGGGATGGCAGGGAAGACCAACTCATATTCACGCTTGCGACGAGGAGAAACTGTGTTTTCAAAATCTGTATGGCGTTCCACAGCAGTGTCCGTTCTCGTTTTGTCTGCGCTCGGCGTCCTCGCGATTTCGGCGCAGACCACGACGAATGCCGCGGCCCAACAGAGCAGGATTGCGAACAGCTACGAACAGTTGCCGCTCAGTTTCGAGGTCAATCGCGGGCAGACCGACAAGCAGGTCAGGTTCATGGCACGCGGCAGAGGCTATGGAGTGTTTCTAACCGGACACGAGGCGGTTCTGGCGCTTCATGCCGCCGCTTTGGGCAAGTCTGCTCCACGGTCCTCCCCGGCAAAGACCGACGTGCTCAAGATGCAGTTACTCGGCGTCAATCCGTCGGTTGAGCCTCATGGCGTCGCGCCGTTGCCTGGGACAATCAACTACTTCCGCGGCAACGATCCATCGCGTTGGCAGTCGGGGGTTCCTACTTTTGCGAAGGTGGAGTTCCCCGGTGTTTATCCGGGCGTCGATCTCCTCTACTACGGCGATCAGGGCCAGCTCGAATACGATTTTGTGGTCGCTCCAAACGCCGACCCTGAAACCATTCGCCTGCATTTTGCAGGAGCGGGCAAGCTTCAACTGGCTGCGACGGGCGATCTCACGGTGTGGGGAAAGAACGGCCGGATCGTCTTCCACAAGCCCATCGTTTACCAGCAATGAGCATGGCGAACGGCAACAGGTTCAGGGACGATTCACGCTGCTGGCGCATAACTCCGTCGGTTTTGCGCTGGGTCGAATACGACCGTAACCGTCCACTGGTGATTGACCCCACTCTCGTCTACTCCACCTACCTTGGCGGCAGCACTACAGACGAGGCGTTCGGTATCGCGGTGGATGCTTCGGGCAATACATACATCACGGGCACCACGTCCTCCGCCGACTTCCCCACAACACCAGGAAGCTATCAGGTTGTCCAGAAGTCAGCAGGGCACACCCAGGCTTTTGTCACCAAGCTCAACCCCACAGGCACTGCGCTCATCTATTCCACTTACCTTGGCGGATCTGACGACGATGACCATGCGAATGCGATTGCCGTGAGTGCAGCGGGCCTTGCATATATCACTGGCATCACCAATTCTTCCGATTTCCCCACGACCGCCGGAGCCTTCCAGGCGTCCCGTATGAGTCAGGGAGGCACGGGATTCGTCTCCGCGCTCAACTCCACGGGCACAGGGCTGGTGTATTCCACCTATCTGGGCGGCAGCTTCGGGGCGGAAGCGGGTAATGGAATTGCCCTGGATAGTTCAGGCGATGCGTACGTCGCCGGCTGCACCCAGGCAGCCGACTTTCCAGTGACTGCGGGCGCGTTTTCAACCACTATCCCCGGCCTTCGGGCCGCCTTCATCACCAAACTGAATCCGGCCGGCACAGCCCTGATTTACTCCACATTATCTGGGCGGCACCAGTTATGACGCGGCGTTAGCGATCGCCCTGGACGCAGCCGGCAACGCGTATGTGGGCGGCGGCACCAGTTCCCACGATTTTCCGGTGACGGCCGGCGCATTTCAACAAGCAAATCTCGTGCCGGCTAATGCTACCGGCTTTATCGCCAAACTGAATCCGGCGGGATCTGCGCTGGTTTATTCCACCTATCTGGGCGGAAGCGTTCTAGAGCAGGTAAAGGCAATCGCAGTGGACCCCGCAGGTACGGCCTACGCAGCGGGGCACACAAATTCCAGCGACTTTCCCGTAACTTCGGGTGCGTTTCAAGGCGCGAGCAACCGCGGCGCGGGATTTGTTACTCATCTGAATGCGGCAGGTTCAGCGCTCGACTACTCCACGTTCCTTGGCCCGGTCTCCAGCGTAAGCAGCGA
Organism: uncultured Acidobacteriota bacterium; assembly: GCA_963819365.1. Classification (GTDB taxonomy): domain Bacteria; phylum Acidobacteriota; class Terriglobia; order Terriglobales; family Acidobacteriaceae; genus Telmatobacter. The sequence continues at coordinate 560,312 of CAWFVY010000006.1, forward strand.
TGGACCCCACGGCATTCGGGTAGACAGCGCCGGCGACGCCTATGTTACCGGCAATTCGCTGCCCGGTTTCCCGGTGACTCCGGATGCTTTCCAGTCCAGTTGCTCCACGCTCACCTCCGCTTTCATCACGCGCCTCAATCCAACCGGAACCGCACTCGTCTACTCCACCTGCCTGGGCGGGACGCGCGGAACATTCGGGGACGCCATCGCCATCGGCCCAGGAGGACGCACATTCGTAGCCGGGGGCACCATTGCTTCTGACTTTCCTGTCAGCACCGGGGCATTCCAGTTGACGAACAATACCAATAACAATTTTGTCCCAACTGGATTTGTCGCCGCTTTCGATACCACCCTGCCCGCCATTGCCACCACCACCACGCTCACCCCCAGCGCCAATCCTGCAGCCTTCGGTCAAAACGTGACTTTTGATGCCGCCGTGGACGCGTCTTCAGGCAACTCGACGCCCACCGGCAACGTGGTATTCAGCGTGGATGCAACGGATGTGGCAACGGTGGCGCTCGATGCGGGCGCAGCCTCTTACCATTCCTCAACATTGACGGCGGGCAGTCACACGGTCAAGGCCACGTATCAGGGTAACTCCGACTTCAGTCCGAGCAGCTCTGCCATTACCGAGACAATTGAGTTACCCCAAACCGCGGCGCCAACCTTCTCGCCGGCGCCGGGTACTTACACAACCACTCAAAGCATCGTCATCAGCGACTCTACCGCGGGCTCCGCTATCTACTACACCACCAACGGCGCCGCGCCCACCACTGCTTCAACCAAATATACGAGCCCCATCACAGTAACCAGCACTGAGACCATCATGGCCATCGCCGCTGCAACCAATCACACAGACAGCGCGGTCGCTTCCGCTACTTACACCATTCAGACATCGGCAGTGGCAACCTTCACGCCGACGTCTCTGGCCTTCGGCAATCAGGTCACAGGCACGGCAAGCACCGCGAAGACAGTGACGCTGAAGAATACGGGCAACGCCGCGCTGACCGTGACCGCTTTCCCTATCTCCGGATCGGCCTCCTTCAGCGAAACCAGCACCTGCGGAAGCTCCCTGGCCGCCGGCGCAACCTGCACTCTCTCAGTGGTCTTTGCGCCCCAAGCGCTTGGCGCGCAATCCGCGACTCTGTCCATCGACAGCAACACCAGCGGCGCCGCTCCTGCTGTCGATCTAACCGGCACCGGGACTGCACCTCCGGCGCCGATCGTAACGCTCACTCCGGCGTCACTCGCCTTCGGCAATCAGACCCAGGGAACCAGCAGCGCGGCGCAGACCATTACGGTTAAAAACTCCGGAACCGCGGCGTTGACCGGCATCGCCATATCGATGTCGGAAAGCCAACCCAGTGCGGTGCGCAGCGCGCGGTCACAAGCCTCCCCCATCACCTCTACCAACTATTCGGCGACCACCACCTGCGGCAGCTCTCTCGACGTGGGCGCAAGCTGTACGGTCAGCGTGATCTTTTCTCCCACAGCCACAGGATCACTGCCCGGTACGGTGACCATCAGTGACAACGCCGCAGACTCGCCACAAAAAGCATCCCTTTCCGGGACGGGAGTCGCTGTCGTGCAAGGCCAATTCACGATAGCCGCCACGCCCTCATCCGCGGCCGTCACCAGCGGCGGATCAGCCCAGTTCCAACTGACCGTGGCGACGTCAGGAGGACCATACAACCACGCCGTCACGCTATCGGCTTCAGGCCTGCCCAGCGGAGCCACAGCCACGTTCGCCCCGGCTTCGGTCAATCCCGGCAACGGCTCTGCGACTTCCGTTCTCACCGTTCAAACTGCAGTCTCGACAGCGGCAAATCGCAATCCCAGGCCGCTATGGCCCTTGGGTTCGCCGGCTCTGGCCCTGCTCTTCTTCGCCATCCCGAAACGGCTTCGAACGCAGTGGTCCAGGCGTGCGCAAATCGTATTGCTGGCGTTGAGTTCACTGGGTGCGGCTGCAGTCGTCACCGGCTGCGGCGGCGGCTTCGCTCTGCCGCGCACCACCGTCACCTCCACCATTACCATCACCGCAACCAGCGGCTCCGACGTACAAACGACCACCGTCCATTTGACGGTGAACTAGGAGAATGCCGATGAGAACACGATTCGCACTTCTGCTGATCATCGCCGCAGTCTCCACCACTGCGGGAGCACAGACCACCGCCGCCCACCCCGCAAGCTCAGGGCCGGAATTGAGCCTGCAATACACCTATCTCCGATCGAACGCACCCGTCGGCCAGTGTGGCTGCTTCTCGCTGCAAGGCGGTAGCGCCTCCTTCGCCGCGCCGCTGCATGGCAGCCACTTCTTCGTTGCAGGAGACGTAACTGCCGCCCACGCCGGCAAGATAACCCGCAACGGCTATGACTTGACCCTGACCGCATTTACCGCTGGGGTGCGCTATCGGCCCGGTCTCTCCCTCGGACCGCTCATGCCCTTCGCCCAGGTACTCGCGGGGGGCGCTCATGCCGGAGGCACCCTGGTCTCCGGCAATACTCCCGCGGCAGCGGACTCGTCCGTAGTCTTTGCCTCCAATGTGGGCGGCGGACTCGATCTGAAACTCGGCGCCGAAAGCCGTTTCTCCTGGCGCCTGGTCGAGGCCGACTATCTCGTCACGCTCTTTCACAATGGACAGAACGATCACCAGAACATGCTGCGTCTCAGCACCGGCCTCGTCATTCACTTTGGCCGGCGCTGAAACACAGCCGAGCGGCGGATCGCCCCCCTACCGTCTTTCATTAAGAATTGTTAAGCGAGAGTTCGCTCGGCTTGAATATGCGAGACTTGGGACCGGAGCACCGGCACGCGCTACGCCCGTCACCCTATGGATCTTCAGGAACGACCCAAAGCACTCTCGCTTCTGCTCGTCGATGACGACGTCGAGCTCTGCGGCATGATGCGGGAGTTCTTTGCCCAGGCCGGCCATCGCCTGGATTGCATGCACAATGGCCGCGAGGGACTGGCTTCAGCCCTCAACGGCGCCTTCGATCTCGTCATTCTCGACGTCATGCTTCCGGTCCTCGACGGTTTCGAAGTGCTGCGCCAGTTGCGCCGCCGCAAGCAGAGTCCCGTGATCATGCTCACCGCGCGCATCCAGCAGCAAGACCGCATTCAGGGCCTTGATGCCGGCGCCGACGATTACCTTCCCAAGCCCTTTGATCCCGATGAGCTGCTCGCGCGCGTCCGCGCTGTTTTGCGACGCACTGAGACTTCCCCCCAGCCTGTGGCCGAATCCATCACCATCGGCTCAGTCCGCGTCAATCCCTCCACGCGCGAAGCCTGGAGCGGCGGCAGTCCGGTTGAACTCACTTCCACTGAATTCGATCTGCTTGAAATGCTGGTGCGCTCCGCCGGCCGGATCGTTTCGCGCGACGAAATCACCGCCGCGCTCTTCGAACGCGAAGCCACGCCCTACGACCGCTTCCTCGACGTCCACATCAGCCATCTGCGCAAAAAGCTGGAAGGCGGCTCGCGCCTCATCCGCACCATTCGCGGGGTCGGCTATATGTTTACAGGGGTAAACTGAGCCGTGCGCTTCAAGTCCCTCATCGTCGCCACGCTGCTCTCCATGTTGTTCATCAGTGGAGTCTCGTTCCTGGTCTTTCAGGCCATCGGAACCCGCATGCAGCGCCTCATGATCGATCCCACCTTCAACCGCTTCGATCAACTACAGCTTGACAGCGCCCGCGAAGAGTACGAGCAGCACGGCAAGCAGGCTCTCGGCGACTATATTTACCGCCTCGACCATACCTTCCGCGGCGTGCATTACTTTCTTGACGCCAACGGCATCGACCTCCTCACCGGCGAGAACCGCTCCTATCTGCTGCCCCCGCCGCCTGAAACCATCCGGCGCAGCCAGAGCCACGGCCAGTGGACCATCGCTCACCGCGCCCCCGACGGCAAATACTGGTTCACCGCAGTCGGCCCGCTCGGCCGCATCCACATCTGGACGTTCCTGCCTTACTACTTCCTCGTCATCGGCGTCATTGCTGTGCTCACCTGGTTCGCCGCCATCGGCGTTATCCTTCCGATCCGGCGCATCGCCACCACCATCGCTCTCTTCGGCCAGGGCGATCTCTCCCTCCGCGTCAAGAACCGGCGCCTCGACGAAATCGGCCAGCTTGGACGCTCCTTCAACCAGATGGCCGAACGCCTCGAACGCCTCATCGTCAGCGAGCGCCGACTGCTCGGCGACATCTCCCACGAACTGCGTTCCCCGCTGGCCCGGCTCAAATTCGCCATCCGCCTCGCCCGCACCTCTTCCGACGCAGAGGCCGCCCTCGACCGCATCGAGCGCGACGTCAACCGCATTGCGTCCCTCGTCTCCGACATCGTCGAGATCACCTTTGTCGAAGGCGATCCCGCCCTGCGCGGCGCCGAGCCCGTCCCCATCCGGCAGATTGTCGACGAAGTCGTCCGCGACTGCAGCCTCGAAGCCGAGATGCGCGGCTGCTCCGTCGACCTCGCCGGCGAACTCGAAGGCGAAGCCATCGGCAGCCGCGAACTGCTGCGACGCGCCGTCGAAAACGTTCTGCGCAACGCCATCCGCTATTCCCCTGACCGCTCCTCCATCGAGGTCTCCCTCGCGGAAGAAAACGCGAACGCCGTCATCATCGTCCGCGACCAGGGTCCCGGCGTTCCCAATGAGACTCTCACGCGCATCTTCGACCCCTTCTTCCGCGTCGAAGAGTCCCGCAGCAACACCAATGGCGCCGGGTCCGGCCTCGGCCTCTCCATCGCCAAGCGTGCCGTACAGGCGCATCACGGGTGCATCTCCGCCGAAAACGCCGACCCCGGCCTGCGCGTGCGCATCGTGATTCCGCTGGTTACCGCGCCGCTGCTTGTGTGATCTCCATCGCACTTTACGTTTCTTAAGGTGCAATGCGCCCAAACCCGCGTGTAATCCAACCATGCCTCTCTCGAAAGAGAACTCTTCGAGGCACTGGATGAAAACTCATGAAGCGCTTCATTGGTTTTGCCATCGTTCTCTCGTCTTTATCGTTTCCTGCGTTCGCGGCAAAGAACTCCCAGACCGTAAAGCTTCCTAACCCGACCACCGTTGGCTCCACGAAGCTTCCCGCGGGCGACTACAAGATCTCCTGGACCGGCTCCGCACCTGACGTGCAGGTCACGCTTGAGCAGAAGGACGTCCAGAAGCCCGTTACCGTCACTCTGGCTGGCAAGCTGGTTCCGGCAAAGCACGATCGCACCCAGCTCACCACCAACACCCAGGCCGGGTCCACCACGCTGGAAAGCGTTCAGTTCAAGGACGCCACCCTGAGCTTCACCAGCTCTCCCGCCTCCGGCCAGTAGGCACGGCCAATCGGCGGCCAGACATCCCTCCCCCTCCCACTAAGGTTCTCGAGTGTGTGCCTTCCAAACCCCCTTCCCACTTCAGGGAAGGGGTCTTTTTTTCTGATTCCAAAGCTCTTCCCGGCCGGGATGCACCGGTTAGTGGTCAAGTTTGAATCCGATCATGAAGCAGGAATCAGCGATTATGTTTCGAGCCTTGAGGAAGTTGTTGGGCTGGGCGAAGCATGAGAGTATGACTGCCATGGGCACCTACTACAAGCCGAGCCAGTGGCACGGTAAACGCCTCGTGTACCGGACAGCCGACCCCGACGAGCCGAGAACGGAGACCAGAAAGGTCATCAAATTTCTGGTCGCCGGCATTATTTGGTTCGCGATCATTTGGCTCGTGTCTAGATGGGGGGCGTAGATCTCAATCTTGACCGGTACCGACGCACCCGCTGGGTTGGCCAGAACCCCCTCGCCTCGGGTATACTGAGAATTCGGCAAGCCGCGGGGATTGCGCCTACGTGCGCCCCTTCGCTGAACCGGCCCTGTTACGGATTTCCGGGCGGGCTGGGAAACGACCTGGAGCGAGACTTCTCGCTGCCTCTCGAGTTCAGCGCGGCCCCAGCAAAACCTCGAAGATTTGGAGCAATGTCATGGCACAGGTATGCGATGTTTGCGGCAAGGGTCCGCAGTTCGGTAACAATATCTCTCACGCTCACAATGTGACCCGCCGCCGTTGGAATCCCAACCTGCAGGCCGTCAAGGCCCTTGTCAATGGCGCAACCAAGCGCATTCGCGTCTGCACCAGCTGCATCAAGAGCGGCAAGGTCACCAAGGCAGCTTAGTCACTTAAGTCAACGGCTCCCCTGTTCCGCCAGGACCCCGCCCCTCGGGCGGGGTTTTGTTGTGCCCGCCTGCAGCATTTAGCATGGCGGTGGTTTCCTAGGAGCCCCCATGAACCGCCGCAGTTTTGTCCGACCCTCGCCGCGGTCCGCTGTCGCCGCCGGAACCGCCTCCGCCGGGTACCCCCGGTCCCTCGGATTTGGAGGCCCGGCGATACGATGCTTCCCCAGCCCCTACGTCCTTTCCACTCTCCGTCATGCTGTGGACCGTCTTTCGCGACCTGCCCTTCGAGCAGCGCCTTGAGAACGTCGCCAAAGCCGGCTACACCAACGTCGAGCTGGTCGGCGAATACGCCAAATGGTCTCCCGCCGACTTCGACCGCGCCAACGCCGCCCGCAAGCGTCTCGGCATCACCTTTGACGCCACCGCCGGCCTGGGCCACGGCGTCGCCAATCCCGCCGACCGCGACGCCTTCCTCGCCGACCTCCGCCAGGCCCTCGTCCCCATGGAGACCCTCGGCTGCCCGGCCATGATCGTCCTCTCCGGCAACGTCGTCCCCGGCCTCTCCCGCGAAGCCCAGCACCAGTCCTCGATCGACGGCCTCAAGCGCGCCGCCGCCCTCGTCGAAGGCCGCAAGATCAACGGCCAGCCCGTCCGCATCCTCCTCGAGTGCATCGACCCCGAAGAGAACCCCAAATACTTCCTCACCTCCGCCGCCGAAGCCATCGAGATCGTCCGCGCCGTCAACCACCCCCAGGTCCAGTTTCTCTACGACCTGTTCCATGAGCAGATCGGCGAAGGCAACCTCATCGAGAAGCTCGAAAAGAACATCGACGTCATCGGCCTCATCCACATCGCCGACGTCCCCGGCCGCCACAAACCCGGAACCGGCGAAATCAACTACGCGCAACATCTACCGCAAGCTCGCCGAGCTCAAATACCAGCGCATGGCAGCAATGGAATTCCTGCCGCAGGGGGACGCGATCGCCGAACTGCGAGAAGCCCGCTCCCAGGTCGAAACCGCCAGCCGCGAATGATCACCTTTACCGGGCAGTCGATGGCGGCGCTACCAAATGGTAACAATCGGCGGAGAATGGATTGGGGCAATAAGCGCCCTGAGGGGAGAAAAGCGAAGAAACGGTGAAAAACTTCGGTACCTAATACAATTTCGTAAACGATTGAAAGTAAGCAGTTTAAACTATGTTACTGTGGAAAACTCAACTTTTCTAATTGTTAATTTTATGGTAAACACCTTCTGGTTTGAGGAGAAGGTCCGCAACGGCGGAGCGAGCAGAACACCGAGGATTGCGCAGGTGTGCCACGCCGCTATCGTGCCGCTTCCGGCACGGATAAGGATGTGCCGGCCATCACAGATGTGAGGGCTCAGGTGACCAGGGGCTCCGCCACCGGTTGAAGTCAAACCCATCCCGGCGTATCGTGTTCTCGTCGCCGGTTTCTGCCCCGTCCAGGAACCCGAAAGGAGCCGGTCATGAAAGCCCTTACGTTGCTATTGGTCGCCGGCCTCGTAGCCTCCACGCTCGCCTTCGCGCAGCAAACGGGCTCGTCCAGCGCGGGCGTTGGCGTCACAGATATAGAGTTGACAGCCTCCTCGCAATCGTTGAGCCTCACGCTCGTCCCGCCTCAGGCCTGCCCCGTTTCCCTCGTCGCCAAACACGCCGGGGCAACCGGGATGGTGAAGGTCGGGAGGGGCCAGAATCCGACCCCGGAGACCATGGCCAAGCCCGGCCAGCGAATCCGCCTTTTCCTCACCGGCCTGGCGAAGACCGGCAAAGTCAACGCCACCGTCACGGTACGCGGATTCTCCGCGCGCGGGCGCATCGACAAGGCAGTCACAAGCGATGCCTCGGACCTGCGCAGAACCATGAACGTGACCTTCACCCGTGAGGACGAGAAGACCGTCTGGGCTGAACTTGTCCTCACGGGATTCACTGCGGTGAAATCCGTCAAGCTGGATGCGCTGCAATTCGCGGACGGCACCACCCGCGACTTCGCCGGGCTGAACCTGTGCACCGTAGCTCCGGACCCGGTGATGCTGATCGCCGGAAAATAGGCCGCGCCGCAGGGAAATCGTTCCAGCTATACGGCTACGGCCTCGGGCGTCCGCATGCTCGCCGGCATCTCATCGGCGCTGGGTCCCCAGCTTGACGGCACGGGGATATCGAGCAGCCGCAGATACACGCCGAACTGCCCGCGATGCTGATACCAGTGGCTCAGCATCACGTCGCGCAGAAACAATCCGCGCGGCACCGCCATCACTTCTCTTCCGGCTGCCTCCATGCGCCACGTCTCGTTCATGGCGGCATCGTCGAACCCGGCCAGCACACTGCGCACCGACTCGATACTCCCGTCCAGAGTCTTCAGAACCTCATCAAGGCTGGCCGGCTGGGGGAAGTTGAAATCCGGCGCCTGCGCCGGATTGTTCTGGACGAATCGCGCCACCGCGCCCGGCACTACAGCCAGGTGGAACGCAAGCTGTCCGGCCGTCATCGACTTCGAATGCGGCTTCCAGGTCAGTTTCTCCTCAGGCAGCCGCACCAGGAACCTGCGCGTCACGGGCGCCTGCGCTTCAAACTCAGCGAGCAACGTTTGTGCAATAGACATGATTGCCTCCTGTTGGGGGAAGTAGATGGTTATTGGAGAACCCGCCGTCAGCGGGACGCGTGTTGCCGTTCCGCGCGCTGGCGTGCCTGCTCGTGAATGTGATTCCACCCGGTCGTCACGCCCTTTTTGTGGTCTTCCTGAATGAGGCCGAAAGCGGAATGATGGAACTGGATGAGCGTGCCGCCGTCCACTTCGCTCAGACGATACTGAACGTTGTTGATTGCCGGATACGACATGAACAGCGGGCCAGTGAATTCAAGCAGGGTGGGTTGTTTTACGGCCTGTACGGTCGCCCAGAAATGGCCGTTGTCTCCGCCCAGGTCGCGAAACCAGCGCCCGCCGGGCCGGAGTTCCATCTTCATCGGCATGGGCGTGCCGTCGGGGTGCTCGCTGGCCGTCGTGAGCTGTTCGATGAGCGCGGTGAATGTGGCTTCAAGCGGTGCATTCACGTGGATCTCCTGGGTGATATTGAGTGTCAGGTCTTCAATGCCCGGTGCCGTTGCGATCATTGCTTCCTCCTCGTTGGGTTGGTGTTTTTGTCTCGGGGTCGCGCGCCATCTGCTCGGCGCGCTGCTTCACGCGCAGCAACTGATGGCTCCAGTAGCGCTCGAATGTCGAAGCCCACTCGTGCAGCGGCCTGATGCCGTCGGCGCGCGTCTGGTAGAGCCTGTGGCGGCCGTTGCGGCGCATCCGCACCAGCCCCACATCGTGCAGCACGCGCAGATGCTTCGATACCGACGGCTGATCCAGCCGCAATTCGTCCACGATCTCGGTGACCGGCCGCTCGCGATCGAGCAGGAAGATCAGGATCTCCCTGCGCCGCGGCTCGGCCACCGCATTGAAGACATCCGACGTCGTTGCTGCTCTTGCCATACCCGGAACAATACATTCCTATATCGGAATATGTCAAGCGGCACTATTCCTCGCCCTTCCTGGTGAGCCGCAGGTCGATCCGGCCGCCGGAAATGTAAACCTTTGCAGAAACGAACCCGCCAATTTACGATTCACCCGACATGAAAAATCTGCTCTTATGCCTGCCTCTGCTCGCTCTGGCCGCCGGTCCGCTCGCAACTGCCCAATCTTCCGCGCCGGCCGATCCGCTCGCGCCTACCCTCGGCGTCAAATCCGCTGCCGAGATCGATCGCGAGTGGCAGCAGTCGGTTTCGAAGTACGATGCCGAGCGCAACCGCCTGCTGAAGGAAGCCGAGCGCCAGGCCAACGACGGCCCCTATCGCCCCGACTGGGCCACGCTGATGAAGTACCAGCAGCCGCAGTGGTACAAGGACGCCAAGTTCGGCATCTTCATCCACTGGGGCGTCTACTCCGTGCCGGCCGCGGAGAACGAGTGGTATCCGCGCAACATGTACCAGGCGAAGGAAGGCGCGTACAAGGACTTCCGCGAGCAGTTTTGCGAAGGGCGACGAGCGAAGGGCTACAAGGATTTCATCCCGCAGTTCAAGGCGGAGAAGTTCGATGCCGCGGCGTGGGCAAAGCTCTTCAAGGAGTCGGGCGCGCAGTACGTGGTGCCGGTGGCCGAGCACCACGACGGCTTTTCGATGTACGACTCCGGCCTCTCCGACTGGACGGTGGTGAAGATGGGGCCCAAGCGCGACACGCTCGGCGAACTGGCCAAGGCGGTTCGCGCGGAAGGGCTGCACTTCGGGCTCAGCTCGCATCGCGCCGAGCACAACTTCTTCTACGACGGCGGGCGCACCATGCGCTCCGACGTCAACGATCCGAAGTATGCCTCGCTCTACGGCCCCGCGCACCAGTGGTTCGCGCCGGGCGGCGACGAGCACGGCCTGGCCAACGACTGGACCTACGTGAGCCAGGCGTGGACCGATGACTGGCTGGCCCGCGACACCGAGCTCGTGGAGAAGTACAAGCCTGAGATCGTCTACTTCGACTGGTGGATCGGCCATCCCAGCTTTCGCAACGACGTGGCCAAGTTCGCCGCGTTCTATTACAACTACGCCGCAGCGCAACGGCTACACCGGGCGTGATCGACTTCAAGGACTACTCGCTGAACTGGAAGGCCGGCGTGCGCGACTTCGAGCGCGGCCAGCAGGATCACATCATCGCCGACCACTGGCAGACCGATACATCGATCTCCAATGCGTCGCTGGGGATATCTCGAGCACGACACCTTCAAGTCGCCCGAGTTCCTGGTGCATCAGCTCATCGACATCGTGAGCAAGAACGGCAACCTGCTGCTCAACTTCGGGCCGCGCTCTGACGGCACCATTCCCGATGAAGTGCAGAACACGCTGCGCGAGATGGGCGCATGGCTGAAGGTGAACGGCGAGGCTATCTACGCGACGACGCCGTGGAAGACCTACGGCGAGGGCCCGACCAAGGTCGTCGGCGGCGCATTTCACGACACCGATACGAAGCCTTACACGGCTGACGATTTCCGCTTCACCGCGAAAGGCGACACGGTCTACGCCATCGGCATGGCTTGCCCGGCGGACGGCAAGGCGACCATCCAGTCGCTGGGATGGGCCCACGAGGGCGCAGGCATCGCGGTGGGCAATGTCGAGCTGCTGGGATCGAGCGGCAAAGTCACATGGATCGCAGAATGCCAACGCTCTTGAAGTCACGCTGCCCGCCGGCGCGGCATGCAAATACGCTTATGCGCTGAAGCTCACACCGGCGGCGAAGTAGGCGGGGCCGTATGAGCACCCGCCGCCGCTTTCTCACTGCGCTCGCCGGCGCATCGGCTGCCGTCGCGTACCCGCGCAGGCTGCGCGGGCTGATGGCTGCGATGGACGCCGATGCGGCTTCAATCGCGGGCGATCCCAATCGGCCTGCGTGCCATCTTCTTCCGCCGCACAACTGGATGAACGACCCCAACGGCCCCATCTTCTGGAAGGGCAACTATCACCTCTTCTACCAGCTCAATCCGCACGCCGCCGTGTGGGGCGACATGCACTGGGGCCACGCCGTCAGCACCGACATGGTGCACTGGAAGCATCAGCCGATCGCGATGGCGCCCACGCCGGGCGGCGCCGACAGCGAAGGATGCTTCTCCGGCTCGGCTGTGGTGTTCAACGGCAGGCCCACGTTCATCTATACCGGCGTGCAGAACGCGCCGCGCGAGCAGGCCACCATCCGCGACGGCAGCGACAAACTGCGCGAGACGCAGATGCTTGCCGTGGCCGAAGACGACGGACCTGCTGCGCTGGAAGAAGGACGAGCAGCCGGTGATCCCGTTGCCGCCGCCGGGCGTGCAGGTGACGGGCTTCCGCGATCCGTGCCCGTGGAAGGAAGCGGACGGCTGGTATCTCGGCGTGGGGTCGGGCGAGCGCGGCAAGGGCGGATGCGTGCTGCTCTATCGCTCAACGGATCTGCGCCACTGGGAGTATCTGCACAAGATGGTCGAGGGCAAGCCGAACGGCAAGCAGGCCGCGAACCCGTGCGACAGCGGCGAGATGTGGGAGTGCCCGGATTTCTTCCCGCTGGGCAACAAGCATTGCCTCATCTACTCCACCGAGAACAAGGTGCTGTGGACCACTGGCCATTACGACGCGAAGGCCCACATCTATACGCCCGAACGCAGCGGCGTGCTCGATCACGGCGCTGCGTACTACGCGCCCAAGAGCTTCGCCGCGCCCGGTGGACGGCGCATCCTGTGGGGCTGGCTGCGCGAAACACGGCCCGAGGCGGAGTTCTCCGCGGCAGGATGGTCGGGCGTGATGTCGTATCCGCGCTGGCTGACGATCGGGGCGCAAGGGCAGCTCGAAATGCATGTGGCGAAAGAAGTGGAGAGCCTGCGCGGGCCGCTGGAGAGTGCCAAGGTGAGTGAAGGCGCGACGTTCCGGCGGAAGCTCGATGAACTGCAGCGCGAGCTCTCCGTGCGAGTCGACCTGCTGACGGATACGGTGTTGACTGTGCGGCTGGTTTCAGGCGGACAGGCGGCGTGGGAGTTGACGCTCGATGTGCCGGCGAAGACAGTTCGCTGCGGCGACGTTGAATTTGCCTTCCCGGGATTGCCGTGGCCACGGCCGGATCTCCATATGATGCTCGATGGATCGGTGATCGAGTCGTTCATCGGCGGCCGCGAGGCGCTGACCAGCCGCGTGTACGGGATGAAGCCGGGAGACACGGACATTGAAGTCAGCGTGAAAGGGAAGAGCCACATCGAATTGCAGACGTGGCCTTTGAAAGCAATCTCGGCGGACCGGCTGACTGGTTAAGAAAATGTCAAGAACGGGCGCAACGAGCCGCATGGGTTTCCCACCCTTCGCGCGATGAGACTGCGCAAAGGATGGGGCACGGAAGATCCGGGGCTGACGACTGTAGAGAAACCTAATCCAGCTTGGGATGCTGCTTGTGGAAGTCGGTGGTCTCCTGGTACGCCTTGCCGAACGCGGCCAGCTTCGCGTCCTCGTAGAGCCCGGCGAGAAACGTGATCGACACCGGCGTGCCGGGGCCGCCGATGTTGTCGTCGTTGCCGTCGTCTTCCTTGGGCGGATGCGGCGCGTCGGGTCCGCGAAAGCCGTTGGGCACAATCAGCGCAGGATGGCCGGTGAGATTCGTGACCACCAGTTGCAGGCCTTCAGTGGGCGCGACGATGATGTCAACCTTTTCAAACAACGCGGACACCTGCTGACAGGCCAGCGTGCGAGCACGGGCGGCCTGGATGTACTCGACCGCGGGGAAGAAACGGGAGATGCGGAAGTCGTTGGGCCAGTCGTCGGGGCCCTGTTCGGTGAGCAGCTTGTCGCGGCCGCTGGTGGTGAGGTCGTCGAACGCCGCCGCGCCTTCGCATTCGAGCATGGTGACCATCGCGCCATAGGGCAGCTTGGGCAGCTCGACCGGAATGAGGTTCACGCCCATGCTCTTGAGCTTGTCGAGCGCGGCCACCGCAAATTTGTGGTCGTAGGCGACGCGTTCGTGGCGGGTCTGCATGAAGGCGTTGCGGTCTTCGCGCTTCTTTTTGTCCTCCGCGGATTCGTTGGCCGGGGCCTGCTCGGGCTTGAAGGGCTTGGGATCGTCGAAGTCGTTCTTCAGGTAGCCGATGCGGAGGGATTTCCAGTCGAAGTCCGGGTTCCACAGGAAGCTGGCGTAGGGATAGACGGAGGTGTCTTTGCCGTCAAGGCCGTGGATGGCGCCGAGCACCAGCGCGCAGTCTTCGGCGGTGCGGCAGATGGGGCCAAGCTTGTCCATCGTCCAACTCAGCGCCATGGCGCCGGTGCGCGGAACGAGGCCGAAGCGTGGGCCGCAGTCCCGAATCGCCGCAGCGCGTGGAGGGCGAGGCGATCGACCCAAGTGTCTCCGATCCGATGGCGAAGGCGACGCAGCCGGCAGCAACAGCAGAAGCCGATCCCGCGGACGATCCGCTCGAGCCTTGCTTGGGGTTCCACGGATTGCGCGTGCGCCCGCCGAACCACTTGTCGCCCATCGCCAGCGCGCCGAGCGTGAACTTGGCGACCAGCACCGCGCCCGCATCGTCGAGACGCTGCACCACGGTCGCGTCCTCATCGAAGGACTGATGCTCGAAGCCGCCGGCGCCCCAGGTCGTCGGATAGCCCTTCACGGCGAGCAGGTCTTTCGCGCCCCAGGGGATTCCATGAAGAGGCCCGCGATACTTGCCCGCGGCGATCTCTTCGTCGGCCTTCTTCGCTGCAGCGATCGCGCGGTCTTCGGTGAAGGTGATCACGAAGTGGAGCTTCGGGTCGTAGCGCTTGAGGCGAGCAATGTACATCTTCGTCAGGTCGAGGGATGTGATCTTGCGGGCCTTGAGCAGGCTGGCCAGATGGCTCACGCTCGCGAAAGCGAGATCATCGACGTTCGATGGCGCTGTGACTGACTTGTCTGCGGTCCAGCCAGTCATGCCACTTGAAGCTGTGTCCGCCTTCGGGGCCAAAACCAAATCATGGATGCTCCGCGGAGACCGAGCCGCAGGCATTGGATGAAAAACAAAGCATGGCGCGACCGAGTTCGGCAGCTTCAGCTTGCGAATAGCCTTCATCGATCCGTTGCGATCCACCAGGCCGTCGATCATCATCTTCTTCTGCTCATCCGTGAACGGCCCGATACCGGCCAGGATCGCCGCCTGGTCGATCATCTCGGGAGTAATCTTCGGCGGCTTCGACTGGTCGGTTGAGTCGGCGCCGGGAGCCTCCTGCGCCTGCGTGGCGAGAGTGTAGAGAACGCCGGGAAACAGAGCCGATGCGACGCCTGCGCGGCTGCAGGCCGTAAGGAAACTGCGGCGGTCGAATGTCATTTTGAGAACGGTCCTCGTGGGAATCGAGTGCTTCTCGTCACTATATAGAACAGGGCATAAAGCCTCTAGCCCGCAGCCGCAGCAGCAGGAGCTACGAGCTACCGGCTACCAGCTACCGGCTTGTACGATGACTGCATGCCCCTGGTCGAAGTCATCGGCGTATCGAAGAGCTATCCGCGGCGAGCGGGCCTGCGCACGGAGATGCGGCCTGTAGTCGAGAACGTATCGCTGGCAATCGAGACGGGCGAAACGCTGGGGCTGGTGGGCGAATCGGGCTCAGGCAAGACGACCGTCGCGCGCATGATTCTCGGCCTTGTGAACCCCACCAGCGGCCTGGTGCGTGTAGACGGCGTCGATGTAGCCAGTGCATCGTCCGGAGAGTTGAAGCGCCTCCGGCGCCAGATGCAGCCGGTGTTTCAGGATCCCTATGCGGCGCTGAATCCGCGAATGAAGGTCTTCGATATCGTCACGGAGCCGTTCGTGATCCACCGGAGCGATACCGGGATTGCCACCGATCACGCGACACTGCGCAGGAAGGCTGCCGAACTCCTCAAAGAAGTTGGCCTCGATGAGTCGGCGCTCGCGCGGTATCCGCATGAGTTCTCAGGCGGGCAGAGGCAGAGGATCAACATTGCCCGGGCCCTGGCGTTGCGCCCAAAGCTGTTGATCCTGGACGAGCCGGTAAGCGCGCTCGACGTGAGCGTGGGCGCGCAGATCATCAACCTGCTGCGCGGGCTGCAGCGCGAGCACGGCCTGACCTATCTGTTCATCTCGCACTCCATGCCGCTGGTGCGCTACCTCAGCTCGCGGATTGCCGTGATGGAGCGCGGCCGGCTGGTCGAGACCGGCGAAGCCGAAGCCCTGTGCGCCGCCCCGCAGCAGCCCTATACACGGCAGTTGCTGGCGGCCACGCCGGAGCTGCCGGCGAGCGCATAAAAGCGAAGCCCCCGGATTCCGACAGGAATCCGGGGGCTTCGTGTGTCAGAGCTACTTCTGCGGCGGCGGCGGAGTCTGCTGCGCGGGCTGGCCTGGAGCCGGAGTCGTCGCCGGATTCGTGCTCGGCGGAGGCGTGTTCGGCTTGGTGGCATCCGGCGACACCGGCTGGCCGGTGACCGGTGCGCTGCCCTGCGGCGGTGGCGTGGCCGGCGCTCCTGGCTTGGGTGGCATTACCGGCTGCGGATGCACACTGCCGCCACCCGGAGGCATCATGGGACGCTGCGGCTGCGCGGGCATGTCCGTCACCTCAACCAGTTCGATGTCGAAGATCAGATCCGACTTCGCCGGGATGCCGGGACGATCGCCCCTCTCGGGCATGGCGCGCGTGCCGTAGCCCATCTGCCAGGGGATGAACAGGCGCCGCTTGCCGCCCACGTGCATGCCCATCACTCCATAGTCGAAGCCCGGAATGAGGCGGCCCACGCCCTGCGGAAATATCAGCGGCTCAGGATCGCCCATCTTCGGTTTGCCGTCGGCATCCATTTCGGGCTTGCCGTCCTTACCCATCACGGGCCGCTTGTTGTTTTCCCAGTGTGTCGAAGACCACGCCGTCGGCGGCGCGCCAGCCCTTGTACTTCACGTGCCAGAGCTTGCTCGACTCGCCCTCGGGGCCGGTGCCGATCTTGAGGTCCTGATAGGTGAGCACGGCCACTTTCTTTTGCGGGCCGGGGACGCGCTTTTCATCGGCGGGCACCTTGTACACAGCAGGGAATGCGGCGGCAGCCGCAGCGGGCTTTGCAGTCGACGTGGCGGCTTTGGGAGCGGTGGAAGCGGCCGGGGCCTTCGGCGCAGTCTGAGCAGTAACGGCCGCAGCCGCGGCCAGGAAGAAGACGGGAACAAAGCTTTTCATCAGCGGTTTCAGCTCCATGTTTCGGTTCATCGGCATGTTTTGATTCAACGGGAGTGTATCAGGGGCAAGCGCCGGGGCGCTTGTCACTGAGTTCCTGATTCGCAGTTCGCATTCACAGTTGGGCTAAACGCTTCTGATGCACGACTCCATGAACTGCGAACTATGAACTATGAACTTTTCTCTCATTCCGGCGCCGGATAGAACGGCAGCTTCTCGTGCTTTTCGTTGGCGCGCTTCACCGTTGCGTCGTTGAGCAGCAGAGCCGGAGCCAGCACCGTCTCCGGGACTTCGCCAAGGTAGTTGGTAACCCACAGGTCTTTGCCCGCAGCCTCAATGCTCGAGCGCAGCGCGCGCTGATCCAAATCATCGAGCTCTGCGCCGCGCACCAGTTCGCGCTTGCCGTCGAGACTCACCCGATACAGGACACGCGGCGTGGTGGCCCCGCCCATGGTCTGCACGAAATAGACGCTCTTCAGGTCGCGGTCTTTGCCCAGCGCGAGCAGCTTCTTGTTCAGCTCCTCGTCGCTGACACCGTTGGCCGCGGTGATCTTGAGTACGCCGATCGAGGGGCGCGGCGGCCCCATGAGCGCCGCGCGGGCGTGACCGTTCGAGTTGGGAAAGTCGCGCACCGGTTCGCGGCCCACGAGGTAATTCTCCAGCCTGCCCGCGGTTACCAGCTTCACGGCCTGCGCCGGAACGCCTTGATCATCCACCGCATAGGCGCCGATCAGGTTGCGGCCCTCCCAGACCTTCATCAGCGGATCGTCCACGACATCGATAAACTCCGGCAACACCTTGGTGTGGTAGCTCGAGGCAAACGGCCCGTTGGTGCGTGCTTCGGTTCCCAATCGCGGACGGGTGGCCGTCACGCCCCGCGCCAGCAGCGCCCGCAGCACGTCAGTCGAGGCATCGGCACTCAACAGCACGGGGCCGTGATACTCCTCTTCCACCACGGGAGCCTTGCGCAGTTCAGACAGAGTGGCGATGAGCGAAACGGATTGCTTGTCGAACGCCTCCGCCGTCTCGAGATCGCTGAGAGCCGCGCCGGTGGTCGCATGCGAGCGGTCGATGCGCATGCCGTCCGCGGCCTGCGTGCCCACGCCGAACGACTCCTGATAACTGGACGTGCTCTTGCGGACGATGGTGCCTTCGCTGTTGACCAGGCGCGTTGTCGTGACGCGCGCATTGAACGAGGCGATGGAGTACTGCACATCGTGCTCGCCGGCCTTCACCGTCGCATCGGTGCGATAGAGGCCGCTCGTCCTGGCGACGCGCCCGGCCCACGCGTCCCCATCGAGGGTCAGGCTACGCGGATCCTCCAGAGAGATGACCGGCTTCTCTTTGCTGAAGTCATCGGCCTGCGGCGGCGTCTGCACCTGCTTGAGCTCGGCCTGCTTCTGCGCGTAAGCATCGAGCGCTTCCTTGTAGGCCTGGTCCGTTGCCTGCCACAGCGCCGAGCGGATCGCAACCGGATCATCGCCGAGCGAGGCCAGCTGCAGAGCGCCGTCGCCGCGCTGGCCGGAGCTGTCGGTCTTGTAGTCGCCGACACGCACCGTGACGCGGGCAATGCGCTGATTCACGCGGGTTGAGCCTTCGGTAGCGCCGAACTCGGCCTTGGTCTCGAAAGCGTCTACTTCATCAATGCGGTACTCGATGAAGAACGGCTTCTCGAATCCCTTGAGCTGCAGATCGGCCTTGTTGCGGTCCAGCTCCGTGAGCATGGCCTTGAGGACCGGATCCTTTTCAGCGTCGGCGCGGTGTTTGCGCAAAGGATGCTGCGGCGAGTCCCAAAAACGCCGCCCCTGCCAGGAGTGCAATCGATCTCATCTTCATTACCGCACCCCCTTGGCCGAACCGCTCGCGGCTGTTCCCTGTTGCCTGTTCCCTGTTCCTGCTGCCCTGATGGAATCGGCAGTATCGGCGGCCTTGCCGTTCCCTGCGGCTGCCGCTGGGTTTCCATCTCGCTCACCAGCATGGCGGGCGCCACCGCGCTCACCGGAACCGAGCCCGACTCCGCGCCGCACTCGCCGTTGAAGACTTCGCTCTTGTCGCCGGTGGCGATGATGCGCTTCATGGCGGCCAGCGGCGTGCCCACAATGCTGACGCCGCGGACCAGCTCATCCGGCCGGCCATCGACGTAAACGCGATACACCACCAGCGGGATCACCTGGAATGCCTGCGGCGAGTTGCGCGTGGTCACTGCGAAGCCGGAGGAGATGTCTTCGAAGTAGAGTCCGAAGGGTTTTCCCTGTTTCCTGGCTTCCTCAATGAGCTGCTTTTTAAGGTCAGCGTCCGAGACCGACTTGGTCGAAGTCACGATGAGGTTGCCCTGGCGCCCGGTGGGCATGCGGCCGGTCTGGGCGCGGCCGTGGCCGTTCGACGCCGCGAAGCTGGCGATGGGCAGACGCGACATCAGGAACGTTTTGAGCACGCCGTCCTGGATGAGCTCGACGCGCTGGGCCTTCTGGCCTTCGTCATCATATTGATAGCTGCCGCTCAGCCAGGTGTGATCGAAGATCGTCTTCGTCGGATCGTCTGCGACCGACAGGAATGATGGCAGGATTTCCTTGCCAATGTCCTTGGTGAAGGTCTGGCCTTCCTCATCGCCGCGCTGCCGCTGGCCTTCGAGCCGGTGGCCGAGAACTTCGTGGAAGAACACTGCGGCGGCACGGCCGGAGAGAATCGCCGGCCCGTCGAACGGCTGCGTGAGCGGAGCCTTGCGCAGATCCTCAAGGCTCTTGCCCAGCTCGTTCATGGCCGATTCAAGCTCTTCCTGCTTCGGCAGCCCGTCGGCGGTTTCGGCCTCGAAGGTGCGCGCGCGGAACAGGTCCATGCCGTCTTCGGCGCGCGTTACGGCCAGCGCGACCAGCCGCGCCTGCAGATGCGGCGCAGCAACGCGCGATCCCTCAGACGATGCGAAGTAGTCGGTCTCGTTCTGCACGCTGAGGATGACGGCGTTCTGATAGACGTCCGGATACTGGCGGAAGATCTTCGAGAGCGCGGCGATGCGCTGCCCCCAGGCGGCGCGATCGACTTTGACCGCGGGCGCGGGCTTCTCGATGGCCACCTGCGGCTTCTCTTCGCTGAAGTCGGGCGAGTTGTCCTCTTCCTTGGCGCGGACCTGGGCTTCCGTCTTCACGCGCAGGAAGTTGTCGAGCGCGTTGCTGTAGCCCGTGTTGGTCGCCAGCCACAGCGAACGACCGAGCGCCGCGGGATCGTCCGTGAGCGGAAGCTGCATGCTGTTCACCGCCGAGCCGCGATGCGCGCCGTGGGTGTTGTCGAGCTTGGCGTCGCCAAGGCGCACCTGGATGTCGGCCACGCGCACGTGGTTGGCGTTGTCGGCCACCAGCGCGCCATACTGCGCCTGCATCATCACCATATCGGCGTCGCTGACGGAATAGCTCAGGAAGTAAGGCGGAAGCTGGTTCTCCTTCGCCGCGCCGTCGCCGCGGCCGAGCGACGTGAAGGCGCGGTGCAGCTCGGTGGTCATGGCGTCGAGAAGAGCCGGCGACTGCTGGGCAGCGAGAGCCTGCGGATGGGTGGCGGCGATGGCAGCAAGGAGCCCCAGAGCCGAAACAGTAGCGCGGCGGACCCACCGGTGCGCGCAGCCAAAGGAATTGAATGGCAGAGAACGGCGAAGATCAGGTAAAAACATCGGTAGCCGCAATTGTCTCAAATCAGCAGTACTCCTGAGGAATGGCCCATGCGATTTGCGCGCGTTTTTGCCGTGGTTCTGCTTCGGTTGGTGGCTCGCGGCCGGTTCCGCTGCGCTGCGGGCGCAGGCCGCGGCAGATCCCATGCCCCCGGAAAAGCTGGCCACACCGCAGCCGGCTCCATCGGACCAGGCCTATCACCTTCCGCCCGACAAGCTGGCCAAGGCCAAAACGCTCAACGAGATCCGGCTGACGCTGGAGATTGTGGGAACGCTGTGGGGGCTGGCGGTGCTGTGGCTGCTGCTCTCGACCGCGCACGGCTGCCGGGCTGCAGGAGTGGGCCGCCGGCCGCTCAGGCCGCCGCTGGATCCAGGGGCTGCTCTTCTTTGCCGCGTTCATTGTGATCACTTTTCTGGCCAGCCTGCCGCTGGACATGATCGGCCACACCGTCAGCCGCCACTACGGCATCAGCGTGCAGGGCTGGGGAGGCTGGTTCGGCGACCAGGGCAAGGCGCTGGGGCTATCGCTGGTCTTCGGCTGGCTCGTGCTGCTGCTGTTCAACTGGATTGTCGAAGGTGTCGCCGCGCCGGTTCTGGCTGTGGTGCTGGATCGTTGCGCTGCCGCTCTCGGTTGCCGGCACAATTGGCGTCGCCGCTGCTGGAGCCAATCTTCAACAAGTTCGAGCCGCTGGCGAAGAACAACGCGCCGCTCGTCGCCGATCTCGAAAAGGTTGTGGCGCGCACCGGCACCAACATCCCGCCGGACCGCATGTTTCTGATGAAGGCCAGCGTGAAGACCAACGGCCTGAACGCCTATGTCAGCGGCCTCGGCGCCACCAAGCGCATCGTGGTGTGGGATACGACCGCGGGCCGCGTTCCCAACGACGAGGTCATGTACATCTTCGGCCACGAGACCGGCCACTACGTGCTGCACCACATCGTGAAAGGGCTGATTGCTTCGGCCATCGGCATGTTCTTTCTGTTCTGGGCGTGCGCGCGATTTGCGGGATGGCTGGTGGCGCGCTACGGCGAGAGCTGGGGCATTCACGAGGAGTTTGTCCCGAGAGGCGCGATTGCGCCCCTGGCCACGCGCGCGGGGTTTGTGGTGCTGCTGTTCGCGGTATCGGTTGCGGGGTTCATTCTGACTCCGGTCAGCAACACCTTCAGCCGCTATCTGGAGCACCAGGCCGACGTCTACGGCCAGGAGGCCATGCACGGCCTCGTCCCCGATCCGCAGCGCACCGCCGTCGCCGCATTCGACGCGCTCGGCGAGGCGTGGCTTGAGGATCCCGATCCCAGCCCGTTTATGGAGTTCTGGCTCTACAACCACCCGTCCGTAAAGAATCGCGCCAACTTCGCCGCGCATTACGATCCGTGGGCGAACGGCGGCCATGGCGAGTTTTTCCAGAAGTGATGAGTAGTTAGTGATGAGTGGTCAGTGGTGACCGAGAGACCTGGCGCGCTCTTCTACAATTTCCTCATGCAATTCCTGACCCTCAGCCGCCGCCGCACCGACGCCTTTCCACCCGAAGCCTTCACGCCGGACCTGGTGGCCCGCGAAGGCCGTCGGGTGAAGGAACTCTACGCCTCCGGCATCCTGCGCCAGGTGTGGCGCCGCGCAGACGCGCCGGGCGCGGCAATCGTGTGGGAAGCCGCGTCCGAAGCCGACGTCCGCGCGGCCATCGACAGCCTCCCTATCGCACAGGCCGGCATGCTGGAGCTGGTCGCGCTGGTCCCCCTCGAGCCCTATCCGGCCTTTTCGCAGACATAGAACTTGTTCCGCGTACGGCTCCGGTGGTCCTCGCGCCTGCTGCCCGGCCCCGCCGGACGCCTTACACTGGAAAGTTGTCATTTTCAGTTTTGAGGAGACCCCATGGCTTATCCGGCGAACCTGCGCTACACCCGCGAGCATGAGTGGATCGCGGTCGAAGGCAACATCGGAACCATCGGCATCACCGACTACGCCCAGAACTCGCTGGGCGACATCGTGTATGTCGACGCACCCAAGGTGGGCGATTCCGTCTCCGCCCACCAGACCTTCGGGTCAGTGGAGAGCGTGAAGGCGGTCAGCGATCTGTTCTCGCCCGTCTCGGGCACCGTGACCGAGGTGAACGAGGCCCTGAAGACCGAGCCCGACAAGATCAACTCCGCTCCGCATGACACCTTCATCATCAAGGTCGAGCTGTCGAATCCCGGCGAGCTGGAGTCGCTGCTGGATGCAGCGGCGTATGAAGCGTTTATTTCAGAAGAAACGGGACACTAGAGAGTTGCCAGTTTTCAGCCGTCAGTTGTCAGCATGGGTGCCCACAGCGGCCGGCCGGACTACTGACAACCGAAAACTGACGACTGACAACTATTCCGAAGGAATCCATGCGCTACTTACCTAAAAGTCCCGCCGAACGCGAGCAGATGCTCAAGGAAATCGGCGCGGCAGCCATCGACGATCTGTTCTCCATCATTCCCGCCGAGTACCGCCTCACCCGCGACCTCGACGTCCCGCGCCAGCAGGGCGAGAGCGAAATCATCGACTACTTCAAGGCCGCCGGCGAGAAGAACGCGACCGACTACACCAGTTTCCTGGGCGCGGGCGCCTATCGCCACTACCGGCCGGTGATCATCGATGCGCTGGTGCAGCGCGGCGAGTTCCTCACCAGCTACACGCCCTACCAGCCGGAGATCACGCAGGGCACGCTGCAGGCCATCTTCGAGTTCCAGACGATGATTGCCGAGCTGACCGGCATGGACGTCGCCAACGCCAGCATGTACGACGGATCGACGGGCGCGGCCGAGGCGATTCTCATGGCCATGCGCGTCACCGGCCGGCAAAAGGCCGTGGTCGCGAGCAGCGTGCATCCCGAGTACCGCGAGGTCATCGACACCTACCTGCGCCATCGCGAGCTGCCCACTTCGCTGGTCGGCTACGACGCCAAGACCGGCCGCGTCGATCTGGCCGCGCTTGAAGCAGTCGGTAACCGAAGAGACCGCGGGCGTGCTCGTGCAGAGCCCCAACTTCTTCGGCATCATCGAGGACATCCCGGCCATCGCGGAGATCGCGCACAAAAAGGGTGCGCTGCTGATCGTCTCGATCGCCGAAGCCGTATCGCTCGGCGTCGTCCGCCCCCCGGTCGAGGCCGATATCGTCTCGATGGAAGCGCAATCGTTCGGCGTAGCGCTCAGCTACGGCGGCCCCTTCTGCGGCGTCATCGCGGCCAAGGAGCAGTTCCTCCGCCAGATGCCCGGCCGCCTCGTCGGCCAGACCACCGACCGCGACGGCAACCGCGGCTTCGTCCTCACGCTCTCCACGCGCGAGCAGCACATCCGCCGCGAGAAGGCCACCTCGAACATCTGCACCAATCAGGCTCTCGTCGCGCTCATGGCGACCATCTTCCTCACCGTGTACGGCAAGGAAGGCATCCGCGAGCTGGCCGAGCAGAACCTGGCCAAGGCGCATTACGCCGCAACCGAGCTGTCCGCGCAGGCCGGCAACAAGCTGCTGTTCTCAGGCGCCCCGCGCTTCCACGAGTTTGTACTCGAGACCGGCGAGTCGCCCGGCAGTCTGGCAGAAGCGCCTGCTCGACAACAAAATCGTCGGCGGCATCGACCTGGGCCGCTGGTATCCCGAACTCGCCAACGCGACGCTATGGTGCGTAACAGAAATGATCACGAAGCAGCAGATCGACAAGGCCGCCAGCGTACTGGCTGCGGGACTGGTGGAGGCTTAGTTAACATGATGGACCCGGCGGAATTGGAAGCGATTCGCAAACGGTGCGATGCTGCAACTGCCGGGCCCTGGGAATCGTTTGTTGAAGGGCGCGACCATCTCAGTGGCAACAACTTCATCAGGACTGGCGGACTCGATAATCAGTCTCCCGACATCGAACTGCTCGGAGCATCTATCGCGGACCAAGACTTCATCGCACATGCCAGACAAGATATTCCGCGCCTGCTCAATGAAATCGAGCGTTTGAAGAAGAAGGCCGATGATGCCTTGTAACAAGGGCAGGGCTTTAGCCGGGCCACAACGGAAAGGCTTTGTAACAGGGCATGACTTCAGTCGTGCCGATGATGCCGATTTAGAAAGGAATGGGCTTTAGCCCCTGCAATGGCTCGACCCGGCCGCAACGCGTCGCCTGACGAAATCCTCCGGCCGGATCGTACGTTCTTTACGACGACGAAGACATTCATGGGCAAGTGCCTGCTCCAATCCGAACGGAACGCTAACCTCCTTATCGAGATTTTGCGCGAGCTCGTAAAGGAACACGACTTTGAATTGCATGATTTTGTCATCATGCCGGACCACTTGCATCTGCTGCTCTCAGTTCGCGCAGAGATGACAATCGAGAAGGCGATGCAACTCGTGAAGGGACGATTTTCATACCGGCTATCGCGCGATTTGGGGCACAAAGGTGAGGTTTGGCAGCGCGGATTTTCGGAGGTGCAGGTGATGGGTCGAGAGAATTTTGAAACGCATCGCCGTTACATTGCGGAGAATCCGATCAAGGCAGGTTTGGTTCGCGAAGGCGAGGAGTATCCCTTTTGCTATCGGGCTCTCGCCAACCGAAAGTCAGCAGGGGCTAAAGCCCAGGAATTGATTAACACGTAGCGGCACGACTAAACAGCTTGGTGAAAAACTCGAAATCGGGGTGCTTTGAGGCCCGATTCGGAGATAGAAAATCACCAATCGACTCCTAGAAATCGTTCCTAGGGCATCCTGGAGCGATGCGATTTTTGACTTACCGGTCGAAATGGAGTTTTTCACCAGCTGTAAAGTCATGCCCTGTTACAAGGCAACAAATCAGAGGCAAGGAATGGCGACAACTGAAACCACTGGCAATCGCACCACCACCGGCAAAGTCCGCGCTCACCAGACGCAGAACGAGCGCCTGACCTTCGAAAAATCCGCGCCCGGCAAAAAGGCCTACAAACTGCCGCCGCTCGACGTGCCGCCCGTGAACACGGCCGAACTGCTGGGCGAAACATTCCGCGAGAAGGACGGTCTCCTGCCCGAATTGTCGGAGATCGAAATCATCCGCCACTTCACGCGCCTCTCCACGTGGAACTACGCCATCGACCTCGGAATGTATCCGCTCGGCTCGTGCACCATGAAGTACAACCCTCGCGTGAACGAGTTCGTCTCGCGCATCGAGGGCCTGGCCGACGCGCATCCTTACCGCCCCGACTCCCTCGCCCAGGGCATCATGGAGATCATCGATCTCCTCCAGCGCTGCCTCATCGAGATCACCGGCATGGACACCATCACGCTGCAGCCGGCGGCCGGCGCGCATGGCGAGTTCACCGGCATCCTGCTCGTCCGCGCCTGGCATGAGTCCAACGGCAACGCGCGCAAGAAGATCATCATTCCCGACTCGGCGCACGGCACCAACCCCGCCACCGCCGCCATCTGCGGCTACCAGGTCGAAAACCTCAAGTCCAACTCCGACGGCGGCATCGACCTCGAAGCCCTCGCCCGCCAGGTAGACGAAGAGACCGCCGCGCTGATGATCACCAATCCTTCGACCATCGGCGTGTTTGAAAACGAGATTCACCGCATCGCCGACATCCTCCACGCCAAAGGCGCGCTGCTCTACATGGATGGCGCCAATATGAACGCCCTTGTCGGCAAGGTTCGCCCCGGCGACTTCGGCGTGGACGTGATGCACCTCAACCTGCACAAAACGTTTTCGACGCCCCACGGCGGCGGCGGCCCCGGATCCGGCCCGGTGGCCTGCAAGAAGTTCCTCGAGCCGTTTCTTCCAACCCCCGTCCTCGTTCGCCGCGGAGCATCCACAACAGTGGGTGCCCCAGGTCTCGCTTCTGAGACCTGGGAAAGCACAAACCTCGACACGCTGCACTGGAACTACGATCGTCCCCAGTCCGTCGGCCGCGTGCGCGCATTCTACGGCAACACCGGCATGTTCATCCGTGCGCTGGCGTACATCCTGGCCAACGGGCCGGACGGCCTGCGCCAGACCACCGAAGACGCGGTGCTGAACGCCAACTACATCCGCAAGAAGCTCGAAGACCTCTACGAGCTGCCCTACAAGACGCCCTCCATGCACGAGGTGGTCTTCAGCGACAAGCGCCAGCAGGCCAAAGGCGTCAAGACCGGCGACATCGCCAAGCGCCTCATCGACTACGGCTTCCACCCCTACACCGTCAGCTTCCCGCTGATCGTGCCGGGCGCGTTGATGATCGAGCCCACCGAGAGCGAGTCCGTCGAGGAACTGGACCTGTTCATTGAAGCCATGCGGTCGATCGCCAGGGAAGTCGAGGAAAATCCGGAGCTGGTCAAGAACGCTCCGCACTCCACCCGCGTTTCGCGGCTCGACGAGGTAGGCGCGGCCCGCAAGCCCGTTCTGCGCTGGAAGCCGGAGTAACCCCAATCCAAGGAAGCGAATCAGAGGCCTCCCGCCGCGCGGGGGGCCTCTTCGTGTATGGGACTGTCAAGGGTGCGAAAGATGTAGCCGGACGTTTTCCACAACGCGGACGACTGTAACCGTTCGTGCACACTTCGGGCGCAGCTCGGGTGTGGCGAGCATATTTTTCATCAACTTGCAAACTGAGGCATTTGGCATGGGTATTGCTCATTCCTTCCAGTCGGGAGTTGGCAAGACACTGCCAATTTCACCAATCCGCGGCCTCCGGTTCCCACACCAGAGTCGTGGCGAGGGGAATGACGACGGGGAGAGGCGTGCGGAGCCCCGCTGGACGATGCTGCCACAGCAAGAGGCAGTCCAGATCCACACCCCTCAGGAGCAGGCATGAAGATCGTGCGCGACGAAGAAGGAATAACCACAATCATGGTGGCCCTGAGCCTGACGGTGCTGCTTGGCTTTGTGGGTCTCGCAACCGACGTGGGACTGATGCTGCGCCAGCGAAGAATCGCGCAAACCATCGCCGACAGCGCTGCGATCGCCGCCGTTACCGAATCCTTGATTGAAGGCAATCCGTCGAGCGTAACCTCGGGGATGTGGACTGCAGCCTCCCATGACGCCGCAATGAATGGCTTTGCTCCAGGTGCATCGAACGGGGCAGCAAATTCCTCGAACGGCCTGACACTGACCCTCACGCTGAATCCCACTCTTTCAGGTTCTGCCACCACCGGTGCTGTTCAGGCGGTTGTGTCGTTCAACGCGCCCACCGTTTTCATGAACGTGCTCGGCATTCACTCCATGAACATCGGCGCCAAGGCGGTTGCATCGGATCAGCTTGACGCCGATGGATGCTTCAATGTTCAGAATGGCGAAGGCCTTGCCGATCCCGCGGCGACTATGGGCGGGAGTTCCGAGCTCTTCGGGCAAAACTGCGGCGTAACCATAAACGGCAATCTGAACATGGGAGGACACTCGAACATCAACGCCAAATTCGTGGTCGCCTCGGGCACGATTACGAACGGAGGCAGTTCCAGCATTACCGGCCCGGAGTCTCAGAACGGTCCTCCCACCCCCGACCCCTTACCCAAGCTTCAGCAGACCGCGAATCGGCCTACGATCAATACCGGCGCGAAGACCTGTACCGCGCCTGCCGGCACTGGAATGAGTTGCCTATACAACACCGATCTCAAGAACACCTTGCAGTCGAACACGATGTATGTCTTCGACAGCAACTACAACGGCGGGGGCGGACCCTCGATTAGCGGCTCCGTAACGGGTTCCAACGTCACAATCTATCTGGATGGCAATATTCCCTTTGACTTCTCCAACAACGGAAGCCTGAACCTCACCCCGCCCGGATACGGCGCAAGCTGCGTTGGAAACTTGAACCCGCTTTGCGGTGTTCTGCTCGACGCACCCACCGACGGCATCAATGGCAACGGCACCTATACCTGTTCGCACGGAAAAGGCAATAACAAGGGCAACCCCGCCGAAATCTATCTTTCTTTCGGAAGCAGTTCGACGGACCTGGAGGGAGTTGTCTATGCGCCATACATGCAGATGTTTCTTCAGGACCAGGGCGCAAGTACGAAGCTGGCCGTCGACGTGGTGATCGGTAACTTCTGCTCGCAGGCCGCGACCCTGAAGGTACAGGGGTATGGATCATCCAATTCGCCCCTTGCGAGAATCGGGCTGGTCTATTAATCGCGTTGAAGGAGTGAGTGCGATGAAGGGTCGATTCAATGACGATAGCGGAGCAGCCCTGATCGAGTTGGCCGTGCTGATGCCGCTGTTCCTGCTCCTGACCTTCGGCGCCTTTGAACTGGGACGAGCGGCGCATTTCAGTGTTGAAGTGGAGAACGCGGCGCGCGCCGGGGCCTCCTATGGCGGCGAGAACATGGGCAACGCTTCATCGAGCAGTACGGTGATCCAGGCGGCACAAAACGACGCTCCCGATCTGCCCAGTCTGCAGACGACTCCCAGCGCCGGATGCGTCTGCGAAACGCTCGACGTTACCACCGGCACTCCCACGTTCAACCCCAGCACCGGGACCGTGAGTTGCACCGATGCGACCATCACATCGTGCACCGGGACGAGCAGCTCAATCTCGAAGAGTGTGGTGAGCTATGTTCTCGTTAACACCAGCGCCACCATCAGCCCTGTTTTTACGGTAAAGGGGTTGCCGACCTCGTACACTCTCCACGGATATTCCGCAATGAGGATTCTCCCCAATTGATTCCTTCACAAACATTCCGACCGACCCTCTACACGCTTCTGCCGAACGCTTTCAGGCGTGGGAAGGACGAGCGGGGTGCCACTGTGCTCGAGACGGCGTTCGCCCTTTGGCTCCTGACCATGCTCATATTCGGAGTGTTTGAATCCTGTCTGGCGGTGTATTCCTATCATTTTCTCGCCAATGCCGCGCATGAGGGTGCCCGTTATGCAATCGTCCGGGGAGGGCGCTGGAGTGTCGGTTGTGACGGCAGCGGCAAAGCCGGTTCTGGATACGCGTCTTCCATGTGCACGGCTTCAAGCACAGATATCGCCAACTACGTCATCGAGCGGAGCTTTCCCGGAATTTTGCTCACCGCGTCCGACGTTTGCGTGGAATATCTGGGCCCCACCCCGGGAAGCGCAACGACGACCTGCAATGCCGGCAATTCAACCGCCAGTGACAATGCTCCGGGAGATATAGTCCAGGTCACGGTTCGTTACCCGTTCACCCTCAGGGTCCCTGGACTGCCTGCCAAGATTTTCACGATGTCGAGCACTTCGCAAATGGTGATCGCAGAGTAAGTCCGCACCGGCATGCCCGCACGACGAGAAGAACCATAAATGTAAACAGCCGTTTTCCCCAAAGGAAAAACTGTCTACTCCTAAATACACACTCTCCGACTCGTATCTGTAGGTAACTCCTTAGCCTGTAGTAACTTAATCGATTTATCGTTTTGGCATTGCAATTGCTCCATGGAGTGGCAGGATTCAGGATTCATCCGCCATCTTTACCCCTTGACTTGCGTCCTCTTTTCACCAGGACTGCGTACTCACTTTCTTGAAGCAAAGCTTCGCTCTGCACCGCCAGGTTGCCGCGGAACCGGGCTCTCCGCTGGAGATCGCTCAAGGAGCCAAGCTTCGCCGACGAACAAAACTGCGGGAGAGCTGACTGCCACGACCATGAAAATACTGAGAGACGAACGCGGAAATGTACTGGTGCTGGTTGCATTTAGCCTGACGATTCTGATGGGCATGGTGGCTCTGGCCGTCGATGTGGGCATGTTGTACCGCGCCAAGCGGCTGGTGCAAAGGGCCGCCGATTCCGGAGCGCTGCTCGCGGCCGCACAGATCGGCACCGATGCAAGCGGCCAGACCGGCGCGAATACGGGCGCTACCCAGAACGGCTTCACCATCGGGACCGCCGCGGGAACGGTGACCGTAACCCCCACCATCCAGACGGCGACCTCGACCAGGGGTTTCGTCCAGGTGACGGTCACGGAGCACACCCCGACCATCTTCATGCCGGTTCTCAGTTCCACATTCAAAACGATCGATGTCTCCGGAAAAGCCGCGGCCTCCTACACGCTTTCCAGCAACAACGAGTGCATGCTCGGATTGAGCCAGTCCGGTGCACAGGTTCCGAACGCCAGCGGAGTGGAGGTCGACGGCTCCACAAACATGATCTGGAACACCAAGGTGATGTCGGACGTCTCCGTGCAAGGCAACAGCAGGATCAATGCTCCCAACTGCGGCGTTCAGGCATGCGGCCCGGCGTCCTCCGGCACCGGCAATACGGCGTCAGCTCTCTATGCGTGGGGATCCGGCAGGATCTCGGCCAAATCGACCACCGGTCCCAGCTACGGAACGGATAACAGCGGCAGCACCATCAGCACCGCGCCCATCCTGAAGGGCTGCTCGGGAGACCCGATGGCCGCCTCGATGCCCACCAAGCCCACGGCCGGTACGTGCAGCGATCCCACCTGGATGAGCAGCGGCACCGCAGGCGGTCAGGCCAAGACCATCTCGCCGGGCACCTACTGCAACTTCAATACGGCCAATGTCTCGACTCTGACCATGAACCCTGGCCTCTACATCATCACCAACACCTTCAGCACCAACAGCGGCTCCACGATCAACGGGAATGGGGTCACGATTTTCCTGGCCAACGGGGTCATCTCGAATGCCAACAACTACACGTATGTGCAGGGCGGAGCCACACCCTACGGCGTGGGCAATGGAACCACGATGAACATCACCGCGCCGACCTCGGGAACCTATGCGGGCCTTGCCATCTGGGATGGCAACAACTCGAGCAGCAGCCCGGACACGTTTACCTTTGGCGGCGGCGCCAGCTCTTCATTCACCGGCGCGATCTATGCCCCGAACACGAATCTGATGCTCGGAAATGGAAGCGGCACTTCGACCGTAAGTTCAAACATCATCGCCAATACCATCACGGTGGTCGGCGGCAGCATCATCGCCAACAATTACAACCCTTCAGGCTCGGGTTCGTCGTCGTCTGGCGCCGGCATCACCCTGGCGCAGTGAGCGCAGAGAACCTCGAGCAGCAGCGCGGAGATGCAACGTGACGTTACGCAGCAAGCTGGCACGGATGAAAAAGATGCGCCGCGAGGACGGGGCGTCGATCGTGGAGCTGGCATTTATCATGGCGATCCTCGGTCCCTTGCTGTTGCTGGGGACAACCGAGCTGAGCATCTACGTGTACGCGTCGGTCGAACTCACGGACGCTACCCACGCCGCGGCCTCTTTTGCGTCGCAGTACTACTTTGAAAACTCGAACAGCGCGCTTCCCAGCCAGACCCAGGTGACGGCGGCAGCCACCAATGATGCGCCGGAACTGGTTTCGATGTTGAAGTCGGGAACCTCGTTTACCGCCACCATGGCCACCGGCTGCGGAACCGCCGATCCTACCACCGGCAATACCGTCCCCACCTGCACCGGCGGCGCTTTGCCTTACGTGCAGATCACGGGCCAGGCCACCGTGTCTCCCGTGGCCAACTTTCTCAGCAGGCACACCGTTACGATGACCTCCCGGGCGCGGCTCAACCTGGTGAAATAGCCGGCGCAAATGACGCTTTTGCAGGAGAACGAAATAACCCGTGACGAATAGAACACCACTCATGAAACGTCTCCACGCATTGGGGTCAGCAAGATCCCTGGCCGGATTATGGAGAAAGCACGGCCGGCGCGGCGAATCCGGGTCAGAGCTCCTTGAGTTCGCATTGTGCGCCAATTTGTTCTTCGCTTTCTGCTTCGGTTTTCTGCAGTTATGCATGGGTCTGTTTTCCCTGCACTGCGTGGGTGAAGCCTCGCGGCAGGCGACTCGCTGGGCCAGCGTCCGCGGAACCTCTTCCAGTTCCACCAGCAATGGCGTAACCTCCTGCGTCAACCCGAACATCTCCACCTGTCCTGCCGCGTCAAGCGACATCCAGACGTTCGCAAAGTCACAGCCCGGCATGGCGTCAGGCAACACCGCGGTGACGGTGAACTGGTGCAACGCAGACGGCACCAGCGGTTGCACCACCGACCAGTCAAACGCCCAGCCCGGACACATCGTCAAAGTCACGGTGACCTATACCTTTGCGAAGATTCCGTATCTCCGAAGCGCGGCCATCACCCTGACCAGCACCTCGGAGAAGGTGATCTGGCAATAGCGCGGCACGCGGCTGCCGGCCCGGTCCTGCTTTTGCAGATTCCTGCCCTGATGTCCACAACGATCCTCAGCCTCAATTCCGCCTAAACTCGATTCATGGCCACCTACGCCAGCCCCGCTGGATTCGACCCTGGCATGCCCGCGGCGGTCGACGCCGAGAAGACCATCCTCGGCGCCATCCTGCTTGACAATGCCGCGCACTCTGAAGCCGCGGAAAAGCTCGAAGCCGACGATTTCTCCCTTGACTCGCACAAGCGCATCTACCAGCGCATGAGCGACCTGCTGGCTGAGCAGCGCCCTGTCGACATCGTCACCCTCTCCAACGAGCTGGCCAAGTTCAAGGAGATCGAAGCGGTGGGCGGCGTGGCGTATCTCGCGTCGCTGACTGAAGGCCTGCCGCGCCGTCCGGTGATCGAGGAATACATCCGGATCGTCAAGGACAAGAGCCTGCTGCGCCGGCTCATGCTCATCTGCTCGCAGGCCATCGCCCGCGCCGCCGACCAGAGCGAGACCGCTCTCGAGGTGCTGGGCGCCGCCGAGGCGGGACTGCTTGAAGTCAGCGATAAGAGCATCTCCTCGGGCTTTCAGAGCCTCGACCAGATCGTTGCCGGATCCTTCGGGTCCATCGACAACCTGTACAAGCAGAGCCGCGAGGTCACCGGCCTGGCCACCGACTTCTACGAGCTCGACCGCAGCACCAGCGGCTTCCAGAAGGGCGAGCTCATCATCATCGCCGCCCGCCCCTCCATGGGTAAGACCGCCTTCTCGGTCAACATCTGCCAGAACGCCGCCGTGAACCACGGCGCGGTGGTGGCCGTCTTCTCGCCTCGAAATGAGCAAGGAATCGCTGCTGCGACGCATGCTGGCCGCGCAGGCCTGGGTCGACCAGCGCAAACTCCAGACCGGCTTCCTGGGCCGCGAAGACCACGACAAGCTGCAGAAGGCGCTCAACGACCTGGTGGAAGCCCGCCTGTTTATCGACGACACCGCGGGCATCTCGCTGGCCGAGATGCGCGCCAAGGCCCGCCGCCTCCGCCAGCAGAACGGGCAGCTCGATCTGATCATGGTCGACTATCTGCAGCTCATGAGCGCCACTCTGCCGTCCGCCGGAGGCAAGCGCTACGAGAACCGCACCCAGGAGGTCTCGGCCATCTCGCGCGGCCTCAAAGCTCTCGCCAAGGAGCTCGACGTGCCCGTGGTCGCGCTCTCGCAGCTCTCGCGTTCCAGTGAACGCCGCGGCGACGACAAGCGCCCGCTGCTCTCCGACCTGCGCGAGTCGGGATCGATCGAGCAGGACGCCGACGTGGTGATGTTCATTCACCGCGAGGCCTACTACAACCGCGATGAGGAGATGTCGGAGTCCGACCGCGCCAAGAGCGAGATCATCATCTCAAAGCAGCGTAACGGCCCCACCGGCACCGTCCACCTCAACTTCATCAGCAAGTACACGCGCTTCGACAATCCCGCTGAATCCGGTCGCGGCGAGTAACGTCTACGCGGCGGGACTCCTTCTCGCCAGAACCTCGAGAAGCTCGGGGATGAGCACCGGCTTGGGAACAAACGAAATTTCCTGGGTGTGCTCGAAGCTCAGATAGCTGCTGTCGAAGTGGAGCAGGTTGGACGACGTCAGAATGATCCTGCAGTCAGGATGCGCCTTCGAGAACCACTCCGCCAGGTCGAGGCCGTTGATTCCAGGCATCACGATGTCCGTGATCAGAACGTCAGGGTCGAACTTCGAGGCAGCCACGACCGCGCCGCGAGCGCTGTATTCCGGCATTGCATCAAAACCGTGGCCGCGCAGAATTCTCGTCAACGAGTCTGCAATGGCGACTTCGTCGTCGATCACCAGCACGCGAATGCAATCCCGGGGAAAAGGCAAAGCGAAAGTCCTTGACTACGTAGGCTCGAGGCCCTCTGTTCCTTTTCAATATAGCCCGAACTTCAGGCTGAACTGCTCTGAGATTTTGACGGAGATTTCTCATTTTCGCTTCATGGTTTTCATAAAATTGCTGCGCATTTCAGCGCGATGAAATCCGGAAGATACGGATGTCGCTCAGATCTCGTTCATCACCCAGATGACTCGTCCTGCAATCAGGTCGCCGGGCGACTCCCCCGGCCCTGGATCGAGCGCGTCAACCGGAGCGGCGCGGTTGTGCGGCCGCAGCAGCAGCCGTCCCGCCTGGTAATCCGCGTACCGCACCTTGAGCCGCGTATCGTGCCGCACCGCGTACAGGTTGGGCCGGGCCGGCCGGTACTGCAGCAGCGAATTGTAATGGCGGTCCAGCAACACCACACAATCCGGCTGCAGAACGGGATCCATTGCAATCGCTTCAAGCGCGGGAATCTGGATGGCCACGAAGCGATGCCATGCACGACGGCTTACCGAAGGCCTCGCATGCATCCGCGCCAGCAGGCCGCCCGGCACCTGCAGCAGCTTCTGCACCGCCCCCGGCCGCACCTGCGGCTCATACATGGCCGTGCTGTGCGATACCAGCGGCACATTCAGCAGGTCTTCCTCGGCGCCGGCTGAGGCATGGCGCGACGGCACCAGGTCCGCCGCCGACAATTGCTGAGCCTGCAGCACCCGATCCAGCCCCTCCAGCGAGAGTTGACGCTTTCCACCTAGAAAATTTGACAGATGCGGCTGCCCATATCCCGTCTGGCGCGCCAGCAGCGAAACGCTGAGTGTGCCCCGCTGAATTCTGCGCAGCAGTTCCAGCCTTAGACGCTCGTGCATCTGCGAAAAGTTCATGTGGAAAACTTACCCGGAGCAATGACTGCCAGCTAACTCCAATTGCTTGCAGTAAAACAACTAAGCACGAATCGCCTTCATTCTCGCGGTTCCTGAGATTCTTGGAAAGCTATGGAGCCTACTTTCGCCCGAATGCCATTGACCGAAATGGTTCTACTTCTAAAATGACTTCACTTACATCGCACACTTTTGGGGTATGCCTCTGGACACGCCTGTCGCCTGATCCATCCGTTGAAATCAAAGAAATACGTTGTGGACGGCGATACCGCCGCCGGGGGGTCTCACTCTCCCGGCTCAGAAGCAGACCCTGGGAATACGAGACTGGTTGATAAGTCTCCACCCCCGTGTGCGGTTCTTTTACTGCCCTTATCTGTGAGTTATTACTGACATGGCTTACCTAGAAGGAACCCGGCAGGATTTCCCCCGACAGGACAGAACGATCCTGATGGACCCGCCTGCGTCCCACCCAACCCCGGCCTCAACAAGGAGACGAACATCGGGCCGGGATCATCCGAACCATGGGAGAACCCGTTATGGAGTTGCGCGTGCAACTGAAAGTTTGCGAAGGGTGTGGTTGCCTTTGGTACCGCGCCCAGAACATTTGCAGTTCTTATTGCCGAGAGTGCGTCAACCTGCTCAAGGATTTCCCGGTAGACACTCGCCGGCTGCCGCCGGACCACACATAAGGCTCGTCCACCCCTTGTTGGAGCATGGGCAGCCGCCGAAACCGGGGGTGCCGAATGAGCGCCGCCCTTCAGTTTCCAAACCTCGCCAGCGCCGCCGCCGCTCAACGCCGCTGGCAGACAACAGAGCAATTCCAGGCGCACCCGGAGATCAAGGCGCCCGATCCGCAACAGGCTCCGCACCAGGCAACGCCGCAGACTGGCTTCGAACCAGCCCGTCAGCTTCCCGGATCTCCATCGCCGGTTTCACAGGCACATCTGGCCGCCCAGCACCCGGCCACCCGTCCGGCCTCCCCACCCAACCTGGCCTTTTACCGCAAACATACTGAAAAACTCCTGCGGCGGTACCTCTACGCATCCATCCTGGTGGGCCGCGCTCCGTCCATGCTCACGGAGCCCAACGAGCGCGGCTGGGCCTCCAGCCGGCCCGTCCACACCTTCGAGGACTGCGTCATCTTCGTCCTGGACATGGAGAAAGGCCTGTCCAGAGTCTCGGCGCTCGACCGTCTGCTCCTCACCCGCATCGTGCTGCAGGAATACTCGGTGGCGGAGACGGCGCTGATGCTGAACAAGAGCCATCGCATGATCGGCATCCGCCTGTGCGATGCTCTCGACCGGCTCACCGGCATCCTCCTCGACCACGGCACGCTCAAAATCCCGACCCGCCGCGGCCGGCAACTGATGGAGGAGGATCTGGACGACTGACACGTATGCCCATCCTGAGCGCAACCGGCTCGCGCACAGGATGGGCATATCGTTGTGGTCCAAGATAGGCCGCGGGACGCCGCGGCTTTCAACATCGGGCGGTACGCCGAGGATTTATCCCCGGCATATAACGATGCAGAATCATCGGGGCTTTACAAGCTACGGAAAAACTCCTCGAAGCGGGCTTTGTAACAGGGCATGACTTTAGTCGTGCCGATAAGGCCGATAGAACCTGTGGGCTTCAGCCCCTGCAAAGGTTCGCTCGCCACAAATCTTGGCTTGTTCTGCTGGTGGGATAATGCCGCAGATTCATTGCAGCCCACACTAGTTAGCCTTCTTCAGCACCGCGGTTCCTTTTTCATCCATCAGAATCGCCGACTGCAGCTTGCGGAACTCCGCCGCCTTGTCCATCGGAATCTCCACCTGCTTCACCACATACTCACGCTGGTAGTGAAGCGTGTTGCCCTTGGCCGTCACCGTCGAATGATAGCTGGCGAAATCCACATCCACATTCACCGGGTCGGGCGTCTCATCCACCACATATCCATCCGGCAGAGTGATATCGAAGGTGTCCTTCCAGCGGCCCGTCGCATCCAGTTCAATCGGCACCTGCCGCGGCTTGTCGTCGAACGGCATGGCATAGGATCCCACCACCCGCGGCCGCACCAGCAGCAGCGTGCCCGCCGTGTGCGCATACTGGCTGGCCGTGATCTTGTAGTGGAACTCCAGCGGCTTGTCGAACGCCGGAGGCTGCACGAACTCGAACGAGGTCAGCGACACACCCGGCAGATCACGGGCAATCTTCTTTTCCCAATATTCGCGCCGCTCTTTCTCGTCAGTGGACTTGAGGAAGAAGCGATAATCGGCTCCCTCGGGGCCCATGTGGAAGGCATCGAGCGATCCGGTCAGCGTGCCGTCCGCGCGCCAGAGTGAACTGCGCCCTTGCGCTCCGTGCCGTTGGCCTCCGGCGCCAGCACCGGCAAACCAATCACCTGGCTCGACCCGCCCGCGGCCAGCAGCCCATAACTGCCCTGCTCATTCGACGGCAGATTCCCCACCGGCGTGCGCTCATCCGTGGGATCGAAGATCAGCTAGCGCTTGCCGTCCTTGCGCCTTCACCACCGCCTGCAGCCGCGGCGTCCTGCACATCCGCCGGAATCTCGATGGCCGTGATCATGTGGTCGCCGTAGAGCGACGGAGTCATCCGGATCGATCACCCCGCGCCGATCGTCCACCGGCAGGTACGATCGCGTTGATCCCAGCCACCTGCAGCATCGAAATCAGCAGCGTGGTCTTGTCCTTGCAGTCGCCGTAGCGGTTGCGGTAGATATCGGTTGCGTGGTTCGCCTGCCATCCGCCGATCCCCCGCATCACAATGAAGTACCGCATGTTCTTCTGAATGTATTCCGTGATCCGGCTCAGCTTCGTATAGAAGTCTGGCGCGCCCGCAATCAACTCGTTCACCTTTGCCGTGATCTCCGGTGAAGGATCCGGACGATGCGCCTCCAACTCCGTATACCCACTGCCGAGCGCACGCCATTCGTTCTCCGTGCCCTCGACGGCTGCATCGCCCCATTGCACGTCCATGCTGCGCCGCCAGGGCGGCGCATTCCGGATGGGACGGCACATCGCGCAGATTCAGCGCCTGCACATCTTTCAGCTCCCAGCGCCAGTGATTTGGACTCACCTCGACAGGCTTCACCGGTTCATACCGATGCCACGACTCCGAATGGGGGCGACCCGGCGGCAGATCCACTTCCAGCGCCTGGAACACGACCGGAACTCCGGTCTGAAAATGCCATGGCTTCTCCTGCGTGTAGGGAGCCATCACCTCTTCCGACTCGCAGATGACGGTTGCGCCCACATCCACCGCCGGAGGGCGCGCGATGCGGAACTTGCCGCGTCGAGAGCATGATGGGCACATCCGGTGTCGCCCTCTTCCAAAAAGTCAGTGGGCTGCGCCTCGTAGGTGTTCTTGTCGTCCGCGGCGATGGTCCACGCGCGGAAGTAGTTGACCTTCTCGTCGACGTCGTAGCTGACCTCGCAGGTGTTGTGCCGGCCCTGCGGTTTCAGGATGCGAATGGCCTCGCGCTCCGCTCCGTGGCCCGGCCATTGGCGTCGATCGTCTCCACATATTCGTCATAGAGGATCACCGCCGTACGCATCCTTCACATACGCCGGCGTCGGCGTCTTGGCTGCCTGCGCGCCCCAGTCCGGCACCGGCTGGCCCTTGTTGAACCAGCTTGCCGAAGCTGTGGCAGCACGCCGCAGCCAACACCATCGCAATCAATCCCGCTCTACGAATATCCATTCCCGCCCCCGGCCTTCAACCACTGATCCACTGATCACTGCCCACTGGAACGCTACTTCGCCGCCTGCACCGCCCGCGTCAGCACCAGCTGCTGCTGATCGGCGGTCGCCACCTTCTGGTAGAAATCACGCAGTTCGTTGTAGTCCTTCTGCTCGAGCAGCGTGAAGTTATAGGCCAGGCTGCGCGCAATCTCCACACTGTCCTTATCGGTCTTCGAAACCACGTGCAATTGCGCCGAGCTGGCCCATGGAATCGTCGCCGCCTGGGGAGCGCTCTCCACCGTGAAACCCTCCGGCAAGTGATAAGTCACATCGTCCACCAGCCGCTCCGGATAGTGCACGTCCACCGGAATCTCGCGGTGATCGCTGGCCACAAACGGATGCTTGGCATGCGACTCGAAGAACATGCCGGGCAGAAAGAAGCGCTTGCCGGTCGCGCTGCCAAGTTGCCCGTTGACCTTCAGCACGGCCACCAGGTTGCTGTTGTAGTCGTCCAGCGCCAGAAAGTGATCGAAGTCGGCCTGCACCCCGTCGGGCACGCTATCGCGCATCTTCTCGTTGAAGCGCTTCTTCACCTCGTCCTCGTCTTCGCGTATGGCAGTCTGCCGCCAGTAGAGAGCCTCCTGGCCGTTCATGACGATGCGCAGGGTTCCGCTTCACGCTGCCGTCCGGGCCCACCGCCAGGTCGGCGATCCGTTGCACCGAATTCTGCGTGTACATGTTGCCCGGAGTCGTTGCAATCACGGCTCCCTTGCCGCTCACGCGCAGCCCGGCAGCATAGGTATGCTTCCAGTGCAGCAGGCCAAAGGGCACATCTTCTGCCCGGGATCGAGATACAGCTTCCTTGCCGTTGAGGGTCGATCACGGCGATGTAGTCGTCGAGTTGCCCCAGGTGCAGGTAATCGGGGTCGAAGATGGCGCGATCGCGATTGACCACCTGCATGGGAACCACCTGCAGGCCGGCCGCTCGCGCCATGGCCACGTAGAGCAGCGCCAGTTCGTCTGACCCGCCGCTCTTCTGTATCCACACATCCTCGGCGCGCTTGATCTCCTTGATCTTTTCCTTCTTGCGTTCCTCCGAGCTCTTCTGGCGCGTGAAGTCGGTGTTCTCGAGCTTCATCACCGCGTCATAGAGCTTCTTCGCCTTCTGCTCTTCGGTATCGCTGGCGCCTACCAACTCCCCCACCGCGCCCTTGATCGCCTTATCGGCGTCGGCGAACTTCTCCGTGCCCTTGGCCCATGCCTTGCCCTGTTCCCGCCAGTACTCCTGCCCATCGTGGTACTCGGCGTAGTAGAACTGGACCCTCATGTTCAGGCTGTTCAGCGGCGGCATCCAATCCTCGTTCGGAACCGCCGGGACGTCTTCCACATCGTAGGTGTAGCGCCCCTGGCTATCGGTCACCACCTTGGTACCCGGCTTCACATGCGAAGCCCACATCACGCCGTGCCACCAGCGCTGCGAAGGCTGGAAAAAGTAATGCGCCTTGTGCACGAAATATGGCTGCTGAATGGTCCATTCCGGCGAGGATATCCATTCGTCGTCATAGCGGATCTGCAGCTTGTACTCGATGATGCTGCCCACCTCCACGTTGGGAAGCGTGAACACCATGTGTTGAGCTGGAAATACTTCGACTTCACATCCGTCAGATCGGACGGCTTGGTCGTGAGCGGAATACACGGTTCCGTCCGCATGAACGGTGCGCCCCTGGATGTCTGTGACCTTTGTCCAGCTCCTGCTCGTAGGGCACGTGAATGGTCGCCGCTTCCTTGCCCTTCTCCGTAAGGACCTTGATGCGCTCGACGATGGCGTGATAGTGGAGCATATCGTCGGTCCGTTCCTCACGATAGAGGATCACCGCCGCAGCGCCCGGAGCCTTCGGGTCCGAAGTCATCTGCAACTCTTCTTTGGAGGGCGCCGGAAACTGTGCACGCAGCGCGCACACGGAACCAAGACAGACAGCAAGATAGAAAGGGAGCGCAACAAGGCGAGTCCGCATCGAATGACCTTTTCTAGTCAGGAAGTGGAGTTATCGCGTGATTGTACCCTCAATCTATCGCCCAAGGTCAAATGAATTGGCCCCCACTCAAAGAACACAGGGAGTTACAAGCCGGCATCACTGCCTCGCACCCTGGCTCCTTCACGCAGGCCCGAAACCGGCGTCTTTAGGTAGGTCCCGGCGTCACAGGCTGCGGAAAACTCCATCGAGCCTGCTTTGTAACAAGGGCACGGCTTCAGCCGGGCCAATAAAGCCCAATGCAATGAGCTGGGCTTCAGCCCCTGCTACTTCCGATCTGCCGCGAAGCTGAGTTTTTTCGCAGCCTGTTCAGCCCGGATATCTCGCACTCCCCAAAAACCTGCGGCCCTCAAGCCCTGAGGTATCAGCTTCTGCTCCTCAGCCGTCGCTCCAGCATCGTCGTCACCCGCGCCAGCGGCAGCCCGACCACGTTGAAGTAGCAACCCTCTACCCGCGGAATCCATTTCGCCGCCCGGCCCTGAATTCCGTAAGCGCCGGCCTTATCCATCGGCTCGCCGGTGGCGACGTACTCTGCAATCTCCGCGTCGCTGAGCGTGGCGAAGCGAACCGCCGTCACCTCCGCGGCCACCTCGCAGCCCTGCGCGTCCACCACCGCCACGCCGGTAATCACGCGGTGGGTCTGCCCTGAGAGCATCCGCAGCATCCGCGCCGCATCCTCCGCATCCCGCGGCTTCTCCAGAATGTGCCCATCGAGAGTCACAGTCGTATCCGCCCCCAGGACAACGATGTCGCGCGTCCCGTGGTCGCCTCGATCCCGGTCTGGTCCCTTGGTCCCTCGGTCCCTGCAGTTCTGTTCCCTGTTCCCTGATCCCTGTTCCCTGGCTGTCGTAGACAGCCTCCGCCTTCTCCCGCGCCAGCCGCGTAACGTACGCCACGGGGTCCTCGCCTGCGCGCGGCTCCTCGGGAATATGCGCCGGAATCACATCGAAGACAAACCCGGCTTGCGCCAGCAACTCCCGGCGGCGCGGCGATGCGGAAGCAAGAACCAGCCTTGGAACGACACGCGACATACTCCACATGTTCGCAGGTCGAACTCCTCTGTCCTCTCTACATTCCAATGGTCGGCTCAGCCGGATCACGCGGACGCACGATCAGCGCGGCGGCCTCAGGTCTGCCCACGCCGGGAATGGCGCCGAAGGCGCGATTGGCCGCACCGCAGGTGCTAAAATCAGTGTTTCCGGCAGCCGAGCTGTCTCAATCCCGCGCAGGAAGCCCTCACCGTGCCTGACACGCCCAAGCCCAAATCCGTGACCTACGCCGATGCCGGCGTGGACATCTCCAGCGGCGACCGCGCCAAGGAACGCATCAAGTTCCTCGCCCAGAAGACATTCAATCGAAACGTCTTGGGCGGCATTGGCGGCTTCGGCGCCCTCTTCCGGCTCGACCTGCAGAAGTTCAAGACCCCCATCCTGGTCAGCTCCGCAGACGGCGTGGGAACCAAGCTCAAGATCGCCTTCCAGCTCGGCATGCACCAGACCGTGGGCCACGACCTCGTGAACCACTGCGTCAACGACATCGCCGTGCAGGGCGCAACTCCTCTGTTTTTCCTCGATTACCTGGCCAGCGGCAAGCTCGATCCCGAAGTGACTGAAGATGTGATCAGCGGCCTGGCGGAAGGCTGCAAGGCCAACGGATGCGCGCTGATCGGCGGCGAAACGGCGCAGATGCCCGGCTTCTACGCCGACGGCGAGTACGATCTTGCCGGCTTCATTGTCGGCGCCGTCGACCGCGAAAAAATGATCACCGGCCAGGACATCAAGCCCGGCGACGTCCTCATCGGCTTCCCCTCCACCGGCCTGCACACCAACGGCTATTCGCTGGCCCGCAAGCTCTTCTTCGAAGTGGCCGGCTACAAGCCGACGCAGTACGTCACGCCCATCAAGGAAAAGGCCGGCGCGGCGCTGATGAAGACCCACCGGAGCTACCTGCACGTGATCCAGAAGCTGGTTACGGCAGGCATGACCACCGGCATGGCGCACATCACCGGCGGCGGCATCACTGAGAATCTGCCGCGCATTCTGCCCAAGGGACGCAGCCGCCCAGATCGAGCTCGGCTCGTGGCCCGTGCTGCCCATCTTCGAGCACCTGCGCGAGCTCGGCGAGGTGAGCCAGGACGAGATGATGCGCACCTTCAACATGGGCGTCGGGCTCGATCGCCGCCATTCCCGCCGCCAAGTTCACGCGCGCCAAGGACCTGCTCGACCGCGCCGAAGAGAAGTTCCACGTCATCGGCCGCATCGTCAAAGGCGACCAGCGCCGCGTGCAGTACACGTAATCCCTCGCTCACGCTGTCATCCTGAGCGGACAGCGGGTCGAAGGACCTGCACTTGTAACTTGTCATCCTGAGCGAGCGCAGCGAGTCGAAGGATCTGCGGTTGGTTTTCAGGTTTGAAGGGGCACGGCTTCAGCCGTGCCGTCTCGCCGCATCGATTAAACGGGCTTTAGCCCCTGAGGGAAGCTCTTTGGAACCCGCCACGAACGCCCGCCCTCTCCGCCTTGGAATCCTCCTCTCCGGCCGCGGCTCCAACTTCCTCGCCATCGCTAAAAACATCCGCGAAGGCCGTCTCCCCAACGTCGAAATCGCCATCGTCCTCTCCAACATCGCCGACGCCCCCGGCATCGCCGCCGCCTCCAGACCTCGGCCTCAAAACCGCCGTCCACGTCTCCAAAGGCCGCCCCCGCGCCGAGCACGACCGCGACATGCTCGCCACCCTGCGCGCGCACAACGTGGACCTGGTCTGCCTGGCCGGCTACATGCGCCTGCTCTCGCCCGAGTTCATCCACGCCTTCCCCAACCGCATCCTCAACATTCATCCGTCGTTGCTGCCCGCCTTCCCGGGCCTCGACGCGCAGACCCAGGCCTTCGA
Organism: uncultured Acidobacteriota bacterium; assembly: GCA_963819365.1. Classification (GTDB taxonomy): domain Bacteria; phylum Acidobacteriota; class Terriglobia; order Terriglobales; family Acidobacteriaceae; genus Telmatobacter. The sequence continues at coordinate 604,204 of CAWFVY010000006.1, forward strand.
CTACGGCGTCAAGGTCGCCGGCTGCACCGTGCACTTCGTCGACGAGCATCTCGACCACGGCGTCATCATCCTGCAGCGGGTCATTCCCGTCCTCGAAACCGACGACGCCCACTCCCTCGCCGACCGCATCCTCGTCGAAGAACATCAGGCCTACTCCGAGGCCATCGCCCGCGTCGCCAGCGGCCAGTACGAGATCCAGGGCCGCCGCTACATCCGGAAGCCCACTCTGTAGCGCCGGTCTCCTGACCGGCTGTCGTGCGGGTCTCCTGACCCGCACACCCACTCACCCCAAGCGAAGAACCCCGCATACCCGGCCTACAATACCCAGGAGGCTGCCCATGCGCTTCACCAGCCGATCCGATGCCGGCCGCCAACTCGCACGAGCAGCTTCTCCCCTTCGCCAATCAACCCAATCTCCTCGTTCTCGCCCTGCCGCGCGGCGGAGTTCCCGTCGCCTTCGAGATTGCCCAGCGACTGCACGTGCCCCTCGACGTGTGGGTGGTCCGCAAGCTCGGCGCGCCTGAAATTCCGGAGCTGGCCATCGGCGCCATCGCGCCCGGCGGAATCAAGTTGCTCGTCCCCCGACATCATCGAGCGCCTGCGCATCTCTCCCCAGACCGTCGAAGCCATTGCCGCCCGCGAGTACGCCGAACTGGAGCGCCGCGAGCGAGCCTACCGCGGCGATTGCCCGCCAGTGGATGTGACCGGAAAGACCGTGATCCTGGTCGACGACGGCCTGGCGACCGGCTCCACCATGCGCGCGGCCATCGCCTCTCTGCGGCAGCGGAGTCCTGCACGAACAGTCGTCGCCGTGCCAGTCGCCGCCCTCCCGGTTTGTGCGCAGCTCGCAGCAGGAGGGCAGCGAGGTGGTCTGCCTGTCGACGCCGATCGATCTCGACGCCGTGGGCCAGTGGTATGCCGACTTCTCCCAGACCTCCGACGCCGAAGTCTGCGACCTGCTCCTCCGCGCCTCCAGACTTCTCCCCACCCAGCCTGAACTAGCGTCTACAACCTTCGCGCCGTTCCCCGCCGCCCCGCCCGCCGGTACAATAGCCTGACCGAACATCCTGACTTCAGAGGTCCTCATGCTGGACGCCCCCGCCACCCCCCTCGTCCCGACGCCCCCGCATCCACCGACGTCCTTTCCCCTGCAGCGGAGGCGCCGGCCGTCCATGCTCGAAACTGCCCCACCCGCGCCGCGCACCCGCATTCCCCACTTCGGACACGTGGCACTCGTTCAGCGCGCTGCTGCTCGGCGGTCTCTGCGCCGCGGTCATCGTGATCTTCGTCGCGGTAAACTTCCACCTGTTCGGCGTGTCGCGCGTTGAAGACGCGATGCACAGCATGGCCTACGCCGTCGGCACCATGGCCGTCTGGTACCTGGTGGCATTGACGCCCGCCGTGGCAATCTTTCCATCGCTGTGGGGCAAAAGCCTGCTGGCGGGGCTGCAGTGGAACGCCGCAACCGCCCGCCGCCGTTGGCCGTGGCTGATGGCGACCGGAGCCGCCTGTTTCCTCATCGCCTTCGCCGCCAAGGCGCTACTCCATTTCCCTGATCACTCGCCCATCTCCGGCCTGCTGAGCACGCCCCAGGCGGTCTGGATCATGTTCGGGTTCGCCATCAGCGTGGCCCCGTTCTGCGAGGAGATTATGTTCCGCGGGTTCCTCCTGCCCGCGTTCGCAACCGCCTTCGACTGGGCGAGCGAGCGGATGGGCAACCACCCCGCTCCCGCCCTGCTCGAAAACGGCCACCCACAATGGTCGATGCCCGCAATGATCCTGGGCTCAGTGGTGACCAGCGCGATCTTCGCCCTGTTTCACCTGAGCCAGAACGGAAATGCTCTAGGCCCCATGGTGCTGATCTTCACCGTCAGCCTGATTCTGTGCGCAGTGCGGCTGGGCACGCGGTCTCTGGCGGCCTCCACGCTCACGCATGCCACCTATAACTTCACGCTGTTCGTGGTCATGGCCATCGGCACGCGCGGTTTTACGCACCTGCACAACTAGGCCAGGGCGCGCCCCGATCAGCCCGGAAGCTTGCGAACACGGCCGATAACGTGGCTGATGCCCGCGCCCAGAAACGCAGGCGCCGTTGCCGCGGCAATCAACACAAACTCGAACGGCCACAGATTGTGATTGGTCGGATCGGCCGAGCAATCCGCCACGATCAGGCACGCATTTGCGGCCGAGAACCCGCCGAACATGGCGACAGGGATCCAGCGCTTCTTTCCCTCCAACGCCATGGTGAGCAGCAGTCCCGCCACGAACGCGAGAATCGGCAGCAGATACCAGGGCAGCAGGTCGTGACCGTGCTCCCGCGTGGCGTACGGCTGGAACTTCCAGAAGAAGACCACGTCAAAGATCACGCCGATAAAGACCGCGCCCGCATACCGACCTTCCCGCGAGGACATAGAGCTCTCCTCCGTACCCAAAAACCGCCCCTGTGGAAAACTTGTCAAGGGGTATTCTGAAAAATAGTTTGTAAGTAGATTAAATATCAGTTACATACAAATGCAAGAAAATTGCCGGGTTACCTTCGGAACGGAGTACGCTTTTAAGTAAGGGGAAAAAACACGCCGCTTGGCGGCTGTTTGAACCGCTTCCGCTCGCCTTCAGGGCGCTCGCGGCGGCCCCACAATCGAAGCTGAAGCACAGCCCTTCTGCCCCACCGCTCACGCGGCCCGGGCAGGAGGGCTTTGTGTTTTTGCCCGGAAAAGAGCCAGTGATCCGGCCCCGGCCGGCGTCTGGCAGAAAGAGACCAACACCATGGCAAACATCCTCGTCAACATTGAAAAGGGAATCGAAATCGGAGCCGAGGACGCGCTCAAGTGGCTTGCCGGCGCCGACCGCACCCTCAAGGCCGCTCCGGCCGTCATCGCCGCACTGGCCACGCTCATCACCGCCGTCGACAAGCCGCTGCTCGATGCCGGTGCCGCAGCCGCCAATCCGTTGAACATCGCCCTCGACATCCAGACCGTTCGCGACATCAAGGCCGTCTGGCCTGAGGTCAAGCTGTTCCTCGCCTCGCTGGGCGTCAAGTTCTGACGCTCCATACCCTCGAAAACCAAGCCTCAAACCACAAGGGACGGCCCATAGCCGCCCCAGGGAGATCCCTATGAACTCATTCACAAATATCTGGCAGCATCCGCGCACCTCGGCCGCGGGCCTCCTCATTTCCACCCTCACCGTCGTTGGAGTCCTCTCGCAGCAGGGCATCACCCTGGGCAAAGCGGGAACCGGCAGCGTCGTCTCGCTCGCCGGCGCGCTGGCCACGGCATTTCTGGGCCTGATGGCGCGCGACCCTGCGCCCCAGCCCGAGGCCGTTCCTGTCTCCGGCGGAAACTCCTCCGCAGCACGCTAAACGCGAGGAGCGGGCTGCCGCCCTGGCAGCCCGCTCTTGCGCGTTCCCGAGAAGAACCCCAGCACCTACACAAACGCCCGAAAATGCTCCTGCTTCTCCTTACTCATCGCCTTCCACAAATCCCAGGCAAACTGGATCGCCACGACGAACACCAGCACTTCCACCCCCGTAAACAGCGCCTGGTTGAGCTTGTCGAAGTCGAACCCCGTAGGCAGCCGGGCAGCCTCTGAAGGATTCAGTTCGAGGTACCTGTGTCCGGGCGCCCCCACCAGGATCGCCACCGGAACAATACTCAACGCCTTCATAAAGAGCTGCTGAATGACCCGTTTTGTCCGCCAGCTTCCGGAGAGCAGGTTGTAGCCGTGCAGCGCGATCTGGATGACATTGAAGCCGATCAACATCCAGAAGAACGAAACCGCAACTGGCGCCAACCGCACCGGCGAGTGCTCGAGAAATGCCACTCCCGGCCCCAGCAGCACGACCGGATGGCTGGGAATGAGCAGGAGCCACGCCAGCAGCACAATCTCCACCAGAAACTCGGCCACCGCCGCCGTGAGCGAGCGCGGCTTGCCTTTCCCCGTTTGTTCCTTCTCGAGCGGGGGCAGACTGGTGGGCGACCACTGCGGTCCCGCGGCAAAAATCGCTGGGCACTTCTCGGGATAACGCTCGGAGACCAGCTCCAGCACCGCGAAGGCGCCCGTGACCCAGGCCGCCACCACGATCAGGAATCCCGGATAGGCCATAACCTGCTGGGCGATCCACTCCGGCGGGTGCGTCTCCACAATCATGCGCACCGTTGCTGCAATCGCATAAGCCACCGACGCCCACAGCGTCGCCAGCCGCAGGATGTACCAGTACATCGGGAAGACCGTGGGGCCGATCACGTAACGCGGCGCCTGGTACCGCGAGGCCATCTGCATCGGCGGACCCAGCTCCTTGAGCCAGTCAATCATCTCGCCTTCCGTGAGCGGCCGGCCCAGCGTGGCCTCGCGCTCCTCGCGCTGCGCTTCAAGGTTGGCCCGGAGCTCGGCGACGATATCGTCCTGCCGCTCCCCGGGCAGATACCTTCTGACGGCCTGAAGATAGCGTTCAAACAGATCCATGTTGTTCTCCATGGGACGTTCTCCTTCCGAATCCGAATCCGGACCTAAAGAATGTTTTCAACCGACGTATTGATCGCGTTCCACTCCGCAAGCAGCATGCCCAGCATGCGCTCGCCCTCCGGCGACAGCCGGTAAAACCGCTTGTTGCGCTTGTCCTCTTCCCTCCACTCGCTCACCAGAAGGCCCTGGGTCTCCAGCCGCCGCAGCAGAGGGTAAAGAGTGCTTTCGTCGATGGCAAGGCCGCGCTCCGCCAGCGCCTTGCGCAGTGTGTACCCGTAGTGCTCCTTGCGAAGCTGCGCCAGAACCGCCAGCGTCAGGCACCCGCGGCGAAGTTCCATGCGGAGATTCTCAAACAAGCTTTCCGGGACCGGCGTCATGCTGTACCTCGTACACTGTGTAATACATACTGTGTCACACACAGTGTACGCCGTCAAGTAGTTTGAGAGAATTTTTTTGGAAGGCCTTACGGGCTGCGGAAAAATTCGATGTGCGCGGGTTCCGCGGGGGGCACGACTTCAAAGTCGTGCCCTGTTACAAGGCCCGCTCAATTTGAGTTTGTCAGCAGCCTCGTGCCTAGACAGGCTGCGGAGGGCCTTTCGGGCTCCCCCACGCCACGTAAAACACGGTCTGCCCAGAGACCGCCTCTCTGGGCTCTGTCTTTTCCATACCCACCCCGGGTATACTTGATTTATGCATGTCCACGCCGCGCCCGCATCGTCCGCTTCAGGCCCAGGCGCCAAAAGGACACAGGCCGTACTCCGCTTCTCGCTGGTCGCGACGGCGCTCTATGTTGCGGTGACGTTCGTCGCTGGACTGCGCGCGCATTCGCTGGCGCTGCTTTCGGAGGCCGGGCACAACGTCTCGGACTTTCTGGCGCTGCTGCTCAGCTTCGCCGCGGTTTATTTCCAGAGCCGGCCGGCCGACACCGCCCGCACCTTTGGCTACCAGAGGGCCGGCGTTCTGGCCGCGTTTATCAACGCCGGCTCTCTCGTCGTCATCTCCATCTGGATCGCTCTCGAAGCCGTTCATCGTCTTTATGCTCCGGTGGCCGTTCATCCGCGCATGATGATGTATGTGGCGGCCGCGGGCGTGGTGATGAACGGCGTGATTGCCGCGCTGCTGTGGGGCGTGGCGCGCGACGTCAACATGCGGTCGGCGTTTCTGCATATGGCGGGCGACACGCTTTCGACTGCTGCCGTGATCGTGGGGGGCGCGGCCATTCTGTTCACGGGGCAAAACTGGATCGATCCGGTTCTGTCGCTGGTGATTGCAGCGCTGATTCTGTGGTCGTCGGCGGGCATTGTGCGCGAGACGCTGAACATTCTGCTCGAAGGCACGCCGCGGGGGGTCGAGCTGAACCATATCCGGGCCGAGATGGAAGCGGTGGCGGGCGTGTTGAACGTCCACGACCTGCACTGCTGGTCGCTGGGGTCGCAGTCGCGGGCGCTGGCGTGTCACGTGACGATTGCGGATATTCCGCCGTCGGAGAGTGCGTGCATTCTGGAGAAGCTGAATCACGTGCTCAGGGATCACCACAACATCTGCCACACCACCATTCAGTTTGAGCATGAGAACTGCCCGGAGTTGCATGGGTGCGTGGTGCCGATCGAGCAGATGTCGAGCGAGCAGGCGGGTGGGCATCATGGGCATGCGCATTAGTCGGTGCCGAGTTCACAGTTCGTAGTTCACAGTTCGTAGTTGTCAGTTGTCAGTCTTCAGTTGTCAGTGGCCGAAGTGCAAAAGCAACGGCAACCGCAGATCCTTCGACTTCGCTCAGGATGACAGAGTCAGGAACTGTGAACTGCGAACTGCGAACTACGAACTGCGAACTGTAAACTGTCATCCATGGAAGAGTTCAGCCGTATCCAGCGCCTGCCCCCTTACGTCTTCAACATCACCGGGGAGATGAAGATCTCCGCGCGGCGGCGGGGCGAGGACATTATTGATTTCGGGATGGGGAATCCCGATGGGGCGACACCGAAGCACATTGTGGACAAGCTGGTCGAATCGGCGCAGAAGCCGGTGACGCATCGCTATTCGGTGTCGAAGGGGCTGCCGCGTTTGCGCCGCGCGATTACAAAGTGGTACAAGACGCGCTACGACGTTGATCTCGATCCCGATCGCGAGGCCATTGTCACGATTGGATCGAAGGAGGGCATTGCCCACCTCTGCCTCGCGATTCTTGATTCGCGCGATACCGTTCTGGTTCCCAATCCTTCGTATCCCATTCATATTTACGGGCCGGTGATCGCGGGGGCGCATGTGGTCAGCGTGCCCATCGTGCATCCTGAAAAATTTCTCGCCGAGTTGGAAGACCTGATCCCGCGGATGACGCCGCGGCCCAAGGCGCTGATCGTCAACTTCCCGTCGAACCCGACAACGCAGTGCGTCGAGCTGCCGTTTCTGGCGCGACTTGTGGAACTGGCGCGGCAGTATGGATTCCACCTCATCCACGACCTGGCGTATGCGGACATTGCTTTCGACGGCTACAAGCCGCCGAGCGTGCTGCAGGTGCCGGGAGCGAAGGATGTGGCGGTCGAGTTCTTCACGCTCTCGAAGAGTTACAACATGCCGGGGTGGCGGGTGGGATTCATGGTGGGCAATCCGGTGCTGGTGAACGCGCTGGCGCGGCTCAAGAGCTACTTCGATTACGGGACGTTTACGCCGATCCAGGTGGCGTCGATTCTGGCGCTGGAAGGTCCGCAGGATTGCGTCGCGGAGATATGCAGCACCTATAAGAAGCGCCGCGATGTGCTGGTGGAAGGGCTGAACAAGCTGGGATGGGAAGTCGAGATGCCGAAGGCCACGATGTTTGTGTGGGCCGAGATTCCGGAGAAGTACCGGCATCTTGGGTCGCTGGAGTTTTCAAAGCTGCTGCTGACTGAGGCCAAGGTGGCGGTGAGCCCGGGGATTGGGTTTGGGGATTACGGCGATGGGCATGTGCGGTTCAGCTTGATTGAGAATGAGGAGCGGACACGGCAGGCGCTAAGGGGGATCAGGCAGATGTTCGCGAAGAGCGTGAAGGAAGCTGCTGTCGAGGCTGTTTGAAACAGGAAGCGATGTCAGGCACAGTATCCGGCTAACTGACAGCCGAACCGATTGGCGGTATCCTCATTCCATGCGGATCAGCCTCGAAATCCCGGACGACATCGCTAGCGCATTGGCGCCGGAAGGCGAAAGCCTTTCGCGCGCGGCTCTTGAAGCCCTTGCGCTCGAGGGGTATCGCACCCAGCGACTGTCGGAGTCGCAGATCTGCGGCCTCCTCGGTTTCGAAACGCGCATGCAGGTTCATGCCTTTCTCAAGGCGCGCAACTGCTACCTCGATTACACACTCGAAGATCTCGAACACGATCGCCAGTCCGCCGAGCGCCTGAGAGCGCGCCGGCGAGCAACCCTTCCGGAGCAAGAACGGCTCGCGGGATGATCGTCATTGCCGATACCACTCCGCTCAATTACCTGATTCTCATTGGCGAAGTCGATATACTCGCTCGTCTATACGGAAGGGTCGTTATTCCTCCGGCGGTGCATCAGGAACTAATCAGCCACGGCGCTCCTGAGCCTGTAAGGCTATGGGCATTGACGCCGCCATCCTGGCTTGATATCCAATCGCCTTCACTCGCGACGTTTGATTTTCCGCCGGGTCTAGGAGCGGGAGAGCGCGAGGCGATTGGTCTGGCGGAGCAACTGCACTCGGACCAGTTGATCGTGGACGATTTGACTGCAAGACGAGAGGCCGAACGGCGTGGACTCTCCGTCATCGGCACGCTCGGCGTTCTGCGCGAAGCGGCGCTGGAGGGATTCATTGATATTCGCGTCTCGCTCGAGCGTGTGAGCCAGACGAGTTTTCACGTCTCACCTGAATTAATCCGGCATCTGCTAAGAGAATTCGAATAGAAACATTCCATAACTTCGACTTCGCTCAGGGCGAGCTAGAAGTCATGCCCTGTTACAGAGCCCACTCACATGGAGTTTGTCGGCGCGCTGCACAAGGCCCCACAAGAGCGTGGGGCTTTGTGTTTGAGTACATCATGTGAGGCGCGGAGCCTGAATTTGTTGCTGCGCTATCGCCGGAGACTTTAGCACGCGCGCCGTGGCGAAGGCTATCAGGATGGCAAACGGCACATAGAGCATGCTCAGGTTGCGCAATTCATCCTGGGCACAGAACATCAGAAAGAGCGGAAGGTTGATTGCAGCTCCGACGAGCACGGCTTGGCGCAGCGAAGGCGGCAAGTCGCGCCCGGCGCGCCGGATCAGCCAGATCAGCAGCAGCAGATTTACGATGTTGCAACCCCGCGGCAGCAAGACTCCATAGATGTATCCAAACCGAAACAAGGGGCGCAGGCTGAACCAGAAAGCAAGGTTGTCGGCCAGGTGCCATTCCATGATTTGGCCGGGACTGGCTGCGTAGTGGTGCTTGACCCACACATTGAGAGCGGCAGATACCAGGGCGGCTGAGCCCACGGCGAGAAGCGCTTTGCGCCAACCGACTCGATCGCGCAGCAGGGGTATGAGCATGGGCAAAACGAAGAGGAAGGACTCCTTGTTCAGCGTTGCCGGAATGGCAAGAAGCGGAAGCAGATAGGGATTTCCGCGGAGTGCGATCAGGAATGCGAGGGAGAAGAACAACAGTTCCCAGTGGTCGTAAAAATATCCGCCCACCGTCATATAGAGCGGAAAAGAGAGAGCAAAGAGGATGGAGGCGAGGATCGCCGCGGCTGAATCGGACGTGCAGTGAAGGCAGATCCGATAGAGGACGCAGATAGCGCCGATGAATGCGCCCAGGGTCAGGTAGTAGACGAGGTAATACTTCGCGGTCAAGCGGTCGTCTGGAAAGAGCTGCGGGCCGGGAAGGTAGTGGCTTGCTGCGTCCCACTGGCGCAACATGCTCACCGGACCCGACACTGCTTTGGCGGGCAGCGCATCGACGATCAAGTTGGCTGCGAACGGCACGAGTTGGCGGTATACGAATGGCCGGTCGGCAGATCCGTTGAGCATGTTCTGCAGCGAGAAGCGCGCCACGTCGTCACGAAAGCCAAAGCGTGCATAGAATGCGTTGAACGAGCCCAGGCAAGCCAGGATGATGATCAGGCCAAAGATCACTCGCCGGCCGCTGTTTTGCGGAACTGGCGATGAATGAGTCGCCGACACGGGAACCTCGGGATGCTGGGATGACAACTTTATATCAGCTCAGGCTGGGCCGACGGACCCCGATCAGACGCGCGAACTGTCGGGATGACACTTCTGTTGGAAGGTTGAGCTTTTGCGGTTTGCCGGCCTTTGCAGGGGCTAAAAGCCCATCCGATATTTATGGGCTTTATTGGCACGACTAAAGTCATGCCCTGTTACAGAGCCCGCTTCGATGAGTTTTTCGCAGTCTGTACAGCCTCGATGATTCTGCGGCCCTTGTAGCGGGGATAAATCCCGGGCCTACCACCCGATCGAACCCTTATAGCGAGGATAAATCCCCGGTCTACCGCTACGGGCGGTCGTAGAAGCGGAAGAAGAGGCTGGGCTTGGCGCAGGGTTCGGCTTTGGCTACTAGCTCGCCGGAGTGCTTGTCGCTGATGGGGGTGAAGTCGCGCGCGAGTTGCACGTTCTCTTCTAGCTGGGCGATCGAGTCGCAGCCGATGATCACGGTGCTCACGGGGCGCGAGAGGGTGTAGTACATGGCGTCGCGCATGGTGAGGGTGCCGGGTGAGGAGGTCTGGATGGTCATGCCTTCCCAGGAGTGCTTCTGCGCCTCGATGGGCGGCGGATTCCAGGAGGAGAGGATGCGGCCGCGGCCGGGAATCTTCATGCCGATGATGCCCATCTGCTTTTCGACGGCGAGCGGGAGCAACTGATCGTTGAAGCTGTAGTGGTGCGGGTCGGCGGCGTTCATGGCCATGAGGATGCAGTCGAAGTCGTGGCGGTGGATGCACTCCATCAGCGACTCGGGGCGGTAGTGGCCGGTGATGCCGAGATAGCGGACCACGCCCTGCTGCTGCATTTCGAGGAGCGCCTCCATGGCGCCGCCTTTGGCGAAGATCTGGTCGACGTCGTACTGCGTGCCGACGTCGTGGAGCTGCCAGAGGTCGATGTGGTCGGTCTGGAGCAGTTCGAGCGACTTGTGGATCATCTGCATGGATCCGTCGCGGGTGCGCTCCTTGGTTTTGGTGGCGAGGAAGGCTTCGTTGCGGCGCTTGGCCATGACTTTGCCGACGTATTGCTCGCTCCAGCGCTGCGGGCCGCCGTAGATGGATGAGGTGTCAATGTAGTTGACGCCGAGGTCGAGGGCGCGCTCGATGATGGGCACGGCGGTGTCGAAGTTGTTGGCCTTCTCAAGCGCGGCTTGCCCGCCGAGCGAGAAGATGCCGACCTTGTAGCCGGTCTTGCCCAGGTTGCGGGTGGGCATGGCCTTTGGGTGCGCGGATTTTCGGGCAGCGCCGCGGTGGTTTTTTTGGTGTCGGCGAGGGCTACGCCCGGGGCTACCAGTGCGGCTGCGACGGCGGTGCCGGCTTTCAGGAATTCGCGGCGCGGTGTTCATGGTGGATTTGCTCATGGCGCGCTTCTCGGATGCAGAACCATGATAACGCGGGCGCCGAAGCAAGAAGCAGATTCCCTTGCGGGAATGACAGAAAGAACAACAAAAGCGACCGCAAAGCACGGGATGAAGCGCGAGTAACATGGTTTTGCTAGTCTGCTGAGACGCGGTAGTTTTCATACAGCATCCCCTTCAGAAAGTGGAGACTCTATGCCCTGCGATCCCGAGGAACTGAAAGCTGTCCCTCTGTTCGAGCTTCTCGATGACGAAGAACTGGCCGTGCTGGCCGCCCAGGTGGATGTGCGCAAGTTCGCGGCGCGGCAGAGGGTCTTCAAGATCGGCGATCCGCCTCATGGGGCCTACGTGGTGCTGTCAGGCAGCATCCGGGTGACGATGATCGACGAGGACAACCAGGAGGTGATCGATCGACGAGCCCACGCACGGCGGGGTGTTCGGGTTCGCCTCGATGCTCGACGAGACTCCGCACCAGGCGAACGCCATGGCGATGGAGGCGACGGTCTGCGTGGAGCTCGATCGCCACGACATTGAGATTCTTCTGCAGCGGAAGCCGATGGCGGGTCTGGATATGCTGACGATTCTTGGGCGGCAGATCCACGCCTCGCAGAGGCTGGTGAAGCTGCGCGCCAGCCGCAATGCGAACGAGATGATCGAAGAGAAGATGACTTTCGGCGAGCGGATCGCCGACGGGGTGGCGCGCTTCGGGGGATCGTGGCGCTTCATTATCACGTTCAGCGTGTTGCTGGTGGTCTACACCGCGACCAACGTTCTGCTCAGGGACAAGTCGTGGGACCCGTATCCCTTCATTCTGCTGAACCTGTTCCTTTCGATGCTGGCGGCGATTCAGGCGCCGGTGATCATGATGAGCCAGAACCGCCAGGACACCAAGGACAGGGTGCGCAGCGAGCTGGACTTCGACGTGAACCGGCGCGCCGAGTCGGAGATTCAGGGGCTGGCGCACAAGATTCACCTGCTGACCGATAAGGTGTCGGATGTTGAGGATTTGCTGCGCGACAACCAGAAGCGCTGATTCGGCTGGGGAATGTGCGGGGCGATGACAAAGCGGCCGTGGTCGGTGAGTCGGCCTTTGCAGGGCTAAAGCCCGCGGGTTTTATTGGCCCTTTTCGGCACGACTGAACAGCTTGGTGAAAAACTGGCTGTTTCTTACCGAAGCTCTCTGGAGTCGGATTTTTCGGCCGCCGCCTGGGCGGATTATCAGGTTGATGTTGGTCTCTGCCGGCCGTTTTGCGACCAGCAGAGACACGTCTCCCCGCTCAGGCGTGGGCTTGAATCGGGATCAGCTTGCTCATGCGCAGCAGATTGTGCGCGGCTGCGGCCAGCTGAAACAGCCAGTCGACTCGCTTCAGTCCGCGCAGCTTGATCTGGCGCAACTTGTCCTGCTTTATCCAGCCGAACACCTTCTCCACCAGCTTGCGCTTCTTCTGGCTCACGATCAGACCCGGATCGTTCCGTTCGCTTGTGGTGAGCCAGTTACGCCACTTCGGGTTGGGCTCATACTCGGCCACATGCGGAGTTACCTGCTGGCTGCGCAGGGTGCTCACGAATCGCTCCTCTTGATAGCTCTTGTCGGCGCCCAGTGTCATGCGCTTGCCGCGCTTGAGGCCCTCGATCATCTTCAGCGCCGCCTGTCGTTCGGCTGCGTTGCCCGCCTCGGTGGCCATGGCTGCTACCACCAGCCCGTTGCGGTTTTCTGTCATCACATGGCCGAGATAGCTCGGCACTACTGCGGCTGAGCCGCTCTTCCTGTAAAGCCGCGCCTCCGGGTCCGTGGTCGACTGATGCGTGTCGCGCAGCAGCTTGCGGCCCCGCGTCCCGGTGCCTCGGTCCGGCGGTTCAGACTTCTCCTTGAAGCTGCGCCGGCTCGCCCAGGCCTGCAACAGCGTGCCGTCTACCGTAAAGTGCTCCTCGCTCAGCAACTGGTGCGCCCGCGCCTCCTCCACCACTGCCAGCAGCAACTGCCGGCTCGCCTCACCTGCGATCAAACGCGCCCGGTTCTTGCTGAACACCTTCACATCCCACACCGCATCGTCCATCTCAAGGCCCACAAACCAGCGGTAGAGAATGTTGAAATCGATCTGCTCCATCAACTGCCGCTCCGAGCGGATCGAGTAAAGAATCATCAGCAACTGGGCACGCAACAGACGTTCCGGTGCGATCGACGGCCGACCCGTCTCCGAATAAAGCTCATCGAAAACCGCGTCCATCTTGGCAAGAGCCCGGTCGGCCATCGCTCGTATCCGCCGCATCGGATGGTCGGCCGGGACCCGCTGTTCCATCGTTACGTAACTGAACATCGAGGACTGCTGCTGATCGTCGCCGCGCATAGAAACTTCTTATACCAAAGCGCTGTGGAGAAAAAGTGACTCCCTTGGGACTTTTTCACCAAGCTGTGAAGTCATGCCCTGTTACAAAGCCGACTTCGAGCGGGTTTTTCCGCGCCTGTAAAGCCTTGATTTTTAGATTGAGTAGTTTATCGGCACGACTGAGCAGCTTGGTGAAAAAGTCTGGATTTCGAGGGAGAGCTGCGAAAAAGCATACCTCAGGGGCTAAAGCCCCGATGATTCTGCGTCGCTATGCCGGGGATAAATCCCCGGCCTGCCTACCGCCCGATCGATTCTTTCCGTCAGCCCGGCCTACCGCCCGAATTGCTTCTCCAAAAAAATTCTCTCAGACTACTTGACGGCGTACACTGTGTGTGACACAGTATGTATTACACAGTGTACGAGGTACAGCATGACACCGGTCCCGGAAAGCCTGTTTGAGAATCTCCGCATGGAACTTCGCCGCGGGTGCCTGACGCTGGCGGTTCTGGCGCAGCTTCGCAAGGAGCACTACGGGTACACACTGCGCAAGGCGCTGGCGGAGCGCGGCCTTGCCATCGACGAAAGCACTCTTTACCCTCTGCTGCGGCGGCTGGAGACCCAGGGCCTTCTGGTGAGCGAGTGGAGGGAAGAGGACAAGCGCAACAAGCGGTTTTACCGGCTGTCGCCGGAGGGCGAGCGCATGCTGGGCATGCTGCTTGCGGAGTGGAACGCGATCAATACGTCGGTTGAAAACATTCTTTAGGTCCGGATTCGGATTCGGAAGGAGAACGTCCCATGGAGAACAACATGGATCTGTTTGAACGCTATCTTCAGGCCGTCAGAAGGTATCTGCCCGGGGAGCGGCAGGACGATATCGTCGCCGAGCTCCGGGCCAACCTTGAAGCGCAGCGCGAGGAGCGCGAGGCCACGCTGGGCCGGCCGCTCACGGAAGGCGAGATGATTGACTGGCTCAAGGAGCTGGGTCCGCCGATGCAGATGGCTTCGCGGTACCAGGCGCCGCGTTACGTGATCGGCCCCACGGTCTTCCCGATGTACTGGTACATCCTGCGGCTGGCGACGCTGTGGGCGTCGGTGGCTTATGCGATTGCAGCAACGGTGCGCATGATTGTGGAGACGCACCCGCCGGAGTGATCGCCCAGCAGGTTATGGCCTATCCGGGATTCCTGATCGTGGTGGCGGCCTGGGTCACGGGCGCCTTCGCGGTGCTGGAGCTGGTCTCCGAGCGTTATCCCGAGAAGTGCCCAGCGATTTAGCGGCGGGACCGCAGCGGTCGCCCACCAGTCTGCCCCCGCTCGAGAAGGAATCCCGGATAGGCCATAACCTGCTGGGCGATCCACTCCGGCGGGTGCGTCTCCACAATCATGCGCACCGTTGCTGCAATCGCATAAGCCACCGACGCCCACAGCGTCGCCAGCCGCAGGATGTACCAGTACATCGGGAAGACCGTGGGGCCGATCACGTAACGCGGCGCCTGGTACCGCGAGGCCATCTGCATCGGCGGACCCAGCTCCTTGAGCCAGTCAATCATCTCGCCTTCCGTGAGCGGCCGGCCCAGCGTGGCATCGCGCTCCTCGCGCTGCGCTTCAAGGTTGGCCCGGAGCTCGGCGACGATATCGTCCTGCCGCTCCCCGGGCAGATACCTTCTGACGGCCTGAAGATAGCGTTCAAACAGATCCATGTTGTTCTCCATGGGACGTTCTCCTTCCGAATCCAATCCGAACCTAAGGGATGTTTTCAACCGAACGTATTGATCGCGTTCCACTCCGCAAGCAGCATGCCCCGCATGCGCTCGCCCTCCGGCAACAGCCGGTAAAACCGCTGTGCGCTTGTCCTCTTCCCTTCACTCGCTCACCAGAAGGCCCTGGGTCTCCAGCCGCCGCAGCAGAAGGTAAAGGGTACTTTCGTCGATGGCAAGGCCGCGCTCCGCCAGCGCCTTGCGCAGTGTGTACCCGTAGTGCTCCTTGCGAAGCTCCGCCAGAATCGCCAGCGTCAGGCACCCGCGGCGAAGTTCCATGCGGAGATTCTCAAACAGGTTTCCGGAACCGGTGTCATGCTGTACCTCGTACACTGTGTAATACATACTGTGTCACACACAGTGTACGCCGTCAAGTAGTCTGAGAGAATTTTTTTGGAGAAGCAATTCGGGCGGTAGGCCGGGCTGACGGAAAGAATCGATCGGGCGGTAGGCAGGCCGGGGATTTATCCCCAGCATAGCGACACAGAATCATCGGGGCTTTAGCCCCTGAGGTATGCTTTTTCGCAGCTCTCCCTCGAAATCCAGACTTTTTCACCAAGCTGCTCAGTCGTGCCGATAAACTACTCAATCTAAAAATCAAGGCTTTACAGGCGCGGAAAAACCGCTCGAAGTCGGCTTTGTAACAGGGCATGACTTCACAGCTTGGTGAAAAAGTCCCAAGGGAGTCACTTTTTCTCCACAGCGCTTTGGTTTAAGAAGTTGGTATGCGCGGCGACGATCAGCAGCAGTCCTCGATGTTCAGTTACGTAACGATGGAACAGCGGGTCCCGGCCGACCATCCGATGCGGCGGATACGAGCGATGGCCGACCGGGCTCTTGCCAAGATGGACGCGGTTTTCGATGAGCTTTATTCGGAGACGGGTCGGCCGTCGATCGCACCGGAACGTCTGTTGCGTGCCCAGTTGCTGATGATTCTTTACTCGATCCGCTCGGAGCGGCAGTTGATGGAGCAGATCGATTTCAACATTCTCTACCGCTGGTTTGTGGGCCTTGAGATGGACGATGCGGTGTGGGATGTGAAGGTGTTCAGCAAGAACCGGGCGCGTTTGATCGCAGGTGAGGCGAGCCGGCAGTTGCTGCTGGCGGTGGTGGAGGAGGCGCGGGCGCACCAGTTGCTGAGCGAGGAGCACTTTACGGTAGACGGCACGCTGTTGCAGGCCTGGGCGAGCCGGCGCAGCTTCAAGGAGAAGTCTGAACCGCCGGACCGAGGCACCGGGACGCGGGGCCGCAAGCTGCTGCGCGACACGCATCAGTCGACCACGGACCCGGAGGCGCGGCTTTACAGGAAGAGCGGCTCAGCCGCAGTAGTGCCGAGCTATCTCGGCCATGTGATGACAGAAAACCGCAACGGGCTGGTGGTAGCAGCCATGGCCACCGAGGCGGGCAACGCAGCCGAACGACAGGCGGCGCTGAAGATGATCGAGGGCCTCAAGCGCGGCAAGCGCATGACACTGGGCGCCGACAAGAGCTATCAAGAGGAGCGATTCGTGAGCACGCTGCGCAGCCAGCAGGTAACTCCGCATGTGGCCGAGTACGAGCCCAACCCGAAGTGGCGTAACTGGCTCACCACAAGCGAACGGAACGATCCGGGTCTGATCGTGAGCCAGAAGAAGCGCAAGCTGGTGGAGAAGGTGTTCGGCTGGATAAAGCAGGACAAGTTGCGCCAGATCAAGCTGCGCGGACTGAAGCGAGTCGACTGGCTGTTTCAGCTGGCCGCAGCCGCGCACAATCTGCTGCGCATGAGCAAGCTGATCCCGATTCAAGCCCACGCCTGAGCGGGGAGACGTGTCTCTGCTGGTCGCAAAACGGCCGGCAGAGACCAACATCAACCTGATAATCCGCCCAGGCGGCGGCCGAAAAATCCGACTCCAGAGAGCTTCGGTAAGAAACAGCCAGTTTTTCACCAAGCTGTGAGTCGTGCCGATAAAGGCCGAAAAACTCGCGGGCTTTCGCCCTGCAAAGGCC
>CAWFVY010000007.1:0-470473 GCA_963819365.1 uncultured Acidobacteriota bacterium
CGCGATCGATCGTGTGGCTGCGAAGGAACTGCCACTGCTCGACGAACCGCTCGAAGTAGACCGGGTTCTGCTTCCCGTAGCGCTCATGCATCAGCAGAAGCGCATTCAGTCCTTCGCACTGCACCCACCACTCCTTGTTCGTGTCCTCGGGCTTGCCGAGCGTGGTGCCTGACTGGAAGAAGCCGCCGTTCTTCGCATCCCATCCATAAGCGAGCGCGTGATCCACCAGCATCTTCGCCATGCGCTCCGTCGCCTCGCTCGCCTTGCCGTGCAGCAGCTCATCGGTCTCCAGCATCAGGTAGGCGGTCTCCACATCATGCCCATACGAATCGTGATCGGGAATCGCATGCCAATCGTTGGTGAAGTAGAGATTCATCACGCCCGGCGGCCCGCTGATCTTGTCGCGCACAATCGCCAGCAGTTCTTCCAGCCGCGCCCGCAGCGCCGCATCCGGCCACACCGCGTAGAGCTGGGTCAACGCTTCAAGCAGATGAATGTGCGTGTTCATCGACTTGAAGCCGATGGGCCCGATGCCATTGCTTTCCACGTGCCCATCCACGATGCGCATCGGCACCGGCGTGCCGTCGCGCGTCAGCCATTCGAAGTAGCCGCCGTGCTCGCGCGTCGTGCGCGTGCTGATCGATCCACGCAAAGCCCTTCTTCGCCAATTCCAGCGCCTGCTGGTCATGCGTGGCCTGGTACGCCGCGGCCGCTCCGTAGATGCAGAAGCCGATTCCGTACAGCTCCTTGTGGTCGCCGAACTGCG
Source organism: uncultured Acidobacteriota bacterium (assembly GCA_963819365.1). Taxonomy (GTDB): domain Bacteria; phylum Acidobacteriota; class Terriglobia; order Terriglobales; family Acidobacteriaceae; genus Telmatobacter. Next base: position 767 of record CAWFVY010000007.1, read on the forward strand.
GCGTGATCTTGCCGTCGTCACGAGGCCCCAGAAGAAGCCGCCGTCCTGCTTGTCCCACATCACGTTGCTGAGAAACTCGACGCCGTGGCGCACGATGGGCACGAATTCCTCCTTGCGTTGCGGCTCGCGCAGCACCACCTGCGACGCCACCCACGTCATGCGCCCCTGGAACACGGAGAACTTGCCATCGCTGGGCAGCTTCTTCCAGTCGCGCGCAAAGTGCGAGTGAAAGCCGCCGTGCTCGCCATCGACCGCGCGCGGAAACCAGACGCCCAGCACATCGTTGTGCAGCGCGTCATCGACTTCGGTGGCCAGCTTCAGATAGGTATCGCGCGTGGGTTGAATCGGGACTGCAGCGTTGGGCTGCTGCGCAACGCACGTAGCGCACACGGCGAAGATGACGAGGAGACGACGATTGAAATGCACGTGCCAATGCCTTTCGCAATTAGATTCCGGGGAATCCTAGCACAAGGCATCGCTATGAGAGTTGCTGTTCATGATGCGCTGTCGCCGCGACCTTACCCCCGCACATTATTTGAAGAGAGGGGCGCGGCGCAAGGATATGAGGGCGACAAATCTTCTATCATTTTCGCTTTAACGAACAATGGGACTTCGTAACGTAGGTTCGGCCATCCGTACTATCCGCCCACTCATAATTGAATTTGTCCGCCTCAAGATGCACCATCATACATTGAATTAGCTTGAAGTTTGGACCCAAAGAGTGACAGGCACCGAAATCTCCCAGGCCGGTTTGCGCGAATTGCTCCAAGCCCTTCACATCAAATCGGTCCTCTGCTCCCCCTTGAAGTGCATCTTCATCGATTTCCTGGCAGGATCAACTTGAATGAAGCGAACCCTCGTCTCCGTGCCTGTGTCGTTCCCGTAGACGTAGTCGAGACGCATCCTGTTCTTTTTCGGCTCCTCGGCGATCACGATCTTCACAAGGATGCGTTTGAGATTTCCGTTATCGGACGACACACTTGCACCCTCCCAACTGCCGACGAAGTTTCTGTATATGCTCTGCGACGGCGGCGGGGTGGCTTTGTCTTGGGCCAGCAGGCATGAAGAGCTGGCGGCGACCGCGAAAATCAGAATGGAAAGTCGCCGGTAAGTCATACCGCCTCCAGTTGATGAAGCTGAGTTAGTTCGGAGATGCGCTCACCATTACCCCACTCCCACGGGGCCCGCTCAGCTCGTATGGTCGAGGATGATCTTCCAGCCGTCGCGGCTCTTGCGCCACACCAGCGAGAAGATGCCGTCGTCCTTGGTGGCATCGCCTCTCACGGTGCGCTCGAGGTGGAACTTGCCTGTCACCAGCGCAATCTCGGTCTTGCCGCATCCGTTGGGCAGCATGCGTATATCCAGATCGCTGAAGGTGAGCGTCCCCATCTGTTCCTTCGTCGCGTAACCCTGCTTGTAGCGCTCGAGGATGGGCCTGTATCCCTTGCGCAGGGTCTTGCCTATGAACGTCGTCTCGGTCGAGTCCTCATAGGTCTTCATGAATCCTTCCACGTCTCCGCGGTTCCACGCCTCCGTCTGTGCGGCAAGGGCGGTGCGAATCTTGGCTTCATCGCCCGAGCCCGACTGCGCCCGAACCAGGAAGCCACACGAGATAAGCACCACCAGCAGAGCGACTCTTCGAACCATCTCGACCCTCCGGGAATGTCAAGTTTCGATCAGCATACAAGCTCTATCTCTCTAAGTGTCGCTCTCGAAACTGACACGTAGAAGAATTCAGTAATACGTATCGATCCGATCAACCTTCCATGACTCGCCATTCTTCAAGAGGACAACCCAGAGTGGATCGCCGGCGTTAGGGCCTCCTCGCTCAGGACGAGTGACCCAGAATCGGATCATCACTCCGCCCTTCATCGACACTCGGCCGGTCATCTTCCAGGATGCAACATCGGCACGCATGCCTTCAGGACAGTAAGTGATGCCCGGACTCACTAACTGGCATTTCCCCGATTGATAGGTTTTGACGACGGCGATGGCAATCCGCTCCGGCCGTCGGTCCCGGAAGGGGTTGAACAGAGCAAATCGATCCTTGTCGACCGGATCGCCGCATTCGCATGCCATTGACTTCGTCTCGATGTATCGCCATCCGACCCACAGTCCCGCGGCCAACAAAAGCAAAGAGAAAGCCAGAACCGCTCCCAATACGAGTCTTCTTCGGCTTTTGGTCATTCAGTCAAGTCCTGATGGCGGAGTATCGCCAATTCTACATCTGCTTGCACCAGGTCCTGGTTCCACCGTCGCTTGCTGGAATTTCGATTGTCCTACAATGAAACCATGGCGCCGGCCTCAGCCTCTTCCCCGTTTCGCGTTGTGCACACCGTCTGCTCGCACGACTGCCCGGATAGTTGCGCCGTGCTGGTCACGGTCAACGAAGAGGGCCGCGCCATCAAGGTGGAAGGCGACCCCGCGCAGCCCGTCACCAACGGATTCCTCTGCGGCAAGGTGGCCAAGTATCTTGACCGCGTCTACGCCCCCGACCGCGTGCTCTATCCGCTCAAGCGCAAAGCCGGCGTCGCGAAAGGCCCACTTACCCGCGGCCGCGAACTCGACGCCTTCGAACGCATCTCGTGGGACGAAGCCCTCGACGGCATCGCCGCGCGCCTGAAGCAGGTCGCCGATCAGTACGGCCCCGAGTCTGTCCTGCCCTACAGCTACGCGGGCAACATGGGCCTGCTTGGTTACGGCTCCATGGACCGCCGCTTCTTTCACCGCCTGGGCGCCTGCCAGCTCGATCGGACGATTTGTGCGGAGGCCGGCGGCCAGGCCTGGAACCACGTTTACGGCAAGAAGCTCGGCACGCCTACGGAAGACGTCGGGCACGCGAAGCTGATCGTCGCCTGGGCCGGCAACATTCACGGCAACAACGTCCACCTCTGGCCCTTCGTGGAGCAGGCGCGGCGCAACGGCGCGCGGCTTATTGTGATTGATCCCTATCGCACGCGCACGGCCGCGCTCGCCGACTGGCACATCGCCATCCGACCCGGGACCGACGTCGCACTCGCTCTCGGCATGATGCACGTCATTCTGCGCGAAGGCCTGGAAGACCGCGCCTACATTAACGCAATGACGCTGGGCTTCGACCAGCTCGCCGAACGCGTCCGCGACTACACCCCCGCGCGCGTCGCCCACTGGACCGGCATGACCGCCGCGGAAGTCGAGCAGCTTGCCCGCGAATATGCCACCACGCGCCCCGCGTTCATCCGCATGAACTACGGCGTGCAGCGCGGCGAAAACGGCGGCGCCGCCACGCGCGCTCTCTGCATGCTGCCCGCCCTCACCGGCGCGTGGAAACATCGCGGCGGCGGCGCGCAGCTTTCCACCTCCGGCGCATTCAAGTGGAACAAGCAGGCCGTCGAGCGCCCCGATCTCGCGCTGAAGTCGCCCATCAAGCGACTGGCCCGCGTCGTCAACATGTCCACGCTCGGGCAGGCTCTGACCGAACTCGGCCAGAACGGGGATGCGGCGAACGGCCCCGCTGTCCACGCTCTGTTCGTCTACAACTCGAACCCCGGCGCCATCGCACCCAATCACAACGCCGTGGTCCGCGGCCTCGCGCGCCCGGATCTCTTCACCGTGGTGCACGAGCAGTTCTTTACTGATACGGCTGACTACGCCGACTATCTCCTGCCCGCCACCACATTCCTCGAACACACGGACGTGCAGGGAGCCTACGGCCACTACTTTGTGCAGTACTCGCATCAGGCCATCGCGCCGCTCGGCGAGGCCCGCTCCAACGTGTGGCTCTTCGGCCAGCTCGCCCAGCGCATGGGCTTTGACGATGCCTGCTTCCGTGACACGCCCGAAGAAATGATCGCGCAGGCGCTGGCGCTCGACGAGACCGGCCACTCTACGAACGCGGACATGGAGCACATCACCCTCGACGAATTCCAGCAGAAGGGCCACATCCCGCTCGCCTTCCATCGCGACCCGGAAAACCACCCCTTCCTTCCCTTCACCGACGGCGCCGTCCCCACGCCCTCCGGCAAAATCGAGTTCTATTCGGCGACGCTTGCCGCGATGGGCCTCGACCCGCTGCCGGGCTTTGTGCCGCCCACGGAATCCCGCTGGAGCGAGGGCGCGAAACAGTACCCGCTCGAACTCCTCGCCCGCAAGAGCGACAACTACATGAACTCCACCTTCGCCAACCTGCCCGGCCACCGCAAGATGGAAGCCCGCACCAGCCAGAAGCTCGAGATCCATCCGCAGGACGCCGAATCTCGCGGCATCGCCGACGGCGATCCGGTCCGCGTCTTCAATGGCCGCGGCACGCTTCAGCTCACCGCCCTGCTCAACAGCAAGCTCCCCGCCGGAGTGGTCGCCGCGCGCCTCGACTGGGCCAAGCTCCATCCCGACGCCGTCAACGTGAACGCCCTCACCAGCGAGCGGCTGACCGACATCGGCGCCGCGCCCACCTTCTACTCCACCCTGGTTGAAGTTGCCAGGGATACACAACCCGCCCCAAAGGGGTAGAATTCCGTGCACGGCTTGCGCTCAACCGTCGCAGCCGCCGGAAAATCAACGCTATGGGCTGGACAGTTTTTTTCATCTTCGTTGCCGTTGTCGTCGCACTTCTGCTGCTCAGGACTCTCAGTCAGATCTCGCCTCGTGCCGCTCGCGTCCATCTGCAGCAGGGCGCACTGGTGGTGGACGTGCGCACCAATGCCGAGTTCCAGGCTCACCATTTGCCCAACGCGCTCCACATCCCGCTCGAAGAGCTTGAATCGCTGGCGGCGCGCCGCGTCAAAGACAAGAGCCAGGTGATTTTGCTGCACTGCGAGACCGGCCGCCGCAGCGTTGTCGCGAGGCGCAGGTTCTCGCAGCTCGGCTATACGCGCGTCTTCAATCTCGGCTCGTACTCGCGCGCGGCGCGTATCGTTGGCAACGGATGAATGCCGGCCTCGCCGATTCCCTCATAGGTCAGCCGCACCGCAGGTGCTTCCGGCTGCGCCTGGCGACGGAAGACGACCTTCCCGCACTGCACGCCGTCATCGAAGCATCGGTCCGCGCGCTGCAGGCGGGAGATTACACGCCTGCCCAGATCGAGGGCGCTCTCGGCACCGTGCTCGGCGTCGATACGCAACTTATCCTCGACCGCACTTACTACTTAGCGGAGACAACCGATGAGCCGGCACGCATCGCCGGCTGCGGCGGATGGTCGCGCCGCAAGACTCTCTTCGGCGCCGATCGCGGCCCCAACCGCGCGCCCGACCTGCTCGATCCGCGCACCGACGCCGCCAAGGTCCGCGCCATCTTCGTGCATCCTGAGTTTGCCCGCCAGGGACTGGGTTCGTTGATTCTGGCCACGGTCGAAGAAGCTGCGCGCGAGGCCGGCTTCACCCGCTTCGAAATGGGGTCGACTCTCACGGGCGTGCCGCTTTATCGACTGAAGGGATACGTCGAGGTCGAGCGCATCGCCGTTCCACTCGCCAACGGCGAGAGTCTTCCCGTTGTGAGGATGGTGAAGGATGCACAGTAATTGCGGCCTGTAGCCAGTAGCAAGGTAGCCAGGTTCAAGCTACAGGCTGCCGGCTACGAGCTATGACACATTCCCAATCGGATCTTCCAGCGACGGGCTCTGCGACGTCAGCAGCTCCGCGCCGCTCTCCGTCACCAGCAGCTCATCTTCCAGACGAATCCCGAACTCGCCCTTGATATACACCCCGGGCTCGTCGCTCAGCGTCATGCCGGCTTTCAGCCGCGGAGCAAGGTCCCAGCCGAACATGTCGTTCTTCACGAAGTACGGCCACTCATGCCCATCGAGCCCGATGCCGTGCCCCACGCGATGCGTGAAGTACTTGAACCCCGGCCCATAGCCGCCGTCCGCAATCACCTTGCGCGCCGCCGCATCCACATCCGCGGCGGGCACGCCCGGCCGCGCCGCGTTGAGCGCCGCCGTCTGCGCCTTCTTCACCAGATCGAACACGGCAACCTGCTTCGCCGTCGGCTTGCCCAGCACAAACGTCCGCGTGATATCGGAGTTGTAGCCCTCGACGGTGCAGCCATCGTCTAGCATCAGTATCGACCCTTCGCGCAGTGTCTGCGGCTTGCTCGACCCATGCGGCACCGCCGTGAACTCGTCGATATTCAGGCTCGCATCGCCGCGAAATCCCACACGGCTGTAGGCGAGATCAACCAGCCGCTCCACATCCGCGTTGGTCATCCCCGGATGCACCGACTGCGCCACCGCGCGATACACCAGCAGCGTGGCCCGGCACGCCAGCCGCATGCATTCAATCTCGTGCGGCTCCTTGATCATCCGGCAGCCCGCAGTCACCGGCGTCGCGCTCACGATCTTCGCATGCGGCAGCGCCGCGCGGATCCCATCGGCGAAGACGAACTTCATGTTCTCGTCGAGACCCATCGTGCCCGTCGCGATCCCGCGATCCGCCAGGCCCTTCGCCAGCGTCTCGTAAGGGCTCTCGTCCTCCTGCCACGTCAGCACCTGCACATCTTTCCCCAGCGGGCCGCCCGCGAGCACCTCCTGCGCGCGCCCCTCTTCAAACGCGGGACACACCACAAACGCCGCAGCCCGCGCGGGCATCACCAGCGCCCACAGCCGCTCGCCGCCGCCCATCCGCAGATTGGCGAAGTACATCGACGAGCTGGTCGAATTCGCCAGCACGATGGCATCGATCTTGTTCTCGGCCATCAGCGCCCGCGCCCGCTCGATCCGCGCCTGCCGCTCCGCATTCGTAAACGGCCGCGCCTGGCCGGAGAGATTCGGCAGCGCCGCAATCGCCGGCGGCAGCGAGCCGGCCTGCTTCGGCTCACTCTGCGCAAACGAAATGGAAGCGCCCGCAGCCGCAGCCGCGCCTGCGCCCAGAAACCCACGGCGCGAAACAGATCGAATCAAATGGAATCTCCTTGGGAAGAAAGAGAACTGACTCTCAGAATAACCAACTACCGCACGCCTGCGGCAGGCATCACTTCCACATAATCCAGCGCCGCCGCATCATCCTTATCCGGCTTGCCTTCCACGCGAAGCACATCGCCCGCCTTCAACTCCACGCCGCGCACCACATAGCGTGTCGAGTTATCCCCATGCGGCTGTGCGCGAAGGCAGCTTCGCATCGGCTACCCACTTCGCGCGTTCCTGCCCATTCACGCTGAACGAGAACTTCGCCTCTCCGCCCTGCAGATCGAAGTACTGCGACCGCAACGTCATAGCGTCCCGGCTTGCCCTGGTAGACCCACTCGGCGGAACAGTTGGCCTCACCGCAGGTGGCGGCCTTGCCGCCCGAAGCATCTTCCCACGGCTGCACATCCACTACCTTGTACCCCGTGAGCTTTGCGTCTTCCGCTTCCAATCGCCCGGGATAATGCCCCGCGCGCCCCTTGTCATCCGGGATGCCGCTCATCTTCAGGAAGTACTGCACAATCGCATCGCGCCACACAATCGCGTGCCCCGCCTGGTACTCCAGCCGCTTGTGCATCTCGTCGTAAATCTTTGGATCGATCTTGCCTTCGAGCGTCGCCCACTCCGCGCCCAGCCGCGCCGCTGCTTCGGCGCCTTCATAGTGGCTGTCGTAGATGTACTGGATCACCGTCTTGCCGTCGTGCAGCTTGTAGGTATACGGCACATGATGGAAGAACGTCAGCAACTCATCCGGCGTGGTCTTCACATCCTCATACTTCTTGCGCCAGCTCCGGCGGATACTGCCCCGCATAGCCGGTGCCGGTCGCAACGCTGCGATCCATGCCCACGCCTTCATGGTCCGCGCGATGCCACTGCCCCCAGCCGTTGTTCTCGCTGGCCTCGATATTCGGCCCGTAGTGCGTGCCCGTGATATCGGTCAGCGTCTGCATGCCCAGCGGTCCGGTGTAATGCAGATACGCGGGCCAGCACTGCATCAGCATCGCCGTCACCGTGCGCACCACTTCGGGATCGTTGCCCAGCGTCTGCCGCGTCCACTCTTCGGCGATCTGCTCCGCGGTCAGATTCGGATCCCACGCCAGCCGCCCGAACGCATAGAGATTCGCCAGCGCCAGCGGCGACCCCAGCCACCCATCCTGCCCCACACTCGCCACGCCGATCATTCCGCCCAGCGGCCGCTTGAAGCTTTTGCCCGCGATGATCTCCTTCACCGGCGTCGCTGCGATTCTCAGGCCGCGCAGATCGAAATCGAGAACCCATTTCCACATGGGCGCAATGTAGACAAGATGCCGCTGCTGCCCCAGGTACTCCTGCGTGATCTGCAACTCCATCGCCTGGTTCGTTTCTTCGAGTCCGGCAAACAGCGGCGACACCGGCTCCTGCGCCTGGAAGTCGATGGGGCCTTCCTTGACCTGCACAATCACGTTCGGCGCAAACTTCCCATCCAGCGGATGAAAGATGTCGTACGCCGCGCGCGCGCGATCCGCCTTCGGGTCCTTCCAATCCAGATGGTGGTTGTAGACAAACGCGCGATACAGCACCACGCCGCCATGCGGCGCCAGTGCATTCGCCAGCACATTGGCCGCATCCGCGGGAGTGCGCCCATAACTCGCCGGTCCCGGCTGCCCCTCGCTGTCGGCCTTCACTGTGAACCCGGCGAGATCGGGAATCACCGCGTACACCTCATCGACCTTCTTCTTCCACCACGCAATCACATCCGGATCGACCGGGTCATACGTCTTCAATCCGCCAATCTTCTGCGGGCTGGCGATATCTACGCTGAGCGCCACGCGCACGCCCCACGGCCGCATCGCCTCGGCGATCCGCGCGACTTCCTTCAGCATCGCCGGCTCAAGAAATGGCGCGGCGTTGTTCACGTTGTTGATGTTGCATCCATTGATGCCGACGGACGCCAGCAGCCGCGCATACTCACTTACTGGTTTGAGGTCGTCGCGCACATGTCCAGCGTCGAAGAAGATCGACCGGCCCGCATACCCGCGCTCGACCGAGCCATCCGCGTTGTCCCATTCATCGACCCAGCGGATGGGCATGGCGGGGCTCTCGTGAAGATTGATGGGTACGCACGTGCCGATTCCTGCCGAGCTCTCCGAAGTAAGCGCGAATGCGCCGTAAAGGACACCACGCCCATCTCCGCCGGCAACGACGATCAGCCAGGCATCGCCGGTCCCATAACGCGCTCGATCCAGTATCCATCCGCGTCCAGACTCGGGCACTTGAATCATCGGGAGGAGCCTTGTGTAAATCTGCAGCGTGCCCACGATAATCGACCTTCGCTTTGTCTTTGCTGACGACTGCGGCCGCCGGTTAGCATGCGGTTGCTGCGACCTTCAGGCTAGCTCCTGCAGATTGCGAGTCTCAACTTAGCTCGATGAGCTCGTCGGGAGGCTTGTTCGTGCCCTTCGGAAGCGCGCAACCGGCTGAACGGAACCTCCGCTATCGCTCAGGCTCTCGGTACTTAGCCACGCCTTGTTCCGCCGACTGCGACCGCACCGCTCCCGGCACTCGCCGCCAACAACAGCACAGCCGCCGCCAAACCGATTTTCTTCCGCATCTCTCCGACTCTTCGCACCCATCCATCGCGCATGGCTACCGTTGTACCACGCAGCGTCTCTCCTGCGCCGCTAACTCCGCTGCCTCACGCGCTGTGGTCCAATCCAGAATCACCTTGCCCGCCATGCCGGACATCATGACCTCGAATCCCTTCTCGAATTCGCTGTGGTCGAACCGATGCGTGATGATCGGCGAAATATCCACACCCGACTCCAGCATGACCGACATCTTGTACCAGGTCTCGTACATCTCCCGGCCATAGATTCCCTTGATCGTGATCATGTTGAAGATCACCTGGCGCCAGTCCATCTGCGATTCCTTGGCCGGAATCCCGAGAAGCGCGATCTTGCCTCCGTGGCTCATGTTGGTAATCATGTCGCGGAGCGCGATGGGATTCCCAGACATCTCGAGCCCCACATCGAAGCCCTCCGCCATGTGCAACTGCTTCTGGACTTCGGCCAGCGAGGTCTCATTGGAATTGACGGCGAGCGTTGCGCCCATGCGCCGCGCCAGGTCAAGCCGGTAGGGATTCATGTCAGTGATCACCACGTGCCGCGCGCCCGCGTGCCGCACCACGGGAATCGCCATGATGCCGATGGGGCCAGCCCCTGTGATGAGAACGTCCTCGCCCGTAACCGGGAACGACAGCGCCGTGTGCACGGCGTTGCCGAAGGGATCGAAGATGGCCGCGACTTCCTTGTTGATCCCCGGATTGTGACGCCAGATGTTCGACATGGGCAGCGAGATGTACTCCGCAAACGCGCCGGGGCGGTTCACGCCGACTCCGTGGGTTTGCGCGCAGAGGTGACGGCGGCCGGCCAGACAGTTGCGGCAGCGCCCGCAGGTCACGTGTCCCTCGCCGCTGACTATATCGCCCGGATGGAAATCGTTGACGTTCGAGCCGACCTGCACGATTTCGCCCACGAATTCATGTCCGATGGCCATGGGAACGGGGATGGTCTTCTGCGCCCACTCGTCCCACTTGTATATGTGCACGTCAGTACCGCAGATGCCCGCGTATTGAACCCGGATCAGCACATCGTTGATCCCAAAGCTGGGTTCCGGAATTTCTTCCAACCACAGGCCGCGTTCGCTCCTGCTCTTAACCAATGCCTTCATCGGGTACCCTCATGGCCACTCGGCAATCATTCTCCAACACACCGTGTGACTGCAAGAACCCGGCTGTGGAGTGCAGAATCGAAATGAGAAGGTCAGGCGAACCCATCCAATGAAGATCTCTGTTTTTGAGCGCGTGCGGGGGTGGTTGCGGCGCCCGTCGCAATCCGAGCCGGCACACCCGTTTGACGTGGCGCATGGGGTGGATACGTCGGGGCTCTACTATGCCGACCGGCTGCCGTCCGGGCATGCGCACGACCGCTACAGCGAGGGGTATTACGCTACGGCGCCGTCGCTGTTTCATGGGGCGATGGGGCTGTGGACGGGGGCGCTGCCGCCTGCGGCAGAGGGACCAAGGGACCAAGGGAACGAGGGAACAAGAAAGCCCACGAATCGTCCGGGGGGAGCTGCCCGCATCGAGGACTATACGTTCGTCGACCTGGGGAGCGGGAAGGGGCGGGTGGTGATGATGGCGTCGGAGTATCCGTTTCGGGCGGTGCGGGGGATCGAGTTGAACGCGGGGCTGGTGCGGAGGGCGCGGCGGAATCTGCGGAGGTGGATGCGGGGCGGGCGGGCGGTTTGCCGGGATGTGCGGGTGGAGCGGGGGGACGTGCTGGGGCTGGAGTTGCCGGATCGGGGCGGTGGTGCTGTTTCTGTTCAATTCGTTTGGGGCGGAGGTGCTCGCGGGCCTGCTGAAGAAGGTGGCGGGGGTGGAGCGGCGGGCGCCGGTGGATCTGATCTATGTGCATCCGGATCACGATGGGCTGGTGGCGGGGACGGCGGGGGCGGAGCTGCTCAAGTACGCGGAAGTTGCGTTTAATGAGGAGGATGCGCGGGCGGATCTGTTTGGGGTGGGGTCGGATATGTGCTCGGTGTGGCGGCTGCGGGGGATGTGAGCTGGATCACTGGGGGCGGGTCGATGGTGTCAATTGCACCATTCTTGATGCGCTGATGGGGGGGGGGGTGGGGGGTGTCCGGCCCGCTCCCTGTTCGTTTCTGTCCGCCTCAGCTCGCTCCTGCGTCCCGCATGGTGGGAGGGGGGAGGGGGGGTGGTAGGGGCTTTGTAGGTGCGATCATCCATCCCACGTCTCCAACACCGGGAGATGGGGGGCACTCGGCACTTCCGACCCCGCCCTAGCAGAGCTAGGACGGGCCACCCGCCCGCTGAAGTAGTTACTAGAAAGTAATATTGGCTCAAAACCAGCAAGCGAAAGAGCGGCTATAATCTGCTAATTCTGGGCAAAAAGCGAAACAACGGCGAAGAGGCGAGTTCCTTTAAGTTGTTTGGCCTCAATAAACTGTGGAAAACTTTCGAAAACAATAACTGTTAATTTTCTGGTTAACCTGTGAGCTTCTCTGGCGAAGCTCGTTTTCCCAATTCCAGACCGGACGTCCTGGGTTTGCGGGGCGGGCACAGAACCGCTGCGGAACGAAGGATCCGGATGGTCAGTATGGCGAAGGGGCAGACCGTTCGCTGTGCGCGCGGTCACAGGTGTTTGTGGGTCTCCCACCCTAGCGACAAGAACAAAGACGTCGCGGGGGTGGGGCACCCAGCTTAATGGCCTCTGACTCGACTTATTTCCGATTTGCAGATCGCCGGTAATGGAGTTCGGTCGAGATTTATGCGGTTGAGATAAGCGCGGCACGTGGGAACCTCCATATCGTCACGGAACCTGGCAAAGTCCTGGAGGAGAATCGCGCTCGTTCGGGAAAGACCAAGGGACATGAAATTAATCAGCGTCTTGCTTGACGCTCCGAATTCCAGAAACAGGTGCAACGGCACGAGACTGTCGGCCTGCTCCAAAAGGCCTTGTTCACGCATAACTGCGGCGAGAACGGTATTGTAAATTCCAAGGTATTTCACATAGATGTATCTAATTCGCTCTTCCAGATCTTCGAATAGGTCCCTGATTTCATCGTTTGCCTTGTCCGAATCGTGCGTGGCGCTATTCCTCGCGAGTCGATCCTGGATCAATTCGCGAAGCGGTATTCCCTGCATCCATTGGCTCGCCAGAACTGCAAAGTAAACGTGCCGCCGGGTTCCTTCTTGTATAAAGATATCTTCGATCGTTTGAAATATGGCTACCAGTCGATCATACGCACTACGGTTCCGGGGCGGCAGCGGCTGCCACCCTTGCAACCAGGGCTGAGATCGCAGGAACGACGCAAGTTTCTCTAGCCTCTGCGGGTGAACGTAGAAATTTCGCTGGAAGAAGCGTCGGGAAGAGTCTGCTTCTCCTTCTGGAACTTCTCGCAGTAATCGTCAATTTCTAACGCCGATTCGCGGTTGGCGTTTTCCGGAATGCGTTCGGAGAGTCGTTCCCCATTTGAAATAAAACGTGCATAGAGAGATGCAAAGGCCTGTTCCGCCCAACGCTCCTCGGATTCCGAGGACGCCGGAACTTCCTTACATAAAAAAGCGAGTTGCGGGGTCTTCTCCTCTACGGCAACTTGAAATGCAGACTCAATGGCAACGAGGCGGTCGCCGGCGGCGGGATCATCGTCCCAGTCCTTCGTATAAACCTTGTACACATTTCCGATGAACTCGTGGTTCATGCGACCCGCGCGGCCGACGAGATTCCAAAAGTCTCCCGGCTCCATTGCGCGGCCACGCCCGCTCTTTGGGTTCTCAACAAAGATGTTCTTCGCAGGTAAATTAACCCCTTGTAGAAGCGTACTGGTGCAACAAACGTACCGGATCTTGCGGTCCCGCACCAGCTCTTCAATCCTTGCGCGAACGATCTGTGGAATGTTGGAGTAATGAAAGGCAACGCCTCTCTGGACATAGTCTGAGAGTCGATAGAGACGGTGAATCTCAGTGCTTAGGAAAGAGGCAAAATCGTCAAGAGTGAGATCATGAAGGTCTGTACCGACATCCGCGTGTATTTGTTTCGCCACTTTGTCAGCCGCGCTTGGGCGATTGCAGAAGACAATGCTGGTATCACCCGGATCGGTGAAGTGATGTGCGACTCTGCCCAGGCAATTTCCCCGAAACTTAAACGGAACGTCCCTATCTTGCAGCAATTGCTCAGATCCATTTACGAGCACTGACACTCGAAGCTTCTTTGGTGCACCTGCGATGGTCTTCAGCGAAACGAAATTCTGTGTTACAGGTGCCTGATACTCAATGAAGTGATCGCTTGTTGTCTCTTTCCCCCGAATAGGCTGACCAGAAAAGAGGGATTTGACCTAAGGGGACTACTGAAGAACACAGATGCGTCAGGGAAAAGTTCTAGTGCTCTACGAAGGGCACGTTCTAGGGTTTGGCCTCGTTCCCCTTTAGCAATCTCTTGCGCCTCATCAACGATGAACGCGTCGACGTGGAAATGGGAAGGGACGGCTTGTAGTAGAGTCGCGAGCCTTTCCTGGGTAAATACATAGATCGTCCGATTTGTAGCGCCTTCATCCGAAATTGCAGCGCTTGGAGCGGAGACCACATTCACGTCGATCTCATTTTGGTGCATCAACGCAATGAGATCCAGGGAAACTTGGCGTATCAAAGCTCGTGTGGGTACGAGAAATACCGCAACGAAGTCTGTCTTGGGTCGGATTCGCCTCAGAAGGTCAATTTCGAGTGTGAAGGATTTTCCCGCTGAGGTAGGTGCCGAAACACTCACTACTTTCTTCTGTGATAGGGCTGAAAGCAACTTTACTTGGAAGTCCGTCAAGATAGGTGAGTCTGGATCAGAGCTATACCGATTCTCTGATTCTCGAACAAGTAGTTCAATGGCGAGAAATGGATCCGTCTTTTCTGCCATCTTTCCCGTTCGCTGGCGGAGGAGTCTTCTTGCTGGAAAGTTGCCAAGGCGGCCCAAAATCATTTCACTGATTACCGAGAAAAGTTCGCCGCATCCAGGAATTTCCGACACGCGCGTAGCGATCTCATATGCGTAATGACAGTATTCAGCTTGTCTCTGATCCGACACGTCGGACGTAAGTGCGAATCGGCTGGCGGTGTTGAGCAGGTATGCCAATTCGTCTTCCGAAAGCTTGGTGGTCGGCTCACGCCGGATGATCTTTCGCTCTGCATCCGAAATCACTAGATTCGTGAATAAGGACGAAAAACGGGCCGACACAGGGACGGGAATCGATGTGCTCACAATGCCTCCAGAAATTGTTTTCTGAAGTCAGCAACGCTGGAAAACGGAACGAAAAAGAATTCAAGCTTGAGGTGTTTATGGGGAAAAGCAGAGACGTTACCGTTTAGCTCCGTGAGCATTTTCTCCTTGGCCCAAAGGCCATAACGATTTTTGAATTCCTTAAGAAATGCCTGCCGACGGTGATCAGTTAAACATTTATACTCAGCCCAATCGAACCCAATCAGACACGCATACACCTCTCGACTTTTATCTAAGTCCTTCCCTTCAATGAAGGAGACTACAAGGTCCTGCAGTTCGGCTGGAATTTCTGTGAAGCCTTTTGTAAAGTACGATCGTTCAAGTGCCTTCGTGGGAGAAGAATAAAAGTCCTTCATGCTCACAAAGGCTTTATTCAGCGCATCCGTGAAGCGTCCGTACAGCTTCGATTCAGCGAAGATCAGTTCCGCGAAGCCTTCATTTGTCATTCTCAGGTGCACACCGTCGCTACCCTTGCGTTCTTCCTTAGGGTTCGTCGTCAGCGGCATCTTCTTAAGCACTTGAGGAGCTTTCATAACGGCTTCGATGAAGAGGTAAATCAGAATCTCTCCGGGTTGCCCCGTTTTCGGATCGTCGCGGAACAGTTGCTTGGCATTCTCGTAGTTTTGGTTTCGCTCGAACTCAGAAAGGCCACTCTCTTTTGAGCGCTGAAGCAATACTGAGTTATGTAGCCTAGTATCAATCGAACGAGACCATTCCAGTTCGAAACTCCATCGAGATCATGCCTGACAAAGTACAGATTTATGGAAGATGAAGGCACACCCTGGCATTCGCATTCATGTTGAATGCACTCGAAGACTTTCTCGAAGTGGATTGCATCCACTTCAATCATGGAATGGAGTTCTTTTTGCAAGAACTCATAAATACCACAAGAACATGGCTAACTGCAGTTATTCCGATGCGCTCGAGCCCAGTATGGGCGAAGAATAGGCGAATGTCAATTCTTCTGTAGAAGTTCGCCCGAGCGATGCGGCTACGGGTAGATGCGGTGGAGGGTGCGGGCGAAGGGGATGGTTTCCCTTACGTGATCGAGGCCGCAGACCCAGGCTACTACTCTTTCTATGCCCATGCCGAAGCCGGCGTGGGGGACGCTGCCGTATCTCCGCAAATCCAGGTACCACTGGAAGGCTTCTTTGGGGAGGTTGTGGTCGTCGATGCGCTGGTTGAGGAGTTCGTAGCTGGAGACGCGCTGGGAGCCGCCGATGATTTCGCCGTAGCCCTCGGGGGCGAGGACGTCGACGCAGAGGGCGAAGGTGGGGTCGGCGGGGTCGGGCTCCATGTAGAAGGCTTTGACCGCGGCGGGGTAGCGGTGGACCATGACGGGCTTGTCGAACTGCTGGGTGAGCCAGGTTTCGTCGGGGGAGCCGAAGTCGTTGCCGTACTCGAAGGGGTTCTCGAGCTGGCCGTCGGCGTGGGCCTGGTTGAGCATCTTGACGGCCTCGTCGTAGCGGAGGCGGGGGAAGGGCGGGACGATGGTCTCGAGCTTGGTGACGTCGCGGCCGATCACTTCGAGCTCGGGGCGGCGATTCTTCAAGACACTCTGGACGATGTGGGAGATGTAGTTTTCGGCCAGGGTCATGAGGCCGTCGAGATCGCAGAAGGCGACTTCGGGCTCGACCATCCAGAACTCGGTGAGGTGGCGGCGGGTTTTGGATTTTTCGGCGCGGAAGGTGGGGCCGAAGGAGTAGACCTTTCCGAGGGCGAGGGCGGTGGACTCGATGTAGAGCTGGCCGGACTGGGTGAGGTAGGCGGGGTCGCCGAAGTAGTCGACCGGGAAGAGGGTGGAGGTGCCTTCGCAGGCTGCCGGGTGTGAGGATGGGGGGGTCGGTGCGGATGAAGCCGTTCTGGTCGAAGTATTCGGCCGCGGCGCGCATGATTTCGGCGCGGATGCGGAGGATGGAGGACTGGCGGGGGGAGCGGACCCAGAGGTGGCGGTGCTCCATGAGGAAGTCGACGCCGTGCTCCTTGGGGGTGATGGGGTAGGGGTCGGACTCGGGGACGCGCTGGATGACTTCGACGTTTTCGATGTCGAGCTCGAAGCCGCCGGGGGCGCGCTTGTCGGCGCGGACTTTGCCGGTGACGATGAGGCTGGATTCCTGGGTCAGGCCTTTGAGGGCGGCGAAGACTTCAGGGGGGACGGATTTGACGTGGGCTACGCCCTGGACCGTGCCGGTGCCGTCGCGGAAGATGGGGAAGATGAGCTTGCCGGATTCGCGGGAGTTGTAGAGCCATCCGCGGAGGGTGACGGATTGGTTTTCGTATTGGCCGAGGGTGGATATGGTGGCCGCTGCGCCACCTGCGGTGCGGCACCTGCGGTGTGGCCAACTGCTCGCTATTCGCTCGCTCGGGCACCTGCGGTGCGGCTAACGTTTCCGGGCTGAGGTGGCGGGGGTAGAGGCGGTGTCTTCGGACATGATTAGGGTTCCCTTCGGCTGCTGACTTCCCTCCCCGGTCACCAATGCGAGGGACCGGGGGCACCCTGCGTTCGGTGGTGGACGGGACGCCGCGGACGGACTGTTCAGGATAACTCCGGAGGGGTGAGGCGAGAATGGGAGTGCGGGTGACGAAGACACGGCGCTACAGGCGTGAGTCGACGGGCGCGGGGAGCAAGTGGCTGCATCCTGCGGCGGTGGTTTATCGTCCTATGCGTATGGACAACAATTCCTGCATCGCGACTCCGACTGCCGTTAATGTTCCCCGCCCCGCGCCGGAAGCTGAGGATATTTATCGCCGGTGGATTCAGTTTCTGGACGAGGAGTTCACGAAGCACTGCGCTCCGGAGCGGCGGAGCGAGATTGTGCGCGACCAGTTGACGCAGCTCTACCTGGGGCGGCCGCATGGGGGCAAGCTGAACCTGACGCTGACCAGCGAGCTGCCGGGGAATGTGCTGTCGATGTCGCTGGACCCGGCGAATGTGACGATGGAGGCCGAGCACTTTGCGGACGTGGACAAGGAGCGGTTTGCCAGGCGAAAGCCGCTGATCTGGTTCTGGCAGATGTTCGACCGGTCGCCGATCGGGCTGAACCACTGGCTGGGGATCCGGTTCCGGTGCATGCTGAGCCGGCACATCTTTCAGAAGGTGGGCAACGGGGTGAAGATCTTTCACGGGGTGGAGTTCGCGTACGGGTACAACATCACTCTTGAGGATGGGGTGGTGGTGCGGCAGGGGGCGATTCTGCATGACCGCGGGGCGATCAGGATCGGCAAGGGGGCGGTGATTGGGTCGATGGTGCGGATTCTGTCGCATAGCCACTCGCCGGATGATTACGACAGGGTGACGCTGCAACCGACGGAGATCGGCGAGGGCGCGCGGGTGGGGAGCTTGTCGATCATCAAGGGCGGAACGAAGATTGCGCCGCATGAGGTGGTGGGGGAGTTTCCGGCGCTGCGGAATTGAGGAAAGACAGGGAACGAGGGAACAAGGGAACATGGGAAAGACAAGGCTCTCCGGATGATGCGGAGGGCCTTCGGCGTTTAGGCGTTTAGTGGGGGGTTACGCCGCCGTGGATTACGAAGCGGGCGATGTAGTCGTGCAGGAGCTGGCGGTGGTCTTTGCGGTAGGCGGGGTAGTCCTGGGCGATGCCCTGGTCGGCGGCGTTGAGGAGGATCCAGCAGTCGAGCATGCCGGCCTTGTCGAGCTCGAGCAGGTTGCGCAGGCTTTCGTCGAGCTTGTCGGGCTTGATCTTCTTTTCCTTGAGAACCGTGACTACCATTCCAAGCGCTTCGCTTTCTTCGCGCAGCGAATGACGGTATTCCTTCTCGTTGGGGAAGTCTTTCTGAAATTCGTCTCCGCGGAACGAAGCGCGTCTCATTGAATACATCATCCACGCGAAGCCGCCCTCGTTTTTCTTGTCCATTGCATCGAGAGGATTGATGTTGATGGTGATGTTTTTGGGATTCTTCGGATCCTGAACGGGAGGGGCGGGGCGCTGGATTTTGGGCGGCATGAGGACGGCGCTCTGGCGTGCGGTCCAGTTCTCGATGCCCTGCCAGGCGAGATTCTTGTAGGGTTCGGCGACGATGGCGTCGATGAATTTGTCGCGAGCCGCGATGGGATCGTTGCCGAGTTTGAGAATGGCGTCGCCCCAGTAGCGGTAGGCGGTTTCGCGGTCGGGATCGATGGCGATGGCGCGGGCGAACCATTTGGCGGCGTTGGGCAGATCCTTTTGCACGTAAGCGGTGTCGCCGGCGAACAGGGCAGCCTCGTAGAGTTTCGGATCGGCATCGGAGGCCGCGGTGTATTTCTCCAGGGCGGTTTTGAAGTCGCCTGCCGCGTAAGCCTTCTCGGCTTCTTTCAGCAACGCTGCGCCGGGGCTGACGACGGCGGCAGCCTGGGGCGCGGCGTCTGGATCGATGTTGGCGAGTTCCTTGAGGAAGCGATTCGGATCGCCCAGCTCTACGGCACGTTTTGCGGCATCGCGCATGCGGGTGCGCAGCGCCTTGATCTCGGCTGGATCACTGATCTGCGTGGTCTGGGCGAGGAGGCAGTCGGCGAGCCGCTCCTGATAGAGCGCCTCATTGGGAAACTGTTTGGTCAATTGCTCGTAGAGAGGCAGGGCATCGATCTTCTTGCCGCTCAGGTAAAGGTCGTTTGCATTGGCTGCATTGTTGTCCTGCGCCGGGCAGAAGGCCGGCATCAGGCATAGGACTACTGCACAAAGGCACGCAGCTGCCCACCTGGTACGCATCTGGGTTCCCCCTGAATGTCGTGTTGAAACTGCTGCTACTTTACTCTGTTAGACAACAGGAGGCGCGGCTTTGTTCCCGATGGGCGGGACGAGGGGCGCAGAACGCAGCATGCTAATCTGAGCATTCACCCCCCTCTGGAGTGGCTGCTTGCAATCCGCCGCGTTTGCCTTTGCAATTTTCCAATTCGTGATTCTCATTTTTTCGCTCAGCTTCCACGAGTGCTCGCACGCGTGGATGGCATCGCGGCTGGGCGATCAGACGGCGCGCCTGCAGGGGCGGATCACGCTGAATCCGATGAGCCATATCGATCTGATCGGGACGCTCCTGTTTCCTGCGATTGCGATCTTTGGTCCGTTTCTGGGCATGGGGATGTTCAGCGGCATGCTGATCGGATGGGCGAAGCCAACGCCGGTGATTACGCGCAACTTCAAGAACATTCGCCGCGACGACAACCTGGTAACGCTGGCGGGTCCGGTATCGAACCTGATCCTGGCCTGCGCCGCGGTGTTGATGCTGCTGGTGCTGACCCACACCATCCCCGGCAGCGACTCGAGCCCCAGCGGCCGCGACATCGTGATCGCGACGTTTCGCTACCAGCTTCTGGGTGGAGTGAACCCTAGCGTCCAGGCACTGGCGCTTCTGGGCGTGGCGGCAATCGAGATCAATCTCTCGCTGTTCATTTTCAACCTGCTGCCGGTGCCGCCGCTCGACGGCAGTCACCTGGTGCGGAATGTGCTGCCGTATAACGCGGTGCAGGTGTACGACCGGATTCCGCTCTGGGTGAGCTGGGTGCTGATGATTCTTGTGGGAGGGACGATCATCCGCCTCTTTCTTGTGCCGGCGCTGGGCGTGATCTTCGTCATTCTGTCGCGGATGTGACCGACGCCGGGGCTGGTGGATTTCGCGTTGAATCGTCTGTTGGGGCTTCCGGAGTTCATCGAGATTGATGCGGGTTCGACGCGACCCTACGGGGCGAGCGGAGATCAGCAGGCCGCTTTCCCGGGGTTCCCCCTTCCCCTTCGTTGCAATCAGGGTCAGGTCCACCCTGGGCTATTCTCGACGCCTCCCTCCGGGAGGGAGTGCGATGGCTTACCCGGGACGGTCATGAGATGTATCCCAGGGCACGAATCATCGTTTTGTGCGATGGCACGGGGCGGCAGGCGGGCGTGTGGGAACGCGCTTCAGTGATGCCATAGAATCGAAAATGGTACCGATTTCGAAGCAACTGACAGGCACAATGGCAGACTCCGCAGCATTGAATTCTCGTCCGCGCGTTTTGAGCGGCATGCGTCCTACCGGCAAGCTCCACCTGGGCAACTATATGGGGGCGCTGCATAACTGGGTGAAGTTGCAGGACGACTACGAATGCTACTTCTTTGTAGCCGACCTGCACGCGCTTACTACTGACTATGCGGACCCTTCGAAGATCCTGCCGAACACCCGCGAAGTGATGCTGGATTACCTGGCGGCGGG
Organism: uncultured Acidobacteriota bacterium; assembly: GCA_963819365.1. Taxonomy (GTDB): domain Bacteria; phylum Acidobacteriota; class Terriglobia; order Terriglobales; family Acidobacteriaceae; genus Telmatobacter. Next base: position 21,644 of record CAWFVY010000007.1, read on the forward strand.
CCTGGACCCGGCGCGGTCCGTACTGTTTGTGCAGAGTCAGGTACGCCAGCATTTCGAGCTGCCGATGTATCTGGGGATGATTACGCCCGTGGGGTGGCTGGAGCGCGTGCCGAGCTACAAGGACATGCAGGAGAACCTCGCGGAGAAGGACCTGTCGATGTATGGGTTCCTCGGGTATCCGGTGCTGATGGCTTCGGACATTTTGCTATACCAGCCGAAGTATGTTCCGGTCGGGCAGGATCAGCAGGCGCACGTGGAGCTGACGCGGGAAGTGGCGCGGCGGTTCAACAACTTCTACAAGCTGAATGGCGCAGAGGTGCTGCCGGAGCCGGATGTGCTGCTGACGCCGTCGCCGAAGCTGCCGGGAACCGATGGCCGGAAGATGTCGAAGAGCTACGGGAACACGATTCTGCTGAGCGATCCCGAGCCGGAAGTGCGGAAGAAGCTCAAGACGATGGTCACGGATCCGGCGCGGGTGCGGCGGACTGATCCCGGTGATCCAGACAAGTGCCCGGTGGGCGATCTGCACAAGGTGTTTTCTAGCGGCGACACGATGGCCAAGGTTTACGCCGGGTGCCGCACCGCGGGCATCGGGTGCATCGAATGCAAGGGATGGGCGGCGGATGCACTGGTCCAGATTCTGAATCCGATTCAGGAGCGGCGGGCGAAGTACAGCGACGCGGATGTTGATGACGTTCTCGAGGACGGAAAGAAGCGTGCGCAGGCCCGTGCCGAGCAGACAATGGTCGAGGTGAGGGCGGCGATGGGGTTGACGGCTATGGCGGCGGTGGTGCGATAAAAGCTGGGAACAAGGGACCGAGGGAAAAAGGAACAAGGAGAGAGCCCCTGCAAGTGATGGAACATTCCCCCAATCCGGCCGCAGAGACTGAAGTGGCTGAGAACGCTGTCCACGGCGGCGGGCGCGGTCCCGACGACGCTCCGTCGCCGGTGATCGATCCGACCGCGCCCATTGAGCCTCTGCGCGATCCCGATCCAAACCCCGCGCCGGATACGCCTGATCCGGAGCCGGATCGCGATCCGCATCCGGGACCGCCGGGCGGGCCGGACCCGGATCCGGCAGAAGAGCCCTTGCGGGCTCAGGAAACAGGCAACAGGGAACAGGGAACAGAAGGAAAGGGACCAAGGGACCAAGGGACAGAGGAAGCGATTCCGGTGCGGATGACTTCTGAAGCAGGTCCGGAGCTGGTGCTGACGCATCCGGAGCCGCCGGCGCCGAAGGCTGCGAAGCCTGCAGCGAAGCCGAAGAAGGCCGACGAGGAGCAGTATTCGCCATTTGACGTGATGGTGAGCAAGGTCTACGACGGGCCGCTCGACCTGCTGCTCGACCTGATCCGCAAGCAGGACATCGACGTTTACGACATTCCGATCGCCAAGATCACGGCGCAGTTTCTGGCGTATGTGAACCAGTTGAAGGCGTCGGATGTGGATGTGGCGGGGGAGTTTATCTACACGGCCTCGCTGCTGATTCACATCAAGAGCAAGATGCTGCTGCCGCGGGAGAAGACGGGGCCGGAGGATCTGGCGGAGGACCCGCGGCGCGAGCTGGTGGAGCGGCTGCTGGAGCACGAGCGGTTCAAGAACGCGGCGCAGATGCTGCAGCAGAAGCAGATGCTGGAAGCGGCCACGTGGACCAACCCGGGCATGCGGGAGTTCAAGGGCGATGCGGCGGCCGAGCCGGAGATTGCCGCCGATACCACGGACCTGGTGCGGATCTTCCGCGAGATTATGGAGCGCGCCCGGAAACGGCCTGTTTTCAATGTGCAGGACGATGCGGTGACGGTGGGTCAGATGATCCAGTTTCTGGGGCGGCGGCTGACCATGGAAGACCGGCCGGTATCGCTCCGGAAGCTGCTGTCGCACTCGAAGTCAGAGCGGGCGCTGGTGGCGATGTTCCTGGCGTTGCTGGAGTTAGTGCGGCTGCAGGCGATTCTGCTGCGGCAGGACCGGGCGTTCAGCGAGATCTTCATCAAGAAGAATACGGAGTTCGACGCGGTGGTGACAGAGGGGATGGCAGTGCGGGACGATTGGAAGTAGTGTTGAGCCGAATCGCGGATATAGTGCGTAGGGAGCCGCCTCATGCGAACCGAGATTATCGAAATCGGCGATTCACTTGGCTTTGTCCTCCCGGAGCGAGTCGTAGAAAGGCTCGGCGTCAAAGCGGGCGATGAAGTCTATCTGGTGGAGCGAGCCGGAGGCCTTTATCTTGAGCGCAAAGCTCTTGAAGTTGTCGACCCGGACGCGGGCGAGACCGGTGTTTAAGGGGTGTTTATCGGCACGACGGAACGGCTCGCCGCGCAATGCCACAAACGCCTCATCCCTCAGTGGCTAAAAGAGGCTGCGGAAAAAGGGGAGATTTGAGGCAAGTGAGCCTTTGCAGGGGCTAAAGCCCATGGATTCTATTGGCTTTATCGGCACGACTGAAGTCATGCCCTGTTACAAAGCCCGCTTCAAGCAAGTTTTTTCGCAGCATGTAAATCCCATTACCTTCGCATGAGCCGTTTCGGCGGGACTGAAGTCCCGCCCTGACGCGTTCAGTAAACAACACCCTTTCGAGAGCGGGGGCGAAGAGGCGTCGAATCGGGGCTGCCAGAAGTACGGTAACCGCCGACAGGAAACCTCAGAACTTCCCGCGACCCCACTATCCCGTGTAAAATCAGGTATGCGGGTTCCGAATGACCGGAATCCTTAAGCAGACAATTGCGCATCTCAGCGATTGTTGGAACTTTATGATCGCCCCATTATCTGGCTCTCGCCTGTCTCCCAGCAGTTCTTCTCGATTTCATTTCCATTTCCATTTCCATTTTGTTCAGCGTTCCCAGGCTGACTTTGCGCGTCGTCGCACGTCTGGAGCGCTCTAATGGCTGATTTCGTAACGCTCGCTCCACCTCTGCGTCCGAATCCCGCTCTGCTCGAAGCGAAGCTGAAGCCGCGGTCGAGCCGTCGCGCGCTCGCGCTGTTTGCGATCGCGTTGATTGCCGGGCTCAGCTACATCGTCTTCCAGGTCTCGCGCGATCTTGATGCAGTGAAGACGGCCGGCTCGTGGCCGTATATGCTGCTGGGACTGGCGCTGCTGATTGCGCTCGGCTTCGAGTTCGTGAACGGCTTTCACGACACGGCGAACGCTGTGGCGACGGTGATCTACACCAATTCGCTTGAGCCCAGTACCGCGGTTGTGTTGTCGGGCTTGTGCAACCTGGCGGGCGTGCTCGTCTCGAGCGGCACCGTGGCGTATGCGATCATCACGCTGCTGCCGGTCGATCTGATTTTGCAGGTGAGCTCGGGCGCGGGCTTTGCGATGGTGTTTGCGCTGCTGATTGCGGCGATCCTGTGGAATCTCGGCACGTGGTGGCTGGGGCTACCGGCATCGAGCTCGCACACGATGGTGGGTTCGATCATCGGCGTGGGCATCGCCAACCAGTTGCTGAATCCGCAGACGGGCACGTCGGGAGTTGACTGGGACCAGGCGAAGAAGGTCCTGGAGTCGCTGCTGATTTCGCCGGTAGTCGGCTTCACGCTGGCCGGAATCCTGCTGCTTCTTTCCAAGTGGCTGCTGCCTTATCCGTCGCTCTACGAAGCTCCTAAAGGCAATGAGCCGCCGCCCTTTCCGGTGCGGGCTCTCATGGTGCTTACCTGCACGGGCGTCAGCTTCTCGCATGGGCAGAACGACGGACAGAAGGGCATGGGACTGATCATGCTGATTCTGATTGGAACCGTGCCGACGGCGTATGCGCTGAACCACGCGGTGAGCCCGACGGAGGTTCAGGACTTTATTGCCGCCTCAGAGCGCGCGGTCCACATCATGGATCAGCACATCGATCCTGCCGCTCCGGTTGTCGCCAACTCGCGTGCGCAGGTTACCGACTATATCCGGACCAAGCAGCTCACGGGCACCACGCTTCCCGCGGTGCGCAACCTGGTGGACACGCTCGATCGCCAGGTGAGCCATTATCGCGAGTACAAGGCGGTTCCGGATCAGGACCAGGCGAATGTCCGCAACGACATGTACCTGGCCAGTGAGGCGCTGCGCCTGATGGAAAAGGCGAACAACCCGGCGTTCAGCGCCGAGGAATGGGCGGCGCTGGATAACTACAAGAGCAAGGTGGACAAGGCCACCAAGTACATTCCTGACTGGGTCAAGGTCGCGGTCGCGCTGGCGCTCGGACTGGGAACGATGGTGGGCTGGAAGCGCATTGTGGTCACGGTTGGGGAGAAGATCGGCAAGGAGCACCTGACCTACGCGCAGGGCGCGGCAGCGGGTCTGGTGGCCATGGGCACCATCCTGGGCGCTACCGGTTTCGGCCTGCCCGTAAGCACGACACACATACTCTCAAGCGGCGTAGCCGGCACCATGGCTGCGAACGGCAGCGGCCTGCGGTTCAAGACGATCCGCAACATCGCGGCCGGGTGGATTTTTACGCTGCCCGCGGCGGCGCTGTTGTCCGCTTTGCTGTACTGGGGTTTCCGCGCCATCTCGAAGTAGGGTCGCTGGGTTTTGATGCAGGGCTGGCTTTGGCCGGCCCTTGTTGTTTCTGGCCGATTCAGATTGCAGGCTTGAGCGGATCAGCCTAGGTGGTTCAGGGGCGCAGGTCGCCCTGGGTTCTCTGGGCGTCGATGGTGGACGCAGGGGTGGCGGACTGCTTGCCGGTCTCGTTTTTGGATCGGCGCCAGACATTGGCGACGGCGAGGGTCCAGAACGGGACGAGGTCGACGCCGGGGACGAGCTTGGCGGCGAAAGAGGGCAGGAACTCCCAGTGCCATCCGAGAAGAAATGTGAGGATGCCGGCCATGCCGAGGTCGACCAGGTCATCGACGGGAGAGGCCGCGCCCTCGACAAACAGCGGGAAGCCGATCATCTGCACCACGTCGGCCACGATGGCGAGGGCGAGGGCGGTCTTCAATCGCGTCTTCGGCGCGATGGTTATCTCGGATTGGTTCAACTCGACGGGCAATTTCATGGGCGGCACCGGGCCTGCATTCATCAGATGAGCGGATCTGCGGGAATGGACGCATTAAACTGACGCCGGTGGCGTGGATTCGTCTCTTTTTTGTATCCGGCTGGGGCTAACAGAGTCTTGATTCGGAGTGGCCTGGAACTGGAAGTCGAAGCAGGGGCTAAAGCCCAGCGGTTTTATTGGCGCCTTTGCGGCCCGACTAAAGTCAGGCCCTGTTACAAAGCCCTGCACCCGGCACAGCAACTCAGAATCCGGTCAAAAGTCGTGCGCTTGGAGAGCTTCTCCCACGGTGAGTTTTTCCGCAGTGGAACCGTCCCTCGGGGGCTGAAGCCCACCTCATTTCATTGAACTTAGTTGGCCCGGCTGAAGCCGTGCCCTTGTTACAAAGCCGACTCAATGGAATTTTCCGCGGCCTGCGAAGTCGTGACCCTCGCGAAATCCGCTCCCCGCGAGGGCTGCAATGCCTTCGGGGCTAGATGGACAGGGCCAGTTCGGGGACGGGGTCGGGTACAAGGCGTGGCCCGGGGGCCGAGGCGGAGACGGGGGCCGAGAGGGGGCCCGGGGCAGGGGCCGGCGTGGCAATCGTCTTAAGCGGAGTCGAGGCGGCCATGGTGTTGCTTCCCTGGCTCAGCAGCAAGCTCGTGCACGCGGGATTGCGAGAAGTGCCAGCGCTGGGGGAGCATTTCGATGGCGTGGGCGCCGTTGCCGGCGACCCACTCATACATTTCGAGGAGGGTGCAGCGGCCGATGCGGGCGGCGGTCTCGCGCATGGCGGCGGCGATCTCGTCGGGCGAGGCGAGGTAGACGCGGGGCAGCTCGTGGATGGCGGCGCCTTCAAACTGCACCAGGCAGCAGACGGTACGGGAGCCGTAGCCCGAGCGCCACAAGTCGATGGCGCTGAGGGAGTCGACGCGCATGCCGTTGGTTTCAGCCACGCGGCGGATGAAGCCGCTGGTGAGGGCCCATTCGCCGTTGTCGCTGGCTTTTACGGACACCTTGAGGAGATTGCCGGCCTTGGTGACGACCAGGTCATACCAGGGTTTGTCGCGGCCGGCCTGAACAAGCACGTCAAAGCCGCAGCGTGCGAATTGCGCGGCGGCGATTCCTTCGGCTCCCACGGACATGGGCCAGGAGACGGGTTTCGAAACTGGTGATGCAAAGACGGCCATGACTGCTCCCTCGGGTGTGACGCCGGCGCTGCGTATCGGGCCTGGCACTCGATGCCTGTGCGAGTCCGGAAACTGCGCCTGTCCCTGAACAGCCGCCGAGCGTATGCGACGAATGCCCTATCGCACGCTCCGATGCATGCTGTTCAAGTGGGTCTGTTATCGGCTGATTTCCACAGTTTGTAAGTGATAAGGGTCACGAGCGATATGAATTATTCCTTACGTGTTTTGTTTCGGGACGGGGGAAGCGATGTCCCGATTTGAAAGGGCGCCGGGCTATCAAGGCGAGCGGACATTGAAGATGTGCCGCTTTTCCACGCGGGGCAGCGCAGGCAGAGTGGGCGTTCTTTCCGGTACCATACGAAAGGACCCGCAGAATGAGCCTGAAAGCCAAGTTGGAAGCCGTTATCTACGCCGCCGAGGAGCCTGTGACTCTCGCGCAGCTCGCCCAGATTTTTGCCGCCGATGCCCTGGAGTGGCAGGCGGCGCAAGCCGCCGCCGCTGCCGAGGCGAGCGCCGAGATGGCGGGCGAGGACGCAGCGCAGGAGTCTGGCGCGCTGCTCGGCGAGGAGCTGGAGATGCTGCCTGTAGCCGATACTGCGGCCATGACCGCCCAGGCTGGGCAGGAGAGGTCCGAGGCCGCGTTGACGAATAGCGTCGCGGATGAGGACGGGGCTGAAGTGGCGGAGAGCGCGCCGGCGGCTGAGCCTGATGCGGGCGCAGAGGAAGTTGCGGGCGAGACTGTGGACGCGGAGACTGTGGATGCGGAGGCCGAGGCGAGGCGGCTGGCGCGGCAGCGCGACCGGGAGATCAAGGCGATTCTCAAGCAGCTTCTCGACGAGCTGGTGGCCGCATCGGAAAGCGACGAGCGCGGCATCGAGATTCGCGAGATTGCGGGCGGCTACCGCCTGGCCACCAAGCCGGAGTGCCACGACGCGGTGCGGCTGTTTGTGAAGAGCCTGAAGCCGCCGTTGAAGCTATCGCTGCCGGCTCTGGAGACGCTGGCCGTGGTGGCTTACAAGCAGCCGGTAACCGCGCCCGAGGTGAGCGAGATTCGCGGTGTGGAGGCGGGCGGCGTGCTGGGGTCGCTGCTGGCGCGGAAGCTGATTGCGACGGCGGGGCGGAAGCAGGTGATCGGCCGGCCGATTCTGTACAAGACGACCAAGGAGTTCCTGCTCCGGTTTGGGCTGAAAGATGTGAACGAGCTGCCTTCGATGGAGGAGTTCGAGAAGATGGCAGCGGCCGAGATCGAGGAGATGGAGCCCGAAGCGGTGGCTGCCGATGCCGCGCGGGCGGCGCTGGAAGCAGCCGAAGCCGCAGAACCTATTGAAGCCGCGGGCGATCTGGGAGAGAATGCGCCCAGCGGTATTGAATTGGCCGGAGCAGGTGAAGCCGAAGAGGCCGCTGCCGCTCCGACTGAATCGGCCTTTGAAGAACAGGCCCCTGAGAAGTCACTGGAGAGCCCGACCGACGCGATGTCAGCCGAGCTTTTATCACTATCCAACGAGCAGGACGCGGAGTTGATTGAAGCGTCTGATGCTCCGCCCGCCGAGCCGGAGTCTCATGCTCCGGCAGAAAACGAGATTCATCCCCATGCCGACGAAGTCCAAGAAGAAAACGGCGCCTGAAGAAGTTGTAGCGACGCAGGCCTCCGCAACCGAGTCTGCGTCCGCTGTTGAAAGCGGCACGGCCGTTCCTGAAGCAGAATCCGATGTAGCGGTGAAGAAGACGGCGCGCAAGAAGCGGGCCGTGAAGGCTGCGGCCGAAAAGCCGGAGTCCGATGCTGCGGCTCCCGAAGCGGAAGCGAAGGCGCAGGCCGCGGAAACGTTCGACGCGGCAATCGAGGCCAACGACGCGACCGAGCTGAGCGCGGCAGCCGCCGATGCGGAACCGGCAGCCGAACCCGAAAAGCCGAAGAAGGCGACGCGGGCCAAAAAGGCCGTGGCCGTGAAGGCCAAAGTCACGAAGGCCAAAGTTGCAAAGGCCGAAGCCACGATCGAGACGCCGGAACCGGAGCCGCAGGCGGATGGAGACTCGGACGACCTGGGCTCGGATGAGGATGAGGAGCTGGAGGGCGACTGGGAGTCGGGCGCCGGATGATGAGGATGAAGACGAGGGCGAGACCGAAGCCGACGTGGAACGGGAGAGAGCACCGCTGCCTCCACCGCGGCTGGAGCGCCTGCAGAAGATTCTGGCGGCAGCGGGAATCGCCAGCCGGCGTCATGCCGAGGAGCTGATCACCGAGGGGCGCGTGCAGGTGAACGGCAAGGTGGTGACCGAGCTGGGCTCGAAGGCCGATGCGGCGCGGGACCATATCCGCGTGGACGGCAAGCTGCTGCATGGGGCGGAGCGCCTGCGGTATTTCGTGCTGAACAAGCCGCGCGGCTACGTGACCACGGTGAGCGATCCCGAGGGACGGCCGACGGTGATGGGGTTCTTCGCGAAGATGAACGAACGGGTTTATCCGGTGGGGCGGCTCGACTACCTGAGCGAAGGCCTGCTGCTGATGACCAATGACGGCGATCTCGCGAACAAGCTGACGAAGGCCGCCTCGGGCGTGGAGAAGACGTACCTGGTGAAGGTGAGCGGGGAGCCGGAGGAAGCGGCCATCGAAAGCCTGCGCGAGGGGGTCAGCATCGAGCGCGGCAAGCCGGGTGAGGGTCGAGTACGGACGGCGCCGGCGCGGATACAGAAGGTGCGCGCGGGCGAGAACCCGTGGTTCGAGGTGACTCTGATTGAGGGCCGCAACCGCGAGCTGCGCAAGATGTTCGAAGAGATTGGGCATCACGTGGAGAAGATCCGGCGGGTGGGATACGGGCCGCTGGTGCTGGACGTGGAGCCGGGGCAGTTGCGCGAGCTGGATGAGCAGGAGCTGAACCTGCTGCGCCTGGCGGCGGAAGGCAAGTGGAAGCCAAAGCGGGTGAAGACTGTCACCATGCTGCCGAAGGAGGCAGGGCGCAGCGTCGATCACGACGCGGCGAAGCGCGGCGGGAAGCCGTCGTTCCGCGATAAGCGGCGGCCGGGTTCTGGATTTCAGGATCGTGGGCGGCCGGCGGGCGGACGGCCTGCAGGCGGACGACCGGCTGCAGAACGGCCGGCTTATGGGCGCAGCCCGGATCGCACGGGCGGTCAGGACCGCGCGGGCGGTGGTCAGGATCGGGGCGGCGTGAGGCGGGAAGGCGTGACGCGGGGATTCGAGCGGCCGCGGCCCGCGACGGGTGGATCTGGCCGCGGATTCGAAGGAGGGCGGGGGGACCGTAGTTTCCCGCCGGCGGGCCAGGAGCGCCGGCCAAGTGCGGGCGGCTTCCAGGCAAGAGGCGTAGATCGGGGCGTGGGGCGTGGCCCGGTTCAGGATCGGGGCCCGGTTCGAGGGCCGGTTGGGGGCCAGACCGCGGGTCGGACTGGGGATCAGGGTCGTGGTTTCGGCCAGGATCGGGGGCGGGGGTTCGGAGCGCAAGGGCGCGGCCCGGGCCGTACGCAGGAGCAAGGATCGAATCGGACGGGGGATCGCGGGCGACCGCAGGGTGGCGGGGGCGCGCGTCCGCAGGGACCGCGTTTCGGCGGCAGCAAGCCGTTCCAGGGCAAGCCGGAGTTCAAGCCGGAAGCGCCGCGGCCCGCGCCAGGTTTTGAGGCGCGGCCGCCTCGTCCGGTAAAGCTTCATATCGAGGAAGACACGAGTCGGCCCGTCCAGCCCGAGAGACGGCCATCGGGGGGATTCAATCGTAATCGGCCCGAGGCGGGGACTGGTCGAGGCAGGCCTGAGACCGGAGCTGGGCGACCGAGGACCGGCCCCGCAGGCCGCGGGGAGCAACGCTTTGGAAGCCGCCCGCCACGGCCTTCAGGGAGTGGCGCGTTCCGACCGGATCGGGGGCGTGAAGAGCGCAGCGGACCCCGTGGCGGCGGTGATTCTCGTGGATTTGGCGAGCGGACAGATCGGCGGCCGCCTCGTCCAGAGGGCGGAAGTGCGAGCCGCGGAGCGGGTTCAGGGCCCAGGACGGGTTTCGGGTCAGGACCGAAGCCGGGACCGAGGCCCGGACCGGGATCGGGACCCCGGCCGGAGGGGCGTGGCGGTTTTGGCGCGCGCAGCCGCGACCAGGCAGGCGGCCGTTCCCGCTTTGGCGGCGGAGGGGCGCGTGGAGGTTCGGGATCCGGAGCGCGTCCGGGAAGCCGTCCGGGCGGACGGGGCGGGGCAGGAAGCAGCGGGGCCAGAAGCGGCGGTTACGGCCGCACTCCGCGTCGGCCGCGATAGGCTTTGAGGGCGCTCCCGGCTGTTCCGGCCGGGAGCGCCCCCAAAGGGATGACAAAGCCTTTCGGCGTTAAGCGGGCCTTTGCATGGGCTAAAGCCCACTAATGTTTATTGGCTTTATCGGCACCCTTCGACTTCGCTCAGGGCAGGCTAGAAGTCGTGCCCCTCCGCGAAAACTCGCTCCGAGTGAGACTTGCGAAAGAGCATGGCTCAGGGGCCTAAACGGGCTGCGGAAAAAGGCCCAAATCAAGCTGAGATGGGTTCCGGAGCTTAGCAGGAGCTAAAGCCCGGCTATTTAGAATGAGCGGCTTATCGGCCGGCTGAAGCCGTGCCCTTGTTACAAAGCCTGCAGGATCGAGTTTTTCCGCAGCCTCTAAAGCCCACACAAGTCCAGGGGTTTTATCGGCACGACTGAAGTCGCGCCCCTCCGCGAAACCCGGTCGCATCGAGTTTTTCCGCAGCATGTAAAGCCCCGATGATTCTGCGTCCCTTGTGCCGGGGATAAATCCCCGGCCTACCGCCTGATCGAGTTTTTCCGCAGCCTGTAAGGCCCCGGCCTGCCGCCCGGTCGGGTTTTTCATCAGGCAGAGGCGCGCGGAAGAGTCACGGCGACCAGTTGTGACTTCTACCAGGGCTTGGACGGGCATATTCGGAACGGGTTCTCGATGTGGGACCACTTTTTGAGCGTCAGGCATCCACCCCCTTCTTACGCGCCTCGTATCAGACAAGCCGTACTGTCGGTGTTTTCAGTGCTGCGGGTCTCCAGGGAGCTTTGAGTGCGGGTTTTGATGATTGGCGCGACCGGCCGTTTTGCCGGCCATGTAGTGCCGGAGCTAATGAAGAGAGGGATCTGGGTGCGCGCGCTGGTGCGCAGCCGGGAGGCGGAGCGGATCGCCCGCGACCGCGGCGCCGATGAGACGGTCATTGGCGATCTGGAAGACGCGCGCGGGCTGATCTCGGCGGCGGTGGGCGCGGACGGCGTGTTTTATATCGGGCCCGCGTTTCATCCGCGCGAGTCGGCCATGGGCGTGACGATGGTGAACGCAGCCAAGGCCGCCGGGGTGCGGAAGTTCGTCTACTCCGCCGTCATACACCCCTCGCTTTCGAAGCTGACGAATCATGCCGCCAAACGGCCGGTGGAGGAAGCCCTCTACGAGTCGGGGATGACATTCACGGTGCTTCAGCCGGCCAGCTTCATGCAGAATATCGATCTCGAGTGGAAACGTATTCTCGAAACCGGGGTCTATGCCCTGCCCTACTCACAGCGTGCCAAGGTCTGCTACGTGGATTATCGCGACGTGGCGGAGGCGGCGGCGCTGGCCTTTGTCACCGAGCGGCTGGACAACGGCACGTACGAGCTGAGCGCGCCGGGCATGTATAGCCGGATCCAGCTGGCGGGGATGATGAGCGAGGCGCTGGGGCGGAGGATTGAGGCGTCGGTGGCCGACTTCGAGGATTGGGCCGATCGTGCGGGGCTTCCGGAAGGTCCGCACCGGCGGGGTATGCAGCGGCTCTATGCCAACTATGACCAAAGCGGCTTCCACGGCGGCAACGGGCTGATCCTGCGGTCGGTGCTGGGACGGGAGCCGCGAGCTTTGCGGCAATACTTCCGCGAGCTGGCGGGGAGCGCGCAAAGAGCGGCGTGAAAAAGCAGGGAACAGGGAACAAATCAGGGAACAGGCAACAGGGAACAGGGAACAGAAAGCGGCGATCAGACTGACTGATCTTGTCACCGGTCGCGGTGTGTGTGCATCCTTAAGAGCATGAGTATTGAAAAGGCGACGTTTGGCGCGGGGTGTTTCTGGGGTGTGGAGGCACAGTTCGCCGCCATGCCGGGGGTGACGGCTACCGCCGTGGGCTACGAGGGCGGCAAGCTGGACAATCCCAGCTACAAGGACGTGTGCACCGATTCGACCGGCCATGCCGAGGTGGTGGAGATCGACTTCGACAACGAGAAGATCGGCTTTGAACAGCTTCTGGACGTGTTCTTTGCGCTGCACGACCCGACAACCATGAACCGCCAGGGGCCGGACTGGGGGACGCAGTACAGGTCCGTGGTGTTCTTCCACTCGCCGGAACAGGAGCAGCAGGCGCGGGCGAAGATCGAGGAGCTGTCCAACGAGGGATGTTACAAGCCGCGGCGCATTGTTACGCAGGTGGTGCCGGCGGAGACTTTCTGGAAGGCCGAGGAGTACCACCAGCGGTATCTGGAGAAGCGCGGACAGGCGAGCTGCCATATCTGAGTTCATAGTTCGTAGTTCACAGTTCGTGGTTCGCGGTTCACCGTTCGCAGTTCTGATGCTGAGAACTGAGAACCGTGAACTGTAAACTGTCTTTGGTATGGCGCACGCTTTGGCACAGGCCGTGGAGCTGGTAACCACGGCGCTGGCCGTGGCGGGGATGGGCTATTTCTTTGCGGCGATGATGGCCGCATTTGTGTTTCTGGCGAAGCGCCGGCCGGCGGTTGCGGGATTCGCGCCAGGGGTCAGCATCCTCAAGTCGCTCAAGGGGTTGGATCCGGCGATGCTGGATGCGTTCCGCAGCCATTGTAGACAGGATTACGCGGGAGAGTATGAGCTGTTGTTCGGGGTCGCGGCGGCGGATGACCCGGCGGTGCCCGCGGTTGTCGAACTGCAGCGGGAGTTTCCGGAGCGGGCGATCCGGCTGATTGTGTGTCCGGAGCGGCTGGGAACCAATGGCAAGGTGAGCACGCTGGCGCAGTTGATTCCGCACGCGCGGTACGATTACCTGCTCATCAACGACTCGGACATCACGGTTTCGCCGCGGTACCTGACGCGCGTGATGGCGGAGATGCAGGGAACGGGGAAACAGGGACCAAGGGAACACAAGGGACAGAGGCCGGTCGGGTTGGTGACGGCGCTTTATCGGGGGAGGCCGCATGGGTCGCTGTGGTCGAAGCTGGAGGCGCTGGGGATCGCGACGGACTTCCAGCCGAGCGTGCTGCTGGCGCGGTGGATCGAAGGTGGGCTGCGCTACGGGCTGGGTTCGACGCTGGCGGTGAGGCGCGAGGCGCTCGAGGCGATAGGTGGGATCGAGACGCTGGTGGATCACCTGGCCGACGACTACGAGTTGGGCGCGCGGATTTACAAAGCTGGTTATGCCATTGCGCTCTGCCGCGAGGTGGTGGAGACGAGCGTGCCGGATTACTCGCGGCGCGGCTTTTTCGAGCACCAGGTGCGGTGGTATCGCACGGTGCGCGATGCGCGGCCCGGCGGCTACGTGGGGCTGGTGTTCACGCTGGGGCTGGGTTGGGCGCTGCTGAACGTAGTGGCCAGCGGTGTGAGCTTGTGGAGCGTGTGGCTGCTGGCGTTGAGCTTCTTTTTGCGGCTGGCGCTGGCTATGGCGGTCGCGGCCAATGTGCTGGGCGATCATGATGTGCTACCGAATCTGTGGCTGCTGCCGCTGCGCGATGTGATCGCGATGGGGACGTGGGTGGCGGGATTCGCGGGGAATACGATTGTTTGGCGTGGGGAGCGGTTTGAGGTGAAAGACGGCAAGCTGAGCGCAGTTGGGGCGGAGTTTGTGCTTTCCCACCCTAAACACAAAGACCGTGTTTAGGATGGGGCACCCTGGCGTTCTTGACCACGCCGGTGGAATCGCGGGAAGATAGTTCACCGCAGCGGCTTCCCGAATCGCATGAATGCAAGTCTGAGCAGCATCGGAATCGAATCCTGAGAGGGGGCAGCATGGAAACCAGCACATCGCGCAGCCGTTCCGGCGTCATGGTCTCTGCCGGGATTCATGCGGCGGTGATTGCTCTGCTGCTGATTGGCGGAGCGGCGCGCATGCGGGTGCACACGGTGTGCCGCCGGCGAAGGTCGGATTTCTCGCGACGCTCGAGATTGCGGGCGGGGCGCATCGCGTGTCGATTCCGTCGTTCGAGGCGCCGAATACGAGCAAGGCAGAGAAGGCCGAGCATGTGAAGGATCCCGAGACCAAGGTGATGGAGCCGACGAAGGCGGCGCACAAGGAGAAGGAGACTCCGTCAGCGCTGCCGCAGGACAGCAGCGGCAAGGGAACGGGGACCGCCGCGGCGGGCGATGGCGCCGATGCGCAGAATGCGACGCCGGCGTTTCCGGTGTTCAGCCCCAAGCCGCCGGTGGCCGATCGTGCGCTGCTGCCCGCGGCGGAGCAGCACATCGTGGTGGATGTGAATGTGAACGAGGCGGGGGACGTGACCGGCGAGACGCTGGTGAAGGGCATGGGCAATGCGCTCGACCAGATCGTGATGGATACGGTGAAGACGTGGCGGTTTCATCCGGCTACGGTGAATGGGAATCCGGTGGCGTCAGAGGCTGAGCTGATTTTTCCATTCAATTTGAGTTATCCGGTTACGCGGAGCTGAAGCCCCCGAGGACTTCAGCCCACGTACGTTTCGGGCCAGAGTATCTTGCTTCCTCCTCGATCACTTCCATCAGGCTGCTTTTTCCAGCCCATAAGCCAGCGGCAAACTTCCATACTTTGAGAAGAGTTGGTGGAAAGAGCTTGAGAACGGTGGCGTGGCCATCGGGCCTGCTCGCCGTATAGTTCTGCAGATCCTCGATGAACCCGACGGCGATCAGATCGCGTGTGTACTCGTCTCCTTGGAGGAAGAACTCTTCTAGAGAATTGAGGGCGGTGCGCACCCGGTCGGCATGTCCCTCTTCGAATAGCTCTTCATCTATGAAGTGCGCGTACTGGGATATATCAATGTATGGGAGGCGGTCGTCGTCGCCCCAGTCAGCTAGATGCGCCGTCCAGCGCGGCTCGAATTCCGGATGAGCTCTGGCGATCAACGTCATTAGCTCTGTTCCGGCAGTCGCCGCAGCACCATCCGCATCATTTGTATCGGGTTCCATTTTTCAATTCTATGTCGGACGATCTGGGCCTAGTGGCGCGATTGCTGTGGTGCACCGGCTGCGGGGGTGGCACGCTGCCTCGTTGACGCCGGGAGAGAAACAACCGCAGATCCCTCCACTGCGCTGCGCTTCGGTCGGGATGACAGTCGTTTGGGGGAACAAGCGAGTTAGTTATGGGTCAGCTTGGGAGTGCCCGGGCACAGGTGCTATGGTGAGACGCAAATGCCGTTTGTGACCACTACGGAAGCGGGCGTGCCCATTCAGGGGCCGTCGGCCACGCTGATCTACGACGACTGGTATCCCGCGCTGCGCACCGACACGCTGCGCAAGGGAAAGCTGGCCAAGGCCATGCTGCTCGATCTGCCGCTGGTGCTGGGGCGGCGCGAGGATGGACGCGTGTTTGCGATGAGGGATAGCTGCCCGCATCGGGGGATTCCGCTGAGCGAGGGATGGTTCGACGGCAAGCGCGTGACGTGCCGGTATCACGGATGGGAGTTCGAGCCATGCAGCGGGCAGTGCGAGCTGATTCCTTCGTTGACATCCGTGGACAAGCTGGATGCGACGCGGATCTATGCGACGGCATATCCATGCGAGGAGCGCGATGGGCATGCGTGGGTGTATGTTCCGGGGCCGGGGCGCAAGCGGAGTGAGGCAGACCGTGCGGTGCCGGAGCTGGCGAAGTTCGGGCCGCGGTATCGCACGGCGCACCTGAGCGCCGACCTGCCGTGCAATGTGGATCACGGGATCATCGGGCTGATGGATCCGGCGCATGGGCCGTTTGTGCACCAGGCGTGGTGGTGGCGTTCGCGCGCATCGATCCGCGAGAAGACGAAGAAGTTCGAGCCGATTGCTGAGGGGTTTCGCATGAGCGCGCATGCGCCCAGCGGGAACTCGGCGCCCTACAAGCTGCTGGGCGTGTATGGGCAGCCGGTGGAGACGACGATTGATTTTGTTTTGCCGAACCGGCGGACGGAGACGATTCGCTGCGGGGACAAGTGGTTTTCGTCGCTGACGACGGTGACGCCGGTGACGAGCTCAACGTGCCGCATCGACGTGATTGGGGCGTGGAACGTCTTCTATCACGTGCCGTTTGTCACGCCGGTGGCGAAGTTCTTTGGGGCGAAGTTTGTGAGGCAGGACCAGGTGACGATGATCCAGCAGGCGGAGGGGTTGAAGCACAATCCGAGCCTGATGTTGATTGACGATGCCGACAAGCCGGCGAAGTGGTACTTCGCGCTGAAGCAGGCGCGGCTGGATGGGGCGGGGAAGCATCCGATGGATGGGCCGGTGGAGTTGCATTGGCGAAGCTGAAGAGAGCAGGGACCGAGGGACCAAGGGAACAAGACAACGAGGCGTCAGTCGCCGGTGGTGGCTACGGTGAGGTCGACGACTTTGATGGCGGCGGTGTCGATGTTGAGCAGGCGGCCGAGTTCCGCGAAGTCGTGGTCCCAGAGTGGGCGGTCTTCGGGGGCAAGCGAGGTGAGCGCGTAGTTGGAGCTGCGCATGATCTCGTACCAGATGTTCTGCGCCTGCCAGAGATTGAGCTCGAAGGGCAGCTCCGTCAATGTGCGCGCCAGGGTAAGGGCGCGGTCGAGCATCTCGCAGCGATCCTGTTGACATCTGCAGTTCGACCATCGCGAGCTTCATGCGCTGGTCGGCGATGTAGGACAGGGTGGCGGTTTCGAGTTGCACGCTGTCGGCTTTGGCCAGCTTGAGATAGGACCGCATGAGGCGCGAGGTCGATGGGGTCGCCTTCGAGAGAGCGGCGCAGTCCGGCGTTGACGGCAAAGCCCGCGGCCAGCGCGAGCGCGGGCGGCTTGGGCAGTCCCGCCTGCGAGAGATAGTGCAGCAGGCTGGCGTGGTCTTCGTAAATGCTGGTGAGCGACTTCTCGATATCCCACAGGGTCGAGTTCAGAATGAGGCGCACGATGCGGCGCTGATCGTCGGTGAAGAGCGATGTCAGCGAGTAGTCGACGTGGCCGTAGTAGCGGTCGAGCAGGCGGATGACATCAGGGAAGTCGGCGCGCTGGACCTGTTCCGCGGCTTCTTCCTTGAATGTGTCGAAGCTCGCCGCATCGGCGCTGCTGTAGGGTTTTACGGCGGCGGTAATGTTCTGATCGCCGAAGTGGAGCACGGCGAAGCTGAAGCTCTTCTCCTCTCCCGTGATGGTGCTCGAGATGGTGGCGCGGCCGAGCGCGAGACGTCCGCGGCCGGAGGTGTGGATGTCGTAGGAGTCGCGGCGCACCTTGTAGCAGTAGAGGTCGGTCTCGTCAGCGAACGACGAGAAGATGGAGCTGATGGCGTAGTGTGCGGCCACCTGTTCAAGGCCGAGCTCGAGCGCATGCGACTTTCTTGCTGATAGAGCTGCGCGCCATCGCCGGCGATCGGGTCGTTCGATTTTGCTTCGGCGATGCGCTCGAGGAAGGCTGGTTCCAGTCCGGCCGCATCGGCGCCGAAGACGCATGTTGCGAGCTGCAATACGCGCGCGGCATAGGCGATGATCTGCACGGTTTCGATGCCGGAGATGTCGTCGAAGAACCACGCGCAACTGGTGTACATGAGCTGAGCGTGGCGCTGCATCTCCATCAGCTCGAGCGCGCGTACGCGTTCGTCGGCGGTGAGGCGATGGCGGCGATGCTCGCGCAGAAACTCTTCGACTGTCTCTTCGCTGCGATCGAGCACCACGCTGATGTAGGCATCGCGCGCGGCCCACACATCTTTGAAGAGCTTGTTGCCTTCGCGCTCGGTGAGCGGAATCGAGCGCGTCGCGCAGCTCGTCGAGGCCCTTGCGCAGCGGGCGTGCGCCACTCCTGGTTCCATCCCGGCTTGCCGCCGTTGCAGCCGCAGTTGGAGCGCCAGCGCTCGATGCCGTGGGCGCAGCTCCAGGAGGTGTTGTCGACGATTTCGCACTCGTATTCCGGCGGGAACTGCGCGAGGAAGCTGCCGTAGTTGATGAGCTTGACAGTCTTGTCTTCTTCAAGCAGGCGCAGCGCATAGGCCAGCGCCATTTCGCCGTGCTTGTGATGATGGCCGTAGGATTCGCCGTCGGTGGCCACGTGCACGAGCTGCGCATCGGGGCTGTCTTTGAAGCCGCCTTGCAGGCGCGCGGCAAAGTTTTCGCCGGAGTTGAGCAAGCCTTCAAAGGCGATGGCGCGCGACCGCGGTCCGTCATAGAAGAAGACCGCCATGCGAGAGGCCGTCTCGAAGCGAACGAGATAAGGGCGGGTGGTATCGACGGATCGCGTTTGGCGTGTCGGTCCACATTCGCGTGTCGCCGTTGCTTCAGCGAGCGAATGCGCTTCGCACTGGTGCGGCGCGAGCACCGTGAACTTGATGCCGTGCTCGGCGAGCAGTTCCAGCGTGCTCGGTGTCGGCGGCGGTCTCGGCGAGCCACATGCCCTTCGGGCGGAATGCCGTAGTGGAACTGGTAGTCGGCGATGCCCCAGCGGATCTGCGTCATGCGGTCGCGCAGGCTGGCGAGCGGCATGATGATGTGGTTGTAGCCCTGCGCCATGGCGGAGCTGTGGCCCTTGAAGTTCTTGCGGCTGCGCTTCTCGCCGTCGAGGATCATGCGGTAGGTGCGCGTGCGCGTTTTCCTGCAGCCAGCTCAGCAGCGTGGGGCCGAAGTTGAAGCTGATGCGCGCGTAGTTGTTTACGATCCGCGTGATCTTGTTCTTGATGTTGACGATGCGCGCGGCGCCGTTGGTGGCGTAGCACTCGGCGCAGATGCGCTCGTTCCAGTCGTGATAGGGCGCGGCGGAGTCCTGGGTTTCCACGGCTTCGAGCCACGGGTTCTCGCGGGGCGGCTGATAGAAGTGGCCGTGGATGCAGACAAAGCGGCGTGGTGCAGGCATCGAGCTTCCCTTTGCGACGGGACTTTGGAAATCCCCTTGGCATTAAAGGTTTTTCTATTCTAGGCGCTTCCGGCGGGCGCAGTGGGCCGGGCGAGATCGCAGGCTCGCCACAGGTACCAGCTTGCGACGGAGCGGAAGGGTTTCCAGCGCTGGCCGCGTTTGAACACCACGTCGGGCTTGGGCAGATCCTCTGCGGCAAGCGCGCGCGACTTCGGAATCTTCATGAAGGTCAGGGCATATCCTTTCCGCACGCCGTAGTCGGTCACGGGCAACACGTCCGGCCGTCCCATGCGGAAGATCAGCAGCATCTCCACGGTCCAGGGTCCGATGCCGCGTACTTCCGTGAGTCGCTCTACTATATCGGCATCCGGCATCTTTTTGATCGCTGCATGCGAGGGCACGGTGCCGTCGAGGGTCTTGGCGGCTAGATCTTTCATGGCTTTGATCTTGTTGCCGGAGACGCCGCAGGCGCGCAGGCGCTCATCGGGGGTGTCGATCATGGGCTGGGGTGCGGGATCGCCGCCGAAGAACTCGCGCACGCGGCGATGGATGGTGGCGGCGGCTTTGCCGTGAAGCTGCTGGTAAAGGATCGCCTCAAGCAGCGACTCGAATGGCGACGGCGAGGGATCGAGCCGCATCGCGAATGGTCCGACGCGCTCGATCAGCGCGGCGAGTTTCGCGTCGTGAGCGCGGAGATGCGCGAGGGCTTCCTCCGGATCGAAGAGAAGTTTTCTGCGGGTGCGGATCTGGCTCATGGGATCAGTTTACGTATCGCTTAGTCGATTTCGGCGCCCGCTTGCGAGTTGCGGGTTTTCGTGGGGCAGGTTTTCGCTTGCCGGGCTGGGCGCTGCGATTAAGAGCGTAGATGACGGGAAGTGCGGCCATCACATTCCCAATCAGCATTTCCTGGGTCGCCTCGGGCAGCGGGTTTACCTCGCCGGTTTCGCTCCATTGCTGCCCCAGCAGCATGAGGGGGTGGAACAGGACGGCAGCCTCTTCTGCATCGAAAAGCGGGTCCCAGCTTTCGAGCCGCATGTTCATGCCGGTGCGGAATCCATTTGCCCAGCGCGCCGAGCTGGGGACGCCATCGAGATCTTCCTCGAAGATCACCAGTTTGTACATCTTCCCGGACATGAACGTGGCTGCGATCGAGTTCCAAAGCCTGAAGATCAGTGAGAGATAGTGATTGGCTTCTTCCTCCGTGGCAAAGACGGCGTCTGGCTCGTTTTCCATTCCAAAGATGACGGGAAGGAACTCGGAAGGCTGCACCAGATCGCGTCCGCAGATGAGCGCACAGAAGAAGCCGTCGAGCTCGTCGATGGTAAAGGCGCGGCCTTCATTCACTTCGAGGAGGAATTCGCCCAGTTGGCCGATCTCTTTCCACTTGATGGGCGGGTTCATGGAGAGGGGCTTCATGGTATGAGAATAACCGGGAACAGGGCTTGAGGGGCGTTGCTCCGGCCATAGCGGGTGGTACACTCCGGAGCGGAAATGGAGTGAGCTGGGTATGAAGCGCCGTGAGTTTGTGAAGACGCTGTCCGCGGCAGGGACGGGCTTGCTGGCGGGCGCGCCGGGGTGGTCGTGGGCGCAGGCGGGGCGACCGGACGTGCCGATGATGCGTCCTGCAGCGAAGCCGGACCCCGAGGTGAAGCGCGTGCTGGTGATGTTCAAGTGCCACTTCGACGCGGGGTTCATCGATACGCAAGCCAACGTGGTGAAGCGCTACTTCAGCGAGTATTTTCCGCAGGCAATCAAAATCGCCGGGAAGGCAAACGAGGGCGGCAAGCGGCAGTACGTGTGGACCACCGGCTCCTGGCTGCTCTACGAATACCTGGAGCAGGCGTCGGCGGTTGATCGCAAGACGATGGAGGCTGCGATCGGACGCGGCGACATCGCCTGGCACGCGCTGCCGTTCACGTGGCAGACGGAGATGATGGGCCGGTCGCTGATTGAAGGAAGCTTCGGGCTGTCGAAGTCGCTGGACAAGCGTTTCGGCAAAGTCACGACGGGCGCAAAGATGACCGATGTGCCGGGCCACACGCGGGGCCTGATTGCGCCGCTGGCGACGCATGGTGTGGGGTTTCTTGAGATCGGAGTGAATGACGGCTCGACAGTGGCGAAGTTGCCGCCGGTGTTTCTGTGGAAGTCGCACGGAGGCGCGAGCCTGCCGGTGATGTACCACTGGGATTACAGCGGCACGGCGCGCGTACCCGGCTCGGACATCGTGCTGGCCACGAGGGTGCGGGGCGATAACAGCGGACCGCACACGGTGGAAGAGATCGCGGAGGTGCGCTGGGAGCTGGCACAGCAATTCCCCAATGCCGAAATTTTCGCGTGCAACCTGTCGGAGATGGCGGAGGCCATTGCTCCGCATCGCGATGCGCTGCCGGTGGTGACCGCCGAAATTGGCGATACGTGGATTTATGGAATAGCGAGCGATCCGATCAAGGTGGCGCGCTATCGGGAGATCGCGAGGTTGCGCGAGAGTTGGATTCAAAGGGACAAATTCCGGCTGGGCGATGAGACCGATGTTGCGATGTTGCGGCGCATTCTGCTGGAGGTCGAACACACGTGGGGGACCGATACGAAGACGTGGCTGGATTTCGACAACTACAAGCCCGCCGACCTGGAACGCATGCTGGACACGAAGAATTACAAGGTTGTCCAGTTCAGCTGGCAGGAGAAGCGGCAGGATCTGCTGGACGGGGTGTCAATGCTGCCAGATGCGCTTCGAGCCGAGGCCGAGAAGGCGCTTGATGCGCTGAAGGCGACGGAGCCGGCGATCCCCGCAACGATCCAACCGTCCGGAAAGCAAATTGAGACTGCTCATTTTGTGTTGGAAATCGACGGCAGGACGGGCGCCATTACCCGGCTGCGTAATAAGAGCACGGGACGAGAGTGGGCGAAGGACGAAAAGCCAATCGGACTGTTCGCTTACCAGACATTGTCGAAGGACGATTATGACCGCTTTATCAAGAGCTATCTGACCACGACGGCGGACTGGGCATACAAGGATTTTGGCAAGCCGAACATCGAGCGCTTCGGTGCTGAAGGCCGAACGTGGCTGCCGGCGTCGGCCGCTGTGCACGCGGAGGAAACCGCGGAGGCTCATCGCGTGCTCATTCAGCCACGGTTCGAGGATGAAGCGGCGTTCGAGTCCGGCCGCGCGGCGTTTCCACGCAAGGTCTACATTGAGCTGGTCCTGCCCAAGGCCGAGGCAGTGATTCATATGACGGCGAGCTGGTTTGAGAAGCCGGCCTACGCGCATGCCGGAGGCATTGTGGATGACGTTTAATCCGGTGGTGCGTGATGAGAAGGGATGGACTCTACACAAATCGGACGAATTGGTATCGCCATTCGACGTGGTTGAATCCGGCAATCGACACATGCATGCCGTAAGCACGAGCTTCTTTCACGGCGAAGGCGCAAGCAGATTTGAAGTCACGACTCTGGATGCGCCGCTGGTGGCGCTGGGCGAGCGCACTCCGCTTCTGTTTTCGAACGAACAACCCGATCTAAGCCGGGGCATTCATTCCTGCCTTTACAACAATGCCTGGGGTACGAACTACATTATGTGGTGCGGCGAGGATGCGCGGTTCCGGTATGAGATAAGGGCATAGGCTTCGGGACGGAGAACTCATTTTGATTACCTGATCGGGTATCGAGGGCGCGGGTCCACCCTTGTAACATCGAGGGGTAGTACGGAACAGGGGAACACACGATGAAGATGCGACCGGGTACGCAGACGGGGTTTCTGTTATGCGGCAAGGAATGGGACGAAGGCGAGGTGCTTGAGGTGCGCTCGCCGTGGGACCATGGCCTGGTGGGCCGCGCTACGCAGGCCACGCGTGCCGATGCCCGGCAGGCGGTGAACCACGCCGTGGCCGTGATGCGCCGCACCCGCGCGCTGCCGCGCTGGAAGCGCAAGGAGATTCTGGAAGACGTGACCGCCGCGCTGATCGAGCAGAAGGAGCGGTTTGCGCAGCTCATTGTGGCGGAGGCGGGCAAGCCTGTGAAGCTGGCACGCGCCGAGGTGGAGCGTGCCATTCTGACCTTCAAGACCTCCGCGGAAGAGACGTCGCGGCTGGGCGGCGAGACCATTCCGCTGGACCTGACCGAAGGCAACGAGGGCCGCTGGGGGCTGGTGCAGCGCTTTCCGGTGGGGCCGATCCTGGCTATTACGCCTAACAATTTCCCGCTGAACCTGGCTGCACACAAGGTGGGCCCGGCGATAGCCGCGGGCTGTCCGTTCATTTTGAAGCCGGCGCCGCAAACGCCGTTTACCGCGTTGGCGCTGGGCGAGATCATTCTGAAGGCCGGCTGGCCGCAGGAGGCTATCGCCGTGCTGCCGCTTTCAAACGCCGACACGGCGTGGCTGGCGGAAAAGGAAGACCGCATCAAGCTGGTCACGTTTACGGGTTCGTCGAAGGTGGGCTGGGAACTGAAGGCGCATTCCGGCCGCAAGCGGGTGCTGCTGGAACTGGGATCGAACGCGGCATTGATTGTGCACGGCGACTGGCCCGATCTCGATGATGCCGCGCTGCGCACGGCGCATGCGGCGTTCGGGCATGCGGGGCAGTCGTGCATCAGCGTGCAGCGCGTGTTTGTGCAGCGCACCGTGTTCCAGACCTTCCTGTGGAAGCTGGTGGATTGCGCCAAGAAGCTGGCGGTGGGCGATCCGCTGGACGAAGCGACCGATGTGGGTCCGATGATCCGGCCGGCCGAGGCGGAGCGCGTGGAGGCGTGGATCAAGGAGGCGGTCGCGGGCGGCGCCAAGCTGATTACCGGAGGCGAGCGCCATGGCTCCGTGGTGACTCCAACGATCCTGACCGGAACCAAGCACTCCATGAAGGTGCGCGACGAGGAGGTCTTTGGGCCGGTAGTTGTGGTCGAGCCGTATGAAGACTTTGAGGAGGCGCTGGCCGAGGTCAACCACTCGCGTTACGGCCTGCAGGCAGGATTGCTGACGCGCGACGCGGGCCGCATCCTTACCGCATTCCGCGAGATCGAGGTGGGCAGCCTGATTGTCGGGGACACGCCAAGCTGGCGGCTCGATCCGATGCCGTACGGCGGGGTGAAGGAGTCGGGTATCGGCCGCGAAGGCATCCGCTCGGCGATCCAGGAGATGACTGAACCGCGCATGCTGGTGATGTCGGGGTTGAACTAGTGGCTTGAGTTCGCATCTTGAAGGCGGTAAGATTGTCTTACCATGGAAACGCGCGTCTCAACGAAGGGTCAGGTCGTCCTCCCCGGAAAGATCCGCACGCGGCTTGGGCTCAGACCGGGTGATCGATTGGATGCGTCTATCGAAGACGGCAGAGTCGTGCTCACACCCAGGCGGCCGCCTCGCTTCGAGTTCAAGGTCATTCCGGATCCTTTAACCGGCATGCCAGTGATCAGTGCTGAAGGAGATGTTCCTCTCCTTACGAGTGATGAAGTAGCGGATATACTGGCGGATTTTCCATGAGATACCTGCTCGATGTGAACGTGCTGATCGCGCTAGGCTTTCAATTTCACGCGTTCCACAATCGGGTTGGGCTCTGGTTGCAGGCAGAAGGCTTTCCACCCATTGCGACATGCTCGATCACTGAATTGGGATTCGTACGCGTGCTGGCTCAAAACCCGGTTTACGGCATGAGCGTGATGGAAGCTCGCGCGCTCCTGGAGCGGTTCAAGCAAGGAAGCAAGTCTCCGATATCTGGCGTCACCGACGATCATGGGGCGGCCGAGATTCCAAGCTGGGTGAATGTGCCGAGGCACATTACGGATGGACATTTGCTGCAACTGGCGTCAGCCCGAGGCCTCACGTTCGCCACTCTGGATGAGAAGATTCCCGGAGCGTTCGTGATTCCGCGCTGATGGGTGCCGCTTGCCGCGGCGTTCTACACTGACTCAGAACTGAAACTCTACTCTGCCCTATCGAGGCAATTCATGGATCTCGGCTTAAAGAACAAAGTCATTCTTGTGACCGGCGGCGGAGCCGGCATTGGCGAGGGAATTTCGCGGGCGTGCCTGGCGGAGGGCGCGCGTGTGGTTGTGCTCAGCCGCCGGTCAGATAACGTGCGGCACTTCATGGCGGAGATGGAGTCGGACGGCGCGCCGTGCACGCTGATCGAGGCGCACCTGGAAGATACGGATCGCTGCAGGGAAGCCATCGTCGAAGTGGAACGGCAGTTCGGGGAGATCTACGGCCTGGTCAACAATGCGGGCGTGAATGATGGCGTGGGTCTGGAATCGGGATCGGTGGAGCGGTTTCAGGAGAGCCTGCGGAAGAACCTGAT
Source organism: uncultured Acidobacteriota bacterium (assembly GCA_963819365.1). GTDB lineage: Bacteria > Acidobacteriota > Terriglobia > Terriglobales > Acidobacteriaceae > Telmatobacter. Next base: position 47,023 of record CAWFVY010000007.1, read on the forward strand.
CCACTACTATGCGCTGGCTCACTATGCGTTGCCGGCCTTGAAGCGGTCCGAGGGATCGATCGTGAACATCAGCTCGAAGGTGGCGATTACGGGGCAGGGGAATACGTCAGGCTATGCCGCCAGCAAGGGAGCGCAGCTCGCGCTGACGCGGGAATGGGCAGCGGAGCTGCTTCCGTCTAATGTGCGGGTGAACGCGGTGTTGCCGGCGGAGGTGATGACGCCTCTCTACGAGCGGTGGCTCAAGACGCTGGGCGATCCGGAGGCCAAGCTGCGGGAGATTACGAGCAAGATTCCGCTGGGAAAGCGGATGACGCTGTCTTCTGAGATTGCGGCGGCGGTGGTGTTCCTGTTGTCGCCGACGCAATCCGGTCACACCACGGGCCAGCATCTGATTGTGGACGGCGGCTATGTGCATCTCGACCGGGCTCTGACGTAGGCGATACGAGAGTTGATGTATCCCGACAGGGGCTAAACAGGCTGCGGAAAAGTCCGAATCTTGCCTGTCGAGCTTATCGAGACCATGCTTCAGGGGCTAAAGCCCCGATGATTCTGCGGCCCTTATACCGGGGATAAATCCCCGGCCTACCGCCCGACCGAGTTTTTCAGCAAGCTGTCAAGTCGTGCCCCTCCGCGAAACCCACTGAAATCGAGTTTTTCCGCAGCATGTAAAGCCCAGCGGTTTTATTGGCGCCTTTGCTGCCCGACTGAAGTCAGGCCCTGTTACAAAGCTCTCGATCGGGGTATAGCATTTCTAGCCTGTCGAACCGGCTTTGGCGGTGATTTGCTTCTCGTCAGGCCGGTTCTCGGGAATGCGCCGCGGCCAGATGAGCGTAAAGCTGGTGCCTTGTCCGGGTGTCGATTCGACGTCGATGCTGCCCCCATGCCGGGTGATGAGTTGTTTCACGAGCCATAGTCCCATACCGTTGCCGCGGTCGCCTTTGGTGGTGACGCCAAACTGAAACAGGGCCTGTTGTACGGCCGGTGCGATCCCGGCGCCCTCGTCAATCACGTTCACGCGTACGTCGTCGGGTCTTCCTTCGAGATCAACGGTCACTTTAGCGCCCTTCCGCGTCGTAGCCTCCACGGCATTCCGGACCAGGTTGAGAAACACCTGGCGCGTCTCGACAGCGTACGCGTTCACGGTGCACTCGCCGTGCGACTGAATGACCATTTCAGCGCCGCGCTGACGGAGCGTGGGACCGAGCAAGAAGCGCACCGCCTCCGCCGAGGAGACAAGGTCCACAGGCTCGGGTTCGTTTGAGGACCTGAAGAAGCCCAGGGTGGAGCGGGTAAGCGCCTCGATTCGCTTCACCTCGTCCGTAGCCTGCTGCACGATGCCGTTGACGCCCTCGGGAAGCTCCGGATTCAGTTGCATGAGGAAGAGGAGATTGCCGATGGCAGCGAGAGGGTTGTTGATCTCGTGGCTGACGACAGCGGACATCTTGTTCCATTCGTCGAGCTTCCGCGCGGCCAGGAGGCTCTGTTCCATGCGCGCCCGCTCGTTCTCGGTATTGGTGAGCCGTTCAGCGTAGTCGTTGATCCCGATTCCCAGACTGGGCGCCTTGCGGGTGAACTCGATGGCGACGTACGCGGAAAAGACGGCGGTGATGATATTCATCCAGGCGCTGACCCAGAAGACCGGGATCCAGGTGGTGACGACCTCCATCAAGTGGGTTCCGCCGCAGGCCACGATGAAGATCCCGAAGCCGATGAGGAAGAAGGCCCATTCGCGGGCCACGACGCGCTGTGTCTTTCGAGCCAGGTAGAACAGCGTCAGGCAGATGGTGAAGTAGCTGAGGAAGGTGATGCCGTTGGCGATCACCATGGTCCAGATAAGGTTCTGATCCTGACTCCAGCAGACGGCATGAGGCATCAGGGATGGGGACATAGTGAATCTGCCTCGAGAGGTGAACTATTGCCGGTGTGAATCACGCTGAGCTGGGCGCCACTATTCTCGATCTGCTCGCGCAGGACGATCACGACAGCGCCCAAGGGAGTGCGACGCACGTTTCTGCGAAATTCAGGGAGATCACGGAACGCTTGCGCGTCCTCTTGCTTGAGACCTCTTTTATCAGCGGAATGGGGTTTTCAGCAAGCGGCTTGCAGGCGAGGCATCCAATGAATCACTGCAGGTAAAGGGCATTTGCGAACGGGATCGTTTCGGCAGGGCGCGCCGGAAGGCGGGCAAAAAAGCGCCCCTCGGTGAGTCCTGCCTGGATTCTATCCAGGTCTGGCAAACGGAGGGGCGAGGAGCCGCAATCACAAGAAAATGCGCTTGAGGCACAGGCTAGAAGTGCGTTTCCGCTCTGCACACCGATACCATTCTGCTCATCTTCTGGACCGAAACGGAATATAGACTCTTCCCCTTTGTCGAAAACAGGTACCATCGCGTAGCGTTTCATATTATTTCCGCTAAAGCTTTTGAAAAGCATCCCTTAATAGGTGCTGGACAAGTGAATTAGGGGGACGTATCATACGCTACACGATCGAAATTCAGGGTCGATTTGCCCGATCACGGCGAAGCCGGGTGGAAATCCACTCCGTCAAAAGCGCCTCTCCAGCGTGAAGCAAGTTCATGGGGATGGTTGCGAGGCTGGAGTGCCATGCGGAAAGACCCATGTACCGCTTGAGGAGCCAGGATGGCCGTCGCTCAGAGAATCGGGCCCGAAGTCGCCGAAGCGAGTCTGGTCGCCGAAGCACCGCGGATCCGCGAGCAGCTGAATCGCCTGCTCGCTCACCCTCTATTTGCCAACAGCCGGCGTTATCCTGCGCTGCTCGCCTACGTGGTGGAGCAGACTCTGCTGGGGCATGCCTCCGAGCTGAAGGAACGGACGATTGGGGTAGAGGTCTTCGGGAAGGAACCGACCTACGACGCCAACGCCGACCCGGTGGTCAGGATCACGGCCAAGGAAGTGCGCGGCCGCCTCAAGCAGTACTACTACGAGTTCAGCCAGCCGGGTGAACCGGTCATCGACCTTCCGACGGGTTCCTACGTTCCCGTCTTCCGCGAGACGGAGCGCCTGTCCGAGCCTGTTTTGGAAGAGCCCATCGAGGCCGCCGCAGCTCCTGAGACGGTGCTAGCACCTGCGGCGATTCCCGCCGGGCCGGGACGGTTATGGCGGCTGCGCTGGTTCATCTCGGCGGGAGCGGTTCTTCTGGTGGCACTCTCCGGAGTGTCGGGTCTGCTGGCCGGCCTGCGCTATAAGGCAGAGCCGCCGCCGCCCTCCAATACCGATCGCTTCTGGGCGCCTGTAACCGGGAGCGTCAATCCGACCACGTTTTGTCTTGGCGAGCCGGCCAAGAACATTGACGTCGGCGCCATCAACAACTTCGACACGCCGTTGAGCAACTCCCGGCCTGAGCCGCTTTATTTCCGCCTGCATTATTCAGGGAACCTGGCTCTTGCCGACGTGATCACGCTGACCCGCACCGTGGCGGCGCTGGCGTCGCGACACAAGTCGTTTCGCGTTCTTCCCGCGTCGGAAGCCACCTTCGGCCAATTGCGCGAGGGTCCGATCGTACTCATCGGTGCATTCGACAATATCTGGACGCTGCGCGTAACGCAGAAGCTGCGTTTCGGTTTTGAGTCCAAAGATGGAGTCGCGCTGCTGGTGGATCGCAACAGCCCTACCAAGACCACATGGGCGACTGCGTGGGATCTGCCCTATCAGAAGCTCTCGCGCGACTACGCGATTGTTGCGCGCATTCACGACAAGACCACGGGACAGCCCGTGATCATCGCGGCCGGCATCTCAGAGGAAGGCACGGAAGCCGCGGGCGAGATCCTCTATAACCCCGAGTATCTTGAATCACTTCTCGCCAAGGCTCCGCCTGACTGGGAGCAGAAGAACATGGAGGCGGTGATCGAGACACAGGTCATCGAGGGCCATCCGGGGCCGCCCAGTATTCTCGCGGTCGAGACCTGGTAAGTTCGCGCAGGCCTTGAACGGGAACATATTCTGGCTACGTGTTCGTTCAACTTGCGAAGAAGATACACGTAACCTGTCGCGTATTCGAAGTGGAATGCGCGCCAGGTTGCGGATGTGTCTTTCTTACGATTCCTTTTTAGACTTACTCTTCTGGGCTGCCCAGCGACGGCGTTGCGCTTCAGCAATGCGCTTCCGTGCGTCGGCACTCAGAGTGCGCCGCTTGCGGCCCTTCTTCGCGGCAGCAGGCTTGGCTTTGCGCGAAGTTGCAGGCGCAGACTTTGTGCCAGCGGCAGCCAGGAGGTTTCTTGCTTGAGTAAGACGTGCGATTTCGGAATCAATCTCCGCGATAATGGACTCAATCGTCATGCGGCAAGCATATCTCAAGCGGCGTCTTACTGGCTAGTTATCTGTCCCGTCCGGCTCCGGAATCTGACTTATACAGCTACCAATCCGTGCTCTTTTTCACGCTCCGATTCGCAACCCGCGTTCCATTGACTAAAACGAAATACCGTACCTGTCGCCGCAATGATATTCAAAACAAAAGGGACAAGCCGCAGCCTGTCTCTTTCAATGCGCGGTCTACGCGTGTCTTCTTCAGCCCAGGTACTCAACATGGACATAGGTGCCGAGACGCGTGTTATACGCGAGGTACCATCCTGGATGGTCGGGATCTTCATAGATGATGACGTCATCCGCATCCCAATTCCAGCCGTCCACATAGGTAATGTCGTAAGGCGCCACCATCCAGTACCAGCCGTGGAACCAGAAGCGATTCGGCCCGCCGCCTTCAATCCGCCACACATGATGCGGCCCGAATCCGCCTGAGAAATGGCCATGCTCCCATGCATGATCGAGGTGATAGTGTGCGTCGTCGCGTCCGGTATCATGCCCAACCCATTCTTTGCGCTTGTCGACGTGCGGTGCGTTGGGGTGTCCGGGTTGATCGCGGTAATCGCGATTGTGATCCTGCTCGGGCGCTCGCGGCTGTCCACGATAAGGCGCGGGACCGCGGGAGGGAGGGCGCGGAGCAACAGGTTTGTGTTCTTCATGACTCTGTGCAAAGGCCGGCACCGCGAGTAGGAGGCATAACGCAGCCAGACCATGTCGAAGTGTTTTCATCTGTATCTCCTGGCGCCCACGGGACTCTCCTAAGTACGTCGAGTCCTGAGGGCGCCTCATCAACACTAGATGCAACCCGCGTGCAGGCCGGAAGTCGCGCCGAAGGTAAATTCAACGAGAGCAGCCGCGCGCAAATCCACGAAACCGCACCAGTGCGATGCGCAGGCAGAAATTTGTGTGGAACCTATAGGTTAGACGGCAACGGGAACCGGCTGTTTACGCCATGCGTACAGAGGAAACAGATTGGCAAGTTCAGCCACTTCGCCGCGAATGCGGTCAAGCGCCAGGTCATCATTGCGATGCTCGAGGGCGCTGGTGATCCACTTCGCAATCTGCCGCATCTCCGCTTCCTTCATGCCGCGCGTTGTAAGTGCAGGCGTGCCGACGCGGATGCCGGAAGGCTTGAGCGGCGGATTGGTATCGAATGGAATCGCATTCTTGTTGACGGTGATTCCCGCTTTACCCAGCGCGACTTCTGCGTCCGATCCGAACATGCCCTTTGAGAAAACATCTACCAGCATCAGGTGATTATCCGTGCCGCCGGAGATGATGCGATAACCCTCGCTCTGCAAGGCTTCAGCAAGCACCTTGGCGTTGGCGACAACCTGTGCGGCATAGGTCTTGAACTCGGGCCGCAGTACTTCGCCGAACGCAACAGCCTTGGCCGCGACGATGTGCACGAGCGGGCCGCCCTGCTGGCCGGGGAACACCGCTTTGTCAACAGCCGCAGCGTGGTCTTGCCCGCAAAGGATCAGGCCGGCGCGCGGCCCGCGCAATGTCTTGTGCGTGGTGGTCGTGGTGATGTGCGCGTGCGGAACCGGCGAGGGATGCGCATCGCCCGCCACCAGGCCCGCGATGTGCGCCATGTCAAAGATATAGACCGCGCCCACCTTGTCGGCAATCTGCCGCATGCGCGCGAAATCCCAGAAGCGCGGATAGGCGCTGCCGCCACCGATAATCACCTTCGGCTTTTCGCGCACGGCAATCGACTCGAGCTCGTCGTAGTCAATCGTCTCCGTGTCGCGCCGCACGCCGTAGAAGGTAGTCCGATACAGCTTTCCGCTGAAGCTCAACTTATGCCCGTGCGTAAGGTGGCCGCCGTGCGCCAGATCAAGTCCCAGGATCGTATCGCCCACCTGCAGCACCGCCATGTATGCCGCGGCATTGGCCTGCGAACCCGAATGCGGCTGTACATTGGCGTGCTCCGCGCCGAAGATCTGCTTGGCGCGATTGCGCGCCAGGTTCTCGACAATATCACTGAATTCGCAACCGCCGTAATAGCGGCGTCCCGGATAACCTTCAGCATATTTATTGGTGAAGATGGAGCCCGCAGCTTCCAGCACGCCTTCAGAGACGAAGTTTTCGCTGGCGATCATCTCCAGCCCCTCATGCTGGCGGAGCCTCTCATGCTCAATGGCGGCGGCAACTTCAGGGTCGGCTTGGGCGAGCGGAAGCGACATGCGATCGGTCATATAAGAATTTTAGCCGGTTTGGCGTGAGGAGCGCTCCAACGTTTTTGCGCCGGGGTCGCAGGCCGAGCTATCTGCTATCGTTTCTTCATTCCCGGAGGGCCGCAGTGAAACCGGCGCAGTTCGTTGTCCTATGTGTTTTTGGGACGGTAAGTTGGCTTGCCGTATCACAGGCGCCGACCATCGATCCTGCTCTGCTGGCAAAAGCCAACGCAGGTGATCCGGCCGCCGAGGTTTCTGTGGGCGAGCAATACGCGACGGCCGGCGGAGCCGCCCAGGATCCGGAAATCGCAACCGACAATTGGAACAAAGCCGCCGAGTGGTATATCAAGGCCGCGGCGCAGTCTCATGTCGCTGCGGAGATTCACCTGGCCGATTGCTACAGTTACGGCCGCGGTGTGACGCGGGACAAGGTGAAGGCCGCCGAGTGGTATGGCAAGGCCGCTGAGCAGGGCGATCCCGGAGCCCAGGGTACGCTGGCCATGCTCTACACCATGGGTCAGGGCGTGCTGCGGGACGACGCCGAAGCATACTTCTGGTTCGACCTTGCCGCGTCCGCAGACACGCCCAACCAGGAGCGCTACACAACCAACCGGCAGAACGTGGGCACGCGCATTACGGCAGATCAACTGGCCGCCGTACAGCAGCGACTCAAGAAGTGGAAGGCCGCGCATCCGCGTCCGGTGGCGGCCAAGTAATTCGCCCGTTAACCGTTCGTACTTGAAATCTGCTTAGCCCACCTGCGCGTACACCCATTGCGCGCTGCAACATATTTTGATTGCGCGTGTGTCTACGCGCTTGCTATGTTGAAGCGCAGTAAACCCACATACCCTTTCCCCTCACATTCCACCATCACTGGAGGTAGCGTTGGCGACTGTCGTCATGGCCCCGCGGAAGACCAAGGTCAACTCGGATCGAATTTTCTTCCCGTCTATGTGCCTGTTGTTTCTGGTTACGGTCTGGCTAGGCTTCTCGAAGACTTATTACGCTGCCGGCCTGGTGACGGCGCACTTGCCCGCGCCCATCATCCACATACATGCCGCTGCCATGACGCTGTGGCTGCTCACACTCATCGTGCAGATATCGCTGGTATCCGTGCGCAAGGTCAAGCTGCACATGGCGGTAGGCCTGTGGGGCTTCGCGCTGGCGGCGTGCATGATTCCCATCGGCACGCTGGCCGCGATTAATGCACTGCGCAGAGACATGTCGCCTCCGGGATCGGGGCTGTCGCCGCTGACCTTCTTCGTGGTGCCGGTCAGCGCATTACTGGCGTTTCTAATTCTGGCGGCCTGGAGCTATTCCGTTCGCCGCAAGCCCGATCAACACAAGCGGCTGATCCTGCTTGCTACGGTCCCTCTGCTCGATGCCGCGATTGGCCGCTTTCCTCAAACCCTGGGTATCGCTTCGACTCCTATTGCGCAGTTGCTGCTGATATGCATCTTTCCGGCCGTGCTGATCGCGTACGACCTGGTGTCGCGCCGCAAGGTGCTGCGAGTCACATGGATCGGATCGCTGCTGCTGCTGGTCGTCTGGCTCACGCGCATTCCTCTTGCGCAGACCGCGCCGTGGCAGGCGTTCGCGAGACTGGTCCACGGCTGATTTCTCAATCCTCACAGCACATCCGCGGGGGCTTCATCTATTCTTCCTAATGATGAAGCCCCTACGTTTGTTTGCTGCTCTCTTGCTTGCATTTCCGTGCCTTGCCTCGGCCCAGGCGAAATCATCCGCCGCTCATCCCCTTCCAGCCATCGTCGAGAAAGATCATCGCTTCGCGCTGATGGTCGATGGCTCTCCGTATCTCATGCTTGGCTTTCAGGCGAATAACTCTTCCGCGTGGCCGGAGTACTTCGACAAGGTGTTTCCCGCGGCAGCTATTTTGCACGCCAACACTATCGAGTTGCCGGTTTACTGGGAGCAGTTCGAGGCCACGCCCGGCCATTACGACTACTCCATCGTCGACGCGATGCTCGCGCAGGCCCGCGGCCATCATGTGCGCCTCGTCCTGCTCTGGTTCGGAACATGGAAGAACGGGTCGTCGCACTACACGCCGCAGTGGATCAAGCAGGATCAGCAGAAGTATCCGTTCCTGGTGAACAAGGACGGAGACACGGTCGACTCGCCGAGCACTTACTCACCCGCGCGCCTGGAGGCAGACAAGCGTGCCTTCGCAGCCCTCATGCGCCATCTGCGCAGTGTTGATCCGCAACGCACGGTGGTAATGGTGCAGGTCGAGAACGAAGCGGGCGTGTGGGGCGGCATCCGCGATTACCGCCCCGAAGCGGAGAAGGAATTCGCCGGGCAGGCGCCGCAGAAGCTCGTTGATGCGCTTGGAAAGCAGGCCGGCACGTGGAAGCAGGTCTTCGGCGATGCGGCCGATGAGACCTTCCAGGCGTGGTGCATTGCCACGTACATCGAGCAGATTGCCGCCGCTGGAAAAGCCGAGTATCCGTTGCCGCTCTACACCAATGCCGCGCTCCGCGATCCCATCAACCCCGGCCGTCCCGGCTCGTATGAGTCCGGCGCGCCCACGGACCAGAACATCCAGCTTTACAAGACCGCCGCGCCGTCTCTCGCTCTCATAGCGCCCGACATCTATATGCCCGAGTATGCGAAGTATATGGCGGTGATCGATCAGTACAAGCAGTACGGCAATCCGCTGCTGATTCCGGAGACGGGCAACGCGCCTATTTACGCGCACTACGTGTTTGCGGCTATCGGACAGGGCGCCATCGGCTTTGCGCCGTTCGGTCTCGATCTCACTGTTTATTCAAATCTCACCGAAGGCGCTGAGGCGATGGGAGATAAAACTGCGTCTGGCCCCGAAAGCCGTCTCGCGCCGGTCGCCAATGAGTACGCGCTGCTCGAGCCCATTGCGCGCAAACTCGCGCAGGCCAGCCTCGACGGCAATCTCCGCGGCGCGAGCGAAGATCCTAATGCGCACACGCAGGCGCTCGACTTTCCGCGGTGGCAGGTGAATCTCAGTTATGGGCTGCCCGCGTTTGGCAACTGGATCAAGCCTAAAGGCAACACGCCACCGGATGGCGGCGCGGCGATCGTTGCGCTCGGCGCTGACGAGTTTCTCGTCGCAGGCCATCACGTCCGCGTCGACTTCACGCCGACGTTCGACAAGACGAAGAAGCGTCTCTTCCTGGCCGTCGAGGAAGGCGCCTATGACGCTGCCGGCAAGTGGCAGATGAAACGCATCTGGAACGGCGATCAGACCGACTACGGCCTCAACCTCAACGCCGGTGCGGGTTACATGCTGAAGGTGAAGTTGACTACCTACTAGGGACGCAGCGTGGGAGCCGTTATGCTGAACGCATGACTGGCTCTCGCGCTTTTTGCTGGATGCTTGCACTGGCCCTGCTTCCCGCCGCTGTCGTCGCACAGAGGAGTTCCCCGCCGAGCGTGACCGTCACGCCGGCTGTCGTCGTCGCCGGCTCGCCTGAGCTCATTCGCGTGACCGCTCCCGATGCAGCTTCCGTCGATGGCGAGTGGCTCACGCGCAAGATCCAGTTCTTTCAACACGGCCCGGAATGGTTTGCGCTCGCCGGTGTTGATGTTGAGGCGCCGCTCGGCCCGTCCACGCTGCGCATCGTTGCGCACATCAACGGACAGCCCGTCGACCTCACGCAATCTGTCGAGATCCACGCCGCGCACTATCGCACTGGCACTCTCACCGTCTCGCCCAAGTTTGTCGAGCCGCCGCCCGAGGCGCAAAAGGAAATCGAAGAAGAGAGCAAGCTCAAGGCGAAGGTCTTTGCCTCAAGCGCCAATGTGCCGCTGTGGCAGAGCAGTTTCCGCGCGCCGGTTCTCGCGGAAGCGACGGACTCCTTCGGCACGCGCCGCATGTTCAATGGCAAGCTGGCCAGCATCCACAAAGGCGCGGATTTCCACGCAGGCCTGGGCACGCCCGTGCACGCATCGAACAGCGGCATTGTTGTGCTCGCGCGGCCGCTCTACTTTGAAGGCAACTGCGTCGTCATCGATCACGGCCTGGGACTCTACACGCTGTCTATGCACTTCAGCCGCATCGATGTGAAGGAGGGACAGCACGTGAACACCGGTGATCAACTCGGGCTCAGCGGCGCCACAGGCCGAGTGACCGGCCCGCACCTGCACTGGGCTGTGCGATGGCAGGGAGCGTATCTCGACCCCGTCAAGCTACTTCATTTGAATCTGAATCTCAACGCGCCTGACGCGGCGCCTCACGCGAGCAGCAACTCGGCTCACAAGGCGCACAAGCAGCGCTGACTTATCGCGAGAGCACTTCCTCTTCGTCGCGCACGGAGCCGTTCGCGATCCGCGCGGCCTTCTCTTCGCGCAACTGCTTGTAGGCGCGATAGACGAAGGAACCCAGGTACCAGCCGTCCATGTACTTGTACGGCGTCTCGCCGGTCGTGTAGTGTCCGCACGGCAGCACGCGCGTCTCAAAGTTCACCCCGTGCCGCTCAAACGCATCCACGACCTGCAGCGAGTACTCGCGCGGAAACGTCAGGTCATAATCCGCGTAGACCACGAGCACCTTCTTCTCCGGTCCGCCAGCCGCTTCGCCCGCAAACTTGTCGTAGTAGCGCACCGGGCTGACTGCCGCCCATACCCCGCGCAGGCGCTCCTGGGTGAGGCCTGCCTCTTCCAGTCCCGCGCGAATATGCCGCGTGCTCTGCCCCGCCCAGACGACGTCGCCAAACGCCGTCGACGCATGGTTGAATGCATTCACGCGAATGCGCCGGTCGTGAGCGCTGGCCAGGAATGCGTAACACGATCCGAGACTCGTTCCCAGCACGCCGAAGTGCTCGTAGCCCTGATCTTCGAGCCAGTCGAGGCAGCAGCGGATGTCGACCACCGCCTGCCTGCATGCTGAGAGCGTGCGCCCAATGTTGGCGCTGACCGCATAGTCCGAGCGCTCGAGTTCCGTGGGCCGGCGAATGTCGTGATAGGGCTTCGAGAGCCGCAGCGCCGAGATCCCCATGCGGTTGAACACGTGGCACAGCGCGTTGTGGCTGAAGGCATCCGCATTCCACTGCGGCATCACGATGATGGCCTGCTTGGGCCGCGCCGGATCTTTGTGCGCGGGCGCTGGAAACCAGCGCGCGTTGACCAGGTCGTTTTCCGGATAGGGCGTCCGCTCCGGCGACGTGAAACGCAGAAACTGTGCCCGCTCCATCTCGCCGTTCTCGGCGCGCCGCTTCAGCGCTTCATCCTGCGCCAGCGTCTCCGGCCGCACATTGGTCGGAAACAACTGCGGAAAGCGATCCTCCAGGCGGAAGTCGGTCGGCTTCTCGTAGCCGAAGAACTCCTCGCTCTTGCCGATCAGGATCTCGTTGATCCGTGCGAATGCTTCTTCCGCCGCGGCATCGTCGCCGGTCGCCGCCTGCCGCAACTCGGCAAGCCCCAGGTGGTGTGCCGCAAGAAACGGCTCAATCCACTCGACGCCCCACTCCAGCGGCCGCACCACGCGATTCTCATCGCGCGTCGTCAGCCGCGTCTCCCACTTGTACATCCAACGCGCGTAACTTTTTCTGAACATGAGTCAATTTCAAGTTTATCAGCGACTCATTTTCGCGCTTGTGATGGCGGTAGCCGTACCTGGAGGCCCGAACCCGTCGCGGGTTCCGATTACGATGGACTCCATGGCTCAGCCCGGCAGCCCGGCAACGCGCGTGGCGTTCTTTGGAGGCAGTTTCGACCCGCCGCATCTCGGCCATCTGGCCGTAGCGCGTGCGGCCTGCTCCGCACTGCGGCTCGATCTCGTCCTCTTTGCTCCGGTGGGCGCGCAGCCGCTCAAGCCGCACGGTTCTACCGCGCCCTTCGAGCATCGCGTCGCCATGACGGAGCTTGCGATCGCGGGCGAACCTGCGTTCGGGGTCTCGCTCCTCGACGCACCCAGCCCCGACGGCAAGCCCAATTACACGCTCCACACGCTGCGCCGCCTGCAGGCCGACATGCCCGGCACAAGCCTCTTCTGCCTCATGGGCGCCGATTCCTTCGTCAGTCTCCGCCACTGGTACGGAGCCGCGGAGATACCGTTCGCAGCGTCGCTGGTGGTCGCCTCGCGGCCCGGCCAGAACCTCGGCGACCTCGCTGCATCGGTTCCCGCCGGATTCACCCTCGAATCCCCGCAGTCCGTCGCGCCCTCCGCCGACCTGAACATCGAGCTCGCCTCTTACACCCTGCGAGGCGCGCAGGGGCAGACCGCCACCCTCTACGTTCTACCCGGCCTTGACGTCGAAATCAGCGCCACCGACATCCGCGCACAGATCAGAGCCGGCAACGGCGGCACCTCCGGCCCCCACCCCGTGCCGGCCCCGGTCGCCCGATATATCCGCGACCATGGGCTCTACCGCTGATCTCTGTCCTCCTTGCCCACCTTCCGCCAAGAGACTACGATGAATTTCGGAGAGCGAAAGACCCGAATGGTCAAACACCATAGCCACCAGCAAACCCGCATTCTCGTTCAGGCGGCAGCCGCTGCCTGCGAAGACAAAAAGGCCGAAGACACCCGCATTCTCGAGCTCGACGTAGCCGACTCGGGCCTCTCCGACTTCTTTCTCGTCACCTCGGCCACCAACGACCGCCAGGCTGTCGCCATCGCCGACGAGATCGAAATGCGCCTCAAGCGCAACTTCGGCGTGATGCCCAACTCGGTCGAAGGCCGCCGCAAGGGCGACTGGATCCTGCTCGATTACGTCGACTTTGTCGTTCACGTCTTCCTGGCGGAGCGGCGCGCCTTCTACGACATCGAGCGGCTGCGCAAATCCGCGCGCCCGCTTTCGCCTGCGGAGTTCGAAACCGAGCTGAAGCACGCTCTGGCCGACAAGACGCGCGAGGCACGCAGCAAGCCCGCCGCGCCCGCAAAGAAGGCTCCGGCCAAAAAGGCTGCCGCCCGTCCGGCGAAGGCCGTCGCGGTAAAGAAGAAGGCCGGTGCGAGGCCCGCCGGAGTGGCGAAGAAGTCACCCGCTAAAACGGCGGCCAAGAAATCGACCGTGAAAAAGCCGGCCGCCAGGAAAACCGCAGCAAAGAAGGCCCCGGCGAAGAAGGCTGTTCCCAGGTCACGCCGCTCCCGCTAGCAATACTGTCCGTACCTTGCGGACGAGCGCTACGTTGGGCTTTTTACTCTCGACAGAGAAGGGGCGCGCCCCTTCTCCGCTGAAGCGGGAGAGCCCGTTGCATGAAGGAGAACCTGTAACCTTCCGCGGCGTTATCCATCCAATGGATGTGCTGACTCTGAACCTCCTCGATTCCGATCCAGAGAAGCGGGACAATGCCGCCCTCACGCGTCGCCTTGTCATCTTTGGCGGGGCGGCTGCGGTGAGCGGGCTAGCGTTCTTCGGGTTGCGGCGGGGGACGGTGGCAGCGGCGACGCCGCTGGCGGCAGACGAGGGGCCGCGCGAAGTGACCATCGCCCTGATCGGCGCAGACGGAGCGAAAACCGGGACCAAGACTGTGCCACGGCTGATCCGGAGCGATGATGAGTGGCGACGGGTGCTTTCGCGCGACGCCTACTGGGTGATGCGGCACGCGGATACGGAGCGGCCGTTTACCGGGGCTCTGCTGCACGAGGAGCGACGGGGCGTGTTTCGCTGCGCAGGGTGCGACCTGGCGCTGTTCTCGTCGCGGGCCAAGTTCGACTCGGGGACCGGGTGGCCGAGCTTCTGGGAGCCGATTGCGCCGGAGAACGTTGTGGAGACTCCCGACGGCAGCGAGATGGTGGTGCGGACAGCGGTTTCGTGCCGGCTGTGCGACGGGCATCTGGGGCACGTCTTTGACGACGGGCCGCCGCCGACCGGGCTGCGGTTCTGCATGAACTCGGTGGCGCTGAAGTTTGTTCCGGCATGATGCCGCCGTTTCCGGCGGCATCATGTTATTTCCCTTTGTATTCGCGGTAGAGCTCGGGGAATTGTTCCTTCAGAGCGCCGATCTTCGGCTTGTCGCAGACCAGGATGTAGGGGTTCTCGGGATGATGGAGCGCGTAGTCCTGGTGGTAGTCTTCGCCGTCGTAGAAGCCCTTGAGCGGCGTGACCACAGTTACGATTTTGCTGCTGAAGACCTTGGCCGCGTCGAGCTGGGCGATGTAGGCCTCGCTGATGCGCCGCTGTTCGTCATTGGTGTAGAAGATGGCCGAGCGATAGGACGTTCCGGTGTCGGGTCCCTGGCGGTTGAGCTGCGTGGGGTCGTGCGCCACGCTGAAGAAAACGCGGAGGAGCTGGCCGTAGGTGATCTGGGAAGGATCGTAGACCACCTTCACGCTTTCTGCGTGCCCCGTGGTTTCGGAGCTCACCTGGTCGTACGTCGCGGTATCCCGGGTGCCGCCCGCGTAGCCGGCGGTGGTGTCGACGACCCCCTTGACCCGCTCGAAGACTCCCTGGACACCCCAGAAGCAGCCTCCGGCAAAGACGGCGGTCTCGCGCGTGGATGCCTGGGCGCGCGGCTCATCGGCGGCCGCCACCGGCAGCGGCGACGTGGCGGCGGGACGCGCCTGCACATAGACGCGGCCAATCAGAAGGACTACGAACAGGATGGTTGCTACGGTCAGAACACGATACATTGCATTTCTCCAAGTCGCGCAGGGAAGCCGTGCACCCGTTGGATGTACGCTGCGGGATAAAGTTACCGCGATAGGTTTTGCGGGCCCGTTGGGGGCGGCGCGGCTATCGTTCTAGCAGAACGTTCTGCGGGGCGTTATGGATTTGGGTATCCCGGAATCTCGAATTCCGGGTTGAGGATGGGCTTCAGGCTGTCCCAGGTCAGGGTGAAGGGGTCAGGCGTGCAGGCGCGACAGGCTACCGCATACTGCTGAAAGACAATTGTGATGCCCTTGGCATCGATGGTCCAGTTTTGCGGATCCTCGAGGATTTTGTGCAGCGTCGCGGCTATCTGTCCGGGCGCGCTGAACTTCTGGTAGTCGCCGCCCGAATCCTGGTCGAGCACCGAGTGCAGATACTTGTCGGTGCGGTCGTACAAGATTTGCTGCCAGCCCGATCCCGCCTGGAATACGTCCTCCGCTTTGAGCACGCGTTTCTGCTCGAGCATCCAGTTCAACTGCGAGGAGTCGGTATTGGGGTGAGCCGCGCCGTGGCTATACCACTCGTTGCTGATGGTGGCCGTAACCAGGCCGGGGGTGACCAGGCCCAGGGTGGTCTCGAGATCGGTGTCCATGCCGTCAACCCATTCCGGCTTCCATTTGGGGTCGCGGCCGGCCTTGCCCTGCGAGGCCATCTGACGGGCCGTATCTTCAACGGCCGAGTTCCAAGCCTGCCACTCCGGCGAGGTCGAAAGGGCTTGCGGCCAGGATGCATCGAAGACGGCCACCGGGCTGACACCGCGCTGCCTGTCGCTGTCGGCGTCGGGGGGAGAATCGGGCACGGTGAAGGAGGTGGAGAGGCTAATGAAACTGACGCCTCCGGCGGTAACTATCGTTTTTTCAAGGGTGTGGGTGCGGGTGTCATAGGCCTGGCGGAGGCAGCCGTCGAGGGGCTGGTTGGGATTGCCGGGGAGGCAATTGAGGGAGATCCGGCGGATCCAGGCGCGCTGGGCATCGCGGATCTGCTCATGGAACTTGGGGGGTGCGGCGGCGAGGGCGGCCTTGTAGGCAGCGGCCATCCGGTCGTCGGCTTTGCTCAGCTCGGGGGAGGCGCAGATCGCCTTCTCCTGCGGGGTGTGGGCCTTGGCGCAGTCGAAGCTGGCGGCGTGGGCCGCGGTGGTCGAGGAGGCCAGGAGCAGGATTCCCAGCAGTCGTTTCATGTCGGTGTCCTGTCTCCTCGCATGCGGCGGGGCAGCCTCAGCATATCTCAATCCCGTCTTGAAGTTGGGGGCGAGGCGGTTCCGTTTTGCAACTCCTCAGACCGCACTCGAATGTTCTTCACAGGTGAAGGACGGCCAGCAGTTTAGAATGCTTTGCGAACCCCCGTGAATGCTTCGGGAACCGGTGTGCAGGACCCTGCGTATAGCCCACATATGCAGTGCGTTGGCACATTACGCTGGAGCGACGTGGGAGTGGGCGTGTGGAACCCGTCGGAACGACGCGGCACGGACACGGCAAAAGCACCCGCGCATGCAGTCCTGAAGGGTTCAGACCGGCGCGCCTTCCCGGGGGAAGCGGCCACTGCCGGAGCCCGGGTGAACGGCGAAACGCGGCGCGGCGACTCGGGCCGCGACCTGGCACCGCAGGCACGGGGAGAAGGAGCCCGCAGGATGGACGGGGAAGCGAGACCGTTGGAAATCGACTGGTCCAAGACCGTCCGGCGGTGCATGGACGGCGACTCCGCCGCGTGGGCCGAGCTTGTGCGTGCGCATCATAAACGTGTATATGGACTTTGTTACCGATTTACGGGATCTCCCACCGACTCGGAAGACCTGACCCAGGACGTCTTTCTGAAGATTTATTCGAATCTGAGCAGCTTCGACACGACGCGGGGCAGCCTGCAGGTGTGGATCACCACCATGACCCGCAACCTGCTGGTGGATAACTTCCGCCGGACCAAGAACCAGCGGGCCACCAGTTCTCTGGACGAGGGTTGGGATCAGACCGAGGAATTGCGGCCGGTGGACCGGCTGGTCGGGCGCGATCCTTCGCCGCACGAGATGGCCGCCCGCAAGGAACTGGGGAAGATGGTGCAGGAAGCGCTGTCGCATGTTTCAGTGGAATTGCGCGAAGCCGTGATATTAAGGGATTTACAGGACATGGATTACAAGGAAATCGCCCAGGTGCTCCAGATTCCCGAAGGGACCGTAAAGTCCCGCATCAGCCGGGGCCGCGCGGAACTTGCGCGCCTGCTGGAACGTACTAAACGGGAGGTGATGTAAATGGCCGAGCGTACGAACATTCCGACTTCCCCCGCCTGCGGCCAGTGGGAGACCCTGTTGGCGGATGCGCTCGACGGGCTGCTGCGGCCGGAGGACGAGGCCACGTTCTCCAATCACATGGCCACCTGCTGGCCTGCACGGCACTGTTTGAGGAAGCGCGGCGCGGCCGCGAGTGGCTGGATTTTTTATCCGTTGAGCCCGAGGTGCCGGCCGGACTGCTGGACAGAATTCTGGCGCAGACGGGCCCCGGGCAGACGGCCGGGCTGAGTGTATGCCGCGGGCGACGGCGGGAATGATGACGCCGGCGTGCCGCTGCAGAAGGGCCGCGCCAAGAGCGTTCGCGTTCCAGCCTGGCAGCGCCCCGGCTTCATGGGTTACGTTCGCCGCTTTGCCGAGCCGCGCCTGATGATGACGGCGGCCATGGCGTTCTTCTCGATCGCGCTGACGCTGAACATGACCGGCGTGCGCATCACGAAGCTGCGCGTCGCAGATCTGAAGCCGAGCTCGATCCGTATGTATATGCAGCGGCAGATCACGGTGGCATACACCCCGATCGTCCGCTATTACGATCACCTTCGCCTGGTGTACGAAGTTCAGTCACGCGTCCGCGAAATGCGGCGGAATAACGAAACCGAGAGCGAACAGCAGAAGACGCCGCAGCCCTCGGGCGAATCGAAGAAGAGCCCCAATCACAAAGAAGGCGGATCTCGCGTGAGCCCGCCGCAGCAGTCGGTAACACCGGCGCTCAACAGTGTGGATTTGCTGGAGACATCGCTATCACTTCACGATCAGCCCGCGCATTCCGGTACGCTCCAAGGACAAAGATTCGTCCTCAGGGGTTCCGTTGGCGGCTCCGGGAAGGAAGAAGAAAAAGGAGCAGCGTATGGACTGCGTAAATCATAGCGGTGTAGCCGCCTCAGCCTTCTGCCAGAACTGCGGCAAGGCTCTTTGCACCCCCTGCGTGCGCCGCGGAAGCGGCGGACAGGTGTTGTGCGAGCCGTGCAGCGTAGCCTGGCAGGCGGTACCGAATCCGTTTGCGGCGCCTCCGATGGGCGCGCCGAATCCAGCCGCGGCGGCAGTACTGGGATTGATCCCCGGTGTCGGCGCCATGTACAACGGCCAGTTTTTCAAGGGATTCATTCACGTGGTGATCTTTGCGGTGCTGATCAGCATCACGGACCACTACCCGATCTTCGGCTTGTTTATCGCGGCCTGGGTTCTGTACCAGTCGTTCGAGGCCTATCACACGGCCAGGGCGCGCCGTGACGGCCAGCCCCTGCCCGATCCGCTGGGTCTGAACGAAGTGGGCAACTGGCTCAACCTGGGGGCCAAGCCGCAGTATCCGCCGGCAGGCGGGATGCCGCCGGTGCAATCCTGCATGCCGGAGCGGGCCGAGCAGCGCCTACCAGCCGCCCTATGGAGCGGCCGGATGGCAGCCGCCCGCAACCCGGGCCGCAGCAGCCCTACGCGCCGTACGCAGCGCCTCCCATTCCGCCCTATGCCCCGGTTCCGCCGGTTTACTGGAAGCGCAAGGAGCCTATCGGAGCGATCGTTCTCATCGGCCTGGGCCTGCTGTTCCTGCTCGGGCAGCTCGACATCTTCAACGGCCGCCTGTGGGAGTTCACCTGGCCGCTGATGCTGATCGCGCTGGGCGTGTGGCTGATGATCCGCCGCATGGGTCATGGGCAAGCGCCCGCGCTACTGACAGCAATACCAACGACGGCTCCGGAGGTGCACAATGAACCGCTATATTCTGATTCGCCGTCTGATGGGGCCGGCCGTCCTGCTGCTGATCGGAGTGCTGGCGTTGCTGCACCAGGCCGACATCATCGGCAGCTTCTGGCATCTGTTCTGGCCGCTGCTGCTGATCCTGGTGGGAGTGATCAAGCTGGCGGAGCGCGCGGCGCTGGCCAGCGAACCGTATCCGGATGTCCCCTATGCGGGGTATCAGCCGTATCCGGGTCAGCCTATCGGGCGCGCCGGCGCAGCCACCGGCCACTACTGAAACCTCCATCGTCCCGGCCAGCCGGAACGACATCGATCGCAATGGAGGTGCGGCTATGAGCAGCGTTCCTCCTAATGTTCCTCCCGGCACGCCCCCTGGGGGCATGCCGCCCTACGATCCGCACACGCAGTGGCGGGTCTACCGTGAACAGCAGAAGGCCGCATGGCGGGCTCAGCGCGATGCATACCGCGCGCAGCGCCACGTGTGGAAGGCGGGGGTCGGAGGGGCGTATGCGCCTCGCGTTCCCTCGATTGTCGGACCACTGATTCTGGTGGCGATCGGCGTGATCGCACTGCTGGTCTACGCCGGACGCATCGATGCCGCCCGTTCTGGGAGTGGTATGGCCGCTGGTGGCCGCTGATGCTGATCTTCGCCGGCCTGGCGATGCTGGGCGAGTGGGCGCTCGATCTGCGCGGCAAGACGCCGGTGCGGCGCGGCGGCAACTACGTCGGCCTGCTGATTCTGCTGGCGATCATCGGCGTGTCCGCCTCGTGGACGCATGCCAACTGGAACTGGATGCACACCGGGTTTGGCGGCGACAATAACGACTTCTTCAACATGCTGGGGCGTCCGCAGCACGATCTGGACCAGCAGGTGTTGAATACCGACGTGCCGCAGGGCGCAGTGATCGTCATCGAGAATCCCCGCGGCGATGTGAGCGTCACGGCGGGCGATACCATCGACGGTGCAGATCAACGCGCACGAGGTGGCGTATGCCAACTCGGACAGCGAGGCGCAGAAGATCTTCGAGTCCGAGGCAGCGCACGTGACGGTGAGCGGCAAGACGGTGCTGGTGAAGTCGGCCGGGCACTCGAGCGGCCGCGTGAATCTCACCGTCGATTGTGCCGAAGTCGGGTCAGGTGTCACTGAATGCTGAACCGCGGCGATGTGACGGCGGCGGGCCTGGGCAACGGTGCGAATATCACGGCCGGCGCACGGCGATGTGCGGCTCAGCGATATCCAGGGATCGGTGCAGGTGCATTTCTCCAATGACAAGCGGCGACATTTCAGCGCACCAGATCAACGGCGACATTACAGCGGACGGCCGCTGCAACGACCTGACTCTGTCGGAGATCAAGGGCAAGGTGCTGGTCAACGGCGACATCTTCGGCGAAGCGCACATGGAGAACCTGACCGGGTCGGCGCATCTGCACACCTCGGTGACGGATTTGCAGTTCGGCGATCTGCCGGGCGACCTCACGCTGAACGACGATGATCTGCGCATCACCGAAGTGAAGGGTCCGGTGCGGGTCGAGACGCACTCGAAGAACATCGACCTGACGCAGATCTACGGCGATACCTACGTGTCGGACCGCGACGGCAACGTCAGCATCGCGCCGGCTGGACCGTTCTCGATCGAAGCCAAGATCAACAGCGGCCACGGCGACATGGAGGTCACGCTGCCGCCCAATGCCTCGGCCAACGTCACCGGCAACACCCGCAACGGCGATATCGTCTCCGACTATCCGCTTGTCGATCAGCGGCGAAGAGAGCAAGTCGGTCAGCGGCAAGATCGGCGGGGGTAACGCCAAGATCGTGCTGAGCACCGACGTGGGCGATGTGCGGCATCAAGAAGGGCTCGGGGTTCCCTGCCACGCCGCCACCGCCTGCGAATGCGGATACGGCACCCGCTGCGCCGATTCCGCCCGGCGCGCCGCACCTGAAGGCGCCGAAGACGCCTCCGGCGGCTCCGGTAACGCAGTAGTCTCGCGCAGCTGAAACATAAGACAGAAGGGGCGCCCCGACCGCTATGGTTCGGGGCGCCCCTTCCTTTGGCGCAGATTCAGAGATCAGGCAGCCGAGTGTTCGCGGCCCGTCCTCGCCATGGTTGCCCCGTTCGATAGGCGGAAGTCCGCGATCAGCGGCAGGTGGTCGGACGCCCAGAGCGCGGTGCGCGAGCGCCAAAGCCGCGATGACTCAGCTGCAGCGGGTCGTCGTAGTAGCAGTGGTCCAGGCTCACCAGCGGCAGCATGCCCGGAAAGGTGCGCGGAAACTGCGCGGCATGACGCGGGCCGGAAGGTCTTGAAGCTCGACTGCAGCAGCCGCGTGGTCAGGCCGCGGGTCCACTCGTTGAAATCGCCCAGCACGAGGCGGGGACCCTTGAGATCCGGCTGCTCCAGCACTTCAGGATTGAGAAGCTTGCGCGCCTGGTAGCGGCGCTCCATGTGGCCGGTGCCCAGATGGACATTGAATACGTGCACCACGGCTCCGCGGCTCACCTCGATCTCTGTCTGCAGTACGCCGCGGGGCTCGCGGCGCTCGCGCGAGAGGTCGTGGTTCTTCCAGCGAGAGGATGGGAAACCGGCTCAGCGTCATGTTGCCGTAGGTTCCGCCGCTGAAAGGGCCGGTTGGCGCCGAACGCCACGTGAAAATCGGGAAATGTCTCGGCAGATGGCGTGCGCCTGGTTCCACTGCGATGGCCCGTGGGTGCATTCACCACCTCCTGCAGGCAGAGGATGTCGGCGTCCAGTTCCTTCAGGACTGTCACGATGCGCTCGGGCGACGATGCGGAGATCGAAGCCGCGGCACTTGTGGAGGTTATAGGTGGCGATCCGGAAGTTCGGGGAAGTTTGAATCATTGCTGCCGCTCGAAAACCCAGCCTATCAGTTCTGTCGCCCGTTCGGAAACCGGCCTGTGGCGCCAGTCTTGCAGCGAAACGCGCTCGGCCTGGCGAAGGTCCGCTTCCATGTCGGCTTCAAGGCGCCAGGCCTGCGCGGGATCGCGAACCGCCAGGTTTACCTCATCATTGATTCCGAAAGAGCGATTATCGAAGTTTGTCGATCCCACTACCGCCCACAGGCCGTCGACGCACAGCACCTTGGCGTGAATCATCGACGGCTGGTATTCATAGACCTCCGCGCCGGCTTCGAGCAGCTGTCCATATCCGCCGCGGCTGGTGCTGCGCGTGAGCAGGTGGTCGCTCTTCCGGCCCGGCACGAGGATCCGCACTCGCACGCCGCGTTCGACGGCGTGGCAGAGCTCCTGCATCAGGCTCTTGTCGGGCAGAAAGTAAGGCGTCGTGATGGAGATGCTCTCTCTCGCCGAGGCCAGCAGAAGCTGAAACAGCACCCGGGCGCGCGTGGATCCGCCGACGGTGGGCGTACTGTTGATGACCAGCGCGGTCGTCGGTCACGGGCAGTCGATCTGTCGGGAAATAATGCTTCGCCCACCAGCAGTTCGCCGCACGCTGCAAGCCAGTTTTCGGCGAAGGTGGCCTGCAGGTTGGTTACGGCCTCGCCCTCGACCCGCACCAGGGTGTCGCGCCAGCGCGGGCTTTTTGCCGATGCCGGTGAGCCACTGGTCGGCGATGCCCGCGCCGCCGATGAAGCCGATTTTGCCGTCGACGATCAGCAGCTCGCGATGCGTGCGGTTGTCCGAGCCAGCAGCCGATACCACTTCGACGCCGTTGTACCGGGCTACCTTGCCGCCGGCGTCCAGCAGCGGACGGAGGAACGAATCTCTGGCCGTGACGCTGCCAAAGGCGTCGAGCAGTTATGTTGATCTGGACTCCGGCGCGCGCCCGCTCGGCCAGGGCTTCCACATACCGGCGTCCGATGTCGCTCTTGTGGAAGATGTAGGCTTCGAGACTCACGCTGCGGCGCGCCTTGCGGATGGCCTCGAGCACCGCCGGATAGAAATTCTCGCCATTGGCGAGCACTTCGAGCCGGCCGGTGCGGTTCACCTTCGCATCGACCAGCGACTCCAGTACATTGAGGAACTCGTCGCAGTCGTTGGCGGGCAGCTCATCGGCGCCCTTGATCCGATAGTCGGGCAGCGGACCGAAGATACCCGCCAGCAGATGCGAGGCCATCAGCACAAACGCGATTCCACCCAAGACCACCCAGGAGGTCGGCAGCGAGACTGCCAGCACGATCAGCAACGTTTTTCGCCCTCCGTCAGATTCTCTTGCAGGCCCAATACCGCGTGCCTTGTCACCGACACATTCCGGACCACGACCCGGTTAGATGCAGGGTCGATTCGCGGCGACGGTTTTACTATCCGGTGACAACCATGCCGTTGCGAGCGGGGCGAACCGATGCTACGTTGAACCCGTACCTCGCAGTCCGCCACCTGCGGTGGGCCAACTGCCCTTTGGGCCACCGCCGGGGCGTGACCGCCACTGAGGGGAACCGGCGGATTCTACCTGCGAATGCTCGGCTCTTGAGGAATCGTGGAGGGGGCCTCAGCGACCTGGGCCCGAGCGGCGACCCGGGGCACGGCAATCAACGTCACGGCGACGATGCCGATGGACGCGGCAAGAAATCCCAGATGCCCGTGGCGCAGGTCTTCGAAGACAAGCTTCAGAACCACGAAGGCGAGAAGCACATAGGCCACCCGGGTCATGGTGATGCGATGCAGGCGGACTCCGCCGATGGCCAGGGCCAGGGCTAGCGCGCAGAGGGCGACGGTGCGCAGAAGCGCGATGTGAAACATCTCCGGGTGAAAGGCCAGGCCGGTGATTGCCAGTAGTCCGTGGGTGAGTAACGCGCATGCGGCAGACGCGGCCAGCAGGGCAAAGGCGAAATGAATGGCCTGATGCGCGGAGTCTTCTGCCTTCTGCTCACTGCAGACCGCGTAGGCGGCAATCGCCATGGCGCTGAGGAGCGCGAGGGGCCACGCGGGATGCGCGGGGACATCGGCCAGCATCGCGTGCCATGCGTAGGCCGGCAACCCACAGACCAGCGCGGCGAGGGCGAGATCGACGACTGCGTGGCCTTCGAGTGTGAAGGAATGGAGGCGCGATGCAGCGAGGGTCGCGGCTACGGCAACCAGCGCGAGGGTGACGGAAACCCACGACGGCGGCTCAAGCAGGTAGAGCCCCCATGCGAGCAGCAGCGCGGCCCATGTCGCGAAGAAACGGAAGTTCCTGGGTTCCGCGGTGCGGTGGAACGGGTCAAAGGCGAACCAGTAACAGGCGGCGCAGAGCACCAGCGCGAGACTTCCGATGGCCGATGGGGCGAGTGATGGAGCGGTCCAGAAGACGCCGAAGGTGAACAGCGCAAATGCCATCATCACCTGGATGGCGTCGAAGATTGTGATTCTCTGGCGGCGGATGCAGGTGTGAATTGCGATGGCAGCGGCCTGGATCAGGAAGAGCAGCAGCGGCGCGGCAAGTACAACGATGGGGCTGAGCGCGGGGTACTCGGGCCGTGCAGCGGCGGGCGCGCGATAGATGAAGAGCAGCGCCCATACGGCGGCGTCGGCGGTGAGCAAGACGAAGGGCGCAACGGCGAGCGCACGGGAGCGGATCCGCCGGATCTCGGCGAACAACGCCATGGCGAGCAGCATCGCGATAAAGGGGATCATGCCGCGGGTGCCGATCGAGAGCGCGAGCGCCGTTGCCGCCGATCCGGCGAAGAGCAGCGAGAAGGCGGGCGCGCCATAGGCGCGGCACGCGGTGATCAGCACAGTGACGAGATTGACGCAGAGAATGGCGGCCGCGAAGACCGGGCTCATGGCCTGGAAGCGCAGGCACATCTCCCAGAGCATCGGCGCAAGGATGAGGACCGAGGTGACGGCGTAGAGGCCGCTCGCAAATCGCTTGGAGGTTCGCGTCGCGGCGACTGCCCAGCCGATTCCGTAGGCCGCGCCGAGGATGCCGAGAATCGGGCGCGGCAAGACAGAGGCTCCCGCCAGCGCGCGCAGAACGTAGGCGCCCGCGATGCCGAGCAACGCGACACCGATGGCGGTGAGCGCCGGACCGAACTGCCAGGATTCTTCCGCGACGATCTCAGTACGATGTTGCGGTTCCTGTGCCTGGACAATCGCGGCGAGCGCGGTGAGCGGGCGCTGCTCCAACTGGCAG
Organism: uncultured Acidobacteriota bacterium; assembly: GCA_963819365.1. GTDB lineage: Bacteria > Acidobacteriota > Terriglobia > Terriglobales > Acidobacteriaceae > Telmatobacter. The sequence goes on from CAWFVY010000007.1 coordinate 72,158, forward strand.
ACGCGGCGTTCCAGGTCGTCGATGCGGCCGGCGAGCTGGTCGATCACTTCGGGAGGCGTCATTGTCGGATTTACCCCATTGGAGCGTCCTCCGTCGTCTCTATCAATCGGCCGCGGCTTCGACAGGCTTCTGACCGTTGGGGACCGGCAGATGCGCTTCCGGCCACGGCGGCAGCAGCTTGATCAGGACCCACAGGATTCCCAGCGGCAGAATCGATAGCGCGACCGCGGGTAACAGGCCTTCGCGCGTCACCATGCTCATCTTGTAGGTGGTGTAGCCGAGGAAGCTCTTGGAGAAAAGCTGCCCGCCGATGACCACGTTCCAGCGCATGGCGAAGATGCCGATCATGGTAAGAAGGCCGGCGATGGTGTACATGCGCTTGCGCGAGACCTCATGGAGATGAGTGACCTGCGTGATGCCGAGCAGGATGAGAGGCACGAGCGTTCCCAGGCAGATCTGAACAACGATGTGGGAGAAGTAGAGCTTCGTGTGCACCATGAAGTTGAGGCTGCGGAACGACTCGTCGGCCTCGTAGATGCGGTGGATCAGGTCGAGCGTCTCCAGGCTGAAGTCGATGATGAACGTGTAGAAGAGATACATCGCGATGGTATCGACGCAGCGCATGTCGATCTTCTGGCCGCGCAGTTTCGTGGTCGCCATGTAGAGCAGCATCACGCAGGCAATGCCGGAAACCATGGCGGAGAAAATGAACACGACCGGCATGAGCGGCGATGACCACCATGGATTCGCCTTGATCGATCCGAAGATGAATCCGACATAGCCATGAAGCATGAAGGCGGAAGGGATGCCGATCAGCGTGACAACCCAGCCGACGCGCTCATCAATGTGCAGCGACCGCGGGCTGATGTTGCTGGACCCCAGCGTCATCACCTTGTAGATCACACGCAGCAGGCCCTTCGACGATTGAGAGTGCAGAACGATCTCGCGGCGGTAGTCGAGCCAGATCTCGAAGACCAGAACGGCCATGAGATACCAAAGGTAGACATAGCCGAACATGGCCATGGCCGAGGTGCTGTGCGGAGTGAAATACATCTCCGGCGAGCGCTCGGGATGGCCGAGGTGGAGCTGCAGCGGCAGCGGTGCCACGATCAGGAATGACAACGCCGTCAGCAGTGCGAGGCGGTAGGTGGGCTTGACCGCTTCGACGCGGAAGATGCGCTCCAGCGAGGCCAGGATGAACGCGCCCGCGACCAGCCCCGTGATGAATGGATAGAGAACGATCAGAACGCTCCACTGGAGCTCGATCTCGTTCGGATACATGAAGCCTTCAACACCATGCATAAAGACAGCTCCTAGCCATCAGCCATCAGCCCTCAGCTACTGGTTCCCGCCGTCAGGGGCATTCAGCTGATAGCTGACGGCTGAGGGCTGACGGCTGCGTTTATCTCACCGATCCGTCCAGCTCGTTGTAGTAGACCTTGGCGCCGGTGGCCATCTGCGGCTTGAGCACGTGGACGCTGTGGGTCTTCAGGAATGCGTGAATGGGATCGTTGGGGTTTTTCAAATCGACGAGTTGACGCGCGCCGGTCGGGCAGCTTTCGCAGCAGGCGGTCGTCAGTCCCTTGGTGATGCGGTGATAGCAGAGCGTGCACTTGTCGGCGACACGCTTCTCGGGATGCAGGTAGCGGCACCCGTAGGGGCAGGCCTGCACGCAGTAGGCGCATCCCAGGCAATACTTCTGATCGACCAGCACCACGCCGTCGGGGCTCACGAAGGTCGCGCCCACCGGGCATACCTGCGTGCACGGCGAGTCAGCGCAGTGGTTGCAGAGCTTGGGCACGAAGAAATACTTGCCCGCGTCTTCGGTAGCGGCGGGAAAGCCTTCTTTGCCGCCGTCGGGCGAGATCACCTCGGGGTTGGTCATGTTGACGTCGGTGACGTGGTAGCGCTCCACCCAGGTGCGGAAGAAACCGTCGGGAACATCGTTCTCCGCCTGGCAGGCGCGGACGCAGTTGCCGCAGCCGATGCACTTGGGGATGTCAATGAGCATGCCCCACCAGTGTTCGGACATGGTGTAGTTGGGCGCGGCTTCAGGAGTGCCGGCCTTTACGAACTTCCAGGCGATGGCGGCCGTGGGCAGCAGAACGAGAATCTGTCGGCGGGAAATGTTCACTTGGCGCCTCCTGCGGCCGGTGCGGCTCCGATGGCCGGACTGTGGGGTTGGTGGCAGGTCTGGCAAGGCATTCCGTTGGAGTGCTCGTCGATTTTGACTTGCGGGAAGTTCCTGGGGCGGGCGGCGGAGGCGGCGTGGCAGCGCGCACAGAGAACCGCTGTGTCCGGCAACGGCGGGGTCACCGAGCCCGGGTCACTGGCGTGCTGCGCCTGCGGCCCGTGGCACGCCTCGCAGTTCACGCCGGCGTGCTTGCCGGCTTTTTTCACGTCGAGCACGTCGCTGTGACATGTCTCACAAGCCTCGTGTCCGGCGAAGTGTTCCTGGTGAGCGGCGATATCGCCTAAAGCGGCCGCGCGGTAATGTCCATACTGGCCGAAGCTTTTGGGGACAATGTAGCCGCGAATTGCCCAGAACACCAGGAATGCGACTACGAAAAGTGCTGCAAATCGAAAAAGATGTCCTGCGTCTTTGAAGAAGTTCATCCGGTCCTGATTCCTGCGGCGGCGGTGGCGCCGGTATTTCTCGCAGCTACCGCAATGTGATCCAGATCATGAAACTCACCAAGCTTGCTAGGGAGTGGGGTGAGTTGTATGTGAGCCAAATCACGTCCACATGTGATGGAGCGCATACGATCGAGTCGCGATTCGTGCGTAGGGTGACGTGGATTACAGCGCGGGAGGAAACAACAGGGGCGACTCTGTGACGATTTGCGGCGATAGAGCACGGGCCCAAAAAAGAGGCCGGTCAGAGCGACCGGCCTTGGTGAGTCATGCTCGCACAACTATTGGACAGGCGGCGGAGCGGGGAGCGCGCGGTGCTTACCCAGCTCCTCACGCACCAGCGTCAAACCGAGGATGCAGCGCTCGAACCAGTCGCTGAGGCGGCCGAACAGCGCGGCTTCGTTCTCGTACTCGAACAGATTGAACTGGCTGACGATGTAGTAGCTCTCCTTGCCGGCGCGCACCAGTTCTTCGAGCGTGGGATTGCCGCGCCGGTGCCGGCGCCACGGTTCCACCGCTTCGGGATACATTCCCGCGACGAACAGGGAGTAGTCGCCGATGTGCTTGCGAATCAGCCGCTCGGCGTCGAACGAGGGGGCAGTGCCGTGGACCGGATCAGCGGCCAGGATCATCCGGGCGAGCTCATCGACGGGGCGGCCTGCTTCGTCGCGCACCTTGTAGAGCTTGTCGGAGTGCGAGAACTCGCAGAGCAGATGCGCCACATAGCTGGTCACATCGGGATCGTTCAGCCCGAGTTTGCCTTCGTAGTTATTTCGGACGGCGTGATGGAAGAACTGTTCGAGGGGGTGCGTCTGGGGCTGCATCGCGGTGACCTCCTGAGCGCATGGGGCTGGGCCCGGTTTTGCGCTCTGTTTGCGCGCGGGTCCGACCTTTAATCAGGCCGTGGCGGATTCGCCGATGCGCGCAGCCGAAGGACTCCAGCCACTGCCTCTGAGGCTCTGATACGAAGCTCGTTGGCTCTTCGTTCGAGCGCCTCAGCTAATGGGGTATGACCCCGAGATTAACGCAAATGTTGCGCGGATCAAGCGGTGAAGGCAATACATTTCTGGCACTGTGGTGCATGGATTGCAAACAGGCGTTGCGATTTTCGTTGGGCTGGAGATGGTTGAGGCCGGGATACGTTGTCCCGGCCGTCGTGGTTGAGTGGCAGCGGAGCCGCAATACAGGAGCGGAAAATTCAGGCGATGGGAGCGGCGAGCGCGAGGCGCCTGCCCAGCTCTTCGCGAACCAGCGCGAGGCCGAGCACGTATCGCTCGAACTGCTCAGACAGGCGTTCGAACAGCGGAGCTTCACGGCGATATTCGAAGACGTTGAACTGGCTCACGACGTAGTAGCTTTCCTTGCCGGCGCGGATGAGCTCGCCCAGCGTGGGCCTGCGGGTGCGATTGTCGTGCTCGGTGTCGATGACTTCAGGCACCATGCCCGCGACGAAGAGGCAGTAATCGCCCACATACTTGCGCAAGGCGCGCTCGGCATCGAAAGACGGCGCTGTTCCGTTCACCGGATCGGAGGCGCGCATGATGCCCACGAGCTGCTCGATGCTGTGGCCGGTTAAGCCGCGCTTGAGAAAGAGATTTTCGTCTTCAGAAAAATGACAGAGAACGCGCGAGACGTAGCCCGTGAGTTCGGGATCATTGAGGCCCAGCTTGCCGTCGAAGATGCTGGCGACTTCATGAAGGAAGAAGGGTTCGAGCGGATGAGCTGGCGTTTGCATACACGTCTCCTACACACATGCACCGGGGAATCAAGGCAGTTGGTCCCGGTTGCACCTTGCGCAGCGCGGGGCGCGTGCCCAGCCATGCTTTTCTGCTTGCTATGAAAGGAGAGTAACCTAACCGGCGTGAATTTCAAGTGATATAAATCACCACTTTTGTGCGAGTGCGGCCACAAAGGAAAGAGGGGCAGCCCTCGCGGGCCGCCCCTCGATAGTGTGTTGCCGCAGCTAAACGCTTGCCGGTGTACGCGATTCGAGCTCCGCGAGCCGCTTGGCCAGCAGACCTTCGAGGTTTACGAGCGCCTTCGAGAAGCCGTCGATTCCTTCTTTCAGCTTGTCGTGGGCCATCCGATCCTCGGCGTGCATGCGCACGAAGGTCGCCTCGTCCATGGGAATCTTCTCGATCTGCATGGACTTCGCCTTTTCGGGATCGAGCTTTCTCGGCAGTTCTTCCTGCGTGCTCTCCAGCTCTCCCAGCAGTTGCGGCGAGATGGTCAACAGATCGCAGCCGGCCAGTTCCCTGATTTCGCCGATGTTACGGAAGCTTGCGCCCATGACCTGCGTCTTGTAGCCGAAGTGCTTGTAGTAGTTGTAGATGGTGGTCACTGACTGCACGCCGGGGTCGTCTGCGCCCTGGTAGTCCTTGCCGGTGTCCTTCTTGTACCAGTCGAGGATGCGGCCCACGAACGGGGAGATCAGGGTCACGCCGGCTTCAGCGCAGGCCACCGCCTGGTGGAGGCCGAACAGCAGCGTCATATTGCAGTGGATGCCTTCCTTTTCAAGCACTTCAGCGGCGCGAATTCCTTCCCAGGTAGAGGCCAGCTTGATCAGGACGTGATCGCGGCCGATTCCAGCCTCGTCGTATTGCTTGATGATGGCCCGCGCCTGGTCGATGCTCTTCTGCTTGTCGTAAGAGAAGCGCGCATCCACTTCGGTGGAGACGCGGCCCGGAACGATGTGGAGAACCTTTCTGCCGAACGCGACGGCCAGACGCTCGAAGGCCAGTTTGGCCACGTCATTGTCGCTGGCGCTCTCGCCTTTCTCGTCGCGAGCCTGCTTCAGCACCCCGTCCACAAGTTCCTGATACTGCGGCATCTGCGCCGCGGTGGCGATCAGCGAAGGGTTCGTGGTGGCGTCGGTAGGGTGGAACTTCTCCATCGAATCGAAGTCACCGGTGTCGGCAACCACGGTGGTATAGCTGCGCAATTGCTCCAGCAGATTCTGCGGCATTGATTCCTCCAGCGCGTGCCGTGCGGCGAAGGGGCGCCGCGGCAGCGGACAAGCTTAGTCTACCCCCGTTGTGATTCATCCGGCATACGAGGGTTGCACGAAGAAAAATCAGGATTCGCGCCGCTCCGGCTTCCACTGATCCTGGAGGTCGCGATCGACCCAGTCGGAGCGATCCTTCTTCTCCTCTTCCTGCCGCTTCTTTTCGCGTTCTTCGCGTTCTTCGCGTCCGTCGCTCATGACAAAAAGTATTATAGGTCGCGATGAATTTCTCCGGGGCCTCGATACGGGCGGCTACTCCGGCTGGAAGGTGTTTGAGAGAACGCCCAGGCCCGGCACCGATACATCCACGCGGTCTCCGGGCGCGAGGGGACCTACGCCTGCCGGCGTTCCGGTCAGCACCAGGTCGCCGGGTTCGAGGGTGATGGCCTGGGTGATGTATTCGAGCAGCTGCGGAATGGAGAAGAGGAAGTCCGCCGTCGAGCCGTGCTGCCGCACTTCGCCGTTCACGCGGGTTTCGAGCACCACGCCTGCGGCCGGATCGATCTCGTTGGTGACGAACGGGCCGACGGGGCAGAAGGTGTCCCAACCCTTGCCGCGGGTCCACTGGCCTTCTTTCTTCTGCAGATCGCGGGCAGTGACGTCGTTGGCCAGGGTGTAGCCGCGTATAGAACCGCGCCAGTCGCCGTCGGCCTTGAAGCGGCTGATGCGCCTGCCGATGACGAACGCCAGCTCGCCTTCGAAGTCGACGCGCTGGGAGGCCGCTGGCATGCGCACGACTCCGCCCGGGGCGAGCAGCGATGACGGCGGCTTGAAGAACAGGAGCGGCTCGGTGGGAACCTCGTTGCCCAGCTCTTTGGCGTGATCGCGATAGTTGCGGCCCACGCAGATGATCTTCGACGGGGTAACCGGGGCCAGGAGCTGCGCGGCGCTCAAGGGCAGAGGATCGAAGTCGAACCCCGCAGGATCGACGGCAACTTTGCGCTTTGCCGCTGCGCGGGCGCGTTCGAGGTGGAAGGCCAGGTCTTCCGCGGGGGCGTCGATCAGATCGACAATCCAGGGCTCGCCGCCGCGATCTTCAATGCGTCCGTAGTGAATCTGATCTTCAAACAAAAACCGGCAGTATTTCATGGCGTGTGCTCGCAGTGAGTCGGTGACATTGTAAGCGCTTTGCGCAGAGTCGGCGCCGGGTTTTGCGTCAGGGACTGGGTACTGTGTCGGAGGCTTCGGCAGAACGGGCGCTCTCGTTGCCGCGGGTGTCGACCGCGGTGACGGCGTAGCTGTACGCGTGGCCGGGCTGCACGTCCGTGTCATGGAAGGCCGGGCCGACTACGGGCGGATCGCCGGAGATGCGCCGCCACGCCGCTTGCCCCTCGCGGCGGTAGACGCGATAGCCGGCGACGTCTGGCTCGGCATCGGGCAGCCAGCTCAGGTCAATGGAGACGGGCGCGCCACCGCTTGCGCCGGTCGCGACGGCCGCCAGGCCGGTGGGGATGGTTGGGGGGAAGACGTCCTCGGCAGAGACCTGAAGGGGCGCGGAGAGCTCGCCGTCGAACTCGACCAGCTTGCCCTCGGAGGTAAACCGGACGATGCGCTGCGCCTGGTACTGGTAGCTGCGGCCGAAGCGAATCTCCTTGTCGATGGCCGCGCCGCTGTCGGGCTCAACCATCAGATCGAGCGAGACGGGCTCTTGGGGAGACGCCAGCGGCCCCTCCTTCGGTTGCGCTTCCGGAGGATTCAGCAACGTCCTCTTCAGGCGGATCGATGCCTGCGAGCCGGCGGCGTTCCAGCGCAGCACGATGCCCTGCTTGCGCACCTCGGCAATGAGCCCCGTGACTGGCGCGGGCGCCTGCCCGGCGAGAACTGCGGCGGCATTCGACAATCCCGCCGACTTGCCCTTGCGATTCTTCAGCTCAACGTAGTAGCTGACCGGGCGCGGGACTCCGCTGGTGAGCGGGCCAGGTAGGGCGCCGGTGAACGACGCGGGGGCAGCAGGTGCGAAGGCTTTTCCGCCCGCGGAGACGCAACGCGTGCTGCCTTCTTCCCAGCACACTTCGGCGGAGATGTCGCCCTTCAGAAGGACGCGGTCGGTGGTGCGTTTGGGCATAATCCAGGTGAGCGTGACCTGGTTCCCGGTTCGCACGGCGGAGAGGTCCGTTACGCGTTCAGGGAGATCGAGCGAAGGCGGCAGGGGCGCACCGGGGGTTCCGCAGCCGGCCATGCCGATGGCAGCCGCAAACAGCACAGCCGCCGCACCTTGTCTTGCCGTGAGCATTCCTCCTCAGTCTACTGGACCGCATGCGCCGCGGCGGGCCAGCGCTTCGCGCCAGACGTTACAATGCTTGCGATCCACAGAGAACACCCCGACGGGCCCCGGCCGCGCACACGCGCTTTCCGGCCCGCTCGCTCGAAAGGACACCCGCCGCCGTGTTAATTATCTTCGCCGCGATCCTCGCCATCTTCGTCTACGGCATGATTGCCGCCATGCTGGGCACCATCCTGCCTGATCTGTCGGATCGCTTCAAGCTGACGCCCAAGCAGAACGGCACCATCGCGGTTTCGCAGGCGCTGGGCCTCATGATCGCCTCGCTGGCGGTGGGCCCGCTGCTCGACACGCAGGGCGACAAGATCGGCATTCTGCTGGGCCTGGTGTTCATCGCCATTGCGCTCTTCGGCCTGCCGCGCTCGGGTGGATATGGCAGTATCGTGTTCCTCATGTTCCTGCTGGGTGTGGGCGGAGGGATCGTGGTCACCGGCGCGAATGCACTCACCAGCGCCGTGAGTGCCGACCATCGGGCCACTGCGCTCAACCTCGTCAATCTCTTCTTCGGACTCGGCGGCCTGCTGACGCCGTTCATCTCGGCCAACTTGTTCAAGCGCAACTGGGTCCGGCTTTGCTACACGGTCGCGGTGTTGACGGTGATCGTTGCCATCTATCAGATCGCCGTGCCCATGCCCGCTCCCTCGGGCGGTTCGGGCTCCCTGTTCACGCAGGCGGGACCGATCCTCGGCCGCCCCATTCTCTTCCTGCTGGGATCGTTCTTGTTTCTCTACATCTCCTGCGAAGTAGGCGTATGGAACTGGCTGGTGCGGCACCTGATCGCGCAGGGAGTTCCGGAGTCGAAGGCGTTGAACATTCTCTCGCTGGGATTCGCGCTGGGCCTGCTGCTGGGCCGCGTGGCCGTGTCGCCCATCCTTATCAGCGTGCCGGCTGTTCTGGTGTTGCTGGGTTCGTCTATAGCGATGGCGATCACAACATTCCTGATGCTGCAGACAAGCAAGCCGGGCGCCGCCGCAGTGCTGGTGTTCATTGCCGGGCTAGCGATGGCGCCGGTGTTTCCAACCACGCTGGCGATTACGGGTACGGCATTCCCGCAGATGACGGGGACCGCGCTGGGGTTCGTCATCACCTGCGGATGGGCGGGATTGGCGGTGAGTTCGCGGATCATCGGCGCGATTGCGGGGCCTGACCCGCTGCGGATCCGCAAGGCGCTGCTGGTGCTGCCGGTGTTTTCGGTGCTGATGATCGGGCTGAACGTGGCGATCTGGATGTCGCTGCGATAAGCCGGCGACGTAGTTTCCATCACGTTTGCGCGGCGCTTCCCTGGCTCTGAAACCGGCTCGCGAGTGACCCAAATCACACGCGAACCGGCCCCCTCCCGCTTAGCCTCAAGGCAGGAGCAGAGTATGGGAGCCGCGGTCTTCTCCGGCAAAGGCGCTGAAACTGCCGGGATAAGCTATTCAAAGAAACGTATGCGGACGGCGATCATCGGCGGTGGCATCGCAGGCCTGGCGGCCGCGTACGAGCTTGAGAAGGCGCGCAGCGCAAACCCGTCGGTCGAATACACGCTGTTCGAGTCGCGCGATCGCCTGGGCGGCTCGCTGGCCACTGACATTCACGACGGCACGGTGCTGGAGCGCGGCCCCGATTCGTTTCTGACCGAGAAGCCGGCGGCCGCGGAACTCTGCCGCGAACTCGGCCTCGGCTCCGAGATGATTGCCTCGAACGACGCCGACCGCAAAACGTGGATTGTGGTGAAGAACCGGCTGGTGGGCCTGCCCGACGGCCTCATGTTCCTTGTCCCTACCAAGCTTGTGCCCACGGCGCTTTCGCGGCTGTTCTCGATCGGCACCAAGATCCGCATGGGACTTGAGCTGCTGCATCCGCCGCGGCCCAGCACGGAAGACGAATCCGTGGCCGCGCTGGTTGAGCGACACTTTGGGAAAGAAGCCGTGGAGCGGCTGGCTGATCCGTTGCTCAGCGGTATCTATGGCGGCGATGCCACGCAGCTCAGCGCCCGCACGGTGCTGCCGCGCCTGGTCGAGATGGAAGTCGAGTACGGCTCGCTGACTCGCGGCATGCTGGCCGCGCACAAAAAGATGAAGGCGGCGATGGCAGCGAAGGCAAAGGCAGCCGGCTCGCCGGCATCCGAGGGGCAGCCCGCGCCCGACCGGCTCAAATCGGTAGGAGCGCAGCCCACCGGCCCGCGTTCCATCTTCACCGGACTGCGCGGCGGCCTGCAGCAGCTTGTCGACGCGCTTACGGCAAAGCTCGATCCGCGCGACCTCCGGCTGGGCACGCCGGTGGATGGCATTGAGAGCTCGGGCTCGGGCTGGCATATCACGGCCGGCGGCATGACCGAGAGCTACGACGCGGTGATCCTCGCATCGCCGGCGTGGGCCGCCTCCGCTCTGCTGGCGCAGGTTGACACGGACCTGGCGGCGGAACTCGCGGGCATTCCTTATTCGTCGTCGATCACCGTCAACCTTGTCTATGACGATGCAAAGATTGGCCCGCTGCCTGAGGGATTCGGCTTCCTGGTTCCAGCGAGTTCAGGCCGCGCTATGCTGGCCTGCACATTTGCGCATCGCAAGTTTCTGGGCCGGACGGCGCCGGGCAAGGCGGTGCTACGGGCGTTCCTAGGCGGGATGCGCAACGAGGCGTTGATGGCAGAGCCCGACAACGTGCTGATCGCCACGGTGCGCCGCGAGCTTAGCGAGATCCTGGGCGCCCGCATTATCGGACCACACATCGAGCCCGAGTTCGCGCAAGTGAACCGCTGGCGGCGCGCCATGGCGCAGTACGCGGTGGGGCACAAAAAGCGCATGGCCCGGATCAACGAGCGGGTGGCGGCGCTGCCTGGGCTGCATCTGGCGGGCAATGCCTACGACGGCATCGGCATTCCCGACTGCATCCGGCTGGGGCGCAAAGCGGCGGCCTCAATCGCGTCAACTCTGAGCAAGTGATTTTCGCCTGCGCCGGAGAATTTTCCGACGCGTGGGCTCATCCGCGCTAGAATCGGTGGACTTCTTCATTGCACTTATTGAGCGCTGGACCAAGTCCGGTGCCGCTGTAGCACTCCTTTCCCCGGATTCCGTTGCAATCAGAAAGTGTTCCGGATCTCGATCGAGCCCGGCCGGAGGTGAATCGTGGCTAAGCGAGTTGCCATTACGATTGCGGGCGCCGTTTCCCTGGGCAGTTATGAGGCAGGCGTCCTGTACGAACTTCTGCGCGCCATCCGGAAACGCAACGAGCAAGCCGGAGACGATGAAAGCAAGAAGGTCTACATCGATGTTCTGACCGGCGCCTCGGCGGGAGCCATGACCGCGGCCATGGTGGCGCAACGGCTCATGTACGACGCCGACGCGCTGGAGGATGACCCCAACGCCAAAGAGCCCACCAACTCTCTTTATGAAGCGTGGGTGAAGCGCATCAGCCTGATGAGTCTGGTGCGCATGGCGTGGAGCGAGCCGAAGTGGCACTCGCTGTTCTCGTCCAACTTGATTGCATCCATGGGCAAAGACTTGCTGGTCGGGTCGATGCAGAAGCCGGGAGGCCGCGCGCACTCTGCCGTCGAGATGGTGAATGACGCACCGCTCCCAGTGCGCGTGGGCTTCGCGCTCACCAACTTGAACGGCATCGACTACATGATCCCCATCACCGGCAGCAAGGAAGGCGGATTCAACTACACCACCTCCGGCGACCAGAAGCGGTTCACCATCACCGGCGACAAAGTTGCGGACGCAGCAAACTGGCAGGCGTTTTGCCATGCGGCGGTGGCGTCGGGAGCTTTTCCGGCGGCCTTCCGCGCGCAGGAGATTCCGCACTCCGTCTCGGAATACGCGACCTCGCGGTTGCCGCAACCTCCTGATGTTCCAAAGCCCGGCGTCTGCTATCTCGACTGGCGGGGAAGATCCGATACCGAGTCATTTGCCCATTGCGATGGAGGCGTTCTGCAGAACCAGCCGCTGGGCATCGCCAAGGACCTCGTCGATGATGCCGTAGCGGATCGTGCGGCTGTCGACCCTGCCGCGCTTTGCGACAGCGACGACCGGCTCTACGTCTTTGTCTCGCCGCACTCGGTCAAGTCCACCGCCGAGAGCGTGGACGTGAAGAAGCTATCCATCTGGGCCGAAATCAAAACGCTGGTCAACGTCTATCTGCGCCAGGCCACGTTCCACGACTGGATCACCGCTGAAGAAGTGAACCGCAAGATCACCGTGCTCGATGAGCGCGCCTGCGAATTGGGCGACGCCATCATCGCGGGCAAGTTGAGCATCCAGGAACTGGCGCAGGCTGCGCTCGATTTGAACAAGCTTCTGATGCCGAAGGATATGCAACAGCGGCTCGACCGCCTTCAGCAGCAGTACAGCCAGAAGTACGCCGAAGTTGTCACGGCGCGCGGCAAAGGCGCTGCGGATGCATACATCGCGGCATTGGCCACACTGGAAGCCGCCGCGCATCTCGAAAAGCGCGACAAGATGAAGATCGTCGCGGTGATCGCCTCTGAGAAAGAGCTGGCGGGCGCGGGCCTGGCTGCCTTCGTAGGCTTCTTCCGCAAGAGCTTCCGCCAGCACGACTACTGGCTGGGCCGGGTGAAGACCCGCATCTACCTCAAGCGCCCTGACGTAAAGAAGATCCTCGACATCGACAAGTGGCCCGAAGAGGACTCATGGGTGCCGCAGCTCAAGAATCCCTCAGGCGTCGAGACTCCGGTCAGCGTCTTCTCCATCGTCACGGCAGCCATTGTCCCAGGAATCATCTTCCTGGCGATTCGCTGGGTCACGTGGCTGGTGCTTGCCATCTTGATTCTGGTGGCATGGGGTGCGTTTGAAATTGTGCGCGACTTTATCTAGCCGCTCGATCAAAGGCCGCTGCCGCCGAGCAGAATACCGATGCCGTAGGTGACCGCGCCTTCGATGGCGCCGACCACCGTCATCTCCATGCCCGAGGACCACCACGAGCGCACCGTGATCAAGCTTTTCGCCGCGCCCACGGCGAAGTGCGCCGCCAGCGATACGACCGCGGCCACAGCCACCGCCTCAATCCCGTGCAGGAAGAAGAACGGAATGATCGGAATGGTCGCGCCAATGGCCGTCGAGAGGGCGCCGGATCCGGCTGAGACCAGGGGGTTGGACAGCGCCTCTTCGGTTGCGCCGAGGCGCTCGCTCGACAGGGCCCGCAGCATCTGGTCAGGGTCGCGCGCGATGTGGTCGACGACATGGAAGGCGTCTTCCTCGGGAAGCCCCTTGACCTGGTAGTAGAGCCCCAGCAGTTCGCGGGCTTCGGCGGGATTCATGCGAATGGCATCGCGCTCGCGAGCGATCTCGGCGTCGTAGATTTCCTTTTCACTCTTGGCGGCGAGATAGGCGCCTGAACCCATGGAGAGCGCCGAGGCGATCATGCCCGAGAGGCCGGCGAGCAGTACATATTTACTGTCGCCGGCAGTTGCGCCGGAGACGCCGGAGACGATCCCGAAGATGGCGCCGAGGCCATCATTCACTCCGTAGATGGCGTCACCGATCCAGCTGCCGGCCTGCTTGCGGCCCTCGTTGCGCTTGGCCAGAAGCTCGTCCAAAACGTGCTTGGGATCGACCTTGGGCGCGCCTGGCGCCGGAGCATAGTGGCCGCGCAGCAGCGAACCGAGTTCGCGATGGTGGTCGCGCTCGTCTTCAATTACGTGATTGAGAATCTCGATGGAAGCGTCGTCGCCCAGATCCTTGAGCTGCTTGCCGTAGTTGGCGATGTGCCGGCTCTCTTCGATCTCAAGCCGCCGCAACGCCATGCGCACGCCGCCGGCGCGGTTCTGCAACGTGTCGGCTTCGCCGTGCGGATTGCCCCTGTACACCGGCTCCGGCCCGCCCAGATCCTTGATACGGCTGGCCCAGAGGGCGGCATGCTCGTCTTCGGCGCTGGCCAGATGGCGCAGCACCTGCGCGCGAACCGGGTCGGTATCGCGGTCAGCCAGGGCGCGGTAGGTGTAGGCGCCCACCATCTCTGCCTGCCAGTTTTCCTCCAGCGCTTCAAGAATCTTTTTGAGGCGCGGTCCGCTCAGGGTCTCCTTGGCGACAGGCATGAATGCTTCTCCTTGCTGAAACTTGAGGATAGCTGATAAGGGGAGAGGGACCAAGGGAACGAGGGAACACGGGACAAAGGAACAAAGCGGAAAAGCCAGCACCTCGCCTTCTCGTACCCCGGTCCCCTTGTTCCCTGCCCTCCGCTCTTCCCACCCGAGCGCTTTCCCGTATAGTGTTGTTGCAGCGAAAATCAGGGCCCCGGCACGGCGTACGCAAAAGGACGCCCAGCAACCTGCTGTGTGTACCGCGCGGTCCAACTTGCACCCCGCTCTTACCAGGGCGGACATTTCGAGAATCGAGGGGATAACCTCCCATGGCAACACGATCCACGCCACCTACGGCGACCTCCAATACCCCCAGTTACGTCGGCCCGTTCATTACGGTCGCGGCGCTGTTCTTCATCTTCGGGTTCATTACCAACCTGAACATGGCGCTGGTGCCGCATTTGCGCGACATCTTCACCCTGCCGTATGCCTGGGCCATGCTGGCCGAGTCGGCCTTCTTCCTGGCTTACTTCGTGTTCTCCTCGCCGACGTCGATGCTGATCCAGTCCATCGGCTACAAGAAGACCATGGTGGTGTCGCTGTTCATCCAGGTGGTGGGCTGCCTGCTGTTCGTGCCCGCGGCAAAGATGGTCAGCTTCCCGCTGTTCCTGACCGCGGTGTTCGTGGTGGGTGCGGGCGTGACGGCATTGCAGACGGCCGCGAATCCCTACGTTGCCATCCTGGGCCCTGAACACTCCGCGCCGGTTCGTCTCACCCTGGCGCAGGCCCTGAACTCGCTTGGCGGAACCCTCGCCCCCCTCGTGGCCGGCGCTTACATCCTTACCGATCCGAGCCACATGCAGACCCAGGCGGAAGTGGCCAACACTGTCCGCGGACCGTACATATCCATTGCCGCAGGACTGCTCATTCTCGGTCTCGCCGTGATGTTCATGCACCTGCCGCACATCGCCCAGACACAGGAGTTCCGCCCCGGCAAGGAAGGCGATGCGGTCCTGAGCCGCAGCATCTGGGGCTACCGTCACACAGTGCTCGCCGCGATCGGCATCTTCCTCTACGTCGGCGTCGAAGTCGGCCTCGCCTCCATCGCTCCCAACTACTTCAAGACCCAGGGCATCGACACCCTCAGCAAGGCTTCTTTCTTTGTCTCGCTTTATTGGGGCGGTGCTCTCATCGGCCGTCTGCTTGGCTCATGGATACTGACCAAGTTCAATGCCGGCAGGCTGCTCGGCATCTTTGGATTCGCGGCCATGTTGTTCGTCTTCGTCTCCATGATGACGCACGGCCAGGTGGCGATCCTGGCGGTCGTCATGTGCGGATTCTTCAACTCCATCATGTTCCCGAACATCTTCGCGCTGGGCATCGCGGGCCTTGGTCCGATGACAAGCAAGGGCTCGGGACTTATTATGACGGCGGTCGTCGGCGGCGCCATCGTGCCGCCGCTTATCGGCTACGTGGCCGACCATACCGGCAGCATCCAGACGGCGTTCATTATCCCCGCCGTCTGCTACCTCTACATTGCCTACTACGGAATGTGGGGATCGAAGCCGAAGCGGACTCTCGCCTCGTAGCGCGCTCAGATTCACTGCCTCAGGCAGTGAAACGTCCAAGCCCGCGCGGACTGTGCAAGCGCAGGATGGATCGGCAGTAAACACTGAAGGCCCTCCGGAGATCCGGAGGGCCTTCGCATGTCTGGATGCGCATTGATCAGTGCTTCGCGGCCATATCGCGCAGCTTGAGCACCGTGTTCCAGTTGCGCGCCGTAGCGATGCCGCCGAGAGCTTTTTCGGGCGCCCTGCCGGTGAATTTTGTATCCGCCGCGCCGTCGGGCAGGTGGAGATAGAGCGTCTTCCCGCTGATGTGGAAACGGTCGCGCCGGTTTGGATACTGATCGACGATGCGCTGCAGGCCCGCAGCGGCACTTGCGGGAGCGGGCCGGTCGAGAAAGCCCACATGGACCCGCGCGCCGTCCGCTGCTGCTTCCGCGGCGAACGGATTACTCGCGATGATGCCGTCGAGTTCTTCCGGCGTGCGGAGGATGACGTCGACGGGAGCGCCAGTGTGCGCCGCAAGAGCAGCGCCGAGATCGCGCGCGATCTTCGCTTCCGGGCCTTTGGCGTCGAAGACCGCATTGCCGCTCTGGATGTAAGTTTCGACGTGCTGGTAGCCGAGCTCTTCAAGCAGCGCGCGCAACGCGGCCATGGAAAGCTTTCCATAGCCTCCCACGTTGACGGCGCGCAGCAGGGCGATGAACGTAGCCATGGCTAGGCGGGCTGCGCCTGGTGGACGGCGTCCTTCACGGTCTGCGCCGCGAAGTGAATCTGCTCTTCAGTCAGTTCTGGATAGATGGGCAGCGCCAGCACTTCGTTGGCCGCATTCTCTGACTCGGCGAGCGAGCCGACGGCGCGGTGCTTGCCGGCGAAGCACTCCTGCAGATGCATCGGGACTGGGTAGTAAATTTCGGTGCCGACGTTGGCCTCGGTGAGAGCCTTGCGTACGGCGTCGCGGTTCTGCACGCGGACGGAATACTGGTTGTAAATGCTCACGCAGTCGGGGCTGATGTGCGGCGCGACCACCGGCGAGCCCGCGAATGCTTTGTCGTACACGGCCGCGTTACTGCGGCGTGCCTCAGACCATGCGTCCAGATGCGGAAGCTTGACCAGCAGAACCGCGGCCTGCAGCGGATCGAGGCGGAAGTTGCCGCCAACGAATTTGTGGTAGTACTTCGGCTTTGAGCCGTGGGAGCGCATCAGCAGGAGGCGCTCGTGAAGAGCCGCATCATTGGTGACGCACATGCCGCCGTCGCCCGCGCCGCCAAGGTTCTTCGACGGGAAGAAGCTGAAGCAGCCGATGGCGCCGATGCTGCCGGCCTTGTGCCCTTTGTATGCGGAGGAGATCGCCTGCGCCGCGTCTTCGATCACCGGAATATTGCGGCGGTTGGCGATCTCCATGATCGGGTCCATGTCGCACATCTGCCCGAACAGGTGCACGGGGATGATGGCTTTGGTCTTCGGCGTTATGGCCGCTTCAATCTTCGCGGGATCGATGTTGAAAGTCCTGGGATCGATGTCGACGAAGACTGGCACCGCGCCCAGGCGGGCCACGCACCCGGCCGTGGCAAAGAAGGTGAAGGGCGTGGTGATGACCTCGTCGCCCGCGCCGATGTTGAGCGCCATCAGGGCGGCCAGCAGCGCGTCGGTGCCGCTCGACATGCCGACCGCGAATTTGCAGCCGGAGAGGGCGGCGACCTTCTTTTCGAGCTCTTCGACCTTGGGGCCGAGGATGCACACCTGCGACTCCAGAACGTCACTCACTGCCTGCATCACTTCATCGCGAATGGTGGCGTACTGCGCCTTCAGATCGAGCAAAGGTATCTTCATAATTGCGGAATTCCTTCCCACTCGATTTTACGACCGGTGCGCCGGCGGCCCATGGCACTTTGGTGGTGCAGTCGCTTCAATAGCGCTTGGTCAGCTCTGGCGGAGCCGGTCCTGTTTTGCCGCCCAGCAGCCAGTCCACCGCCGTACGCACATCCTGCTCGCGCGCCTCGCCCAGGATGCGGGCCACTACTTCGCCGCGCTCATCCAGAATTGCCGTTCCCGGCACGATGTTGCCCAGGCCGAAGCCCACCAGCATGTCGGTATCGCCGCCCACCCAGCTATCGGCGGGCACCTTCAGCCGCTCCAGCACGCCGGGAATCTTCTTCCGGTCCTTGGGATCGTCGATGGAGATGGTCACGAACTTCACCGGCTTGCCCGCGTAGGACTCGGCGATCTGGGCCAGACGAGGCAGCTCTTCCTGGCACGGGCCGCACCACGTCGCCCAGAAGTTCACCACCACAATCTGGCCGCGCAGCGCCGATAGCTTCCGCGCTTGCCCATCCAGTGACTTGAACCCCGGATCGGGCGCTCGTTTTGAAAACGCGGGCGTTGCCAGGCAGGCACACACGGTCAGCACAGACAGGAATCGGGAAAGCCGCAGCATCGTTCTCCGACTATATCGATCTGCACGCCTTTGTTTCGCCAACCGAAAGGTGGAGGTTTCGCTCCATCGCTCTGCCCACGACTGCCTTAGTGAATCGCTGCTAACTTCTTGAGCATTGCCCGCTCTTGCCGCGCGTTCGATTCGGCCAGCAGCGGCCTGCACGAGGCCAGTACCACTCCCACCTCCCGAGGAGAACAGTTCAATGAAACAGATTCTTCCGGCGGCTGTCGCCGCTACCCTCCTCGTATCCCTGTTCGGCGCGCACTCCGTTGCGCGTGCCCAGGGATGCGTCGCCGCCCATTCCCCGCAGCCGGTCATCTCCGGTCTCGATCCCGGCACCCAGGCCAACGCCCGCCACTCCGACGGTTCCGGAATCTTCCACGGGCTCACCGTCACCACTGGGTATCGCGTCTACAATTCGTACCGCCACTACATCGGCACCGATTATCAGGAGCAGCGCCAGGAACTGCACAATGCGGTTGTCAATCACGTCAACCTGTTTGAGCTCGACCTGAACTACCAGATCACGCCGCGCCTGAGCGTTATCGCCAGCATCCCCGGGATGACAGCCACGCGTCACGGCCAGGCCACCGACACCAACTACTATCGCTCCGGCGGCATTGGCGACATCACGGCCGGCGTGCACACCTGGATCTTCCGTCCGCCGACAGAGAATGGCGGCAACGTCTCGCTCTCTGCGCAGCTCAAGCTCCCCACCGGCATCAACGACGCCAAGGGAACCACGCATATCGCCAGCGGCGGCACGCAGACTCGGCCGTTCGACGAGTCCATCCAGCCCGGCGACGGCACGTGGGGTTTCGCCCTGGGCACCGAGGCGTACCACCCCATCTACTGGCGCGTAACTGGCTACTTCACCGGTTCTTGGCTCTTCAGCCCGCAGGACACCACCGGCGTGCTGACCTATCGCAAGCAGCCCGGCGAGCAGGTCATCTCCGCCACCGACCAGTTCCTGTGGCGCGGCGGCCTGTCGCGGCCCGTCACCGGCGTCAAGCTTCTGCGCGGCCTGTCGCTCAGCGCGGGCGGCCGTATGGAAGGCGTGCCCGTGCGCGACGCCTTCGGCAAGAGCAACGGCTTCCGCCGCCCCGGCTACGTCATCTCCTTCGAGCCTGGCATGATGTACTCCCGCGGGCGTTACATGTTCACCGCAAGCGGCCCCTGGGCCATGGAGCGCAACCGCACCAGGAGCGTGAGCGACATCGCCAACAACGCGCACGGCGATGCGGCTTTCGCCGACTACACCGTAATCACCGGGCTGTCCTACTCGTTCTAAGCGGGCTGGAATCCCGCTCCGGGCAACTTCCAATCGATCTCCACCGCACGAAGGCCGCGGACCGCGTTCGAAAGATAAACGCGGTCGGCGGCCTTCAGGTCTTCGGGGTAGAGAACGCGCTCCCTGATATCGTTCCGCGTCTCCATCATGTGCCGCCGGAACACCCCGGCAAGCAGGCCGCAGATGACCGGGGGCGTCAGGAGCACTCCATCCTTCTCGATGAAGATGTTGCCCACCGCGCTCTCCGTCACCTGTCCGTCGCGATTCAGAAACAGCACGTCGTCGAATCCCAGCTGCTGCGCGGCTTGGAGCGCTCGCGTGTAGAGCGCCCGGTTGGTGGTCTTGTGGAAGTAGAAACGGTCGAGCACGTCGGTTCGCTGCTGCGCAATGCAGACACGCAGGGGCGCTGTCGATGCCGCATGCAGCCGCTCCGATTCGATCGTCGTGCCGCCATCCGGTGAAAGCAGCAGCCGCAGCTTGCGCGGCGACTGATCAGGAAATGCCTCGCCCGCGATTCTCAGCCGTTGCTCGATCCCGGCGCGATCGAAGCGGAAATCAAAGTAGTCCGCTGAGTCCCTTAGCCGGTCGAGATGCAGCTCGAGCAGCGGAAACTCGCCCTCCCACAACATTGTCTCGATCAGCTCGAACTGCGGCGCGCGCTCGGTGAGGAACAGCGACTTGAGACGGCATTCGCGATACTCCTCCGCCGCACTCGAGTCGATGACGATGCCGCTACCGACGCCCATCTTTGCGCTGGGCCCGGCCATTTCCACGGTATTGATCTCTAGGGTGCGGATGGCCACGCTCGCCACCGATTCCCGCTCGGAAAAGCAGCCGATCAGGCCGGTGTAGACGCCGCGCGGTTCCTCTTCGAGACCGGCAAGCAGTTGCATGGCGCGGATCTTCGGAGCGCCGGTAACCGATCCGGAAGGAAACAGCGACCGCAGAATCTCGCCCAACGAAACGCCCGCCCGCAGCACGCCAGATACTGTCGACGTCATCTGCCACAGTGTCGGATGCCGCTCCACCGCGAACAAATCCGCAGCCACTACGCTACCGAATTCGCATAGCCGCCCTAGATCGTTGCGCAGCAGGTCTACTATCATCACGTTCTCGCTGCGATTCTTGGGGTCGTTACGCAGCCACTCGGCCGCCTCGCGGTCTTCGTCCGTCGTCCTGCCGCGCCGCACCGTTCCCTTCATGGGCCGCGTGACGATGCGCCGCGACTCGCCGTCCTGATCGATGCGGAAGAACAACTCCGGCGAATAGCTCAGCACGTACTTCCCGCGCTCCCAGTGAACAAACGCCCCATACTCCACCGGTTGCCGCCGCTGCAGCTCCGCGTAGAGGGGGGCAATGCGCTTCGGCGCCTCGAAACGAAGCGGAAAAGTTAAATTCAGTTGATAGACATCCCCGGCGCGGATGAACTCGTGGATGGCAGCGATGCGTTCGGCATACTGCTCCTCGGTTAGCGCTACGGAAACGGGGCCTATTCCCGGCATGGCCACGGCTTGCGGAGGAATGGAAGCGAGACCGCGCGGTTCCGCATCGACGAACCGGCCTGCCCGGTGATCCCATATGTGGCAATGATCGTAGATGCCGAACCAGGCCAGCGGCCGGCTTTCGCATGAGCTTCGCAGGCCCGCGCTCGGCTCGAAGCACCCACCGCATTCGTACGTCATGAAGCCGGCAGCGAACTGACCATGCGCAACGGCATCCTCAATCTGCTTGAGGCAAGCGTGGAGTTCCGCCGCGCTCCGCGGAGCCAGAACGTCTGAGGGATCGAGGAACAGGCGAGAGACGCGCGAATCGTCGGTCGAACCGCTTCGCGGCGGCGCGGATTCAAGCAAAACGGCTGCGGGGGTCTGCTCGACAAGCGAGTAGACCCCTGCGGGAAGGTCATGCCAGTTCAGCATGGAACGGCGCCGGTGCTTTACTTCACGGTCAGCACAAACGGTGTGGTGTGCGTGGTTGCCGCCACCCCGTTGCTGGACTGCGCCGTCACGCTCAGCGTGTAAGAACCGCTGGGCGTGGGCAGGTTATGCGGCGGGCCGTGGTTGAAGTAGTTGTAACGCGGCGCGCAGGCGGTCATTCCCAGAGTTGTCACCAGCCCGATCAATGCGATCATGGCCATCCGGCTCAGCCAGCGGCGGCGGCGAGCCGCAAACGCGAGGCCTGCAAATCCAAAAGCTCCGGGCAGCAGAATCGCCCAGCTCACGCGCCGGTCACCTGAACCGCTTTCCGGCCTGGCCATGCTTGCCGACCCCTTTGCCGTCGTAATCAACATGCTGGCTTTCACGGCCGCGGTGGCGTTGGGCAGGATCTCCACGTTTTCCGGCGTGAACGAGCAGGAAGACTGATCGGGGAAGGACGAGCAGGAAAGCGTCACGAACATGGGAGCGGTCAGCGCATTGGCGTTCACCGGGGTCACCGAGGCCGTCACGGTCCCTGACTGCCCTGCCGTCAGCGTCAGAGCTGCGGGATTCACGGAGATGGCGAAGTCCGGCGTGGCTCCGGTGGCCGCGCTCACCGCAGAGGCTTCAGAACTCGACGCCCGGTGCTCGCTGTCGCCTGTAAAAACGGCGCGCAGGTCATGGTCGCCCGGCAGCAGCCCGACAGAGATCTGCGCCTTGCCTTCGGCATTGAGAGCCGCGCCCGCCAGTTGTTTCTTGCCATCCTGGATAACGACAGGGCCCGAAACCGGCTGGCCGTCTTCGCCCACAACCGCAATGGATAGCGTGGCTTGCGTGCGGCCGTTCGTATCGCGTGTCTCCGCGGAGAGGCTGGTCTGCGTGGCCTGCTGCGCGGCTGCAAAGGCGGGCAACATCAGGACACCCGCCGCGGCGGCGACGCCTACCGCAGCAAACCTCGAAAGCCGCTCCAAGCGGCAAAAGATACTTCTCACGTGCACCTGCTCCAAAAACACAAAAATGGCCGTACTACGCCGGGAATGGTCAGCTTGGACTTATTGTATCCGGCGCGGGCATTCCCCGAGAAGCCGCTGGTTCGGCGATGTTCATTGGACGCAGCCCGCGGGGCTTTGGATAGACGGGCCGACAGACCGGGGATCGCTACTCGCTCCGGAGCGCCTGCATGGGGTCAAGCAGGGCCGCCCGGCGCGCCGGAACCAGGCAGGACACCGCCGCCACGGACAGCAGCATGGCAATCACACCGGCATAGGTCAGCGGATCGAGATGCGACACCCCAAACAGAAGCGACGTGAGCGCCCGCGTGGCCAGCAATGAGGCTCCCAGCCCCAGCACAACGCCCGCCGCCACCAGCGCCAGCCCCTGCCGCATGACCAGCGCCAGTAGATCCCCGCGCGAGGCTCCCAGCGCCGCACGCACGCCGATCTCTCGCGTCCGCTCCGCCACGCTGTTCGCCAAGATGCCGTAGATTCCCGTTGCCGCCAGTACCAGCGCCACCAGGCTGAATGCCTCAAAAAGAATCAGGACAAACCGCCGTTCGGCCACCGACCGCTCCAGCAGGGCGCTCATCGTCGCCACCCGCAGCACCGGCTGATCCTTGTCCACGCTCCAGATCGCGTTGCGCACTGCCGGCGCCAGGGCAGCGGCGTCGCCTCGCGTCCGGATTACGAAGGACATGGTGTCGTCGGCAAACCACGTCTGCGTCTCCGGCACGTAGACCGCATCGGTGTCAGTCAGAACCAGCGAGGCCTGCCGCACATCCGCCAAGGTCCCCACCACGGTGAACCACGGATAGTTCCTCGGCCCGACGTGCAGCCGCTTGCCCAGAGCGTCGCCATGCGGAAACTCCTTTTTCGCCAGCGACTCCGAGATCAAGGCGGCAAACGGCGCCTTCGCGGTGTCGCGCTCGTCCAGCAGCCGCCCCTTGAGCAACGCGATCCGCATCGCTTCCATGTATCCCGGGCTCACCGCATAGCGAAACACGTTGTGCCCGCTGTTCGCATCTTCGTTGTCGAAGACCGACCCGTAGACCGTCATCCAATAGGGATCGCCGCTCAGGGGCAGGATGCTGGTGAACCCCGCCTGGGTCACGCCCGGCAACTTGCGCACCTGATCGAGAGCCTGCTCGAAGAATCTCCGGCGCGCCGCTGAACCCGCGCCGGGCGCGGACGCCGCCTCATCAAATTTGTGTCCCGACGTCTGCACCTGCAGCGTCAGCAGATGATCCGCGTTGAACCCGGGATCGACTGCGAGCATCTTCTGCATACTGCGCAGTAACAGCCCGGCGCCCACCAGCAGCAATAACGCCAGCGCCACCTCGCTCACCACAAGCGCCTGCCGCCCGGCCTGGCGATGGCGCGTGCCCGTCCGCGTGCTCGTTCGGCCTTCGGAGTGCAGAGCCGATTTCAGCCTGGCCCGCGGCGCCTGCAGTGCGGGCATCACCCCGGCCGCCAGCCCCACCGCTGCCGACAAGAGAAAGGCGAACAGCAGCGTCGGCGCGTTCAACGCAATCGCATCCACGCGGGGCAGCCCGGGAGGGCTCAACGCCACGAGCACGCGCACACCGGCCTCCGCCACCACCACGCCCAGAGCCCCGCCCAGAATCGCGAGCAGCAGTGTCTCCGTGACCGACTGGCGAATCAGTCTGCGCCGCGAAGCGCCCAGCGCCGCGCGCATCGCAAACTCGCCCTGCCGCAACGATCCCCGCGCCAGCAGCAGGCTGGTCACGTTCACGCAGGCAATTGCCAGCAGAAGAGCCACTGCGCCCAGGACCGCCAGCAGCGCGGGCTTCACGCTGCGCACCATGTCGGCCTGCAACTGATCCACAATGAGCCCGGCGCGCATCGACGCCCACCTTGGCCGTGAGTACTCCGGCTCGGGATGCGCCGCGATCTGCGCCAGGTCCGGCCGCGCCTCCTCCACACTCACTCCCGCGCGCAACCTGCCGGCAATGCGCAGATGATGTCCCCACGCATCGCTGGTCACATCTGCCAATTTCGCCGGATCGTACGCAAGCGGTGTGAACACATCGGCGTCCGCGGCCAGCACGTTCTCGAAGCTTCGCGGCATCACGCCGATGACGGTATATACATCGTCGTCCAGCCGAACGGGACGGCCGATTACCCCGGCGTCGCCCCCGAGGCGCTGCCGCCAGAACCGATCGCTGACGATCACAACTCGTGGCGCGCGGTACGTGTCGTCGCTCGTCTGAAAGTCGCGCCCCTGCTCCGGACGGATTCCCAGCATCGCGAAGTAATTCGCGCTCACGCTCTGCCCTTCGAGGCGCTCCGGCGTCTGCTCGCCCGTGAGTACAGGCTGCCAGGGCTCGAACGTCGCCAGCGCATCGAACGAATGGCTTCGCGCCGCCAGCTCGCGATACGTCCCAAATGTCGTCTCGGTCCGTTCGCCCTGATAGGTGTCCCACACCGTCACGATGCGCGAGGCGTGCGGACAGGGCAGCGGCTCGAACAGAATGGGATTCACCGCGCTGAAGATGGCCGTCACCGCACCGATGCCCAGCGCCAGGATCAGTACCGCGCTCAGCGCAAACCCCGGCGAGCGTCGCAGTTGCCGCGCGGCATAACGCACATCGCGCGCAATCGACTCCAGGCCGAGACTCGCATCTTCCGCCGCCACGCGCTCGCGCATCACTGTGCGGTTACCGAATCGCACCAGCGCCTCGCGGCGCGCCTCTTCCGGCGTCATGCCGCGTGCGATGTTGTCCTCAATGCGCAGGTCGAGGTGCGCATCCAACTCCGCCGCAATCTCGCGATCCACGCGCGAACGGCGAAACAAATTGACGATGCGGGGAATATTGGACATCGCGTTTCTCCAGTGTGTGCCTACTCCGCGCGCAATGCTTCCATGGGATCGATGGAGGCCGCGCGCCGTGCCGGAAGCCAGCTCGCTGCCAGCGCCACAATCACAATCGCCACGCTGATCGAAGTAAAGACGACTGCATCATGAGGCTGCACACCACGCAGCAGGTTGGCCAGCAGGCGCGCCAGCACAAACGCCGCCGCCAGCCCCAGGACCAGTCCCGTGCCCGTGAGCCACGAGGCGCGGCGCAGGATTGTCCTCATCACGTCTTCGCGGCTTGCGCCCATGGCAAGGCGTACGCCGATCTCGCGCGTGCGCTCGCCCACCACGTTCGCCATCACGCCGAAGATGCCCACCGCCGCCAGCAGCAACGCGATCAGGCCATCGATGATCAACATGGCCGCCGCATACATCAAGCCCGTCATGTTGTCGTTCATGCGCCCCTGGTAGGTCTCCACCACATCGAGCGGCAGGGCTGGATCGATGGCCGCAATGAGTCTGCGGGCCTGCGGCGCCAACGCCATGGGATCGCCAGTCGTGATCAAGGAGTAGCCAATGCCCGCCGGCGCAGCCTGCATCGCGCTGGTGTACACCACCTCGTGCGGCGTTACATCCCAGAGCGAATAGCTTGTTTCCTGGGCCACGCCCACTATGCGAACCCACGGCTCCGTGCTCTCGTGGCCGCCCATGCGGATGCGATGCCCGATCGGATCTTCATTGGGAAAGTACTGCGCCGCGAAGCGCTGGCTCACAACCGCCACCGGAACCGATTCGAGCGAGTCGCTCTGCGTGAACCCGCGTCCCGCCACTATCGGAATGCGCAGCGCGCCAAAATATCCTTCGCTCACGGGCAGGTAAAGCGCTGCCTGGAACTTGCCCGGCATAAGCGGCCGGTTTTCGATTTCGCAGTCGCGCAGCCATCCCTCATCCGTATAGGGCAGCCCGCTGGCCAGTTCGGCATGAGTAACGCCGGGGAGCGTCCGCAGCTTCTCCAGAGTATCCGCGTAGAAGGTCTCGCGTTTCTGCGGAGTGCTATAGCGTGCCGCCGGCAGTGAGACATTGAACGTCAGCATCTTCTGCGGCTCATACGCATCGGCCGAATGCAACATGACCCGCATGCCCTTGGAAATCAGCGCCGCTCCGATCACCAGCGCCACAGCCAGTGAAATCTGTGCGACTGCAAAGATGTTCCGCAGCCGGTGATTGCGCTTTGATCCGATGGTGGAGCGCGATCCGGCGCGCAGCGCGTCCGACGGATTCACGCGCAGGGCTTCCAGCGCCGGCATAAGACCAGCCACTACGCCGGCCAGCGCCGCCAGCACCACTGAAAACAAAAATGTGCGCGCGCTGAGATGAATGTTTGACCAGCCGGACATGTAGCGCGCCACCCGCTCCGGCATGTAGGAGTTCATCACCTTCAGGTCGATCTGGCCGACCAGCAGTCCGCCCGCCGCGCCTGCAATCCCCAGCAGCACATTCTCAATCAGCATCTGGCGCGTCAGCCGCCAGCGGCCAGCGCCCAGCGCCCTGCGCATGGCGATCTCCGGCCTGCGCCCGATGCCGCGCGCAATCTGCAGGTTCGCAATGTTGGCGCACACCACCAGCAGGACAAACAAGGTTGCGCCCATCAGCATCCGGTAATACAACGGCGTGTACTCGCCGTTGATGCCGTCCAGCAGCGCCTCCATGTGAACGGTCATGCCGGTATTGGTGGTGGGATACGCCTTCGCGATTCGATTGGCGATGGTCCGCATCTCCGCCTGCGCCTGGCCCAGCGTGACGCCGTCCCGCAGCCGCCCCATCACAAAGTAGTCATGCTCCTTGCGGTTCTGGAGCTGTTGCGGCGTGGGCGCGAGAGGAAGGAACACGTCCGTGGTCGATGGATACTGCACCGACTTTGGCAGCACTCCAACGATGGTGTACGCACGCTGATCGAGTTCGATTTTCCGCCCCAGCACGCCGGCGTCGCCGCCGAAGCGCCGCTTCCACAAGCCATAATTCAACACCGCCACGGCATCGCGGCCCGGCTCGCTTTCACTTTCGGAATACAGCCTGCCCAGCACCGGCTCCACGCGCAACGCGCTGAAGAAACTGGCTGAGGTCAGCGCTGCGTCCACCTGTGCCGCATCGCCCGCGCCGGTCAGGTTCATCGGCATTTCGCGCCGCACGGAGAGCTCTTCGAAGGCGTGGCTGTCGCGCACCCAGTCCTGATAATCGGCCATGGTCACCGGGTGGTAGCCGGCGTTGTTCTGCTCCGCCACCGTGATCACGCGATCCATGGCCGGCACCGCGAGCGGCCGCAGCACCACCGCATCCATGCTGCTGAAAATCGCCGTATTCACGCCGATGCCCACCGCCAGAGTAAACACAGCCGTAAGCGTGAACCCCGGCGACTTGGTCAGCTTGCGCATCGCATAGCGCACATCCGCCCACCACGAGTCGAGACCCAGTGCCGCGTCGGCGCCCATCACGCGCTCGCGCGTGGAAGCCCTGTTGCCGAAGCGCAGCAGAGCTTCACGCCGCGCATCTTCAGGATTCATGCCGCGCGCCAAGTTGTCTTCAATGCGCAGGTCGATGTGCGCCTGCAGCTCCGCCGTGATCTCTCGATCGAGACGCGATCTGCGGAATAAATTCGTAATACGCCGAATGATTGCCATAACACTTTCTCCAACTGCCTTCAGTTATTCAGCCCGCAGCGCTTCCACCGGGTTCACGCCCGAAGCCCGCCACGCTGGCAGATAGCTCGCCACGATGGCTGCCAGCCCCAGCAGCAGCGGAACACATACAAAGGTCAAGGGATCCATGGGGCTCACTCCGAACAGCAGCGAACTCATGAGCCTGGTCAGTCCCGCCGCGGCGATCAGGCCAATCCCCACTCCAATGCCCGTCACCGTCAGCGCGAAGCGCATGAACATCCAGCGCAGTTCGCCCTTCTGCGCGCCCAGCGCGAGGCGAATACCGATCTCGCGCGTCCGCTGCGATACCGCATACGAAATCACGCCATAGATTCCGATCACCCCCAGCAGCAGCGCCATCGACCCCGCGATGCCCAGCATCACCAGCGTGAACGACGTCCGCGCCATCGACTGGCCATAGATCTCCTGCATCGTCCCCGGCTTCGCCACCGGCAGATTCGCATTCACGCTCCACACCGCCTGCTGCACCTGGCTCAGCAGCGTCTCCGTGCCGGCACGGTCGCTGCGGATCATGAACCGCACATACCGCTCCGTTTCAATCCCCGGTTGCTGGCTGTATGGATCGTCCAGCAGCACGCCCCAGTAGATGATCGCCGGCGCTTTCTCGTCCACGCCGTGCACGCGCACGTCTTCCACCACGCCGATCACTTCCTGCCACGGCATCTTCGTGAACTGCCGCACCCGCTTACCCACCGCGTTGGCAGCCGAGCCCCAGTTCTCGCGGGCAAAGTTCTCTGACACCATCACCATCGACCGCAAGCCATAGAGATCCGCCCACGTAAAGTCGCGCCCCGCCACAATGCGCGTGCCCATAGTCGAGAAGAATCCCGGCGAGACGTAGTTGAACATGCGCAGCGGCGGCTCGCCGCCCTCGTAGTTCTTGCCCTCCACGCGCAGCGTGTCCCAGTTGGCGTCGACTCCCTCCATCGGCCCACCCACGGCGTACCCCACCGACCGCACGCCCGGAATGGCCGCGATCTTGTCGGTGATCTCCTGCTCCATCCGCGTCACCATTCGCGGATCCGCGATCATCGTCTCCGGAATCGCAATCCGCATCGTCTCCAGGTGCGCCGCGTCCGTGAATCCCGGCTCCACACTCCTGAGTGCCGCAAACGTGCGAATCATCAGCAGCGCGCTTACCAGCAGCACCAGAGCCATCGCCACCTGCGCCACCACCAGCGCATTACGTGTCCGCTGCCGCGTGCGGCCGACGCTCGCCGTGCGACTGCCGGTATTCAATGCCGCCTTCACCCGCGTATACCGCCACGCCGGAATCGATCCGAACAGCAGGCCTGCGAACACTGAGAGAGCCAGCGTGAAGCCGAGCGACCGCACGTCGAATGAAATCTCCGTGATCCGCGGCAGATGCACCGGACCAATCGATGCCAGCAGCTTCAATCCCGCGTATGCCACGCCGATGCCCGCAACGCCGCCCAGCACCCCCAGCAGCACGCTCTCCACCAGCAGCTCGCGCGCAATCCTCGCCCGGCCTGCGCCCAGCGCCGCCCGCACCATTAACTCCTGCTGCCGGCCCTCCGCGCGCACCAGCATCAGGTTCGCCACGTTGGTGCACGCAATCAGCATCACCAGCCCCACCGTCGCCATCACGATCCACAACACGCCGCCTACATTGCCGATTACCTGTTCCTTCAGGCTCCTGAAGTGCGGAGTGATCCGCCACCGCTCGTAATAGTGCGGATTCGTTCCCGGCCCGTTCGACCATGAGTCCATCCACACGCCGATCAGCCGCGAGATATCCGCATCCGCCTGCTCCGCTGAAACGCCTTCCTTCAGCCGCGCCAGGCCGTTATATCCAAACGGCGCCAGCTTCTGGTGCTGCGGATCGAACGCCAGCGGCAGCATCAGGTCAAAATCGCGATCCAGCACCCGGAACCCGCGCGGCATCACACCCACGATCTCGCGAGTGACTCCATCCACCTGGATGCTGCGCCCGATCACGCTCCGTTCGCCTCCGAACCGCCGCTGCCAGTAGCCGTAGCTCAGCATCGCGGACTTCGCGCCGTTGGGATCCTGCTCCGCCTGGTTGAACCACCGCCCTGCCACCGGCGCCACGGCGAGTGCCTCCAGCACGCCGCCGCTCACCTGCGTCGAATGCACTTCCTCCGGCTGGGCCAGTCCGGTCACGTTCGCAGTGCCCGCATTCCATACGCCCATCGCCTCAAAGCTTCGGTTGCGCTGCGAAAACGTCAGGTACATTGACGGCGAAAGCGCCAATCCGCTCTCGAAACTGGACAGCCCGTTGGCTCCCGGAGCATCCATCCACAGCGCAATCAGCCGGTCGGAATGCGGATACTCGAGCGGCCGCAGCAGCACGCTGTTCACCACGCTGAACACCGCCGCGTTCGCGCCGATGCCGATGGCCAGAGTCAGCAGCACTGTGATTGCAAACCCCGGTGACTTGCGCAACCGGCGCAGTGCGTACCGTGCATCCCGCGCCATATTCTCGAGCGCCAGGCTCGCATCCACCGCCGCCACCTTTTCGCGCATGACCGTCGGGTTTCCGAATCGCAGCAAAGCCTCGCGCCGTGCCTCCGCCGGTGTCATGCCGCGCGCAAGGTTGTCCTCAATGCGCATCTCGATATGCGCCTTGAGTTCTTCGGCGATCTCCGCGTCGAGCCGCGGCCGGCGGAATAGATTGGCGAAACGGCGTAATGCACCCATCAGAACTCCTCCGAGCATTGTTCCGTGGTCCCTTGATCCCGGTCTTTCAGGCGTAGCGCAGCACCGCGCGCACGCCCTTCACCAATTCATCGAAGCTCTTTTGCGCCTGCTCCAACTGGCGGCGGCCCTGGGCGGTCAGCTTGTAGTACTTCGCCTTGCGCTTGGTCTCCGTCAGCGCCCACTCCGACCCGATCCAGCCGTTCTGCTCCATACGGTGCAGCGCCGGATACAGCGACCCCTCTTCTACCTTGAGCAGTTCATCCGAAGCCCGTTGGATGTGCTGCACGATTCCGTAACCGTGCAGCGATCCCATCGCGGCCAGAGTCCTGAGCACCAGCAGTTCAAGCGTTCCTTGCAGATCATTCGTAGCCATTCGTGTACCCCTAGTAATCTTGGTATTAACGACTTTAGCCCTAGATTGCTAGGGGTGTCAACGCCGAAGATACGGCGCCACTGCGGTCGTGGTTCCCCGATGGCGAGCTTTTTCCTCGCCGGTGTCAGCGGCCTCTCTCAAAAAAAGCAGCCGACTCTTCCGGAATTCCCACGGCTCGTGACGAATTCTTCTTTTTCTTTCTTTCCGCTGTGGCTGCATTCGGTCGGGCAGCTTCTGTTCACGGCAGGTTCAAACCTCCTATCGAAAAATCTCGTCTGTTCAAGCGGTATCCCGCTACCTAGCCGGCACTGGTGCACCCCACCCGCCGGCCTGACAACTGACATTCTGGTCCTTGCCCCTGAATCCCGTTCCCTGCCTTTCGCGCTATGCTTCTTGCTTGAGGTGAACCCGCATGGCTTCGACCGCGACGCGCCCCCAGCTTGCCCACCTGACCGCTATCCTTAATGAATTAAAGGAGAAGGGGACCCACTTCCGTCTGCGCGTGCTGGACGATCAGCAGGCCCCGGTGTGCCATTACGACGGGAAGCAGGTCATCAACCTCGCGAGCAACAACTACCTCGGCCTGGCCAACCACCCCAAGCTGATTGAAGCCGCCCTGAAGGCCACCCGCGAGCTGGGCGTGGGCTCCGGCGCCGTTCGGACCATCGCCGGTACGATGAAGATCCATATGGACTTAGAGGAGAGGATTGCGCGCTTCAAGAACGTCGAAGCCTGCGTGGTTTTCCAGAGCGGATTCGCCGCCAACGCCGGGACCGTAAGCGCAATCCTGGGCAAGGAAGACTTCATTCTCTCGGACGAATTGAACCACGCCAGCATCATCGACGGCGCCCGCCTCTCGCGCGCCAAGATCAAGGTCTTCCGCCACAAAGACATACAGCACTGCGAGGAGCTTCTGCAGGAGGTCGCCAGCGAGCCCGGCCGCAAGCTGGTCATCACCGACGGCGTCTTCTCCATGGACGGCGACATCGGCCCGGTCGACAAGCTCGCCGTGCTGGCCGAAAAATACGGCGCGATCATGATGGTGGACGACGCGCACGCCAGCGGAGTGCTGGGCCGCAACGGCCGCGGCTCGGTCGATCACTTCCATATGCATGGGCGCGTTGACGTCCAGGTGGGGACGCTCTCGAAGGCCATCGGCGCATTAGGCGGCTACGTGTGCGGATCACGCGATCTTATTGATTTTCTGTACCATAGGGCTCGCCCGTTCCTGTTCTCCACGTCGCATCCGCCGTCGGTCGCGGCCACTTGCATCGCGGCGTTCGACATCCTCGAGAACGAGCCCGACCGCATCGACCGGCTTTGGGAGAACACGCGTTACTTCCAGGGCGAGCTCCGCCGCGCCGGCTTCAACGTAGGCGGCGTGACTACGCCAGCGACAGAAACCCCTATCACTCCGATCATTCTCGGCGAAGGCCGCGTGACTATGGACTTCTCGCGCGCCCTCTTCGACGAGGGCGTCATGGGGACAGGGATCGCCTTCCCCACGGTGCCCGAAGGCAAAGCCCGCATCCGCCTGATCGTCACCAGCGAGCACACCAAAGCGCAGCTCGATCAGGCTCTGGAGACGCTGGAGCGGGTGGCAAAGCGGATGGGGATCCTACAATAGCAGCAAATGATCGCTCATCTGCGCGGGAAGCTCATCCACAAAGAACCCGGTCAGGCCATCGTGGAGGCCGCCGGCGTCGGGTACGACGTCACCATCTCCGTGCCGACGTTCACCGCGCTGCCGGGCGTGGGCGGCGAGGCGTCCATGCACATCCATACGCAGGTGAGCGATGACGCGATCGCCCTGTTCGGCTTCATGGACCGCGAGGAGAAGCGGCTGTTCGAGCGGCTGATCACGGTGAGCGGCGTGGGGCCGAAACTCGCTATCAAGATTCTCAGCGGCCTTTCGAGCGAGCGCACCGTGCAGGCCATCCGCGCACAGGATCACGCGCAGTTAGTGCGCATTCCCGGCGTGGGCAAGAAGCTCGCCGAGCGGCTGGTTGTCGAGTTGAAAGACAAGCTGGATGATTTCGCTGTCGCTCCAACGCCGAGTGCGGTACAGGGTGCGGCGGTAGATGATGTGCTGTCGGCGCTTGTGAACCTGGGCTACCAGCGGCCGGCGTCGGAGAAGGCGATTGAGCAGTCTGTGAGCAAGGACAAGGCGCTGGCCGGTGACTTCGACGGGCTGTTCCGCGCGGCGCTCAAGGTGATTCGGTAGAATCGGATCGTCATGCCGCGTACTCCGAAGCCCGCTGCAGCCGCAGCCGTTCCCTACTTTTCCGCCGATGCACTGAAGTTCCTGCGCAACCTGGCGCGCCACAATGACCGCGAGTGGTTCACGCCTCGCAAGTCGGAGTTCGAAGCACTGCTGAAAGAGCCAATGCTGGCGGTGGTGCGGAAGATTACGGATGCCATGCTGGACTTTGCTCCCAGCCATGTGCGGCCGGCGGAGAAGTCGCTGTTCCGTATCTATCGAGACACGCGCTTTTCTAACGACAAGCGGCCTTACAAGACGCATGTCGCGGCGTGGTGGTCGCATCAGGGACTCGAGAAAACCTCTGGGGCGGGCTACTACTTTCATGTCAGCCCGAAAGAGGTTGTGATGGCCGCGGGCGCGTACATGCCGGAGAAAGAGCAACTGGCGGCTATTCGTTCCTGGCTTCTCGACCATCACACGGAGTTCCGCAAGCTGCTGGCACGGCCGGCGATGCGCAAGGCGTTTACGGAATTTGAAGGGAACTCATTGACCAGGCCGCCGAAGGGATTTCCGCCTGACCATCCGGCCCTGGACCTGATTCGCCACCGGCAGTGGGGATTGAGCGCGACTCTGCCGCCGGAGATGGCGCTTGACCCGAAGCTGGCAACGATCGTCATCAAGTATTTCAAGCTTGCCGCACCGGTGGTTGACGCGCTGAACACACCCATTGCCGCGGCGTTGAAGCCGCAGAAGAAAGTGCTTTTCGGACTGCATTGAACAGCGGCCAATGGACAGGGATCAGAACCGGTGAAAGTCTGCGGCGGAGCGTCGGCGGGCGAATTTCAGGCCAAAACAGGGTTTTTTCGGTTCTTTTCCCACAAAAACCTGAGAAAACCTGTGGAAATCGGCCTTTTCGCCTTGACTTGGACTGCCCCGAAGCCGCATTGTTTTCAACGACAGGGTTCTCCGGACCCGCATGAATACAGGCGATTCGCGCACCGTTGCCTCAAAGCAGCGCCCGTCATGCGGCACCCAAAGTGCTCTTCGCAGTGAAGAATTCCGGTGGAAACCGAGGCAACAATCGGCTGCCCTAAGGGCATGCCCACAAGGAGAATAAAAAGCATGGCAACTGGACTGACCAAGACCGCCCTTACGCGGCAGCTGGCCGAGAAGCTGGAACTGACCAACAAGCAGGCCGCGGCGTTCCTCGACCTTCTGGCTGAGACCGCGATCAAGGAAACGAAGAAGAACGGCGTCTTCATTATCCCCGGCATCGGCCGCCTGGTGAAGGCGGAGCGCAAGGCGCGCATCGGCCGCAACCCGCAGACCGGCCAGGCCATCAAGATCAAGGCCAAGACCGTTGTGAAGTTCCGCGTGGCCAAGGCCGCGAAGGACGTCATCGCCCCCACCAAGAAGTAACTGCATTCCGGACTAGTGAAGAGGGGAGGGCCCGAGGGCTTCTCCCCCTTTTCATTTTGGAAGACAGGTTTGTGAGACTTTTTCCCGCGTGGTCCATCGATTGCCTATGAGCGAATCTCCCTGCCAGGAAGTTGCGTCGCGCACTTACACCGGGCTGCCTGCGTCGGTCCTCTACATTCTCCGCAGCGAGGGACTGGCCATCACCGCGCTGACGGCGATTCTGTATGCGCGCAGCGGCGCAAGCTGGTGGGCCTTCGCGGTGTTGTGGCTGGTGCCCGATCTCTCGATGCTCGGGTATCTGGCCGGGCCGTTCTGGGGCGCGAGAATTTACAACGCGGTTCACGCCTACGCGACGCCCGTGACGCTGGCCATCTGCGCGTTGATTCTGCGCGTCGATGCGCTGGTGCCGATCGCGCTGATCTGGACAAATCACATTGCGGTGGACCGGCTACTGGGATACGGGCTCAAGTACCCGTCAAAATTCGGATGGACGCACCTGGGGCCGCTCGGCCAGTCACAGTGAGGCGCTACTCCGGCGTCGTAGCGCCATCAGATGCGCATCGTAGGTACGCTTACTCAGCGAGGAGCAGAGTGGTTCCCCCATTGCGGGAAGCTTCAGACCGCTGCGGATGAGAAGCAGCTACTCTGCGCGCAGAGCAACTGTGGGATTGATTGAAGCGGCGCGCCGTGCCGGCAACCAGCATGCGGCAAGTGCGATCGCACACAGAAAGACAGGCGCCGCGATGAAGGTCCAGGCATCGTGCGGCGCAATGCCGTAGAGAAAGCTGGTGGCAAGCCGCGTGAGCATCCAGGCGGCGGGCCAGCCAATCGCCAGAGCGATTGCCGTAAGAATGAGGCCCTGGCGCAGAATGAATCGCTGCACGGCTCCGCGCCGCGCGCCCATGGCCATGCGAATTCCAATTTCGCGCGTGCGCCGCGAAACCGAGTAACTCATCACGCCATACAGGCCGATGGCGGCCAGCCCCAACCCGATCCCGCCGAACACTCCGAACAACTCCGCCGCCAGCCTGGGTAGAAAGTAGGCCGTCCGTACGTGCTCGTCCATTGTCTCTTCGTGGTAGATGGCCATGGCGGGATCGAGCGCGTAGACCTGCCGGCGCACCGCTTCAGACAGCGCTGCTGGATTGCCTGCGGTCCGAATCAGAAGTGTGTATCCCATCACCGATGGGTCTGCGCCGATGCTCTGCACCAATGAGCGGTAGAGTACCGGCCGCGTGTCTTCGCCGAGGGTGCGCGATTTCGTATTGGCGACAACTCCGATGATCTCGTAGTCCCAGGCTCCTCCATTCACATGCTGGCCGATTGGGTTCGCACCTCCAAAAAGACGCTCCACGAAAGCCCTGTTGACTACCGCGACCCGCGGGCCGGTTGCGGGTTCGTCGCCGAAGTCATGGCCGGCGATGCGCGGGATCCCCATGGTTTCAAAGTAGCCTGGCGTGGCCATGTAGAGATCGGCCAGCGTCCAGACTGCATCCTTGCCGGATTCGCCTTTGATGGTGAATCCGTCGCTGCGCGAGCCGCCGGTGAGCGGAGGTTGATCCGTACACACGGCCGCAGCGACGCCAGGAAGTGCGGCCGCCCTGCTGCGAAGCTGCTCGAGGAAATGCGCCGTCCGTTCAGCAGAATAGCCATGGACACGCGGATCGACAGAGAGAAGCAGCATGCCGCGTGATTCGAAACCGATATCGATCTTCGCCGCGCTCTCAAGATTGCGCAGGAACAAAATGGTAGCGGAAAGCAGAACGACGGACATGGCGATCTGGCCAATGACAAGGACATTCCTCAGCGTCCATCGGCGGCCGGGCCGAGCCAGCGCATCCTCGCCCTTCAGCGCATTTGTCAGCAAGGGACGCGACGCAGCCCACGCCGGCGCAATGCCCAGGAGCAGGCCGCTGACGAGGCTCAAGACGAAGGCAAACAGCAGAACGCGCCCATCCATATCCACAGTGAGATCGAGCGGCACCGGAGCGGGCAAGTGAATTGCGGAGAGCAACTGCGTTGCGCGCATCGAGAACAGCACTCCGAACACACCGCCGCCCAGCGCGATCAGCGCGCTCTCCACCAGCATCTGCCGCCTGAGGCGGCCCCGCGTGGCTCCGAGGGCGATGCGCACCGCCATCTCGCGCTGCCGGGCCACAGCCTGCGCGAAGAACAGGTTTGCGACGTTGGCGCAGGCTATGGCGAGCACCATCAACACAATCACGAAGAGTGCCGTCAGGAAGATGACCACCATGCTCTTCATACTGGGCGGAAGGCTTCCGGTCGCCTCGGAGTGAAAGCCGTTGTCCTTATCGGTGGCGGGATAACTGGCGGCATAGCGCGCAGCGAGGTTTGCCAGCTCGGCATCGGCTTGCGTGCGGGTCACGCCGGGCTTGAGCCTGCCCTCAACCGCAAGCCAGTGATAGTCCCGCGCGGATCTCGCCGGCAGATTTGGCACGAGGTCCGCAGCGATGCCCAGCGGTATCCAGAACTGCGTATCGAGAATCTGGTCGATGCTGTGAAACGCGGCAGGAGCGATACCCACCACCGTGAATCGACGGCCGGACAGGTCCACTGACCTGCCCACGAGAGATTGGTCGCTGTTGAATCGGCGTCGCCACAGGCGTTCGCTGAGGACGACCAGGGGCAGCTTGTCTTCATCTGCCGTGAAGCCGCGGCCCGTCACCATCCGAATCTGCGTGACGTCGAAGAAGTTGGTGGTGACTGCCTGTCCCCATACGCGTTCGGGATCGCCATTACCGCCGACGGAAGCCGGGACGAGTTCGTAATATGCGGCCATATCCGTGAAGGACTTTGCATCCGAATGCAGGTCGCTGTAAACGGGCCACGGAATGTGATTGCAACAGCGGTCGCCAACGTGCGTTCCGGAGATATCGAGCAGCGTTGCGGGATCACCCACAGGCGCGGGACGCAGCACAAATCTGCTCACCAGCGAAAAGATTGTCGCGTTCGCTCCAATGCCGAGGCCGATGGAGAGGATGGCGATGACGGCTACTGCCTTGCGACGGCCTAGGCTCCGGAGACTGTAATGAAGGTCGCGCACAAGGTCTTCCATGATGGGCAGCCCCTGCCGCTCGCGCATGGCCTGGCGTGTCTGTTCGAATCCACCCAGCCTTAGGAGTGCTTGGCGGCGGGCCTCTTCATAGCTGAGGCCGGAGCGCATGCCGTCTTCGATATGGAAATCGATGTGCGACTGGAGCTCGGCTTCGGCGTCGCTGTGGGCGCGAGCGCCGGTGAGGATGGCGATGCATCGGAGGATGAATGCTCGAAGGCTGCGCATGGGGACTCCGTCAGGATTGTGGAGAGGCTTTCAGGAAGCGGGCGAGGATTTCCGTGGCCTGCTCCCACTCGGCTGCCGCTTTGTGGAGTTGACGATGGCCTGCCTTGGTGAGTTCGTAGAACTTGGCCTTGCGATTGTTCTCAGAAGTGCCCCAGCGCGAGCGTATGTAGCCCTCTTGCTCGAGCTTGAGCAGGGCCGGATACAGTGTGCCGTAGTTGAGATCGAGGCGGTCGCCGCTGGTCTGCTCAATGCGCCGCGCAAGACCATACCCATGTTGCGGACCCATGGTCTCAAGCGTGCGCAGAGCCATCAGCGCCAGTGTTCCCTGCCATATGTCGGTCTTGCCACCCATGCGGGGATGCCTCCTATGGGGACCCAATAGAGCGACGATACGCCAGTTCCTATGGCGTGGCAATAGGAGATCTGCCTTTTTTGTTTTGGCGAGTCTCTGATAGGCTGGGCGCAATCGCACTTCCTCGATTTCCGGAAGGATCCTCCATGAATCCTCGTGTTTCCGCGCTCGTTCTGATGACGGGTGTGTCTCTCCCGCTGGCTGCGCAAGGCCCTGCTGATCTGAAGAGCTCTGTGCAGGCGCAGCTTCCCGCGCTGACGGAGAGCTACAAGCATCTCCACCGCAACCCGGAGCTTTCTCACCACGAAGAGAAGTCGTCGGCCTATGTGGCGGACGCGCTGCGGAAGCTTGGATATGCAGTGACGGAGCGCGTGGGCAAGTATCCGGACGGAGCGCAGGCGTACGGAGTGGTGGCGGTGCTCAAGAACGGCGCCGGGCCGCAGTTGCTGATCCGCGCGGACATGGATGCGCTGCCGGTGGAGGAGAAGACGGGGCTTGACTACGCTTCGACGGTGCGGACCAAGAATGACGCGGGACAGGATGTGGGCGTGATGCACGCGTGCGGGCACGACATCCACATGACGGTGCTGCTGGGCACGGCGAAGGAGATGGCGGCGCGCAAATCTTCCTGGCATGGGACGCTGATGCTGATCGGGCAGCCGTCAGAGGAGACGATCGACGGCGCGCGCGCGATGCTGGCGGACGGGCTCTACGATCGCTTTGGCAAGCCGGACTATGTGCTGGCGGAGCACGACAATTCGTTCTTTGCCGCGGGCAACGTGGCCATCAAGGGCGGTCCGCTGCTGGCGAGTTCAACCAGCATCGACGTGACCATGCGCGGGGTGGGCGCGCACGGATCGACGCCGCAGAACAGCAAGGATCCGGTGTTGATGGCCGCGGAGTTTGTGGTGCTGGCGCAGAGCATCGTGGCGCGGCAGGTCGATCCGCAGCAGCCCGCGGTGCTGACCGTGGGGACGATTCATGGCGGCACCAAACGCAACATCATCTCTGAAGAGGTGACGATGGGGCTGACGCTGCGCACATATTCCGACAAGGTGCGCGATCAGATCGTCGAGGCGGTGAAGCGGACGGCGGATGGGATCGCCATCGGGTACGGCGTGCCGCAGGACCGGATGCCGGTGGTGACGGTGAGCAAGACGGAGATTGCGCCCACTACGCTGAACGATCCGGCTTTCGCGGAGCGCATGCGGAAGGCGGCGGAGGCCGCGCTGGGGGCGGAACACGTGGACACGCCTGCGGCGGTGATGGGGTCAGAGGATGTGGGGCTGTTCATGCTGGACGGGAAGATTCCGGGGATGATGTTCTGGCTGGGGGCGGCGGAACCGTCGAAGCTGGCGCATGCGAAGGAGATTGGGGTGCCGCTTCCGGCGATGCACTCGCCGCTGTTTGCGCCGGATTACGCGCCGACGATTGAGACGGGGGTAACGGCGATGACGTCGATGGCGCTGGATGTGCTGAAATAATTACTAGAAAGTAACATTTGCTCAAAACTGGCAAGCGAGAGGAGTGGCTTAAATCTGCTGGATTCTGGCCAAGAAGCGAAATAAAGGCGAAGAGACAAATTCCTGTAAGCTGTTTGACCTCAATAAGCTGTGGAAAACTTTCGAAAACTATAACTGTTAATTTTCTGGTTAACATACGAGCTTCCTAGGGGAAGCTCGCTTTTTCGTTCCAGACCGAACCTCCTGGGTTTGCGGGCGGGCGCGGAACCGCCGCGGAACGAAGGATCCGGATGGTCAGTATGGCGGAGTGGCTGGCAATTGACTGTGCGCGCGGTCACAGGGGTTTGTGGGTCTCCCACTAAAGGAGATTCCCTGCGGGAATGACGGGACGAGAAGAACAACTGCGGGGTGGGTTCGTGGTTTCCCACCCTGTCGACAGAAAGAAGTCGACAGGATGGGGCACGGGGGGTTGGTGGTGAAACGGGCGGTGAAAGGCCAAAGCGGGTTCTTCGGCGGCGGCTCAGAATCACAAATGGTGGGGTTGTGGTCTCCCACCCAAGCGACAAGAACAAAGACGTCGCGTGGATGGGGCACCCGCCATCTGAATCCGCAGGATGGAGCATCCTAGTTCAGCAGCATGGGCCGGGCTCTCCGCCCTATAGAAAGCTGTATTAGATCAAGCTATCGCCAGACCGATGCGGAACAGCCCTGCCCCTAGATTCAGGAGTTTCCAATGTTGCGCAAACTATCTTCAGTTTGTGCCGGGACAGCACTGTGCCTATCGACGGCACTGCTCCCGGCTCGCCTTGTATCCCAAACCAGTTCCGGGCCTTCGGCCTGGGTTTATGTGTCCAGCCTGATTGGAACCACAGGCAAGAGCGACAGCTACGGCTTCATCGCCGCCTCCAACGGCAAGCTCACCGCCAGCCCGGGCTCGCCGTTCGCCGCCGATCTGAGCAGCATGGCCGTCAATGGTCTCTACCTGTTCGGAGCGCCGGAGGGCGGATCGATGATCGACACCTATCGCATTCAGTCCAACGGCTCACTCAGCTACGCGGCAACCACGAATGCATCGGGGCCGAACAAGTGCAGCAATGCGCCTTCGAGCGTCTTTCTGGATCACAGCGGCGCCACGCTTTATGACTTCTACTACTGGGGCGATGTCTACTGCTCGAATAATGTCTATCAGGCCTGGAACGTGGTCAAGTCAAGCGGCGCGCTGACCTACGACGGAAGCGCCGGCGGCAGCGGGTTCGTGGTGGAACGAGCAGGTGGCTGGTCGTGGTTCGTGGTTTCCCAGGTCTCAGAATCGAGACCTGGGGCACCCTGGTTTGTGGTGGAACGCTCGGAAGGCGGGGTGCGGTCGTGGTCTCCCACCCAAGCGACAAAAACAAAGGCGTCGCGTGGATGGGGCACCCGGGGTTGTGGTGAATCGAGCAGAGGGCCGGTGATCGGACGTGCTCACTTGCTTCACTTCGTGGGGTCGACGAGGGCCTGGTAGACGAGGGAGCGGCTGAGGTACTGGACGTTGGGCTCGCCGCCGTTCATGCGCTGGATCATGCCGACGAAGACGATGTCGTTGGTGGGGTCGACCCAGAACCAGGTGCCGGCTGCGCCGTCCCATAGGAAGGTGCCCTTGCCGTCAGGGAGGTTGGCGAGCTGAGGATCGTATTCGACGGCGCAGTTGTAGCCGTAGCCGAAGCCGGGGCGGATCTGCTGCGAGCCGATGCCGAAGCCCATGGTCATGAGCGGCTCGGGAACGTGGTTGGTGGTCATCAGCCTGATCGAGGCGGGAGCGATGATGCGCTTGCCATCGAGCTCGCCGTTGTCGGCGAGCATCTGGGCGAAGCGGTAGTAGTCCTCGGCAGTGGAAACCATGCCGCCACCGCCGGAGGGCATGGCGGGCTGCTCGGTATAGGGGCGGGGATTTACAGCGCCTGACGCATCCGTGTTGAGGCCGCCGGTTTTGGGGTCGTGGAAGTAGAGGGTGGCGAAGCGCTGCCACTTGTCTTTGGGGACGAAGAAGCCGGCGTCGCGCATGCCCAGCGGCTGGTAGATGTGGTCGCGGAAGAAGTCGGGGAGCGACTGGCCGGAGAGCTTCTCGACGATGTAGCCCTCGATGTCCATGGAGATGGAGTAGGTCCAGCCCTTGCCGGGCTGGTAGAGGAGGGGCAGCTTCGCTACCTTCTCGACAAACTCCTGGAGATTGGCGGACTGGAAGAGGTGGGCGTCGCGGACGGCCTGATCGACGGGGGTGTTGCCGAAGAAGCCGTAGGTGAATCCGGCGGTGTGCGACATGAGCTCAGACATGGTGGGCTGGTGGTCGGGGTCGACGAGCTTGAGGGTGCCGTCGTCGTTTTTGCCGGCGTAGACCTTGAGATGCGCGAACTCGGGGATGTATTTGGCGATGGGGTCGTTGGGGAGCCACTTGCCTTCTTCAAAGAGCATCATCATGGCGACGGCGGTGACCGGCTTGGTCATGGAGTAGTCGCGGAAGATGGTGTCTTTGGTCATGGGCGTGTTGCTGGCCATGTCGCGGGCGCCGTAGGTGCGGTAGTCGACGACCTTGCCGTGGCGGGCGAGGATGGTGACGACGCCGGCGAGTTTCTTGTCGTCGACGGTTTTCTGGAGGAGGGCGTGAAGGCGCTCGAGGCGCTGGGAGTCGAAGCCAACGGACTCGGGCTTGACGACGGTCATGTCGAGGCGATGCGCGGCCGGAGCGGCGGGCTTTTGTGCGGATGCAAGCGAGACGGCAAGCACGGGAGCGAGCACGGCGGCCCGCAGAAGGCGAAGGTTCATGAGAAGGGTCTCCAGAGCGCAGAAAGGTGAGGCGCGTGCCAAGTGGATCGCGGGTCCTTTATATCAAACGGGAGTGAGGAAGGGGGGAGGTCCCTAACTGGTCTTCAAAGGCGGGGAGACCTGGGGCCGGCGGCCTGGTGGAGAGGCAACTGCAGATCCCTCCGTCCGCTGAAGAAAGCGCGCGGACTGTCGGGATGACACAGTTCTGCTTTTGGGCTGAAGAGCGATGGATGGGTTGGGGTTCGTGGTATCCCGCCCAAGCAGAGCTTGGACGGGGCACCCGGGTAGGTTCGTGGTTCCCAGGTCTCAGAATCGAGACCTGGGGGCACCCGGGGTTGTGGGGGAACGCGCCGGAGGAGAGTCGGCGTCAGTAGATCAGCTTGAGGGAGAACTGGATCTGGCGCGAGTTGCCGGCGGTCTTCGAGATCTGGCCGAAGCCGGTGTCTTCGAGGATCTGGCCGGTGTGGCTGTTGACCTGGAGGACGTTGGAGGGCAGGCCCATGTTGACGATGTTGAAGAGGTTGAAGAACTCGGAGCGGAACTGGAGGTCCATGCGCTCGGCGCCGCTGGAGCGGCGGCCGAAGGGGGTGTCCTTGATGAGCGCGAAGTCGTAGTTATAGAAGGCGGGCCCGCGGAAGGTGTTGCGGCCGAGGGTGCCGAAGCGGCCCTGGTTGGGGCCGGTGCCATCAGCAAGGTGGATGGGAATGGAGAAGAAATCGGGGCCGTTGCTGCCGCCGTGTCCGAAGTAGTCCTGGCGCTCCTTGCGGGCGGTGGAGAGGTTGGGCTTTGCGATCTGGTCGGGGCGGTCGACGCCGTTCGAGCCGTAGCCGGTCTGCTGAATGCCGGAGTAAACGGTGAAGGGCGCGCCGGAGCTGATGCTGGAGATGGAGAGCAGCTCCCAGCCGTAGGTGACTTTGCGGCTGACTGCGTGCAGCCATTCGGCCTTCTCGAGTTGCAGGTCTTGCGCAAGGCTCAGGTTGAATGAGTGCGTGCCATCGAAGTTCGACGGGCCTTTTTCCGGATGGGTGTCGTAGGGGTTCTGCGAGAAGCCCGAGGTGACGGCGCCGGTGGATCCGGTGCCGCCGATGCACCATGCTGGTGTCGTCAATGGACTTGCTCCAGGTGTAGCTGGCCGAGATGCCGGGGCCGCCGTGGGGCACGGTTCCAGACAGCGAGCTTTGCAGGGCGTTGTAACTGGAGTGGGCATCGTCGGTGATGACGTTCTCGACGCCGAAGCCGCCGATGACGTTCCCTTCGTTGTCGAATTGGGTATGCGGCGCGAAGCCGGGCGAGGCTCCCGGGTAGGCGTTGGGGAAGCTGTAGCGGGGCAGATGCGACGCCGAGGTGCCCACGTACGCCAGCGTCGCCGACCAGGTTGCCGAACTTGTGCTCGACGCCGAGCGTCCAGGTGTAGAGCCATGCGTCGCTGAACTTCGCATCGATGCCCGAGAGGTTGAGGGCGCTGAAGACGCCTCCCGGCGTGAGCGCGGCGAGATCGTCCTGATAGCGCTCCACGTCCATGACCTGGTTAGAGGGCAGGTCCTTCGCATCGTCGGTCTTGAACATCTTCTGGCCATCGGTGGTGTAGACGGTGGGAAGCTGCGTCGACGTGATCTGGAATCCGTAGGCGACAGGCGCCTTGGAAGTGGCGATCACGCGCGGGTAGACCGCGAACGGGGTGGAGCCGGTAAGGAAGTTGTCCTGCCAGATGTTGGGCGGGATGGTCATGATGGCGCCGCCGGCGTGCGCGGTGGTGTTCTTATCGATCTGCACCGTGCCCTGAATGCGAGGGGCAAAGCCCTTCCAGTTGGTGCGATATCCCGGCTGCGGATTGATTACGTATTGCTGCGTGCCATTGATGTCGCGGAAGCTTCCGGTGCGATGGGCGCGCTCGCTGATGGGCGTGTAGACTTCCCAGCGCAGGCCGTAGTCCAGCGTGAAGCGCGGGTTCACCTTCCAGGTGTCCTGTACGTAGGCGCCGTAGCCCTCGCGACTGATGGCGGCGGGGCCGATGTGCTGGCCACCGGAAGAGAAGGGCGCGGCGAGGGCGACGGTGTAGATGAACGAGCTGCCGGAGAGGAATCCGGAGAGGGTGTCGGGCAAGCGGATCGCCGGGCTTGATGTTGTGCTTGCCGCTCTCGGAGGGGATGGCTTCAATGGCGTAGGACGTGCCGCCGCCGAAGTCGTATTCCCCGTTGGGGCTGATGCCGAAGTACGTGGTGTCGCGATTGACGCGCGCCTCCACTCCCATCTTCAAGGCGTGGCCGCCCGCGGTGTAAGGCGACATTCTCGCGGCCCTGGAAGAGATTGCCGTAGGCCTGCATCACGGAGCCGGCGGCGGAGTTGAATGCCTCGAAGAGGCCGTCAGCGAACTTGACCGCTGGGTCAACGTAATTGTTGGTGGGAAAGCCGGGCGTGGAGCGCGTGATGCTGATGGACGACTCGAATGTGAGGCGCGGCGTGGCGGTGTGCGTCCAGGTGCCCACGACGTTGCGCTGGC
Source organism: uncultured Acidobacteriota bacterium (assembly GCA_963819365.1). Classification (GTDB taxonomy): domain Bacteria; phylum Acidobacteriota; class Terriglobia; order Terriglobales; family Acidobacteriaceae; genus Telmatobacter. Next base: position 116,924 of record CAWFVY010000007.1, read on the forward strand.
GGTCGATGTATTGAACGCCGAAGGACGGGATCGATCGCGGTCTGATCGGGATTGGTGGTGGGGCCGGTCAGGTTGTTGTAGTTGAATCGCGCGAAGAACTGATCCTTGTCAGAGAACTTGTGATCGATGCGAATGGAGAACTGGTTGGCATTCGTATCGACCTTCGACGGCGTTGCGTAGGTGCGGCTCTGGTAGGGGCCGGTGGGGTCGTTGGGCTTAGGATAGCGCGCGATGATAGCGGCGATGGAGGGATCGATGGGGACATTCAGCGTGTCGGTGGTGCCGTCAGGGAACGTGACCACGTCAATGCCCGGCGCGATCTGCGTCGTTGGGCACCGGCATGACCTGCGTGGTGCCCAGCACCTGGCGAAAGCCCTGATACTGCCCGAAGTAGAATGTGCGGCCGCGGCCATCGTAGATGTGCGGCAGATAGACGGGGCCGCCGTTGGTGAAGCCGAACTCGTTGCGCCGGAAGGGTGGAATGCGGCCGGGATACGCGGGCGTGGGGTGATCGAAGTAGTTGCGGGCGTCGAAGGCGGAGTTGCGCACGAACTCGAAGAAGGACCCGTGGAATCCGCTGGCGCCGGAGCGCGTGATGATGTTGGTGAAGCCGGCTGCGCCGCGTCCGATCTCGGCGGGCATCCAGCCGGAACTGGAGTTGATGGCCTCGACCGCGTCGACGTTGAAGTTGGAGAAAGTGGAGCCGCCCATCTCGGGATCGCTGATGTCGGCGCCGTCCATGGCGAAGGTGGCCTCGACGCCGCGCTGGCCGTTGATGGCGAATTGCGCGGTGAAGTTGGTGGCGCCGTTGGAGTCAGTCATGGTGCCCGCGGCAAGAAGCAGAAGCTGGCTGAAGTCGCGCTTGTTGAGGGGCAGTTCACTGACGGCCTGGCTGGAGAGCTCTTGTCCGCCGGTGGCCGCAGCGCGTTCCTTGATTGCAGCGACCGCGATTTCTCCGCGGTCGGACAGCTCGATGCTCACGGCCGGAGGGCCGGGTGCGAGCTCGACACTCTGCGCGTATTCGCTGGTCTTCCCATTGGTCTCAATGGTGAGCTTGTAGCGGCCGGGAGCGAGGGGCTCGAACTGAAAGGCGCCGTCTTCCGCGGTGACGGCCTGGGAAGACTTTGGTCCGCTGCTCAGACGGACGGTTGCGCCGGCGATGGGCGCACCGGCCGCAGTGTGCAGGCGTCCGCGCCACGCAGATTGCGCCGATGCGGTTGCCTGACCCAGAACCGGAGATCCAGACAGGGAGACGACTGCGACAAGCAGGCCCACGGCAAGAACGAACAGCTTGTTTCTGCGGGCACGGAGGGAGCTACAAAGAGACTGCATAGGGGCCTTGAACATACGGGTCATCTTCCACGTCTGACGGATAGAAATTGGATACGAAACCGGACCGAATCCTGGTTCCAGATTATAATACCCAGAATTTTGCTAAAACCTTTTTGTAGAGGGTTTTTGTGATTTTCCCGTGTGAAGGCGGCGGCCGTGCGGCTATGGAGAGGGCGGTTCCCGAAGAGTAGACTTCAAACAAATCGATTTGCCTCTGCACTTCCCACTTGCGGCACGTTCTTAGAATGAGAAGTAGGCCATGCCGGACTCTGTCCAAACCGAAAATGCCGAACCGCGTCCGGCGCTGGACACGATTGCGGCTATCTCGACGCCGCCCGGCCGCGGGGGCATCGGGATTGTGCGTGTAAGCGGGCCGAGCGCCGCGTCGATCGCCGCACAGTTAGTGAGTCTGCGCCGGCCGCTTCAGCATGGGCGCGCGCGGCTGGCCGATGTGCTGGACACGGACGAAGCGGCTGACGCAGGGCGTATCGACGAAGCGGTGGTGACATACTTTGCCGCGCCGAATTCCTATACCGCCGATGACCTGGTGGAGATTGCCGCGCACGGATCGCCGGTGGTGCTGGACTTGCTGCTGCGGCGGGCGATTGAACTCGGAGCGCGGCTGGCGGAGCCGGGCGAGTTTACCGAGCGCGCGTTTCTGGCTGGCCGTATCGACCTGACGCAGGCGGAGGCGGTGCGCGACCTGATCGACGCCCAGACACTGACGCAGGCGCGGCAGGCCGCGAGCCAGATGGGCGGCGCGCTGAGCCGGCGCGTGGCGCCGGTGAAGCAGAACCTGGTGGAACTGGTGGCGCTGCTGGAGGCCGGAATTGATTTCGCGGAAGACGATGTCGACGTGACTCCGCAACAGGAGATTGCGCGGCGGATTGACGAACTCACTGCGCCGCTCTCGGCGCTGGAAGCATCGTTTGCGCGGGGCCGCATTGTGCACGACGGCCTCACGCTGGCAATTGTCGGCCGGCCGAACGCCGGCAAGAGCTCGCTGTTCAACCGGCTGGTGGAGCGCGAACGCGCGATTGTCACGGCCGCTCCCGGGACCACGCGCGACACGGTGAGCGAGCGCATCTCGCTCGATGGAATTCCGCTGGAACTGGTGGACACGGCCGGGTTGCGCGAGGCGCACGACGTTGCCGAGCAGTTGGGGATCGCGCGGAGCAGGGAAGCCTTGGCCGACGCGGCGCTGGTCCTGATCGTGCTGGACGCCACCCAGCAGTTGAACGAGGAAGAGCACGATCTTTTGCGGTCGGTGGAGAGACGCCCCGCCCTGGTGGCGATGAACAAGCACGATCTTGCTGAGGGACGCGTGGAGGAGTCAACGGCTCTCGACGGTATTCCGGTGATCGCGACATCCGCACTGACCGGCGAGGGCGTGGCGGAATTGCGAGGGCGAATCGTGGCGCTGGCATCAGGCGGAGCGGCAAGTGAAAGCGGCATGCTGACCAACATGCGCCAGCATCAGGCTGTCACGACGGCGCTGGGCGCGCTGGCGGATGCGAAGCATGCGAATGAGAACGGGATTCCGCACGAGATGATTCTGCTGGATCTTTATCGCGCGCTGTGGGCGCTGGACTCGCTGACCGGCCAGACCACCGCGGACGACATTCTGCATCTGATCTTCTCGACATTCTGCATCGGAAAGTGATTCCGGCCTTGAGGCTCTTCAGGACGATGCGGCGGTCATCGATCTGCGGCGATCCACACGGGGACAAAGGAGCAGGGCGGGGGCTGCCGGTGCGCCCTTCGCAGGGCTTTCGCCTACATGGGCTGTGTTACCGTGAGAACTAGCCCATTCCTGCGCCGGTCTTTCGCGGGCCGTGCGCAACCTTGGATCGCGCGTCAAACCGAAGCACCGGCCGGCGCGTCAAAGGCAGCAGATGCAATGCATTACTGACATCTGGCGACGAGCTGGGCAAGCTACTGAATGTTGAAGGAGCCGGAATTGACGCCTATCCCCGCGAACCCGGCCGCGCAGCCCGGGACGGCGACAGGGTCCACGACCGACCCGGCTTCCGGAACCGCCGCTGAAGATGTTGTATCCCTGTCCCATGCGCACAAACATGGCCCGCAGCGTATCCCACGCTGGCTGGAGCGGTCGGAGCTGTTTCTGCGCGTCTTGTTGCGGCTCTATATCGGTCTGGCCGTGTGTCTTGCGCCGTGGTTCCACGCCTTCTGGGACCAGAATCCGCTGTTCACACGATTCCCCACGATCGGCGCATATGCTGCCAATGGCGCCTTGCGCGGCATCATATCGGGTCTGGGGTTGTTGAATTTGTGGATTGCGTTTCGCGACGCGATCCGCCATCGGGACGGATAGCATGGCAGTCAGTCAGCAAACACCCGGGGACATCATCAAAGGACCGGAGCAGGCCAACGCGCCGGTTGAGCCCCCGGCAGAAGCAAAGTTACCGCCGCCGGATGAAGCGGGCCCTCCACCTCTGGAGCGCGCCCCCCTGGCATATGAAAATTCCACGTTTCTGAACAGCGCGGATGGGCGGCTCATCCGGATTCTCGCCGAATATACGGAACCGCTGGCGCGCTTCCGCCGCGAGCAGATCCAGGACACGGTGGTCTTCTTCGGCTCCGCGCGTTTTCGCGGTAAAGAAGAGGCAGACCACGCGCTCGAACTGCTCGACAACACGGGAGCCGTGAAGCCGGCGCCGAGCGAAGAGCAGCCGGCCAGCATTCCCGACATCGTCGAAGGCAAGGCCACCGATCTGCAGCGCAAGCGCGCCGTGGCGGCGGTGGAGATGGCGCGCTACTACGAAGACGCACGCCGCCTGGCTTTTATGCTGACGCAGTGGGCGAAAGGGATTCACTCGCGGCGGCACCGCTTCGTGGTCACCTCAGGCGGCGGACCGGGCATTATGGAGGCGGCCAACCGCGGGGCGCACGAAGCCGGCGGCAAGACCATTGGATTGAATATCCGGCTGCCCTTCGAGCAGGCGCCGAACCCTTACATCACGCCGTCGCTGAACTTCGAATTCCACTACTTCTTCATGCGCAAGCTGTGGTTTGCGTACTTGTCGAAGGCGCTGGTGGTGTTTCCCGGCGGATTCGGCACGATCGACGAGATGTTCGAGATTCTCACGCTCACGCAGACGGAGAAGTTGGCGAAGAAGATCACGATCGTGGTGTACGGCTCGGATTATTGGAAGAAGATCTTCAATATTCAGGCGCTGGTCGATACGGGCGCCATCTCGCCCGACGACGTTGATCTGTTTCAGTATGCGGATACGCCGGAAGAGGCATTCGAAATTCTCAAGCAGGGCCTTACCGAGAACTACCTGATTCCGGAGGCGGCCGGCGGCCGCCGCCCGGAGATCAGTACCGACCCGGAGTTGCTGCCCGGCGTCAGCATCGAAGAGTTCCTTCCTCCCGAATTGGCCAAGACCCGCAAATAAATCAGATTCATCCTCAATGCGGACAGGTGATTGCGAGAGGCCCGCGCACCAGCGATGTGGCGTCGCAACTGACCGTGCCCACGGTGTCGTTCGCGATTGTGGTCAGGCGCGAAGCGAAGCTCAGCGCCATGTCGGGATGGTTGCCGGTGATGCTTGTGTGCACTCCGCTGACCGGGACGTTCTGGGCGAAGTTGATGGAGCTTCCATCGTCGAGCGCGATGCCGGCAGCGGCATTGCCGGAAATCTGCAGCGCGGCGTAGTTCACATCGAAGATGGCCGAGTTGGTGAGCATGTTGATGCCGTTGGCCGCATTGCCCTGCGCGACCAGCGTGGTGGTATTGGGATTTCCCGAGAACTGCGGCGTGTTGAAGATGGTCATCACCGACAGCTCTTCGAGATGAACGCCGTCGCCCGCGTTGTTATTGGCCTGAACCTGGGCGCCGGCGTCGAGATCGAGCCCGGCCTTTGAGTCGAGCGCGATGCCTTGCAGTCCATTTCCGTTTGCCGTGATGGTGCCGCCGAAGTCGGCCATGTGCGCGCCGGAGACCATGGTGAGGCCGAGGGCGAAGTTGTTCGACGCATTGATGCTCGACTGCCCATCCAGAAATCCCGATGCATTGTTGCCAAGCTGCACGCCGACTACATTGCCGGTGGCAGTGAGACTGCCCGCGGCCAGGTTGAGGCTGGAGCCATTGTTGACTTGCACTCCCAGCACCGCGTTGTTGGTGCTGGCATAGTTTCCGGTGATGTTGAGCGACGATGTGGATTCGATGTCCACTCCGAAAAGCCCATTGCCGGAGCTGCCGCCTCCGCTGAGCGAGAGCGCGGAGTTGGCCTGCGCGACGACGCCGGTGAATGCGTTGGCGCTTACGTTGACGTTCAGCAGGGATACGTCGGCGCCGTTCTCCGCCACTACTCCATTGTTGCCGCCGCGCACGGCGATGCCTGTGAGGGTCACGCGCGACGCACCGTTGATGGTGACGGCATCGCGGCCGCCGCCGAGGATCGCTGCGGTTCCGCGTCCATCGATGGTGAGGCCGGGAGTGATGATCGAGATCGGTCCCATGCAGTTGCCCTTCACGACGATGGTCGAGCCGGGCAGTGCAAAGTTGATCGCCTGCTGCAGCGATTCTCCATGAGCGCAGTTCACGTAAGTGGTGGGGTTGAACTGCGCAAAGGCGGTGGCGCTCAACATTGAGACGCACAGGGCCATTCGTAGCGTGTACATAGCATCTCCTCATATTTGAATTGGCCACAGACTGGGATTGGCAAAAGCAGGGTGAAGAACCCGGGGGATGATCTCGCCTGGAGGTGGCGATGTTCTTTGCCGGTCGTCATTATGCCGGAGCGAATGCACACGCGCAACGGAAATCCAGGAGGGGGCGGAGGGGTGCCGGGCTGCCCGGCATCAACGTCGAAGAGATCCTTCCTCCCGATGTCGCCTGAACCCGCCGATAAATCAGACCAGCGTTCCGTGAAGTGCGCATGCTAGTCTTGTGCGCAGTTCCACACTTCTCCTAGTGCAATCGGATCGGCTTCTTACCGCGCTGTTTGTCGCGATCTCCGTGAGCGCCGGAGCGCAGCAGTCCGCTGTCTCTGCTCCGTTGCCCAAACCCGAGCAGGTAAAGCTCTACACCGCGGCGCCCAAAGTGACCAAGGCCAGTCCTCTGGTGTTTGACTTTGGGAACTCTCTGGCGGAAAAGTGCGGCGGCCTCGTGAAGGCCGCCAATGTCCGTTTCAGCCTGGTGGTGGATGCGAGCGGCCGTCCGCGGAATGTGATCTTCGACAAGCCCCTTGGCAATGACATCGACCTACTCGCGCTCAAGGTGATGCTGATGACACATTTCCATCCTGCCACGCTCAATGGTTCACCGGTCGCCGTAGGGCAGTTCCTCGATATGCGGCTCGAGATTTGTATCGAAACCGCAAAGAGCGCAGCAGGGCAAGACGTTTCGAACGTTCGCCTGCGGTTTGCTCCCGAGGAGATTCTCTCCGACTGGGATCGTCCTGCCGATGAAGCAAATCTGGCGCCGATTGAAATGCCGACAAGCGTCTTCGCGGACGGCGAGCACATCAACGCTCTCTTCAGCGAACCCCGGGCAATCGCCCGTCCTAAAATTCCCCCGGAGCTGCTGAAGTTTGGAACATTCAAATTCCGCTTGCTGGTAGACGAGCATGGCATTCCCCGCGACCGCGTGGCACTGGAGTGTACTGACCCCAAGCGGCTTCCGCAGATCGCGAACCTGATGCAGGAGATTCGATACGTGCCTGCGATGAAGGATGGCATGCCGCTTCCGGCCCACATCACCGAGGAACTCGCGTTCCGCTCCCAATAGCAGCCCCTACTAGATTTGCGAATCTGTCGCTATTGATCGTCACCTTCTTGATTCCTTCTCTGCAATTGAACGGCTGTTCGCCGTCCGTTCATCGGAAATTGACGCGTTTCCGCGATTCTGGACTGTAAGAGCCCATCAAACAAGAAAGCGGGAATGAGGAGCAGACATGCCCAACTCAACCGTCTCGTACTTGTGGCGCGACAAGGATGCCGCTCGAGGATATCGCGCGGGTGTTTCACTGCACAGTCACACCAACCAGTCCCATGAGACACTCGACTTTCTTGCCAACCTCGGCAATCAATATCCCCTGATCCGCCCCCTTCTCACGCGTCTGGAAACGCGCGCACAAAGTTTTCACAATCTGCGCGTCAATTACGCGGCAAGCTACTGGACGCCGCCCATGACGCCCAAGCTCGCATTCGATCTGGAGAGCAGGCAGATTGAAGATCTCGACCTGCACTCGATGGTTTCAATCACCGACCACGACAACATCAACGCGCCGATGTTGCTCCGCACCGTGCCCAGCGCGCGCCGGATTCCGGTGTCTGTGGAGTGGAGCGCGCCCTACGGCGGCGTGCAGGACTTTCATCTCGGCATTCACAACCTGCCCAGCGCCCGCGCCCAGCAATGGATGCAGACGCTGGCCGAGTACACGCGCAATCCCAGCGACAAGCGGCTCACGGAGATTCTGGCGGCGCTGAACGACGAGCCGAACGTGCTTGTGGTGTTCAACCATCCCATGTGGGATCTGTTCCTGATCGGCAGTGCGAAGCATGAATTCCTGGTGAATGAATTCCTGTTGAAGAACGGAAATCATCTGCACGCGCTTGAACTCAACGGGCTGCGGCCGTGGGAAGAGAACCGCGCGGTGCGTTCGCTCGCCGCGAAGTGGAATATGCGGCTGATCTCGGGCGGCGATCGGCACGGCGTTGAAGCCGAACGCGAATATCAATCTGACCAACGCGACATGCTTTACGGAGTTCGTGCACGAGATCCGGCGTGAGCGGCGCAGCAACATCCTTTTCATGCCGCAGTATGCGCAGCCATGGAAGCATCGGCTGCTGCAGTCCACGCTCGATGCGATACGCACCTATCCCGATTTTCCGCAGGGGTCGCGCACGTGGGACGAGCGCGCCTATCATCCCGATGCGAACGGTGTGGTTCGCCCGCTGAGTGAGCTCTGGCCGAAGGGCGCGGCACCGGCCTCGATGCGCTGGGCCGATTCGGCTGGTAATGCTGATGGGCTCCGCGCCGGTGTCGGGCGGATTGCGGATGGCGTGGAACAACTCGCAGCGAACTGCGCATGGCACTGGGTGAGCAGGAAGGTTGAGCGAGCGCGCGATCGGATGCCTCACGAACTCAACGGACACGGGGCGCTTGGCCGTGCGCCGCGGGTCGCGTACTTTCCCGATTCATTTCACGAAATCAATGGGGTGGCTCACACCAGCCGGAACTTCGAGGCGTTTGCGCGGCGCCGCGGACTGCCTTTTCTGTGCGTGCGCGCCGGCGATCGCGAGCAGAAGCTGACCCAGGACGGCAACGTGTGGACGCTCGAGCTGCCGCGCGGGTTTCTGTCGTTCGCGCTCGAAAAGGATCTGCGCTTCGATCCGGCATTTGTGCGCCATCTACCGCTGATTGAAGACGCATTGGCGCGATTCGAGCCGGACCTGATCCACATCACCGGGCCCAGCGAGGTAGGGATGCTGGGAGCGGCGCTCGCGCATACGCGTCGATTTGCCGCTTGCGGCAAGCTGGCACACCAACGTGCATGAGTATGCGGCGCGGCGCTCGCAGTGGCTGCTGCGTCTGCTTCCGCGGTGGCAGGCGGATGCGGCGGAGCAGAAGATCGAGGACGCCTCGCTGGCGGTGGCGACGAAGTTCTACTCGATTGCGGATGTGCTGTTCGCGCCGAATCGCGAACTATGCGACACGTTGCAGCAGGCTACGCGGGTGCCGTGTTTGCTGATGCCGCGGGGCGTCGACGCAGAACTGTTCCATCCGCGCAAGCGCACGCGCGCCGCGAACGATGCGGAGTATGTGCTGGGTTTCGTCGGTCGGCTCTCGGTGGAAAAGAACGTGGCGTTGCTGGCCGCGGTGCAGGATCAGCTTGAGCAGATGGGCCTGACGAATTTCCGTTTCATGATTGTGGGCCACGGCGCCCTGGAACCATGGCTGCGCCAGCATCTGCGGCGGGCGGAGTTCACCGGCGTGTTGACGGGCGAGGCGCTGGCGGCGCATACGCCAACATGGATGTGTTCGTTTTTCCCTCGCACACGGACACCTTTGGCAACGTTGTGCTGGAGGCGCTGGCGAGCGGTGTTCCCGCTGTGGTGACGCCAGAGGGCGGCCCGAAGACGATTGTGCGCGATGGCGAAACGGGCCGCATTGTGCCGGATCAGCAGTTTGCGGCAGCCATTGCCGCGTTGCTCGCTGATGCGAGGAAGCTCGAATCCATGCGCCACGCCGCGCGCGCTTATGCTGAGACGGCAAGCTGGGATGCGGTGTTTGAAGGTGTCTATTGCGGGTACAAGACGGCGCTTGCGTCGCGACCGCACGATACCTCAAGGCTGCCGGACGACGCTGCCCGTCTCGAGATCGACTGAGAACTGCACTTCGCGATCCGTGAACATGTCCCAGCCGAGACCACGTAGAGTTCCATCGCTGGTCCCGCCTATGGTCACGCCTTCATCGGAGAGCTTCGGCGATTCCCATGCCTGGCCGTCGGGTCCCCACGCGAGAATCGTGCGACTGCCGACGAAGAGCAGCAACCCTGAATCGACCGCGGGCAGCACCTGCAGCACCGGCCGATAAGGGATCATGGTGAAGCGCTCGGGCAAGGTGGTGTCGATGATGTACGCGTAGCCGCCGGAGACCGCGCACATCTCATGCGGGTTGGGCGCCGACCAGATGCCTGTCGGCGTGATGGGATCGCGAAAGCCGAGCGCGCAGGTGGCGAGAAATGGCTGCACTGCATCGGCGGCGGTGCGCACTTCGATCTCGAGCGCGCCGCGTTCAATCTCCTCCACATCGCGCGGATAGACGTAGTGCGGGGCGGCAGGATCAGGGACGCGCCGCAAGAATCTCCGCTCTCCATGCGTGCGGGAAGCTTAGATTGACTTCGGGCATCGTCATGGCTCGGCCTGGAACACTCCTACAAATGCGTCGATGCGATCGCGAACGCTGCGAACGCCGATGTTCAATGCGGCACCTTCTTCGATCACTGGGATCAGCTTATCGAAGTCGGGCCCGGAGTGCGCGCCGGTGATCGCAATGCGCACCGGATGGAACAGGTCTTTGCCTTTCACGCCGGTCGCGTTCTTGATCTCGCTCATCCACGTTTTGAAGATGTCGTGGGTGATGGACCCGGTGTGGGCATGAACGCGATTGGCAAGCTGCGCAAGCACGATGCGCGATGAATCGGCCGCGAGAATGGCCGCATTTTCCTCGTTGGCTCGCGCCATGAGGGGATCGACGTCGAACACCGGCGCGGCCTTTGCCTGCAACTCGTCCAGATGATCGACATACGGCACGAGCAGCGCGACCAGGTGTCCGAACCACGTGGCGATCCGCGGAGAAAGCTGCGGAGGCGGCCAGGCCACAGGCTTTGCCCGCTCTGAGTCGACGGCGATCGCTGCACCCACTCTGAGTGCCGCCAGTTCCGCAAAACCCGACTCGCGAAAGCCGGTCCCATCGAGCGTTGTGCCCATCACCTCGGAGAGCAACAACTCTCTCATCCGCATCTCCGGTTCTACGTTCGGCGGAGAGACCGGCATGGCCTCAGCAGAATCCGGCTGACCAGTTGCAAAGCGCCCGAGCTGCTCGATTGAAGTACGGCCATGCAAGCGCGGCCAGACGGTCTGCTGAGGCCTGCTTGAGATAGTGCCGGTTCAGCCAGTTCAGCTTGTCGAAGTCGAATACCGCCGGCGACGGCGTCACGCGCTCCAGCGAGAATGCCTGCGTGAGCTCCTCCAGGGTGAACGTCTCGGTCTTGCCGTCCTCCGCGCCCCAGCCCAGCAGTGCGAGGTAGTTCACCAGCGCCTCGGGCAGATAACCCATCTCGCGAAACGTGGAGATGGAGGTGGCACCGTGGCGCTTGGAGAGCCGTTCGCGGTCAGCGCCGAGAATGGTGGAAAGGTGCGCGAACTCCGGCACATCCCATCCGAAGGCCTCGTAGATGGCAACCTGCTTCGGGGCGTGTTCGAGATGTGATCGTCGCCGCGGATCACGTGCGTGACCTGCATCAGCGCGTCATCTATCGTCACCACGTAGTTGTATACCGGAATGCCTTCGCTTTTTCCAGCTGGCGCCGCCGTGCGCTGAACGCACCAGGATCGGATCGCTTACCGCTTCGGGCTCGAACTTCACCTCTCCGCGCACCAGGTCGTGAAACGTCAGCGGATGGTTTTCAATCTTGAGCCGGACGGAGAAAGGTCTTTCCGCGGCGAGATTCTCCTCGACTTCTTCGCTGGGTTAGGTAACGGCACTTGCCCGAGTAGATCTGCGGCCCGTGTTCGGCGATGGCCGCGTTGCGTTCCGCTTCCAGTTCCTGGGGCGTGCAGAAACAGGCATACGCCTTGCCTTCGTTCAGCAAGCGCTCAGTGTGCTTCGCATAGATCTTGAGCCGTTCCGATTGCCGGTAGGGCCCGTGCGCGCCGTGCTCGTCGCTCCACAGGCTGCTTTCGGCGGCGGTGCCGGCAGGGCCTTCATCCCAGTCGAGCCCGAGCCAGCTGCAGATCTTCAATGAGCTGCTTCTCGTATTGGGCCTGCGAGCGGTCGAGGTCGGTATCCTCAATGCGCAGGATGAACACGCCTCCGTTCCGGCGCGCGAACAGCCAGTTATAAAGTGCGGTGCGCGCGTTGCCCACGTGCAGCAGCCCCGTGGGTGACGGTGCAAAGCGGACGCGTACTTTGTCGCTCTTCATAACTGCTTTGATGATAGTTGCCGCGATGACGCGTTGCATTGGGCGGTAAAGCAATGCGATTCGGCCTGCGGCCCCCGCATGCTGTAATACCTATCAAGCGCTGCTTAAACACTCCACCCCCTTAGAGTCCCCGCGAGGTCCTGTCCATGAGCCGATTCGTTCGTGTCTTATTCGCCGTTGCTGCCGTTGGTTGTGCACTTTCCACGCAGCAGGCGCGCGCCGCCGATGCCCCACAGACCCTGAGCCAGAAGGTTGCCGGCATGGAGCACAAGGACGGGTACTTCCCCCTTGACTGGGACGCCAAGGGCGGCAAGCTCTACCTCGAGATTCCGCGCTTCGACCAGGATTTTCTGCTGCTGGATCAACTGCCGTACGGCATGGGCTCGAACGACATCGGCCTCGACCGCGGGCAGCTCGGCAGGGGGCGCGTGGTGCATTTCTCGCGGGTCGGCGGCAAAGTGCTGCTGATCGAGCCGAATCTGGCCTATCGCTCTTCTGCCACGGATCCCGACGAGCGCATGGCCGTTACACAGTCGTTTGCAGAGTCGGTGCTGTGGGGATTCACGGTCGAAGCGGAAGAGAACGGGCGCGTTCTCGTAGATGCGACGAGCTTCTTTCTGCGTGACGCGCATGGCGTGGCGGAGTCGCTACTGGCCACCGGGCAGGGCACGTACCGGATCGATGGCAACCGCAGTGCCATTGCGCTGGATAACACGAAGGACTTTCCGAAGAATACGGAAGTCGAAGCCATGCTGACGTTTGCTTCCGAGGGCATGCCCAAGGGCGAACATGTTGCCGAGGTCACGCCCGATCCGCACGCGATCACGGTGCGCGAGCACACGTCGATGGTCGAGCTGCCCGAGGCCGGCTACAAGCCGCGGCGGTTCGATCCGCGCGCGGGCTACTTCGGCGTGGGTTATCGCGATTACTCCGCGCCGCTGGGCGAGCCGCTCGATCAGCGATTCATCGCGCGCCATCGCCTGGAAAAGAAGGACCCGCACGCGGCGGTCAGCGAGCCGGTGAAGCCCATCGTGTACTACGTCGATCGAGGCGCGCCGGAGCCCATCCGTTCCGCACTGGTGGAAGGCGCAAGCTGGTGGGCGCAGGCATTTGAGGCGGCGGGCTTCAAGAACGCTTTCAAGGTGGAAGTGCTGCCCGGGGGCGCCGACCCGATGGACATCCGCTACAACATGATCCAGTGGGTGCACCGCTACTCGCGCGGCTGGAGCTACGGCGAGGCGGTGACGGACCCGCGCACCGGCGAGATTATCAAGGGGCAGGTTACGCTGGGCAGCCTGCGGTCGCGCCAGGATTTCATGATCGCCGAAGCGCTTCTGGCGCCTTACGCGGAGGGCAAGCCGATTCCCAAAGACATGGAGGCGATGGTGCTGGCGCGCACCCGGCAACTGGCTGCTCACGAGGTGGGCCACACGCTGGGGTTGATGCACAACTTTGCGGCGTCGTCGGTCGCGCCCGGCACGTCGGTGATGGATTATCCGCACCCGTGGATCACGCTGGACGCGAACGGCCGGCCTGAACTTTCGCATGCGTACGCCATCGGCATCGGCACGTGGGACAAAGCGGCAATCCGGTACGGCTACTCGCAGTTCGCGTCTGGCGCTGATGAGCACGCCGCGCTCGACAAGATTCTGCGCGACGACGAAGCCGGCGGCCTGCGCTACATCACCGATGAAGACGCGCGCCCGCTCGGCGGAGCGCATCCCTATGCGCATCTCTGGGACAACGGCGGCAACGCGCCGAGCGAGCTCACGCGCATTCTGAGTGTGAGGAAAGCCGCTCTGGCTCGCTTTGGCGAGGACGCGATTCGCAGCGGCACTCCCATGGCGCAGCTTGAAGACACGTTTGTGCCGCTCTACCTGCTGCACCGCTACCAGACGGAAGCCGCGGCCAAGAGCATCGGCGGCCTCAACTATCGTTACGCGGTGCGCGGCGACGGCGGCATGGCGACGGAATTGATTGCGCCGGATCAGCAGCGCGAGGCGCTGAAGGCTGTGCTCGAAACGCTTTCGCCGGAGAACCTGACTCTTCCTGAGTCCCTGCTGAAGATTTTTCCGCCGCGCCCGCCGGACTATCCGCGCACCCGCGAGTCGTTCGGCGCGCATACGGGATTGACATTCGACGCGATGGGTCCGGTGGAAGCTGCGGCGGGGCTTACCTGTTCGCTGCTGTTTCATCCGGCGCGGGCGTCGCGGCTGGTGGAAGATCACGCGCGCGACGCAAGCCAGCCCGGCCTCGAAGAGGTTCTCGACGCGGTTCTGGGGGCGACGTGGAAGTCTCCCCGGCAGACCGGCCTGGCGGCGCAGACCCAGTTTTCCGTTGAGAACATCGTGCTCGATCATCTGCTTGGGCTCGCTGCGGACAAGCAAGCTTCAGGAGAAGCCCGCGCCGTCGCCAGAGCCAAGGCAGCGGAACTGAAGGGATGGCTTGAGGGGCAGGCTCCGGTTCCAGATAGTGATGGGATGGCGCACCGGGCTGCGGGCGAAGCCGAGATCGAGGGCTTCCTGCGCGACGCTGAGAAGTTTGCGCCGGCACCCGAGTTGCCCACGCCGCCCGGCCAGCCAATCGGCGATGATGCGGTGGATTGATGCGTCGCCGGCTCAGGAATCGTAGGCGAATTTCATGCAGTCTTTACGGGTATCGTCACAGCTAACTAGCAATAGTACCAGTCGTGTGCGAGAATCCATTCCAGCCTTGGTTTCGAAATTGTCCGTTGTCATTGCCTGTGCGAGTACCCTCTGACGCGCGCGGGATGTAGTTATTTGCGGGCATTTCGTCTGGCATTAAGCACGTTCTGCAGATAGTCCCGAAAGGAAAGACCATGTGGAAGCAGAAGCCAGAGAGCGTCTCCGTCCCAGCCTTTGTCCCCATGCCTGAACCAATTCGTCCGGCTGCTCCTTTACCGGCCGCTGACGTGCGCCCGCGTGCCGCTGCCACGGATCAGACCAGCCTGAACAAGGGCATCGTGGTGCACGGCCAGATATCCGGCACCGATCCTCTGTTCATCGATTGCACGGTCGAAGGCACGATTCACATTCCCGGCGAACGCGTCACCATCGGCAAGAATGGCCACGTGATCGCGGTCCACGACGCAGAGCCGGGACCATGCATCACCGCGCGGGAAATCGTGATTCTGGGCTCGGTGACGGGCAGTGTCTACGCCACCGACCGCGTGGACATCCGCGCGCAGGCCTCGCTTGCCGGAGACGTGAGCACGGCGCGCGTAAGCATCGAAGACGGCGCGTATTTTCGCGGCGGCATCGACATACGGCGCGATGAAGGTCCGGGCGAGGTTCCGGCCGCCGAAACTCCCGCCGCTGAGATTCCCGAGGAGGCTCAACCGGCCGAAGCGGTAGAGGTTTAGTAATCAACGAAGCAGTGGAAGTTTAGTAATCAACTTTAGACATCTCTCGGGCTGGCTGCCTTGACGGTCCGCCCCGCCCCCTCCTGTGCGAGAATCATTCCATTGCAGTGTTGCTTGTCTGCAGCCTTGGTCCGGGCGAATGCAGGAAAGCCGCGCGAGACGGCTAAATGGAATGGTGACAGCCGCGTTTCGTTCTATCGCCCTGTTTGTAGTACGTTAATCCCCCGAGCGGCCAGGAAAGGAATTGTCTAAATCGTATGTGGAAACCAAGCCAACCCGAGCCCCCCGTGTCCAACACTCCGCCAGAGCCGGTGCGTCCGGCCCCGCCTTCGTCGGCGCTGGAATCGGCCAGAAGCGCAGGCGTGACTGCAGGCGACCAGGCCACCATCAGCAAGGGCCTGTTTATCAAAGGCGAGATCTCCGGTTCTGAATCGCTGTTCATCGACGGCAAAGTCGAGGGCAGCGTGAACCTGAACGGCAACCGTGTCACGGTGGGCCGCAACGGCCATGTGGCCGCCAGCATCACGGCGCGCGAAGTCGTCGTGCTCGGCAAGGTGCGCGGCAACGTCACGGCCACTGATCGTGTGGACATCCGTGCCGAAGGCGCTCTCACCGGCGACGTAGCCGCGGCGCGCATCAGCATTGAAGATGGCGCGTTCTTCAAGGGCGGCATCGACATCCGCAAGCCGGATGCCAAGGCCCAGCCTGCGGGCGCCACTCCGGAAGTAGCCAAGCCGGTTCACTCGTAAGCTTTCGCGCAAAGCACCATCAACACAAGCCCGTATCAGCAGCCGCTGATACGGGCTTGTGTGTTTTCACCGGATGAAACGTTCTTTCAAGTTTCCGAACCTGTGTATTCTGTCGGCGGGGGAATCCATGAGGCGTCTTCGTTCGCGGTCTTGTTCTCGGTGTTCTTGGTTGCGCCGCTCTCACCCAGGCCCAGTCCATTCACGGCCGCGACGGCATCACTCTGCCGCTGCCGCCTGAAGTTGCCAAAGAGGCGGTTACCGACAACTACTCCGGCACCAAGATCACGGATGACTACCGCTGGCTTGAAGACGCCAAAAAGGCCGAGACACGGCAGTTCATCGACGAGCAAAACGTCTACACCCAGCGCTACTTGAAGCAGGCAAAAGTCCGCACCCAGCTTCTCGACGACCTCGATGGCCTGGAGCACGTCTCTCGCTGGTCGCTGCCCATCGAGCGCAATGGCGCCTACTTCTTCCTCAAACGCATCGCCGGCGAGGATCAGTCGTCCATCTATGTGCGCCGCGGCTGGACTGCGAAAGATGAGCGCCTGGTCGACCCTGCGCAGATCAGCCGCGACCCCAACACCTCGCTCACGCTGGGGGCGGTGTCGCACGATGGGTCGATGATTGCGTACGGCGAGCGCACCGGCGGCGCCGACGAGATGGCGCTGCACATCTTCGACGTGAAACAGAAGAAGACGCTCGAAGACGAGCTGCCCGCCGCGCTGTATCGTTCGGTCAACTTCACGCCCGACGGCAAAGGTATCTACTACTGCAAGCAGACCCGCAAGGGCACGCTGATGTTCGAGCACGCGATCGGCTCGCGCAGTTCGAAAGACAAGCTGATCTTCGGCAACGAGTTCCGCGGCGAACCGCTGGGCCCTATCGATCTGTTCTCCGCCAGCATCACAGAAGACTGGCACTATCTCGTCGTCACCATCAATCGCGGCGTACCGGCCAAGCGCGTGGATATCGTCTACCAGGATCTCACCAAGCCCGACGCGCCCTTCGACATCATCGTGTGGGGCATCGACAACCGCTTCTCCGCCATCCACGCGGGCAACGCCTGGTATGTCAAGACGGATTACCATGCGCCGAACGGCTGCATCCTCAAGGCCGACCTGGGCGGCATCATGCCGGACGTGTGGGCCAAGGTCGTCGGCGAAGGAACCGATGTAATTGAAGACTTCTCCATCGTCGGCAGCAAGATCTACGTCAAGCGCCTCAGAGATGTGAAGACTGAAATCACCGCTTACACGCTGGCGGGCAAGGCAGCCGGGGCCATCGATCTGGGAGGCGTGGGATCGGCTTCGGCGATCCAGGGTCATCCCGGCGATCGCTACGGCTTCTTCAGCTTTGAATCGTTTATCCAGCCGCCGACGCTCTACCGTCTCGACACTACGACCGGCAAGCGCGAGCTCTTTGCCCAGCCCAAGGTGCCCTTCGATACCGCGCAGTACGACCTGAAGCAGGTCTTCTATCAATCGAAGGACGGCACGCGCATTCCCATGTTCATCGCCGGCAAGAAAGGCACGAAGCTCGACGGGACTCAGAGACTACTGATGACCGGCTACGGCGGATTCAACCTCAGCATGCCTCCGCGCTGGAACCCCGCATGGGCGTGGTGGATGCTCGAAGGCGGATGGTTCGCGCAGCCCAACCTGCGCGGCGGTGGCGAGTACGGCGAGAAGTGGCATGAGCAGGCCATGTTCGAAAAGAAGCAGAACGTTTTCGACGATTGGTTTGCTGCCGCCGCCTATCTGATCGACAAGAAATACACATCAGCGGAGCACTTCGCCATCACCGGCCGTTCCAATGGAGGGCTGCTGATGGGCGCGTCGATGACGCAGCACCCGGAGCTCTTCTCCGCGATCTGGTGCGGCTACCCGCTGCTCGACATGCTGCGTTACCAGAAATTCGAGCAGGGCCCGCAGTGGACGACCGAGTACGGCTCGGCCGAGGACGAACAGCAGTTCGCTTATCTGCTGAAGTACTCGCCTTATCAGAATGTGAAGCAGGGCACGGCATATCCGGCCATCATGTTCTTCACGGGAGACAACGATACCCGCGTCGACCCGCTGCACGCGCGCAAGATGACGCCGCTGATGCAGGCCGCAACAACCAGCGGCCGTCCCATCCTGCTGCACTATAGCGTGAAGGGCGGCCACTCGGAGGGCGTCAGTGTCGAGCAGCAGATACAGGATGATGCCGACCAGCTTGCTTTCCTATGGACGGAGACGGGTGCGGCGAAAGCCCGGGCGGTTTCAAAATAGAATTGTCTCAAGGTCCCGCCGGTGGTCTTACAGGTTGTCCCGGCCGTGAAGATGTGACTCCTCGAACGGCAGGATCGAGGCGAACGGCACATCCTCTTCAAGGCCGCGGCCGCCGTCCGTCGGAATGAGATCGGCGACCTGGCGATCGCGATCGACCGACATGACCAGGAATGCCCCGGCGCGGCCTGTTACGTGTACTCTCTCCCGAACTGCAGGAATTCTCATTGCCCTTGCCCCAGTCAAATTGGACGCCAGTGCGCGCCCGATCAAAACGGATGCTAGCATGCATCGAATTCGGTTGGTGTCTGGAACAGGACACTGGCGCCGCCCCACTCATTACTTTGCGGGAGTGCCGGCCGGTGAACCCAGGGCACCGCCGTTGTGGTCCAAAACAGTACAGCCCCTGGTTTCGCCACCAGGAGTCGGCGATTACCAAGGTCGGTTGGTCTGCCGTAACCTAACGAATTCCGTCGCCATCACCGATAACTCACTCGTGTAGACAGGGAGTTCTGTCGGGGTCTGCAGGTGTGTGCACCCGGCGTGAAATCGCTCCCCGTCAAGAGGGCCTGGGAATGATGATCGAGGAGACAGCGGCGACCGAGCAGTTGTTTGAGGAGGAAGGCGCACGCCTTGCTGCTCTGAATGCGACAGGGATCCTCGATACTGCGCCCGACCCTGCTTTCGACGCTATTGCGCGGCTGGCCGCCGAGCATTTTCACGCCGATACGGCCCTCATTGGTTTTGCCGACGAGACTCGCTACTGGGTGAAATCGCACTGGGGAGAGGTGCTTCGCGAGATTCCCCGGCAGGGGTCGGTGTTTGAACTGGTTCTGGCGGGCGACGCTCCGTGCCAGATCGAAAACCTGCAGGAGTGGGCGCGCTCCACCGGCCACTGGAGTCAGGTTCCGGATCGGAACTTCGCCTTCGGTGCCAGCGTTCCGGTGCGCACCAATGAACGGCTGATCCTTGGTTCTCTCACCATCCTGTGCAGGGGCGAGCGTCCTCTCCTCACCCCGCCGGAGTTGCAGACGCTCGAAAACCTGGCGGAGATGGTGTCCGCGCAGGTGGAGTTGCAGCGGCTTCGCCGCATTCTCAACAGCCAGCAGGCGCGGCGCGCTCAGGCTGCTCGCAAGCAGAGTGGCGCATGGCCCCGCAGTGACGATATGCGCCGCGCGCTGGATCGCCGCGAGTTCGTGCTTTATTACCAGCCCGAAGTCGACCTCGCGTCCCGCCGCATCGTTGGTCTTGAAGCACTGATCCGCTGGCGTCACCCCGAGCGCGGCCTGGTGCCTCCCATGGACTTCATTCCCGCGGCCGAGGAATCCGGCATGATCCTTCCCATCGGCGACTGGGGCCTGGCCGAGGCCTGCAACCAGATTCAGGTCTGGAGGGAAGAAGATCCCCGTCACGGCTCTCTGCGCGTCTGCGTAAACCTTTCCGCGCGGCAGTTCCTCCGCGAAGGACTCGCCGATCATGTTGAGACGCTGCTGCAGCAGTCCGGAACCGCAAGCCGGCAGCTCGGTCTCGAGATGACGGAGTCGAGTCTCATTCCCAACATGGGTACAGCTTTGGAAGTCCTGGGCGGGCTGCATACCCTGGGGATTTCGCTTTCCATGGATGACTTTGGCACGGGGTACAGTTCGCTCTCGAACCTGCACTCGTTCCCGTTCGACGTGCTCAAGATCGATCGCTCGTTCGTGGGCCGCATGGCCGACGGCGACCAGGCTCTGCAGATCGTGCGCACCATCGTCGAACTGGCCCGCGTGCTGGGTATGGACGTGGTCGCCGAAGGCATCGAGACCCGCGAGCAGTACCGCCTGCTTCGCCAGATGGGCTGCCGTTACGGGCAGGGATTCCTTTTCGCCAAGCCGATGCCCGCCGATGACGTCACCCGCCTGCTTCGGCTGCCGGGCCGGGTTCTGCCCGACCCCGAAAACGCGGCGGCGGCCTACATGGCGTAGAGACCTCAGTCGTCCGATTCAAAATGGGAAATCGCCGGCGCGTTCCGAAACGGGATCTCCGGCTACGAGCATGCGTTTTTTGTGGTGAAGTTGCGGCGCCTCCAGGCCTACGCTTGTGCCATGTCAGCCCCCGCACAGGCAGCACCCTCCCCCGCCAATCGCAGCTTTGCGGGGATGCTGGCTGACTTTGCGACACCGGCGAAGAAGTTCCCGCCGGCTCGCGACCTCGATGGCCTTGCCGATGACATCGCCACGTTGAGCTACGAACATGCGCTGAAGACGCATGCGCGTTACCACCCTATCCCGGATCATGCGACGAGCCCGGAGACGCAGCCCTTGCAGCCTGCGTTTCCGGGCAGTTTGCCTTTGTTCGCTCCTGGCCCTGCGGCGGATGACGTCGTGTCTCAGGATCTGGCGTCTGAGGATCGCGCGACGGGTCCAGCCGCGCAGCCCATGCACGCTTCAGCGCTCACTGCCGATGCGGCCCGCCGCAAGTCCGCCAGCGTCACCGTCCGGCTGACTGCCGCCGAGGATGAGCAGTTGCGCCAGCGCGCCGTCGAAGCCGGCATGACCATCTCGGCTTATCTGCGTTCGTGCGCTTTCGAAGTGGAGACGCTGCGCGCGCAGGTGAAGCAGACCATCGCCGATATGCGCCACGCAGAGCCAGCTCCGCAGCCGGGACCGGAGCGAAAGAACTCTTCAGCCGCCTGTTCCCGTGGAGAAAGCGTCCGGCCGAACCGGCAGCCTAATCCACCTCAAGCACCAGGCACTTCAGATACTCGCTCTCCGGCAGATTCAAAACGACCGGGTGATCGAGCGCCGGTCCGCGCCGTTCCAGGATCCGCACCCGCCGATGCGCATCCGCCGCCGCTGAGGCGACCGCTCCCTCAAGATCGTTCCAGCCCACGTGATGCGAGCAGGAACAGGTCACCAGCAGCCCGCCCGGCCTGATCATCTTCAACGCGCGCAGGTTCAGCTCCTTGTAGCCGCGCAGCGCGCCCTCGACGGCCCGGTGCGACTTGGCGAATGCCGGCGGGTCCAGCACGATGGTGTCGAAGGTCTGGCGGGCATCCGACCAGTCGCGAAGGATTGCGAACGCGTCGGCCTCCACCCAATCCACCTCGGCTTTTAGCTGCGCGCGGTTCCTTGCGAGGTTCTTCTCCGCCACTTCGAGCGAGGTCCGGGATGCGTCGATGCCCGTCACCTGCCGGCACATCCGCGCCAGGTGCAGTGCAAAGCCTGCCCTGGTAGGTGCAGACGTCCAGCGCGCGATCCGTCGCATTCAGGCGCTCCGCCCAGTGCGCCGCCGCCTGGTAGTTGGACCGCTGATCGAGAAACGCGCCGGTCTTCTGTCCGGCGTTGGCGTCATAGAAGAACTCAAGCCCGTTCAGCCGGAAGACCGTGCTGGTCAGGGGCGAATCGGAGTTGCGCGGCCCACAGCGGCGCGAGACCCGGGGCCGACAAGCCTTCCAGCTCGCGCACCCGCGGATCGGGCCGTTCCAGAATCGCCGCAGGGGCCAGCTCTTCGCGCAGCAACCTGCACGCAGGCATCGCGCACCGCGGCCGAATCGAGCCCGCGGGTGAGCAGTTGCAGAATCACCAGGTCGCCGTACGGTCGGCAACCAGGCCGGGAATTTCGTCAGCCTCGCTGAAGCACAGCCGGCATGCATTGGTCTCCGTCGCCGAGGAGCGGCTGCGCCGCTGCAATCGCCTTGCGCAGCCGATCGCTCAGAATCTTCAGCCACTGCGCCTCGTCGATGGCCTCATGCGAAACCAGTCCGCAGCGCGATCTGCGAAGCGGGCTGTAAAGCGCGGTGCCCAGCAGCAGGCCGCGGTTATCGGCCACCGGCAGCAAAGCCGGCGATCGCGCCCGCTCCGCCTTCCAGGCTCTCGATATCCGATGCATACACCCACAGGTGCCCGCCGCGCAGGCGGTCAGCGGCCCGGCGGCTGATGCGCGCCCCGGAACGGATCGATCCGTCTGCACCGGTGCTGTCGTCGTCTGAACGGGCGCTGTCCTGGACTGAACTGGCGCAGGCCTGGCCTGCTGGGGCTTTGCCGCGGAAGGGGCTCTGCCGGCACTCTTTGCGTTCTTGCCGCGGAAATCAAAAGGCGCCCCGCCTCGATTGGCAGTGGGCGCCTTCAATTTACCGTTGGATGTTTTGGGTGGCTTCGCCATTTGCTCCTGCTTAACTGCCGGAGCAAAGCGGCCGCCGGCTGCTTACTTCACCTGAATGCTATGCAGGTAGCGGCTCAGATTCGCAATCCTGAGCTGCGTGTTCTGCGGGTGAACGTTGTCCATCTTACCAAGAAGCGGTCCCCATACCGGCATCTGCGCGGTGCCGTGCGCGGGCATGGACGAGCCAAACTGCAGCACTGAGACCACATGCGTGTCCGGATATTTTCCATTGTTCGATTTCGCCAGCGTGGTCAGATCGGTCGGCTGCGACTTCAAGGCGCCGGCAACGGGCCCGTTTCCGCGTCCGTCCGCGCCGTGGCACGGCGCGCAGTAGCTGGTGTACATCTGTTTTCCGTCCGTCGGATTAATCCTCTCCACGGGGACGATGACTTTTCCTTTGGTTTCATTGGCATAGCCGCAGGCCATCAGAAGCCCTGCCGCGACAGCTATGAATGCGAAGCGTTTGAACATAAGTTCCTCGGTTCTGGACACTTGGGGCAGGCCAGAATCCGGGTTCTCATGCAATGCCGTCGCTGAAGCTTGCCGCCTTCCCAGGCCGCAATCCAACGGGATCCAAACACAGAACGGACTCTGGTCTGACCTTAGTCCGCTGGGTACTTTACGCCTGCTTTCAGGTGCCTGGGCTGTGATTGCCGATACATTCAAGTGAGCCGCAAGACACTGACGTTCCGATTGCGGAAGAGCTACCATTTGGTCGCATAAGCCCTATGTTTCGCGCGGTTGCCGCGGCTGTCAGGCATCGCCGCGGCTCGGGTTCTGACCGCCTATCTTCAGCTATCTCGACCTCTATCAGGTGCTTCTGAAACACGATCGGCCTATAATGAAGCATGGCGACGGTCCGGCAGACCATACCCGATCCACCTGTCCCCGAGGCAGAGACTGCGATCCAGGCGTCCCCGGTCCCCGTGTCTCCCGAGCCGCAAGCGGCCGTTCCCCACCCCCGCCGCCTCCTCACGCAGGCCCAGATCGACCAGAGTTTCGAGGAACTTCTCCGCCAGGTGCTGGCCAATCGACCCAATGAAGACGTTTCCCTGATCCGCAAGGCCTGGGAATTCTGCGTCCAGCACCACGAGGGCCAGATGCGCGCCTCCGGCGAGCCCTACATCATTCATCCCCTTGAAGTTGCCGAAGTTCTGGTCGAAATGAAGCTGGACGCCACGGCCATCGCCGCCGGCCTTCTGCACGATGCGGTTGAGGACACGCCCGCCACCAGCGAGGAGATTGCCACGAGTTCGGCGACCAGGTGGCCCACATCGTCGAGGGCGTCACCAAGATCGACAAGATTCAGTTCGCCAACCGCGAAGACCGCCAGGCCGAGAACGTCCGCAAGATGCTGCTGGCCATGGTGTCGGACGTTCGCGTGGTGCTGATCAAGCTGGCCGACCGCCTGCACAACATGCGCACTCTCGAGCACCTGAAGCCCGACCGCCAGGAGGCCATCGCGCGCGAGACCATGGACATTTACGCGCCGCTGGCCCATCGCCTGGGCATGGGCAAGGTGCGTGGCGAGCTTGAGGATCTGGCCTTCCGCTATACCGATCCGGTGAGCTACGAGAAGATGTCGCAGGCGGTCGAAGCCCGCCGCATCGAAGGCGAGCAGTTTCTGCGCACGGTCGAAGATCTCCTCAACGAGCAGCTGCGCGAGAACAACATCGAGGCGCGCGTGGAGTGGCGCATCAAGCGCCTCTACTCCATCTTCCAGAAGATCCAGCGCCAGCGCAGCTCGTTCGACCAGGTCTACGATTTCCTCGCCGTCCGCGTCATTACCGAGGACGTGGCCGCCTGTTACGCCGTCTTCGGCCTTATCCACTCGCTGTGGCGGCCCGTCCCAGGCCGCATCAAGGACTTCATCGCCATCCCTCGCGCCAACCGCTACCAGTCGCTGCACACCACGGTGATCGGCGAAGGCGGCCATCAGTTCGAAGTGCAGATCCGCACCGAGGAGATGCACCGCATCGCCGAGGAAGGCATCGCCGCGCACTGGAAGTACAAGGCCGGCGACGCCCGTTACCGCGCGCGACGAGGAGCGGCTCGAATGGATTCGCCAACTCGTCGAGTGGCAGAAGGAGATGACCGACCCCAACGAGTTCCTCTCCAGCCTGAAGATGGACCTCTATCCCGACGAGGTCTACACCTTCACGCCCAAGGGGAAGGTCGTTGTGGTTCCGGCCGACGGCACGCCGGTCGACTTCGCCTACACCATCCACACGGAGGTCGGCCACACCTGCGTCGGCGCCAAGGTCAACGGCCGCATGGTGCCGCTGCGGACCAAGCTGCGCACCGGCGACATCGTCGAAATCGTCACGCAGAAAGACCACAAGCCCAGCCGCGACTGGCTCACCTTCGTCAAGAGCCCGCGCGCCCGCAACAAGATCAAGCACTGGCTCAATGAGGACCCGCGCCGCCGCGCCGTCGAGATCGGCCGCAAGCTGCTGGAGCGGGAGGCCCGCCGATTCAAAGTGCCGATGAGCCAGATCGACGACCAGGATCTGGGCCGCATCGCCAACGAATATGGCGTGGCCACCGCCGCCGACCTGCTGGCCACGCTCGGCCAGGGCAAGCACTCCGCTCACCAGATGCTGAACAAGCTCGCTCCCGGCCTGGTCCATCAGCCTGGCGAGGATTCGCTGCCGGAGCCGCAGACCGGCGAAGGCGCCATGTCAGAGGCGGTGCGCAAGCTGCACCTCACCGGCTCTGACTCGCTCCAGGTCGAAGGCCAGAACGATCTGCTGGTCTATCGCGCGCGATGTTGCAATCCCATCCGCGGCGAAGAGATCGTGGGCTACGTCACACGCGGCAAAGGCGTGGCCGTTCATGCGCGCAGTTGTCCCAACGTGCAGAACCTGCTCTACGAGAGCGACCGCCGCATCGCTGTCGAGTGGTCCCGCGTGGGCGACGAGATCGCCGACCGCCGCCAGCGCTATCCGGTCAAGATCACCGTCTATCTGCGACGATCGATCCGGCATGTTGAAGGAGCTCACCGCCGTCATCTCCGACGACGACACCAACATCCGCGGCGTCGACACCAAGCACGACAAGAATGGCGAAGCGGTGGTGGAATTCGTGGTCGAAGCCGAAGACCTTCGCCATCTGAACAAGATGGTGCTTGGATTGCGCCGCGTTCCGGGCGTCCGGTCCGTGCAGCGCACCCAGAAGATCTAGCTTCGGGTTTCGAGGCCTCCGCGACCGGTACTTTCCGGCATAGCGACGGGGCGATGATTTCCACAGCGGAGACGGTTCCACATCCGGATGTACCAAATCAGACACCACTTATCCACGTACTTTTTGTTGCATGGTTAATTCCGGTCTGCTTATCCACCCGTATTCTTGGCATAATCGCAGCAAGAAGAGCGGTTCCTCCGTTGTTGTTCCGCTACGACGCAAGGAACGATACCGGAACTGAAGAGCCCGAGGGTCGAGCCGGAGCACGAGCGGTGCAGCTGGCGAATTGGTTGACTATAGGCGAGTCGGTACCAGGTGCGGCGGAACAGGCCGCGACCAGCCACGGGAGCCATTGAGTGAGCAGCTATAGCCGCCAGGATGTGTTGCGAATCCTACAGATCAGCGCCCGCCAGTTGCAGGGGTGGGAACGAGCCGGGCTGATCGATCCATTGCAGACATACTCGTTTCAGGATCTGGGTCAGTTGCGGATTCTGCGCGCTTTGCGCGAGGACGACGTTCCGGCCGCATCGATCCGGCACTCGATTAGCGCGATGAAGGCGGTGGCGGGTATGGCCAATCCACTGCTGGAGGCGAGCGTGGTGCGCACCGGCAGCACACGGATTGCGTTCCGGCACCTGGGCGCGATGGTGGATCCAATCCGGCGTCAGCTCCTGTTCGATTTCGAGCGCGCGGGACAGAAGGAAGCCATGGCCGAGCCGGCTCCGCTGCGTCCGCGGGGCGCGGACGCACAGCGGAACCAGCAGGATCTGTTCCTGGCTGCAGTGCAGGCCGAGGAGGCCGGCGAGCGGCAGCGGGCAATCCAGCTCTATGAGCAGATTGTTGCGGCCGATCCGACGTATGCCGCGGCGTTCATCAACCTGGGCACCATCTACTTTCACCTGCGCCAGTATGGACGCGCCGAAGAGCTGTACCGGCGCGCGACCGAGGTCGATCCCGACTATGTGCTGGCGTTCTTCGACCTGGGGAACGTGCTCGACGAGCTGGACCGGCCGGAGGAATCGATCGCGGCGTATGAGCAGGCGGTTGCGCTGGCTCCGCGCTACGGCGATGCGCACTACAACCTGGCGCTGGCCTATGAGCGCAGGGGCGATCTGCGGGCCGCACTGCGGCACTGGCAGGCCTATGTCCGGCTCGACACGACAGGACCGTGGGCCGACCATGCGCGCGGGCAGATCCGCAAGCTGCTGAGTCGCGAAAAACTGTCGATCGCGTGGCGGGCGCAGAAATACGTTGCACCGGCCAGCGGCAAGGCAGCGTTGCGGCTGGCAGAGAGCTGGGACGAGAAATAGTCCGGCAAACACGCCAGGACCCAGTTTCCGACGAAGCAGTGTCCCTGAGTGGCGCTCCTGAAATTTCCCTCTTCTTCCACAACTTTGCTGTGCAAGCAGAGTCTAAGCTGGTTAGAATCCCGGTTTAGAGCCGGGCCGTGCCGATTTTCAGCGTGTGCCTGAAATAGTCGGGCGTCGAATGTCACGCGGCGCTTAATTGTTTAGACCTGTCTCTCGCAGGCCCGAATTTGTCTAGATTTGCATTCCCCGGTGCCTGCCTTGCAAAGAATCCCGTTTCAAGACGACCCAAGGAAAAGCCATGAAGACGATGTTTGCACTCTCCCGGCAGTCCCGGCTTCGGATGTGCGGCGTGCTCGCCGCCGGCATTCTCGCCGCCAGCGCGCTCTCCGGCCAGTCTGCGCAGTCACGCATCCATGACGAAGTCAACTCCTCCGTGACCACGGTGCTGCCCGGCTCGCAGCATCCACTGGCGCTGCCGCAAAACGATGCGGGCCGCATGCCATCAGGGACGCGCCTGAACGGCGTAACGCTCTACTTCAGCCGCACCGCCGCGCAGCAGGCCGACCTGAATACGCTGCTCGCCGCGCAGCAGGATCCCTCGTCGCCGCAGTATCACAAGTGGCTTACTCCGGAGCAGTTCGGGGCACGGTTCGGGATGGCGCAGCCGGATATCGAGAAGGTGAAGGCGTGGCTGGAGCAGCAGGGCTTCACCATCGGCTCAGTGATGCGCAGCGCGACAGGCATTCGTTTCTCCGGCACCATCGGACAGATTGAATCCGCCTTCGGGACCCAGATGCATTACTACACGGTGGGCGGAGAAAAGCACTTTGCCGCGGCAACGGCTTTGTCGGTGCCCAGTGCCCTGGCAGGCGTGGTGGCCGGGATACGGAACCTCGATGATTTCCGCCCCAGGGCGCAACACATTCCCGTGCGGAAGAACTTCACCTCGGGGGCATCGGGGAACAATTTTTTTGCTCCGCCGGATATCGTGACCGCATATGACATCCAGCCGCTTCACAGCTCGATGGTGGATGGCACGGGCCAGACGATCGCGATCATGGGACAGTCGTATGTCAACGTCGCCGACATCGAGGCATTTCAAACCGCGTCGGGCCTGACCAAGAAAGATCCGCAACTGGTGCTGGTGCCGGGCACGGGCAATGACGGCGCCTTCCGGCAGGGTGACGAATCGGAATCGGATCTCGATCTGGAATGGTCGGGCGCGATGGCTCCAGGCGCCAACGTCGTGTTTGTCTATACGGGCAACGATAGCAACTTCAATGTGTTCGACTCGGTGCAGTTCGCGGTTGATAACAAGATCGGCACCATCATCAGCCTGAGCTATTCAACATGCGAGGCCAACTTCACCGGCGGATCGACCAATACGATTTTCAAGACGTACGAAGGGATGTTCTCGCAGGCTGCGACGCAGGGACAGACGGTGATGGCAGCCTCGGGCGACCAGGGATCGACTGCCTGCTTCCTCAACAATCCACCGCAACCCGGCGAACCGCCGCTCAATTTCCAGGAACAGATCGCAGTCAACTATCCGGCCAGCAGTGCATACGTGACAGGCGTGGGCGGCACTGCAGCGCCCTCATCGGATGTGGACGGCGGCTCGAATTCCTCGGCGTTCTGGAGTTCGAACGGCACCAACGACGTCACTTCCTCACTGCTCAAGTACATTCCGGAAAACGTGTGGAACGACGACCCGCCTTCGTGCCCGGCTCCATTCACGCATTGCCTCAGCTCAACCGGCGGCGGCAAGAGCATTCTGGTGGCGCAGCCGTCATGGCAGACGGCCTACTTCACGGCGACGGGACACGCAAACCCGAGCAGCAGCCATCGCCTGGTGCCGGATATTTCATTCTACTCATCGCCGAACCTGCCGGGCTATCTCTATTGCACCAGCGACCAGAGCCAGTGGGATCCGGGCGATCCAACCACCGGCACTCCGCCGCAGGCAGCGAGTTGCAACGCCGGCTTCAGAGATAATGCCACCGGCGATCTGAATGTGGCCGGCGGAACCAGCTTCGCCACGCCTATCTTTGCAGGCATCGTAGCGATGCTGAACCAGAGTTCGGGTAACGCGGCCGGCTCGGGCCTGGTCAACACAGAGTTGTACAAGCTGGCATCGAACAGCGCCACCAGCGGCGCGTTCCACGACGTCACTTCGGGCAATAACTACTGTCTGACCTCAAACAACTGCGCCACCACAGGCAGCGGCACCGGCTACGCAGCCACGACGGGCTACGACATGACCACCGGCCTGGGCTCGTTTGACGTGGCCGGGCTGGCAGCCGTCTGGCCGATGAGCACAAGCACGCTGCTTGGATCGAAGGTTTCGGTTCAGCCGGCCAATGCTTCGGTGGCGGCGGGAACCAACGATATCGTCACCATCACCGTGGCGGCGCAGACGGGCAGCACGGTTCCAACCGGATCGGTAACGCTGCAGATCGACGGGGGGCCAAACTTCGGGGGCTCAACCGTATCGAGCCAGACCCTAAACGCCAGCGGCCAAGTCACCTATACGGCCAACTTCTCGACCGGCGGCACGCACCAGGTGGTGGCGCAGTACTCGGGCGATACCACCTTTGCGGTTTCAACCGGCGTGGGCGTCATCGTGGTGACGGGGAGCGGCGGCGCAGGATCGTTCAAGATGGCGGCATCTCCCAGCACGCTGACGGTTTCGCAAGGCTCCACCGGCAATGAAACACTGACCCTGACTCCGGCGGGTGGATACACCGGAACGGTGACCTTCAGCTTCAGCACGTCGAACGACTCGGCGCTGACGAATCTGTGCATCTACTCAGGCACAGGCTTCGACAGCAACGGCAACCTGCCTGTAACCGGCTCTGGAGCCGTGACCGGCACAATTCAGGTGGACACGAGCGCGAGCTGCGTCACCTCCCAGGCCGTCGGAGTGGGTGCTCACAACGCGCGGCTCATCCCGCGCAGCACTTCGGGGGTGGCAGCCAACCACAAGCCGAAGAGCTCGCTTCCCGGAGGATTAGTCTTCGCAGGACTGCTGCTTGCGGGCCTGCTGGGCCGCGCATCCCGCAAACTTCGCGGCCTGGCGTGCGTGATTGCTCTGCTAGCCGTAATGGCAGGGCTGAGTGCGTGCGGCAGCACCACTTCGGGAGGGCCATCGGAACCGGCGAAGGGGACCTACACCATCACCTTGCAGGGCCAGGACGCCTCGAACGCAACCATCACGGCACAGACCACTTTTACCCTGACGATCAAGTAGGCTGTTGCAACCGAAAGGGCAGGCGCTTCGCGGCGTCTGCCCTTTTTTCTGCTCTCAACTTGCCGTGGTCTGCGCGCACCGCCCGCATACAGCCGGTTTTGATACACTCCGAAGCCGGAGGCAGTATTTCTTGAGCATTCATAAAGCTTCTCCCCTCACGCAACTCAGCGAAGAAGAAGATCTGTTTTACTCCACCGTGCGGCAGTTTGCGGAGGAAACGATTGCCCCGCTTGTTCACAAGATGGACGAGGAGCAACAGCTTGCTCCGGGGCTGGTGAAGAAGCTCTTCGAGCTGGGGCTGATGGGCATTGAAGCGGCCGAAGAACACGGCGGGTCGGGCGGAAGCTTCTTCGACGCAGCGCTGGCCATTGAAGCGCTGTCGACGGTGGACCCGGGGGTCGCGGTGCTGGTAGACGTGCACAACACGCTGGTGATCAATGCGGTGCGCCGGTGGGCCAACGATGCGCAGAAACACGCGTGGCTGCCGAGGCTGGCGGCGGACACCGTGGGCGCGTACGCGCTGAGCGAGGCGGGATCGGGATCGGATGCGTTTGCTCTGCAGACGACGCGCGGAGAAGACGGCGGGCGGATATCGCCTGAACGGGCGCAAGCTGTGGATCAGCAATGCGCGCGAGGCGGGGCTGTTCATCGTCTTTGCGACCATCGATCCGGCAGCCGGATACAAAGGGATCACGGCGTTCCTGGTCGAGAAGAACACGCCGGGATTCACGGTGGGCCGCAAGGAAGACAAGCTGGGGATTCGATCGTCGAGCACCTGCGAGCTGATCCTCGACAACTGCGAGGTACCGGCGGAGAACGTGCTGGGCGAACCGGGCAAGGGATACAAGATCGCCATCGAGACGCTGAACGAGGGGCGCATCGGGATCGGTGCGCAGATGCTGGGACTTGCCGAGGGCGCATGGGGACATGCGGCGCGCTATGCGCAGGAGCGAAAGCAGTTCGGCAAGGCCATTGCGGAGTTCCAGGCGGTGCAGTTCACGCTGGCGGAGATGGCGATGGAGATCGAAGCGGCGCGACTGCTGGTCTACAACGCGGCGCGGTTGAAGGATGCAGGGCAGCCGTATCTGAAGGAGGCCGCGATGGCGAAGCTGTTCGCGTCGCAGGTGGCCGAGCGCGTGGCGAGTCAGTCCGTGGAGATCTTCGGCGGCAACGGCTTCGTGCGCGACTATCCGGCCGAGAAGTACTATCGCGACGCCAAGGTGGGGAAGATCTACGAAGGCACGTCGAACATGCAGTTGATGACGATCGCGAAGCAAGTGCTGGCGAAGTGATAGCCACTGCGAACTGCGCACTTTGAACTACGAACTGCGAACTATGAACTGCTCTCAAAAGCACTCCACCGCGTCGCACTGGTTCATCAGCGGCACCTGCACATTTGAATCGTGCTCCTTGTCGGAGTAGATCGTGATCGTCGCCGCCTTATAGTCCTCCGGCTTGGCCGTCATGATGTTCTGGACATACGTCTGCGGATTGCGGTCATAGAGCGGGAACCACGTGCTCTGCACCTCGACCACAATGGTGTGCCCCGCCTTGAACAGGTGATCCACGTCGTGCAGGCTCCACTTGTACTCCCGCACATCGCCCGCCTTGATCGCACGCGGCCGGTTGAAGCCATCCAGATAACGCCCGCGGAAGATCTCCTCGTTCGTCATTAGTTGATAGCCGCGCATCTTCGGGTCTGCATCGTCCTCGGGATACTGATCGATCAGCTTGACGATGAAGTCCCCATCCGTCCCCGTGGTCGATGCAAAGATATCCGCGATCACCTCGCCCGTCGCCACCAGGTCCTTCTTCACCGGAATCTTCCACGTCGCCACGTCCTTGCGATCGGCCACAAACCGCTGATCCTCGGTGAGCCAGTTGAACCACTGCGACCCATCGCCATAGGTCGGCTGAATCGGCCTGATGCCGATACGGAACCGGATTCGCCGGATCACTCACATACGTAGTGGTCGCCGCCGCCTTCACGTCGCCCCAGCTCAGCTTCCGGTCGCCCCCCAGGTGCAATGCCGTCGGCTGCGAGCCCTGGGGCGGGAAATGCCCGTACCGCATCCACTTGTTCGAACCCGTCTGGAAACTCGCCGTGTCCTCGAGATCCCATCCCGCTTCGTCCTTCAGATAATGCGCAAAGAACTTCGCTTCGATGTCACGGCGGAATTCCTTCCCGATCGGCTCCCCATACTGCAGATTCCCCAGATGCCGCGACGACGATCCCCAGTACCCATGCCGCCACGGCCCCAGCACCAGAAAGTTCTCGTGCTTGTCGTCATGCGGTTCCAAGCTGCTGTACTCGGCCTGCGGACCCCACATGTCTTCCTGGTCGTAATACCCGCCCACGCTCAGCACTGGAACCTGCACCCGGTTGAGATGATGCTGCACGCCGCGCGAAGACCAGTTCGAGTCATAAGCCGGATGATCGAGGAAGAGCTGCCAGGTGGGCAGCACCTTCGACCCCGACTGCTTCACGTCC
This sequence comes from uncultured Acidobacteriota bacterium, assembly GCA_963819365.1. Taxonomy (GTDB): domain Bacteria; phylum Acidobacteriota; class Terriglobia; order Terriglobales; family Acidobacteriaceae; genus Telmatobacter. The sequence goes on from CAWFVY010000007.1 coordinate 149,714, forward strand.
TGCTCGAAGCTGCCACGTCCCAGGAAGTAGTCGTACCCATCGACACCCTTCCCGTAGCTGACATCGGTGCCCTCCTTCGACGTCTCCATGCCCATCACGTAGTCGTATCCATACGTCTGCCGGAACGCCCCGTTGTGGAAGAAATCGTCGCCCATCCACACGTCGATCATGGGCGCCTGCGGCGATACGCACTTCACCGCCGGGTGCGGATCGATCCCCGCGGCCATCGCCAGGAACCCCGGATAGCTGGTGCCCACAAATCCCGCGCGCCCGTTGTTGCCTGCGACGTTCTTCAGCAGCCACTCCACCGTGTCGTAGGAGTCGGTGCTCTCATCCACGGCCTTGGGATCCTTGTGATCCGCCCCATGATCGACCATAGGCCGGCTCATCACAAATTCGCCCTCGCTCTTGTACCGCCCGCGAATGTCCGCGCCCACGTAGATATATCCAGCGCGCGCCAGCTCCGGCCGGCTGCCGAAGAACGATCCCCGGCTTGTCCCATCCGCTCCATACGGCGTCCGCTGGATCAGAAACGGCAGCGGCGTCTGGATATCGCTCGGCTTCAGAATCACCACGTGCAGCTTCACCCCGTCGCGCATCGGGATCATCGCCTCGGTGCGCACGTAATCGTGAAACACGTGATGCACAGCGTCGCCCGTGCGCTTGAACGCCTCGATGGGATCGTTGCTGTTCACCACGCTGACGCCCTTGCCGTCCGCATCCACCTTGAACCGGAACGTCGCCTTCGAATCCGGAATCGCAAACTCGGTCGCCGACACTTCTTTCAGTTCCGTTGGCACCATCCGCTCCGACTCCGCCACCAGCTTGCCGTTCTGCACATAAAAGCTCAGCGGCGTATCGGGCTCGGGCGCGTTGGTGTACTCGCCGCTCAGCTTTTCAAGCTGTGCCTCTGTCTGTTGTTGCGCCGCTGCCGCTGCCGGCACGCACATCCAGGTCGCGCCGCTGAAAAGCGCCACACCCAACACAAAAACCGCAAACCGAGTACGCAGCAAGAAGCCTCCCATAGCGAACATCGCGGGCATCTCTCCCGCTTTCCGCAAGCCGATGCCAATACCCTTGTAACAGGGCACGACTCCAAAGCGTGCTGAAAACAAGCAAGCTATTGATTTTTCGATAGCCTGGATATCCAGGAAGTCCGCAATGTCCAAACGTAAGCACAAATTAACACAAAACCCCGACCCAGCACGGCACGACACACGCGCCGTAACTTCCCAATTGGCCACGACTCACTCAGAACGACAGATGCACCCCTGAAGGAGACCGCTCGGGAAGTGAAGCGGCGGATATGCCCGTTAGAATTACTTCCAAACGATTGCCACCCAGCCCCCGCGCTCCCAGTGAAAGATTCCGATGGCAGAGTATCTAAATGTACGGGCGTCAGAAATGCTGGGCCAGCAGGAACTGGTCGAGTTTCTGAAATCGCGTTTTCCTGGGGCTACGAAGCAAATCGGACGAGCGTTCGTGCCCGGAACAGAATGCGTTGAAGTGCGCGTACCTAGCGATTCGTCTGAGTTCGAGGAGATCCGAGAATTCATCGTCACACGAAGAAGGCAAAAGGTGCGGGGATTCTCTGCCTTCAGTCTAGGACGTTATCTACGGAAGTACACGAAGAAGCAGCTTCTTGACGCAGAGATTCTGCTTCTCAATCCCGTTTCGCATTTCGAACCGAGCGGAGAGGAATGCGGAACCGTGTACGAAACCCTCTGCGATCACTGCAATTGGGGCCGACAAATCTCAGACCTGGTCCTCGACCTTCGCCGTATACCTCAGCACAAGGATATTTCGGAGACCATTGCATGGGTGGAGTGGGTAGTCTCATCGAGGTTTGCACAAACCGTCGCGGAGAACGAGTTCAGGGGTGCGGAATTCCAACCGCTTTTTGACCTCAGAAGCCCGATCAAACGCTCTAACAACTGGTATCAGTTGAAGGTCACTGGAGCGGCAGGCTCCATAGCTGGGGCTACGAAAATGGGCAGAGATCCTTTCAGCCCCGGCGAATTGAATTGGCAATGCCCGCTCGGACATTCAATAGTGACGCAGTTTCTCTCTGAGATTCACTTGGAACGAAGTGAATGGGACGGGTCAGACATTGCGATTACTGGTGCACTCTTCGGGCAGGGCCGGAATCTATTACGACCGGCCCCGTTGATCTTCATCTCGCAGCGAATGTATCGGGCAATCAATGCTGTTGGACTCACGGGATTCTCGTTAGAAGTTGCGCATCTAACGTGATATCCAGAGTCAGTCCTGTCGTTCTGTCAACGAACGAATCTGAATCAGTTCGCAGCCACAGGAATTTCTCGCCCATTTTACGGAGCGAAATCACCCCGTTCTTCGTCTCATAGAACAACACCCGCGGAAAGCGCCTCCACCCGTGACCACGGCGGCCGTTATCCGTTCAACCCGCATCCCGCAGCACCGACAGTTTCCAAACTCACTCATCCGCTCTCTGGAGTCGTCGGCACACTTATGCGTTCTTGTTTTATTTCACGGCTCGTCCTGCGGGCTGCCCTGGTCCTTGGTCTTCTCTCGCTCGCGAGCCTCTGTGGCATCGCCCAGATGGTCAGCCCTTCCACGCCCGGCGCCATCTCCGGCACGGTTGCCGATCCCACCGGCGCGGTCATTCCCAACGCCGCCATTCGTATCCAGCGGGACGGCCAGCCGTCTCTGTCTGCCGCCTCTGACGGCCTCGGGCGCTTCACCATCACCGGCCTGGCGCCGGGCGTCTACGCCGTAACAGCGCAGGCCCCCGGCTTCCAGATCGGCAGTGCGTCCAACGTCCGCGTCACCCCCGGCGCCACCCAGCAGATCACTCTCACCCTCGCCATCGCGGCCGAGCAGCAGCAGGTCGAGGTCAACGCCGACGCCCTCGACACCAGTCCCGACAAAAACGGCGGCGCCATCGTCATGAAAGGCGAAGACCTCCGCTCCCTCTCCGACGACCCCGACGAGCTCTCTCAGCAGCTCCAGGCCATCGCCGGCGGCGACCCCGACACCGGCGGCACCCAGTTCTACGTCGACGGCTTCTCCGCCGGAAAGCTTCCGCCCAAATCCTCCATCCGCGAGATTCACATCAACCAGAACCCCTTCTCCGCGCAGTACGACTCCCTCGGCTGGGGCCGCATCGAGATCCTCACCAAGCCCGGGACTGACAACCTCCACGGCGATTACTGGATGCAGGGCAACAACTCCCCCTGGAACGCCCCCAACCCCTTCGTGCAGTCGCAGCCGCCGTACTACTCCTGGCAGTTCGACGCCGACGTCAACGGCCCCGTCAAGAAGCTCGCCTCCTGGTTCCTCTCCGTCTACGGCCGCAACGGCATCAGCTCTTCGGTCATCAACGCCCAGGTCCTCGACCCTGCATTCAACCCCATCGCCTACACCGAGGCCATCAACAGCCCCTCCTCCGTCCTCAACGTCGGACCGCGCTTCGATTTCCAGTGGGGCAAGGTCCAGACCCTTAGCCTCCGCTACCAGCTCTACCGCAACACCGCCTCCAACTCCGGTGTGGGCGGCTTCGAGCTCGCCGAGCAGGCTCTCGACACCACCAACGTCGAGCAGATCCTCCAGTTCTCTGACTCCCAGGCCTACAACCCGCACATGCTCAACGAGACCCGCTTCCAGTACATCCGCGACCGCAACACCCAGACCCCTCACTCCACCGATCCCACCATCGCCGTGCAGGGCGCCTTCACCGGCGGTGGTAACAACGCCGGCCTCAATCACGACAACCAGGACCACTACGAGTTCCAGGACCTGCTCCGCATCAACAAAGGCGCGCACGACATCACCCTCGGCGGACGCCTCCGCATCGGCCGCGACGCCAACTACTCCATGGGCAACTTTAACGGCCAATACACCTTCGCCTCGCTCACCGCTTACCAGATCACCGAGCAGGGCATGGCCAATGGCAGGACCGGCGCCGAAATCCGCGCAGCAGGCGGCGGCGCCAGCCTCTTTACCCAGACCGCGGGCAATCCCGGCGTCACCGTTACCACCCTTGACGCCGGCCTCTTCGTCGAAGACAACTGGAAGGCCAACCACAACCTCACCCTCAGCCCCGGCCTGCGCTTTGAAACCCAGACCAACATCAACGACCACGCCGACTTCGGCCCGCGCCTCGGCGTCGCCTGGTCCATCCCCGGACCCAACGGCAAGCCGCCCCGCGCCGTCATCCGCGGCGGGGCCGGCATCTTCTACGAGCGGTTCGACTCCAACGCCATCCTCCAGGCCCGCCGCCAGAACGGCATCACCAATCGCGAACTCGTCATCAGCAACCCCGACTTCTACCCCAACGTCTGCACCACGGATCCCGCGGCCTGCGCCTCCGTTCCCCAGAAGGCGCCCACCATCTACCAGATCAATCCCGGGCTGCGTTCGCCTTACTCCATCACTACGAACATCGGCATTGACAAGCCCATCGGCAAATACGTCTCCGTCTCCGCCAACTACCAGCTCACCCGCGGCAACTATCAGTTCATGACCCGCAACATCAACGCGCCGCTGCCCGGCACCTACGACCCCGCCGACCCCACCAGCGGCACCCGCCCTCTCGGGACCGACCAGAACATCTACGAATACAACTCGCAGGGCGAGTGGTTCGGCCAGCGCCTCAATATCAACGGCAACCTGCACACCAAGCACAGCGGCCTCTTCGGCTTCTACCGCATCGGCAACGTGGAGGCCAATACCGACGGCCTCCACTCCTTCCCCTCCAACCAGTACGACCCCCACCAGGACTACGGCCGCGCCTCCTGGGACCAGCGCAACCGCGCCTTCCTCGGCGGCTACACCCGCCTGCCCTGGCGCTTCAGCATCAACCCCTTCCTGATGCTCCAGTCCAGCCGCCCCTTCAACATCACGCTCGGCGACGACATCAACGGCGACACCCAGTTCAACGACCGCCCCACCTTCGCCACCGACCTCTCCCGCCCCAGCGTCGTCCACACCAAGTGGGGCGTCTTCGACACCGATCCCCTCCCCGGCCAGAAAATCATCCCCATCAACCACGGCACGGGCCCCGGCGTCTTCATCGTCAACCTCCGCCTCAGCCGCGCCTTCAACTTCGGCCCTGCGATCCCTGAGCCGCCTGCGCCCCCCGAAGCAGCAGCCGCCTCAAAGGACGCCAAGCCCGCCGCCGTCACTCCTTCTCCTTCCGCGAAGCGGGCGCCAAGCCGAAACGAAGGAGATCGAGCGCAAATTCACCTGGGGCTTAGGCATCGCGGCCCAGAACATCCTCAACCACCCCAACTTCGCCGCTCCCGTCGGCGTCCTCAGCTCTTCCCTCTTCGGACAATCCACCGCCCTCGCCAGCCTGTGGGGCAATGCCTCCGCCAACCGCTCTATTAATATCGAAACCTTCTTCCGCTTCTGACCTGCGCGCGCGCCCGGGGGCAGAGGCCCGGATGCAGCCTCTCCACGCATTCCCATCCGCTTATTTCACATAATCTTTTTCTCGCCTTCAGGCTCGCTTAAGCCTCTTCTGTTTTTCCGCAAAATTCACACGCCGACAACATGCCATTCAAATGCTGTTGATTGCCTCCCGCCCACACTGGAGCCACAAGTTGAAACACGTTTGTACTTCGGGAGGCAGTCCATGTATCCGTTGGCTCGTATCCGCTCAGCGGTTTTTCTCCTCCTCGCGTTCCTTGCAGGGAGTGTCGTTTACAGTCAAAACACAAAAGCAACACTCGCAGGCACCGTCAGGGATGCAAGCGGCGCCGTACTGCAGGGCGCCCGCATTACTCTCGAGCCCGCGGCCGGGCTCGCGGCCACCGACGGCCAGGGCGAGTACCTGATCACCAACCTTGCACCAGGCGCCTATAAGGTCACCGTAACCTTCACAGGATTTGCTCCCTTCACCTCGTCCGTGACCCTTGCAGCCGGGCAGACAGCGCATCTCGACGCCGCCCTCAAAGTGGCTCCCAACACGCAGAATGTTGAGGTGTTTGCCGGCCGCCTGTACGGCGATGCGGAGGCCATCAACCGCACCATCGCGGCAGAGAACATCCTGCAGGTGCTTCCCGCCGAGGTCATCACCTCGCTGCCCAACGCCAACATCGCCGACGCACTCGGCCGCATGCCGTCGGTCACCATCGAGCGCGACGAGGGCGAGGGCAAGTACGTGCAGATTCGCGGCACCGAGCCCCGCCTCAGCAACACCATGGTGGATGGCGTGAGCATTCCATCGCCTGAATCCGGCGTGCGCCAGATCAAGCTGGACACCATCGCCTCCGACCTCGTCGACTCCGTCGAAATCAACAAGACGCTGCAGGCCAACATCGATGCCGACGGCATCGGCGGCTCAGTGAACCTGGTGACCAAGACTGCTGGCGATAGCTCCGATGGTCGCGATCTATGGCGTTGGCGGATACACCCCCATCATCGGCGGCCGCTCCGTGTACCAGGCTGGCGGCACCATGGGTAAGCGGTTCCTCGCCAACAGTAAGCTCGGCGTCCTGATCGGCGGCACTTACGACTACAACGGCCGCGGCATCAACGACATCGAGCCCGTGCCGACCATGGACAGCGCCACCCCGCACTATGACAGCATGGACTTCCGCGACTATGTCTACAACCGCACGCGGTGGGGCGCGCACCGGGACCCTCGATTACAAGCTCAACGAGGGCTCGGATATTGCGCTGCGTACTCTCTTTTCCACTTTCCGCAACTGGGGTAACAAGTGGGTCTACACGATGAACGATGGCAAACAGCCAGGGTACGGCCAGGATTGGCGCCGTCCTAACATGGCCATCTACAGCACCTCGCTCCAGGGCCATCACATGATGAACAAGTCCACCGTGACCTGGCTCGCCTCGGTCTCGCGTTCCCGCTCGCTCGGCGGCGGCGGCGGCGCCAACTACAACTGGCTTGGCAATCCCGACGCAACCTGCATCAACACCGGAACGCTCCCGGGGACCGTCTACCGGCCCGCCTGGAGCGGCTGCATCGGCCCGAATGTGGCCAAAGAGGACAATGCCTTCGACGTGAACAACTACGGCTTCACCGAGCTCGACTATCCAACCTATGGCCAAAGCGCGCAACTCAACCTGCAGGCGTCCGGGTCCTACGCCCGCTTCTACCATCTGGGCTCGCACTTCGGCACCTTCGAACTCGGAGCCAAAATCCGCAACGCTCACAAGTTCGACGACACCTACAATACCTCGTTGTGCACCGACCCCGACTGCGGGGGTGAAACTGCTGTCTCCGTCGCCCAGCATCCTGAGTGGTATGAGACTGACTTTCACGATCCCAACTATTACGACGGCAGCTACGGGGGACCGTTTCCCAAGGTCACTGCATGGGGCAAGGTCCGCGGGTGGGCCGAGGCCAACACGCCGCCGCTCCACTTAGTCGGCGGTCCTGGTGTTAACGGCAACAACTTCGACCTGGATGAGCGCATTCCCGCCGGCTACATCATGAACACCATCGAACTCCACAGCCGCGTCCGCCTCGTCGCCGGACTTCGCGTTGAAGCCACGCACGTCAGCACTCTGAGTTTCGACAGCAGCGCGACACCGGCTCCGACAACGCTCACCTACAAGGCCGGCGGAGACTACACCGATGTCCTGCCCAGCGCATCCCTCCGCTTCGCAATCGACAAGAACTCCGACCTCCGCTTGGTATACGGGCGCGGCCTTTCCCGGCCCGACCCGCAGGATATTTCCGCGGCAGTGAGTCTGCCTATAAAGGGCCAGACCCCGTACACCGCCAGCATCGGCAATCCGAATCTGAAGGCGGAGCACGCCAATAACTACGACGTGCTCTACGAACGGAATCTGACCCCGCTGGGCCTCATCCAGGCCGGCTATTTCTACAAGGATCTCTCCGATCCCATCGTCACTCGGCAGTTCTATTCGACGACCATAATCCTTCCCCACACTCCCTCCGGGAACAAAAGTCCTTGTATCCCAGCCCATCAACGCCGGAAGCGCCCACGTTCAGGGCGTTGAGTTCGGGTACCAGCAGCGAATGTCCTTTCTCCCCAGCGTCCTGGGCGGCGCCGGTCTCACCGCCAACTACAGCTACACCCAGTCAAGTACCAACGGCATCCCCGAGGACAATACCAATCCGGACGGCACCTCCGTCCTCCGGCCCGACTCCCCCGCGTTGCTGCGCCAGGCGCCCAACACCTGGAACATCAGCCCCACCTACGACACCAAACACTTCTCGATGCGCGTGGGCATGACCTACGACGGCACGATGATCTATCAGTACCAATGGAACGGGACCAGGGATCAAATCAGCGACCCGGCTGTGGGTGTGAAAGGACCGAACGGCGACAACTACCTCTATGCCCACTTCCAGTTCGACACCCAGGCCAGCTACCGCCTGCCCTTTGGCCTCGAGGTCTACGCCTACGGGCTCAACCTCAACAACGAGGTCTTCGGCTTCTACAACGGCGGCACGCAGTACGTTGTCCAGCGCGAGTACTACCACCCGACCTACGCAGGCGGCGTGCGCTGGAACCTGATTCACGAGAGATAGGGTGCCTCGTGTTTCATTGCCCCGGCGGGCCCCCTGTGGCCCGCCGGATTTTTTTGCGCTCAACAGGCTGCGGAAAGACTAGGGTGTTGCTTCCTGAACGCGTCAGGGCGGGACTTCAGTCCCGCCGAAACAGCTCTTTCTAAAAGCTAGGGCTCTCCAGCACCGCGCAGATCCCGATTGGGAAAAAGCTGATGACCCAGCTAAAAATAAGCCCGTCAAAGAAGCGAGCGGGTTAGACTTGTCATCCGACGGGGAGGTCGTTCATGCGGTTCCCAAAGGCCATTGCGCTCTCGCTGTTGCTCCTGTGCTGTATCGCCGCTTCCGGCAAGGACAAGAAGAAGATTCTGCTGCCCGACGACGTGCTCCAGGCCGAAACCGTGCTGGTGGTCATCGACCCTGACGCGGGAGTGGCGCTCGACGCTCCCAATGCGAACCGCGCCGCCCAGGAAGCCGTGGAGAAGGCCCTGATGAACTGGGGCCGCTATCGCCTGGCGACCGACGTCTCCACCGCCGACCTTGTCATCGTCGTTCGCAGAGGCAACGGGAAGATCGCCCAGCCCACCATCGGCGGATTGCCCACCAACAACCGACCCGTGATTCTGCAGCCCACGGACTCTGGCGGGCGCGTCGGCGGCAGCGCAGGAACTCCGCCCATGTCAGGGGACCCCACCGGCTCGCGCACTCCCAGCCCCACCCCGCAGGTTGAGATGGGTTCGGCGAACGACGTGTTTGCCGTTTATCGCGGCAAGCGCGAAGATGCCCTCGACGCCCCGCCCGTTTGGCGCTATATCCAGAAGGACGCCCTCCGATCCCCCGATTTGCCGGCCGTCGACGCCTTCCGCAAGCTAGTCATTGAAGCCGAGAAACAGCGCGCCACCCACCCGTAACTCTGTGCCCGCCTTTATATACTCGAAAATAGAATGAGTACGTTCCTGCCCGTAGACGAACAGCTTGACCTGCTCCAGAAAGGCGCGGCCGAAATCATCCGCGTCTCCGACCTCCGCGAGCGCCTCGAAGACAGCCGCAAAACCGGCCGCCCGCTCCGCATCAAGGCCGGCTTCGACCCCACCGCCCCCGACCTCCACCTCGGCCACACCGTGCTCATGCGCAAGCTGCGCCACTTCCAGCAGCTCGGCCACCAGGTCATCTTCCTCATCGGCGACTTCACCTCCCTCATTGGCGACCCCACTGGCCGCAACGTCACCCGCAAGCCCTTGACCCGGGAGCAGATCGAAGAAAACGCCCAGACCTACAAGCAGCAGGTCTTCAAAATTCTCGACGAATCGAAGACCGAGGTCCGCTACAACTCAGAGTGGCTCGGCAAGCTCAATTACGAAGACACAATCCGTCTCACCGCGCACTTCACCGTGTCGCAGATGCTCGAGCGCGATGAGTTCCACCGCCGCTTCCAGAATGAGCAGCCCATCGGCCTCCACGAGATGCTCTACCCCGTCATGCAGGGCTACGACTCCGTGATGCTGGAATGCGACGTGGAACTCGGCGGCACCGACCAGCGCTTCAATCTCGGCGCCGGCCGCGAGTTGCAGCGCCACTACGGCCAGAAGCCGCAGATCATCCTCATGACCCCCATCCTCGAAGGCCTCGACGGCGTACAGAAGATGTCGAAATCGCTCGGCAATGCCGTCGGCATCAACGAGCCGCCCTCCGAGATGTACGGCAAGCTCATGTCCATCTCGGACGACCTGATGGGCAAATACTGGGTGTTCCTCACCGACCTGAAACAATCGGAAATCGACGACCTGCAGGCCGACATCGCCTCCGGCGCCCTGCATCCCATGGAAGCCAAGAAGCGTCTGGCCCGCACCATCACCGCCGGCTTCCACGGCGAAGAGGCCGCCCGCCACGCCGACGAGAACTGGGCGCGCATGTTCCAGCAGAAGGGTGAATCCGAAGACCTCGAGGAAGTGGACATCGCCTTTGCCGACGTCACCGCGGCCAATGAAGCCGGCGCGCTGCACATCCGCGTGCCCAAACTCCTCGTCGCCCTCGGCCTGGCCGCCAGCGCCTCTGAAGCCAACCGCAAGATCACCGAAAAGGCCGTCAAGATCAACGGGGAAGTCGTCACCACCAGCGTGTTCACCCTTGACGCCCTGCCCGTCCGCTTAACCGTCCGCCTCGGCAAGCGCGCCAAAATCGCCGTCATCGGCAACGTCGGCGAAGGCGTCTAAGGAGTTCGCTGCCAAATCGCGCCATGACAGGCTTATGGCAAATATGGCGCTTCCAAAATAGCCAAATGGCGTATACTCAAACCGGAGGCATCGCATGGCGTCCCATTCGGTTCCCGAAGTGCTTGGCGGTGAGGCTGTCCTGGGCCGGCCCGTAAAGAAGGGCGGCGCACTGGCCGACCTCGTGCGCGAGGGGCTTCCAGTCAAAGCGCTCCTCCTCCTGGCCGAGCGGCTGGATGTGAGCCAGGCGGACCTCTCTGAAAGAATTGGCATTCCCAAGCGAACCCTCACCCGCCGCCTTACTCAGCACTCGCGCCTGACGGCTGCCGAGTCGGATCGGGCGGTGCGCCTGGCCCAGGTCTATTCGTTTGCCGCTGACACCCTGGGCGGAGGAGACAAGGCGGCCGCATGGCTCAAGACACCCAATCGAGCTTTGCGCGGGAGCCGCCCGCTGGACCAGTTGGACACCGACCCGGGCGTCCGCGAAGTCGAAGACATACTCGGCCGAATCGCTTATGGCGTCTATAGCTGATGCGCATCTGGCGGATATGCCGCGCCTGTCATGCTGCCGAAGCGTTCTCCGGCGAAGGGGCTCGGCGCTACGGGGGCCGTTGGAATTCGCGCGGTGTGCCGATGGTCTATGCGTCTGCATCGTTGGCGCTCGCGGCCATCGAACTGTTTGTCCATCTGGAGCCTAATCAGCAGCCCGACGATCTGGTTTCAATCGCAGCCTTGCTGCCCGATGGAGAACCGGCTCAACGCCTTGAGCCGGAACGGCTGCCGGCGGGCTGGTGGACTGACGATCTGGAGCCATTGCGCGCCCTGGGGGACCGTTGGATTCGCGAGAAAAGTGCTCTGGCCATCGAGGTCCCCTCGGCCGCGCTGCACACAGAGTGGAATGTGCTGGTGAATCCCCTTCATCCCCGCGTGACGCAGGTGCAGATCGATTCTCCGCAGCGGTTTGTCTTCGACGCGCGCATGTTCCAGCACAGAAGACACTAAGACCGCGCCTGACCTACGCCGGGTAACCGCCCGTAATATAACCCTCCAGCGCTTCGATCGCCAGCTTCTGTCCGCTGATGACCCACTTCACCATGTCTCCGATGGAGACCATGCCAATCACCTTGTCCTTCTCGATTACTGGCAGATGCCGGAAGTGTCGCTCGGTCATCAGGTTCATGCAGTCGTCCACGGTGTGCTCCGGAGTCACGTACATGACCGGGCTGGTCATGATGTCGCTGACCCGGGTTTCCTTCGACATATGCCCGTGCAGGATGCCCTTCCGCGCGTAGTCCCGCTCTGAAAAAATGCCCACCAGCCGGCCTTCGGAGCACACGATCAGGCAGCCCACGTCATACTCCGCCATGGTCTGCAGCGCCTCGAAGACGGTCTGCTCCGGGGCCAGCGCCAGGACTCTGTTGAAGCTCTTGCCCTTGAGCACCTTGTCGATCGTGTCGGTGATTTGCATCCTGCCTCCTTGCTTTAGAGCCCCGCGGAGACGCCGGCGCCTTCTGTCCCGCGGAGAGCGGCGTATATGGGAATGCAGTGTAGCGCGATTGTCACAGTATTGTCGCCGGGTAGAAATAAAATCTAACCCGGCCCGAACCCGGTTCGAGGCGGACCAGGCCTGACGCGGCCCGGTTGAGCAGGCCGGTTGAGCAGCTTGCGACTATGCCTCTGAAGTCCAGCTCAACGGGATCGATCAGCGGCACCAGCCACTTCAGCAGCGCCTGGTGCATGGGGTGCGCGGTGTAGGCCTCGGCTGCGGCCTTATCCGTAAACGTCATCAGTCCGCAAAAGGCGTAACCCTGTCCCCGCGGCGACAGATTCGGTCCCACGTGCACATCGATCAGCCCCGGAATGTGGTCGCGAAACGCCGCAATGTCATGCGCGGCCCGCGCCTTGTCGGCCTCCGTAGCCGCCGGCTTCCACTTGAAACCAAAGATATGAATGAACATGAGTCAAGAATCTCCCGTCGGCTTGGTCTTATAGTCCCGATCTTACCGCCCCGAGACCCTGGCCAAGGCGCGCTCGACAGCACAAACGTCCGTGCCGATTCCAGCAGCCGCTGCACCGTCTCCTTCGAGCACGACTCCGCATAAATGCGCAGCAGCGGCTCGGTACCGCTCGCTCGCAGCAGGATCCACGTCTCCGCCGCCTTGGGCTTGGTCTTCGCCTCGGGATTGTCCAGGAAGAACTTGATCCCGTCCATTCGTCTCCTGCCGCAGAATCGTCATCCCCCCAAACCCCATATCGCCTGCCTTCAGCGCCTTCGTCCGCGCAAGCGCCGCCTGCTTGATCTCGTTGGGAATATGCAGGTCGATCCGCCCATAGTGATGCTCGCCGTATTCCTGCTGCAGATCGGCGACAAGCTGCCCCAGCGTCTTGCCCTCGTCCGCCATTACGTTGGCCAGCAGCAGGGCATTCAGAGGCCGTCGCGCTCCGGCAGATGGCGCTGGAAACCGATCCCTCCAGCCTCCTCGCCGCCCATCAGGATCTCCCGCTCCAGCATCAGGTCGCACACATACTTGAACCCGATGCCGTGCTCGATCAGCTCCCGTCCGTACTTCGCGCAGATGCGGTCGAGCATCTTGGTCGTATTCACGGCGCGCGTCACCGCGCCCGGCCAGCCCTTCCGCCGCAGCACCCAGCTCAGCAGGATCGAGAAAATCTTATGCGGATCGACAAATTCTCCATGCTCATCGATCGCGCCAATCCGGTCCGCGTCGCCATCGGTGCACAGCCCGGAATCGCATCCATGCGCCACCACCGCCTCGCCCAGCGCTCGAATATGGGGCTCGATCGGCTCCGGGTTGATCCCCGGAAACAGCGGGTCGGCGTTCCCACGAATCTGCACATGCTCCACGCCGATCCGCGTAAAGATATCCGAGAGGATCGTTCCCCCCGAGCCATACATCGAGTCGATCGCGAACTTCATCCCCGACTTCGCAATCAGATCCAAGTCCACAAAACGCTCGATCGCCGCTACATACTCCGGCAGAAAGTCGAACTCCCGAATCTCCGCCGCCTGGGCCGCCCGCGGCGCCCTCTGCCCCAGCAGCGCCTCGATCTCGTTCATGATCGATGGCCTGCCCGCGCCGCCGTACCAAGCCTTGTACTTCACCCCATTCCAGTGCGCCGGATTGTGCGACGACGTGATCATGATCCCGCCGGCCGCGCCCTGCTGCCGCACGCCGAAGCTCAGCGCCGGCGTGGGCGTAATGCCGTTGGCCAGCAGCACCGGAATCCCGCTCGCCGCGGCCACCTCCGCGCACGCCCGCGCAAACGCCTTCGACCCATACCGCGTGTCGTACCCGATGCAGATGCCTTTCGCGGATCTTCCTTGGCGTGAATGTAAGCGGCGATGGCCTCCGCCGCGGTGCGCACATTGGCAAACGTGAAGTCGTCGGCGATGATGCCGCGCCAGCCGTCGGTGCCGAACTTGATCTGGGGATGAGCCATAGGGGAGAATCGTGCTCCTCGAAAAGACCAGTGTAAAGAACGACGCGGTCTGGCTTCAGACAGTCCGCTTAAGGCAGGTCCGGGTCAAGGCAAGTCCAGGTTAAAGGCAGGTCCGGGCTTTAGCCCGAACAACATCGCATCGCCGCAATGACCGCGGCCTTCAGGCCCTGAGGTATGCTCTTCGAGCGCTCGTCATTCGCATGAGCCGCGTCTCCGGCAATCCTCACGAAGCGATTGCTTCCGCGACGCTGCCCGCACTCTCTTAGGCGGAATGTAATGAAATCGCACCAGGTAGATCTTCTCGCCCGGCCCGTGTTTGGCCACCTTCAGCAGATCGATCACGCCGAGAAATCCCGACGCCCGCGCCAGCTCCGGCGTGATGTCCGGCAGCCCGATCGGCTTGATCGAGTCAACCTCGATCTCGCCCTCTTCCATCTTGTACCGATTGCCAACTTTGACCCGCGGACTCTGCCAGATGCGCACGCTGACCGTGATCCGCCCCAGACGAACGCCCTCGCGCAAGCGTTTGGTGAAGACCATTACGCGATCCTCTGCACATACAACGCCGACAAGACGCCGATCTCGGCGCTCCGGCTTGTTGGTTCGACTTGCGGCGATGGTAGCATCGGACCGATACGGGGCACGCAATCGCAATGAGCGAGATCATCTTTGAAGTCCGCGAAGACGAAGTGGATGGCGGCTACACCGCCAGCGCCCTCGGCTATGGAATCCACACTCAGGGTGACTCGCTCGCAAGAGTTGCGCGCCATGGTGAAAGATGCCGTCAAGTGCTACTTCGACGAGCGCATGGACGCACCAAGGGTTATCCGACTTCACTTCGTGCGCGACGAAGTGCTGGCACGGTGAAGCTGCCTCGGGACATTGACGGCGAACGCCTCGTAAAGGCGTTGAAAGCGGTTGGATATCAGGCAACTCGGCAGTCCGGATCTCATATCCGGATCACTACACAACGCGATGGTGAGAACCACGAGGTCATACCCAATGACCACCCGATTAAAGTAGGCACGCTTTCCAGCATTACTCAAGCGCATCGCTGCCCATCATGGAATGGGTATTGAAGATTTGCTCGAACTTCTGGGCCTCTAACCCTCAGATCAGATCCGTCCGCCCGCTCAGCCCCAGCTCTTTCACGATCTTGCCCACGTCCTGCGAGTGGTCGCGGCGCGCAATCAGCAGCGCATCTTCCGTATCCACGATCACCAGGTCTTCAACGCCCACCAGCGCAACGAACTTCTTCGGGCTGTAGACGTAGTTGTTCGACGCGTCCACCGCGGTGTGGCCCTCGGTCTCGGCAACGTTGCCGTCGCCGTCGCCGCGCAGTCGCGTCTCCGTCTGGTACTCGTAGAGCGACGCCCACGATCCGAGGTCGTTCCAGCTGAACTCGGCAGGAAGGCAGTAGAGATTCGACAGGTGCTCGCCCTTGGCCGAGCGCGGCTCCAGCACCGCATAGTCCACTGAGATGTTCTCGCACTTCGGATAAAGCTCGCGAAAAACCTCTTCGAACTTCGGCGTCCCGTATGCCGCCGCGATCTTCTCCAGCAGCGGAGCGGATTCGGGCACATGCTCGCGCACCGCATTGGCCAGCGTCCGCGCCGACCAGAGGAACATGCCGGAGTTCCAGTAGTAGTTTCCGGCCGCGACAAACTCCTGGGCGCGATTCAGGTTCGGCTTTTCAGTAAACCGCCGCACGTGCAGCGCGGAATCATCCCTGGCGAAGTCGCCCGTTTCAATGTAGCCGTAGCCGGTCTCCGGCCGCGTCGGCTCGATTCCCAGAACGACCATATTCTCGCCCGCCGCTGCCAGTTGAATGCCCTTCTGCAAGCGCCTTCAGGAACCGCGGCTCGTCCGCAATCACGTGGTCGGAGGGAAATACTCCCAGCACCGCATCGGGATTCTCGCGTTCTACAAGGAACGCGGCCAGGCCGCAGGCCGGCGCCGTGTTGCGCGCCACCGGCTCCTGCACAATCTGCCTGGCCGGCACGCCCTTTAACTGATCGGCAATTTCGTGCGCCAGAAACTCATTGGTAATGACCCAGGTGTTCTCAGGTCCGCTCAGCGGCTTCAGACGCTCCACCGTCTGCTGAATCATGGAGCGCTCGCCATCCAGCGCCAGAACCTGCTTGGCGCGGGCCCGGCGCGACCGCGGCCAGAACCGCGTGCCGCTGCCGCCGGCAAGTATCACAGGACGAAAATCAATGGAGTTCGACATGAGAGACACATCCTACCCGACAAACGCAGTAGCTGGATAGTGCAACGGTTACATCGCAGGACGCAGGTATCGTTCGTTCCGCTTAGCGAAATCTCTCTCGACTGGGGTATCAGGCCAGCCGGCTGAGGAATTCTCCCATGCGTCGCGTGCCCTCGTCGATATTCTGACGAGTTACGGGATAGGAAAGTCGAATGTGCTCACCGGTTCCGAACGCCTCGCCTGGAACCGCAACCACGTGGGCCTCGTGCAGCAGGCGGGTGGCGAGCTCGGTCGCGGTCTTGATACCGCCCTTGCCCCATTCCGATCAAGGAACGCCCCCATGTTGGGATACACGTAGAACGCGCCTTCGGGCTTGGTGCAGGTCACGCCCGGAATCTCCGCCAGCTTCTTCAGCATGTAGTCGCGCAGTTCGATGAACTCCGCGCGGAACTCCGCCACGCACTCCTGCGAGCCGGCCAGCGCCGCAATCGAGGCTTTCTGCACGATGCTGGAAGCGTTGGACGTCGACTGCGACTGCAGCTTCGACAGGTTCGCTACAACCGCCTTCGACGCCAGCGCATAACCCGCGCGCCAGCCCGTCATCGAATACGTCTTCGACAGCGAACCGAGAATCACCAGGTGCTCTTTGGCCCAGGTGAATGACCCGCCCGACACCGGCTTGCCGGCATAGTTCAGGTATACATAGCACTCGTCGAGAAGCAGGTAGATGCCCCGCTCGTGAGCGAGCTGAACGATCCGCTCCAGATCCTCGGGCGACATCACCGAGCCCGCCGGGTTCGACGGCGAATTCAGGATAATGGCCTTGGTCCGCGGCGTAATCGACTTCTCGATGGCGTCGGCCGTGATGCGGAAGTTCTCCGCCTCGCTGGTCTCGAGGAACACCACCTTGCCGCCCGCGTACTGAATGATGTCCTTGAAGCTCACCCAGTACGGAACCGGCAGGATCACCTCGTCGCCATGGTCGACAAGGATCTGGATCGTATTGAACAGCGCCAGTTTGCCGCCGGTGGTGAAGATCGCCTCGTCGATGCCATAGTCTGACCCGAAGTCGCACGCGTGCCGCTCCACGATCGCTTTACGCACATCCGGAATGCCCGGCACCACGGTATAGCGCGTGAAGTTGGCCTCAATCGCAGCAATCGCCGCGTCCTTGATATGCCGCGGCGTCGGAAAATGCGGCTCGCCGGCGCCGAAGTCGACCAGGTTGGCGCCCCCGGCGCGGAGCTTGGCGGCCTCGGCGGCCACGGCCATGGTTGCGGACACTTCAATCCGGCCAATGCGGTCGGCAAACACCTTCGAGGGAACGGCAACAGTCGTCATATTGATATTTTTGCAGATTTCCCCGCCCGAACAAAGTGCGCTGTTGCCTTTGCTTTTCTCGTCTGCCATGCCTGCTGTGATGGCCCTCACAGCCAGCTCAATCACAACCCCGCATACTTTTTCCCTGCCGCCTCGCTGGCTGGCCCGGGACTCGAAGCAATTGAATGAGATCCAGGTTTACATATGTGATCCATCTCACGAATTTTCGCCGCTCTCTCACGGCCAGATTCGTCATTTGTTCGCTATCATGAGCTTGTTGGTTTACATCGCAGTAATCTCGCAAACGCCTGCGAAAGATGACCGAACGGCGGCGAAACCGGTTGGCCGCAGCGCAGGTGCCCCGCAGCTGCGCACACCGGCAAGGATGGCGCCGCAGGCGCGGTTGGCCCCATCGCAGGTGGTGCTAGAATTCGAACGAACTGCGCTCCAGTATTCTTGCTTGCTCGCCCGTCATGGGTAGCAGACTGAAAGTGCGTTTTTAGAAGGAGAACCACCCCGCATGGCCATTGCCGACGATCGCGCCAAAGCCGTTGAATTAGCCCTCAGCCAAATCGAAAAACAGTTCGGAAAGGGCTCCATTGTCCGCCTCGGATCCAAAGAAGCGCTGGTCCCGATCTCGGTCATCTCCACCGGCTCCATTAGTTTTGACGCCGCCCTCGGCGTCGGCGGCGTACCGCGTGGCCGCGTCATTGAGATCTACGGCCCTGAGTCCTCGGGCAAAACCACCATCACCCTCCAGATCATTGCGGAAGCCCAGCGTGCGGGCGGACTCGCGGCCTTTGTAGACGCTGAACACGCCCTTGACCCGGCCTATGCCAAGAAACTTGGCGTCGATGTCGACAACCTCCTCGTCTCGCAGCCCGACTCCGGCGAGCAGGCTCTGGAAATCACTGAAGCCCTGGTCCGCTCGGGCGCCATTGACGTGCTGGTCGTCGACTCCGTTGCCGCTCTCGTTCCCAAGGCCGAACTCGATGGCGAAATGGGCGATAGCCATGTCGGCCTGCAGGCGCGCCTCATGTCCCAGGCCCTCCGCAAACTCACCGGCACCGTCTCGAAGTCCCGTACTTCGCTCATCTTCATCAACCAGATCCGCGAGAAGATCGGCGTGATGTTCGGCAACCCTGAAACCACCACCGGCGGCCGCGCCCTCAAGTTCTACTCCTCCGTTCGTATCGATATCCGCCGCATCGCCGCCATCAAGGAAGGCGACGCTGTTACCGGCAACCGCACCAAGGTCAAGATTGTGAAGAACAAGGTTGCCGCGCCGTTCCGCGAAGCCGAGTTCGACATCCTCTACGGGGAAGGCATAAGCCGCGAAGGCGACGTGCTCGATCTTGCGGTCGCCAACAACATCGTGGAGAAGTCGGGCGCCTGGTACAGCTACTCCGGCGAGCGCATCGGCCAGGGTCGCGAGAACACCCGCACTTTCCTCAAGGAAAACAAGGACACCTTCGCCAAAATGGACGCGGAGCTACGCAAGAAGCTCAACATCGGCGCAGCCGCCAAAGCTGAGGTCCCCGAGGCTCCGGCCGGCGGCGCAGCCGAAGCCAAGGATGCCGTTCGCAGCCGCCGCGGATAATCAAGATTAGGACAACAACAACTCAGGCCCCGGCGGCTTGAGTTGTGCTCCCAGTAAATATTCTTTCTATTCTATTCTTGCGAGGATAGTGCTATTCTATGCTCGGTGAGTTTGGTACGTGAAATGGCTGTGTTCGAGCGTGTTTGTTAAGGAGGCGGCCATGAATGCCAGCGATCAGGTCCGGCAATTCGTTCAAGACAGATATATTCTGCCCGCCCGAAGGAGGGGTGACACCACGGTTGCGGTGCGAGTCGGCGAGGTGCACAAGGCGCTGAATTGGGATTTGAAGCGCGTCCCGCAGGTGTGTTCCGCCCTGTCGACCCACAAGTTTCTGCGTTTGGCTCATCTTGAGCTGATTTCGCGGTCGGGGCCGCCTTCCGGACAGAGCACTACCGTCGAATTCACCTACCGACTCCTCGATCCGGAGGCCGTCGCCTCTTCTGCGACAAAGCACAAACCCAGCAGGGTTCAGGACGGTTCAGGGCTCGAAGCTCTGTACGGAATCTTCGAAGAGGAATTCAAGGCACTCGGCGGAGGACAAGCATTTCTCCGCGCTGAGCGGGAAGCCTGGGGGCCAGACCCTTGGGAAAGGCTCGCGATGGAGAAGAACGCCGAAGGCAGGAAGGCAGGATGAGTCTCGTCTACTGGGATTCTATGCTGTTCGTCTATCTCGTCGAACGGCACACGGCCTACTTCTCCATAACCAAGAGCCTCCACGAAGCCATGAAGCGCCGCGGCGATACACTCTGTACCAGCATAGTGACGGTTGGAGAGGTCCTCGTGGGTCCACGGAAGCTCGGCTCGCAGTCCGGCGCCGACAGGGTCCTCGATTTCTTTGCCGCAGGAACTGTGCGCGTGCTCCCCTTTGACCTTGAGACCGCGAACCAGTTTTCTTTCGTTCGCGCATGGACAACAGCCTCGCCACCCGACGCAATTCACCTGGCATCGGCCGCGCAGGCACAGGTCGACCTTTTCTTCACCAACGACCGCAAGCTGCACTCACTGCAGATTCCCGGAATCGCGCGCATTGCGGGATTGGATTTGGGGGCGGTAAAGCGGCTTCTTCCATAACTGCGTCTGGCCAATGGGTGGAATCAAAGATCTGAATACCCTCACAGGAACCGCCCAGCCTCCGATGCCGTATTGAGGTTAAGGCTGAGAGTTGCGAGACAGCGGAAGATCGCGCCATTCTCCATCCTGCTCTAAACTTGAACCACTCATGAGAATCGCCAGACGAGCTGCGCTATGGCCCATCGCGACCCTGCTGCTCCTCGTGTGTGCGACCGTCCCGGCCCTGGCCCATACTGATCCTCCGCAGGCTGCTTCACCGCAATCCACCCCTGCCCAGTCCTCCGCCCCGTCGGGAACTCCATCCAACGTAGTCACCCCCTCCGGACACACGGAGGCTCATCTCGAAGGCCCCTGGCGCTTCCAGATCGGCGATAACCCGCAGTGGGCCGACCCTGCGCTCGACGACACCAACTGGTCCATCGTCAGCCTCGACAAGCCGCTCTCCGAGCTCGGCTTCGAGTCCTACGCCGGATACGCCTGGTACCGCATCCGCATCAATGCGCGACAGCTTCAACCCCCCGGCGAAACCTCGTCCGAACCGCTGGATCTGCTGCTCACCACGCACGACGTCGGGCAAATCTCGGTCTTCGCCAACGGCGTCGAAATCGGCCACTCCCACGGCTTCGACGGCGGACCGCGCATGTACATGTCGCTCCCGCTCCAACTCAGCCTGCCCGCCCCCGCCGCGGACGGCACTATCCTGGTTGCCGTTCGCTCCTGGGCCGCCCCCGGCATCCAGATCACGCGCGGCCAGCTCGACCGCGTCGAGCTCGGCGCCCACCACGACGTCACTGACCGCTTCGCCATCGCCGTCTCGCAGCGCTGGGATCACGAGATCATCGCCGACCTGGTCCTGAGCCTCCTCTTTCTCTTCGTCGCCGCATTCGGCGCCATCCTCTATTTCGCCCAGCGGCACCACTCGGAGTACCTCTGGCTCACTCTCCTCTGCATCAGCGTCGCCATCAGCGGGATCATTCACCTTCTGTGGCAGCTCGCCATCATCTCCTACTCCGCCTATGTCCCCCTCAACCTCTGGATCGGCCGCATCTTCATGGCGGTCACTCTGGAGTTCATCGTTCACTTTACCGCCGACCGCAACCACCGCTTGATCCGCAGCGTCCAGATCGCCTTTCTGGTCTTCCCCGTCTTCGCTCTCCTCGGCTTCGAGCAGTTCTACGACGTCCTGTCCGTAAGCGCCGAGGTCGCATTCCTCGGCCTCGTTACCTGGATGCTCTTCCACGCCTGGCGTCGCGGGCAGCGCGAAGCCGGAGTCATGCTCTTCCCCTTCGCCCTGGTCGCCATTGCCGACTCCATTGACACCGTGCTCATGTACCTGGCCGACAAGCACTGGATCTCCGACAAGATGGCCAACCATCGCTTCAACCTCGGCCCCATCGAGTTCAGCACCAGCATTCTCAGCTTCGCCATCTTTCTCGCCAGCCTCATCGCCGTGATCCTTTACCGGTTCGTGCACGTCAGCCAGGAAGAACAGCGCTCCAACGCTGAAATCGCCGCCGCCCGCAGCGTGCAGGCCATGTTGATCCCCACGGAGCTGCCCTCCAACAAGTACTTCATGCTTGAGAGCGCCTACGTACCGGTCAACGGCGTGGGCGGCGACTTCTTCCAGGTTCTTCCCGTCGAAGATGGATCGCTCCTCATCGTCGCCGGCGACGTCAGCGGCAAAGGCCTGCAGGCCGCCATGAACGCCAGCACCCTTGTGGGCGCCTTCCGCAACGAGCTCTCGCATGACCCATCGACGATTCTGCAGCACCTCAATACCGTCCTGATCGGCGCGGACTCGAGTTCGCGCGCTCGCGACAAGGACAGCGTGGTCAGCTTCGCCACCTGCCTCTGCGCCCGCATCTACCGCGACGGCCTCATGGAGATCGCCAACGCCGGCCACCTCAGCCCCTATCGCGACGGACGCGAGATCGAGCTGCCTCCCGGTCTGCCGCTGGGCGTCATTCCAGGCATGACCTACGAGCAGGTGACGTTCCAGCTCGAGCAGGGCATGCGCATCATCTTTCTCTCCGACGGCGTGGTCGAAGCCCAGAACGACGAAGGCGAACTCTTCGGCTTCGAGCGCACCCAGCAGGTCTCCAACGAGTCCGCGCGCTACATTGCGCAGACCGCCAAGCGCTTCGGCCAGAACGACGACATCACGGTAATCTCGATTTACATTGCGGCACTCGAGAAAAACGCCGTACAGGAAGAGCTCGCGCAGACATACTGACCAGGCCCCCGGGTCACTGCGAACATCGCTGCTAAAATCCAGTTGGAGCAGCCGCATGCCTGTCAAAGCCATCTATCCCGGCACGTTCGATCCGCCGACCAACGGGCATGTCGATCTGATCCAGCGCGGGTCGAAGCTCTTCGACCACCTCGCCGTCAGCGTCCTCAACAACCCGGGAAAGGACCCGCTCTTTACCGTCTCCGAGCGGGTGGAGATGCTCCAGGAGGCCACCCGCACCCTCGGCAATGTGTCGGTAGCCACCTTCAACGGCCTCATGGTCGACTTCGCGCGGCAGCAGGGAGCCACCGCGGTCCTGCGCGGGATCCGCGCCATCTCCGACTATGAATATGAGTTCCAGATGGCCCTGATGAACCGGCGCCTCGCGCCCGACATCGAGACCGTCTTCCTGCAGCCGGCAGGCCGCTACTCCTTCGTCAGCTCGCGCATGGTCAAAGAGGTCTTCAGCTTCGGCGGAGACATCACCGGCCTGGTGCCGCCCAATGTCCTCAAGCGCCTGCGCAACCGCATGACGAAGACCTAGAAACTACTTCGAATTACCCTCGCGCAGAAAGTGGTTCAGAATTCCTGCCTTCCCGGACTACACTGTCCGGGAAAAGCCCTCTGCCCTATGCCGGTCGCCCAACTCACACTGGAGATCCGGATCGAGCACGCCCAGTCCCTTAAGGACCGCAGGCAGGTGGTGCGCTCGCTCAAGGACCAGCTCCGCCAGGGATTCAACATCTCCGTTGCGGAGATGGATGAAGCCGTCACCTGGCAGTCCGCCACCGTGAGCGTCGTGGCCATCTCCCGCTCCCGCGAGTACCTTCATGGGTTGATCGAAGAGGTCGAACGCGCCGCGCGCCGCATCCTCAACGAGCACGGCGCCGAGCTGACCGACGCCTTCTGGGACTACGTCGAAAGCTGATCCGCCTTGACGGTTCGCATCTTCAAACCGCCGCCGCGGATGAGAGCGGCCGGCCCCGCTCCGGCTGCGCTATGGGAAGCGTAATGACGATTCGCGCGCCGCCGTTTTCACCATTGGATGCCGCGATCGTGCCGCCATGCGCTCGCACCACCGCGTCAATGAACGCGAGCCCCAGGCCGTGCCCGGTCGATTCCTTGCCCTTCACGCGCCGCACAAAAACACGGGTGAGCATTTGCGCCTCAAAGCCAGGGCCGTTGTCTTCCACGGTAAGCCTCGCCTCGTCCTGCGCGGCCTCAAGGCGCACGGTGATGCTGCTTTCCGGCGGCAGATGCTTCAGTTCATTATCGAATAAATTCGCAATCATGCGATGAAGCAGGCCCGCATCGCCCGCCATGCGCAGTTGGCTGTCGCTCACGAAAGAGAGCGTGAGCCCTCGCTCCGACATGGACGGCTCATAGAGATCCACCATCGCCCTGAGCAACTCGCCCAGGTCAATCGCCGTCCGTGTCAGCCGGAGTGCGTCGGCGCGGGCTTCGGCCACATCCAGCGACTTGTTCAGGAAGTCCGTCAACCGATCGAGCTCTTCAATCGCCGACACGATCGCCTCCGACGGTTCGCTGTCGCGCGTGGCGGAGAGCGACGACTCGAGCTTGCCGCGAATGGCGGTGAGCGGACTACGCAAATCGTGCGCCAGCGAATCGGTGATGGTGTGTAACTGGTGCATCGAATTCTCGATGCGCTCGAGCATGCCGTTCAGCGTGAGCGCCAGCTGCGCGATCTCGTCGTTGCGGTTCGACATGGGCACGCGCGTGTTCAAGTCCGTATGGCCAATGTGCGATGCCGCCTCTGAGATGCGGCGCACATGGCTCAGCATGCGGCGCGTCGTGAAGAAGACGATAGCGAACCCAAGCAGCACCAGCGAAAGCCACAACAGGAAGAACCGCGTACGCAGGTTGCGCAGCACGCGAAGCTGATCGCGCTCCGAGAGCCCGAGAAACACGCGGCTCCCATCGTTCATGGGCACCGATGCAACGCGAAACGGCGTGCGCGATCCGAGCACAGTTATGTCTGTAGGCCGATCGATCAGAATCCGGCTAGCCAGCACAGCGTCAAGGTAGACCCGGCCGTCACCCGGTCCCACCCAGAGCTTGAGCGAACGATCGCCGCCGAGTTGCAGAAAGAACACCGCGTTGTTCGGGGTCGCACTCGAATTCTCATCCGAGCCATTGTCTGAAGGCAGCCGGTTGGGAATCTCATGCGCCGCAAGCTCGGCAACTTCGCCCACCACGCGGTTGTAAAGCGCATCGTTCGGCGTGCGCTCCGCAACATCGGCAAGCACCTCCACTTCGCCCGTGAGCCATGCGTCTGTGCGGCGATGAATGTCAGTGGCCACAAACTGGTCGAGCACAAAGAAGACCACCATCGTTCCGGCCGCGAAAGCAAGCGTCGCCCATAGCGAGATGCGCCACGCAGCGCTGCGCATCGCGGGTCTAGCGGTCTTTGAGGACATAGCCCACTCCTCGCAGAGTTTTGATGAGAGGCTGCGGCCCGCTGCCGTCAACCTTGCCGCGCAGCCTGTAGATATGAACATCCACCACATTCGTATCCGGCTGGATGCGCATGCCCCATACCTTTTCCAGAATCATCGAGCGCGTCACCACCCGCCCCGCATTGCGGCAAAGATACTCCAGCAGCACAAACTCCTGCGGCGTAAGCTGCAGCGGCTGTCCTCCGCGTGCAGCTTCGCGGCGCAGCAGGTCGAGTTCGAGATCCTGCACGCGCAGCCGCGTCGCTTCCGTCGCCGCCGGCGCATTGCGCTTCAGCAGATTGCGCAAGCGCGCCAGCAGCTCCGCAAGCGCGAACGGTTTGGTCAGATAATCGTCGCCGCCCTGTTCGAGCCCACGCACGCGATCATCAACCGAGCGCCGCGCAGAGAGGATCAGCACCGGCGCGCGAACACCACTCTCGCGCAGGCGCAGAATAAGACTGATGCCATCCAGGTCCGGCAAGCCAAGATCGACGATAAGAATGTCGTAGGAATGCGCGAGCGCAAGACGCTCCGCACTCTTGCCGTCGGCAGCGAGTTCGACCTCGTAGCCGGCCTCAGTGAGAGCCTGCTTCAGGAACGATTGAATATCGTGCTCGTCTTCAACTAACAGAAGCCGCATGCAAGAAATACTAGTCCATCACTTCCATCTGCCCGGGAAGAACGTCTATTCGAAAGAAACATAACCTTGGATCCCAAGTAATGCCGGACTGTGATGAACACCTATTAGATGAACAAAACTTCATCCTCATAGTTATCTCCGCGCACTTACCAGCGGCTTATGCTCAAGCCAATCTACAGAAATAGTTACTCTGACAGGAGACGAAGCAATGAAGTTGTTCGGCACGTTTGGCATCGCACTTCTGCTCTCATTGGGATCTCTCGCGTTTGCACAGAAACAAACCATGACCGTGAATCCGGATGCGAGCAAGGTGGCGTTCGCTTTGGCGGGAACCGGTCACGAGGTGCGCGGCACGTTTCACGTGAGCAGGGGCACCATCGGGTTCGATCGCAGCGCGCCGGCCATGTCCGGTTCCATCGTGGTCTCGGCGGCCAGCGGCGACAGCGGCGAAAAGAGCCGCGACAAGCATATGCACTCCGAAATCCTCGACGCCGAGCACTACGCCGACGTGACCTTCGAGCCGAAGTCCTACCAGGGCGCCATCGCGCCTTCCGGCGATTCGAGCATCCAGGTCTCAGGCGTGTTCACCCTGCACGGCACGCCGCACGACATCACCGTTCCCATGCAGATCCACATCGACGGCGCCAACGTGACCGCGAAGGGGAGTTTCATGGTGCCCTATGTGAAGTGGGGGCTGAAGGATCCGAGCATCATGATCCTCAGGGTTGCCAAGGAAGTGCACATCGATCTGGATCTCTCGGGTTCGCTCTCTCCCGCCAGCTAGGCCGAGTATAAATTGGTCATAAAGCGGAGGGAATCTCATGGAGTTGTTGCGCTACGACCCACAAGAAGACATCGATTCCGATGCGTGGCTCGCGCTCGATGAATCCGAGCGCGAGCGGTTGGTTGTCCGATACCACCGGCGACGCCGAATCCGGCTTCCCAATGAGACTGTTCACGCCCTGATACATGTGATGGTCGAGAATCAAGTCGCACTCGGGGATGCTTTTCCGGCAAGGGGAGTGCTTCTTCGGTTGATGAGCGAAGGGCTCGACCGGCATGAGGCCGTCCATGCCATAGGTTCGGTGCTATCGAGGACGCTTTTCACTGCATTGAGAGAAAAGAACGTTCAAGGCGATCTCAATGCGGATTACATAGAGAAGCTCAAGTCTCTCTCCGCAGAATCCTGGAAGAAGCAAGAGTTGTAGGTTGTCTTTGATGTACATCCTGGTGCTGGGAGCGGTCTGAAAGGAAATCCGGGACGGCGCAGCCCGCTCATCTCTGCTAACCTCGCCAGCTCCGCTAACCCCGCTGTCCCTGACCTACTTCACCCATACCTCTGCCTTTGCGCCCTCAACCTGTCGCGCGTGAAACATGCCCAGCGTGTTGTTGCTCCACACCGGCAGCCCGGTGCGGCCCACCACGATCACGCCGCCTTCTCCGCCCGGCAGCGCGGGAAGATCGGTGTGGATGAGCCTGTCGGCAGCCGGCTGCGGCCCCTCGCCGTTGCGGCACAGCTCGCCCACCTGGTGGGCCAGCGACAAACGGATAAAGTACTCGCCGACCCCGGTCCCGGATACCGCACAGCCTCGATCGTCGGCGTAGGTCCCCGCCCCGAGAATCGGTGAATCGCCGATACGCCCCGGCAGCTTGCCCTGCATCCCTCCAGTCGACGTCGCCGCAGCCAGGTGACCTGCGCTGTCACGAGCCACCGCGCCCACAGTCCCAAACAGATGCGAAAAAGATGCGGGCACCACCATCGAGCTTCCCGCTGTGTTCGCCGGAGCCACCCCCGCAGGCCGCGCCGGGACCGGCCGCCCGCTCTTCCGCATCACGTCTTCAAATTCCTTCCAGCGCATCTCGGTGAAGAAATAGCTGGGCGGCTCCTGCTCCAGGCCCTGCTGCTTTGAAAACGCATCCGCCCCCGGTCCAGCCATCAGGACATACTGCGTGTGCTCCATGACAGCGCGCGCCAGCCGGATGGGATGCCGGGTCGAGTGGACGCCAGCCACGCCGGCTCCGGTCGTGTCCGCCCCGTTCATGATCGAGGCGTCCATCTCGTTGGTGCCGTCGGCGGCAAAGGCCGAACCGCGCCCGGCGTTAAACAGGGGATCATCTTCGAGGACTTCAACCGCGGCTTCCACTGCGTCCATCGCAGCGCCATGCTTTTCGAGCACAGCCGAGCCGGCCGCCAGCGCCCGGGACAGCGAGGCGCGGTAGGCATCCGCGGTGGCCTGATCCATGCTGAGCCATTCCGCCTCGCCTGCCCCTCCGTGGATCTCGATCGCCCAGGGAGCGGCAGACTTTGTGGCCGCAGATTGAGCGGGCGCCCCTGCGGCGGCGACGGTGACAACTGCGCAGAACCCAAGGCGAAGCAAGCGGTGAAGAACGGACATGGGTGAAATTCTACCGGCCCCGATCGCCCCGCCTCGGCCCCAAATACACCAAGGGCTGGGATCGCTCCCAGCCCTTGACGTGTTGCTAGATTCTGCCGGAATCCGGCCTATAGATTAGAGAGGCTGAACGTCCGCAGCCTGCCATCCCTTGGGCCCCTTCACCACATTGAACTGCACGGCTTGGCCTTCTTGCAGGCTCTTGAATCCACTGGAGTTGATTGCCGAGTAGTGCACGAAGACATCTTCGCCGTTCTGACGCGAGATAAAGCCGAAGCCCTTCGCGTCATTGAACCACTTCACAGTACCTTGTTCCATTTGATCCGTATTTCCTGAGGATTGAATTGCGCTGGATGAATCGGAGCGACCACTGGCAGAATCTTGCTTGGTTGGGCGAGGTACTGCTCACGCCCGGTTCGACTCTAACGCTGAGGCAGATTGTACCATTGCCTCGTGGAAATCAAGGCACAAATTGTTCTTCCTCACTCCTTTTCCCGATTCGGGCACTCTTCCGAAACTCCCCAAAATGAGTAACCTGCACCGCAGCGCTCCGCGTGTGATCATGGATGAATGGTCGCCATGCCTCTCGATCCGGTCCCCGGCCTGCTCGCCCGCGCCGCTGAGCGCGCTTTGCGGAGCGAGTTTTCCGCCCTTCCGGCTGACCACCTGAGCTCTCGGCAGCCCAGTCGGAATCCATCGCCGGCGTGCTGACGAGACCGCCCACCGCCTCGGCAACAACTACCCCTACTTCCATCCCCTCTATGCCGGCCAGATGCTGAAGCCGCCGCACCCCGTCGCGCGTGCCGCCTACGCGCTGGCCATGGCCATCAACCCCAACAACCACGCCCGCGACGGCGGCCGCGCCAGCTCCGAGATGGAGATCGAGGCGGTCGCCCAAATCGCCGCGATGTTCGGCTGGCAGGCTCGAGCTTCCTCGGCCACCTCACCTCCAGCGGCACCATCGCCAACCTGGAAGCGCTCTGGGTCTGCCGGCCAGGACTGACCTCGCCAGTCAAGGCCGCGCCGGACCCGAATCCTCGGATCCGAACAGGCCCACTACACGCACCAGCGCATCTCCGCCGTCCTCAAGCTCGACTACGCCTCCGTACCCGCCGACAATCGCGGCCGCATGGACCTCGATGCGCTCGAAGCCGAGCTGCGCAAAGGGGACGTGGGAACAGTTGTCGTTACCCTGGGCACCACCGCCATCGGCGCCGTCGACCCGCTCGACCGAGATCCTCGCCCTGCGCGACACGATACGGCTTCCGCATCCACGTGGACGCCGCCTATGGTGGCTATTTCCGGCTGATCCCCGATTCGCTCGACGAGCCCGCCCGCCGCGCATTTGCGTGCGATCGATCAGGCCGACTCCATCGTCGTCGATCCCCATAAGCACGGCCTGCAGCCCTACGGATGCGGATGCGTTCTCTTCCGCGACCCCGCCGTGGGCCGCTTCTACAAGCACGACTCGCCTTATACCTACTTCACCTCGAAGGAGCTGCATCTGGGCGAGATCAGCCTGGAGTGTTCCCGCGCCGGGGCTGCCGCCGTCGCCCTCTGGGCCACCCAGCGCCTGCTGCCCAACGTTCCCGGACGGCGAATTCGCGCGGGGACTGGCTGCCGGGCCGGCGCGCCGCCCTCGAGCTGGACGACCGCCTGCGCGCCGGAGCCCGGTTTCAGCCCATCGCCGCCGGCACTCCTGAACTCGACATCGTCGTGTGGAAGGTCCAGGCAGAGCTCCCCGGAGCAGTGCCTCCAGCCTTGCCGCAGCGCGTTTTTGACGCCTGTGCCGCCCGCAATCTTCACCTGGCGCTTGTACAATTGCCGCAACGTTGGTTTCGCCCGCGGAGGTCTCCGCTGACACGCATTCCGGCGAAATCCCGTGACCTGCCTGCGATCGGTACTGATGAAGCCCGAGCACGAAGCCTGGCTGGACCGTATCTGGCAGGAGTTCACGGCAGCCTGCCGGGAAATACTGGGAGGGTAGAACGATGGCAGACGACAGGTATTGCCTGTGAGTCAGAAAAGAAAACGTTCTCATCCAGGCAGGCGACTGCTCCCTCACCTTCCTTCCTCAATTCGGCGGAAAAATCGCTTCTCCACCTTCCGCGGACACGAACTTTCGGCGCCACTCGCCGCCGTCGCCCCTCGCACCCGCACCATGCGCTTCGACGCCGGCGACGCCAGCGGCTGGGATGAATGCCTGCCCTCCGTCGCCGCTTGCAACGGTCCACACCGAGGCCGGTCCTGCCGAAGTTCCCGACCACGGCGACCTGTGGCGCGTGGCGTGGACAGTCCTCGATCAGCACCCAGTCCGTCACTCTGTCGCGGCGGCTGTTTTTCGCTGCCGCTCACCTTGAAGCGCTCGTTCGCGATCAGAGAAATCGAAGGCGGCGTCCGGCTCGATCTCAATTACCGGCTGACGAATACGGGCTCTGTCCCATTCCCTGGTCCTGGGCCGCGCATCCGCTGTTCGCTGTCGAGGCAGGACGACCGCATCGTTCTGCCCGACTCGATCAGGCTCTTCGCCTGGAGGGTTCGGGCGGCAACGCCTGGGTCAACGCGGCGACGACGGTCCATGGCCCATCGCCGCAGCTTGCCGACTGGCGTCCAGCTGATTTGAGCGCGCGCCCAAGCTGCCGATTCCGGCATCGGCGACAAGCTCTTCGCCGGTCCTCTGAGCGCCGGCGAGAATTGGTGCGCCCTCGAGCGGCCCTCGGCCGGCTTCGTATCAGGGTCAGCTTCGATACTGACGCGACACCTTATCTGGGCTTGTGGATCTGCTATGGCGGCTGGCCCGACCGGCCGGGCCCGAAGCAGGTCTGCGTCGCCCTTGAGCCGGCAACCGCGCCGGTCGATTCTCTCGCGATCAACGGCCCCTGGTCTCGAACTGCTTCCGCCCGGTGCATGGTCCGATTGGACCATGCACGTAGACCTTGAAATCATGTAGGTTGGAGACTTATGCACGATCCCGCCAGCATTACGCTCCATGCACTAGGCCCGCTTTCACGCCGAACCGGCTATCTTCGCTGCGCCCGGCCGCGTCAACCTGATCGGCGAACACACTGACTATGCCGAAGGCTTCGTCATGCCCGCGGCCATCGATTTTGCCACCCTCGCCGGCATCTCGCCGCGCTCCGACGGCAAGATCGTCATCTACTCCGAGAACTACTCGACGGAGCGCGAATTCGATGCCGCGGCGCTTCCCGCCAGCCCAGCAAGCACTGGAGCGACTATCCGCTGGGCGTGGTCGCGATCCTGGCCGGCGAAGGCCACCAGATTCCCGGCTTCAGCCTGAGCCTCTGGGGCGATGTTCCGCTCGGTCCGGCCTCTCGAGTTCCGCGGCCGTTGAAGTCGCCACCGCGCTCGCCGTGCTCTCCTCGTTGGCGCTCAGTATCCCGGACCGGTGCTGGCCCGGCTTTGCCAGCGCGCCGAAAACGAGTTCGTCGGCTCCAGCTGCGGCATCATGGACCAGTTCATCTCCGCCAACGGCGCCGAAAGATCATGCCCTGCTGCTCGATTGCCGCGACCTCAGCTTCAGGCTGGCGCCCATTCCTGCGAATGTCGCCCTGGTCATCGCCAACACCATGGTGCAAGCACGCCGTCACCGGTGGCGAATACACCAGCCGCCGCGCGCAGGTGGAAGAAGCCGCCGCGGTGATCGCCCGCCATCGCCCCGAAGTCCGGTTCCTCCGCGATGCCACCCTCGACGATCTGCCAACTGGGGCAGCGGAGATGAGCCCCGACGCCCTCAAGCGCGCCCGCCACGTCATCACCGAAAACACCCGCACCGTGGCCGCTGCCGATGCACTGATCCGCCACGATCTGAAGGAACTGGGTCGCCTCATGGCTGAAGCCCACATCAGCTACAGCCAGGACTTCGAAGCCAGCTGTGAAGAGGCCGATGCCATGGTGGAACTGGCCCAGGACCTGCCCGGCCTGATCGGCGCGCGGCTCACCGGCGGCGGTTTCGGCGGCTGCACCGTAAATCTGGTCGAGCAGCCGCATGCGCGCGACGTTTGCCGAAGCGCTTGGCCAGCGGTACGCCAGCCAGGACGGCATCATCCCCCAGATTCACATTTGTCATGCATCCGGCGGCGCACATCGGGTGCAGAGAGCATCCAAGCTGTCAGGTAAGCCGGCACGGTCGGCGCCGGCTATTGATCCGACGCAACACGTTTCTGCGCTGGAGTGCCTGATGAATCTGCGTTCGGCGCAGCTGGGAAGTGCATCTTCCGTTCACCGTCCTATGTAGAGTCTGTACGTGCAATTCTACGGTTGCGTCCTTGTTAAAATCGGGTCATACTCACCCGATTTCAAACTGCAAGTCGCCCTCCGGTGAGCCGTGCTTCTATTCCAAACAAGGTGGCTGCCAGACATGCGGGCAAGGCGCCGGAGGGATGCAGGTAACATGTCCAATCACTCAGACAAAAGCCTTTCTCCTACGAATCTTACCCCCACTCTGGGCTGGTCGCATACTTCTCCATGGAAATCGCCATCAATCCCGCCATGCCGACCTACTCCGGTGGCCTGGGCGTGCTGGCCGGCGACACTCTTCGTTCCGCCGCCGATCTGGGCGTTCCGCTGGTCGCCTTCACCCTCCTGCATCGCAAGGGATACTTCCGCAGCATCTCGACAGGCCGGCGAGCAGACCGAAGAAGTGCAGCCCTGGAATCCCGCCGACTTCTGCACCGAAGAACCCGCGCGCATCACGGTCTCTGTCGAAGACCGCATCGTCACCGTGCGCGCCTGGCGCTACGACCTCGAAGGGCGCTCCGGCCACGTCGTGCCCATCTACCTGCTCGACACCGATCTCGACGGAAACTCCGGATGGGATCGCGGGCTCACCGACCACCTCTACGGCGGCGACACCAACTACCGCCTGCAGCAGGAGATCGTGCTCGGCATGGGCGGCGTGCGCATGGCCAATGCCCTGGGCCTGCATGTAAATGTGTATCACATGAACGAAGGCCATGCCGCGCTGCTGACGCTGGCGCTGCTCGAGAGCCAGCTCGGCGGCGGTCCGCTGGGCGCGGCCACCGAGTCCGACCTCGCAGGTCGTGCGCAACAAGTGCGTCTTCACCACCCACACTCCCGTGCCCGCCGGACACGACCGCTTCTCGACCGAGCAGGCCATCCGCATTCTCGGCGGCGAACGCACCGCGCGCCTGCAAAAGCTCGGTTGCTTTCCACGAGGGCCTGCTGAACATGACGCTGCTGGCGCTGCGCTTCTCGCGCTACGCCAACGGCGTGGCGATGCAGCACGGCAAGGTGTCGCGGGAGATGTTCCCCGAGTTTGCCATCGACTCCATCACCAACGGCGTGCACGCGCCCACCTGGGTCTCCGAGCCGGTGCAGCAGATGCTCGATACCCACATCCCCGCGTGGCGGCGCGACAATCTCTACCTCCGCAACGCCATCGATCTGCCCGATCGAAGGCGATCTCTCGCGCGCACGCCCGCGCCAAGGAAGACCTGCTCGCCGAAGTGGGCGCGCGCACCGGCCTGGTGCTCAATCCGCGCGTCCTCACCCTCGGCTTCGCGCGGCGCGTGGCCACATACAAGCGCGCCAGCCTGATGTTTACCGATCCCGAGCGGCTGCTCAGGATCGCCGCAACAGGCCGGCGGACTGCAGATTCTCTATGCCGGCAAGGCGCATCCCCAGGACGAGCCCGGCAAAGCGCTCATCCGCCAGGTCGTGGAGAGAGCGCAATTCTCTCGCCAGCGACCTGCTGCGCATCGTCTATCTCGAAAACTACGCTTGGGACCTCGGCGCCCTGCTCACCGCCGGCGTCGATGTCTGGGTCAATACGCCGCGCCGCCCCTACGAGGCTTCCGGCACCAGCGGCATGAAGGCCGCGCTGAACGGCGTGCCCAGCCTGTCGATTCTCGATGGCTGGTGGATCGAGGGATGCATCGAAGGCGTCACCGGCTGGGCCATTGAAGACGGCGCTAACGACAATGAGGAAGCGCACACTCTCTACAACAAGCTCGAAACCGCAGTGGTTCCGCTTTACCTGCAGGCGCCCGAAAAGTGGGGCCAGCATCATGCGCACCACGCTGGCCTTCAACGGCTCCTACTTCAACACCAACCGCATGGTGAAGCAGTACACCCGCAACGCCTACTATCCGGTCAAGCTGATGGAGCAGGCCCGCGTGGAAGAAGCCGCCTACGCCGCCGACTAAGGCTTGTCAGCCGCACAACACAAAGGGCGAATCCAAGCGGATTCGCCCTCAGCTTGCTGACAAACGCCTCGTGCAGGTTTTGTAACAAGGGCGCGGCTTCAGCCGGGCCAATTAAGCCCAACAAAACACGCGGGCTTTAGCCCCTGTTGAACTCGACTCACCACAAAGCCCAGTTTTGTCATCAACCTCAGGGCGAATGCACTCGGATTCGCTCTTTCAATTCCCCGTCGGAATAATCCCGGCGTTCTCCACCATCAATATGGTCGTCCGCACCTCAGCGCGCGTCCGATGCATCACCTTCCTCGGCACCATCAACCCCTGCCCGGGCCCCAGCTCCACCACGCGATCTTCGAGATCGATCAGCAGCTTTCCATCCACCACGAAGAAGAACTCGTCGTCCTCCTCGTGCTTGTGCCAGTGGTACTCGCCTTCGATCGCGGCCATCCGCACCACCGACCCATTCACCTGGCACAGCGTCTGGTTGAACCACTTGAACTTGTCCGCATCCGGCACCGCATGCACATCGATGACCTCCAGCGGCCCATGCAGCACATTCAGCCGCGTCTCATAGGGAAACGTCGTTTCGCCTGCCATACGCTCCTCCGCCATGTTCTCTGTTGCCTGTTCCCTGATGCCTGCTCCTTAAATTCTCACCAGCTCGCGCTGAATCTTCCCCGTTACCCACGCCTTGCCCGGCGCGGTCATCATATCGATCTCGCTGCGCACTCCGAACTCCGGCAGGTAGATCCCCGGCTCGACGGAGAAGCACGTATTCGGCAGCAGCAGCCGCTGGTCATGCGTTTCGAGATTGTCCAGATGCGCGCCCGGCCCGTGAATCTCCTCCGCGATGTTGTGCCCGGTGCGATGCGTAAACCACTCGCCAAACCCCGCCTCGCGGATCACCGCCCGCGCCGCGTCGTCCGCTTCAAAACCCCGAATCGGCACGCCCGCCGCAAACGCCGCCGTCACTCTTTCAATGGCCGCATCGCGCGCATTGCGCACCGTCTCGAACACCTGCTGCTCGCGCCCGCTCGGCTCGCGGCCCACCACGCCGGTCCACGTAATGTCGTAGAAGATGCTGCCCGGCTTGTCGACCTTGCCCCAGATATCGATGAGCACGAAGTCGCCCTCTTTGATCTCCGCGCAGTTCTCGGCCGTAGGCTCATAGTGCGAGTCGGACGCGTTGGCGTTCACGCTCACATTCGGCCCGTTCTCCCACACCAGGCCCTCGTTCCTCATGGCGTTCGAGAGCCACTCCACCATGTCGAACTCGGTGAACCGCGCCGCCGCCCCGCTTGCCGGCCGCAACGACCGCGCCATCTTCTTCCAGCCCTCTTCGAGAATCGCGTCGATCGCCTTCTGCGCCACCGTGTGGCTGGCGATCTGCTCCTCGGTCAGCACCGCTTCGAACTGGCTGACCAGATCGGCCGAGCTCACGATCTCCTTGCCCAGCCAGCGCAGAAACTCCACCGTCCCCGCGTCCACCATCGAGACATACATGATGTCGTTGTTGGGCGAGTACTGCATGGCGATGCGCCGCGCATCCTTGAGCATGGCCTCGAGCCCGGCGTGCAGCTCCTGCCAGCTCGAATACATCCCCTTCGAGCCGGGCAGCGTATCCAGCCGCCCCTGCTCGATGCGGTGCACCAGCTTGCGCGGCTCGCCCTCTGCCGGCACAAAGTAGTAGTAGCGCCGCGTGATGTGCGCCTTCGGATCGAGCCCCAGGATGCGCTCGCCAATAGGATCGCGGTGATGATGATCGTAGAAAAGCCAGCCGTCGCGAGCCCGCCTCGCGCAGAGCCCCCTGCATCGCCTCAAGGTTCATAGCGGAATCATAGACGAGACAGCACGCCGCTTTCAGCCAACCTGCGCCACGGCAGATGATCACCTTGCCGCGCGCGTGGCCGGTCTCCACATACCGGATCGCATCCGCAGTCTCCGCAAGCGGGTAGCTTCGGTCCAGAACCGGCGTCACCTTCCCAGTGGCTACCATCTCGCCCAGCGCGTCCAGATCCGCGGTGTTGATCTTCGCAAAGACTCCGGTGAGCCGCTGCGTACACGAAGGGCGCAATCAGCAGCTTGCCGAACATCACGCCGGACAGTTCGCTCGCCTTCTTGTCGGGCCCGCCGCCACCGCAGCTCACAAACACGCCCTTCGGCTGAAGAGCACCGCGAAACTCCGCCAGTGTGTGATTGCCCACCAGGTCGAAGATCGCATCCCATCTTTGCCCGGACTGTGTGAAGTCTTCCTGCGTATAGTCGATAACCCACTGAGCGCCTAGCGAACGAACCTTCTCCGCATTCCGGTTGCTGCAGACCGCCGTAATCTCGGCGCCCATTCCCCGCGCCATCTGCACGGCAAACGTGCCCACCCCTCCCGCAGCGCCGTTGATCAGGACCCTCTGGCCTGCCTGCAGCCTGGCGCAGTCGCGCAGCCCCTGCAAAGCGGTGATTGCGGCGATAGGCAGGGAAGCGGCCTGCTCGAACGAGACTCCGGCAGGCTTGAGTGCAAGGTCTTTCGCCTTGCCGCACGTATACTCCGCGAACGAGCCCTTGCAGGTGCCAAAGACCGCGTCCCCCGGCTTGAGCCGCGTCACTCCGGATCCGACGGCCTCCACAACCCCCGCGCAATCGGCGCCCAGCCGCGGCGACTTCGGCTTGCCGATTCCCATAAACAGGCGAACGAACTTCGGCGTGCCCCGCAGAAAATGCCAGTCATAAGGATTCACGGATGCTGCGCACACGCGGACCAACACCTCGCCCTCGGCAGGCGCGGGCTTATCGATTTCCTTGAGCGAAAGAACTTCAGGCGGGCCGTACTGCTCGTAGACGATGGCTTTCATCTATCCCCTCCGGAAATGCTGGACAGGGCACAGAGCAGTATAAGCCTTACATAGACAACAAGAGGCGCGGTCGCCCGCGCCTCATCGTCAGTCAGTCCAAAACGAGACTTACAGCGCCGCCATCGCCGCGGCCTGATCCGGAAACAGTCCCGCGTACTTCGTGATCCCCACCATCGTGAACACCTTGGTGAAGTGCGGCGACAGCCCGTAGGCATACACCTTCTGCCCCGAGTTCGCGGCCTCAATCAGCATCTGGATCACCAGCGCAATCCCGCTCGAGTTGATGTAGTCCACCTTGGTGAAATCCAGCAGGACCAGCTTGGTCGTCGCCTTGGGCAGCGCCTGGTAGCTCCCCAGAACCGCTTCCTTCGACGTACTGGCAATATCGCCCTCGAACCGGAGGACAGTGACCGGGTGGCCGGCGGGGGAAG
Organism: uncultured Acidobacteriota bacterium; assembly: GCA_963819365.1. Lineage (GTDB taxonomy): Bacteria > Acidobacteriota > Terriglobia > Terriglobales > Acidobacteriaceae > Telmatobacter. The sequence goes on from CAWFVY010000007.1 coordinate 187,249, forward strand.
TGAGCTGGTCAACTCGCGTTTTGGTTTCGGTCTGCACTTGTCAAATGTCTCCGTATACTACGTTATTCGGTCGGGGGATCCAGCCGTATCACAAGCCGGACATAACTGCTTTTGCCATTGCTGCCGGCAACCCATTCGGCTTCGTCCACCAGCGCCTGGATCAGGAACATCCCCATCCCGCGCGGATCTTCTTCGCCGTGCATCTTTCGTTCGATATCAGGCTTCGGAGGCAGGCTCTTCAAGCCCTTGCCGTCGTCGATGACCTTCACCTCCAGCGAGTCTTCGCCCGCTGAAAGTACTACGCCAACGCTCAGCCCTTCGTTCAGCCGATTGCCGTGTTCGATGGCATTGATGCACGCCTCGGCCACAGCAGTCTTCAGGTCCTCGATCCGGTCTTCGCGAAAGCCCATCAGCTTGGCCACCGATGCGGCCGTGCTCATGGCCACCTTCTCGTAGCCCATCCGCGACGGCAGCCGGACTTCCACATTCGCCGACTTGCGCGTGGTCACCGTCATGCCCCTGGCTCCATCACCGGATTGTCCATCTTGCGGCACAACACCAGTGCTGTCATGTCGTCCCCCTGAGGGCCGCCTTTAACAAAGGATTGTATGGCTGTCCACAATGCATCGAGAATACCATCGGCATTTAACACATCGCATTGGGAAAAATCCTCCCAAAGACGTTCCGGACCAAATTCCTCATCCCCGCAGAAGGCTTCCGTCAGCCCATCCGTATAGAACAATAACCGCGATCCGGCCGGAAAGTTGCACCGCTCCACTGAATACTGCATGCCCGGCAGCAGGCCCAGAGGCGTCCCGCTCGACTCGATCTCGCAGCGGCTTCCGTCCTTGTGCAGCACATACCCGGGATTATGCCCGGCGTTCACAAACTCCATCTCACCCGGCTCGGGATAGAGCCGCAGAAAGATGGCCGTCACATACCGGCGTCTCGCCTCTTCGCCCTCCAGCCACTGGTGCTGGTTCATGCGCGTGGCCAGCTCATCCAGCGGCACCCCGCTCACCGCCATGGCGCGGAACGCCGCGCGGAAACTGGTCGACATCATCGCCGAAGCCAGTCCCTTGCCCGCCACGTCGGCCACCGCCATCACCACGCTTCCATCCGGCATGGAGAGAATGTCAAGATAGTCGCCGCCCACCTCGTAGCAGGTCGCCGACTTGAAACCCACCGAGTAGCCCGGAATGTCCGGCAAACTCTGCGGCAGCAGCGAGCGCTGAATCGCCCGCGCCGAATCCAGATCCTGCTGTACCCGCGCGTACTCCACGTTGCGCTTGTGGTTGCGTGCGTTTTCAAGCGCCACCGCCGCCTGCAGCGACAAGCCTTCCAGAAAGTCCGTCTCGTAGATGGTCAGCTCGCGCCCGTCCGGCGGCGCCACCACCAGCTCCGTCATCGGCTTTCCGTCGCGATCATTCAGAGGGAACCGGAACAGCATGGATCGTTCGCCGTCAGCAGCCGCGTCCTTCGCCAGGTCCTCGGGCTCTACCCCCGCACCATACGCCAGGTCCGCGTTGGGAAACGCGGCGCCCGCCATCTCCAGTTCGCGCACTACGATCCGCAGCACCGACTCCAGCACTTCCTCTTCCCGGATCGTCGCGTGCACCTGCCGCGACGCCTCGAGCAGCGCCTGCAGACGGAACACCTGCTGCTGCAAGTCGATGGTCTCGTTATGATCCGGCACTGGAACGGTCGTTCCCATCCTCTCCTCCGTGCCTTACAACCTACCATGCCGAAGACTCAATGAGCGAGGCATCGCCTCGGTTCAGCCCATCCTCCGGCGGCGCATTATCCTTCTATCTCTTCTCTTCAATGTGTTTGAGACACCGCCGGCAGGCGGCGCTTTACTTTGGCAGCCCCTGCATCGCCTTCGCCAGCAGGTCCGGATCGAACCCGAACGGTCCCGGCTTGCTCTTGTAGAGAATCTTGCCGCCGCGGTCGATCAGGTACAGCCGGTCCGGCCAGCCCGTGTAAGCAGCCTCGACGCGGTTGTCGATCCCATCCACCAGGGCAGGGAACTTGATCCCCAGCTTCCGCCAGCAGGCATTCGCCACGTTCGTCCGCTCTGCGTCGCTCTTCGGATTGCGGAACAGCACGCCCTCGCGCACATTCGACCGCATCTGCCACAGGTCGGTCGGATGCGCTTCGATAATGTAGACCGCGTAGAAGTCCACTTTGCCGCGATACTGCTCGCTCAGCTTGTTCAGGGCGGGAACCTCCCGCCGAAATGGCGGTCAGGTATAGCTGCCGAATACCAGCACCACCGGCCTGTCCTGCCACAACCCGGCCAGCTCCATCGGCGTCTCGTCGCCCTGCAGTTGCTTGAGCGTGAAACTGGGCGCCTGGTCGCCCGGGTTCAGATGCCCCGCGCGGGCCCTCATCCACAGCGTCTCGAACGGCAGCACCAGCATCGCGGGCATCGGCACGTTTGCCATGATGGCGCCAAATACCTCCGGCGACTGATGCATGGCCCAGTTGACGTAGCCCACCATCCCCAGCCAGCACGCAAAGCACACGCCGGCAATCGCGCCCACCCAGCGCTTCCAGCGCCGCCGCGGCTGCTTCGCAGGGACCGTGTTCGGCGTTGTCGTACTCATTTGCTCCAGTTCTCAGTTCGTAGTTCTTAGTTCACAGTGCCCGGGGCCGACGCTCACTTCGTCATCGCGTTCATCTCCAAATATCCCTGCGCCGCAATCCCGAACGCGTCGGCCACACGGTTGAAGAACGCAAACATTGCGGTGATGTAGACCGCCTCGGCAATCTGAGGATCCGTCCAGCCGTGATCGCGCAGCGCCTGCACATCCTCGTTCGTGGTCTTGTACGCGGCTTCGGTGACCTTCTTTACGTAGTCCAGCAGAGCCCGGTCCTTCGGAGTCAGCCCCGCGCCATCCAGATCGCCGTGCGCGATCGCCTGTACTGTTGTTTCTTCGGCTCCCTGAACACGCAGGAAGTAAGCATGCGAGTCCAGTCAATAGGGACAGCGGTTCAGGTACGACACCCAGCTCGCGATGCCTTCCTTGGTCTTGCGGGTCAGGTGCCCCTCAGAAAAATGCACCGTATCGCCGAACTTCAGCACGTCGCGCAGGAAGTCCGGCCGGTGGCTGAAGCACTTCAGGATGCCCGGCATATTCTGCCGCCCTGATTTCGCGCGCCACAGGTCGTAGACCTCGGCCACTTCACCGGCCGCGTCGGCATCCTCAATCACCGGGATTTTCAGCTCGTGTTCAGACATGATCGGCAGGGGAATCTCTGAGTGATCGCACTATAGCATGCGGTCCTCTGGGCTATCATCCACCACTCGATTGAGATGCCGGGACTCAAATCAGCGCGCCAATGTCCAAACACTGAAGGTCCGGCGAAACTCTTCAAAACTATCGAATGCCCGCCATAAACCCACCTCTTTTAGTTCTTCGGCAGGCGGCCCCGAGATCATGTATTGTGAACGGTCTCTTACCAATCGAAGTATGTGATCGTTTCGCGTCAGATCGACGTACCAGTTCCCGAAGAAACTTGCATCAAACTTAGACGCAGTAATCATCCAACCCGCCGACCGCAAGTCGGCCAACAGTTCTCCGGCCTCACGTTCGACCTCCGGCGGCAGACTTTGATTCGCAGCAGCCATAGAGGCGATTCTCGCACGTTGCCAGCGCATCGAATACAACGACTCTCATCGAATTCCCCTGGACCCTCGTTATACACGGGCCCTCAATTATCCTTTTAAGTAATGCGCCAAACACTCTCCGTCGCCATGATCGCCATGAACGAAGAGGCGAACCTGGCCCGCACCCTCGAAACCGTGAAGTGGGCCGACGAAATCATCATCGTCGACTCCGGCTCCCGCGACCGCACTATCGAAATCGCCCAATCCTTCGGCGCCAAAACCAGCTACCACGCCTTCGGCGGCCACGGCGAGCAGAAGAACGTCGCCCTCGATCTCTGCACCCAGGACTGGATCCTCCTTCAGGACGCCGACGAGCCCCTCACCCCCGAGCTGCAAAAGGAAATCCAGGACCTGCTCGCCACCGAGCCCAAATACACCGCCTACTGGATTCCCCGCCTGAACCTGATCATGGGCCGCTGGATGCGCCATGGCGGCTTCTACCCCGATCACAAGCTGCGCCTGTTCAAACGCGGCACAGCGCGGCTCAGCGAAGGCGTCGGCCCCCACTCCACGCCGCAGCATCAGGGGCCCAAGGGCAAGCTGAAGCACGACATGCTTCACTACGCCTACCCCGACCTGACCGTCTATCTCGAGCACATGAACCGCTACAGCTCAGAGATCGCCCAGCTCCTCGCCGCCAAGGGCCGCACCAGCCAGTCACTCCCCGCTTTTATCTGGAACTGCCTGCTCAACCCCGGGGCCACGTTTATCTATAACTACATCTTCCGCCTGGGCTTCCTCGACGGCCGCGAAGGCCTGCTGCTCCACCTCAACCACTCCGTCTACATCCACTGGAAATTCATCAAGGCATGGTGGATCGGGAGGAAGGGCCGCCCCTAGCTTTTAGCCCTCAGCTCTCAGCGAATTCTCGGTGGTCCGCTCCGCAATCACAAGCTGACGGCTGATGGCTGATGGCTGATGGCTGCCTTTTCACGCCCCCTGCAGCTCCAGCAGAATCGCCGCGCCCCGGGGCACGAGGTTCACCGCAGACGCCCGCCCGCTGTTGTCCTGCAGAATTGTGGCGCACAGGCTCAGGCCCAGCCCTGCCGCCTCGCCGCTTCCCGACTGCGGCGGAACAAACGGATCGAACGCGCGCTCGGGGTGCTCGAACGCCGGCCCGGAGTGCGCGATCATGATCTCCACGTGTCCCGCTTCGATCTTCGCCTCCAGGCTCACGGTGCGATCGCTTGCCTCTTCCACGTGCTCCACTGCGTCCATCGCATACTGCAGGCAATGCAGCACGGCCTGCCGCAACTGCTGCGCATGCGCTCGCACCTGCGGCAACTCCGGATCCACCTTCAACTTGAAATCGATAGACCTCTGCAGGAACTCCGACCGGTGCAGTCGCTCCATGTCCACCAGCATCTCCGTCACTGACACCTTCGCCAACTGCGCGCTAGGCCCGCGCGCCACGCGATGCAGGCTCTCCAGCGTCGATCGCATCGTCCGCGCCGCCCCCAGAATGGACTCCACCGCCTTCTGCTCCTGCGTCTCCAGCCCCGGCGACTCCTCCAGCAGCGCGGCATATCCCAGGATCACCGTCAGCGGATTATTCAACTGTTGCGTAACGTTTCCAGCAAGCTGCCCAAGACCCGCAAACCGCTCCGAGTCGATCAGCTTCTCCAGCATGCGCGTCTGGCTGCGCACCGATTGCAGCCGCGCCGCAAGAATCTCGATCGGTGCCAGGTCGTCTGAACGCAGGGGCTCCTCCGGCTTCCGCATCCCCGCCAGCAGCAGCGCGCCCTCGGTCGCCGTCCTCCCCTGCATCGGCGCAGCCAGTGCCGACGTGAAATGCAGCCGCGTCAGGTCATCCCCCGGCGTCAGCCACGGACGCAGGTCCAGGTGCACCGTCAACCCATTCGCCACCGGCTTGGCAAAGGTCAGAAACTCCGCCACCGGAATGCGCAGAGCCAGCGAACCCAGTGCCCGCTCCGTCGCGCAATCCATCCCCGCCGAACCCGTAATCCGGTACATCCCCGCGGGATGCAGCAGCAGCAGAGCTGCCCGGCTGAAGCGGCTGTTCTCCACAATCGCCGCACAAATCTGGCCGGCCTGCCGGTCAAAATCATCCACCCGCTGGCGCGACAGTATCAGGCCGCTGTACGCCTCCATCTCGCAGCGCGCCCGCCGCTCGCGTTCCCCCGCCGCCTGGTTCGTCGCCAGTTCCGTCTCCAGAGCCAGCAGGATCAGGCCCAGAGCCGCCGCTACCTTGGCCATCACAATCGCCCGCATCAACCACAGGCTCACCATGGGTAGATGAAACACAGGGAACATCAGCAATACGGGCAACGACCACACCACGAATCCCAGCACGCTGATCGCCACGCCCGGCGAAATGCGCCGGAACACCGATACCACCAGCAGCGCGGTCATGATGTGATTGCCCGTCTCGGCAAGAACCAGCGGCCAGAACACCCCCTGCTTGAAGTAGAGCCAGAGAGCGAATCCGCCAAACAAAATGCACATCGATATGCCGATCAACGGCGGCAGAGACCCCTTCGCGTTCCCCCAGAACAGACCGACGACGATCGAAATCATTGCCAGGACCGGAAAGACCCAGAACGCCACTCCTTGCGGCGTGGCCTGGTGATAGACACCGTATCCCAGCAGCGCATACACGATCAGCGGCAGGATGAATGGAACCGCGTACAAGACCCGCACATTGCCCATTCGAAACGAAAGCGGCGAGAGCGACCCGAGAAACAGGCCTGAGGCCAGCATGGCGCACGCCTGCGCCATCGCCGCCATCCACGGCTGGCGGCTGTCCCACATCTCCCAGGCGGAGATCGGGTACAGGAGGATCATGCGCAGCAGGACAAAACAGAACGCCAGGAACCAGAGCAGGTTACGGGTGTCGCGCGTGCGCCAATACAGATGTCCGAATGCCGGCAGCAACAGCGCTGTCATGATCAGCGCCGGCATCTGATACCAATCTGGCGTCACGGTGGGGAGTCCCTTTCTTTTTATCCCTCATCGGAGAATACATATAGCACTGGCCCACAGCCTGCGGACGCAGTCGCCTCCGGGCTGATTCTCGTGCCACCCGTCAGACGTGTCCATGCGTCTAAGGTTGTAGACGAGCGCGTATGATGGAACATCACCAGCGGCTTCAGCCGTCCGCTTAACCTATTGGCGCTCATGGAGCAAAGAAGCATGAATCCCCACCCCCGCATGGCTCTCGCTTCGCTCGGCCTTGTGCTTGCTGCCGCCCTGTTCGCAGCCGGCCGTCCCGCCTTTGCGCAGGAGAAGGACTCGTTCACGCCCATGCCGCTCGACGCCGGCTTTGGCCGCATGGATGTCACCACTCCGAGCACCCCGCCCGACGACATCATCAAGCAGTTCGCAGCCAAAGAGACCGAGTTTCAGGATGCGCTGAACCACTATACCTACCGCCGCATGGCTCGCGTGCAAACGGTTGACGATGATACGAAAAAAGTCGACGGCGAGTGGTACCAGGTCGATGACGTTATCTTTACGCCCGACGGCCGCCGCACTGAGAAGACCGTCTTCGCCCCGGAAAGCTCCCTCGAGCGCGTGATGATGTCCCCCTCCGACCTTCAGGACATCCAGCACGGCTACCCCTTCGTGCTCACCACCGCCGAGCTTCCCGCGTACGACGTCAAATACGTGGGCAGGCAGAAGGTGGACGAGATCGATTGCTACGTCTTTGACGTCAGCCCCAAGCAGATCATCAAGGGCCACCGTTACCTGCTCGGCCGCGTTTGGGTCGACACCACCGAACTCCAGATCGTCGTCACCAATGGCCGCATGGTTCCTGACGACACCCACAGGGGCAGCGAAGACCTGCACCCGCCCTTCATGACGTGGCGCGCCCAGGTCGACGGCCACTACTGGTTCCCGGTCTACACCAAGGGTGAAGGCATTCTCCACTTCGCCGGCCAAAAGGGCTCCATGGGTGAAGACGTCCACATCCGCGACGTCATCAAGTACACCGACTACAAGCGCTTTGGCTCCACCTCGACCATCATCTATGACGGCCAGGAAGTGAAGTCCAATCAGCCTGGAAGCCCGGGACAGCAGCCCGCTCCGCCCAAGCAGCCCAAACCGCAGTAACCCGCCATCGAACTCGAATCGGAGCCTTGCCCTACCGGCGCAAGGCTCCGCTCCGGTTCACTGCGCCACCACGAATTGTCCGCTCTTCACCAGTTCTTGCGCGTCGCGCGCGTCCACATTCAGATCCGGCGCCTGCTCTGAAGCAGCATAGTTCCTGCCCGTCACCGCGCCTCTCGCCTCAACCGCTCCAGGGCCCACAAACCGCAGCCTCACCGGCCGCGGCTGAAGCCAGGCCTTATTCGCCTGGCGTCTTTGTCCACAGCAGCTCATCGCTGGTTCCTCCCTTCTCTTCTTCGGATTTCATCGATTCATCGATAAGGCACGCAATTCCCGAGAGCGCCAGCCACGCCGCCAACCGGCCCGCCGGCTTCTTCGCCGCGTAGAACGCAAACGGAATCGCCACCCACATACTCGTGCAATAGAAGCAGTCCATCATCGCGCCCAGTTGGCTTTCGCCGAGCCGTTCGCGCGTCCGGGCAATCGCATCGGCAGGGCCGTCCTCGCGCACCAGGAGGTGGGTTAACCTCCAGGTCGCGAGGGCGGCCACGCCGAACCGAAACTTCATGCCGCTATTTTCTGCAGAAGGCGACGAAGTCCTGGAAGGTTCCATAAAGAACCGAGTCTCCATTGGTGAGGTTGAGGTTCACGTTCAGGAACACCACGTACGCGCATGGAATCAGCATGCTGATGTCCACCGCCAGTCCCGCGGCTCCGCTTATCACGTCTCCATCTGCTGGAATCGTGAGCGCCGGAAACACCGGCAGCGGCGCAGGTCCCACGATCTGCAGCGAGACGCTGCCGACGTACGGGTGATACGCCGTGTACAGCACGTGCAGCGTATTGCCGCCCGTTGCGCCCAGCGCCTGGCATCCTCCCCCCTGCATCTCCATGATGTCCAGCGAAACCACCGGAACCGTAGTCGGCGTGGAGCCCGCCCAGTCGGGATGCCGCTTGTACTTGTATGCCGTGTTGCTCAGCGCGATCACGTCCAGCGAGTTGGCTGAGAGCCCTGCCAGAGTGGTCGCATTGCGCGCCTCGAAGTTGATCTTGAACAGCGGCTTCTTCGACTGCTGCCCCGTCGCTCCTCCCGGGACCGGCATGCCGGCCAATACCGGCAGTCCAGGACCGGCCGCCGTCAGGTCGAACGACTCGCTCGTCAGTTGCGTCGTGTCCAGCATGGCCAGCAGACCGGTGGGCACAAACCGCCCCACCCCGCCCGGCGTAAGGTTGTCCTGCCGCGGCACGTCGATCCATCCGTCTCCGTCCGGATCCGTGTCCACGTTCACCGTGAGCGTGCCGCCGCCAAACTGCGGAATGTTCACCGTCGCGCCCGGATTGTTGACCCAGAAGTCGGTCGAGCCGACCAGCCAGAGCGACAACCCCGTATCCCAGTAGTAGTACTCCAGCTGACCGATGATCGACGGCGGAATCTGAATCCCCGTCATCGCTGTGGGAGTCCCGCCCACCGCCAGGTTCACCCACGTGAACCGGTACTGCATCGGGTCCGGCGCCGTTCCGTCCGGCAGAATGCCGTTCAGGTTCACCGTCGTCGAGAACGCATACCCACCCGCGGTCGTCGTGCCGTTCGGCTGGAAGTCTCCAAACACCGGCGCCACGTGATACTGCCCGACCTTGGTGAACAGCGGAATGGTCTCGGGCTCGGGGCAGATGCAACGGCAGAACCGGTTGCACACCAGGTACGAAAGCCAGCGGCACAACTGCAGGCAGTAGATGCCGATTTCGAACTTGTCCACCAGCGCCGCGAACGCCTTCTGATCGCGCGCGGTGATCGCATCCAGAAACAGTCCGTAAGCGCCTTGCGTATCGGCAAGCTTCCCGGCAAGTTGCGCAAACGCGCGCATCTCGTCGATCGGGACCTTCGGATACTGAATCGGCCGGCAGATTGTCCCGCAGAACAGCACCGAGCGCCAGCTGCAGATCCACACGCAGATCCACACGCAGTCATTGAATCCGCCCACCACGCCCTGCAGGAATTCGCAGTTCAGCGCGATGGCAGCATTGATCACCGGCTGAAGCTGATCGGCCTTCGCAACCTCCTTCAGCGCCCGGCCCGCCAGCGTGAGCTGATCCGCCAGCTCCCGCTCCGGAATCTCGTAAGGCCGGCACACCACTTCGCAGATCAACCGATAGCGGATCGTGCAAACCCAGCTGCAGATGAAGTGGCAGAACGGTCCCAGCTTCTGCTTCGCGACAAACGCCTTCCACCCCGACGCATCACGGCGTTCCACCAGGCTGGCAAGCTGTTCCACCAGCTCTTCGTCCTGGCTCAGCCGGATGATCTCCTTGGTGGCGGCCGCCACCTGCTCGGGGCCCAGGTCCGTGGACGGCGGACCGCACAGCTCCAGGCACAACAGCACGCATTCCTTGCTCGCGAACCAGCGACAGATCTCTTCGCAATAGCTGAGAGCCTTCGCCTCGGTCAGCAACCGCGTAAAGCTGTCTCCGTCGCCCGCGCGAAATGCGTCGACCGCCGCGCGGAATACCGTTTCATTGCTTGCCAGCCGCGCCACAGCCTGTGCTGTTTGCGTTGCTGTTACTGCCAGACTCTGATTGGCATCGGACATGATTTTCCTCCGGTGAGAGCGTTGAGGCCGGGACTTGCCCGGACAACGGAATCAATGTGCAAGGAGCGGCGCGTTCTTGCCGGAATGAACGCACAAGTCCGCCGGCGCGCGGCGCAAAAGATCACCGCGACACACCTCTTACTGCGATTCCATTTCCGCGCGAACCTTCAGGCGCGGAGCATCTTTGTCATCGAATTGCGGGAGCCCACACCACGGCAACGCAGTCGAATCGAATCGACTTTTCTATTTGTTCCGGATTGGACAACCAGAATTGGGGGAAAGCTCGTTAGAACCGAGTCCTGCACAGCGCATCGGACTCAAGGGACGTGGAACGCTGATGATCTAATTTCAAATAGCAGCGCAACCAGACTGCAGGGGTTGTGTAGTTATTTCTCACGCGCAATGAAGCGCTTTACCCTTCTGCAGTATTAAGTGGAGCTGCGCGGTCAATCGTGACCGAAACACTCGATCCTATTTCGCGCGGCCGCAAGGTTACTACGCCGCGGTCACTCGTACCGCAGCGCTTTCATCGGGCTCACCCTGGTTGCGCGCCGCGCCGGAATAAGGATCGCCAGAAACGCCATGGCCACCAGCACCGCCGCGCCGCCCGCAATCGACAAGGGATCGGCCGGATGCACCGCAAACAGCAGCCCGCCCATCATCCGCGTCACCACCGGCGCCAGCACCACGCCTATCGCCAGTCCTATCGCGATGGTGGTCATGCCCCCGGCGATCATCATGCGCAGCACCTTTCCGCGATCGGCCCCCAGCGCCATGCGCACCCCGATCTCCACCTGCCGCTGCGCCACGCCGTACGACGTCACGCCGTAGATGCCCACGCCGGCCAGCACCAGCGCCAGCCCCGCGAACACCTCCAGCAAAATCAGTGCCAGCCGCCTGCGCTGCACGGACTCGCCCATCACCTCGGTCATGGTGCGCACGCGATACACCGGCAGGTTGGGATCGATATTCGCCACCTCCCGCTCAATGGTCGGCGCCAGGCTCACCGGATTCCCCGCCGCCCGCACCGCCAGTGTCATGCCGTTAAACGACATTTGATCTTCCGGCACATACACTTCCACCCGCGACCGCGCTTCGAGCGTGCGGTTCCGTACATGCCGCACCACTCCCACCACCGTGATCCACGGCGACGTCGACTTTGCGCCGCCAAAGTGAAGCCGCTTGCCCACCGCATCCTGTCCCGGCCAGTACGTCCACGCCAGGCTCTCGTCCACCACGGCCACCTTCGTCGCACCGTCGGTGTCGCGCGCCTCGAAGAAGCGCCCAGCCACCAGCCCAATGCTCATCGCGCGGAAGTAGTCCGGTGTCGCCGTGCGCATATCCGCCTCCGGAGTGCGCTCCTCCAGCGGCACCGCCTGCGTGTCAATCGTCACCGTGCCCGACCCGCCGGGATCGCCCAGAGGCAGCGCCGACACCGCTCCCGCCGCCTCGACGCCCGGCAGCTTCTGCACCCGGTCCACCAGCGACGCATAGAACGCGCGGATCTGCTCCGGCTTGTTGTACACCGCCTCCGGCAGCGAAACCCGCAGCGTCAGCACACCGTCCGGCTTGAATCCCGGATCGACCTTCAGCACCTCGGCAAAGCTGCGCAGCAGCAGCCCCGCACCCACCAGCAACAGAAGGGAGATCGCGGTCTCGCACACCACCAGCGCGCTGCGCAGTCGCTTGGGATGCTTGCCTTCCGAGTTGCGGCCGGTTCTGAGCGCATCGAAATTCTTCTTCCGCGCCGCCTGCAGCGCCGGCGCCAATCCGAACAGGATCCCCGTGAGCACCGACGCAGCCACCGTGAGTGCCAGCGCTCGCACGTCGATCGAAGCGTGCACCGTGCGCGGAAGCGACTTCGCGGCAATCGCCACCAGTCCCTTCAAAGCCAGCGGGGTAACCGCCAGCCCCACCGCGCCCCCGGCGAGCGCAAGCATCACGCTCTCGGTCAAAAGCTGCCGGGCCACGCGCGGTCCGCTTGCACCCAGCGCCATCCGCGTCTCCACCTCGCGCTGCCGTTCCGTGGCGCGCGCCAGCAGCAGGTTGGCGATATTCACGCATGCAATCAACAGCACCAGCACCACTGCCGCCATCAGCACCAGCAGCGACGGCTTCACATCGCCCACCGTCTCTTCCAGCAGCGGGTGCAGGATGATTCCGAAATTGAATTTCTTGTACGGATACGACCCGTGCTGCTCGATCATGGTCTTCGCCGCGCGGTCCATATCGGCCTGCACCTGCGCCGCAGAAACTCCGTTCCGCAGCCGGCCCAGCACCTCCAGCCCGTGACTCCCGCGGTTGTTCTCGCTCAGGTCGGCCGGCGCAAACGCCAGTGGCGCCCAGATCTCCGTCTCGGCGGGGTAGGCAAAGCCCTCCGGCATCACGCCTACCACCGTCATCGCCGCACCATCGATATCCACCGTGCTGCCCACGATGTTGGGATTGGCCGCGAACACCCGCCGCCACAAGCCGTAGCTGAGCAGCACTTCCTTCTCGCGCCCCGGCTGGCCCTCCTCGGGCAGGAATGTCCTCCCTATCGCAGTCTTTGCGCCCAGCATGCCGAACAGGTTAGGCGACACCGCCGCTCCCAGCACGCGCTGCGGACTGCCCTTGACGCCCAGGTTCACTGAATCCGACGCAATTGCCGCCAGATCGCTGAAGCTGTGGTTCAGTTGCTGCAGGTCCCGGAACTCCGGCGCTGACACCCAGTTCTGGTCGTTCGGCGCCCCGATCCCCGTAAACCGCGTCCACACCTTGATGAGCTGCTCGGGCTTGTCGTAGGGCAGCGGCCGCAGAAGCACCGCATCCAGAACGCTGAAGATCGCCGCGTTGGCGCCGATGCCCAACGCCATGGTGAGCATCACCAGCAGCGCGAATCCGGGCTTCTTGACCATCTGGCGAAACGCAAAACGCACATCCTGCAGCAGGACTCTCATGGTGACCTCCGGCGTACTGGGCTTTGGATTGCTCTCCGGAACGCCGCCAGGGGCGCAGCACATCCGGACACGAGGAAATCCATCTTGACTCAAAGCACCTACGCATCCAACCGCGTCCCGGTTCACGCCCTGCAGTCTGAATGACTTAGCGGCGCAGCCAACTCATGCCCGGATCTCATTCTGTTCGCACATGAAAACCCATGCCCGAAAACGAACACCCTCGCCTCGCCGGATTCAATACAACAGCTCTCCGGCCTCCGCCTCGATGGCCTCTAGAAACGCCTTCAGCACCACGATCTTCGGCTGCGCAAGCTCCCGTGCCCGCGGGAGCCGGATCTGCTCCGGCAGCCGAACCAGGGCTCTCCACAACACGGGCACCGCGTCGGAGTAAGTCGGATACCGGGTATCCCTGCCCACTTTGACGATCGTCCGCAGCGCCCCCACCGCTCCCAGTTGCTCCAGAATGTCTGCGTCCCGCAGGAGAACCGCCTCCGCCGTCACCGGCTCGTCGTGCGGCTGATGGGTGCGGATCGCCTCCGTCACCGCCTCCAGCTTCTCCGCCGGAAATCCCCACCCCGGCAGCAGTTCGCCGCACTTCGCGATCGTGTAGGGCACGTGATTCCACCGCGACAGCTCCTCCGGCTGCGCAGGCCGATGCCCCACAAAGACTCCCAGATCGTGCATCCACGCGGCGGCAAACAACACATCGTCGTCGTAATCCGTGCCCTCCCCGATCCTCGACGCCAGGGCATACAGTCTCGGCTGATGCCCGAATTTGTCTTGAGGCGCAGCTTCCGCGCGAATGTATGCGATGACGCTCTGCCTCCAGTCCTGTGCGCTCATGTCCGTCCCCATCCTGCTTCCATCTTGACAAACCCTTTGTATCGCCGTAACTTCGGTCCACATTTATCCGGGACCTGACAGCCGCCGGCAACGTTCACCAGTCAAGCCAGCCGGCCATCTTCCCCCTTCAGCCAGGCCCGCGGCTTGCCCCTTTTCTCCCCGCTGCTGTCACATTTCACCACGGAATCCCGCCTTACCATAGTGCAGCCGCGCTGCATCTGAAAGGAGCCCCCATGTCCGTTATTCAAATCGGCCTCGTCGACACCACCGGCAAGCTCAACGCCGACCTCGTTCATGCCGCCGCCCTCGCGCTCAATCTGCAGGTCACGCGCGACCTGCCGCAGTTCTGGTCTGTGACGGCCACCGTGATGTACCTCCCCAATCCCAAAAAGATTCCCGTCGGTGTCTGGCCCGTTCAACTGGTAAAGACGCTTCCCCCGGGCGAAGGCGGCTACCACACTGACAAGCACAAGCAGCCCTACTCCAAGGTCATCGCTTCACCCCGCGATAACACCTGGACCATCGACGCCAGCCACGAGATCCTCGAGATGCTGGTCGATCCCTGGGGCAATCGCATGCAGTCCTCGGTCGCCATCAAGATCGTGAGCAAGGGAGTCAAGGACGGAACCGGCCAGTTCGGCTACCTCGTAGAGGCCTGCGATCCCTGCGAAGACAACAGCTATGCCTACACCATCAACGGCATTGCCGTCTCTGACTTCATCACCCCCCACTACTACGATCCGGTCGTCACCCCCGGCACCCGGTACAGCTTCTGCGGCCACATCAAGGCTCCACGCCAACTGCTTCCCGGCGGCTACATCTCCTTCGTGAATCAGGTAAAGGACGAGTGGCAGCAGATTCTCTGGGTCGACACCTCCAAGCGGCCCCAGCTTGTCGACCTCGGGCCTGCCGCCGCCGACAAGAGCGTCCGCGAGTGGATCGACAGCCTGAAGCCTTCGCTCGGTGCCACCCAGGCCGCCCGCAAGAGCAGGACGAAGGCGGCCACCGCGATCCTCAGCTACTCCGATGAGCGCACCAGGGAACTGGACCACATCTCCGAGCTCAGGGCAAAGCGCTATCCCCACCCCCAATAGAGCTGTCGAGCAGGGCTATGCCAAACCGCCGCATAGAAAAGGCCCCCCGGAACCGTGAAGCTCCAGGGGGCCTTGTGTAGGTCAGGGCTTCACAGATGCTCACCTTCCGACACCCGTTCTTTCTTGGAGGCAACATGAACGTCACAAAGATTGCAGCGATGCTGGTCTTTGCCTTGCTTGCGCCGAACAGCCTGTCCAGCCACGCCGCTGGTTCCCCATCCGTAACCGAGCTGGAGGCCGCCGAAGCGCGAATGTTCGAGGGAATCAGAACCCACGACCCCATCTTTATGAAGGAAGGCGTCTCAGCTGACTTTGTCAGCATCAACGCCGACGGAACGAGGCAGGACAAAGAACAGATGATTTCTGATTCGGCGCGTGCCAGGATGATTGGGGCAGCCACATTCAAGCTCTTCGATAAGAACATCCGAATCTACGGGGATGTGGGCATCATTACCGGCCGGGCACGCGCCTACATGAACGACAAGTATGTCGTTGAATTTCTATATACGGCGGTTTTTGTAAAACAGAACAACAAATGGATCTATGCGAGTTGGCAGGGGACGATCTCGAAGGACTCTCCGCCGCCGCCCCCGATGCCGCAACAGAACTGACCGCCTGAAAATCGGCCGGCGGAAGCTGCTCCCTAATAGAACAGGTACTTCCGCCACCGATCATCCCCGCGCCCCAGCATCCGCATGATCTGCCGGCTGGTATGCAGGCTGAACGGCTTGGGCTCCCGCACCAGCAGCATGTCGTCAATCTCATGCAGCATGCGGTTGCCCTTCCTGCGGTTGCACGCGTGGCAGCACGCCACCAGGTTCTCCCAGGTCGAGTTCCCGCCGCGCGAACGCGGAATCACATGATCCAGCGTCAGCTCGCTCGACGGCAGCACCACCGCGCAGTACTGGCAGGTGTTGCGGTCGCGCAGCAGGATGTTCTTCCGCGACAGCGCCCTCGTCTGATGAGGAATCCGGCGATATTCAAGAAGACGAATCACCGAGGGCATGGCAATGCGGCTGCGCTGCGCATGGAGAGTCAGCCCGTGTTCCTCCTCCGTGCGCGCAATCCCCTTCAGCACCAGCACCAGCGCCCGCCGCGCGCCGCAGATATTGATCGGCTCATACGACGCGTTCAGCACCAGCACCGGCATCTGCAGCATGTGAGTGGAGTGCGATACTGCCGCTGCCTCTCCCACATGGGCAGCGGCACGCGCAATTGCTTTCTGTTTCCTCGCATGAATCATGGCTTTTCCCAGAGACATATCGATGGCCTCTTCAAAAGGATTCAACAGATGAATGCATGCTTGCGTTGGCCGGCGTGTCGGGCGTGCCGGGGCCTACTCCTCTCTTCGTCCTGTACTATCCGTCGGGTGAACGCCTGGTCCCGCTTCTAACCCGCTCCACCCGGAAACGCCCGTCCCGCGCGCGCCAGCGTCGCCACCCACACCGTCTTCGCTCCCGCGCGCTTCAGCGCCCGCGCCGCTGACCGCGCCGTCGCCCCCGTCGTCAGAATGTCGTCCACCAGCAGCACATCGCGGTCCCGTACCGCCTCCGTGTCCAGCACCTCGAACGCGGCGCGCACATTGATCCGCCGCTGCCGCATCGACAGTCCCGCCTGCGACTCCGTCAGCCGCACGCGCACCAGAGCCTCGTCTCGAGTGTCAGCTTCCAGTCCGGATGCGTATCCTTCAGCGCCGCCATGGCATGTTCGGCCAGCGCCCGCGCCTGGTTGAATCCGCGCTCCTTCTTCTTTCTGCGATGCAGCGGCACCGGAACCACCAGCATCTCCGCCGGCGCTTCCCCTTGCAGCTTCAAAATCGCCTGCGCCAGCATGCGCCCCAGCCGCTTCGCCGCCGGATGCAGCCGGTCGTACTTCAGCGCATGAATCGCCTCGCGCATGCGATCTTCGTAGACCCCGTACGCCACCGCCCGCTCAAACGGCGGCGGCGCCGCCCAGCACACGCGGCACATCCCGTCCCGCAGTCTGCGCTTCCGTCTCGCTCGCAATAGGATCCCCGCAGCGCGCGCACGCAGCTCCGCTCAGGGCGGGCATCTCCACCCAGCAGACATCGCAAATTGGCACGGAAGAAAGTCGCGGCAGAGGTGAGCCGCAAAGAGCACAGCAGGAAGGGAATAGGGCGGAACCGGCAGCATCCAGCGGACTTCGCAATACGCGAACCACAGCCCGCCATGCGGATGTCCGCGATGCGGACTCGGCCGCCGATGGAACGTCGAACGTCAGTGAACCGGAGTCCCTGCGGAAGACGCACCTCGATTCAAAAGGGCGCCGTCCCTTGCCGCCCTTCCCTATATGTTTACGCTGAACGTGCCCGCGTGGCAAGCGCGGATTAGCGTGCTTCTTCGGGATTTCTCCGGTTTTCTTACGCCGTTCATCTGCTATTTATCCCATATTCGGCCGCTTAAGTCCTCCGGCAAAGGTTCGACTGCATTCTTCATGGATCAGAGCAAATTGCGGCTGAGCGGAACAGGGAACCGACCCTTTTGTCTTATCGTTGGAGCTGGTTTCGTGGCGCCGCGTCCGACTGGAGCACCTCGTTGATCAATCCGCTGGTACTCGGCAATGCTCGCGAAGATCCGTGGAAGCTTCTCAGATTCGCCTTGGTCATCGCCCTCCAAACCGGCGTGCTCCTGGCCCGTATCGGAATTATCGCCAATACAGGATCTCCCCTTGTACACACGCGAACAATGATCGCTCATTGGTTATCCGGTCTCCTGTTATTCGTCTTCGGGGCTGTATTTTTGATCGCAGGCCTGGACCGGTATATCGACATAGCCGAACGGAGCGCAGACTACGGCGTACTCCGAATCTTCGGAGCGTCGTATCCATACTTCCTTCGCCTTCTCTTTCAGGAGACGCTGCTTGCAGCGGTGCCCGGAGCTCTCGCTGGAATCGGGTTTGCCTGCCTGTTAAGCGTTACATTCGCATTCGTTTCAAACGGTCTGGTGACGATCTCCATTCCGTACTTCTGGTGGCCCGCTGTCGGCTGCCTCTCAAGTACGGCATCACTGCTCGGCGCCGCGTTTGCGATTCCAAAGGCGATCAGAGAAGGCATCGCACAAGCTCTTTAGCCTAAGCTGTGTCCCTTTTGCACCTCACCTGTTTCTACCGCCCGCAAACACCATCACCCCGCCAACCAACAGCGCGCCTACTCCAAGCAACGGCGGCAGAGAACACCGTGTGCTCCTGCGTGCGTTCGACCTGCACCGGCCCCATGTCGATCGCCTTCTTGTGCGTCGTCCACGAAAACCCGCCATACGCCAGCGCCAGCACGCCGGCAATCATCAATACGATTCCCAAGGCTTTCATCGTTCCTTCCTTCTTTTTGATTTGGATTTGATTCTGAAGAAGTGGCCCGAAAGTGAGACGGTGCGGAAGCTCGAGCCGCCGCACCGTGATCGGTTAATCTGTTCAAGCCGCGTTTACGGCCGCTGTCGTTGTCACGGTTGCGGTCCACATCGCGGTCATCGGTGCGATTGCCGTGTCCCATGTCGTGTACTGCGTCTTTCACGTTGCCCACAGCCTTCTCCGCCTTGCCCTTCACCTGCTGCGCGGCGCCGTCCACCTGTGTCTTGGTATCGCCGGTCCACTCGCCCACCTGGCGCTTGGCGCGGCCTGCCGCGTCATCCATCGTGCCCTTCACATTGTCCTTGTTCATTAGTTCCACCTCCGTGGATATTTGCTTCTGAAATCACAGGCGCTCGCGTTCCCGCGCCCCGAAACCTGCCACCTTCATCGCAGACTCAGACCACCGGCCTGCGTCCCGATATCAGCTGCAGAATCAGCACCACCACCGCCGCCAACAGCAGCAGATGGATAAACCCTCCCAGCGTATAACTGCTCACCAGGCCCACCAACCAAAGAACCAGGAGGATCACAAAAATTGTCCAGAGCATCTCATTACCTCCTGAGGCCCGGAACGAGCCTCAATTCGACAACAGTGACATTGGATTCCTGTGCCTGCTGATTGTTGGTTGGTTACAGCCCGCATTCCGCGCCTCTCTGCCTACGCATACACCCAATCGTTCGTCGCCTCCGCATCCAACTCTCCAGCGTTAGATATGCTTGCCCGCGCGCAGGCCGTACAGAACTGGAACGAATAGTTCGATACAGATCAGATAGGAGAACAACATGCTTCTGATCATCCTCCTCGTCCTGCTTATCCTGGGATTCGGATATGGCGGATATCGCGTGGGACCGGGCTGGGGATATTACGGTGGCGGCGGCGTCAGCCTGATCCTCGTCATCGTCCTCATTCTGCTTCTGCTCCGGGTCTTCTGATCCGGTCGATAGCAGACCCAACGAGAATCGGCCCGGACTTACCGCTGCTTGCGGACCCCCCGCGGGCCGGTTCTCATCACCCTCAATTATTTGGCTGCGGTCTCTGTCTCCTCGCGATCCTCCTGATCCTCCCGCCGCAGTCGCGTAAACTGCTCCCCCAGCGTATCCAGTTCCTCATCGCTCAGCTTCTCGATATCGATCATGATGATTCCGCGCATGTTCCATCGCGCGAATCAACTCATCCAGCTTCAGGTTGATCGCTCGCGCGTCGCGGTTCTGCGTGTTCTGGATCAGGAACACCATCAGGAACGTCACGATTGTCGTGCCCGTATTGATGATCAGTTGCCACGTGTCGGAGTAGTGGAATACCGGCCCGGTTATCCCCCACACCACAATCACGCGTGCCCGCGCGGTCACGAACCCCCACTTCGATCCCACCCATGCTGAAGCCTCACTGCAGAAGCGCGCAAATCGATCCGCGTTCAGCTTCGCCTCTACCACCTGCACAGTTTTCGGCTTCATGCACACCTCTTCTATTGCGTTAGATGCGCCGCGCCCCATCGCTCCATCACTCGTCCATGCGATACACTGGCCCGTGATCCATCCCCTCATCTGCATTGGCGCGAATCCTCTCCCGCGCTCTGGCTTTCTTCTTTGCCGCAACTTGTCTCGTGCCCCAGTTGACACCGCAGGCGCTGAAGGCGCAGCCAGCCGCACCGCAGGTGCCGCAGTCGGCCCCACCCCGGCCGCGGCCCCATCAGGAATGTCGTCTGGCCAGCAGTCCGGCATCGCCGGCGGCCTCGGCGCACCCGCGCAATACGACGAGAAGAAACGCCCCATCACCGCCGGCGGATTCGTCAAGCCCGGCGAGGCCCCCGTCGTCTTTGAGGACGTCACCAAAGCCGCAGGCCTCTCCACCTGGATCCACAAGATGGGCGTGCCCGACAAGAAGTTCATCGTCGAGACCAACGGCTCCGGCGTCTGCCTCATCGACTACAACAACGACGGCTGGCTCGATATCTACCTCGTCAACGGCGCCACCTTCGATTCCCTCGACGGCAAAGAGCCCTCGCCCCACGCCGCCCTCTTCCGCAACAACCACGACGGCACATTCACTGACGTCTCCAAAGAAGCCGGTGTCCAGAACGACCGCTGGGGTTACGGCTGCTCCGTCGCCGACTACGACAACGACGGCTGGCCCGACATCTACGTCGGCAACTACGGCAAAACCCGCCTCTATCGCAACAACCACGACGGCACATTCACTGATGTCGCTGAAAAACTCGGCGTCATGCTCGACAACTGGCACCCCGGCTCCACCTGGGGCGACTACGATGGCGACGGCCGTCTCGATCTCTACGTCACCGGCTACGTCCACTTCGACCGCGACAACCTCCCCATCGCCGGAACCAAGGCGGTCGGATACGCCCAATGCCAATACCGCGGCTCCGCTGTGAACTGCGGGCCCCGCGGCCTCACCGGCGAGACCGACCATCTCTTCCACCAGAACGCCGACGGCACCTTCACTGACGTCACCGCCAAGGCCGGCGTCGAAGACAAGGACCGCTACTACGGCTTCGCCACCATCTTCGTCGACATCAACAACGACGGCAAACCCGACCTAGTCGTCGGCAACGACTCCGAGCCCAACTACCTCTACATCAATAAGGGGGACGGCACCTTCGACGACCAGAGCTACGTCTCCGGCTTCGCCCTCAACAAAGACGGCCGCGAGATCGCCTCCATGGGCATCGCCGCCGGCGACTACGAAAACAAAGGCCTGATCAGCTTCTTCGTCACCGACTTCGGCGACGACTACAAAGTCCTCTTCCACAACGACGGCGACGCCAGCTTCACTGACGTCAGCTATAAAGCCGGCATCGCCCAGCCCACCATCCCCTTCGTCGGCTGGGGCGACGGATTCCTCGACTACGACAACGACGGCTGGCTCGACCTCTTCGAAGTCAACGGCCACGTCTACCCTGAAGTCGACCAGCACGACTGGGGAACGACCTTCGCTGAGCGCACCCTGCTCTTCCACAACATCCCCGACCCCAACGGAAAAGACCGTAAGTTCGAATACATCAAGCCCGTCGAAGGCACCGGCCTCGCCGATGTGATCCCCGCCCGCGGCGCAGCCTTTGGCGACCTCTTCAACGACGGCAAAATCGACGTCATCATCAATCCCATCGACGGCCCGCCGGTCCTGCTGCGCAACGTCAATCCCGACAAGCACCACTGGGTTGAGATGAAGCTCATCGGCAGCGGCAAGAGTCCCAAAGACGCCACCTGCGCCACCGTCTACCTCAAAGCCAACGGCCTCCGCATGCGCCAGGACGTCCTCTCCTCCGGCAGCTACATCTCCGCCAACGACCGCCGACCGCACTTCGGCCTCGGCGACGCCACCGACGCCGGCACCGCCGAGATCCACTGGCCCGACGGCAAAGTCGAAACCCTCAAGCTCCCCGCCGCCGACCGCATCTTCACCATCGAAGAAGGCGCCGGCATCACTGCTGCCATCTGCAACGGCAAAGACTGCGCCGACTTCAAGCCCGTCAAGCCCGAGCCCGCCGCAAAATAGCGAGCCCGCAGCCAAACCAGCTGGCGGGTGGCCCGTTCTAGCTCCGCTAGGGCGGGGTCGCGCTGGCAACCAGCTACTGGCTACCACCTGTGATGGCCGGCACATCCTCTTCCGTCTCTCCTGCTCCATCATGACCCTGTGCTCCGCCTGCGCAATCTTCGGTGCCCTGTTCAAACCGCCTTCGCGGCCTCTAAGAACCATCAGTAGGTGTTAACCAGAAAACCAACGGTTTTGATTTTCAAAGTTTTCCACAATTTGTGAATCATATATATAACAACAAACAACTTAGCAAAAACGCCCTTTTACGCCGTCTCTTCGCTTTAAGCCGATTTTAACCCCTTTCCGCCCCCCTCTGTTTCCATCGCATTTTCGTCCGAGGTAACTATTAAGGCAACAAAGGCGCCCATCTGGACCGTACTCTGACTCGTCGAGTCCGGCGTTCCTGCCCAGGCGCGAAGGGAAACAGCCTGCCTTTTGCACCGCGTCCATCCCCGCGACTTTTCACGGTCACGAGGGCGAGAACCGCGCAAAGCTCTAAAATGAAGAGTTGCTGTGCCAGTGCAGGCGCGGCGCATGGAAGCACAATGCATTCAGCTATCGAAGAAACCGTCACGGATCGCCTGACGTCGCTCGGGCGGCTGGTAGGAAACACCCCGCTGCTCGGCATCCACTTCAGCTTTCGCGGACAGGTGCGCGTCGTCTACGCCAAATGCGAGCAGATGAACCTGACCGGCAGCATTAAAGACCGCATGGCCCTGCACATCCTCCGCAAGGCCTACGCCGCAGGAGAACTCCACGCCGGCGACACCATCGCCGAAGCCACCAGCGGCAACACCGGCATCGCCTTCGCCGCCCTCGGCCGGGCGCTCGGCCATCCCGTCACCATCTTCATGCCCGACTGGATGAGCCGCGAGCGCAAAGACCTCATCCGCAGCTACGGCGCTGAAGTGATTCCGGTCAGCAAGGAGCAGGGCGGCTTCCTCGGCAGCATCCGCATGGCGGAGGAGCTCGCCGCCTCGCGCACCGACGTCTTTCTTCCGCAGCAATTCTCGAACAACGCCAACAGCGAGGCGCACGCCCTCGGAACCGGACCCGAAATCTGGGCGCAGCTCGAGTCCGCACGCCTGGTGCCGGATGCCTTCGTTGCCGGCGTCGGCACCGGCGGCACCGTCATGGGCGTCGGACAATACCTGCGCACCCGCAATCCCAAAATCAAGGTGCACCCCGTCGAACCCGCCGAATCGCCGACGCTCTCCACGGGCTGCAAGGTCGGCAAGCACCGCATCCAGGGAATCTCCGATGAATTCGTTCCCGCCCTCATGGATTTCACCTGCCTCGATGAGATCGTCGCAGTGCAGGACGGCGATTCGATTCTGATGGCGCAGAAACTGGCCTCGGTCCTCGGACTGGCAGTGGGCATCTCGTCGGGATGCAACTTCCTCGCCGCCCTCAAGGTGCAGGAGAACCTCGGCCCCGGCACAGTCGTCGTCACCGTCTTCCCCGATGACAACCGGAAATACCTCAGCACCGACCTCATGCGCGACGAGACCGTTCAGCAGAGCTATCTCGCGCCGGAAGTGCAGCTCCTGGGCCTGACCACCGGGCCCAGAGTCTGCGCGTTCTGCGACCGGCCCATGTAAGCTCAGTCCGGTTCAGACGGTCTTATTTCGCCATGAACATAGGTGAGTGACGGACATCACAGAATGCTTCGCCGCAATAGTAGAAACTTCCTCTCGTCAGCAAGGTTCGAGGGATTCGCAAGTCTCCCTCTTGAGCCAGTCGACACGAGCCAGCCGTGGAAAGGGGAAGCCGCTGCTGAACTCGGTAAGTGAAGGGATCGCCAGTAGTCGCGTGCTACCGACCTCCAGCGCCGGCTACTGGCCCCCTCTCCTTTCTGTTCTGAAACCCCAACACTCCTTCCGAACTTCAACCCATGCGTAGACGAATCGTCCGTCCGCTGCGCTATGCTTTGGTCTATCCCTTTTCACTCGAGGAGTTTCGTTGCCCCGGTCCCGTCGAACTCCGTCCAGCGTCCGGCCTCGCATCGCTCTCGCGCTCGCCTTCGCGCTTGCCGGCCATCCGCTGATCTCACCGGCACAGCAGGCATCGAAGCCCCAACACCCCGCAAACCCTCAGCAACAGTCCGGCATGGGCGGCATCTCCTCTGCCGGCGACTTCGCTCCGGTCTACGACTCCAGCCACCGTCCCATCACCGCCGGCGGCTTCGTCGACTCCGGCCCCGTCGTCTTTGACGACGCCAGCAAATCCTCCGGCCTCGCCTCCTGGCAGCACGTGATGGGCACCAAGGCCAAGAAGTACATCCTCGAAACCGACGGCTCCGGCGTCGGCCTCATCGACTACGACAACGATGGCTGGCTCGACATCTACCTCGTCAACGGATCCACCTACGACGCCCTCAGCGGCAAAGCCAAACCGCCCCACGCTGCCCTCTTCCACAACAACCACGACGGCACATTCACCAACGTCGCCGCCAAGGCCGGCGTCACCAACGACCGCTGGGGCTTCGGCGTGGCCATCGCCGATTACGACAACGACGGCTGGCCCGACATCTTCGTCTGCAACTTCGGCGCAAACCGCCTCTATCGCAACAACCACGACGGCACCTTCACCGACGTGGCCGAAAAAGCCGGCGTTACCCTCGGCAACTGGAGTGACGGCGCCACCTGGGGCGACTACGACGGCGACGGCCGCCTCGACCTCTTCGTCTCCGGCTACGTCCATTACGACCTGGCCCACCAGCCCACCGCCACCGATGGCTCCGTCCCATTCTCCTATCTGCCAGCTCCACGGCATCCCCGTCATGTGCGGCCCGCGCGGACTGAAAGGCGAGCCCGACCATCTCTTCCATCAGAACGCCGACGGCACCTTCACCGACGTCAGCGTCAAAGCCGGCGTCGCCGATCCCGACGCCTACTACGGATTCACCGCGACGTTTGTCGATGTGAATAACGACGGCCGCGTCGATCTCCTCGTCGCCAACGACTCCGAGCCCAACTACCTTTACATCAACAAAGGCGACGGCACCTTCGAAGACCAGAGCTACGTCTCCGGCTTCGCGCTGAATAAGGATGGCCGCGAGATTGCTTCGATGGGCCTGGCAGTCGGCGACTACAACAACGACGGATTTGTCGACGTGCTCATCACCGACTTCTCCGACGACTTCAAGGCTCTCTATCGCAACGCGGGATTTCCCGATGGCTTTACCGATGTGGCAGATGAGGCCGGAATCACCCAGATGGCCGTCCCCTTTGTGGGCTGGGGCGCGGGATTCCCCGATTATGACAACGACGGCTGGAAAGACATCGTCATGGTCAACGGCCACGTCTACCCGCAGGTGGACGGGCACGACTGGGGCACCACCTTCGCCGAGCGCCCTCTGCTCTTCCGAAATAATGGCAACGGCAAGTTCACCTACATTCCTCCGGTGATGGGGTCGGGCCTGGCCACGGTTACATCCGGCCGCGGCGCTGCCTTCGGCGACCTCTTCAACAACGGCAAGATCGACGTCGTCATCAACCCCATCGACGGCCCGCCTGTCCTGCTGAAGAACGTCAATCCCGATCGTCACCACTGGGTCGAGCTCAAGCTCATCGGCGGCGCGAATCCCGCCAACGGCAAATCCAGCCCCCGCGATGCCGTCGGCGCCACCGTCTATCTGACCGCGAATGGCATGCGCCAGCGCGAAGACGTGATGAGCGGCGGCAGCTACATCTCCTCGAACGATCCGCGCCCGCACTTCGGCCTCGGTGATGTCACCGATCCCGGCACCGCCGAGATCCATTGGCCCTCCGGTCAAATCGAAAAGATCAAGCTCCCCGCACCCGACCGCATCTACACCATCCGCGAAGGCTCCGGCATCGTCGCCGCGCTCTGCGCCGGAAAGCCCTGTACCGGCGCGCACCCCACATCCCATCCGGGGCGGCGCCCGTGACTAAGCCCGCCCGCGAGGAAACTCCCGTCATCTTCCGGCACATCGAGCATTACCTCGGGCCGGTCAACGCCAGTTGGATCGAGACCATCGACGGCAAAAAAAGCCCGTTTCAGGTGGTGCGCTGCACCGGGCGCGTGGTCGACACCGTCTTCTTCTGCACCCTGGGCCTCAGCAATCATCCCTTTCCGCATTACCCCGGCGCCTTCCGCCACGAGCTCCTCATCGCCGTCCCCAAGACCTTCGGCACGCGCAACATTCCGCCCCTGCTTCAGCAACTTGGCGCCATCTCTCTCGAACGCAACCGGCCGTTCTTCGAGGGCGATATGATGCTGGGCAAAAACCCGGTCTTCGTCGAATGGCCCTTCCGCGGCTTCTTTGCGTCGCGCCCTTGCGTGATCGAAGACGACACCTTCGCCGCATGCACCCGCGAAGACGGTCAGCCTATTCATTTTGTCTGGATGGCGCCCCTCTACGAGAGCGAGATCGAATTCGTCCGCAGGCAAGGCCTCAGCCGCCTCGAAGACCTCTTCATCCAGAGGCGCATCGATCTGGTCGACCTCAACCGCGTCCCCGCCGTCGACTAGGGCATTTTTCAGGGCTGATGTATCCGGCACGAGCTGTTGTCAGCAACAAAAAGGCGGATGGACCAAGCCATCCGCCTCGTCTTTCTGTTCCCTGATCCCTGTTGCCTGTTCCCTGCTTTTAAAACACTCCCGCCAGGAATGTCTCCACTGGCGATACCTTGTCGCCCGTGGCTCCTGAAGCGGTCAGCACCGCCGGTGACAGGGTCAGCACCGGGCATTGCGAGTGGGCCAGAACCTTGTAGACCACGCCGTGCCGCGTAATGGCCGCGAACGCCGTCGCGCCGTGCGCACCCAGCACGATCAGGTCCGCACGCTGCGCCCGGCTCTGATAGAGCAACTCCTCGGTGGGATCGCCGGGCACCACGATGGCCTGCACCTCGATCTTCTCCTGCAGTTCCTTGGGAACCAGCGCGATCAGATCGCTCTCGATCTGGTCGATGCTGCGCCCCGCCAGCACCTCATGCCGGTCTTGCGGCCGGATCACATGCTGCAGAATCAGTCGGGCCTTGTGCTCCGCCGCCAGGTTGGCGGCAAAGGTGGCTGCGAGCACGCTCGCTTCAGCCAGGCTCACCGCGCACATAATGGTCTTTGTCTCGAAGTTACGGAGTGAGCCGTCTTCGACCTCCGGTCCGACAATAAACACCGGCACCGTCGAGGTCCGCAGCACCGCTTCCGCGACCGAGCCCACCAGCAGCTTCCCGATCGGGCCCGGCGAATGGGTGCCCATCACGATCCGGTCGATCTCGCGCTCCCGCGCGTAGGCGAGGATCTGGTCAGCGGCGAGGCCCGGACGCACCACGATCTCGCAACGCAAACCCGCCGAACGCGCCCGCTCGGCGAGAGGTTCCAGGCGCTGCATCTCCGTGCGCGCCGCCGCCGCATAGTCGTAGTAGCGGACTCCCGACGTCTCCGACGCCGAGATCACCAGCGTGTCATAAGCGTGAAACAGGATCAGGTCTGCGCCAAACTCAAGCGGCCTGCGCTACGGCAAAGGCGAAAGCTTTCTCGTTGGCTGGGATTTCCGAAGCAAAGAGAATGGTCGAAGGCTTGCTCCATTCCGGTTTTATCGCGGCTGCCATAAGGCACCTCCCGGCTATTCGGCTCTTAGAAGGATGACACTTTCTCTTGCTCGAAGCAGTGCCCAGAGGCACACCTGCAGGTGATCTATCTCACCAGCACAGGTCGCAAGAAGAAATCTTGCCCGTAAGATTCATCTTCTGCCGAAAATGTTGCTTCCGCAAAACAAACTTACGGCATGTCACCCGTTGGTTAGAGGCCCGAACGGCCCTTTTGGCCCGTTGAACGTCATTATGTTCCTGTTTCCGTCAGCAGACGTGATCCTAATCACAGATTTTGGCGCGCTCCCCTGCTTTCCTTGAGTTGGAAACGTGGCGTTTTCCCCGCGAACCCCGTCGCCCGGTCTAGCCGCTCTTTCCGTGAGGAGGCCTCATGCAATCCATGCAGCCCATGCATAACATTCCCGCCCGTGGCGGATTGAACTACGACGAAACCCCGTTCCTTGCCATCTGGGAGATCACCCAATCCTGCGATCTGGCCTGCAAGCACTGCCGCGCCGCCGCGCAGCCCATCGCGCACCCTGATCAATTGACGACTGAAGAGGGCAAGCGCCTCATCGACCAGATCGCCGACATGCATATCCCCATCTTCGTCTTCACCGGCGGCGATCCGCTCAAGCGGCCCGATCTTTACGAACTCATCCGTTATTCCGCCGAAAAGGGCGTCAAGGTGGCCGTGACCCCCAGCGCCACTCCGCTGCTGACCCGCGAAGCCATCTTCAAGATGAAGGAAGCCGGCGTGGTCCGGCTCGGCATCTCGCTCGACGGCTCGACCCCGGAGATTCACGACAACTTCCGCGGCCTGCCCGGCGCCTGGGCGCGCACCATCCAGGCGGTCGAGTGGGCCGGAGAAGCCGGCCTGCCCATCCAGGTGCACACCACCATCAGCCGCCACAACGCCCACGACCTCGACGGGCTCTGCAATCTGTTTGAAAAGCTCAAGATCGTCATGTGGAACGTCTTCTTCCTCGTCCCCGTGGGCCGCGGCCAGTTGAACGACCTGCTCTCCGGCGAGGAGTTTGAAGACGTCTTCGGCAAAATCTACGAGCTCAGCCATCGCGTCAGCTTCCAGATCAAGACCACGGAAGCGATGCACTATCGCCGCTATCTCCTGCAGCACAATCTCGAAGAGCGCAAGATGGGCCACGGCCATCCGGGAAGCATTCCGCGCCCGACCGAATACGAGCCCGGCGCACCCACGGCCGATGCGCAGGCGCGCACGCACGGCTGGGCCACCCGCCGCGTCAACGACGGCAAGGGCTTCATGTTCATCTCGCACACGGGCAACGTCTACCCCAGCGGATTCCTGCCCATCCACGCCGGCAACATCCGCGAGACTCCGCTGGCCGACATCTACCGCAACGCGCCCATCTTCAAGGCTCTGCGCGATACCAGCCGGCTCGAAGGCAAGTGCGGCGCCTGCGAGTACAAGGAGATCTGCGGCGGCAGCCGCGCCCGCTCCTACGCGCTCACCGGCGATCCGCTGGCGCAGGAACCCTGCTGCATCTATCAGCCGCGCAACTGGCACCCGGAGTCGACGACGGTGGCGGTGAAGGAGCAGTCGGAGTTCGCCAACCCGTTCGTCACGATCTAGTGGATTTCACAAGTTTCCGGGGCCCGGCGCTATCGGCCAGGAGAATTCAGGCAGGCGGCTTTTCAAAGCCGGCCTGCCTGATCTGCAAGGCTAATCCTTTCCCAGCCCATCGTTCTTGTGGTAGTTCGGCGGCGTGGGCGGCTTGATTTCCGGCACCGGATTGGCCTTCAGCTCCTCAAGAACCAGCCTCACGCCTTCCTCGAGCTGCCTGTCATGCCCGTCGGCAACGTCTTTCGGCAGCAGCTCCACTTCCACATCCGGCGGAATGCCGCGGTTCTCCACTTCCCAGTCGCCGTTGAGCCCGTAGATCGCGTAGCGCGGAGCCGTTACGTTACCGCCGTCGAGCAGCGTGGGATAGCCGCCGATTCCGACCAGCCCGCCCCAGGTGCGCGTGCCCACCAGCTTGCCCACCCCGGCCTTGCGGAAGTACCACGGGTTGGCGTCGCCGCCCGAGCCCGAGTTCTGGTTGATCAGCATCACCTTGGGCCCGAAGATGGCGCCCACCGGGTCATGGATCGGCTTGCCGTCGCGCTCGATCGCGCCCGACAGCGGGAAGCGCTTCAGCACGTCGACAATGTAGTCGGCAATGAGGCCGCCCTCGTTCCAGCGCTCGTCGAGCACCAGCGCCTGCTTGTCGAGCTGCGAATAGAAGTAGCGGTTGAAGCTCGAGTAGCCCGCGCCCGCCGTATTCGGCATGTAGACATAGGCCACCTTGCCGCCTGAAAGCTCGTCGACCTTCTTTCGATTGCCCTCGACCCAGTCGATGTTGCGCAGTCCGTCCTCGTCGCCCACAGGGACCACCGTCACGTCGCGCGCGTCTTTGCCGTCCGCGTTCGGGCCGACGCGGATCTCCGTCTGCTTGCCCGCGGTGCCGTCGAACGCCGCATAGAGATTGTCCTTGGCATGCAGCTCGCTTCCGTTCACCGCCAGCAGGTACTCGCCCTGCTTGACGTACACGCCGGGCAGCGTCAGCGGCGAGGCAAGCCCCGGCGTCCAGTTCTGGCCGCCCAGGATCTTCGCGATCTTGTAGCGGTCATGATCGACGCTGAAATCCGCGCCCAGCAGGCCCCGTCTTCGGCTCGTTCTCAGGATGGTACGGGCCGCCGATGAACATATGCCCGATGGTGATCTCGCCCAGCATCTCGGTGGAGAGATAGGTGTACTCCGACCGCGCCGCCATGTTGTCGAGATACGGCTTGTAGCGCGCCTCGATCTTCGGAATCGACAGCCCATGCGTGTTGGGGTCGTAGAGGAAGTCGCGCTCGATCCGCCAGGTCTCGTGGTACATCTGCTTCCACTCCGCGCGCGGGTCGATGGTGCTCTGCATCTGCCCCACGTTCAGAGGCTTGCCCGGGTTGCTGTTGCTCGGATTCAGGTCGTCGGCCGGCGTTATTGTCCAGCCCGTCTTGCGGTTGTAGAGCACCTTCGTCCCGTCGGCCGAGAGGGTGAACGAATCCACGTTGTTCAGCACCGTCTGCGGCTCGCGCTTCTCCAGCGTGAAGCGCCACACGGCGGTGATGTACGACCCCGGCCCTTCGCCGGTCGGACGCCCCACCGGAGGCCCTTCGAAGAGATAGATCACGCCGGCTTTCCCGGTAGACACGCCCATGTAGTTCCGCGGCGGAATGGGCAGCGACAGAATCCGGTTGCCGATACCTTCGAGATCGACTTTGGTCTCAGCCGGCTTGTCGTCCTTCTTGTCCTTGTCCTTATCTTTGTCGTCGGACTTGGCCTGATCCTTGCTTCCCTTCTTGTCTGCGTCGGACTTCTTGTCCTTGTCGGAGACTTCGGCAACCGGCTTGGGCGGCTCCGGCTTCTTCTCTTCCTTGATCTTCTCGTCGTCGCTCTCCGGGGGAATCGGCGATGCGCCGTCCTTGGCCAGCACCACGACATACGGCGCGGTGGTCTGCGCACGGTCAAACGACGACAGGTCGATGCCCGCATGCGAAGGACCGTCGTTGGTCGATTCAACGAAGTACAGATACTTCCCGTTCAAATCGAACGCCGGCGAGAACGCGTCGCTCATGCCGTCGGTCACCTGCGTCGACTTCTTCGTCTCCATCGAGTAGAGGAAGATGGCGCGCAACTGATTCTCGAGGTCGCGATGATAGGCAATCCACTTCGAGTCCGGCGACCAACCGGCGCTCCAGTCGGGGCCGAAGCTGCCATAGATGCCCTGATCGATCTGCACGGGTTTGGGCGCGGGCGCCTTCGCGTCGGCGGGAACGTCGATGACCCACAGCCGGTTGTGCTTGTCCATGTAGAGCGATGTGTTTCGAATCCGGCGACCACGTGGGCCCGTAGAAAAAGCTCGGATTCGGTCCAAGGTCGATCGCCACAGGCGCCTTGAACCCGGTCTGGTCCTGCAGATAAAGCTGGTACTCGCCGCTGGCGTCGGAGAAGTACGCGATCGTCTTGCCGTCCGGCGACCAGGACGGATTGCGTTCGGCCGCTCCGGAGGTCCGCGTCAGGTTGCGCGTGTCGCCCTTCTCGCCCGGCACCGTGAAGATTTCCCCGTGCGCTTCGAACACCGCGCGCGCCCCAGTGGGCGACAGGTTGGCGTTCTGAATCTCCTCCGGCGCAATGGTGGCGATGTGCGGGGTCAGCGCCGGCAGCTCGCCATGGATCTGGATCGGCACTGCCTTGTCCTGGTTGCTCGCCGTATCGACAAAATGGATGGAGCCGAACTGCTCGTAGACCAGCCCGCCCGGGCCGCCCTGCACTGACTTGATGTCGAGGCCCTTGTTTTGCGCGATCGCCGATACCTGCTTCGAATTCACGTCGTACTTGTAGAGCGAGACGGGCGCCGGCGTTCTTCTCGCTCGACGGTCGGACAGGAAGTAGACTGCATCGCCCAGCCACACCGGGCTCGAATCATTGGAGTTCTCCCGCGGCACGCGCACCAGATCCAGCGTCTTCAGATTCACGATCCAGATGGGGGTGGTCTGGCCGCCTACATAGCGCTTCCAGGCCTCCTGCCACTTCGTGATCGGCTGGTAGGCGATCGACTGGCCATCCGGCGAGAACGAGCCCTCGATGCCCATCGGCAGCGGCAGCGGCTCGGGAATGCCGACTCCATCGGCGTGCACCAGGAACAGCCGCGCAAAGTGCCGGTAGCTGAGCCTTCGGCTGGCGATCAGCACGTTTTTGCCGTCCGCGGACCAGCCCGAGACGTAGCTTCCGGCCGGATGCCAGGTGACGCGGCGCGGCACTCCGCCGAGCGCCGGAATGATGTAGACATCCTCATTGCCGTGCAGATGCGCCGAATAGGCGATCTGGGATCCGTCCGGCGAGAAGTATGGGCCCGCCACCACATTGCCGTTTGAAGTAAGCCGCTGCGCTTCGCCGCCCTGCCGCGCCACCGTCCACACATCGTCGGCATAACGGAAAGCGATGCGGTCCTGCGCGAGCGACGGGCTCCGCAGCAGCAGATGCTGGTCGCCCGGCGAGGTCTGGGCGGCCGCAGCGGCGGGGATGAGGGCGGAAAGAAGCACACAGAATGAGCGCGAAGGGGGTGCGGAGACGCATCACTGGATCCTCCATAAATCTCGGGCGAGATGAATTGCTAGCAGGACATTCACGCGGGGGTGCGCAACCTATCCTACGACGCAGCCTGCGAAATTGTTCAGCAAAAACGGCTTTCCGCCCGGGAACCACGCCACGGGAAGCTGCGTAGAAGTCAGGGAAGGGAGTCTGCGGCTAAATTCCGCTCTTGCGCGTCCTATCCAATACCGGAGCGAAATTTATCTCATGTGACCTTCCGCACCGGCGGGGAGGCTTCTGGCCTTTAACCCCATCTTCTTTCGTCGAGTCAATGGGGCCCCGTTTTTCGCGGTCGCAGTTATAAATCGGTGGGCTAGGCCAGTGCGCGGCAGCAGATTCGGGCGCTCCGATCGCCGGCTTGCGTAAACTGGAAGGGGATCTCCCCGGAACCGGCATGAACGCACCAACCGGTCGAAACCGACCTCCCGGGCATAGAAAGCAGAACCATGCAACTGATTGAGGCCTTCAAACTCGCGCTGCAGTCCCTATGGGCCAACAAGATGCGCTCCATTCTCACGCTGATTGGCGTGATCATGGGCGTGGCCTCGGTGATCATGGTCATCACGATGGTGCAGGGCGCTAACCGGTACGTGAGTACCAAGCTCTCGGGCTACGGCGCTGACGTGTTCACCGTCACCCGCATGTCGAGCGTGATCTTCACCCCGGAGGAGTACTTCAAGTTCCAGAAGCGCAAGATCGTGCGCATGGAAGACTACGAAGCCATCCGCGACGGCTGCAACGAATGCAGCGAGGTGGGCGCTCTTCTCAACAAATCCACCAATGTTGTAGCCAATGGCAAGTCGAGCAACAACACCGGCGTGCGCGGCTACACCTGGACCATGCTCTCGCTGAACAACATTGACATCGCCGTCGGCCGCGGCTTTACGCCCGCCGACGAAGAACACGCGACCAAGAACGTCATTGTCGGCTACGACATTGTCGACAACCTGCTGCCCGACGGCGACCCCATCGGCAAGGAGATTCGCGTCGACGGCATTCCCTACACCATCATCGGCGTAGGCGACCGCCAGGGCAAAACCCTCGGCCAGTCGCAGGACAACTGGGTCGCTATCCCCATCACCACTTATCAGCAGATCAACGGCTACAACGATTCGGTCGACATCTATGCCCGCGCCAATGGCGATGCCCAGGTGATGGAACGCGCCAAGGATCAGGCTCGCGTGATCATGCGCGCGCGCCGCCATGTCGCTCCCGGCCAGCCCGACGACTTCGAGCTCGAGACCAACGACACGTTCCTCGATATCTGGAAGCAGATCAGCTCGCTGTTTGCCGCGGTCGTCCTCGGTCTCGCCTCCATCGCATTGGTGGTCGGCGGCGTAGTCATCATGAACATCATGCTGGTGAGCGTCACGGAACGCACCCGCGAGATTGGCGTGCGCAAGGCGCTCGGCGCCAAGCAGCGCGACGTGCTGCTGCAGTTCCTGATCGAAAGCGGATTCCTGGCCCTGGTGGGCGGCGCTTTCGGCGTGCTGGGCGGAATCGTGGTCGGCAAGATCATCACCGTCGTCGTCGGCTTTCCCACCGCCGTTCCCCTCTGGGCCGTTTTCCTGGGATTGTTCCTGGCAACCAGCGTGGGAATCTTCTTCGGCGTCTACCCGGCGAGCAAGGCTGCCAAGCTGGATCCCGTCGTGGCTTTGCGCGCAGAAATGTGATTTGCAGTTGTCAGTTGTCGGCAAGAGGCAAGGCAGAATGGGTCAGGCGTTTCGGGATTTGCAGGTTTGGCACAAGTCTCTGGATTTGGCTGCTACGGTTTACGAGTTGTCAAAGACGTTTCCTCGCGAAGAGCTTTATGGGATAACGAGTCAGCTTCGCAGGTCCGTCATTTCGATCCCAAGCAATATCGCTGAAGGGAGCGGTAGAAACCACGTAGGCGAGTTCAAGCAGTTTCTCGGCGTGGCTCGCGGTTTGAATTACGAGGTCCAAACTCAGCTCGAACTGGCGCGGACTTTAGGATTTGCTGGTTCTCGAACGTTCGACGCGTCGCTCAGCCTCTCCCACGAAGTTGGAAGGATGATCTACGCGCTACCTGGAATCGTTGTGAGTTGCGGATCGCCGCTGAAAACTGACAACTGAAAACTGTTGCGGAGCAACCTATGGCTAAAGGGACAAGCACGAGAATCCGTCAAGATGGCGCTGGACACCCTGCGCACCAACAAGCTGCGTTCGGGATTGACAGTCCTTGGCATCGTCATCGGCGTCTCCACCGTCATCACCATCTCCTCGGTGATCAACGGCGTGAATAATCGCGTCAACGACTTCGTCAGCGCCCTCGGGTCCAACGTGATCTGGGTCTTCCACATGCCCGTCATCGGCGTGCGCCCCACCACCGAAATGCTGGCCCGCAAAAAGCTCAATATTGATGACGTAAAGGCCATGCGCGACCTGCCCCACGTCGTCGCGGCCGACGGCGCCATTCAGCACGTCGGCATGTTCCGCGTGGGCGCGGTCAGCGTCAAGTACAACGGCAAGAAAGTCGCTGGCACCATCCTCACCGGCTCCACGTCGGCTGTAAGCATCATCAGCGAATTCACCATGATGGAAGGCCGCATGTACACCGACGAAGAGGACAAGCGCGGCGCTCACGTCTGCGTCCTCGGCCACGATACCTGGGAAGAGCTCTTCGGCGATCAGAATGCTCTCGGCAAAGAGGTCAATGTCGAGACCGGCCTCTACACCGTCATCGGCGTACTCGACAAGCAGAAGCAGCCCTTCGGCGGTGGCAAAAATCGCGCCGACAACCAGGTCTACTTCCCGCTGGGCACCTTCCACAACCTGCACCCCGAAGACAAGGACATGTGGGTCAGCGTGAAGTACGACGATCAGGTGAACAAGGCTCTGGTCCAGGAGGAGCTTCGTGAACTCCTCCGCGTCCGCCGCAAGGTGCGTGTCGACAAGCCGGACGACTTCGAGATCTTCGGGCCTGACTCCATCACCAAGCTCTGGAATCAGATCACCGGCGGGCTGGTCCTCTTCATGATCGCAGTCTCGAGCGTGGGCCTCATGGTGGGCGGCGTGGGCGTGATGAACATCATGCTGGTCTCGGTCACCGAGCGAACCCGCGAGATCGGCGTGCGCAAGGCCATCGGCGCTACAAAGCGCACCATCCTGACTCAGTTCACCACCGAGGCAGTAACGCTGTGCGCCGTGGGAGGCCTTTGCGGGGTGGTCGTCGGCGCGGTAATCACGTGGATCGTTTACTTTTTGCCCGTCGGGCTTCCGGCCACGCTTTCGAGTCTGTGGGTCATGATCGGCTTCGGAGTCTCGTGCGCAATTGGGCTGCTGTTCGGTATCTACCCCGCGTGGAAGGCCGCGAATCTCGATCCCATTGAAGCGCTGCGGTACGAGTGAGGCAAGACAGCAGGTGTTAGCTCCAATGAGAGGCCGCCAGCGGATTGCTGGGTCTCGCGATCGGCGCTGTCAGCACCTGGATCATTTACTTTCTTCCCATCGGATTACCGGCTGCGCTGTCGACCGTCTGGGTAGTAACGGGTTTTGCGGTGTCATGCGTGATCGGTCTGCTGTTCGGCATCTATCCCGTATGGAAAGCCGCCAATCTAGACCCCATTGAAGCGCTGCGATACGAGTAGCCGCCGATCGCGATTTCTCGCATTGGCGGAGAGGAAACTGAGAGTAAAGTAAGCTTGGGTGCCGAGGCGCAGAATCGGGCGGGGTTGGTACACCGCCGCGGCGCGAGCTTAGACTCGGAACCGCAGGCCAGAATACCGGCTGGACTTCTGCGACAGAGAGCAGGATCATGCAACTGATTGAAGCCTTTCGGCTCGCACTCCAGGCCCTCTGGGGAAATAAGCTACGCTCCATCC
Organism: uncultured Acidobacteriota bacterium; assembly: GCA_963819365.1. Taxonomy (GTDB): domain Bacteria; phylum Acidobacteriota; class Terriglobia; order Terriglobales; family Acidobacteriaceae; genus Telmatobacter. The sequence goes on from CAWFVY010000007.1 coordinate 223,928, forward strand.
TCACTTTGCTTGGGGTCATCATCGGTGTGGGCTCGGTGATCATGGTGGTCACCCTCACCAACGGCGCCAAGGAGTTTGTCACCTCGAAAATCAATCGCTACGGTGCGTCGGTCCTCACCATCAGCAAGATGCCCCAGACCTTTATCACCATTGAAGAGTACCTGTCGTTCCAGAAGCGCAAAGATGTCACCATCGATGATTATCGTGCCATTCTCTCCGAATGCCAGTCCTGCAAAGTAATCGGCGCGCAGCGCGCTACGGTGGGCAAGGTGGTGCGTGGAACCAGCAGCACCACCGATTCGAATATTCGCGGCGTCACCTGGACCATGCTTTCCATCTCCAACCTCAACATCGAGCTGGGCCGTTCACTCACTGCGGCCGAAGATGAACATGCCGCCCATGTCGCGGTGGTGGGCACCGACATCGTGGATAACCTCCTGGGGCCCGGCGATCCGCTGGGAAAAGAGATTCGCGTGGACGGTTCTGCTTATACCGTGATCGGCGTGGCAGAGCACCAGGGCAAGATGCTGGGCACCAGCCTGGACAACTGGGTCGCCATTCCCCTCACCACATTTCTGCATACCTACGGATCGCACCAGAGCTTGTCAATCTACGTGGACGCGGGCGCGGGTGCGGAAGTGATGGAAGTGGTAGGCGACGAACTGCGCGTCATCATGCGCGCCCGCCGTCACCTGGCCCCCGGCGCGCCCGACGCCTTCTCCATCGATTCCAGCTCCACTTTCCAGAACCTGCTCGGCAAGATCCTCAACAGCTTCGGCGCCGTGGTCGCTTCCATCGCCGCCATTTCGCTGGTTGTGGGCGGAATCGTCATCATGAACATCATGCTGGTCTCAGTCACCGAGCGCACCCGCGAGATCGGCGTGCGCAAGGCGCTGGGCGCGCGCCGTAACGACATCCTGATGCAGTTCCTCATCGAGTCGGCCACCATCTCGCTCGTGGGGGGCGCCATCGGCGTGCTCTCCGGGGTTCTGCTGGCAAAGATCATTACCCTGGCCATCGCATTTCCGTCTGCCATCGAGTACTGGTCCATCGTGCTCAGCCTCTTTGTCTCCATCGGCGTAGGCCTTTTCTTCGGAATTTATCCGGCCTACAAGGCCTCTCAACTCGATCCCATCGCGGCTCTCCGCGCGGAGCTTTAAGCCATGCGCATAAGCGATTCGAAAGAAGCAGTGCGGCTGGCGCTCGACACCCTGCGCAAGAACAAGCTGCGCTCCGGGCTGACCGTCCTCGGCATCTCCATCGGCATCTCCACGGTGATCCTCATCTCTTCCGCCATCAATGGCCTCAACACCAACATCGATCAGTTCGTGCGTTCGCTGGGCACCAATGACCTGTGGATCTTCCAGTTTCAGCCGTTCGGCAAGCGCCCCACCATCGAAGAACTGAACCGAAAAAAGCTCACGTACGAAGACGCGATGGCCATGCGCGAACTGCCCCATGTTGCCGCGGTCGATCCGGAGCTTACGTATCAGAACTTCCAGACCGGCCTGGGCAGCGTGTCGGTGAAGGCCGGCACCCACAAGATCTCCAACACCATCCTCAATGGCAGCACGTCCGCGGTGAAGGAGGTACAGCAAATCGAAATGATCGACGGCCGCATGTGGACCGAGGCCGAAGAGGCACGCGCCGCCAATGTTGCGGTGCTGGGCCACGACGCGGCCGAAGACCTCTTTCCGGATGGCTCGCCCATCGGTAAGGACATCGATTGCCAGGGCGACATCTTCACCGTAATCGGCGTGCTCGACGTGCAGCCCCAGCCCTTCGGCAGCGGACGCAACACCCAGGACAACTCGGTTTATTTCCCGCTCACGACCTTCCGCAAGATTCATCCCGAGGTCAAGGATTTCTGGCTGGTGGTGAAGTACGACGACCCGGTCAACAAGGCGGAGGTCATCGAGGAGATCCGCGAGCTCCTCCGCATCAGGCGTCACGTACGCGTCGATCAGGAGGACAACTTCGCCATCTTCGGTCCCGATTCTCTGTCACGCCTCTGGAATCAGCTCACCGGCGGCCTGTTTCTTTTCATGGTCGCGGTATCGAGCGTGGGCCTGATCGTAGGCGGCGTGGGGGTGATGAACATCATGCTGGTTTCAGTCACCGAGCGCACCCGCGAGATAGGCGTGCGCAAAGCCATTGGCGCCACAAAGAAGAACATCCTCATGCAGTTCACGCTTGAAGCCGTCACCCTGTGCGCGGTGGGCGGCGTCCTCGGCATCCTCGCCGGCTCGCTCTTCACACTTATCCTGCACTACGCCGTCTCATTCCTGCACGCGGCATTGTCGGCCACGTGGGTGGGCATTGCCTTCGGCGTCGCCTGCACCATCGGCCTGGTGTTCGGCATCTACCCCGCGTGGAAGGCTGCGAATCTCGATCCGATAGAAGCGCTGAGATACGAGTGATTAGTGGGTAGTGATTAGTGGGATTGGTGAGGGCGCTCAGAATCGCATTGATCATTTTGCCGACCTCGAAGGACAGGGACTCAACTCGCGCGATCAGCGCTTTGTCGCCCAGATCGAGGGTCTTGGCAATTTCGAGTTGCGTCTGAAGCTCACAGTTCGAACCACGCTCTATGCCGAGGGACTGCCGAAATTCGCCACGCGTCAGGCGGCCTTGTCCCTCTGCGATATTGCTTCCAACGGATATAGCAGCGCGCCGGAGCTGCGCACTCATCCCATATAGTTCTTCGCGTGGGAATGTCCTTGACAGACGGTAAACGTCCGCCGCAAGTTCGATGGAGCGTTGCCAGACAAGGAGATCGCGGAAAGACTGCACGCTTGGTTTGGCTGTTGCTGTGCCCATGTCGACAGGCTAAGAGCAAATGACCTCTCGCCCATGTATCCACGGTCACATCTAGTCGCCAGCCACTAACCACTACTCACTTTCCACTTCGTACGGCAATCCGAACCGCCCGATCTGGAACATCGCCTTGTCGGCCGGCGGCCAGATGCGCAGAATCTCCACCCGCGGCGAACCCGCAAGCCGATGCGCCTCTGCCGTGCCCACCAGCGCACCCGTCGATGCCACGTTGAAATGCACGCTGAGCACATCGCCGTCGTGCGTGTAACCAAACACGTATTCGCCCGGCTTCAACGAGATGCCGCCAATCTTCACCGGCGCCTGCACCACCAGAAAGTGCGAATACTTTCCCTCGGCCGAGTAGCCCGCCGTGATGAGCACCACTCCGGCAATGTAATGCCCGTGGCGGTCCACAACGCCCGAAGCCGTGCGCATCTCCGTCTCGATGTGTTCCTTCTCCACCGGCGCGCGCGCCGGCAGCAGCGCCGCCAGCTCGGCATCCGTGGCCTGCCGCCACGCGGCTTTCTGCGCGAACCCCGCGGCGCAGCTCACAACCAGTCAATAGAACAAAGTGCGACAAAGATACGTTTCATCCCGAACCTCGGACTCCGAACTGTGAACTGAAAACTGATAACTGACAACTCGATCACTGCTTCGGCTTTCTCAACGATTCCAGCGGCACAATCCCGCGCTGGATCGCTGCGGTCGCGGCCTGCGTGCGGTCGGTAACGCCCAGCTTCCCCAGCAGGCTGTTGATGTGCGTCTTCACCGTCGCCTCTGAAATCTCCAGCTCGGTGGCAATCTCTTTATTGCTCTTGCCGTGCACAATCTGTTCCAGCACATCGAACTCGCGCGCCGTCAGTTCCTCGGTGCCCATGCGCTCCGCCAGCCGCTGCGCAATCGCCGGCGGAATATGCGATTTGCCCACGTGCACCGCGCGAATGGTCGCGATCAGTTCGTCGGTCGTCATGCCCTTCAGCAGATACGCCCGGGCCCCCGCCTGCAACGCGCGATAAATGTCTTCATCGCCGTCATACGTGGTGAGCACGATGAACCGCGCTCCCGGCGTCTCCATGCGGATGCGCTGGATCACGTCGACTCCGGAGAGCCGCGGCAAGCGCAGATCGATCAGCGTGATCGCCGGCTGGTGCTTGCGAAACTGCGTGATGGCTTCGACGCCGTCGGCCGCTTCGCCCACGACCTCGATTCCATCGACCACGTTGAGCAGAGCCACCAGGCCCTGCCTCACCACGTGATGATCTTCCACCACCAGAACCCGTATTGATTCCTGTGTCACGACTGCTCCTTTGGCTCCTCGGATAGAAGCCGCCTCCTGTGGAACGTCCGAATTCCGCGCGTCTTTTGGCTCGTGCGTCTTGCCCGGTGCCGGCGCGCGCAGCCGTACCGCCGTTCCCGCGCCGGGTTCGCTGGTCACTTCGAGAGTGCCCCCAATCGCCGCCGCGCGCTCGCGCATTCCCGTCAGGCCATAATGGCCCGGCGGCGAGTCAATCGGCGTGCCATTGTTTGCCGCTGCAAACCCGCGCCCGTCATCCTGAACCTCGAGCGCAATCTCGTTGCGGTTGTACTCCAGCTGCACCTTCACGCTGCCGGCGCCCGCATGTTTCTTCACATTATGGAGCGCCTCCTGCGCAATGCGCAGAATCTCGCTCTCGGTGCCCGGCGGCATGGGACGATACGCCCCATAGATCGCGAACTTCGCGTCGAGCCCGTGCCCGCCGTTCGTCTCGACCAGCCGCCGCATGCGCACCGGCAGCGTCGCCTCGTCGGTGTCCTGCGAGCGCAGCGCCCAGATCGATTGCCGCGCATCCGCAAGCCCTTCGCGCACGTACCCGCGTACCGTGTCCAGATGCTTCGAAGCCTTGTCGGCTTTGTTATGCCGCAGCAGCTCACTCAGCACTTCAAGCTGCACGCTGATGCCGACATAGCCCTGCGCCAGCGTGTCGTGAATCTCCCGCGCGATGCGATTCCGCTCGCCCAGCACTGCGCGAAACTCGCGCTCGGCGCGCAGAAGACGCAGCTTCAGCGCCAAGGAAGATGAGGCCGATGGCCGCAAGGCCGAGCAGCACATAAAACCAGGTGGTCTGATAGAAGTGCGGCAGCAACTGGAACTGCAGCGCTGCTCCCTGCTCATTCCATATGCCGTCGTTGTTGGCCGCCTGCACGCGGAATGTGTAAGGCCCCGGCGGAATATTCGTGTAGTAAGCCGTGCGCCGCGATCCCGCTTCGGTCCAGTCGTGGTCGAATCCTTCGAGCTTGTAGCGATAGCGCACCTTCTGCGGAGCCACAAAGCTCAACGCCCGCATAGTCGAACTGGAAGTGGTTGTGCCCCGCGGGAACTTTCAGATCCGCCGCATGCAAGCGCCTGCTCCGCATCATCCACGGCGAAGCGCTCCACCACCACCGGCGGCGGCACTTCGTTCACCGGAAAATGCGCGGGATCCACCTCGACGAGCCCCTTCGGCGTGGCAAACCACAAGTGCCCATCCTGCGCGCGCCATGCCGAGGGGTGGCTGTTCACCGCCGTCTCGCGGCTGTGCAGGCCGTCGGCCGTGCCGAACTCCAGCCAGTGCGCGCAATCGGCGCCCTGCATCGGTCCCATCGTCCCTGAACAATCGCATCGCGCCAGCCCGGTACCCGTCGCGAACCACAGGTGATTGCGCCCGTCGTCGAGAATCGCGTGAATGGTGGTACGGCCCAGGTTGTGGTCGGTGATCGGAGCAAACCGGTTGCCGTCCCATGTGTTCCAGCCATGGTCCTGCGTGCCGATCAGCAGCGAGCCGTTCGCCCTCGCCAGAATCGCCGTGATCACGTTGCTTGAGAGCCCATTCACCGTGGTGAAGTTGGTAAGCATGCCTGCATGCAGCCGCGACAATCCGGCAAACGTCGCAATCCACAGATCGCCGTGTGCATCGCGCGCCATGGCGCCCACCAGGTTGCTGCCCAGACCATTCGCCGTGGTGTAGGTCTTCATCAGGCCCGTGGCAAGATCGGCCAGGCTTACTCCAGTGCGTCAGGCCGCGCCGCGTTCCAATCCACAGTGAGCCATCCGCATCGGCATGCAATGAGCGGATGAAGTCGTCGGGCAATCCATCCGCGGATGTGAAGGACGCAACCGCGCCCCGCCCGATCCGGCTCAGCCCATCGGCCGTACCCACCCACAGATCGCCATTCGGCGCCGCCGCCAGCGAGAGAATCACATCGCTCAACAACCCATCGCGTACCGAGTAAGTGCGCGGCTTCTGATTCGAGCCGGGCCCCGAGCTCGGTCTTAGTCCCGTCACGCCATTGCCAGCCGTGCCCACCCACAGAGTGCCTGCGGCATCCTGCACTACCGTGCTGACGTTGTCGCTGGGCAGCCCGTCGCGCATGGTCAGCGTCTGGAAGCGCTGGTCGCGCAGGATCTGCAGCCCGTTCGACTCTGTCCCCACCCACAGATTGCCCTCGCGATCCTCAAAGATCGCCAGCACCGAAGCCGACGCCAGCGGATCGGTCACCGGCATCTTATCGAGCTTACCGTCCGCGTACCGAACCAAGCCGCCGTTGGTCCCAATCCACAGCGCGCCCGCGCGATCGGCATAGAGCTTTTGAATCTTGCTTCCGGGCAATTCGTGTCCGATAGCGAGCCGGAATTCCGTCCGTCCTCCGTGCTCCGACTCTGCCGTGAGATCCATTGCGGTCGCGTTCGCCGAAAGGCCATCGTGAAGACCAATGGACAGGCTTGTTTCTTCTCCGGGGGCTCTGCTTCCGAGATAGAGCGATTCCGATCGAACTGTGTCCTTGTCGATCTCAATGCTCTCTGTCGCAGTACTCACCCAGATTCGGCCACGAACGCTATCACGCAGGTTCTGGATGTCATTTCCCGGCAACCCATTGGCAGTGGTGAAAGTGGTGACCACCCCATCCTTCATCCTCGCCAGCCCATCACTCGTCCCCACCCACAGCGACCCATCCTTTGCCGCCAGCAGACACTGCACATCGCTCCCCGGCAGCGCCGGCTTCGAGTGCTCATCGAACAGCACGAAACCCGTCCCATCGAACCGCACCAGCCCGACCTCGGTTCCCAGCCACAGATACCCGTCCGCCGTCTGCGCCAGCGCCTGCACCGTGTTCTGCGGCAGGCCGTTCTCCATCACCCAGCTCTGCCGGTTCAGGTTGGCCAGCGGTGTTGCCGGCTCCAGCGCCGCCAGCCCGGCCGCCGCGCAAACCAAGAGTAGCGAGGCTAGTGCCTGCGCGATCCTCAGTCCCCGGGGAGACCACCCGATCCGCAAGGGTTTGTAACAGGGCACGACTTCAGTCGTGCCAATGTCGCCCCGGGAAGGGAGGAGGGCTTTAGCCCCTGCGCCGGTCCGCGGCTCCACGCCGCACCGCGTCCTGAATCCCGGATTGATCCTCGCAACGCTCACAATATGGATTTGCCCGCTTCTGAATGCCTGGACTCGTGCGGAAGTGCGCCTCTTTACAGTAATTGGACTCCAGTCCGCCTGCACAGCGCTCCGGCCCATTAAACCGCTCCGGCTCAACCTTTTGATGGAGGCCAGCGTCCCTCGAACGGCTCAAGACATCACGCCAACCTGCCGATACTCTGTACATGTCTCCTGAATAGCCTGTACATCACTGGTTATGTGACATCTCAGGGTGGCGCCAGACGGCAGCCACCCTTTCCTTTTGCACGCCACCCGCTGCCCTCTGTTACCCTCGTCCTCGCATGACCTACCAGAATCTCGGCCTCGAACTCCGTCCCCCGGTCGCCCTCGTCACGCTCGACCGCCCCAAAGTCCTCAATGCTTTGAACACCGCCACCCTCTCCGAGCTGGGCGCGGTCTTCGACAGCCTCGCCGCCGATCCCTCCATCCGCGTGATCCTGCTCACCGGCGCCGGCGAGCGCGCCTTCGCCGCCGGAGCCGACGTCGGAGAGCTCTCCGCTGCAGCAACTCCCGAAGCCGGCCGCATTTTCGCCCTCCGCGGGCAGCAGGTCTTTCGCCGCATTGAGACGCTGGGCAAGCCCGTCATCGCCTGCATCCGGGGCTTTGCCCTCGGCGGCGGCTGCGAACTGGCCATGGCTTGCACCTTCCGTATCGCCTCTGAAGACGCCCGTCTCGGCCAGCCCGAAGTCAAACTCGGCATCGTCGCGGGCTACGGCGGAACCCAGCGCCTTCCACGCCTCGTCGGCCGCGGCGCTGCGCTCAAACTGCTGTTGACGGGCGAGATTATCCCTGCACAGGAAGCCCTCCGCATCGGCCTGGTCGACGAAGTGGTTCCAGCCGCCGATCTCATCGCTCGTGCCGAGGCCGTCGCCCAGGCCATCGCAGCTAACGCACCGCTGGCGGTCGCCGAAACCCTCGGTGTGGTGGAAGACGGCCTCAGCCTGCCGCTCGAACTCGCTCTGCTGCGCGAAGCCGACAGCTTCGCCCGCCTCTGCGCCACCAGCGACAAGGCCGAAGGCGCCAGCGCATTTCTTCAGAAGCGCCCGCCGCAATGGAAAGGCGAATAGCCCTTACTTGTTTTCCGCACCCGGCGGATCGCCCATCGCCTGCTGACCCGATTCGGGCTTGAGTGGCAATCTTACTTCCAGCGTGCCCGTGCGATTGGTCACCGTATCGCGCACCGCCAGCCGCAGGAATGCCGCACCGGGTGGAACTTCAACCTCCTGCACGGCATGAAACACCGACTTGCCGCTCTTCTCCGGCGGAACCCCCTGGTTCAGCATGCTGTTGAGCAGCCGGCCATCGTCGTTGTAGGCCGCCACGGCGAACTCCAGTGTGGCCGGCTTGTCGTGGCGCGCCGCCGTGGCTTTCAGTTGCGGATCGATGACGCCGTAGTCAATCACGTACTTCTGCAATTTGATCGGCGTGGGTGGCTTCTGCGCTGACTTCTTCCGTCGCGTAATAAAGTAGTCGGGCGCATCCTGTAAAGCATCCATCTGCTCCGCGGTCGCCATGTGCGGCGCGCCTTCGGTGGCCAGATGGGCCGTAAACAGCAGGTCGTGCAAAATGGGAGCTCCGTGGGCGATGTTGACCCACAACGTATCCTGCGCCTTTGCCGCCATGAACCGATCCTGCAATTCGTCCTTCCTCTTCTTCTGATCCTGCGTGCCATCGTCGGAGACGGCGTAATAGACCCTGCGGTACGTAAGCCGGTAGTCGCTCTTCTTCCCGAGCGTCACCTCGATGCGCCGCTCCGACCCATCGAATTTCGTGTTCGACGGCGCATAGCTCAGGGTGTAGTAGCTCTCCCCGTGCTCGATCACCTGATCCATCAAATCGCTCTCGTGGTTGCTGCCGTAGTAAGCCCGCCCACCCGTCGCGCTCGCAATGGTGTCCATGTTCTGGTGGTCGATCATCGCGTTAGCGGCCTCATGCGGATCTTCCGCCGACGCACCCACCACACCCCGCACATCCACCGGATACAGCGCGATCTGGCTGCGCATCATGGCCGCGTACGTGCGCTCGATGTTCTCCCGCTCCAGTTCCTCAGGTCAAGCACCTGCGGACCGCCTCCGGCGCCCACCGCGAAGGACGGCGGGCCCTGGCTGGCGAATGCCTGGCTCGAGTTCGCCAGCGTCGGGCTCACCGGAATCGGGAACATGCTGGCCAGCCAGATCAGGTTCTTCCGCCCCGGGATGCCGCTCATGTAGTCGGAGATGAACTTCAGGTTCGACAGGCATCCCCCCACGTCCGCCCTGCCAAAGTTTTCGCCGTACATGAAGATCTGCGGCACATGCGGCCCCGGCCCCTTCCGCACTACCGCCTCGCGCAGCAGTGTGTGGTCTGATGTGAAGCCCTGCAGCAGATGCAGTCCGGTGGCGTTTACGAAGAGTGCGATCCGCGTGCCCGCCTGGGCGTGGTCAATGAACTTGAGCAGTTCGCTGCGGAACATCTCCTGATCTTCGACCGGCGTATTCACCATGTCGTAATAAAGGATGTAAAGCGGGCCCCGCTCCGGCGTCGCCGGGAGGTTCAGGAATGTATTCGCGGGCAGCGGCGGCACGCTCGGCGGAACAAAGGCGGGCTTGGAGCCGTCAAAGGTGTCGAACGAAAGAACCTGCTCCGCCTGGCCGTCTTCCTTGACGATGAAGTCGTCCTTTTTCAGGCCGCGGACCGGGTTTCCCGCCTTGTCGAGCACCACCACGTCCACCGGCACCCGCCGCACCTGCAGGCGGAAGACGGGCTGCTGCGAGTCTGCTTGTTGCGCCTGCAAAATGCCGTGCGCCTGACCCGCCATAAAAATGAGTGCGGAGATCAGCACTCGCCGCGCCATGAATCGCCGCATCCTCAGCCCCTTGGTCACAAGCCGGATTCTACACATTCCTCGAGACGATCTCCGCCGCATTCCGGTCGCGAGCAACTTGCGAAAGAACTGACGCGCTCGCTTCCTGGAATGCTCACTCCGCGCCTATGCGAATTGCCCGCAAAAGCAGCCGGGGCGCTCATGGAGAGCGCCCCGGCTGTTGAAGCTCGAATGGATCGCAGGCCTAGAACTGGAACTGCGCCTTGAGCTGGGTGTTGCGGTTGCTGCCGTAGTTGTAACGGTAGTCCATCAACGATCCGCCCACGTCGTCGATAAACGTGTCAGGTGTTCCCAGGTACTGGCGGTTGGAAGCGTTGTAATCAATGAGCGAAAGGGTCATGGTTACGCGCTCGCTGAGTTTCGTGGTCTTTTGCAGGGCCACGTCGTAGTTATTCCATGACCAGCCGCGGATGGTGTTGCGGCCGACGCTGGCATATGGGTTATGCGTGATGTTGTTGGCCAGGAACTGCGTGTTCCGGGCCCAGTGGAAGCCGGAGCCGTCCTGCGTGGGTGCGCACGTTGCCCAGTCTTCCCAGCCTACGTATGGCGACTTGTCAGGGTTCACGTTGCCGCAGACGCTTCCGTCGTCGTAGATTCCCACCGTGTTGATCGGTGCGGAGGGGTTGATGATCACCGGCCGAGTGGTATCACGGGCGCTGTTGAAGGCATTGGCGAAGCCCGCATCAGCATAGCTCTGGTATCCAGGACCGCCGCCGAAGTAGCCGTACTGGTACGCGCTTGCCGGCGAGCCGGTGTTAAAGGTCCAGATCGTATCGAGACGGTAGCCGCCGAGAATGCGTCCCATCAGGCCGCTGCCATGGTTGTAGCTCGGCAGCAGATAGCTGAAGTCGGAGGAGCCGATGTAAATCATCGAGTCGCCGCTGACTGCCCGCTCCGGCTGGTTTGGATTCAGCGGGTTCTGCGGCAAAGGTCACCGTGTTGCCGCCGGCAAACGTTCCGAAAATCTCAGACGTGTTGTCGATGGTCCGGCTGTAGGTGAAGTTGGTGTTGGTGGTCAGGCCGTGGAAGTTGCGCGTGGTGATATTGGCCTGCAGAGCGTTATAGCTCGCGAAGGCCCCATTGTCGCGTTGACGATAGTTCCCCCGGTTGCAATCCAGATGGTCGTAGCCGGCCTGTGTGGGGTCGCTGCACAGGGTCACCGGGACGTCCTGCGGGTAGTCTGCCTGCAAAGCGGCCAGGTTCGGGTTACCGTTCTTCGACATGAAGTTACCCACCTGGTGGTTGCCAACATAATTGATCTCAAGCACGGCATGGCTGCCGAGCTGGTGCGAGAAGCCGAAGATCCACGATTCCGTGTACGGATTGTGGAAGTTCGGCGAGACGCCCGGTCTGATTACGCAGGCCCGGGGTTGATTCCGGGACCGACCGGCATATAGGGCAGGTTCAGCGCGCGAACATCCGCGCCCTTTACGCCGCTGGAGGGCATGCAAGGTTGACTGATTCCGCAGCCGGGGATGGAGGCGGCGTTGATGACCGGAGCAGCCGTTGCGACGTTGAGGAACATGTTGTAGAAAGCAGGATCGAAGTTGAACGAGAATCCGCCGCGGATCACCATCTTCTTGTCGAAGTCGGGGTTGTAGGCAAAGCCGAGACGCGGCTGGAATTGACGCCAGCTATCCGGTACGGCAGGAATCACGCGAATGTACTGCGGCAGCGAGGGATCCCAGAACGCCGTCTTCGGGTCGCTCTCGCGAGAGAGTGTCTCATTATGCAGCGTGTTGATCGCCTGCCCGAAGAACTCCCAGCGGAGACCCATGTTCAGGGTCAGGCTCGGGGTGATCTTGTAGTCGTCCTGGAAGTAGCCTGCCGCGTCGGGCTCCGTGAACTTCGTGACGAACCCGTTGCTGTTCGACAGGCTCAGGACCGAGGTTCCTGTATCCGGAGCTGTGCCCGCGAGGAAGTTGCTAAAGCTCCCGAAGTTGAACGTTCCATTCCAGTTCGGCAGGAACGGGTTGGGCGAATTCTGATAGTCAAATTCGCCGCCGATCAGAATGGTCTGCTTGCCCTTGCTCCAGGTTATGTTGTCCTGTACCTGCGTGACCTTGACCGTGCGGCCCTGGGGAATGTTGTTGGCATAGCCGAACCCAATGTTGCCGATCGTCCCTGGCTGGCCGTCGGGAAGGGTAACCTTAAAGCTTCCTCCGATTCCAATCGATGAGGTGCACTCTTCCGGGGTATTCACCGTGCAGTTGGGAAGCGCGCCCGCTTGGAAGTCCACGGTGGTCGTCTGGTACGAGTAGCGAAGCTGGTTGACCACCGACGGAGTCATGGTGCGGCTCCAGTCGGCGCCGATCGAGTGCGCCGTGTCAGGCACGTCATACCAGTTGCCGGCCGTCACGCTGCCGCCCGCATTGAAATAGGGATCGCTCTGGTGGAAGTACCGAACGAACACGTGGTCCTTGCTGGTAAGCTGCCAGTCGATGCGGCCCAGCAGTTCCATGTCGTTGAAATACGACGGGACGCTGCGCCCAATCTCTGAGAACTCCACCTGCGCGGTGGTTTCGCCCACGGTAATCGGAATGACCTGCGGAGTGCCGACCGCGCGCGGGTTGCCGGTCTTGATTGAATAGGGGCCCTGGTTCACGAGGGCTGCTACGCCCGGCTGATTGCCGAAGCTTGATTGAAGCGTCGCGAGACCGGCGGCGTCGGGCGTCATCGTCGTGGGTCCGCTCAATGCGGTGCCGCCGCCGTTGCGATACCGGTTCCAGAAACCGCTGGTGAAGAACCAGAGCTTGTCGCGCATGCCCGGGACGGGTCCGCCGAACGTGTAACCGAATGTGTTGTCTACATACCGCGGCAGGGTGGGAACCACGCACTTGTCGGTGTCGCTGGGTACCTCACCCGGCTTGCAGAATCCCTGGAACGGCGACTTCTGGCCCTGGGCAAACGACTCGCCCCAGTTGCCTTCGTAGTAGTAGAACGCCGATCCGTGATAGGTGTTGGTGCCCGACTTGGTCAGATAGTTGACCACCGAGCCGGCATTGCGGCCGTACTGCGCGCTGAAGTTGTTGGTGATGACTTCGATGCCCTGCAGCGCGTCCTGATTGCTGAAGAACACCTGCGGACCGGCTACCGAGTTGTCATTGTTCGACTGGCCGTCGATCTCGAAGTTGTTGGAGCGGCCGCGCTGGCCCTGCGAAGAGAAGCCGCCGTACGCGCCGTTGTTGTTCGAGAAGCTGTTGTCGTGGGTGATCGCCACGCCCGGCGTCAGCAGCGCAACGGTATCGAAGCCGCCGCCAAAGGGCAGGTTCTGCAGCGAGTCAGACTCCAGCGTGACCGCTACCTGCGACTGCTCCGTGCTCAGCAGCGGAGCCACGGCACTGGCTTCCACCGTCTCCACGCCCGTGCCGATCTGCAACTGCTCGTTGCCGAGCGTCAGCACTCCGACCGTGATGTTCACATTATTGACCGTCAGATCGGAAAATCCCGGAGAGGAGATCGTCAGTTTATACGCGCCCACCGGCATTGCCATGACGCTGAAGGCGCCATCTTCGCGGGATGTCTGGCTGTAGACCGCGCCAGTCGACAGGTTGGTTACAACGATCTTGGCGCCCGGCACAACCGCGCCCTTGGGATCCATGACGGTACCCGAGACACCACCCGTGGTGATGCCCTGGCCTCGGGCAGGTGAGGAAGTGAGAGCGAGCGAAAGCAACAGGAGAAGCAGGAACGTAGTTCCACCCGCACGGAATGATCCGGTGCAGGCGGGAGGTGGCGATGCCCATGTGGGTCTCCTTGATTTCTGTAACTCAGAGCGTCAAGCTGAAAGGGGAAGCCGTGGATTTCTAATGTGACCTTCATCACTGCAAGCGAGTTGCCAAACGTTCACAATGCGATAAAGATCACATGATGGCATGGTAGAATTGGGACTTAAGTGTCTGTTATTCCATAGAGTTTCACGTTCCACAGAAACCACTTCAGCGGCGCCAAAATCACCGCGTTTGCGGCTTGGTTCTATGGTTTCCTGTAGATAAGTGTGCGAAAGTGGACGATCTTCCCGCGCGGCTTGGATCATTCCGCCGCCGTGATCCCCTTCTTGCCCCACCCCAGTCCCTGTTTCTCTGAATCCGCTTCCATCGCCTCGCAGGATCGGCCGCCCGCATTCGCGTCAGGATTTCCCGCCAGCCGGCGCAAGAGCGATCCCGTCCGGAGGCGGCTATGAGCACCCATCCCGATTGCTTTGTGCCTCCTGGCCCGTCGGCCGCCCTTTTACCGGATTCGTGACCGGCCGCCGCGAGGCGCGGATCCGGGCGCTAGCGCCCGCCCCGATTTTGATCAGAGCAACGGCGCCCTCCGATACTTCCCGATTTGGTCCAAGTTTGGAACGGCAATTGCATCACAGTTAGGTAAAGTCCCAGGCACCCACAACGCTCCTCCCCGAGCAATGAAGTGCAAAGACCGCAATGGCTCTCCGGATATTGAGGTCGTACCGGAAGGGCTGTGTGATTTATCTCACCCAACTTGAGGGAAGGAAGCTTATGCATCCCAGGGCAAAAACTCTAAAAGCGATCAGTCTCGGCGCCAACTGGTGCGACCGGCTAGCTTTGATCACCGGGAAACCTCTTCGCACGTTTCTGGCCATCCTCTGTGCCGGATTAGCTCTGGCCTTAATCAGCCCTCAGGCTCTAAGGGCGCAAGCCGATCTCGGCTCGATCAGCGGCACCGTCACCGACTCGACCGGCGCCGTGGTGGCCGCGGCTAAGGTCACGGTCACGAACAATGAAACCGGTGCCCAGCGCGTCAGTGTAACCAACAGCACCGGCGGATACTCGGTCTCGCAATTGAACCCCGGCTCATACCAGCTGTCGATCGCCGCCGGCGGTTTCGCGACCGTGCTCCAGAAAGTGTCCGTCACCGTCGGGTCGCAGAACACCGTGAACGTCAAGCTGTCCGTTGCCGCGGAGAAAACTGAGATCACCGTTTCCGCAGACAATTTCTCGGGCGTGCAGCTTGAAAAGGCCGAAATCTCCACGGTCATCGAGACCAACCAGATCCAGAGCCTGCCCACCCTTGACCGCAATCCTTACGCCTTGGTGGCCTTCTCCGGAAACCTCTCCTCGGATTCGACCGCCACTTCGCGCGGCGTCGGGTTCAATATCTCGGGCGCGCGCTCCACATCGGTTGACATCCTCCTCGATGGCGCCGAAAACACAGACCTCTATGCTGTGGGCGTCGGCCAGACCGTTCCTCTGGACGCCACCGCCGAGATTCGTATCGTGACCTCCAACTCCGGTGCGGAATACGGCCGCGGTTCGGGCGCTGTCAACGTCTCCACCAAGTCGGGCACCAACTCCCTGCATGGTTCGGTATACGAGTTCAACCGTATCTCCACGCTGGCCTCCGCGGGGTATAACAACAACTACATCCACGCCGTGAACCCGGAAATCACCAACAAGCCCCGGTACACACACAACCAGTTCGGCTATTCAATCGGCGCACCTATCAAGAAGGACCACGCGTTCGTCTTCTCGTCTACCGAGTGGACCCGCATTCGCAGCGTGCAAAACATCATTGCCGTCGTTCCCACCTCTGAGTTCATCGGCATGGCGGCAAAGGAAACGCAGGATTTCTTCGGCGCTTACGGCAAGCTGGTGCATCCGATCAACGGCTCCAAATTCACCGGCAGCGATCAGGCCGTGCAGAACGTGTTCGCTGCCGACATCGCCACCATCGCCAAGACCCATCCCGAAGTCCTCAACACCCCGATCTTCGGTCAGGCCATCTATCAGGCCGCGGCAGATTCCGGCGGCGGCGCTCCCGTCAACCAGTGGATCACCTTTAACCGCGCCGACTTTACCTTCAA
The DNA here is from genome assembly GCA_963819365.1 of uncultured Acidobacteriota bacterium. GTDB lineage: Bacteria > Acidobacteriota > Terriglobia > Terriglobales > Acidobacteriaceae > Telmatobacter. The sequence goes on from CAWFVY010000007.1 coordinate 239,877, forward strand.
TCAGACCACCTCGATGTTCGTCCGCTACATCCAGCAGAGCAGCGTCTATCCCGAGGGATACATCAACAGCAGCCCCTATGACGGCTACAACACCGGCCAGACGCAGTTCAACCACAACCTCGAGCTCTCTCTGAGCCATGCGTTCTCGGCAAACCTGGCATCCGCCACCAAGCTCCTGGGCGCGCGCTTCAACAATGCGCAGCCGCTCGGCAAAGCCCCGGTCAGCCCCACCCTCTACATCAACTCAGGCTCTCCGGTCACCATGGGCGGCGGCTACATCAACTTCCCGGGTTACTCGCAGACTTCGCCCGGCAACGCCATCCCCTTCGGCGGCCCGCAGAACTTCATCCAGGGCGGCCAAGACCTTGCCTGGACCCACGGACAACCACGGGTTCACCTTCGGCGGCCATTACCTCTATATCAAGGACAACCGCGTCTTCGGCGCCTACGAGGAAGCGGTCGATGGTCTCGTTCAGACCGGCACCAGTCATTCGCTGGAGAACTTCATCGCCGGCGGAATGGGCTACCTCAACGTAGCCATCGATCCCAAGGGCGCCTATCCCTGCAAGAAGGACTCCCTGGGCCACTACCCCTCGGACACGTCCGGCTGCTCGATCGAACTCCCCGCGGTCTCGCCCAACTTCTCTCGCTCCAACCGCTATCACGACGGCGCGGCCTACTTCAACGACTCCTGGAAGGTCGATCCCAAGCTGACTCTGAACCTCGGCATCCGCTGGGAAGCCTATGGGCCGCAGCACTCGCAGAGGCCTGAATACGATTCCAACTTCTTCTTCGGCGCCGGCGACACGCCCTGGGACCAGATCCGCAACGGCGAGCTCAAGACCCGCGCAACCTCTCCGGACGGCCGCCTCTGGCAGTTCAACAAGAAGCAGTTCGCTCCCAAGGTCGGCTTTGCCTTTGACCCCTTCGGCAATGGCAAAACCAGCATCCGCGGCGGCTACGGCATCAGCTACGAGCGCAACTTCAACAACGTTACCTTCAACGTGATCCAGAATCCGCCCAACTACGCTGTCGTTGCCTTTACCCAGGCTGACACGGACAACGGCGCGCTCATTCCCATCAGCACCAACAACTTCTCCATCTTCGGTACGGGCACTGGCTTGAAGGCGCTACCCAACGTCACCCTGCGCGGGGTCGATCCCAAGATCAAGCCCGCCTATTCCAGCAACTGGAGCCTCTCGGTCGAGCGGCAGTTTGCCGGCACCACCGGCAGTCTGTCCTATGTCGGCACCCGCGGCATTCACAATTACTCCATCGCCAACATCAACCGCACCGCGGACGGCGGCGTCTACCTGGGCGATGCCCGCGTGGTCAACCGCACCAACTACCAGTACAGCAACATCAACTTCCGCGGCGCCGATGGCGACAGCTATTACAACGGCGTGACCGCCGAGGTGCGCAGCTCGAACCTCTTCCAGACCGGTCTGACGGTTCGCGCCGACTACACCTGGTCCCACTCCATCGACAACACCAGCTCAGCCTTCAGCGATTCCGGCAATGAAGGCGGCGGCGGTCTCGTCCTCGGATATACAAATCCGTGGAATAAGGCCCTCGATCGCGGCAGCTCCGACTTCGACCAGAAGCAGCGCGCTGCAACCGCGATTGTCTGGGAGCTCCCCTACGGAAAGAGCCTCTCCGGCGTGGCCAAGACCTTCCTCGCCGACTGGACCCTGGCCGCCACCTTCGACGCTCAGACTGGCACCCCGTTCTCCGAGTTCGATTGCTGGTACGCCGTCACCGTCTGCCCGCGCGCAGGGTTCGCTAACGAGCCCCCCAGGAAGAAGAGGGGCGGCATGAACGACATCAGCAGCACGTACGGACCGAACACCTACTCCTACATGCATCTGCCCAACTACTTTGTGGGGCCGGAAATGCCATGGGTGAACCTGGCCAACTACACTGAGCAGCTCAACCCGGATGTCAATGCCGCGTTCGGTGGCGACAACGCCAGCCCCGCCGACTACGCCGCAGGCAGCGACGTGCCAGTCTGCGCCGGCATTCACGGCGCAAGCTGCCACCTCAACCCGAGCATGGACGGCCGCAACGCCTTCCGCGGACCCGGCTCCTGGCACCAGAACATCGGCGTCGTGAAGGACTTCAAGATTCGCGAGCGCTACAACCTCCAGTTCAAGGGCGAGTTCATCAACTTCTTCAATCACGCCAACACGTACCTGAACCTCAGCGGCGCCAACGACGTCTCCGCCTACACCGACGTGCTGGGATACAAGAACGGAAACCGCAACACTGAACTGTCACTGCACTTCCAGTTCTAAGCAAACCGCACAGCAGGATGGCGAAGGCCGCGGCACATGCCGCGGCCTTCGCTTTTTCGCCCCGCCGTGCGCGTCTTACCTTAGAATGGCGCAGGTATTCAGAGGACTCTCTCGCATGCGTGTCCCTCCTGCTTTGCTTTGCCTGACAGTTCTGCTGCCGGCCTTCTCTACCGCAATCCACGGCCAGAACCCGAGCCATTCGGCAGCCCCGCAGTTCATTCCCGTCGCGCCCATCGCCTTCGACACCGGCGGTCCCGTACTTCGCGCCCACACGGAAACCCTCAAGCCCTTCACCGTGGCGGGCCAGCGCGGAGTCCTCCTCGGCCAGCAGGACGGAACCTTCGAGGCCTGGGTGCTTCCCGTCAAGCTGCTCTCGCACCTCACCCTCGAGGCCGAAATCGAGGGCTACACCGTCCCCATCGATGTGAACCAGCAATCGGCCGAGATCGAAGTCCGCCCCGACCGCACGGTAATCACCTACGCCCACCTCGGCTTCACCGTGCGCCAGATCATGTTCTCACCGGAGCAGGGTCCCGCCGGTACGGGACCCGTGGTGCTGTTCGAGTTCGACTGCCTGCATCCCACCGACTTCACGTTCCGTTTCACCCCGGCGCTCGAATACATGTGGCCTGAGCGCAACGAAGGCCATCCCGGCCCCGAGTGGGTCGCCCCCGGACCGGGCGTGAATGAACAGCTCGGCGGCTTCTATATGATCCATGCCGATTACCCCGACCTGGCCGGCGCCATCACCATTCCCGGCGCGCGGCCCGGCATCCTGGCCCCCTATCAGGAGCGGCCGCAAATCCATCCCGTCGAGCTGAAGCTCCACATAGATCCCGCGCGCGACCGCGGCAAGCTCTACCCGTTGCTCATGGCAGCAGGCACGAACAAGCAAACTGCGGACACGCGTGCCCTCGGCGTCACGCTCGAAAAGCTGAACGAAAGCATCACCGCAACCTACGCCGCGCATGCGGACAGCTACAAGAAGCTGCTGGCCAACTCCGTCTCCATCGACACGCCTGACAAGACACTCAACGAAGCCTTCCAGTGGGCGGTCGTGTCCATTGAGCAGCTCAAGGCCAGGCCGGTCGGCACCGACGAAACTGCGCTCGTCGCCGGCTACTACGCCTCGGGCGACTCGGCGCGCCCCGGCTTTGGGTGGTTCTTCGGCCGCGACGCCCTCTACACGCTCTACGCCGTCAACGGCTACGGCGACTTCGGCCTCTCCAAATCCGAGCTCGAGTTCCTCATCAAGCGCCAGCGCGCCGACGGCAAGATCATGCACGAGTACTCGCAGACCGCCTCGCAGATCGATTGGCTGCAGTTCCCCTACATGTACGCTGCGGCCGACTCGACGCCGCTGTTCCTGCTGGCGATGCTCGATTACGTGCGCGCCAGCGGCGACACGGATTTCCTCAAGACGCACAAGGATGCCGTCGAAAAGGCTTGGGCCTTCGAAACCGGCCACGCCTGACACCAACGGCATCTACGACAACCGTCAGGGCACCGGCTGGGTCGAGAGCTGGCCCGGCGGCATGCCCCACCAGGAGATCTATCTCGCCCTGCTCGACCAGCAGGCCTCGGCCGCCATGGCGCAGTTGCAGCAGCTGCTGCAGGACAGCAGCCAGAGGCAGATGACGCGACGCATTCGCGCACAGCAATATCGCGATCGCAATCGACGCAGCAGTTCTACGAACGGAGACAAAGGCTGTTACGCCTTCAGCCGCAACGCCGACGGCACGCTCGACCACAGCCACCGTCTACCGCGAGCGTGTGGTCTATCCAGCTCTCGCCTGGTGGAGCAGCTCTCGGTCCTAGGACCACTCCGCCGGTCTATTCTCGTGCACGGCGATGAAGTGCCTGCGAGCAGCTCGCCTCTGCACGCCCTCAACACCGACTGGGGCCTCCGCGACGTCTCCAGCGACGAGAAGATCTACGACGGCATGAGCTACCACCAGGGCTCGGTCTGGCCGCTCTTCACCGGCTGGGCGGCGCTGGCCGAGTACCGCGGCAACCAGCCCCTCGCCGGCTACCAGATGCTGATGGAGAACGCCAACCTCACCCGCGCACAAGACCTCGGCGCCGACACCGAACTGCTGAGCGGCGACTTCTTCATCCCCTTCGGCCGCAGCACGAGCCACCAGCTCTGGTCGAGCGCCATGGTCATCACGCCCACGCTGCGCGGCCTCTTCGGGATCTCCATCGACGCGCAGACCAAGACGATCACGGTGAATCCGCATCTGCCGGCTTCATGGGATGGCGCCGCTGTCAAACACGTACGCCTGACCGACGGCGAAACAGGCATTTATGTCTTCGAGGCGAGGGCCGGTCACGTTGATGTAGCTCTGAGCACACCTTAGGGCCCAAGGGCATTGCGCAGCGATGCGGAGTGCATCGATCCGGGCGCGAAGATTGAGTGCCGACGTCAACAGAGAAGTCACACTGCATCAGGGCTGTTCCGTTGCCCGCAACTCGAGGTCGACATCGAGCTCTCTCTGCGAACGTAAACCCCAAAATCGACTCGCTTGTCTGCAGTGACACCGGACTATGCCGCCAGAACCGGGCGCCAGACACGAAGAGATTCCGAGTTGTGCGTGCGGATTACTCGCGATCACAGACTCATCCTGCACGATTGAAGGGTCGCGGCAGGATCCGGCGGAATCGTCGATCTGAGTGCGAATGCGCGATTCATGCCCAAGGTCGCGAATCGAATAACCAAGTTGCAGGGCAATCTTCGTGTCCGATTCCTGCTCCTGCGACGATCCAACCCGAGCGCTGCACATGATCGCTTATATTCCATTTCCCGCCCGGCGAAGGCTGGAAGACCATCACTGTCACGCTCACCTGGTAGACGCGCGACACGTCCCGTCTCGCGGTGCTTGATTTCTGCCGTGGGCTGATGCAATGTTGTGCTGATCCCGATGCGCTACGCTGCCCAACCTGCGACCCGCGTTTCTGACTGCGTTGCTGGCGCTGCCCTTCGCGCTGGCAGTGCGGCCAGACTCGGCTCCAGCCACACCATCCGCCATGAACAGGGTCCCCGCGCGAGTCCTCTGGTCATGGGAGCGTCGGGAAGATCTGCGGCAGATTGACACGGGGCGATATGCCATCGCCTACCTCGACCGGACCATCACGATCGGTCTGAATGCGCACCCCGAAGCACGGCGCAATCCAGTCCTTTTGCCGGAGCACGCAACGCTCATGCCGGTCGTGCGCATCGAGACCATGCCTCACGCGGTGCTCGACGCTGCCAATCGCGAGGCCACGGTCCGCGCGATTCTGGATTCGGCACGAAAGCCCGGAATCGCCGCGCTCGAGATCGACTTCGACGCCACCGCTTCGCAGCGGGAGTTCTATCGCGGCATCCTCGAAGATGTGCGCAAGCGGATGCCCGCCGGCCTGCCCCTCTCGATGACGGCTCTGGCATCGTGGTGCTCGTTCGACGACTGGCTGCGCGGCCCTCCCGGTGGACGAAGCGGTACCGATGATGTTCCGCATGGAGCCCGACCGCCGCCGCGCGCCGCCCAATGTGGACGCATTCGCCATTCGCGAACCGCTATGCGCCGGCGCGGTCGGAGTCTCCACAAGCGAGCCGTGGCCAGCGTGGATGCGCGGCAGGCGGGTATATGTATTTGCCGATGAGGGCTGGACTCGCCAGAGTCTGGCTGAACTGGAACGGAGAATGCAATGAGGATTCGTTTGCGTACCAGTGCTGTGCTCAGTGCGGCCGCACTGCTGGCCATGCCGTTTGTCGTGGTGCAGGCCTGTGGGCCTGATTTCTCGCCGGACACCTTTGTGCGCACCACCATGCCCGACGACTTCCACGCATTCGCCGCGGGGCATCTGGGAATTCTGCAGACGGGCTACGACTCGAATGAACTGGCCGTCGCCTATCGCTATTTGAACGGCGGCGCTCTCTCGAAAGACGAGCAGCAGCAGTACGCGCCGCCGCCCGAGCCCGCAAAGGACTGGTCAAAGATGACGCCGCAGCAGATCGAAGCTGCGCGTGCTGCGGAAGACCCGGCATCTCCAGTCATCCGGTGGCTTGCCGCGCGCAATGGATTTGGGGCGCCCATTGCGCGGGAGGATGCAAGGGCCGCAGGCCTTCCCGATCCGGAGTGGTATGGCTCGCCTGGCGCGGTCAACTGTTCTGGCGCCGCATTCCAGACCGCCGCGCTCACCCTTCAGCGACGCGCCGCTGCGTGGGGAAAGCAGAGCCCCTGGCTCACCGACTGGATTCGCGCACAAGACGCGGTGTTCTCGAACTGCAGCGGCGATAAATCCGGCTCTCCGACGGCCGCCCCACCTGACGCACCGGCCCTGCTGCGCGCTGACCGCGCCTATCAATCCGCCGCGGCGTTGTTCTACACAGGAAAGTTTGAAGAGGCCGGCGTGGCCTTCGAGGCCATCGCCCGCGACGGCGGCTCTCCCTGGCATGCGTGGGGCGAATACCTCGCCGCGCGCGCCACTGTACGCAGGGCGTTCACCTTTAATCGGGCAAGCGACGATTTCAGTGGCGAGCTGGCTACCTTCGACATGCCTACGATGCAGCAGGCGCAGCAGATGCTGGAGACGCTGCTGGCGCATCCCCCAGCGGGGCTTCCGCCCGACGCGGTGCGCGCCGAGCTGGACTTTGTCCGCATGCGTACGGAGCCGGAAAAGCGCATCGCGGAAGTCTCTGCCGCCATAACCGGACCCAAAGCCGATCCGCATCTCAAGCAGGATCTGGTCGACCTCGACTTCATCCTCGCGAAGCATGTGAAGCTGGCATCGCCTCCGCCGCTGCTGGAGTGGGTCGACGCGGTGCGGCACGGAAGCGGAGACAAGTCGCTGGCGCGCTGGAAAGAGACACAAACCACGCCCTGGCTGGTCACGGCAATGATGCAGGCAGATGCGAAGGCGGCAGGCGCGCAGGATTTGATAACCGCGGCCGCGAAGGTTCAGCCCGGCGATCCAGCCTACACCACGGTGGCGTTTCACCGCATTCGCATTCTCACGGAGCTGGGCCGCCGCGACGAAGCGCGGGCGCTCGCTGACCGGATGCTCGAAGCCAAACGCGGAGAGGCCAGTTCAGATCACAATGCGTTCCTTGGCGAGAGGATGAAGCTGGCACGCTCGTTCGATGAGTTCCTTGAGTTCGCGCCGCGCATGGTGCTGGACGCAAGTTCGCAGGGATTCTATGCCACCGGAGGCGTTTGCGGCAGTTGGTGGGATACCAATCAAAAAGGGAGGAACTGCGTGCGGGATCCACGCGTGCCCGCGCTGGATGACGATGCAGTGGATATGCTCAACGTGCGGACTCCGCTGCCGCGCATGGTGGAAGCAGCGCAGTCCTCGCGCCTGCCAGAGGAGATGCGCGGAGAAATGGCCATGGCGGCGTGGACCCGCGCCGTCGTCCTGGATGATGCCGAGAGCGCCTCGAAGCTCGCCTCACTTCTTCCGGAGCGCCTGCGGAAGACTGCCGGTGCCAGCATCGGTTTTCCCGCCACGCTCGCCATTCTGCGCAACCCCGGGCTGCGTCCCGTGGTGGAGCCGGGCTTCTCGCGGTTCCGGTCTTATGACTCGCTGGACAACTTCCGCGATAACTGGTGGTGCGGCGAGTCGGAAACGCTGTCGCAGCAACAGAACGGAAAAACCCTGCTCAAGCCCGAGAAGCTGGAATATTTGAGCGACGCCGAGCAAGCGCGCGGTGCATCCGAGTATTCCCGCGTGATGGATCTGCCCTGCGCCCCGACTTATCTGGGACGAAGAGTGATCGACTATGCGAAGGCGCATCCCGACGATCCGGATGTGCCCGAAGCCCTGGCGCTCACGGTGCGGGCCACGCGTTACGCCTGCCTCTATTGGGGCCGCAACACGGAACAAAGCGCGGGCAAGGAGAACTCCGCCACCAGCAAGGCTGCCTTTCAACTGCTGCACGCGAAATATCCGAAGTCGCCTTGGACCGCGAAGACGAAGTATTACTACTGAACGGACGTTCCGGCGCTTCGATGCGTCAGATCCGCATCGGCATCAGAACGTACCTCGACTTGAACTCCGCGTCCGGATCCTCGGGCCGCATCTGGCCGGCGGACTGCGAATCCTTGAACTCCAGCCGCACCTCGCCTTCGTTGCCCAGCGCCTTCAGAAAGTCGATGATGTAGGTCGAGTTGAAACCCACCACGATCGGGTCGCTTGAGTACGGCGTGTCGATCGTGTCTTCCGACTCGCCGCTCTCCGTTGAACTCGAGCTGATCTTCAGTTCGTTGCCTTCAAGCCGCAGCCGGATCGCGCCCGAGCGCTCATCGGCGAACTGCGCCACGCGCTGGATGGCGCTGGACAGTTCGCTCGACCGCACGATAGCGAATTTTGTATTGTCGCGCGGCATCACGGCTTCGTAGTTGGGGAACTGCCCGGAGAGCTTGCGCGAGCTCAGCGTGCGATGGCCTACGCGGAAGAACAGCGTATGCTCGTCATCGGCAAACTCCACCTTCTCTGCATCGGAGTTGGCCAGCAGCGTCTGCAGCTCCTGCAGCGCCTTGCGCGGAACCAGCACGCGCTTTTCGCCGCTAATACCCTCTAGAGTCTCGCCGCCCTTCTCCACAAACGAGAGGCGATGCCCATCGGTGGCCACCATCGCGATGGACTCGGCCTTCAGCACCATCAGAGCGCCGTTCAGCGTGTAGCGCGACTCCTCATTCGAGATCGCAAAGATGGTCCGCGCAATGAGCGTCTTCAGCGCGGCCGACGAGATACTGGTCACCGCGATCGTAGGGAACTCCGGCACCTGCGGATAGTTGGCGCGCGCCATGCCCACCATCTTGGTGTTGGAGCGGCCGCTGCGGATCTGCACCCAGTGGTTTTCGAGCAGCTTGATCGAGATATCGCCATCGGGCAGGAGCTTGATGTAGTCGTAAAGCTTGCGCGCCGGAATCGTGCATGAACCCGGCTTCTTCACCTTCACCGCGGCGCTGGTCCTGATCGCCTGGTCCAGATCGGTTGCCGTGATGTTCAGCCGGTCGCCATCGGCTTCGATCAGAAAATTCGAGAGAATCGGAATGGTGGTCTTCCGCTCCACCACGCTCTGCGTGGCGGTAAGTTCCTTCACCAGTTCCTGGCGGCTTACGGTAATCTCCATCGCTGCCCCCTGCGCGGCCGGTTTCTCCACTTCAGTTTCCACGATCGACATACACCCACCTCTCGTTCCGCGGCACCCCGCGGCCACAGCACTCTCAACGCGGTCTCACGCTGGCCACACTGTACATCACCCAAGCGCTTCGCGGATACGGCTGTCCCTGCTTGCTCTTGATTGTATTCATCTTTGCCCTCCCCGCGTGCGTGGAAAACAAGCACAAAAGCGTGGGAAACAACGGCATCAATTCCGAACCGAGGGAATACGCCATCCGAAGCACAACCAACCGGCGGAAGTCCGAGCATGGAGGCGTCAGGGTCGAGAATCCTGGCTCATACGAAGCGGCGCGACGGGTAGGACCTTTCCGTGTGTAAGCCTTAATCTCTACCCGTATTCTCCGTAGTTCGCGCTGGAAAAGTGGAAATCCGTCTCAACTCACTCACCCGTCTGTTCTTGAGTGCCAGTCCAGATTTCTAAAAGCCGGCTGTGTAATTCCGGACAAATGGAAAACTGCCCGGAAATGCCTCTAGCCTGCCCTGCCTTTCCCACGTCTTCAACAGAGGCTCTGATTATCCCTGTGAAAAGCGCAGCGCTTTTGTGGGAAGCGCGTCCGCACCCGCATGAACAGGGGAGATCGGGGAGCACCTGTCTCCCACAGCGGACCGCCTTTCCACGGCTTCCACAGTCAGCCTCTGGGAGTAAGGAAATCTCATCCGTTTCCTGGTTGTCCGGCAGTTGCGGCAACCACAATTGAGCGGTCCGCAAGATGATGTTATTATCAAAATGGTTTTTGCAATGAAACTAAAATCCAGCCACCGCGAAACCCTTGGCCGCCTGGTCGCGGACTTCCTTGCGGAAATGCATCGTTACGATGCGGGCCGTACTCTGCCGCTCCTGCACGCCTCCGGCCTCACCACTCCGCAACTCGCCGCCCTCGAGTTCGTACGCGCTCCCCGCACGGTCTCCGCCGTCGCTGACCACCTTGGCCTTTCCCGCCCCGCGACGAGCCAGATGGTGCAGAAGCTCGTCGCCACAGGTCTCATTCGGCGTTCCGAGGGAGCCGTCGATCGCCGCGAACGGGAGCTGATCCTCACCGCGCAGGGTGACACGATGCTTGCCCAGATAGCGGCGGCTCGAGCGGCCCGCTTCGAGGCATCGCTTGCCGCATTGCCCGCCGCGGCCGCCGACCGCCTCGAATCCGCGCTCTCGGCCGCAATCGGGGCTCTCCATCGCGCCAGGCCGGCATCGGACGACCCTCATCCTCCCCGGAGGCTGAAACCATGACTCCCAAAGCGTTCCTTCTCATCAACCTGGCACTCGCCTTCTACGGGGTAGGCGCCATATGGGCGCACGAAGTAGACATCTTCCGTTCCTGGCAGCTCCTCGATCCAGCCACTTTTCGCCGCGTGCAGGCCGTCCATTGGCGCAAACTCCCTTACTGGATATTTGCGCCCCTGGTTCTCACCTTCATGGGTGCCGTTACGCTGCTGCGATATCATCCCGCCGCCTCTCCCCGCGGGCTGATGTGGGGCGCCTTTGCCAGCCTGCTTGCGTCGCATCTGCTCACCGCCACCATGTGGGGCCCCTGGCAGGCAAAGCTCAGCCGCGACGATCGGGCTCCCGCGGGCCCCTACTTGCGAAAGATTCTGGCTACTCACTGGATCAGAACGCTGCTCATCAACGTATATGGCTTCATCCTGCTCGCGTGGACAATCCGCACACTGGCATGAACCAGAAGGGTGACTCGATGACAAGACCAGCACAGTTCATTCTTCGCCTTTTTATGACCACTCTGCTGGGCCTCATCGCAACGAATGCAGTTCACATGGTTGCGCAGGCCGCTTCGCCGGCGACAATAACCGTCTCCGGCAAGATCCTAGGCGCCAGCGGCAAGCACACCGTTCACGTCGCCTTGTGGGATGCGTCAGGTTTCCTCACAAAGCCTGTGCAGGAGCTTCAACTGAAGCCCCAGGCCGGCACGGCATTCCAGTTCAAAGTCACCTCCGGCGCCTGGGCCATAAGCGCCTACGAAGACGAAAACGAGAACGGCAAACTCGATTTTGGGATCTTCGCCCCCAAGGAGCCCAGTGGATTCTGGCGGCCGTTTCACGGTTGGCACAAGCCGCGCTTCTCTGAGGTGTCTTCGACGGTCAGTTCCGACGTGTCAAACGCCGACATCGAACTTCGCAAATAGGCAGAGCGATAACGATCCGGAAACACACGCGCAGCCTGCGTGCCTTCTATACTGAAGCTTCATGTCCTACGCGGCGGCCATCGAAGCCCTGAACGCGCTGGCGCCGGAACTCCACACTCCTCCCGGCCGCCCGCGACGCAAGTTCTCGCTTGCCGAGATCGGCATCCTCCTCGACGAGCTGGGGAATCCGCATCATTGTTTTCGCAGCATCCTGATCGCCGGCACCAACGGCAAAGGCTCGACCGCTGCGACTCTCGCTTCAATCCTGCGCGAATCCGGCCTGCGAACAGGTCTTTACACCTCGCCGCATCTCGAACGCGCTAACGAGCGCATTCGCATCAATGGCGCCGAGATCTCCGACGACGACTTCGCCCGCCACTACTTCGCCGTTGCCGAAGCAGCCGACACTCTCGTAGCCTCAGGCAAGCTCGCGCAAAGTCCCAGCTTCTTCGAGATTCTTACCGCGATGGCCTTTCGCTGTTTCGCCGAGGCGTCGATCGAAATCGCGGTGCTTGAAGTGGGTATGGGCGGGCGGCTCGACGCCACCAACATCGTCGATCCGCTGATCTCGATGATCACGGACATTTCTCTCGATCACACCGAGTGGCTTGGCCCGACCATCAGCGCGATTGCCCACGAAAAAGCCGGTATCCTTCGGCGCGACGGAGTGCTGGTCACTTTGCCGCAACACCCTGAAGCCAACCAGGCGATCGGCGAGGTAGCGACGGAGCTCGGAGTCCGGGGAGTAAACGCGGCCGCGTATGTCCCGTCCCTTGGCCCGACTACCGAACTGAATCCCGGCGCAGGCTATCGGCTCGAGGTTCAGGGCCGCGAGATTGAAGTCGCCTCTCCCCTGGCCGGTGCGCACCAGCATCGGAACATCGCGCTGGCCATAGCCGCCGCAGTTGAGCTGGCGCAAAGCCACGGACTCCCCATCACACCGGATTCGATCATGCGAGGCATTCACAACACCGTGTGGCCCGGCCGGCTGGAAATGCTGCATCGCGGAAACGTCACCTGGATCTTCGACGTGGCGCATAATCCCGCCGGCGCCTGGGCTCTCCGCTCCGGTTTGCGTGCGATTCTCGATCGCGAGGCCGAAGCGGGCCGCCCGCGCACCCTGGTCTTCAGTTGCCTGAAAGACAAGCCAGTCGCGGAGTTGGCGCAGATTCTATTTCCCCTGTTCGATCGCCTGATCTTCGCGCCCATCTCCAGCCCGCGCGCCACGCCTGTGGATGCGCTGCTCGCTGCCGCGGAAACAACCGGAACGCCGGCAGAGGCCGCCCCTACTATTTATGCTGCAATGCAGCATGCGGGCAGCGGCAACCAGGGAGTGGTCGTCGTCTCGGGATCGGTCTACCTTGTTGGCCATGCGCGCGCCCTTTTGCTGGGCCACAGGAGCCCCAACGAATGACGCGCCGGCCCGTCCCCCTGACCTTTTGGCAGCGCTGGCGGAGCAATATTCTCCGTGCGCCCTGCTTCTTCGTGGTGACCGCCTTCTTTGGGACGCTGGCGCTGATTGCCTCGCTGTGGGCGAAGACAGGGCGAACCCAGCACAGGATCGCGCAGGTCTGGGCGCGTGCCTGCCTTTTCTTCTCGGGAGCCACCCTCACGGTCTACGGGGCAGAAAACCTGCTGAAATATCCGGTGGCCGTCTATGCCGCCAACCACACCTCATATATGGATACCCCTGTGGTGTTCAGCACTTTGCCGTTCCAGTTCCGGATCCTCGCCAAGAAGGAGCTGTGGTCGCTGCCTTTCATCGGCTGGTATCTGAACCGCTCGGGCCAGATTGCCGTCGATACGGACAATCCCCGCGCCACTCTTTCCAGCCTGAGCACCGGCGTGAAGGCGCTCCGCGCCGGAATGCCTCTGTTTGTCTTCCCTGAGGGTTCGCGTACGCCTGATGGTGAGATGAAGACCTTCCTGGCCGGCGCCGCCTTCCTCGCTATCCGCGCCCAGGTTCCCGTGGTTCCCATCGCGCTGAGCGGGGTCTACGACCTGCTCCCCATCCATGCGTCGCATTTTTTCCCCTGCGATGTATCGTTCATTGCCGGTGAGCCTATCGATACGGCGGGGATGACGGCGCGCCAGGTGGACGAGCTGACGGAACGCCTGCGTACCGCGATTGCCGAGATGCTCCAGAGCGCCCCTGCAAATTGCGCCGCGGCCATGCCTGGCACTTGAGCTGGATCACTGGCTTTACACTGTATTTCGATGACGATCCGCATAGCCATCCCAGAGCCTACCGGTCTCGACGCGGCCTACAACAGCCGGTCTCTGCCACAGTACGCGGCGGCGCTGCAGTCGGCCGGTGCTCAGCCGGTCGTGGTCCCTCTGCATGAGACCCCGGCGCGCGTAGCTCGCCTTTTGGCAACGGTTCATGGAGTCCTGCTTCCGGGCAGCCGGTACGACATCGACCCGCAGATCTACGGCGAGGCGCGCATCCCTGCCTGCAACGATCCCGACCCCGCTCGCGCCGCCGTCGATGAGCTCCTGCTTCAGGACGCCTTCAACCTCCGCAAGCCGCTTCTGGGCATCTGCGGCGGCATGCAGGCGTTGAACGTCTGGCGCAATGGATCGCTCATTCAGGATCTTCCCGCCTCGGGCCGGTCCACTGTGAACCACGCCGCCGGACGGGAAGTCGACCACGCCCACGAGCTCCGTCTAGAGCATTCGTCGCGGCTGGCTACGATCGCCCCGCCCACGTCGGCCGCAGTCCACGTCAATTCGAGCCACCACCAGGCCGTCAAGGTGCCCGGCGACAACATCCGCATCGGCGCGGTGTGCCCGGACGACGGCGTGATTGAAGCCATCGAGCTCAAATCGCCGGATCAGTTTGTCCTCGGCGTGCAATGGCACCCGGAGCGCACCTATGCTTCGAGCGCTCTTTCCCGAGCCATCTTCGGCGCGTTTGTGCGCGAAGCGGAGGCCTGGGCCAAGCATCACGCCGATGTGACGGTCCCGGCATGAGTCAGAAAGACGGTCAGGACGAGGGCGCCGTCCGTGACAAACTGAAGGGGCTGCTGGCCGAAGCCGGACAGAAGAGGTTGGATCCCGAGACCGCAGGCCACTTTGAAGCCTATCTGCATCTGCTCCTGCGCTGGAATGCCCGCATTAATCTGACCGCGGTTCGCGATGAGGATGGCACACTCCGCCGTCACTTCCTGGAGTCGATCGTCTGCGCCCGCGCTTTACCCGTGGGAATCTCCACTCTGCTCGACTTCGGCTCCGGGGCTGGTTTTCCGGGTCTCCCCGTCGCCCTGTGCCGGCGGGAGATCGCAGTCACTCTCGCAGAGTCGCAAGGAAAGAAGGCCGCCTTCCTTCGCGAGGCGGTCCGCACGCTGGGAATCACGGTCGAGGTGCACGCGGCCCGCGCGGAAACCCTGGGCAAGGTCTTCGATTGCGTTACTTTGCGGGCGGTTGACCGTATGGACGAGGCGGTCCGGGCCGCTTCGGAGCTGGTCGGAGCCGGTGGGTGGCTGGCGCCGTTGATTACCCATGCGGAATCAGCGCATATCGAGGCCATCGCCGGCTCCGCGTTCCAGTGGCAGCCACCCACTCCGCTGGCCGTGGGCATTGACCGCGTGCTTCTTCTCGGCCGCCGATTAGGGTAGGGGCCGATTGTTCCACGTGGAACATTGGTGCGGAAGCCGTTCAGATCAAGATCTGATAGTTCCACGTGGAACAAAAGCCAAACAGCCCGCCCCGTCCAGAGCTTCGGGCAAAGCCTACGGGCCGCCTCTTTGAATGGGAAGGGTTGATGCCAAAAGCACTGTTCCACGTGGAACACGATCCCGACTTTTCCACCGAAGCCAATTTTCGTAGCGCCCGTCTCCCCGCAGGCACAAACCGGACTAAGTCCCACCATAATGCCAACTTACGAACATCCATTTTCCGGCCCCCCAAAAGCTTTCCACAGGATTTCGATTTTCTCCACAGGCCCCACAACTGGCCTACCGGCACCCCGACCTTTAGTCTGGAGACCCATGGGCAAAATCGTCGGGATCGTCAATCAAAAAGGTGGCGTCGGTAAGACCACCACCGCTATCAATCTCTCTGCCTGCCTCGCCCTCGAAGGCCTCCGCGTCCTTCTCGTCGATTGCGATCCCCAGGCGAATGCTTCTTCCGGCCTGGGTATCGCCCGCGATGACGACCGGCACTCCATCTACGACGTTCTCGTTGGCCAGGCCCCCGCCGAACAGGTGATTCTGCCCACCGAGATCGAGACGCTCAGCGTTCTGCCCGGCTCAAAGAACCTCACCGGCGCCAACATCGAGCTGGTCAACGCCGACGACCGCGCCCTCCGGCTGCGGCATGCCCTCGACCGAAATCAAGGATCGCTACGATCTGATCATTCTCGACTGCCCCCCGGCCCTCGATCTGCTCACCCTCAACGTCCTGGCCGCCGCCAATACCCTGATCGTCACCATGCAGGCCGAGTATTTCGCCCTCGAAGGCATCTCCGAGCTGATCTCGACCCTCGAGCGCGTGCGCGCCGCATTCAATCCCGACGTCACCATCGAAGGCGTGCTGCTGACCATGTACGACGACCGCACCAACCTCGCCCAGCAGGTCACGCATACCCTGCGCGAATACTTCAAAGACCGGCTCTTCAAGACCGTCATTCCGCGCAACGTGCGCCTGGCCGAAGCGCCCAGTCACGGCAAGCCGGTGGCGCTGTACGATGCCCGCTCCCGTGGCACCGAGGCCTACTTCGAGCTGGCCGGCGAGTTCCTGGCGCGAAACAAGATGGAAAGCCCGCGCGCCAAGGCTCGCAAGGCGGCAGTCGCGCAGCAAGCCCAGAACGGGCGGTGCGCTTCTGGCCATACCACTAAGGAACCGCGCCGGACTAGCATGTTCGACGCGCATTGGACTGGATTTCCAGCTAAAAGCAGGGCCCAGCGGCCCCCAAGTTGAAAAAGGATTTGAACCATGAGTACCGTCACCGACACCAAGCGCCGCGCCCTCGGCAAAGGCCTCGACTCTCTGCTGCCCCGCGTCCAGGCCGCGCCAGCTCGCCACCTCCACCGAGAACGAAGGCGGCAAGCCGCGCGAGATTTCCGTCGACCTGATCGACCGCAACCCGTTCCAGACCCGCTCCGCCATTCGACGACGCGCAGCTTGGCGAACTGGCCGCCTCCATCACCGCCAACGGTGTGGTGCAGCCGATCCTGGTGCGGCCGCAGGCCAACGGCCGGTTCCAGCTCATCGCCGGCGAGCGCCGCTGGCGCGCCTCCAACAGGCGGGCAAGAAGACCATCCCGGCCATCCTGCGCCAGGTCTCCGACGAGCAGGCGATGGAGATCACCATCGTCGAGAACCTGCAGCGCGCCGACCTCAACCCCATGGAGCAGGCCCGCGCCTTCGAGCGCCTCTCCCGCGAGTTCCACATGACGCAGGAGCAGATGGCCACCCGCACCGGCAAGGACCGCACCACGGTCGCCAACTTCCTGCGTCTGCTCAAGCTGCCCGGCACGGTGCAGAACCGCGTCGAGGCGGGCGAGCTGACCTTCGGCCACGCCCGCGCTCTGCTGGCCCTGGCTGACCGTCCCGAGCTCGAAAAGACCGCTGCCAAGGTCGCCGCACTTTCGCTTTCTGTTCGCCAGACGGAGACTATGGTGCAGGGCATCCTGAACCCGGAAAAGCAAGAAAAGAAAGAGCCTAAGCCTGAGCCTCCGGTCGATCCCAACGTCCGCGAAGTGAAGGACCGACTGCAGCGCGCCCTTGGCCTAAAGGTCACCATTGAGGATCAGAACGGCCGCGGCAAGGTCATCATCGAGTACGCCAAGCTCGAGGATTTCGACACCCTGCTGGAGCAGCTTGCGGGTGAGCAGGCCTGAATTCTACCGCTTTCGCCTGTGCGGATAGAGGTTGGCAATCGCCCACGTAACGCCGCCAAACACATGGCGGTGCGGCCCGCCTGAGGTAATCCCGGCCTCGTATCCTCCGTCGAGGACCAGCCGCGGAAGCACCGTCCAGGTGAGCGCTCCCAGCGATGAGACGAACGCCGGGGTTCCGCTGTTCAACTCCGTGGCGCCATAAATCTCCGCGTCTATCCCAAGCCCGCGCCAGATGGGACGCGACCCCGCCAGCGCCAACTGCTCGTTTTGGTCAAAGCCCGGCCCAGGCCGCCCGGCAAGCAGATGCGTCAGGTTGAAATCGAACGTGAATTGCCCAACGTTCTCGCTCGCCCCGAAGGTGAACGAGTGATCCACGTACCCGCTTCCCAAGGCCGCCTTGGTGCTGGCGGAAGGCACCTTGACGGAATAATTCACGGCCATGCTGGGCAGCGCCCGCGTCTGCCGATGAAAAGTAGCCTGGCTGCCGAACCAGTTATCGCCGCCGGTGCGGTAAGTGCCCCCCTGGTCTTCCTGCGACAGAAACGGGTTGGCGCTCCAGCGGATATCCACATCGCAGAGCAGGCCGAACTTGAGCAGACTCTCCGAGAAATACTGCGTTACATGCTCTTCCGGCCACAGGCGGTCCCACCCGTATTCCAACTCCAGGACCCCGTATTGCGTCACCAGCGCCGTGTTCGACACCGTAGGCCGGTTGGGGGTGGCAACCGTAGCGTCGGAGCGGCAGCCGGTCTGCTTCCCCATCCATTGCGCGGATGTCGATCCCACCCCGATTGCCAGCGCGGCCGCGCACGCAATCATCCGGTACACCGATTGGACACGCAAGCGGATCACTCGAGTTCCTCTGCAGCTCATTTTGCGTATAAGGTATCCGCCACCAGACTACAGCGGTTTCACCGTTACTGTATCCCCGAAGCCCGCAGCATCGACGGGCCGCTATAGCAGCGCAGTCAGCCGCGAGCGCCAGACGGTATACTCGCGCCATGCCGAAACCGGTGGCAGCATTCCGCAGAAAGACACTGTGCTTGCTCAGCCTGGCGCTCGCGCTGCCGCTCCCACTCACGCTGATTGCCCAGCAGAAATATTTCGTGAACTTCCCCGAAGGTGCGGACCCCAGGACAGTAGGCGCGAAGGTTGCCGCGCGCTTCGTTGCGAGCGAGCATCTTCATCCCGTCACCTATCCGGAAGTATGCGCCTGGTACGGAGCCCTGAACTATGCCGAGGCGGCTCACGATGCTGCGCTCACACGCCAACTGCAGGCGCGCTTCGAGCCGCTGACCCGGCCGCCATTGAACGAGCTCGTGCCCGACAAAGAGCATGTCGACTTCGATATCTTCGGCGTCGTGCCTCTCCAGATTTCGATCGAGACCAGCGACGATCGAACGCGGCAAATAGGCCTGCGTTTTGCCGACCGCCAATGGGCTCATCCGCAGCCCGACGGCCTCTCCGGCCAGACGCGCTTCTGGATCGACGACATGTATATGCTCACGATCCTGCAACTGGAGGCCTATCGCGCCACCAAAGACACGAAGTATCTCGACCGTGCCGCGCACGAGATGACCGCATACCTGCGCAAGCTGCAACAGCCCAACGGCCTCTTCTACCACGCACCGGACGTGCCTTTCTTCTGGGGGCGCGGCAACGGTTGGGTAGCCGCCGGCATGACGGAGATGCTGCTTACACTTCCGGCCACGCACCCTGACCGCGCGGAGATTCTCTCCGGCTACCGCAAGATGATGGCGGAGCTTACCCGCGATCAGAACCCCGATGGCATGTGGCGCCAGTTGATCGACAAACCCGAGTCATGGGAGGAGAGCTCCTCCACCGGCATGTTTACCTTCGCCATGGTTGAAGGCGTAAGGCGCGGCTGGCTTGCGGAAGAGACATATGGCCCCGTTGCGCGCCGTGCCTGGATCGCGCTTGCGGGCTTCGTGGATCAGAATGGCGACGTAACCAATATCTGCGTGGGGACGGGCAAGCAGAACAGCTACGACTACTATCTGGCGCGGCCGCGCAGCACCGGCGACTTCCACGGGCAGGCTCCGCTGATGTGGGCGGCGCGCGCCCTGCTGGAGCCGGCCCAGTGAGACACGCGCGCGCACGGCTGCTTGCCGCCCGCGCCGCGCTTCTGGCGGCCGTCGTCGCCTGCACCGCCGCGGCCTGCGCTGGGCAAGCGGCTCCGCCACCAGAGGCCTCGCCCTCCTTGAGCGGCATTGCCCACGTCGCCCTGCGCGTTGCCAATCTCGACGCGTCGCGCGCCTTCTACAAGCAACTCGGCTTTGAAGAAGCCTTCGCCTTCGATCAGGGCGGCAGCCCGACGGAAGCATTCATCAAGATCAACGACACGCAGTTCATCGAGCTCTATCCGCAGCGCCGGCCTGACGAGCCCATCGGATTCCTCCATGTGTGCTACCTGTCTCGTGATCTCGGAGCCATCAACGAGTTCTATCGCCTGCGCCACCTCTCTCCCACCGCGGTCGCCCGGGGCGGCGCCGGCAATCTGCTCTTTTCCCTGCACGGACCGGGACTAGAGAACATCGAGTTCACGCAATACATGCCGGGTTCGCGCCACACCAATGACATCGGCAAGCATCTCGGCGAGCACCGAATCGGCACTCGCATTGTTGCTGTCGCTTTTCCCGCCGACGATCTCGAGGGCGCTGTCTCCTTCTATGCGCATGGGATGGTATTTCCGCGGAAGAGTGAACAGGCGGGCGTGTTCGGGATCCCGGGCGACTCCGGCGAGCAGATCGAGATCCTGCCCGGCGCCGATCATCACCTCCGCCTGTCGCTCGAAGCCCCAAACCTGAAGCAGGCCGCGCTCGAGCTGAAGAAGCTCGGGATCCCGGTCACGCAGGCCAATGCCGCGCTGGTGCTTCACGATCCCGACGGCAATGCCATCGCGTTGCAAGCCGCGGCCGAGAAGCCATAGCGCGCACAGCGGAGCAATTTGGCCCAACCGTTATACTCGCTCTTCAGGCAGAATCGCAGTCGATAGAACAGCGAATCGCCTTGGAGAAGTCAGTCTTGCCCTTTTCCCGCCGTGGATTTTTGAAGTCGCTGTCGCGGACCGCACTCGTATTGTCGCTCGAAGACGTTCTGTCGCTCGCGCGGCCGCTGTTTGCGCAGCAGACGGGCACAGGGCAAAATCCAGAGCAAAAGCCCGGCGGCAGCTCGCGACCAGTCCTACTCGGCCGAAGCGCGTCCGGCGCCGAAGGGCACGGCATCGCCGGTTTCAGGTACGCCGCTGGGCGTGCAGTTTGTCGACGTGGCGAAAGACGCCGGCCTCAATGTCGAGATCATCTTCGGCGGCGAACACCGCAACAAGTATCTGCTTGAAACCACCGGCTGCGGCGTAGCCTTTTTCGACTACGACCAGGACGACTGGCTCGACATCTTCCTCGTCAACGGCTGGCGGCTCGAGGGCTTCCCGAAGGGCAAGGAACCATTCTGCCATCTGTTCAAGAACAATCGCGACGGCACATTTACCGACGTGACCATCGGCAGCGGCCTGGAGCACAAGACCGGATGGGGCCAGGCCTGCTGCGTGGGCGACTACAACAACGATGGCTGGAACGACCTCTTCGTCAGCTACTACGGGCAGAACGCGCTCTTTCGCAACAACGGCAACGGCAAATTTACTGATGTGACGAAAGAAGCCGGCCTTCTGCAGGATCGCCTCCGCTGGAACTCGGGCTGCGCATTTCTCGATTACGACAAGGACGGCCGCCTCGATCTGTTCGTCGGCAATTACATCGACCTCGATCTGAAGACCACGCCCGCAGCCGGAAGACGCGAACTGCACTTACAAGGGAATCATCGTTGCGTGCGGCCCGCCCGGGCTCGACGGCGGCAAGAACCTCCTCTATCACAACAATGGCGACGGCACCTTCCGCGACGTCAGCGAGAAAGCCGGCATGTGGGGCACGCTTGGGACCTATGCATTGAGTTGTGCCGCGGTCGATCTCGACGACGATGGATGGCCCGATATCTACGTCGCCAACGACTCCACTTCGGCCACTCTTTACAGAACCAGAAAGACGGCACCTTCAAGGATCAGGCCATCGAAGCCGGCGTGGCTTATTCGCCCGACGGCAAGCCGCAGGCCGGCATGGGCGTCAGCATTGGCGACTACAATCGCGACGGCCTGCCCGACATCGTCAAGACCAACTTCGCCGGCGACACCGATTCGCTCTACATGAATCTGGGCGACGGCTCGTTCGACGACCGCACCTATCAGGCCGGCCTGGGCGTGAACACGCGCCTGCTGGGCTGGGGCATCAGCTTCATCGACATCGACAACGACGGCTGGCTCGACATCCTCGTCGCCAACGGCCACGTCTATCCCGAAGTCGACGGCACACAGGTCGACGCCGCCTACGCCGAGCGCAAATATCTCTACCGCAACCTGCGCAACGGCCAGTTCGAGGATCTGTCGCATGATAGGCGGCCCAGGCATCACCGCCGACGCCAAGGCGCGCGGCTTCGCCGTCGGCGACTACGACAACGACGGCGATCTCGATGCAGTAGTCAATTGCGTCAACGCCGTGCCCCAACTGCTGCGCTGCGACTCCACGCTGAATCGAATCGTGGATCAAGATCCGCCTGGTAGGCGTGAAGTCAAACCGCACCGGCATCGGCGCGCGGATCAAGGTCGTCGCCCAAACGGCATCGCCGGTCCGTGGAACTGCGCAAAGCCCGGCACACCCCTCACGCAGATCGAAGAAGTCCGCTCGTCAAACGGCTATTACTCGTCGAGCGATCTGCGCTACCACTTCGGACTCAACGAGGCAAAGAAGGTTGACCTCGTCGAGATTCGATGGCCCTCGGGCGCGGTCGATACGCTCAAGGACCTCGACGTGAACCGCCTCTACGTCATCCAGGAAGGCGGCAAGCTGCTCAAGAACGAAGCGCTGACGCCGGCAAAGAAGCGTTAGCTCTTCTGCACTAACTCGCCCGGCTTCACATCCCAGTGAAAGTCATAGAACACGCGGATCTGATTCCCATCCAGGTCGGCCGCGCGAAATTCCCGCAGCAGATACGGCTTGTCCTCCGGCTCTGACAGGATCTTCGCTCCCGCATCCCTCCATTGCCGGAACACCTCATCCACCTCTGCCTTGCTGTCCATGTTCAGCCAGATCACGACCGGCGGCCCGCTGGTTCCATTCCCTTGGCGGAACTCCGCATTCGTCAAAAACAGCCGGCACTCGCCGTTGAAGATCCCCCCGATTCCGCCCTTATCGTCACCCCAGCCAAAAGTAAAGCCGAGCCGGTCCACGTAGTACGCCGCAGCCGTCTCCACGTTGCTGACCGGAATCTCCGGCACCGCCTTGGGAAGCTTCATCGTCATGTCCAGCAGCTTAACCCAAGCCGCGCGCAAGCACCATCACCGCCGCGCGAATCCTCTCCACTCGATTGCGCATCAAGCAATAAGAGAGAACCCGCCATGCCCGCCATCCGCAACTGTTCCACCTGCGGCAAACCGAACCGCATTCCCGCACGCCGCCTTGCCGACACCGGCCGCTGCGGCGCCTGCAAATCTCCCCTCGCCCCGGTCGCCGAGCCCATCGAAGTCGACACCGCAGAATTCGATGAAATCATCCGCGAGAGCAAGGTGCCGGTGCTGGTGGATTTCTGGGCTGCCTGGTGCGGACCCTGCCGCATGGCCGCACCGCACGTGGCAGAGACCGCGCGCGATCTTGCCGGCCGCGCTGTGGTCCTCAAGGTTGACACCGAGCGTCATCCGGAGCTCGCCGCGCGCTATCGCGTGCAGGGCATTCCAAACTTTGCCGTCTTCAGCGGAGGACAGCTCCAGTTCCAGCAGGCCGGCCTCGTCGACACCGAGACCATGAAGTCCTGGCTGGCCCGCGCCGCCTGAAGACCGCAGCCCGCCAGAAACGATTCCCATCACAGAACCTGATTTGCCTGCGCGTCTGCCTGTGCCGCCAGTCTGGCACTGTTGTGCGCCGCCCGCACTCTGCACCGGACCGTCGTTCCGCGCCCCGGCTCCGACTCCAGCGCGAACTCGCCGTGAACCAGCCGCATTCTCTCCCGCATGCTGATCAAACCGAGCCCCCGATATTTGTCCGCTGTTGTGGGATCGAAGCCCACTCCGCGATCACTCACCGTCAGCCGTAACTCGCCCTCGTCTTCGCCGAGTTCGACGCTGAATCTCCGCATGCCGCTGTGCTTGATCGCATTCTGCAGCGCCTCCTGCAGCACCCGGTAGAGCGACAAAGCCACGTCCTTGGCCAGGTCAGGCAGCTCCCCGCACCGGAAGTCGATCTCCACTCCGTGCCGCGCGCGCAGCTCCCTGCAAAGCGAGCGGGACGCCGAGGCAAGCCCCAGGTATTCAAGATGCGACGAGTGCAGTCGCCGCGAGATCGACTGAATATCCGTCCCCAGCGTCAGAAGCTGCTCCACCACCGCCTTGATGTCGAGGCTGCTCTTCGACCCCGGATCCGGTTCCTCCTGCCATATCGCCTGTAGCTCCCAGGTCAACATGGCGATCCGCTGGTTGATATCGTCGTGCAGCTCCCGCGCAATCCTCGAGCTCTCTTCCTCCTGCGCGTGGATCAGCCTGCGCTCCAGCTTCGCCACCGCTTCATCGGCCATCTTGCGGTCGGTCACATCGATGCACGACCCGATAAACCCGGCAAATTCCCCTTCTGCGAAACGCGGCACGCCGGTGTCCAGCAGCCAGCGGTACTCGCCATCGTGCCGCCGCATGCGGTACTCCATCTGGAACCGCTCTCGCCGGTCGAAAGAGCTCACATAGGTCGACATGCATCGGTCCAGATCGTCCGGATGAACGCCCTCTGCCCAGCCGTCTCCCAACTCCTGTTCCAGGTTGCGGCCCGTGAACTGCAGCCAGCGGTCGTTGAAGTAGGTGCACCGCTTGTCGGTGTCGGCCATCCAGATCTTTACCGGCGCGGAATTGGCCGCCAGCCGGAAGCGGTCTTCACTCTCCATGCGCCGGATATCTTCGCGCTCCAGCCCGGCCGCGGTCAGCACGATCACCGTCATCAGGCACACCGCCACGCCCGCTGCCACCAGCGCCAGTGAGAAGCCCAGATCCCACCGGTACTCCCGTTGCGCATCCCTCACCGCATAGCCCAGCAGCAAAGAAGCCGCCAGCCCCGTCGGAACCAGCCGCCGAAGGGTCAACCCGCCGGCGTTGCCAGAATGCAGAAGCCGCACAATCCCTTCCCTCGGATGCGCATACTGCACGCCGATGCAGCCAATCACCAGGCCCAGCGCGGTAGGCACCGCCACATTGGCTTGCGGACTGATCCGGTCAGGCATGTGAACGTCATAGAGATGGCTCACCAGCGCCAGTCCGCCGAACATGCCCGTCAGCAACCCAAACGCCCTCGACAGCTCGCGCACCATCCACTGCGAGGAGTTCAGGGGCAGAAGCGACAGCCCCAGCAGCACGAATCCAAAGCTGGTGTATTGCGAGAGGCGGCCGGCGAACCATACGTAATGCGAGTTGTCGCGGACCAGGGCCTCGTCGATGTGGAAGCTGATGTTCCAGAAGTATTCGGCTAGCGTCAGCCCGCCGATCAGCGTGACGACAGCCGCATAGACGGGCAGGTCGCGATGCTTGCGCCGCAACAATGCGACGCCGGCAACCGCCATGGCGAGGCCGGAGTTGGCCTTCGCCCCCACGGATTCCAAAGCGAAGGTCTGAAGCGCAGGCAGGTTGAGCAGCCAGCCGGTCAGCACGGTCAGCCCCACGGCCAACAGTGTCCATGCTGCGATCATGGCAACGTTCGAAACTCCCGGCCTCAGCGCCGGAGCCTGGGTCTGCGTCATGGAGCCCGCCTCAAAGTCTTGCAGTCTATGGGCCCGGTCAAACTACTACATGTCTCTCTCAGAGGTCCGTGCAATCGCCTTTATTCCACTCACGCAATACCATTTATGAGCGAAGCGCGTATGGCCGGACGCCGGCTTCTCAACGCCCTGTGACAGGCGCACCTGAGTTGCATGAGCAGAATGCCAAGCGAACATTCTGCACCGTTGGTGGTGAAATCACAAGCGCAATTGCATCTCGTGATCCAGCAGCCAACGTTTCCGCTCCATACCGCCGCCATATCCTGTCAGCGATCCATTCGCACCGATCACGCGATGGCACGGAACCACCACCCCGATCGGGTTCGCGCCGTTCGCCAGCCCTACTGCCCGAACCGCATCCGGCCGGCCGATCCGCCGCGCCAGTTCTCCGTAGGAGATGGGGTTGCCGCACGGGATATCGCGCAGCGCCCGCCACACCGTTCTCTGAAACTCCGTGCCCGCCGTCTTCACCGGCAGATCGTCGATGACATGCACGTCACCAGCGAAATACTTCCCGATCGCCGAGGTCAGGCCGTGGGGATCGCGCGCCGGTGCCAAGTCCACCCGCAGCGGCGCATAATGCCGCGCGAGGAACGATTTCATCTCCCGATCCTTCTCGGTCCAGAACGTCGCGCGCAGATTGCCCTCCTCATCGGCAACCACCAGCATCTGGCCGATCGGTGTTTCCAGGCGGTCCACCCGCAGCGGCAAAAAATCCAGCATGGCACGCATTCGTACCTGTACAGACGGGTACGTCGCCCAATTAGTTACATGGACCAATCGTCATCTTGCTCAGGTCCCGCCCCGGCGCGGAGATATGTGTAGCCGATCAACAGCCTTCTGCTGGCACGACCCTCACAGCGCGGAGCGCGTCGCGTTTGCGCACGCCCCGGGCGTCCCTACGGGACCGCAGGAAAATAGCCAGGCGTCCCGTAGGGACTGCAGGAGATAGCCCAGGACAAGTCCGAGCCGCGCGAGGACGCAGTCCTGGGACTGCCCGCCCACCACGACCGCGCGTCCCGTAGGGCCGCGGGGAACAGCAGCCGCATTTCAGGCCTGTGATCCCTCTCACACTTCCACGTGATAAGACCACCCCACGGGACCTTCTCCCACCCCGGAGAGCGCTACCGGCTGCTAGCCTGATGCGATCCCTTCAACCGCCGACCCAAAGTTGGTCCATACCTAGCCATCTTGGGGTAAAAACCGGGCTCAAATCGCCAAACTTTGTAACCCTTGTCGTAGACTTTTCGCGAATTTTGTAACCCCTGTCGTAGACAAATCGCAGATTTTGACCCGGCTTTTGGTGTTCTGGATCACAGCGGATAGGGCCGGTTGGAGATGAACGGCGCGGCTTCCTGCCCCAGGTCATCCAGGTACCACGAGGTCAGGAACAGCACCACGATGCAGGCTGAAGACCAGAAGAAGAGCCGCACCGGAAGAGTCGCTGTAAGTCGCTGATTCCTGGATGGATTGCTCCGAATGGGAATCTTGAAAACCAGCCCGCTCATGAAGCAGACATAGGCCGCCAACAGAAGCCGGAACGCGGCCAGAATCAGGCGCTGTTCCCAGCGCGCGCCGGGCACAAAAAAGGCATGGATCGCCGCCTCATAAAGGGAAGCGAGACAAAAGAAAAAACAACACGCCTTCCCCACCTCCAGCACCGTCCCCGCCTCCCGCGCCCGACCGATGGACAATTCTACCGCTGAACCAGAAGCAGGGATTGGTTCTGAATGCATGAAAACGTCTCCAGAGCGCAACGCTCCAGAGGGGTTCCCCGGCGGTGTTGTTGGGTGTCCGTGGTTGGTAAATCGCTTTAGACAGATCAGTCCGTTCAGAGTTGCGGGATTCCCTGCAAACCCAACGAAAGATTGGCGCAAAATCTTGTAACCGTTTCCAGGAGTTGACCCGGTTACCAGGTGATTTCAACGACAAATTGAACGTTGACATGCCCCTCGGACATTGCTATTGTTTCGCTTTACTTCGGGGATAGTAATTTTGGCCTCAGTCTGGGTTTAACTGCGAGGAGCTTCCCCGATTTTGCGCGAACCCGCCAATGATGGTGGGGTAGCCTTTGCAACACGGCGGGATGACCATCCGGCCGGCAGAACCACACAAGTTCACAAAAAACAATCGCAAGAAGCTTCAGGAGACCGCATGAACAAGATGATTCGCACAGCCCTTGCGCTGGCGTTATTCGCCTGCGCGAGTCTTGTGCTGCTTGCCCCGGCAAGAGCACAGTCGGTCTACGGATCGATCTTCGGCACAGTGACGGACAAGAGTGGCGCCGCAATCCCGAACGCCTCCATTTCAGTCACAAGCGAGACAAAGAACACGGTAGTTACCGTGCTCTCGAACGCATCCGGAGACTACAGCGTAGCCCACCTTATCCCAGACGTGTACGACCTCAAGGTCGAAGCACAGGGATTCAAGACTTTCCAAGCCAAAACCATTCAAGTGCTGGCAGACACTTCGCCGCGCATCGATCCCACGCTGGACGTGGGCGGCGCGTCGGAAACCGTCCAGGTAAACGCGGACCAGGAACCGATGCTCAAGACGGACCGTGCCGACGTGGCCACGGTATTCGACCAGCAGCAGGTTGCAAACCTGCCGGTGGGCGACCAGAACTTCACCAATCTCCAGTTGCTTGTGCCTGGTGCGCAGAAGTTGGGCTGGTCGCATGCGGCTTCAGAAAATCCGCAGGCTTCGCAACAGATCATGGTCAACGGCCAGGCCTTCGCGGGCACGGCATTCGAGCTTGACGGCACCGACAATCAAGATCCGATTCTCGGCATCATCGTCATCAATCCGACTATGGACGCGGTGACGGAAACCAAGATCACCACGCAGAACTTCGACGCAGAATTGGGCAAGGCAGTTTCCGCGGTCGTGACAGCCCAGACGCGTTCGGGATCGAACAAGTTCCACGGCAGCGTGTACGACTTCAGGACCAGCAACGCTAACCTGGCGCGTGATCCGTTCAGCCAGGCGCCGCTCTCGTATACCAAGGCAAACGGCCTTGATCCGTCCGTTCCCGGTGGCCTCAAGAACCGTTTCGGCGCTTCGATTGGCGGCCCAATCCTCAAGAACAAGCTGTTCTTCTTTGGTAATTACGAAGGCCAGCGGCAAAAGACGGGAACCGTAGCCACCGACACCCTGCCGACGAACCTCCTGACCGAAACGGCCCTGGGCAACAAGGTGGGAGCAAGTGGTATTCCCGGTGCGGACTTCAGCGAGTACCAGACACAGTTGGGTGCGTCGGGCATCGTCTACAACAACACGGGGCAGACATTTACCCCTCAATGCGGCTCCGACGGGAAACCTGGTTCTCCTTTTCCCTGCAACGTGATTCCGCGCTCGGTTCTCCAGCAAGCACCATCGGCTCCGGCTCTCGCACTGCTGACGATGCTGGAACCTTACACCAAGGAAGTCACTCTGGGCGGCACTGGAAACCAGAAAGGTCTGGACAGCAATTATCACGGCTCGGGCACGGGATCTCTGAACAGCGATCAGTGGACGGTTCGTGGTGATTACAACATCAGCGACAAGATGCACGCCTTCGGGCGTTTCTCGCGTTTCACGGACACGCTGACGGGCAAAACCATGTTTGGCGCGGCCGGCGGACCGGGATTCGGCATCGGGGGGTACGGCGGTACCTCACAAGGGTCAAATGCCAGCCTGGCTTCAGGCATGGACATTGCATTGAACCCCACTCTGTTAACCGACTGGCGTTTTGGCTATTACAAGTACAACATCAAGACGCACAAGGCCGACCAAACCGCCACGCTGGCGACCACCCTGGGAATTCCCGGCTTGAACACGGGCGACTTCTACACCGGTGGTTCGCCTGATTTCAACTTCGCGAATATTCCCGGCGGCAGCGGCGGCAACAGCGGCGCCACGAACTACGGCGACGGCCTTAACGTGAACCGTTGCAACTGCCCCTTGACCGAGGACGAGCATCAGTATCAGTTCGTCAATAACTGGACCAAGGTTTATGGCAATCACACCCCCAAGGTTGGTGCCGACCTCCGCTTTGCGAACAACCTGCGCGTACCGTCTGACAACAACCGCACGGGCATCCTGAACTTCAACGCGGATAAGACTTCCAACGGAACCGAGGGCGGACTCGGGTATGCCACTTTCCTGATGGGGCAGGTGTCGAGCTTCCAACGTTACTATTCGGCTTCGACCAATGCCTCGGAACACCAGAACCGGCTGTTCTTCTACGGCCAGGACACCTGGCGCGTTACGCATGCCCTGACCCTGAACTATGGCCTGCGGTGGGAGCTCTACTTCCCTGAAACCGTGAACGCCAAAGGCAATGGCTCGCTGTTGAACATAACCGACGGGTACCTGCACGTGGCCGGCTACGGAACCCATGACGACGCCATGAACTGGGGTATTGAAAAGAAGAACTTGTTCGCGCCCCGCGTTGGCATCACATATCAGGTCAACGAGAGGACGGTGATCCGCGCCGGTTACGGACGCAGCTTCGACATCGGCATCTTTGGCTCGATCTTCGGGCATGCCGCGACGCAGAATCTGCCGGTGCTGACTAACCAGAGTCTCAACGGTCGCGACACAATAACTCCGGCGTTCACCTTGGACAAGGGGCCTTCGGCTCCAGTAACTCCCGCGGTGCCCGACAGCGGCCTGTTGCCGAACCCGGGCGACCAGGTGAATTCGCGTGCTCGTCCCAACCCGCTGAGGTTCCCGGAGATTGACGCCTGGAATCTGGCCTACCAGCGCTCGATCACTCCCACGCTTTCAATGACATTGGCGTATGTCGGAAACAAGGGAACCTATACCCTTGGCGATGGCAGCGGTAACACCATCAACCCGAATGAAGCCGCGATCGTTCTGCCGGGCTCACTCAGCTACACGGGACAGACCCTGATCTGGAGCGAAAACAGAAAATTACAACCAGATGCGCCGTTACTACGGGTCGTCGCTGGCTGCTTGCCGGGATTCGAACTACGTCCGGCCCGTTGATCCCAATCTATCTGCCGGACAGTGCGGATGGACGCAGGACATCACCTACTACAGCGACAACCTGAACACCAACTTCAACGCCGCACAGGTCACCCTGCAACAGAACGCGTGGCACGGGCTCGCTTATACGGCCAACTATCAGTGGGCAAGCGCGTTTGCTGACAGCACGCAGTACGCGAGCTGGGACCGCCATGTGGCACATGGCCGCGACAGCAACGTGCGGCTGCAGCAGCTGACCTGGTTCGGCACCTATGAGTTGCCATTCGGCAAGGGCAAGATGTACGGATCCGGTGTAAACACCGCTACGGACGCGATTATCGGCGGCTGGCAGCTAGCAGGTACGTTCAACGTGGCTGGCGGCTTGCCCTTCTCGCTCAACTACAGCAACTCAGGCAACAACATACCCTCAAGCGCCCCGAATTATCCGAGCTATACAAGTGGGGCTTCGCTGAAGACGAGCTTGACGGGCGCCAAACCAACCGCGAATGGCACCGTCCAGCGGTCGTACTACACACAGCAGATCCCATGCGTGCACGCA
This sequence comes from uncultured Acidobacteriota bacterium, assembly GCA_963819365.1. Classification (GTDB taxonomy): domain Bacteria; phylum Acidobacteriota; class Terriglobia; order Terriglobales; family Acidobacteriaceae; genus Telmatobacter. The sequence goes on from CAWFVY010000007.1 coordinate 270,702, forward strand.
AAATGTACGCCGGGCGCGAATGGGGATCTTACCAACCCGCTGGATGCCGCGGCTGGAACGGGAATCTTCAGGAACCCCGGGCTGAACACAGTGGGCAACGTGAAGAAGAACACCTACATCGGACCGGGATTCTTCAGCTCGGATCTGTCGCTGTCGAAAACCGTTACGTTCCACGAGGCCATCGCGGCAAAGTTCCGCTTCGATGCCTACAACGCGTTCAACCACATCAGCCCCGGAAACCCGGGTGGCAACATCGAGTCTGAGGGTACGATTGGCGGCGGTGCGCCGGGCTACTCGCCTCGTCAGCTCGAATTCTCACTTCGCCTGCAGTTCTAAAACCGCGAAGGAGCCGCAAACAACGAGGGGAGCTTCGGCTCCCCCTCGTTGTGTCAGGGCGTTCATTGGTACTCGTACGGCTGATGGCAATACACTGGATTTCAGGTTTATCCATGCAACGGATGTGCGTTTCCGCGGTTCTGCTTCTCTCTTCAGGTCTGTTTGTCAGCGCGCAGGTGCCCGAGCCTGGCATTGCCGTTGGAGACAGCACTGCACAGCGGTGGACGTTTGAAGATGCGCAGGCCCTGGCCGCAAAGGGCCGGCTGGACCAGGCGATGAATGTGCTGAATCAGCTTGCGGCGCAGACGCCGGAGCCGGCGGGCGTCGAACGTTTACGCGGGATCATTTTTTATCAGAGAGACCAGTTGCCGCAGGCGGCGGATGCATTTTCGAAGGCCATAGCGCAGGATGCGAGCGATCGCGAATCGACCGAAATGGCGGGGGTGACTCTGTTCCGGCTGGGCCGGCCGCAAGACGCGCTGCCGTATCTCGAGAAGGCGCACGCGTCCGTGCAGAACGCCAACGTCGATCCTCAATATGTGCTGGGTCTCGCCTATTCGGATGTGGGACGTTACGACGATGCGCGCCACGCGTTCGCGGCGCAGTACGGGTTTGCTCCGGATTCGGCGGAAGCGTATCTGCTGGCCGGACGGCTATTTCTACGACGCGAACTGAAGGAGCAGGCAGCGGTTCAGGCGCAGAAGGCGCTGGAGATCAATCCGAAGCTGCCGCTGGCGCACCAGTTGCTGGGCGAGGCGGCGCTGGCGCGCGGCGACCAGGAGAATGCGATCCGCGAATTGGAGGCGGAGCGCGCGGTGAATCCGCTGAACGGGGAACTGTACGACCGGCTGGGCGATGCTTACCTCCGCAGTGGGCAGTACGAAAAGGCGCAGCAGGCGCTGAATCGGGCGGTGCTGCTGGAACCCACTGCCACGGGACCCTACATTCTGCTGGGGGAGACGTTTCTCAAGCTGAAGGACCCGATTCAGGCGCTGCGTTATCTGACCCGGGCGGTGAAGATGGATCCGTCGAATTACATCACGCACAATTTGCTCGGTCAGGCGTACAAGGCGACGGGGCAGATGGCAGAGGCCAATCGCGAATTCAAGCTGGTGGTGGAGATCCAGCATCGCGACGATCCCAAGCCGGCGGGGAAGTAGGATGAGGGCTCTTTCGCGCACGGGCCGCGGCGCTGCAGTATTACTCCTGGCGGCCACCGGGATGATGCTGGCGTCGGCGCAATCCGCCAAGCCGGATTCTGAAACTCTGCACAAGGCGGACGCAGCGTTTCGAGCGGGGTATGCGGCCTCGCAGGAAGGCCACTACGAAGAGGCCCGCTCGCGCTTTGCAGAAGTGGTGAAGTTGGCGCCCCAGATTGCCGAAGGACACGAGGCGCTGGGGACCGCGCTGCTTGCGCTGAACCGCCCCGCGGAAGCTGTTGCGGAACTCGAGAGGGCGGCGCATCTGAAGCCCACGGACGCCGCAATCGAGGGAAACCTCGCGATAGCGGTGTGGCGGGCCAGCGATGGCTCGAAGGCGGTTCCGCACTTTGAGGCGGCGCTGCGGCTGGGCCTGTCTCCGCAGGATCCCGCGTTCTTCGACGCCTATGCTCGGGCACTGGCGGACGTGGGCCGCCGGGATGAAGCGCTGAAGCAGTTTGCGGCGGAAGAGCGGATCACGGGGCCGCGCGCGGAGATCGACGACGCCGTGGGAACGGTGCATGCGCAGATGCAGCAATGGGATGAAGCGCGCGCGGCGTTTGAGCGAGCCTTGCGCGAAGACGGCCAATACACGCAGGCCCGGATCCATCTGGCATCGGTATACCGGCAACAGCATGACTTCAATGCGGCAATCGCAGTGCTTGAGCCCGCGGCCAAGGCCGATCCGCCCAACGCGGCGGTGCTTGCCGAATACGGACGCGCTTTGGCCGATGCCGGACAGGATGAGCCGGCCGTCGCAGCACTGGCGCAGGCGGTGCGATTGCAGCCGAATCTGCAGGGCGCGGCAGGCGACCTGGCCATGGCGCTGCAACGGCTGGGGCGTCAGCAGGAGGCGATTCCCTGGTTCGAGAAGGCGGTCAGCGCCGAGCCGCAGAATGCGTCTCTGCTGGCCAACCTTGGGCTGGCGCATGACCATGACCGGCAAGGCGCAGGAGGCGCTGCCGTACCTGGACAGAGCCCATGCCGCCGATCCGAAAAGCGCCACCATTGTGAAAGACCGAGGGGTGGCGCATATCCAGCTGGCGGCGTTCGACGAGGCCATCAAGGACTACACGGAGGCTCTGGCGCTCGATCCGAACGATGCGCAACTGCATTACGACCTGGGGCTTGCTTACAAGCTCAAAGACCGCATGGATGAAGCGGCTGCGGAGCTCAAGAAAGCTGGAGAGATGGATCCGCAGCTCGAGGATCCACCGTACACACTGGGCATCCTGTATATGCAACTGGGAAAGCTGGATGAGGCGGTGGTCGAATTGCGCAAGGCTGTGACGCTGCGCCCGGACAACGGAAGCGCATGGGCGCTGCTGGGCAGCACGTTGAAGCAGGCGGAGCGGCTGCCGGAGGCGAAGGAAGCGCTGGAGAAGGCAATTGCGCTGCAGCCGGGGCAGCCGGGGTCGATGGTCAATGTGGCTGGGGTGCTGGCTGAGATGGCGGCAAAGCTCGGTCCGGAGGCTGAAGCAGCCGAGTCCGCCGGGGACCAGGCCAAGGCAGGCGAACTGCGTGCCCAGATGAAAGACCTGCGCGCGCAGGCTGCGGATTGGCGCAAGCGGGGCGCGGAGCTGAGCCAGGCGGCGGTAAACCGGCAGCGGGCCAGCTTCCTGCTGAATGCGGGGAACCAACTGCTGCTGAAAGGGCAGATCGCGGATGCGATCGGCGCGGTACCAGGAGTCGATCGCCGCGGACGGAACGTTCGCCGAGCCGCACGGCCAGCTTGCCCTGGCCTACGACCGGCAGGGACGCGCGCAGGATGCGGCGACGGAACGGGCCAAGGCGGCGGAGCTTTCGGCGGCGAAGCAATAGGCTTTTTTGATTGCAACCTGATGGGGATCGCTCCTAAAGTGCAGGCATGCTTCCCCGCGATCGCCGTATCTTTCTGAAGCAGGCGGCCGTGATGGCCGGCGCGTTCTCAACCAACAGCCTTTTTGCGCAGGCTCATGCGGCCGAGTGGAGCCGCGCCAATGCCGCTCTCGGAGCCGCGACGCCTGAAGCGGCCGCGCAGGACGAGGATTACTGGAGCGTGATCCAGCGCGCCTACTCGGTGAACCCCAACCTGATCAACCTGAACAACGGAGGCGTGTCGCCCGCGCCGATCGTGGTGCAGGAGGCGGTGGAGCGCTACAACAAGCTCTCGAACGAGGGGCCCTCCTATTACATGTGGAGGATTCTGGACGAGGGGCGCGAGCCACTGCGGGAGAAGCTGGCTGCGCTGGCCGGCGTCGAGCCTGGCGAAGTGGCGATCAACCGCAACTCGACCGAGGCGCTGAACACGGTGATTTACGGTCTCGATCTCAAGCGCGGCGACGAGGTGGTGGGTACCAAGCAGGACTATCCCAACATGATCGCGGCGTACCGGCAGCGGGCGATGCGCGACGGGATCGTCTACAAGCAGATCAGCTTCGATTTTCCCATTGAGGACGACGACCAGATTGTGAAGGCGTTCGAAGCCGCGATGACCCCGCGCACGCGGCTGGTGCACGTGACCCACATGATCAACTGGGTGGGCAGACGCTGCCCGTGCGCAAGATCGCCGATATGGCGCACGCGCATGGAGCCGAGGTGCTGTGCGACGGCGCGCACTCGTTCGGGCTGATGGACTTCAAGGTTTCGGATCTTGGTTGCGACTACTTTGGGACCAGCCTGCACAAGTTTCTGTCGGCGCCGATTGGGACGGGGATGCTGTGGATCCGGTCGGACAAGATTGCCGGCGTTTATCCGCTGACCTGTAACGACAAGCCGCTTGTCGGGCGATATCCGTAAGTTCGAGACGCTGGGCACGAGGAGCTTTCCGCTGGAGCAGGGTATCGGAGAGGCGATCAATTTTCATGAGGGTATCGGAGCGAAACGGAAGGAAGAGCGCATTCGTTATCTGAAGAACTACTGGGCCTCGCAGGTCAAAGACATCCCCAGGGTGAAGCTGCACACGTCATTGGATGCGCGGTACTCGTGCGCCATCTGCGGCATGAGCATCGACGGCATGACTCCGGCGGAACTTGAGAGCGCGCTCTTCAACAAATACAAGATTCACACCGTGGGCATTGTGTGGGAGAACATCCGCTGCGTGCGGGTTACGCCGCACGTGTATACGACGCTTGCGGATCTGGACAAGCTCGTGCGGGCGATCAGGACGGTGGCAGCGTGAGACAGCCCAGCCCTCAGCCGTCAGCTCAAGACTTGGCCTGAGGGAAAGCGGTGATGCGGAGTTTGGCGGCGGCGTAGGGGATCAATGTAAGGTCCTCAACCGGCAGATCGGTCGCGACAGGACTCTGCGGCAAAGGGTTGGCGGCTCCATCTTCGGCGATCCAGGCGGGGAGCTTGCGGGCTTTCACCTGAAGGGAGACTGGAGGCTGCTTGCGGCTGAAAGGGTTCTCGCTGATGGGCGCTTCGCTGACGGCGATCTTCCCGAGATCTGATGGATCGAGGTCAAGGGCGTAGTTCCAGCTTGTGGTGGGGAAGACCTGCCAGTCGGCGGTCATGCCGCGGTCGCGGAGCTTGACCCAGCTCTCGCCGATGCCGTAGCTGAAGACAAGCGGGCCGCGCTCGATGGCGACGGAGTCGTTGAACCAGCGGGAGACACGCGGCTGCATCGGGAATGTGAGTTCGATGCGATCGCCGGCGCGCCAGGTGCGATTGAGGATCGAGAAGCTCTGCGGCTGAGGTTGGTGTTGGGCGGGCTCTCCATTCACTGTAAGAGTGGCGCCCTGGGCCCACGCGGGAATGCGCAAAAGGAGCAGGAAGTTCACGGGCGAGGCCGGGTTGACCTTGAAGTGAACGGAACCCCGGAACGGATAGCTGGTTTCCTCTACGATATGGACCGGGGTACCGCGAATGACGGTGCGGACTTCGCAGGGCGCGTATGCAGCGGCAACCAGGCCTTCTTTAGGTTGGAGTGCCAACACCTGATTTGCAACCTCCTGACCGCCGATATGCATGAAGAGGCTGGCGGCGAATTTGGGCCAGCCCTGGTGGAAGTTGGCGGTGCAGCATCCGAAGTTGGGCTCGAGGCCATAGAGGTTCGACTCGGGGCCGTCGGAGACCCAGGGTTTGTGGTGCAGGCTGCACTCGACCTGGTTAGGCTCCTGGTTGTACTGGTGGGCCCACATGTCGTCAGTGAATGTGCCGGGCAGCGCGTTGAAGGCAAGCTTTTCGAGGCGGTCGCCGAGCGCGGCGGCACCGGTGATGGCGAGGGCCTGCTCAAGCGAAAACATGGTTTCGACGACGGTGCAGAGCTCGGAGCCCTGCGAAGGGTCGCGTCCGGAAAGGTGCTCGTCGCAGGAGAACATGCCGTTGGGCAGGCCGTGCCAGCGGTCGAGTTCAGCGAGCATCTGAGCGGTGGCCGCGCGGTCGGAAGGCGATCCGGAGACGAGCGACCAGACCGCGCCGGTCTTGAGGGCCTGGCCGTTGTTGACGCCGTGGGTGGCGAGAGCGAGGTCCTTGAGGCCGCCGCCCTCGTTGAGCTTGATGAACTCGGCGGTGATCTTCTGCTTGTACTGGAAGTCGGCATACTGAGCGATCCAGTCGTGTCCCTGCTGATGGAGGAGCCGGGCGAGATCAAAGAGGTACGGCTCGCCGGTGCGGTTGTAGAGCCAGAGCACGGAGAGAGCTTCGTCTTGCCAGCGGAACTTGCCCCAGTCGCGCAGGGGGCGCGCGGGCAACGCAGCGAACTGGTGGCGGAAGTACTTGTCCATGAGCGGAAGGACGCGCGCGTCCTCATTGCCTTGCCCGGCGGTTGCCTCGTGGTACTGGGTGAGGGCTTTGAGGATGACGATGCGTGGCCACCAGTCGTCGTTGGAGGCGGGGCCGATCATGCCGTTGGCTTGCTGGTGGGTGAGTGTCCAGTCAATGTATTTCTGTGCTTTGGATTTGAGGCGGACGTCGTCGAGGAGCCAGGCGAGGGGGATGAGGCCGTCGAGGAAGTAAGGCCCGCGCTCCCAGGACTCGCCGGAGCCGCCGAGCCAGCCAGAGTTGGGGCCGACGTCGGCCCAGGTTTCGTCGAGATGGCCGGAGAGGCCGTCGGCCTGAATACGAAGCTGGTTTTTGAGCCAGCCCGAGGGCTTGATGGAACCGAGCGGAAGGAGTGTGAAGGCGCCGGGATGGAGCGGGGCACGCGTGCGGATGGGAGCCAGCGCGAGGGATTCAGCGAGAGCGGAGAGGCGGCAGGCGGGAAGGGCTGCGGCCGCAGCGGTGATGAGGGCGGATTGCTGCAGGAACCGGCGGCGGGATCGACGCGTCATGAAAGCCCCTCAGGGAACAGTTCATGCTACAGCGAACGGGGTTAGTTCGTGGGGGTGCGGATCGCGAGAAGCGGTTCCTTCGCCTTCGTTGCACTCCGGACGAGGAGGCCAGACGGTATAGTCGGAAGGGAATCTTCTATGTTGATCCGGCCTTCTCGAATGCCCTGTTACTCGCGCATCCACGCAGCAGTTGCGGCGATCGCGTTGCCTCTTCTGATTGGCTCGATGGGAGGGTTTGCGCAATCGAGTCAGGCGGGTGCCGAGCCGCATGCATCCGACCAGGACTCGCGACAGGGTATGAAGTCGGCCGCCGAACAGACCGGTCAGTACGACGCGCAGCATCGGCCGATCACGGCGGGCGGAACGGTGAAGACGGGGCCGATCGTCTTTGAGAATTTCGCCGCGCAGGCGGGGCTGACAACCTGGCGGAACGTGACGGGCGGCCCAGAGAAGAAACTCATCATCGAGGCCAAAGGCTCCGGCGTGTGCCTGATCGATTTCGACCGCGACGGGTGGCTGGACATTTACCTGGTGAATGGATCGACGTTCGAGGCGCAGGCGGGCAAGGCTGCCGCGCCGCATGCTGCACTGTTCCGCAACAACCACAACGGCACGTTTACTGATGTAACGGAGAAGGCGCACGTGACCAACGAGCGCTGGGGGCTGGGCTGCGCGGTGGGCGATTACGACAACGACGGCTGGCCCGATCTGTACGTGACGAACCTGGGAACGAACCGGCTTTACCACAACAATCACGACGGCACTTTTACGGATGTGGCGGAGAAGGCGGGGATCGATCTCAGGGGCAACTCGGCGGACGTGGCGGCGGACCACACGGGCGCGACGTTTGGCGACTTTGACGGCGACGGGCGGCTGGATCTGTTTGTGGCGGGCTATGTGATGTACGACTTCAAGAATCCGCCGGTGATGGGTGCGAAGAGCGTGAAGTCGACCACGTGCCAGTATCGCGCGGTGAATGTGATGTGCGGGCCGCGTGGCCTCGAGGGCGCGGAGGACCACCTGTTCCACAACAACGGAGATGGGACATTCACGGATGTGAGCAAGAAGGCCGGAGTGAACGACTCGAATCGTTTCTACGGACTGGGCGCGGTGTTTGTGGATGTGAACGGCGATGGCAAGGTCGACCTGGCGGTGGCGGATGACTCGACGCCGAATTATCTCTACATCAACAACGGCGACGGGACGTTTGAAGACGCGAGCTATACAAGCGGCTTCGCGGTGAATGAGGCGGGGCGCGAAGTGGCCAACATGGGCCTGGCCGTGGGCGACTACGAGAACAACGGCCACGTGGACATTGTGAGTACAACGTTTTCCGATGACTACTTCGTCGTCTTTCACAATGACGGGATGGGCGGCTTTGAAGACGTGAGCTATCGCGTGGGTGTGGCGCAGCCGACGATTCCGTTTGTTGGGTTCGGCGACGGTTTCCTTGACTACGACAACGATGGCTGGAAGGATCTGCTGTTTGCGAACGGGCATGTATATCCGAGCGTGGACAACGAGCCGGGCTGGGGCATGAGTTACGCGCAGCGGCCGCTGCTGTTCCATAACGACGGGAAGGGCAAGTTCGAAGTGGTTCCGGCGGTGGAGGGATCGGGGCTGGCGGTGACGGCAGTGGGACGCGGTGCAGCGTTCGGCGATCTGTTCAACGACGGAAAGATCGATGTGGTAATCAACAATCTCGATGGTCCGCCGCTGCTGTTGCGCAATGTGAATATGGATCATCATCACTGGATCGCATTGCAACTGGTGGGCGGGCAGAAGAGCCCGCGCGATGCGGTGGGCGCAACGGTGTATGTGACGGCGAATGGGATGCGGCAACGCGGCGATGTGATGAGCGGAGGGGGTTATCTTTCGTCGAATGACATGCGCGTGCACTTCGGGCTGGGCAACGCTACAAAAGTGGACGCAGTGGAGATTCACTGGCCGAGCGGGGCTGTAGAGACGGTGAAGCCGGCTGCAGTCGATCGCATCTACACGGTCGAAGAGGGCAAGGGAGTGACGGGACAGATGTGTCGTGGGTGCGAAAGCAAGTAGAAGCCCGTGACGGGCCGGTAGCAGGTGTTCTGAAAGGAAGAGACGGATGAGGAAAGCTTCTCGCTTGGTATTCAGGTGCATCGCACTGGCGATTGTGTGCAGCTTTGTAACGGCGGCGGCGAGAGGCGGCGAGCGCTGGAGCGAAGACCAGGCCAATGCGTGGTACAAGCAGCAGCCGTGGCTGGTGGGATCGAATTTTTTGCCGTCCGATGCAGTGAATGAGCTGGAAATGTGGCAGGCGGACACGTTCGATGCGGCGGAGATCGACCGCGAGCTGGGATGGGCCGAAAAGATCGGAATGAACACAATGCGCGTGTTCCTGCACAACCTGCTGTGGGAGCAGGATGCGCCGGGATTTCAAAAACGCATCGATCAGTTCCTGGCGATTGCCGAGCGGCATCACATCCGGCCGGTCTTTGTGCTGTTCGACTCATGCTGGGACCCCGATCCAAAGCTGGGTCCGCAGCACCCGCCGATTCCAGGCGTGCACAACTCGGGATGGGTGCAGGCGCCGGGGCGCGCGGTGCTTATGGATGCGGCGCAGTATCCGAAGATGGAAGCGTATGTGAAGGGCGTGGTGGGCGCCTTTGCCAGCGACAAGCGAGTGCTGGCGTGGGACATTTGGAACGAGCCCGACAACACCAACGATTCTTCCTACGGGAAGCTGGAACCAAAGAACAAGCGCGACCTGGTGCTTACGCTCTTGCCGCAGGTGTTTAGGTGGGCGCGCGCCGCGAATCCCACGCAGCCCCTCACCAGCGGTGTATGGGCGGGCGATTGGACTTCGCTGGACAAAATGGGGCCGATTGCGCGCGTGCAGGTCGAAGAGTCGGATGTGATCTCGTTTCATAACTACGACTGGCCCGAAGGCTTCCAGGCGAGGATTGACAGCCTGAGGCAGTATCATCGGCCCTTGATCTGTACGGAGTACATGGCGCGCGGTGCGGGGAGCACGTTTGACACGATTCTGCCAGTTGCGAAGAAGGAGCGCGTGGGTGCAATCAACTGGGGACTGGTGAAGGGCCGCAGCCAGACGTTTCTACCGTGGGACTCGTGGCAGCGGCCCTACGTGACGGTGAGCCCGACTGTCTGGTTCCACGACGTGTTCTACGAGGATGGGACGCCGTATCGCTCCCGCGAGGCGGAGTTGATTCGGGAGATGACCAAGGGGCAATAGGGCTCTGGGTCGTGGATGAACGATTAGGGGTTAGCCCGCGATCCGCCACGGGCTCTACGCAGATGCTGCGGCTGCGCTATCATGAAGCCCGGAGCGGGCCATGGGTGATTACACATTAACCGTGAACGGCAATAGCCTCCGCGTGAATGCACCTGCCGAGGAGACTCTTCTTTCCGTTCTGCGAAACCGCCTCGATTTGACCGGAACAAAGTACGGCTGCGGCGAAGGCCAGTGCGGCGCGTGCACGGTCCTTGTGAATGGCCGGGCAACACGCTCATGCCTGACGCCGGTGAGCGCCGCCGCCGGAGCGAAGATCGTCACCATTGAAGGCCTGGAGCAGGACGGGAAGCTCTCTCCCGTGCAGGAAGCGTTCCTCGAAGAAGGCGCATTCCAATGCGGCTACTGCACCGCGGGCATGATCATGTCCGCAACTTCCCTGCTGAACGAGACACACGATCCTAGCGAAGAGCAGATTGTCGCGGGCATGGACGGAAATGTGTGCCGCTGCGGAACCTATCCGCGCATAGTGCAGGCAGTGAGGCTGGCGTCTCGGCTGACAGGAGGCCGCTCATGAGCACCGTCAATCAGATCGACCTCCGAAGCTTGCAGGCGGGTGCGGTGAGCCTGGGTCGCCGCGGCTTCCTCAAGGGATTGAGCGCGGGGCTGCTGGTGGTGTTGTGTCCGCGCGTAGGGTGGGCGCAGGAATCAGGACGAGGCTTCGGCGGGCACGAACTTCCGAAGGACATCAGCGCGTGGATTCACATCAACGCTGACGGGCGCGTGACGGTGTTCACGGGCAAGGTCGAGGTGGGCCAGAACATCCGTACGTCGCTGGCGCAGCTTGTTGCCGAAGAACTTCGCGTGCCGTTTGACTCCATCACCATGATCATGGGGGACACCGACCTGGTGCCGTGGGACATGGGAACCTTTGGCAGCCGCAGCACGCCGACCATGGGACCGCAACTGCGAACGATGGCGGCGGCAGCGCGGCAGATGCTGCTGGAGCAGGCGGCGAGCGCGTGGAAGACCGACGCGGCTTTGCTCACCGCCAGAGACGGCAAGGTCAGCGACGAGAAGAATGGGCGTTCCATTGGCTATGGCGAGCTCACCCGCGGTGAGAAGCTGGTCAAGGTCGTCTCCGGCCAGCAGGCGCTGACACCCGCGACGGAGTGGAAGATTGCGGGGACTGCGGTGCGCAAAGCCGGCGGCCGCGACTTTGTGACCGGCAAGCATAAGTTCCCATCGGACATAACGCGTCCGGGCATGCTGTACGGAGCAATACTGCGCCCCGAGGGATTCGACGCGACGCTGGTCTCAGTTGACACGAGCGCGGCCGAGAGCATGTCGGGCGTGAAGGTAATTCGCGACGGCGATCTCATTGGTCTAGTTGCTGTCGATGCGTTTGGAGCACAGCATGCGGTTGGCGCGATCCGGGCGAAATGGAGTGTTCCGCCGCAACAGGGAAACGAGGGCCTGTTCGAATATCTGAAGAACAATCCCGATCCCGAAGAGAGAAGCGGGCCGCAGCGCACGACCGGCTCAGTGGAACAGGCGATAAGCGCGGCCGACATCAAAGTGAACAACCGCTACACCGTGCAGTACATCGCGCATGCCCCGCTGGAGCCGCGCGCGGCGGTGGCCGAGTGGGAGAACGGAAAGCTGACGGTGTGGACGGGAACGCAGCGGCCCTTCGGAGTGAGGGAAGAGCTGATGCAGCATTTTGGCCTGCCCGCGACGCAGGTGCGCGTCATCCATCCGGATATGGGCAGCGGCTACGGCGGTAAGCATTCGGGTGAAGCAGCGATGGAAGCCGCGCGCCTGGCAAAGATTGCAGGCAAGCCCGTCAAGGTGGTGTGGACGCGTGAGGAGGAATTCACGTGGGCGTATCTGCGGCCTGCGGGGCTGATCGAGATCAGCGCCGGCGCGCAGCGCGATGGGACACTCATCGCGTGGGAACACCACAATTACAATTCAGGACCGTCGGCGATCGAAACCCCTTACGAAGTGCCGAACCAGGTGATTCAGTATCATGCGGCGAAGTCGCCGCTGCGCCAGGGTTCTTATCGCGCGCTGGCGGCGACGGCGAACAACTTCGCACGCGAGTGCCACATGGATGCCGTCGCGCACGCAGTCGGCATGGACCCACTCGCGTTTCGTTTGAAGAATGTGAAGAATGAGCGGCTGCGCGCGGTGCTGCAGGCGGCCGCTGACAAGTTCGGATGGAATGGCGTGAAGTCCACGCCGCAGCGCGGTTTCGGGCTCGCATGCGGTACCGACAAGGGTGGCTACATCGCGTCGTGCGCCGAGGTGGAGATCGATAGCGGCAAGACGGTTCATGTGCGCCGCGTGGTCGTAGCATGGGAGTCAGGCGCGGTGGTGAATCCCGATGGCCTGCGCAATCAGCAGATGGGCGCAGTGGTTCAGGCTCTGGGCGGCGCGCTGTTCGAGCACATCCTGTTTGGCGATGGACGAATCCGCAATCCACTGTTTTCGCAATACCGTTTGCCGCGATTCAGCGACACGCCGGAAATTGATATCGTGCTGCTCGATCGCAAGGATCTTCCCTCCGCGGGCGCGGGCGAAATCGGACTGATCGCGCTGGCGCCATCGGTGGGCAATGCGATCTTCGCAGCCACCGGAGTGCGCATCCGCAATATGCCCATGGCGCCGGGCGTCAAAGTGCCGGGAGTGGCGGAGTCGCCGTTCCGAAGCTGAGTTGGTGCGCACACTTCTCTGTTTATGTGCCGTTTAGGCATATGCGTGTAGGATCTCTTAGAGCGATTCCGGCAACCACAGCGCGCGAGCGAAAGATCTGCCAGCGCCGGATCGCCAGGCAAGCCAGGTATGACTGCTGTACGTTCCGTCCACATCGCTGAAACCGCACCCCGCCCGGCGGTAGACACGCAGCAGGTTCCGGAGCCGCCGAAGCTTTCCCGCGCAGCACGCAAGACATTCCGCCTGATTCTCCGATCGGCCCTGGGCCTGGGTCTTGTATTTGCAACCACGTTCTTCTTCTGGCGCCTTGTGCCGCTGAATGCGACCACCGCGGGTTTCTGCTACCTGGTTGCGATTCTCCTCATTGCCACCAAGGGCGGACTAGTTGAAGCCACGCTTGCATCGATTGCAGCGATGCTCTGTTTCAACTTCTTCTTTTTGCCGCCGGTGGGGACCTTCACGGTCTCCGATCCGCAAAACTGGATTGCGCTGTTCGCGTTCCTGGCGACATCGCTTACCGCGAGCCAGTTATCGGCACGCGCGAAGATGCGCGCCATGGAATCGGAAGAGAGAAGGAACGAGATCGAGAGGCTGTATTCTCTCAGCCGGGGTCTTCTGCTGATCGACACGGCGCGGCCGATCGCGAACCAGATTGTGCATCAGATCTTCACGACGTGCGGATTCGAAGGGATTGCGCTGTATATCCGCGCCACGGGAGAGATCTACCGGGCGGGGCTCGAGAATGCCGAGATTGAGGAGAAGCTCCGCGAGTCGGCGGTGCATTCGGCGGTCCTCAAGGAGGAGTCGCCAGACCTAGTTGTTACTCCCATTCGCCTGGGCGGAGAGCCCATCGGCAGTGTGGCTCTGAGGGGCGGCGAGTTTTCCGATGCGGCTCTGCAATCGTTGGTGAACCTTGTCGCCATCGGACTGGAGCGCGCCAACGCGCAGAAGGTGGTGACGGAGGCGGAGGTGGCGCGGCAGAGCGAAGAACTAAAATCGACCATGCTGGATGCACTGGCCCACGAGTTCAAGACGCCGCTGACTTCGATCAAGGCGGTGACCACGGATTTGTTGTCGGGCTCGCCCAGCGCGCTTCAGCCGCACCAGCATGAGCTGATGACGATCGTGGATGAGTCGGCCGACAGGCTGTCGAAGCTGGTATCTGATGCGATTCAGCTAGCGCGGATCGAAGGCGGAACTTTCCGGCTCAACCTGGGCACGCACTTCCCGAGTTCGCTGGTAAACGCGGCACTGCGACAGATGAAGTCCCTGACCGCGGAACGCGACATTCGCGTGGATGTGCCGGAGGAACTGCCGCCGGTGCGCGTGGATGCAGAGCTGATCCAGGTGGTGCTGACGCATCTGCTGGATAACTCGCTCAAGTATTCTCCCCCGGGAAGCCCCATCCATATTGGCGGCCGCCTGGGAGATGGCAAAGTCATCCTCTTTCTCGCCGATAAAGGCAAAGGCATTCGTGAAGAGGAGCAGAAGAAGATCTTTGAAAAGTTCTATCGGGGCAAGAGCGAACGCCACCTGCAGGGAACCGGTATGGGCCTTCCCATCGTGCGCGAGATCCTGCGCGCGCATGACGAAGATGTTACGTTGACCAGCAGCCCGGACCAGGGCACAGAGTTCTCGTTTGCGCTTCCCATTGCGCCAGGAGGCTTTCCGCAGTGAGTGCCGCAAAGATTCTTGTCATCGATGATGACCCGCAGATTCGGCGTGTGATGCGAACCACTCTCACCTCGCATGGGTACCAGGTAAACGATGCGCGCTCGGGCGAAGAGGGACTGGACGAACTCCGCAACAGCAGTTACGATCTGGTGCTGCTCGACGTGAACATGCCCGGAATGGGCGGCATGGAGACGTGCCGGATGATCCGGTCGAGCTCGGAGATCGCGATTATCATGCTGACGGTGAACAATGCCGAGCGGCAAAAGGTGGAGGCGCTGGACGCGGGCGCCGATGACTACGTGACCAAGCCGTTCAGCACGCCGGAGCTGCTGGCGCGCATCCGCGCAACTCTGCGGCGGCTGCCGCAGGTGCCCGGCCAGGAGAACCTGCAGCCGCTGGTTGCCGAGGGCGTAAACCTCGATCTTTCCTCACGCGAGGTGACGGTGCGCGGACAGACGTCGCGCCTCACGGCAAGAGAGTTCGAGCTGCTGTCGTATCTTCTTGCGCGGCCGAACAAGACTCTTGCGCATCGCGAACTCCTTCAAGCGGTGTGGGGTCCGGACTACGGAGATGAACTGGAGTATCTGCGCGTGTTCATCAATCGGCTGAGAAAGAAGATCGAGCCCGATCCCTCGAAGCCCCGCTTCCTGGTAACAGACGCGTGGGCCGGCTACCGCTTCCACCTTCCTCAGTAACATCACGAAGCAGATCAACGAACCAGGCAGGATTCATTGTTCCTTCTTATTGGAGCGTGGAGTCCGCGATGCAACGCGCCCGTAAACACCCGCCATCAGCAGGTTTAGACCGCTGTTACGAGCCGTTTATGTGCTGTTTAGCTGCCCAGACCTACGATACGGATTGACAGCAGGCATGCAAGCGCACGCGTTGTCATGTCCCGATAGCAAGGGCTCAAACAAGAGGTGATCCATGCTGGATCTGTTCTACATCGCGATCGTAATCGCGTTCTTTGTCCTTCTCTGGGGCTTTACGAAAGCCGCAGAACGGCTTTAGGAGAAACCGATGGAATACGCCATTGCGGGAATCATCACAGTGTTCCTGTTCGCTTACCTGGTGTACGCGCTCCTGCGGCCCGAGAAATTCTGAGGTCTTGTTATGACTTTGATTGGCATCGCGCAGATTCTGACTTTCTTCGTGATTATTGTCGCTATCACCAAGCCGGTTGGAACATTCATGTTCCGGGTTTTCGAGGGCCAGCGCACGCTTTCTTCATCCCGTGCTTGGGCCCGTGGAGCGACTGATCTACCGCGTAAGCGGCGTTCGTGAAAATGAAGAGCAAACGTGGGTGCGCTATGCGGCGTCGCTGCATTTCATTCAGCATCTTCAGCTTTCTGTTCGTGTATCTGATCCAGCGGCTGCAGGGGTTTCTGCCGCTGAACCCCATGCACTTCTCAACGGCGCAGGCGCCGCGAGCGCAACGGCGATGACGCCCGATCTGGCGATGAACACGGCGGTCAGCTTCGTGACCAACACGAACTGGCAGTCGTACTCGCCCGATACGACGATGAGCTACCTCACACAGATGGCAGCGCTCGCCGTGCAGAACTTTGTGTCGGCCGCGGTGGGCATCGCGGTCGCGGTTGCGCTGATCCGCGGCTTCGCGCGTCACACCACAAAGACCATCGGCAACTTCTGGGCGGACGTAGTGCGCTGCACCGTCTACATTCTGCTGCCGGTCTGCGTGCTGACCACGATGTTCTTCGTGTCGCAGGGCTGCATTCAGAACTTCAAGGGGCCAGTCACCGCACAGACTCTCGAAAGCGGCGCCCAACAGGTGATCGAGCAGGGACCGCTGGCATCGCAGCTTTCGATCAAGATGCTGGGCACCAACGGCGGCGGATTCTTCAATGCCAACTCCGCGCATCCTTACGAGAACCCGAACGCCGGCTTCGAACTTCCTGCAGCTCATCCTGATCTTCTCGCTTGGCGCGGGGTTGACCTACATGTTCGGCAAAGCCGTGAAAGATACCCGGCAGGGATGGGCAATCTTCGCCGCCATGTCTGCCCTGTTCTTTGTCGGAGTCTTCGTCTGCTACTGGGCTGAACAGCGCGGCAATCCCATGGTGACCAAGATGGGTGTGGCGCAGACCTATGACAGGAGCCAGCCGGGCGGCAATATGGAAGGCAAGGAAGTCCGCTTCGGCATTGCGCAATCCACGCTGTTTGCCGACCGTAACCACCGATGCAAGCTGCGGCGCCATCAATAGCTGGCACGACAGCTTCACGCCGCTCGGAGGCCTGGTACCGCTGTTCAACATCCAGACCGACGAGGTGATCTTTGGAGGCGTCGGCGCGGGCCTCTACAGCATGCTGCTCTACGTCGTGATCGCGGTGTTTATCGGCGGATTGATGGTAGGCCGCACGCCGGAATACGTGGGCAAGAAGATCGAGCAGAAGGAAGTGAAGATGGCCATCATCGCGGTGCTGGCCACTTCTCTGTGCATTCTTCTGTTCACCGCGCTGAGCTCGGTTACGCCGTTTGCCAAGGGCGGCTACTGGAATGCGCCCGGTGCCGCGGTGGCCAATACCAACAACAACGGCGCGCATGGCCTCTCCGAAATTCTCTACGCCTATTCAAGCGGCGCGGGCAACAACGGCAGCGCATTTGCGGGAATCAACGCGAATACGCCCTGGTACAACCTGACGCTGGCCCTCGACATGCTGGTCGGGCCGCTTCCTGTTCATCATTCCCGCACTGGCCATCGCCGGCAGTCTGGCGTCAAAGAAAGCTGATTCCCGTCACAAGCGGCACACTGCCGACGCACGGATCGCTCTTCGTGGTTCTGCTGATCGGCACAGTCGTGATCGTCGGCGCACTGACTTACTTCCCGGTGCTCTCGCTTGGCCCGATTGTTGAGCACTTCCAGATGCTCAACGGAAAGCTGTTTTGACCTGGCTTAAGGAACAAGGAGCTAAAGATGCCGACTATGACGGTGCCGACCTCAAGAACACAAGGCCGAACCGCGCGAACACGATGGCGCAGCGCTCATCTCACAGGGGAGTGCGCGCGCGTCCGCTCTTCGATCCGGAGATCCTGAAGAGGGCGACGAAGGAGTCTTTCGTCAAGCTCAACCCGATGGTTGTGGCGAAGAATCCAGTGATGTTTGTGGTCGAGGTGGGCGCCGCGCTCACCACCGTCTTCGTCATCAAGGACGCCATTACCAAAGCACCGGATACGTCTTCTTCGGCATCCAGATCGCGCTGTGGCTGTGGTTCACGGTCCTGTTCGCGAACTTCGCCGAAGCCATGGCAGAGGCGCGCGGCAAGGCGCAGGCCGATGCGCTTGCGCAAAACCAAGACCGACGCCGTTGCGCACAAGATCCTGCCGAACAAGAAAATCGAATTGGTGCCTGCTTCCTCGCTGCGCGCCGGAGACACGGTCTACTGCGAAGCGGGACAGATCATCCCCGGCGACGGCGAAGTGATTGAAGGCATCGCCAGCGTGGATGAGTCTGTGATCACCGGCGAGAGCGCACCCGTGATTCGTGAATCGGGCGGAGACCGCAGCGCGGTAACGGGCGGCACGAAGGTTCTCTCCGACCACATCACCGATTCGCATCATGTCGAATCCAGGCGAGACGTTCCTCGATCGCATGATCGCGCTGGTTGAAGGCGCGGTGCGCCAGAAGACCCCCAACGAGATCGCGCTCAACATCCTGATCGCGGGTCTGACGCTGATCTTCCTGATGGCCGTGGCGACGCTTCCGCCCTACGCGAAGTATTCGATTGCGGCGGCCGGTGGCGGCACCGCTCCCGAGCGTTGCGGTTCTGGTCTCGCTGCTGGTCTGCCTGATCCCGACCACGATTGGCGGACTTCTTTCCGCGATCGGAATCGCCGGCATGGACCGCGTAATGCAGCACAACGTGCTCGCCATGAGCGGGAAAGCCGTCGAAGCTTCAGGCGACGTGAACACGCTGCTGCTGGACAAGACCGGCACCATCACACTGGGCAACCGCCAGGCGGTCGAGTTCATCCCGGTGGACGGAGTCAACGCGACCGATCTCGCCGATGCCGCGCAGCTCTCGAGCCTTGCAGACGAAACTCCGGAAGGCCGCTCTGTTGTCGTGCTGGCCAAGGAGAAGTACGGATTGCGCGGCCGCGAAGTCGCGGAGCACGAAGCGCACTTCATTCCCTTCTCGGCGTACACGCGGATGAGCGGCGTCGACATCAGACGGACGGCAACTGCGCAAGGGTGCGACTGAAGCCATTGCTCAATTTGTCACCAGAGGCCGGCGGCGTGGTGCCAAAATCGCTGACGGAGATTTCCGACCACATCTCGCGGCATGGTGGAACTCCCCTTGCGGTTGCCGATGGGCAGAAGGTGCTCGGCGTCATTCACCTGAAGGACATTGTGAAGGGCGGCATGAAGGAGCGCCTTGCGTCACTGCGGACGATGGGCATTCGCTCCGTCATGATCACCGGAGACAATCCGCTGACCGCGGCGGCGATCGCGCAGGAAGCCGGTGTCGACGACTTTCTTGCGCAGGCGACGCCGAAGGACAAGCTCGAATACATCCGCAAGGAACAGGCTGAAGGAAGACTCGTCGCCATGACCGGCGACGGCACCAACGATGCTCCCGCGCTGGCGCAGGCCGATGTGGGCGTGGCGATGAACACCGGAACCATGGCGGCGAAGGAAGCCGGCAACATGGTTGACCTCGACAGCAACCCGACCAAGCTGATCGAGATCGTCGCCATCGGCAAGCAGTTGCTCATCACGCGCGGGTCGCTCACCACGTTCTCGATTGCGAATGACGTGGCGAAATACTTCGCCATCATTCCGGCAATGTTCGCGGCAATTTATCCGGAGCTGAACAGGCTGAACATCATGGGGCTTCACTCGCCGCAGAGCGCCGTGCTCTCCGCCGTGATCTTCAACGCGTTGATCATCATCGCGCTGGTCCCGCTGGCACTGCGCGGCGTGCGTTACAAGCCCGTGAGCGCCGGCCAGATGCTGACGCGCAACCTGCTGATCTACGGCCTGGGCGGGATCATCGCGCCGTTCCCGGGAATCTGGCTGATCGACAAGCTTCTGGCGGCACTGCACCTCGCATAACGCGGTCATAACAGGAGAAAAGACATGATTAAGGAACTAGGACCGGGATTACGTTTGATGATCGCACTGACGATCCTGACCGGCCTTATCTACCCCGTGGCAATGACCGGCGTATCGGCGGCAATCTTCCCGGCGAAGGCGAACGGAAGCCTGGTGACGCAAAACGGCAAGGTAGTCGGATCGAGCCTCATCGGCCAGTCGTTTACGAGAGCCGACTACTTCCATCCGCGGCCATCGTCCGCGGGCGCGGGATACGATGCAACCAACAGTGCCGGCTCGAACCTTGGTCCTACGAGCGCGAAGCTGTTGTATGGGACGACCAAGACCGATGACAAGGGCAAGGAGATCGTCGACTTCGACGGCCTTGAGAATCGCATCGTCCACTACTGCGTCGACAACAACATCGCGTATACGTCGTCCGTTCCACTGGACCACTTCAAGGATGCGCAGGGCAACCTGGACGACGTGAAGCTGATCAAGTCGTTCAACGATGCAAAGAGCCCGCTGGTCTTCACTCCGAAGGCGCCGATTCCGTCGGACGCGGTGACCGGTTCGGCATCGGGGCTCGACCCGCATATCAGCCCGGCGAACGCGGAACTGCAGGTGGGACGTGTCGCCGCAGCGCGCGGTGTCTCGCCTGATCAGGTGCGGCCGCTGATTGCGCAGGCTACCGACAAGCCGGCTTTGGGATTTATCGGCGAGCCGCGAGTCAACGTTCTGATGTTGAACCTTTCACTCGATCAGAAGCTACCGGGTCGCAAGTAGCGCGGGCCTGCGGTTTCGGTTTACCAGGGGTCCGCAGACCGCTTCTGATTTCTGCGGCAGTGCATACTGTCAGTAATCGAAGGGCTGGGTACAATACGGACACATGTTCGATGACTCACGCCGTCGTAATCCCGACGAGTTGCTGGCGGATATCGAATTGGATGAACGCCGGAAGCAGCGCGGAAAGCTGAAGGTGTTTCTCGGTTATGCCAGCGGGGTCGGGAAGTCGTTCCAGATGCTGGATGAAGGCCGCCGCCGATGGGAGCGCGGCGAAGACGTGGTCGCGTGCGCGCTGCAGCCCGATTATCCGGAGGATGTGCGCCCCATCGTCGAACATCTTGAGGCGATTCCAACCATCGAGAGCTGCGGAGCGGAAGCCATTGATGTGGCGACCGTAGTTCAGCGCAAGCCTGAAGTCGCGCTGGTCGACGGACTCGCTTACGACAATCCGCCCGGCTGCAGGAATCCGCACCGGTGGCAGGATGTCGAAGCGCTTCTCAACGCGGGCATTTCGGTACTGACGACGGTCAACGTTCAGTATCTTGAGAATCTGCAGGACGAGGTGGAACGGATAACGGGGAAGCGGGCGCAATACATAATTCCCCGCGAGTTCCTGAACAACTCCGCTGATGAAATCACGGTTGTCGATGCGCCTTCCGAAGAGAGCGTCCTGGGCGGAATTGAAGACACTTCCGCGCGCCTTGCCGAGAAACACAAGCTCTCGCGGCTGCGCGAACTGGCTCTGCTGGCTGCGGCCTCGGTCGTCGATCGCCAGCTCGAGAGCTATCTGCGCTCGCAGGGAACCGAACAGACATGGGGCGTCCAGGAACGAATTCTGGTGTGCGTGACGGCCGAGTCGGATGCCGCTGAGATGCTGGAGAGCGGCCGCCGCAACGCCGCCCGTTTTCAGGGCGAGTTCTTCGTTGTGCATTGCAGGAACAAGCCGGTCTCCAAAGAAGGTCGCGAGCAGCTCAATAAGAATCTCGAACATGCGCGCGCGCTGGGCGCCGAGGTGTTCACGCTGGTCGACAGCGATATTGTGACTGCGATTCTCGACTTCGCAACCCAGCGCGGAGTGACGCAGATCTTTGTGAGCCGCAGCAATGCGCCGCGCGGCTTTTGGACGCGGGTGCGCGGGAACCTGCCGGTTCGCCTTATCAGGGCCGCGGAGGGAATGGATGTCATCGTTTATCCACACCGGTGATTCCGATCTCCGCGAACCGCAGCGGACCCGGCGAGGCAGGCTCCACTTGTACCTGGGCTATGCCGCAGGCGTGGGCAAGACCTACCGCATGCTCGAAGATGCCCAGGAACTGGCTGACCAGGGAAAGGACATCGTGGTCGGCTACTTCGAGCCGCACGGGCGAAAGGACACCATCGCGCGAACCGTAGGGCTGGAGATGATTCCCACGCGGGCCACGGCCGTGGGCGGCGCCGTGTTTCAGGAGATGGATACGGACGCAATCCTGCTGCGCAATCCGGCAATTTGTGTGGTCGATGAACTGGCGCATACGAACGTACCGGGATCGGCGCGCACCAAGCGATGGGAAGACGTGCAGGTGTTGCTCGACGCAGGAATCGATGTCATGTCGAACATGAACATCCAGCATCTTGAGAGCCTGAACGATCACATCTTCCGCATCACCGGCATCCGCGTGCGCGAGACGGTGCCGGATTGGTTCATCAAGAGTGCATCGGAAGTCATCATGGTGGACGCGACGACGAACGCATTGATGAACCGGCTCAAGCGCGGCGTGATCTATGCGCCGGAAAAGGCGCAGCGCGCGCTCGAGAATTTCTTCAAGGAGTCGACGCTCTCCGCATTGCGCGAACTGGCTCTGCGGCAGGCCGCGCACGAACTCGAGTCTCGCGAGGCAGTCGAGTCGCCGGGCGCGCGCGAGGACGGTCAGGCCGCCGCGGCTCCGCAGGCGCGCCGCGACAGGATCCTGATTTTTCTTACGCCCGGTCCTTCCACGGCGATGCTGATACGGCGCGGCCGCCGCATGGCCGACTACCTCGAAGCCGACTGCTTCGCCGTCTGGGTCGCCTCACAGCGGAGTCGGGACGATTCGCGGAAAGCGCGTGAGGGTGTGGAGAAGCATCTGAACTTCGCACGCAACCTGCATATTGAAACCCGCGTGCTCGAGGGGGCCGATCCCGCCGAACAGATTATCGAATTCGCGCATCGCAATCAGATCACGCACATCCTCGCCGCACGGCCGCTGATCCGGCCATGGGACCATCTTGCGACCGCCGACCCCGTACTGCGGCTGGTGGAGATGGCGAGGGATGTACGCATCATCGTGGTTGCCGACAGGCGAAAGCGTGGCTGAGGGTGCGCAAGGCCGGGTTTTTCCTTCGTTGCGCTCAGGAGCAGGATGACAAGTTCGGAGGCGTTGGCCTTAGTGGCCGCCTTCTGCCATATCCACCTTGCCCTTGAAGCGGCTGTAGACAAACACCACGTATCCCACGGCCAGCGCCATGCCGATGAGCCACCATGCCAGGCCCACTGCCAGCGTGTGCGGGCCGGAGAGAGCGCGCTCGAGCGTGATGTCGGGGCCGGAGTTCGCGGTGGCGGGCAGCAGCGTGGGATAGAGTCCCCAGCATGCGCCGGCGAGCATGAAGAACAGGTAAAAGCTGGAGGAAAGGAAGGCGCGGACGGGCTGAGTCTTGCGATTAAAGAAGAGGATTCCGATGAGTGAGGCGATGACGCCCGCCGGCACAATGAATGTGAACGGATAACGGTAATAGTTGTCGAGCGTCTGCGGGCGCACGGCCATGGTGGCGATGAGGCTCACGACGGTCAGCGCGGCAAGCACGATCCAGA
Source organism: uncultured Acidobacteriota bacterium (assembly GCA_963819365.1). Lineage (GTDB taxonomy): Bacteria > Acidobacteriota > Terriglobia > Terriglobales > Acidobacteriaceae > Telmatobacter. Next base: position 293,780 of record CAWFVY010000007.1, read on the forward strand.
GCGGGCGAATGATCCGGCGGGCCCGCTGCTCGAGGTCGCCTGAGACTTTGATGGTGAGCCACAGCGCCCCATGCAGCGTTAGCGCACTGAGCGCGACGAGTCCGCCGATCACGGTGTACCAGTCGAGGATGCCGGGATTGGAGCCGGGCTTCCAGTTGGTCCACAGCGGAAGGAAGAAGAATCCGTCGGCCTGCAGAGGCACGCCGCGAATGACGTTGGCCAGCGCCGCCCCGAAGAAGACGGCCAGCAGCGCACTCGAGATCCCGAACAGCCGGTCAAGCAGCGTGCGCCATACGCCCATGTCGAGGTGGTTGCGCAACTCGAGGCTGATGCCGCGGCCGATCAGCAGCCACAGCACGATCATCAGCGGCAGATAGAACCCGCTGAACGCCGAGGCATAGAGCAGCGGAAACGCAAAGTAGAGCGTGCCGCCGCCGGCGAGCAGCCAGACTTCATTGCCGTCCCACACGGGGCCGATGGAGCGCAGGGACATCTGCCGCTCGGTCTCGCTTTGCGGAAGGAAGAGGTGCAGCACGCCCACGCCGAGATCAAAGCCGTCGAGCACCACATACCCGACAATCATGACTGCAACGAGCCAGAACCAGATGAATCCCATCGCTTCTCTCCTCGCGTCGTGCGTTTACATTCCGCCCGTATGGACGGGCTCGGCGGTTTTGGCGGTTGCATCGAGCCCGTGGGTGATCTCGCGATAGACCAGCACGGTGAACAGCAGGCCCAGCAATGCGTAGAGTCCCATGAACCCGAGCAGCGTGAACAGGCCGTTGCCGGCGGACACCATGTGCGAGAATCCTTCGCTGGTGCGCATCAGTCCGTAGATGAGCCAGGGCTGGCGGCCTAGTTCGGCGGTCATCCAGCCGGCGGTGTTGGCAATGTAGGGCAGCGGGAAACTCAGCAGCACGGCCCACAGCGCCCAGCGCGTGGTGTGGAGTTTTCCCCGCCACAGCAGGAAGGCCGACACCAGCATCAGCAGCAGGAACCACGTACCCAGGCCGGCCATGATGTGGTAGGCGTAGTAGAGCAGCGGCTGCGCGCCGGGCCACTGGTCGCGCGGAAACTGGTCGAGCCCCTTGACCTCGGCTTCGGTGGTTCCGTAGATGAGGAAGCTGAGCACGTTGCCGATGACGATGGGGTTGTCGATGCGGCCGGTCTCAGGATTGGGCTGCCCGATGAGCACAATGGGCGCGCCCTTCTCGGTGTGGAAGAGGCCTTCCATCGCGGCCATGGCGACGGGCTGATTGTGCGCCACGTATTTGCCGTGCAGGTCGCCGGTGGGGAAGATGATGGCGATGGAGGCGATGAGGCCGGCAATGACTCCCACCTTGAGAAAGATGCGGCCGAACTCCTGATTGCGGCCTTCGAGAAGATAGAAGGCGCCGACGGCGGCCATGACGAAGGCGCCAGTCACCACGGCGCCGGTCATGTTGTGCATGTACTGAAGCAGTCCCCAGGGATTGAGCAGCAGCGCCCAGAAGCTGGTCACCTCGTACTGGCCGTCGACGTAGTTGTAGGCGACAGGATGCTGCATCCAGGCGTCCGTGACGATGATGAAGAAGCCCGAGATCCACGAGCCGAGCCACACCATGAAGGCCGAGAACCAGTGCATGCGTTTCGAGAGCTTGCTGCCGCCATAGAGGAACAGTCCGAGAAATGCTGACTCGAGGAAGAAGCTGAACACGCCTTCCATCGCCAGCGGCTGGCCGATCACTCCGCCGGACACGTGCGCGAACCGCGCCCAGTTCGTTCCGAACTCGAACTCCATGGGGATGCCGGTCACCACGCCGAAGACGAAGTTGATGCCGAAAATCCGACCCCAGAAGTGCGCGGCGCGATCCCACGCCGGGTTGTCTTTGCGCAGCGCCACCGTTTTCAGCACCACGATCAGCAGGCCGAGTCCCATGGTGAGCTGCGGAAACAGGTAGTGAAAGGTGATGGTGAAAGCGAAGTGCAGCCTGTGAATCAACTCAGCATTCATGGCGATCCCTGGTGGTTGGGTCCGAGGGTTGGGTCCTGCTGTTGCAGGGCGAAGGAAGACATACGCCGCCGAGCCGCCGGGAAGGCGCAAAATGCTTCGCGTAAGTTATACGGCTTTAGCGCGGAAACCGCGAGTGATTTAAGTCACTGTTTCAAAGAAAGAGCCCTGATCTGCCTGAACCATCAGCTGCGCATATCGAAGTGCAATCGGCCGCCCTGCACAAGCGTTGCGTGATCGATCAACGTTGACCGATGTGCGACGCCATTCACCTCGACCGCCTTCACGTAGGGAGCCGCGGGACCATTGCCCGCCGCTTCGATGGTGAGCGTCTTGCCATTGCTGAGATGAATCGCGGCATGCGGGAAGAGCGGGCTGCCCAGCGTGTACTCGGGCTTGCCGGGGCACACGGGATAGAATCCAAGCGCACTGAGGATGTACCACGCGGCCATCGAACCGGTATCCTCGTCGCCGCTGAAGTTTGTCGTTGAGTAGGCCTCGTTGAGCACGCGCCGCACCCAGTACTGCGTTCGGTCGGGGCGGCCGGCCGCGGCGAACAGATACAGCACATGATGCACGGGCTGGTTGTTGTGCATGTACTGGCCGAAAGGCAACGCAGCCATCTCCGACATCTCGTGAATCTCCTGCCCATAAACGCCCACATGGAACGTCGGCGGCAGGGTGAGCATCTTCTCCAGCTCTGCGGCAAAGGCCTTGTCCCCGCCCATTGCCGCGATGAGTCCGGGCACATCATGCGGCACGTTCCAGCGATGCTGCCAGGCCGCGCCCTCCTCATAGGGGCTGCCCCATGTAAACGGATCGAACGGCTTAAGCCAGGACCCGTCCTGGTTGCGGCCGCGGAAGAAGCGCGTCTCGGGATCGAAGATGTTGCGCCAGTTTTCGGAGCGCTTCAAGAACATCGCCGCGTCCTGCGGCTTGCCGAGCTTCGCGGCGATCTGCGCGATGCAGAAGTCGCCATAGGCAGCGTCGGCTGTCTCAGCCACCGATTGATCCACATGGTCGGCGGGAAGATAGTTCAGCTTGAGATAGTGCTCGATTCCCTGGCGTCCGTAGCCCTTGTCAGGATTGCCGGGCTGCGTAGCGTGCTTGCGCAGGCCCTCATAAGCGGCCTCGCGGTCGAAGCCGGAGATATCCTTTACGATGGCGTCGGCAAACAGCGAGTCGATCAGGCTGCCCGACATGCAGGCGCGATAGCCGGGCGCCGGGAATTGCGGCATCCAGCCGCCCTCGCGATAGGCGTTGACCCAGGCCTGCAGGATCTCGCCGAGCCGCTCAGGGTACACGAGCGACATGAACGGGATACCAGGCCCGGTACACATCCCAGTAGCCGTGATCGGCGTACATAACGCCGGGCTCAACATTGCCGTTGTATGCGCTGTAGTGGTGCGGATTGCCGTGCTCGTCGGGCTCGTGAAACGTGCGCGGAAAGAGCAACGCGCGATACAGGCAGGAGTAGAAGGTGCGGCGTTGTTCGTCCGTCGCGCCTCCGATCTCGATACGGCCCAGGTGCTCGTTCCACTGCTGTGCGGCGCGCGCGCGCAAATCCGCAGGCGAGCGGTCAGCAAGCTCAAGCGACAGGTTGCGCTGCGCCTGGTCAAACGAAATGAAAGACGTAGCGATCCGTGCTTCGATCTTGCCGGCGGCGTCGTTTTTGAAGCGCACAACGGCGCCGCGGCCTCCGTGAATCTCCTTCACATCGAAGCTGTCCCATGCTTCTGCGAACTGGACTAAGTAATACGTTGCGAAGTTGTCAGGCACTCCGCCGGCGTTGGCGCGCGATTCGAAGCGAAGGATGCGTCTGGATGCGTCCGGCTCAATGGAACCGGTCTTGCCGGGTATTTCGATGAGCAGTCCCGGCACGCTCGCATCGGCAAACTTCGCGGTCAGAATGCAGCAGCGGTCCGTGGGGAGCAGCTCGACATCGGCCTCGTAGCGCAGCAGCTTCAGGCGCAGAGAGTGCGGCGCAAGCGCGGCTTCCTCCGGCCGATACGACGAAGAGCGGGCGTCCGCCTCCGGCTTCGCATCTCCGGAAAACGGCATGAAGATGGCGTGCCCGTAGTCCGAGAGCCATGGGCTCAGTTGGTGCGTGCAGCGAAAGCCCTGAATGCGGCGATCGGCGGGCTGGAACATCCACGCGGTATTGCTGCGCGACTGCAGGGTCCAGTGCGCCATGCCGAAGGGCAGAGCCGCGATGGGGAGCGTGTTGCCGCGCGAGAAGGAGTAATTGGAGTCGGTGCCCTGAAGGATGTTGACCAGACCCACCAACTCCTCTGATCGTGCCGCGCCTGAATCCTGCGCAACCGCCTTAGGTTTGTCTGCGCGCGCCTCCGTGTCGGTGAGCGCTGCACCAACGGCAGCAAGGCTTGTCGCCTTCAAGAAATTCCGCCTGCTCTGCTCCAACATTGGCTTCCCCTGGTGGACTTCCACTCCAGTGAATCACACCGCGGGCCGTACGCGCTGACGCCTGCGATTTGGTAAGCCACCCGCGCGGCAATAGACTGTATTCGGACGATCGCTTGCTCTCCTCAGACGCCGCTCTGCGCCAATCTGCCGATGGAGAGCAGTTGGAGACTCGCACTTGCAGCAATCACAGCGGCTCTACTATTCCGACTCATTTCTCAGGACGTTTACCGCAGAGGTGACCGGCGTTCGTGAACTCGAGGGCAATAGCGGTGATACGGTCTGGCAGGTATCCCTGAGCCACACCGCCTTTTATCCGGCCAGCGGCGGACAGCCCTTCGACACTGGCGTGCTGCGAACGCCTGACGCGACGGCATTTGCAATTCCCGTTGAACAGGTGGAAGAGGATGAGCGAGGGACTGTATGGCACCTCGTGCGCCAACCCCTTTCAGTCGGTGCGCAGATCGAGGGACAAATCGAATGGGGACGCCGGTTTGACCACATGCAGCAGCACACCGGGCAACATCTGCTGTCTGCCGTGTTCGTGCGCGAGCTTGAGGCCGCAACTGTTTCCTTCCATTTGGGAGAGAAGATCTCGACGATCGATCTTAACTGCGCGAACCTGGCTGACCATAGTGTCGAACGGGTTGAGAGAATCGCGAATGAGATCATCGGGGAAGATCGCCCTGTGAACACTCTGTTCGTCTCTCGCTCCGAGGCCGATGCCATGCTCGCCGCAGGCAGGCTTCGCAAATTACCCGACAGGCCGGGCTCAATCCGCCTGATCGACATTGCTGATTGCGACCTGAATGCTTGCGGTGGAACCCATGTTCGTTCCACCGGGCAGATTGGCGGTTTGCAGATACGCGGGGTGGAGAAGGTAAGCCGTGGCGTGCGCGTTGAATTCCTCTGCGGACTGCGGGCGATCAGAGCCACCCGTGCAGACGTTGCGATCCTGGGCGAAACCGCGGCCTTGCTTTCCACCGGCGTCACAGACCTGCCCGTAACCGTGGGGCGGCTCCTTACAGATGGAAAAGCAGGAGCGAAGGAGCGCCAGAAGCTGCGCGAAGAACTGGCCGTATTTCACGCAAGGGAAGTGGTCTTGGCAGAACCGGTCGTCAACGGCTTGCGTCTGGTGGTGCGCGAATGGAAAGATCGTAATCGAGATTATGTGAAACTGCTGGCGTCGCGGACGGCAGCGGCTTCTCCCTCGACAGCTGTGATCTTCTCCGCTAAGGATGCCGAGCCCACGCGCGTGTTTGTGGCACGAAGCCGCGACCTCAAGTTTGACAGCGGGCGCATGTTGCGCGAAGCGCTTGCGCAACACGGCCTCCGTGGCGGAGGATCTGCGGATCTAGCCCAGGGAGATGTCCCGCGGGAACAGGTATCGGCCTTGCTGGATTCGTTAGCCGAGTCGATTCGCGGCGTCGCGGCGCAGGAAAGCACAGAGCGCTAACAGCACGCGCCGCCCTGCACGCCTACAACTCGATGACAGCCTTCGACAGGTTGCGCGGGCGATCGACATCAACGCCATGCTCGAGCGCCATGAAGTAGCTGAAGAGCTGCAGGGGAATGACCTCGGCTATGGGCAGCAGGTACTCTCCGGCAGGGTCGATCTCAATGGTATCGGTGGCCAGCGCGCGCACCTGCTCGTCGCCGGTGTTGGCCAGGGCGATGATGCGCGCGCCCTGTTTCTTCATGTCGTCGAGAAGCTGCAGAGTCTTCTCGTAGCGCAGCATCGAGTCTTCGGGTCCGCCGGTCCACGGTGGCCAGCACCACCAGCGGGACGTCGTCGCCACCAGCGCATTCGGTCCGTGCTTGAGCTCGCCGCTCGGATAGCCCTCGGCATGCACGTACGACGACTCCTTCATCTTCAGCGCGCCTTCGCGGGCGATCGCGTAGTGAATGCCGCGTCCGAGGTAAAGAAACGTGCTCGCATCCGCGTAGTCTTGGCCAGCGCGGCCGTCGCTCCGCGCCACGCCTGGAGCTGGCGCTCGCAATTGCGTCTCGGAACGCTGCGCCAACTCCGAAGCTGCGATCAATCTCGGCCGCATCCATGGCACCGGTCTCGCGCCCCAGAAAATGCCAGCAGATAGAGCGCCGTCAACTGGCAAGTGAAACTCTTCGTGGCCGGAATCGCCTTCTCTGGGCCTGCGGCCAGCACCTGGCACGCGCCGGCTTCGCGCAGCATAGCGCTGCCGGGCACATTCGGCGATGGCCAGCGTCTGTTCGCGGCGGTCGCGCGCCTGGCGCAGCGCGGCGAGGGTGTCAGACGTCTCGCCCGACTGCGAGATGACCAGCGCCGGAGGATGGCGCGGATTGGCAGTGCCGCGGCAGCCCCATTCGCTGGCATATTCCACGTCGACCGCAAGGCCGCACAGGTCTTCGAGCAGAATCTCCGCCACCAGTCCCGCGTGCCGGCTCGATCCGCTGGCGGCGATCAGCACCTCCCCGCGCGGATTGAGCCAGGGGGCGATGGGCGCAAAGGCCTCAGCCTTGAGCGCGTGCCCGCTGGTGTAGAGGTCGAGGGTCCGGCGGATGGCCTCCGGCTGTTCAAAGATTTCGCGCAGCATCGCGTGGGGAAAGTCGGACATCGGGGACACACTCCTGCGGACTCGCAAGGCTTTTAGTCTGAATCGCTCAGCAATCTGATTATATTCACCCAAAGTGATCTTGCGCAGCGGCATTTGTCGCCTGCTCAGGATGAAACCAGTTATTCATTCCAGGCGCCGCCGAGAGATTTATTCTGAGGGCATGTCGAAGCTGAAGCTTCCCCTCCTTCTTGCGGTTTCCTGTGTTTCCACTGCTGCGGTTTTTCCGCTGGTTGCCCTTGGCCAAGGGTCCGCCTCCACCTGGACCTTCGCGGTTTCGGGCGACAGCCGCAATTGCGGAGATTTTGTCATGCCCGCGATTGCCGCAAAAGTGAAGGCCGAGAAGGACGCGTTCTACTGGCACCTGGGCGACTTCCGGGTGATGAGCAAGGAGCCTGACCAGGACATGGCGGCCATGCAGCCCGCGGGCAAGAAACTCACCACCGACGAGTACTACAAGATCGCGTGGGACGACTTTCTCGAGCATCAGATGGCCTCGTTTCGCCTTTGCCGGTGTTTCTCGGCAGGGGCAATCATGATACGCATCCGCCGATGACGCGGGAGGGCTATACGGCGAAGTTCTCCTCGTTCCTGGACCGGCCGGAGATCGCTGAGACGCGCAAGAAAGACGGCGCGGATGCGGCGCCCGTGGGTCCCTGGTATCACTGGGTGGAGAACGGTGTGGATTTCATCACGCTCGACAACGCCACCAAGGATGAGTTCACCGACGAGCAGTTGCGCTGGCTGCGAGCCGTGCTCGATCGTGATCTCGCGTCGGGCTCCGGAATCAACGCGATCGTCGCAGGGGCGCACGAGGCACTGCCGCACTCCACCGGTTCCGAGCACGCCATGGATGACTGGGAACTCGGCGTGCACACGGGCGAGATGGTCTACCACTGGTTCTACGACGCGCAGGCGGCGGGCAAGCACGTGTATCTGATCGCGAGCCACTCGCACTATTACTCGCCGGACATCTATGACACTCCTTACTGGAAGCAGCACACGCGCACGGTGGTGCCGGGGATGATCATCGGATCGGCGGGCGCGCACCGCTATGCGCTGCCCAAGAGTGCCAAGAAGGGCGCGAAGAGCATGATCTACGGCTTCGTGCAGGGGACGGTGCACCCGGATGGATCGATCGACTTCGCCCTGAGGGAGCTGAGCGAGCAGGATCTGATGAAAGCGAAGTGGCCGAACGCGCCGGCGGCTGCAATCCACGAGTGCTACATCCACAACGGCGACGAGTAGCAAGTTTCAGAGCGGATTCTCATAAGGGGTCCCGGCCACCCGCCGTAAGGTCCTGCGGGCAAGGTGCAGATCGGTGATGACGGGTTTCTAAGGCGGAGCTGGCGCGGGACCTGCTACTTTTCACCGAATGCGACGAAGGCGCCGAGTCCGATCATTCCGACGCCAGAGGCTACTCTCTGATTGCGGCGGAAACGCGCGCTCGATCGAAGCCGTCCGCCAATAGGCGCAGCGAAGGAAACTACAAGCAGGTCGGCGATTGTGTTCAGCGAGACGGATAGGATGCCCAGCAGCAGGAATTGCACTATTACATGCCCGAGGGCTGGATTTACAAACTGGGGAAGGAACGAGAGGAAGAATAGTGCTGTCTTGGGGTTCAGAACCTCTGTAACCACACCTTGCCGGAATGCGTGATTCGTTTTGCGTGCCTCGGCGGGTTCATCCATGGCCACGTTCCGCGTCCGAATCATTCGGAATCCCAACCACACCAGATAGAGTGCTCCGGCATACTTGACGACCGTGAAGGCCGTAGCCGATGCAGCCAACACAGCAGACAGGCCGAGCCCGGCGGCTAGAACGTGCACCGATCCCCCGATGAAAGTGCCGAACGCTGACAGTATGCCCTCTCGCAGGCCTCCAGAGAGAGTTCGCGCCAGTACATAGAAGATTCCGGGACCGGGAGTCACCGCGAGCAGAGTCGCCGCAGCGAGAAACAGTACGAGGAGATGCCTGTCCAACATCAGAAAATTATAGCTTTCGCGCTCGACGGAGCGCGCCCGTCGCACACTATGCCCCAGCCCACTTCGTGATTCAGGTCAGAAGTGCCGGAAGGTCTCGCTCGCGCCGGTGCCCGTGGGGATATTGGGGATGGAGGGGTGCTCGGTGGCGCGTTCCACGCCGCGCTCAAGAGATCTGGTGACCAGATCGCGCGAGCCGAGGCCGATCGCCAGCGCAAGCGTGAGAACGATTCCCCCGAAAAGAATCCCGAAGGCCAGCTCGACGATGCGATCGCCGATCTCTAGGTGGTCGAGAACCATGGCAGCGGTGAGCACCAGCACCAGCCACTTCACTCCGAGCGACAGGAAACGCGCGTAATGAAGCTGTGCGTTCACTGCGCTGATCAGCACCGAGCGGGCCAGGAACCGGGCAATCAGCGTGCCGGCCATGAGCACAATCAGTGCGCCGATGGCGTGAGTGAAGTAAGGAACCAGCAGGATCGGCACGTTCGAGGCGGTTGAGTAGGAGGCATCGAACGCAGAGACGCCGATCAGCAGGCCGAGCAGGACACAGGTCCAGAACGAGGCGCGGGCAAACAGCTCGGTGGGAGAACTGGAAGGAGCCCAGTCGGCGCGATTGCGGCTGAGACGTTCATCGAAACGAACCCACACAAGCAGCCTGCGCAACACCGCAGAGAGTCCCATTCCCACCGCGGTAAAGATGAAGACGGCAACAAAGAACGCAACAATACCGGGCAGGACTGCGATCAGCAGCGACAGTACGCGATAGACGGAATTCTGCAGAGAGTCGGTGATGTGATGCCAGATCGAGGCGTTATCGGAATACAAAGGCGCGTTCGCGTCGGCCAGCTTGGAGGAGAGCCCGCGAAGGAAGGCAATCGGCAAATCAGTTGGCGGAGTATGCACTGGAGAGCCTCCTTGAATCTGTGTTGCGATCTACCGGATTGGATCGAGGACATTCACGGCTGAGGTTCACGGCGGTCACGGGTTGAAGCGGTCAGGCCACCGCCAGCGCGAGACGAGGTACGGCTTATCGGCATCGAATGCCGCGGCCACAGCCTCGATATGGCGTTCCGGATCGATTCCCGAGGCGGTGACGTTGATGTGCCCGGCCACCCATGCCAGGTAGAGCGGAATCAATGCTCCCAGCAGGTGACCGCGATTGATGGTGCGCAACCGGAAGGCAATGAGGAAGTCGTAGACGATGCGCGCCCAGAGGTTCTCCGGCATGCGAAATGCAGCCGGATCGAGGAGCGAAAGCCGCTTGAGGCCAAGCAGGGAATGAGGCGGCAGGACCAGCGACCAGATCTCCTGCAGGTTGCTGTAAGCCAGGCGGAAGCGATCGACCATGGAAGCCACATCCGGTGCGCTCTCTCCGCTCTTGACGGATGGCGGAAGAGCGACGCGGGCAGGCGGCAGACGCCGCGGACGCTGCCAGAAGGCCGCCTTTGCCTCGATATCGGAAAACAGGGAGCCGGTGACGGTGACCAGTATGTTGCGAATATCCGGATCAGGCGGCTGCGGTACGGCGCGGGGGCCCGCATCGAACTCCACCTGCAAACATCCGCCGATCACCGCCTCGCCGATCGGCCACAGCATGGCATCATCCTGGCCAATCGCCGTGAAGCGCTGCGCGGCTGCGGCCATGCGGTCGGCCATCTTCTGCGAGAGCCCAAGATCCGGGGAGAGCGGGAACCGCGCGCGGGTTGCGAACAGCGCACGCGTGAGCGGATAGAGAATGGCCGAATTCACCAGCCCGGTGTGCGGCGGAAGATCGTAGTGCGGCAGAGCCAGGTCAGCCGAGCCGCTCATGACGGCAGACGCAAGATTTCCGAGAGCGGCGGCGCTGAGCGACGCGCATTCCGGGCCGAGCATCAGGATGGCGCGGGCTTCATGCTTGCGCGCCAGCTCGGCGGCGTTGACGAAATCGGCGGCTGTCAGGGTCCAGGCCACGCGCGTGGCCGGAGCCTCGACAATGCGCAGTGGCGGATAGGCGTCGGCGGCGACGCCGTTCTGCGCGGCGACCAGCAGCTCTTCGGGCGCGACGAACGAAGTAAGCCGGCTGAGCGTGCTCTCCAACTGATCCTGCGGCAACGGCGGAAGGAGCGCCAGCAGCGCATAGCCTGCGGGCGGCTGCGTGCTGGACAGGTCGGAGATGGGGTCTGCTGTCGCCATAAGTGTTCTGACAGGTCGAACTGAAACGTGCCGTGCTGAACTACAACTGCAGAATGCCGGTTAGCGGAATGCGCAGCCATGTGGGCCGGTTATCGAGCTCGTAAAGGACCTCATACATTCCCTTCTCAAATAGGTAAGCCCGAAGAAGATCCTGGGCGCGCTCAAGCGGGGGAATCAGTTCCGGTTGAGCTGCCATGGCCGTGCGGTAGGCCTGGAGAAATGCAGCAACGGCGGCTGACTCCCAGGCTCGAGACCAATGCAACAGATTCGCTGCCGCTCCTTCGCGGTCAGGATGAGCACTGCGGAACCGGTCGAGGGCGGAGAAAGCCGCGTAAGAAAACGAGCGGACCATCCCCGCAACGTCTTTCAGGGGCGATTGCTTGCGGCGGCGCTCGGCGAGCGTCCGCGCCGGTTCCCCTTCAAAGTCAAGCATAACGAAATCGCCGCCTGTCGGTGTTGCATCCGAGGCGATGCGCAGTGTCTGGCCCAGGTGATAGTCCCCATGAATGCGGAACTTTTTGCCGGCGGCATGGCTGGCGGCGAGGGAGCGGGCGCGGGCCAGCAGCTCACGCCGGCGCGACAGCAGGAGAGCGGCGTCGTCAGCTATATCGTCGGGCAAAGACGCAAGCTTGCCCTTCAGGGCATCGAAGGCTGACCTGATCTGATCCTCGATGCGCAGCGCGTCGCGGTTCAGGTCTTCAGGCGTAAACGCTTCGGGGGCGAACGCGGGATCGTCGGTCGGCGTGGCAAGGGCGAGGTGCATCTCGGCGGTGCGGCGTCCCAGAAGCGCCGCAGCCTCCAGCGTCAGACCAGCCGAGTCGCCCAGTGCAGCGAGCCTCTCAGAAGCAGCAGTGAAGAGCGCGGGAGTCGAAACCGGCGCAGGCAGGGAAATCACTGAAGAGTAGAAGGCGCAGAGCTTGTCGAGGAACCACTGCCAGCCGTCTCCCTCGTTCTCAACCAGCCCCTGCAACATGGCCACCGTGGTCTTTTCGCCCGCCGATGGGGTGATGGTGATCTCGCCCAGAAACGGCGGGATGTTCTGGAAATGAGCGGTCTCCGTGAGGAAGCGCCCGATCTCGACATCGGGATTCTCGCCGGACTGGAGGCGGCGGAAGAGCTTGAGAATGATGTGCCTGCCATAAACGATCGAGGTATTGGACTGCTCCGCGGAACCAACGCGGGAGGGCAGGTGCTGGCCGTCCAGCGCGAATTCGAAAGCTCTCGAAGCATGGGCCTGAAGCACACCGGCGCGAGGTTGGAGATTGCCGGCGGAAGGAGACTCGCGCGGCTGCAGACGCTGCGGGTGCGAAGCCGGTGTAGGCGCGGTTGCATCCGACCGCGGCGGTGCAGCGGCTTCGCCCGGCTGGGTGGTGATGGGCAACGGTTCCACCGGCAGACCCGCCAGGGGATGAGGTGCGATCTTCTTCTCTTCATCATGATGCGCGTGAGCCGGCGGGTTTCCCTGCTCTGGGTACGACGGTGCTTCGGCGGCCGGTCGGGCGGCAGATTCATGCGCGGCGGACTGATCCGCCGCAGTCAACGAAGCCGCGGCATCCACCGCTGCTGAGCGTAGCGTTGAGAGATTCAGCGAACCATTACGTTCAATGAGAGAAGAACCAGTTGTCTGAAGTCCTCCCGCACCGTTGCGTCGTGCAGGATTCCCTGCCCTGCCGGCGTCGCCATCGGGGCGACGATGCTCAGCGGCCGCTCGGCCGTGATCTGCTCGGCGACGGGCCCGGTAGTGAACGCCAGGGGAACCTGGTAGACGTCGCACAGGTTCTCCCCGTAGTTCACTTCGACATAAAAGAGCGCAGGCGGGATGGAGCTGTCAGTCGGCGGATCCTGCGGCAAAAGCGCGCCGTTGTTCGACGGTGGGTGCGGGCAGCTCTGTCCAGTCAAGGATCTTGACGTTGAGAATCTTGCGCGTCTTTGCTCCGAACCAGCGCTGCCGGGGGAGCCAGGCTGGCAGAGCTGCTTCGAGCGAGCGGCAAGACCGTGTCCGGCCATGAATCCGGCCCAGCCGCCGGTGAGCAGATCGAGTGCGGCCGGCTCATCGGCCTGTATCTCCTGCGGCGTGTCGGCAAACAAATCCGGTAGAGGCTCCGGCGTGGCTGCCGCCTGCTGCAACTCGAGCCACAGAAACGAATACGGCGCGACCGACAAAGCTGTACGGTTCGGGTGTCACGGCCGGGAACGGCACATAGCCGATCATCTCCACCGGCTCCATGCCGGCATACGAAGACAGATCGAGCGAAACCGGCTGCGCAAACCGGCTGAGGTTGGCGACGCAGAGGATCGTCTCGTGCGTGCCGTCGCCGCGATCGAGATCGCGAATGTAGGCAAGCACCTTGCGGTTGTCGGGATTCAGGAACGTCAGCGTGCCGCGGCCGAACACCTGGAACAGCTTGCGCAGCGCAATCATGTTGCGCGTCCAGTGCAGCAGGCTCGACTGGTCGCTGAGCTGCGCCTCGACGTTGACCACCTGGTAGCCGTAGATGGGGTCCATGATGACCGGGAAGTAGAGCCGGGCGGGATCGCACTTGGAGAAGCCGGCGTTGCGGTCCGAGGTCCACTGCATGGGGGTGCGCACGCCGTTGCGGTCGCCCAGATAGATGTTGTCGCCCATGCCGATCTCGTCGCCGTAGTAGATAATCGGCGTCCCGGGGAAGCTGAAGAGGATCGAGTTCAGCAGCTCGATGCGGCGGCGGATTGTTGTCGACCAGCGGCGCTAGCCGGCGCCGGATGCCGACATTGACCCTCATGCGCGGGTCGGCCGAGTAGGCGAAGTACATGTAGTCGCGCTCATCGTCGGTGACCATCTCGAGCGTGAGCTCATCGTGGTTGCGCAGGAACAGGCCCCACTGGCAGTTGTCGGGAATGGGCGGCGTCTGCGCCATGATGTCGGTGATGGGCAGGCGGTCTTCCTGGCGCAGCGCCATGTAGATGCGCGGCATCAGCGGGAAATGGAACGCCATGTGGCACTCGTCGCCGTCGCCGAAGTAGGGGCGAACATCGGCGGGCCACTGGTTGGCTTCAGCCAGGATCAGCCGGTTGGCATAGCCCTCGTCGATGGCGGCGCGGAGCTTCTTGATCACCACATGCGTCTCGGGCAGGTTCTCGCAGCTGGTGCCGTCGCGCTCACACCAGGTAGGGAATCGCGTCCATGCCGCAGCGCGTCCACACCCATGTCGAGCCAGAAGCGCATGGCCTTCAGCACTTCTTCCATCACCAGCGGATTGTCGAAGTTCAGATCGGGCTGGTGCGAGAAGAAGCGATGCCAGTAGTAGGCTTTGGCCGCTTCATCCCAGGTCCAGTTCGATTTCTCCGTGTCGGTGAAGATGATGCGGGCGTCTTTGAACTTCTGGTCGGTATCGGACCAGACGTACATGTTGCGCTCCGGCGAGCCCGGCGGCGCCTGGCGCGCGGCCTTGAACCAGGGATGCTGATCGCTGGTGTGGTTGATGACCAGCTCGATCATCACCTGCATGTTGCGCTGCGTGCGCCGCATCAAGAAAGGCCTTGAAATCGGCCAGCGTGCCGTAGGAGGGATTCACGTCGGCGTAGTTGGCGATGTCATAGCCATCATCGCGCAGCGGCGAGGGAAAGAACGGCAGAATCCAGAGGCAGGTGACGCCCAGGTCCTGCAGATAGTCGAGCTTCGACATCAGCCCCGGAAAGTCGCCGATGCCGTCGTTGTTCGAATCGGCGAAGGCGCGCACGTGAATTTCATAGATGATCGCGTCCTTGTACCAGAGGGGATCGAATGCGCTGGCGATCTTCTTCACGTGGTCTTGCTTCTCCGGGCTGGGGTGTTGTGGGAGCGGTTTCCGGGGGTACGCGCGATGAGGCCGGCAGCGAAGGGCGCATTCTCATTCTGCGCCGCTTCAGCACAAAAGAGCCCAGAACCTCAACAACTTAACGGGAAAATCGATGGGGGGCGGTTTCATTCCGAAGGGCCGGGACGCGTTTGCACAGAGAATCAGCGAAGAGCCGGGGGTTGTCCAAGCCATGATGCTACAGATGCGCCGAACGACCTCCGGGGTTGGAGGTATATCCGCACCTCACAAGTGTGATGGCCGGCACATCCTCTTCCGCGTCTGCTGCTCCATCATCACCCAGTGCTACGCCTGAGCAATTTTTTGGGCCCTAATCAAACCGCTGTCGCGGCCCCTGCAAGGCTTCGCCTGGTGTTAACCAGAAAACTAACGGTTATGATTTCAAAAGTTTTCCACAATTTTTGAACTATGTATATAATATAAAACAACTTAGCAAAAATGTCATTTTACGCTTTTTCTTCGCTTTTATGCCGTTTTCGCCTCATTCCGCCCTCTCTGTCTTCATCGCATTTTCGCCGAAGGTAACTATCCAGTAAATAGACGCGGATTCTGAGTTGTCGAGTCGGGCGCTCGTGCCGGACTCATCAGCCCTGAAAATGCTCTAAGCCCGCAGCCTGAATCGCCCTCGCACTTCGTAGCGCGATCCCTGTGGATCAGGGAAGCTCTCGTAGAGCAGAAACTCGTCGGCCTCAAAGCCGGCGAACTCGGGCGGTGGGCCCACGCGCGGCTTCAGTCCGCGCACGCCGTTCTCGCGGCCGCGGTTGCGCGCCAGGGTAATGTGGGGATGGTACGGCCGGTCCTCGGGCTGAAAGCCGCACAGGCTGGTTGCGGAAACCACGCTCTTCTGCAGTGCGATGAGCTCCGGCGAAAGGTGCACGCCCGCGAAGAACACGCCGGAGCGCTCGAAGAAACCCAGCCCCTCCAGCTTGACCGGCACCAGCTCCGACTTGATCGCGCCCAGATGCGAAACCACGCAGTCGTATTGGGAAGCCGTTGTCGCTCCGAGGAACTGCAGAGTGATGTGCCATGTCTCGGGTGCGGACCAGCGCAGGCCGTCAGCCTGCCGCTCCAAGTGTCCGCGCACCGCGGCAAGCTGGCCCGCAACCTCTGGCGCCATCGGGATTCCAATGAAGAGGCGCAAGTCCTTACCTCTCTTCCGCTTCGAGCGTGCGCACTAATCGGTCGAGGAAGGGGGTCTGGGCCGTAAACATCTTCTGCCGCGCCTCGCCGATCGCATACCAGGCCCCCCGGTCGACCTCGGGAATCTGGATCATGCGGTGCGAGCGAGGGGGCCACTCTACTTCGCAGAAGTTGCTGACCAGCCGGGCGGGATCGCAGTCTCCTTCGACCGCCCAGGCAGAGACGATCTTGCCAGAGTTTTGCGTGACAGTGCCGAGATCGAGAAACTGGCCGTCCACCCTGAAGCCGGTCTCTTCTTCGAACTCGCGCCGCGCTGCATCCAGCGGCTCTTCGCCGGGCTCGAACTCGCCCTTGGGAATGGTCCAGGCGCCCAGATCCTTCTTTACCCAGAACGGCCCGCCCGGATGGGCCAGAAAAACTTCCAGCCCGCCGTTGCGGCGCCGGAACAGCAGCAGGCCTGCACTGCGCTTCGCCAAGGGAAAGAGTCCTCGCCCTCATCTTATCGGGTGGCTGCGAGAGTGAGGGAAGCAGAGAAGCGGTCCTTAACAAGATCGCCTCCCGAGTCCCGGAGAAGGCTCGAGAGGCGCAACAGGACAGCAGGTACAAACTTCAGCGAGCGGCCGCGGCCTTCACCAGCTTCTCGAGGTCAGGAAGAAAGACAAACTTCACCAGCGCCGAGGGCTTCTGCGCATCGGCTAGGACGGCCATCTGCTGGTCCGCCCAACCGGCCGGCGGCGTGGTGTGGCTGTCGAGGTACGCGAGCGATTCGATTCCTGCGCGTGCCAATTGCCCAAGCTGCCGTGCGCGGTCCGCGGCGTCATTCAGCCGTGCCGACCGCTGGCTTAACACCTGCAGGCTTGGGCTCGCCTCCTGCCACGCTTCGAATTGATGACGCAGGTGCATGGCGGCAACGGCGCGCTCTGCGCCTTGCGCATTCACCACCGCATCGACCTCGCGCGCAATCTCCTGCCGCGCCGGCGGATCCCCCACCACCGCGTCCACAAGACGGTTCAACGACGTGTACGAGTCGGTGCGCTGCGTGTCTTCCCGGTCGCTGAAGCTGACCGGCTCAATCACCGTGGCCAGGGTTTCGAGCGCGTCAGGGTTGGTGGAGCCTGCCAGGCTGCGCCGAAGTTTCTTCGGGCCGACGATGTGCTTCAGCCCGACCTCTTCGAGCTCAAGCGAGGTGGCGCGCATGCGCCGATACATATCGGCGACATCGCGGTCCGCTTGCGGCGACCAGAAGCGCTCGGCCACTGCGAGGGCGCGCGGCCAGATGCGCGAGTCGATCGATTCGGGGTTGATCTGCTCAGCCCACATGCAGATTTCGCCGCCCAGAATCAACTTCTGCTGGTCCGGCGTGAGTTTGGTGTCGGCCGGCACCACGTCGGCTAGGAACATCTGCTCCGCCGTGTCCTGGTGATCGAGATAATATGGCGCGGAAAGGATGCCGGTGTAGCCCTGGGTGGCGCCGGCAGAGAGCGACTCCACACCGCGCCAGCTCTGCACCATGACGTCTTTGGGCAGCCCCGGTGTAAGGATCTCGTCCCAGCCCACCATCTTCTTGTGGTGCTTGGCGAGGATGGGCAGCAGCCGCTGGTTGAAGTAGGTCTGCAGCTCGGCGGAGGTCTTGAAGCCCTTCTTGTCCATAAAGGCTTTGATCCGCGGATTGGCCAGCCAGGCCTTGCCTTCGGTCTCGTCGCCGCCGACATGATAGTAGTCGTCGGGGAAGATCTCGCCCATTTCAGCGACAAGGGTGTCGATGAACTTGTAGGTTTTTTCGTTGGAGGGATCGAGTTCGGCGCGCGGGCCATCGTAGACGAGATGCAGGTCTTTCAGGTCTTCGCCGGAGCCGATCTCGGCGTATGCCAGCACTTCAGAGGTGCTGTGGCCGGGCATGTCGAACTCAGGAATGACGCGGATGCCGCGTGCGCGAGCGTAGGCGACCACTTCACGCATCTGGTCCTGGGTGTAGAAGAGGCCGCCGGAGGCGGTTTCAGTGAGCTTGGGAAATTTCTTACTCTCGGCGCGGAACCCTTCGTCATCGCTGAGGTGCCAGTGGAAGACGTTGAGCTTGGCGATGGCCATCGCGTCCAGGGTGTGCTCGACCTCGTCGACCGGCTCAAAGTGGCGCACCACATCCACCAGCAGTCCGCGCCAGCGGAAGCGGGGCGCGTCGTCGATCGTGACCGCCGGCACCTGGCAGCCGCCGTTCTCCATGCTTACGAGCTGCAGAAACGTTTCGAGGCCGCGCATTGCGCCTACGTCAGTTGCGGCTGTGAGGGTGGCGCCCTGGGGCGTGACGCTCAGCTTGTAGCTTTCTTCCTCGTCGACAGTCTGCACGGCCTGACCCGGTCCGGCGACCTGCAGGGTGACAAGGTTGGGAGCGTCAGCGGGCGCGTCGTGCTGCATGCGGCGGATGCCGCCGCAACGGTAGTCGAGCCGTGCCAGGAAGCGGCCAAGCGCGGCGTCGAGACGCGCATCGTGGCTGCCCGAGAATCCGGCGTGAAAGTGCGCGTTCAGAGCCAGAGAGCCCTGTCCCATCTGGATGGAGCTGGGCAGCGGCATTAAATGCAATGGGCGGCTGGAAGTTCCGGAGCTCTGCGCCCGTGCGGCCGCAGCCATGCAAAGGGCGAGCGCCATGACGGCGGCGATCCTGGTGGAAACAGATAAATGCCGGATGAGGAGGGACTTCTTCTCTGAATTCAATTCACACCTCGGGGAGCGGATGAGCAGGGCTCATTCACCGTTCACTTGGCTGGGGTCTTGGATTCGCAGCGACTGCTCAGGAGATCATACTCTCGGAAAGTGATCAAAATGAAAGGGTTTTTTGACGCACAGCCCGAGAAGGCCGAGGAGTGCAATCCCGTCAACCTAGAATTGCTCCAGCAATACTTGAAAAAGAACCTTGGTTATACTCTTTGTTTTGTGTGATATTCGTGCGAGCGCTCCTTGTGAAGGGCGTGCGACGGCTCCGAAACGACAGCAAATATCTATCGAAGATCAAAACACAGTATTCGAGCAATTAATTAGGTGTGCAGCCGAGTTTACGGCCATCAGGGGCAACATTTTGCTCATTTCTATCGAAAACGATCATTTCCCCCTTGCCAACTCATGGCTTTCATCCTATTGTTCCTAGACATGGGGTCACGTGACCCCAATTCATTCGGACGCAGATACGAACGAGAACGTCTGAGGATTGTGCCAGGCGGGATTGCCGGCTTGGCCTGAATACTTTGGAGACCCTGATGCAGAACGCTTCTTCCCCGGTTTCTGCCGCAGGCCTCCGGAGGCCGATGCAGAACTCACCTTTCCGCGATTTTCAGAGTGGAGCGCCGGCCTTCAAGGCGGTTTTGTTTTTTCTGGTGAGCTTTGAGCGACTGTGGCTCGCTCGTGACCTACCCCTCAAGCGAATGATTCTCTGCAAGCTCAAAGACGAGAGGAGAAGTGCGATGGCAAACAATCAGTTCAAAAAATGCACTGATCATATATGTAGCGAGGCTCCTGCCCGGTTGAGGCGCTGGGCAGTGATTGCGGGCGTGCTGGCGATGGTCCTGGCGCTCTGTCCAAGGTGGAGTGCGGCGCAGGAGCTGGCTGCAACCCTGAGCGGGACGGTAACCGATTCAACCGGTGCGGTCATTCCCCACGCAACCGTGACGGTGACGCAAAACGGTTTGAACGGCGCGCAGCGCGTGGTGACGTCAGACGACTCAGGCAACTATGTGGTGACGAACCTGACGGCAGGCACCTACACGGTGAGCGTGGCGTCGAACGGGTTTGCCACCGCCGAGGCTAAGAATGTGGTGCTGAACGTTGCCGAAAAACGCGGCATGAACGTTCAGCTCAAGCCGGGCGCGGCCAGCGCCACGGTGACCGTGGAAGCCAATACGGTGGCAGTGGACACGGAGACGGCTGCGCAGGCCGGCACTATTACTGGCGAACAGATTGAAGGGCTTGAGCTGGCGGGACGCAACTTCCAACAACTGGTGACCCTGCAGCCCGGTGTGGTTAACCAGATGGGCGACGAGACCAGCGCGGGCAACACCGCGATGTCAGTGAACGGCGCGCGCACCACGGCGAATAACTGGACCATCGACGGCGCCGACATCAACGACTCGGGTTCGAACGGCACAGTGATCAACGCGCCCAATGTGGATGCAATCCAGGAGTTCACCCTGCAGCGCGGCAACTACGATGCGGGCTACGGGCGTTCGGGCGGCGGCCAGGTTCTGGTGGCCACCAAGTCCGGCACCAGCTCCTTCCATGGCGATGCCTACGAGTTTGTGCGCAACACGGCGCTGGACTCGAACGAGTGGTTCAACAAGCGCTCGCAGGTCGCGAACGGCGAACCGAACAAGAATCCGGTGAACCACCACAACGTATACGGGTTCACCATCGGCGGTCCGGTCTTCATCCCCAAGTTCTACAACACGGAAAAGAACAAGACGTTCTTCTTCTATTCGGAAGAGTGGCGCAAGCAGAGCACGCCGGGCGGGGATTCAATGCCGGCGGCGACGCAGGACATGCTGAACGGGAAGGTCAAGGGCAATTTCACTAACGCTCCCGAAGGCTGCACGAGCTATAATGCGCCTTCCGACACGACCACCATTTCCCCCAACTGCTACAGCGCGAACTCGAAGGTGTACCTGACCAACGTGTTCGACAAGTATCCGGCGAACGACGGCGCGAATTACACCTTCGCCTATTCGGCGCAGAACAACTTCCGCGACGACATAGTGCGCGTGGATCACTATTTCAACGACAAGATCCACTTCTATGCGCGCTACATGAACGACGACATGCCGGTGGACGCGCCGGAAGGCCTCTGGGCGGGCAGCAACTACCCCGGCCTGGTCGACACGATGGTCAACTCGCCAGGCAAGAACGTGGTGGGCAACCTGACGTGGGCCATCAATCCGCGGGTGGTGAACGAGTTCGAATTTGTCTGGTCGCAGGGCACATACTTCTCGGCCATCAAGAGCGGGCAGTTCGCGACCTCTTCGTCCGTGAACAGCTCCCTGACCAACCAGTGGGAGCCCGATCCGTACGGCAAGGTGCCGGCGATTGGCATCACCGGTGTGACGGGCTTCAACGCAGGCTCCTCTCCGTGGAATGAGCGGAACCTGGACCGCACGTACTTTGACAACCTCGCGGTGAACTTCGGCAAGCACACGGTGCGCTTCGGCTTCCAGATCCAGCAGATGGTAAAGACTGAAAACGCCGTGAACGGCGAGCCGAACTTCAGCTTCAACTCGTGGGGCGACTTCCTGCTCGGCAACGTGTCGTCATTCACGCAGACGCTGCCGGACATCATTCCCGACCTGCACTTCACCAATAGCGAGATCTACGCGCAGGATGACTGGAAGGTCTCTCAGCGCCTGACGCTGAACCTGGGTCTGCGCTGGAGCCGTCTGCCTGCGGTTACTGACGTGAAGAACACCCTGTCGAACTTCGACCCGGATTTCTACAGTGCGAAACTCGCGCCGCAGATCAATGCCAACTCGGCCTATACCGATCCCAACGCGGGCAACTTCATTCCTGGGCAGAGCGTAGACGGCATGGAGCTTCTCCCGGCCACTTACACCAACGGCATCATCTTCCCCAAGGGCGCGGCATGCGCAAATGCGCAGGCGATCGCACCCATGGTGTCGTGCTCGCCGTTCGGCGCTTATGTGAATCCGAATTACAACGCCAACTTTGCACCCCGGCTCGGCTTTGCCTACAACATGGACGGCAAGGGGCAGACGGTAGTGCGGGGAGGCTTCGGCATCTTCTATGACCGCGTGCTGAACGGCATCTGGGAACAGAATGCCTTTGGCAACCCGCCGCTGGCCCAGCGCACGACCATCGTCAACGGTGCCTTCGATAACATCCACGGCGGCGCGACCTCGGTCTCGTATGGACCCAACGGAATCACGGCGACGGGCAACCCGACCTTCAAGGTTCCCAACTACGCCAACTACAGCCTGAGCGTGCAGCGGCAGATCATCCCCAGCACGGTGCTCGAAGTGGCGTATGTCGGCAACCAGGCACGCCATCTGCTGGGCCAGTATGACGAAAACCAGCCGAAGGTCGCAGATCGTCTGGCCATCGGCAAAACCACCAGCGTGAATGCCATCCGTCCGTTCCAGGGCTACGCCGGAATTAACTCGCGCGCGCCTTTCTTCAGCAACAACTACAACTCGCTGCAGGTAAGCCTCGAACACCGCTCGCACGGTCTCCAGGCGGGAGTGGCTTATACCTACTCCAGGGACTTGTCGACGCAATCGACAGACCGCAGCGAAACCGCCACGAACAGCTACGACTTCAGCAGGGACTACGGTCCGTCCACCTACAACACGCCGCAAGTCTTCACGGCGAACTACGTCTATGACTTGCCGTGGTTCAAGGGCCAGCAGGGATTCACCGGGCATGTGCTGGGCGGATGGCAGGTATCAGGAATCACGCAGTTCGTCTCCGGATCGAACTTCTCGCTGAGCCAGCCGCGCGACCCTTGGGATCCCGACGGAAAGAACGTGGGCATCGGCCTCGGCGCGACGCGTCCTGATCAGATCGCGCCGGTGCACATGTCCAAGACCGTTGGGCAGTGGTTCTCGGCTGACTCCTTCGCACCGGCGGTGAATCACTTCGGCAGCGAAGGCAAAGGCAGCCTGCTCGGTCCCGGCTTCAACAACTGGGATCTGGCGGCCATCAAGAACATCAAGATAGTGGAGCGGTTGAACTTCCAGCTTCGCGGAGAATTCTTCAACGCGTTCAACCACGAGAGCTTCTCAACCGTCGACAGTTCGACCGCCGACGGCAACTTCGGAGAAGTGACCGCAGGGCACTCGCCGCGGCGCATACAGCTGGGCGCCAAACTCAACTTCTAAAAACAACCGAGCGGGGGCTGCTGTCCCCGCTCCATGCCATTTCACTCACTCCCTCAGGTTTTGCAGTCTCATGTAGCCTGAGTTCTTCCTGGGGCCGGAACCTGCGTTCCGGCCCTATTTTTGTGGGGCGGTGGGAGAAGCACCGGATGAAGGCGGCGCGGTCTGTGCCGAAGGGATCTTCGACATCACTTTGAGCAGGTGTTCGTCGGCGGCCTTGTTGAGCGAGCGGGATTTCTCAAACTCGGCGTTGGCCTCGGCGGTGCGGCCCATGGCGCGATAGAGGCGGGCGAGACGGTAGTGCGCGTTCACATCGTTGGGAGCGAGCCGGATAGCCTGCTGGAATTCTTTCACCGCTTCAGGGTTTCGATCGCGCGCGGCGTAAACGATGCCTAGATCCCGATGCGCCATGGCGTTCTCGAAATTCTGACTGACCAGCTTCTCCAGCAACGGCAGGGCGTCGTCGAACTTCTCGAGCTGGATGTCGGCATCGGCAAGATAGAGCATGGCCTGCAGATGCTGCGGATCGTTATCGAGCTCCGCCTGAAACTCCCTCGCGGCTTCTGCGTGCTGGCCCTTGGTCCAGAGAAGATACCCGAGCCCGAAGTGAACATTGGGCTCTTTGGGATTGGCGGCGATGGCGGCCCGAAACTCCCGCTGCGCGCCGACGGGATCTTTCATCTCATCCAGCGCCTCGCCGACCAGCATGTCCGCCTCAGCAGATTCGGCGTTGAGCGCAACGATCTTGTGAAACGCGTCGAGCACGCATTGGTATTCGTGGGCGAACAGGCAGGTATGCGCAAGAGTGACCAGCAGCGTAAGGTTCTGCGGATCGTGCTCGGCAGATCTCTTCAGATAAGGAGTAGCGGCCTCGTATTCTCCCAGCCCGTAATAGGACATGCCTGTGAGCAGCGCGAGGCGATCGTCATTGGGATTGGCCTTGAGCAGCGGTGCGAAGGTGTCGATCGCCTGGCGGTAGTCGCCGTTCTTGAAGTAAGCCAGGCCGAGGTTGGGGCGAAGACCCTGCATTCCGGGCGCCAGCTTCATGGCCTTTCGATAGTGCTCAATAGCCTCAGCGTAGTGCTCCTGCCGGGCCTCGAGAAGCCCCAGGTGCGCGAAAGCCTCGGCGTCGGTGGGATGAGCCGCGGTCCAGGAGCGCCAGGCCGCTTCGGCTTCCTCGGCCTTCCCCTGCTGTTCGAGCATAATCGCATTCTGCCGCTGATCGGGCTGTGCGGAGAGAGGTGCGCAGCACGCCATCAGCGTTGCCAGGCAAAACGAAGAGATGTGCGGGAGAGTGCGATTCACGAGGGCTCCCTTCGCATTCTCGCCCGAACCAGCAGTCCTGCGCAATTCGATCTTCTACAAGAGCGGCGCGAGAACGTATCTTGATTTAAAGCGTGAAACCGCTCAGTTCATTTTCTCGGACAGAACGGCCTCAGCGCTTGCGCGCTGCAGTGAGGGCGGGCGCATGGGGCTGAACGCATCCGACTTTCTCATCATCGTGGCCTATCTGGCCGCGGTCACGCTGTTCGGTCTGCGCTTCCGCGCGAAGGAGCGCTCGCTCCGCGGATATTTTCTGGCCGGCAACAAGATTCCGTGGTGGGCAATATCGATTTCGATCGTCGCCGCCGAAACCAGCACCCTCACGATCATCAGTCTTCCCGGTCTCGCTTACGCGCAAAACTTCCAGATTCTGCAACTCGCCATCGGCTACATTATCGGACGCGTTGCCGTTGCGGCCCTGCTCATTCCGCACTACTTTCGCGGCGAACTCGTAACCGCCTACGAACTGATCGCGCGCCGGTTCGGCGAGCGGCTCCGCTGGATGACGGCAGGATTGTTTCTGGTGACGCGCGCCGCGGCGGAAGGGGTTCGCGTGTTCGCGGTCGCCATCGTGGTGCGCCTTGCGCTGGGGTCCGCGCTCTCCGGCATGAGCGATCTCAGCCGCGATGTGGCTGCCATCGGCATCGTCACGCTGCTGACCTTGCTTTACACGTTTGAAGGCGGCATGGCCGCCGTGATCTGGACCGACGTTGTGCAATTGTCGCTCTACGTGGCAGGCGCGATTCTGACCGTCGTGGCGATTGCGCACGCCGTTCCCGGGGGATGGGCTCATATCACCGCGGTGGCCACGCAGGCCGGCAGATTCAGCTTCTTTGATGCATCCTTGAATCTGACCACCAATTACACCGTGTGGTCGGGCGTGATCGGAGGCGCATTTCTCATCACCGCAAGCCACGGCACCGACCAACTGATTGTTCAGCGTCTGCTGGCCGCGCGCAGCGAGCGCCAATCGAAGCTGGCCATCGTTGCCAGCGGCATCGCAGTGTTTCTGATCTTTGCGCTCTTTCTGCTGATCGGCGCGATGCTCTTCGTGTTCTACAAAGACTTTCCACCGGCGTCAGCGTTCACCCGAACCGACACCATCTTCCCCACGTTCATCTCCACGCGCATGCCGCATGTGCTTGCGGGCCTGATGCTCTCGGCGATTCTCGCGGGGGCGATGTCGAACCTGAGCGCCGCGCTGAACTCCCTTTCTTCCGCAAGCATTGTGGATTTCTACGCACGTTTCTTCCCGCAGTCGAGCGAAGAGCGCCGTCTCAAGCTCTCCCGCGTGGCAACAGTGTGCTGGGCGGTAGTTCTGTTCCTGCTCGCTTTGCTGGCGCGGCGGGGCGGGACGGTCATCGAGATGGGTCTTTCCATCGCTTCAGTCGCCTACGGGTCGCTGCTCGGCGTGTTTCTCCTCGGCGTTCTGACGCGGTCGGCGTCGGAACGAGGGGCGATGATGGGTATGTTGTGCGGGATCGTATTCAATGTGTATTGCTGGCTGTTCACAGGCATTTCGTTTACGTGGTATGTGGTGTTTGGTTCGGCGGTAACGTTTTCCACTGGATATGCCGCCAGCTGGTTGCCGGGCAGGCGCGGCACACGGACGAGCAACGCCGGCACACTGTGATCTGACAGCAATTGAGCGGAAAGCGATGAGACGAATTCCAAGCCGGAACCTGATTTGCGCATTTCTAGGATTTCTTCTTGCAGCTCCCATACTGGGTGCGCAAGAGCGTGGCTCCGTCGAGAGCGGCTCCGCACGCTTATCCGCGATTCTCGATCCGCTGATGCAGAAGGCCGTTGACGACGGCAACATGCCGGGAGGCGTGCTCCTTGTGGGCCACAAAGGCCGCGTCGCCTATCGGAAGGCGTTTGGGTTCCGTTCGCTTGAGCCGGTGCGTGAGCCGATGACCGTCGATACGATCTTCGACCTCGCGTCGCTTACCAAGTGCGTGGCGACCACCATGTCGGTGATGAGACTCATTGAAGACGGCCGCATGCGCCTGAACGATCCGGTAGCCGCGTATCTTCCGCAGTTCGGCCAGAATGGGAAGCAGGACATCACCGTACGCGAACTGCTGACGCACTACTCGGGACTTGCTCCCGATCTCGATCTCAGCACATTGTGGACGGGCCGCGACACCGCCTTCACGATGGCGATGCAACAGAAGCCGGCCTATCCGCCGGGCACGCGCTTTGTCTACAGCGACATCAATTTCGAGATGCTGGGTTTCATTGTTGAGAAGGTCGCCGGCATGCCGCTGAACGAGTTCGCCGCGAAGCACATCTTCGAGCCCCTCGGAATGACGCACACGCGGTTTCTGCCGCCAGATGCGTGGAAGCCGCTGATTGCGCCGACGCAGTATGACGAGCAGAACAGGATGTTGCGCGGAGTGGTGCACGATCCCACGGCGCGGCGTATGGGCGGTGTTGCGGGCCACGCCGGTCTTTTCTCGACGGCCGACGATCTCGCTATCTTTGCGCAGGACCTGCTTACCGGCGCGAAGGTCCTCAGCCGCGAGGCCGTTCAAAAGATGTCCACGCCGCAGACGCCCGCGAATGCCGCCAGCCTGCGCGGACTCGGCTGGGACATCGATTCTCCCTTTGCCAGCAATCGCGGCGAGTTGCTGCCGGTGGGCTCCTTCGGGCACACCGGCTTTACAGGAACTTCGTTGTGGATCGATCCCGTCACGAAGACGTACGTCATTTTGCTGACGAATGCGGTTCATCCGCGCGGCGGGCGCTCCGTGGTCTCGTTGCGTGCGCGCATTGCGACGGCGGTGGTGGAAGGGCTTGACCTCAGCGTCTCTGAAAGAGAAGAGCTGCGCCTGGCGCGGATCACCGGCTACAACGAATCGCTGATGGCGTCGCGCCGCTTTGAATCGCGCAATGGCCAGGTGAAGAACGGCATCGACGTGCTGGAGGAGCACGCGTTCCGCGAACTGCATGCCGCCGCAGCGCATCCGGTGACCGTGGGACTGATCACAAATCACACCGGCATCGACAGCCATGGGCAACGCACCATCGATGTGCTGGCCCACGCGCCCGGAATTCATCTGACGGCAATCTTCAGCCCAGAGCACGGCATCACTGGCAAGGCCGATACGACAGAGATTGCGAACACGCGCGATCCCGCGACCGGCGTGGCCGTCTACAGCGTCTACGGAGACTCGGACACGAAGCGCCGCCCCGATCCCGGCGTCGTCGCCAGCCTCGACGTGCTTGTGTTCGATATCCAGGACGTCGGGGTGCGGTTCTACACCTACGAGACCACGCTGGGTTACTTCCTTGAGGCCGCCGCAAAAGCCGGCAAGGAGCTTGTCGTTCTCGATCGGCCGAACCCTCTGAATGGTGCTTTTGTGCAGGGGCCGGTTGCGGATCCTGACCGGGAATCGTTTGTGAGCTACGGTCGCACGCCCATCCGCCACGGCATGACCATGGGCGAGCTGGCAGGCATGTTCAATGTCGAGCGTGGCATCGGCGCGAAGCTCAGCGTGGTGCCGATGGAAGGCTGGATGCGCGGCGACTGGTTCGATTCCACAGGCGAGCTGTGGATCAACCCATCGCCCAACATGCGCAGCCTGAACGAAGCCATCCTTTATCCCGGTATCGGCATGATTGAAGGGACCAACATCTCAGTTGGCCGAGGCACGGACACTCCGTTCGAAGTCGTTGGCGCCCCGTGGATCAACTCTGTCGAGTTCGCTCACTCCCTGAATGAACGGGCGATCTCCGGAGTTCGGTTCGTGCCGGTCGAGTTCACTCCGACTAGCTCTGAATACGCCGGGCAGAAGTGCGGCGGCGTGAGTATCGTCGTCACCGATCGCAATGCGCTGGACGCTCCGGAGCTGGGCCTGGAGATCGTCTCGGCCCTCGTCAGCCTCTATCCGAAGCAGTATCAGCTCAAGGAGCTCGACCGCCTGATGGTGAGCAAAGTCACCATGGATGCACTGGCGCTCGGCGAGGATCCGCGGCGCATTGCGGAAAGCTGGCGCGACGCGATCGAGCGGTTCGAAGCAATGCGTGCGAAATACCTGATCTATCAACCGCCGCCGGAACACTAGAAGAACGTTTGCACGAGGTCGACCACCTGGTAGTTCGCATCGAGCACCGGCAGCGTGCGCCACTTGTCGAAGGTCAGGCAGGGGTGGCAGATATCGAAGGCCAGCATGTCGCCTACGCGAACATCATCGCCGGGCTCGATCTGCAGGTAGGCGTGCTGGTCCATCAGCTTGGAAACGGTCCAGTGCGCCGAAGTTCCCGTGGGTCTCTCCGCCCCAGGCCTGTATCGCAGAACGGGCACGGGTAGGCCGGAGTCGAATGCAGCGTCTCGGCGACCCATGCCAACGATGGCGCGCGTGGACTCCGGGATTGATTGTACGTATGCCCAGATGTGCAATGCGGTTTCAAGGCTCGAGTTCATCTGCCGCGCGACCGGATTGCTCTGCCGCATGCGTTCGTGCGCGCGCCGGTATGAACCGGCATCATGGGTCAGATAGCAGCCGGGCCGCAGGATGATTTCGACCGCGTCGCCGAAGTCCGCTCCCGCGAATACTTCAGCAACTACGTCGAACCATGCCGAGCCAGCGCCGGTCAGGATCGCGGGGCCGCGCTGGAACCGCCCGTCCGCGATCAGTTCGCGGGTCACGGAACACGCGCGCTGAAGGAACTCCCGGATCGCCGTTTCGTTGTCGAGCACGCCCTCGTATACCTCGATGCCGCAAAGGCGGATGGTCTCGCGCCAGCGCCCCACAGCCGCCAGCACAGAACGCAGTTGCTCGTCATCACGCACACCGGCGCGGCCGCCCGGCACGCCCAGCTCAATCAGCACGTTTAGTTGCAACCCCTGGGAGCGGAAGTACTCGCCCAGTTGCTCCACCTGGTCTGCTGAATCCACCAGGCAGTAGAACTCGAATTCCTTGTCGCGGAGCAGGCGGCCGATGATCGCCATGTTTGGCCGGCCAACGAGCTGGTTCGCCATGAGGACGCGCCGTACGCCGTGCGCTTGCGCCACCAGCGTCTGATGGGCGGTGGCCAGCGTGATGCCCCATGCGCCGCCCTCAAGCTGGAGCTGAAACAGCCGCGGAGCCATCGTGGTCTTCCCATGCGGAGCGAGTCTCGCTCCATGCGCCTCGATGAAGCGACGCATCCACTCCTGATTATGGAGAAGCCTCTCGCGATAGAGCACCGCCGAAGGCAGGCTCAGGTCTTCGCGCAGCAAATTCCAACCCAGGCCCGGAATGTGGTCCGCGCTACACGCTTGATCCATTGCGCCCAGGCCCTTGTTGAACGGGCTTACATTCTCTGTGTCGATGCTGGAATCCTGACTCATGCACTTCTCCCTCGGCGCGAGGCTCTTTTGCGATACTGAAGAGCCCTACGCCGCGACTAGTCTATATTCTGGTACGGACCATCATGGCGAATTGCGACATTCTGATTCGAAACGCAACCGTGCTGGACGGCACTGGCGGTGAGCCGCGCATAGCGGATGTCGCGATCAGCGGCGATCGCATTACCGCAGTCGGCACTGGTCTCGAACTCGCCTCGCAAACGCAGATCGATGCCTGCGGCCTCACCCTTGCCCCCGGCTTTATCGACACGCACACGCACGACGACACCAGCGTGATTGAAACGCCCGGCATGCCGGCGAAGATTTCTCAGGGTGTCACCACCGTGATCGCCGGCAATTGCGGCATCAGCGCGTCGCCGGTGCGCCTGCGGGGCGAGCCGCCTGACCCCATGAATCTCCTTGGGCCTGCCGGATTCTTCCGCTATCCGCGCTTTGCTGACTACGTTGCGGCTATCGATGCGGCTGGTCCTGCCGTGAACATTGCGGCCTTCGCCGGGCATACCGCTCTGCGCAACAACCATATGGATCGGCTCGACCGCGCGGCGACCGTTGAGGAAATTGCCGCCATGCGTGCGGACCTGGCGGAAGCGCTGGATTGCGGCGCACTCGGGTTGAGCTCCGGGCTCGCCTATGCGAATGCCAACGCGGCCCCCACTGCGGAAGTTGCGGCGCTGGCAGAGCTGCTGCGCGATCGCAACGCGATTTATGCCACGCACATGCGGACCGAAACCGAGGGCATTCTCGACGCCATGCAGGAAGCCTGCGCGATCGGCCGCGGGGCAGGGTCCCGCGTCGTCATCTCGCACCTGAAATGTGCCGGCATTGCCAACTGGGGCCGCAGCGGAGAAGTGCTGGAAGCCCTCGATGCTGTGCGCATATCGCAGCCGGTTGCCTGCGACTGCTATCCCTATGCGGCCGGTTCCAGCACGCTCGATCTCGGCCAGATCGACCCGCGTGTCGAAATCACCATCACCTGGAGCCGCCCGCATCCTGAAGTCGCCGGGCGATCGCTCGCGCAGATCGCGGAAGAGTGGGGCATGCCGCAGCTCGAAGCCGCGCGGAAACTCCAGCCTGCCGGAGCCATTTACCACAGCATTTCGGAGTCCGACATGCGTCGCATGCTGGCGCATCCCGCCACCATGATCGGTTCCGACGGCCTGCCCCACGATCCCCGTCCGCATCCGCGCCTGTGGGGAACCTTCCCGCGCGTACTTGGCCGTTATAGCCGTGAAGAAAGGCTTTTCTCCCTGACCGAGGCGGTGCGGAAGATGACGGGCCTTCCGGCCGAGACATTCGGACTTCGAGATCGCGGCTTCATCCGCGAAGGCTGCGCCGCCGACCTGGTCCTCTTCGATGCCGACCGGGTCATCGATACCGCTACCTACGCCGATCCCATCCGAGGGCTGCGGGCATCCTTCGTGTCTGGGTCAATGGGGTTCTCACGTACACTTCGGATGGACCCACGGGACAGCGTGCGGGCCGCTTCCTGCCGCGCAACGGCTAGCTCGAACCTGCATAGCGGAGACAGATGATCGATCCCCACAGCACCTTCCTGCTTCTGTCGACTCTCGTTGCGGTAATCGCACTCGTTCTGCTGGTTGCCGTCTTCAAGCTCAATCCGTTCCTGAGCCTGCTGGTTGCGTCCCTTGGCCTCGGCATCGCCGCCGGCATGCCGATGGTCAATATCATCCGCTCGTTCGAGTCCGGAGTGGGCGGAACGCTGGGTCATATTGCCATCGTGGTTGCGCTCGGCACCATGCTGGGCAAGATGATGGCGGAGTCCGGCGCTTCTGACACCATTGCGCACACGCTCATCCGCTGGTTTGGCGAAAAGCGCGTTCCGCTGGCCATGATGGTGAGCGGACTGGTGGTCGGTCTGCCGGCGTTCTTCGAGGTCGGTTTCGTTCTCCTGGTGCCGATTGCGTTCACCGTCGCGCGGCGCACCAAGACCAACATCCTCCTGGTGTGCCTGCCGATGGCCGCTGGTCTTTCGGTGGTGCACGGACTGGTGCCGCCGCATCCCGCGGCCCTGATGGCCGTGATGATCTACAAGGCCGACGTGGGGCGCACCATCCTCTACGGCTTGTTGATCGGCATTCCCACGGCGTATCTCGCCGGCCCGCTGTTCGCCCGCTTCATCGCGCCGCACATCAAGCTCGCCGACGAAAACCCGATGGCCGCGGAGTTCGTCGACCACGGCAAGGAACGCAGCCTTCCCAGCTTCGCCCTCTCGCTGGCGACGATCCTTCTCCCCGTCTTCCTGATGCTGATTGGAAGCTGGGCCGATTCGTTCGCACCGGCCGGCAGCACCGCGAATAACGTGATTCGCATGGCCGGCAATGACGACATGGCGCTGTTTATCGGTGTCATGGTGAGCTTTCTTACCCTGGGCAAGATGCGCGGATTCGATCGCGACACGGTGCTTCGGTTCACCAACGAATGTCTTGCGCCCACCGCGACGATCACTCTGTTGGTGGGCGCGGGCGGCGGCTTTGGCCGTGTGCTGCAGGACAGCGGCGTAGCCCACGCCATCATCAGCGTCGCGCTTCGCAGCCATGTCTCGCTTCTGTTGATGGCGTGGCTCGTCGCGGCTCTGGTCCGGCTGGCAACCGGATCGGCCACCGTGGCCATGACCACCGCTGCGGGCATCGTTGCTCCCATCGCGTCGCAGTATGGGGGAGTTCACCCTGAACTGCTGGCCATCGCCACAGGCGCGGGCTCGCTGATCTTCTCGCATGTGAATGACGGCGGCTTCTGGCTGGTGAAGGAGTACTTCAACCTCAGCGTGCCTCAGACCCTCAAGACATGGTCGATCTGCGAGACCATCATCTCCGTATCCGGCCTGGGCTTCGCGTTCGCGTTGTCGCTCGTCCTTTGAGGGCGGATTCCCGATTATTGAGCGCGAGCGACCCCAAGTGTCCGAAATCAGGACAGTTACGGTGTGTTCGCGCGCATGAGCGGATGTGAACGGCATCACATCGCAACGCAGTCGCTCCGACATAGAATCTCCAAGGTTGCGAACGCGGAGTTTGGCTTGACTGCAACGCTCCACCATCGGGAGCGCAGTCTCAAGCCACTCACGCGTATGAGCGGCTGGAGACCGGATGTTCAAACAGCAGGAACGCGGCAAGCCAAGGACCATGCAGGACAAGATCGCCGACCTCGATGCGCGGCGGGAACTGCTCGAGCTGGGCGGCGGCAAAGACCGCATTGAAAAGCAGCACGCAGCGGGAAAGCTCTCCGCGCGCGAGCGCATCCAGGCCCTGGTCGATAAGGCGAGCTTTCAGGAGATCGGCGTCTTTGCGCGGCACCGCGCCACCTACTTTGGCATGGCGGGCAAGGAACTGCCGGCCGATGGTGTAGTCACGGGTTGTGCCACTGTCGACGGCCGCATCGTTCATCTCGCCAGCCAGGACTTCACCGTAGTGGGCGGAGCGGCCGGCGAGGTCCACTGCGCCAAGATCGCCGACATGATGGTCATGTCGCTCAAGACGGGCAGCCCGTTCGTCTTCATCAACGACTCCGGCGGCGCGCGCGTGCAGGAGGGCATCGACTCACTCGACGGCTACGCACGGGTCTTCTATCGCAATGTGATGCTCTCCGGCACCGTGCCCCAGATCGCCGTGATCTGCGGCCCGTGCGCGGGCGGCGCGGCCTACAGCCCGGCACTTACTGACTTCGTGATCCAGACGCTTCAGGCACGCATGTTCATCACCGGGCCCCAGGTGATCAAGCAGGTCACCGGCGAAGACGTCAGCGCCGAGGAACTGGGCGGGCCTGTCTCGCAGATGAACAATGCCGGCGTGGTGCATCTCATCGCCAAGGGACGACGCGGAGGCTCTGCAGCTTTGCCGGCGCTTGCTGAGCTTTCTTCCTTCCAACAACCTCGAAGACCCGCCGCGGGCCCCATTCAACTCGCGGCTCAAGCCCGACTCGGATCTGAACGAGATTATCCCCGTGGACTCCAAGATTGCTTACGACGTGCGCGCCGTCATCGCGCGTATCGTCGACAACCAGGACTTCCTCGAAATCCAGTCAGGCTTTGCTCCCAACCTCGTCATCGGGTTTGGCCGCGTGCAGGGCCGCTCCGTAGGCGTGGTTGCGAATCAGCCCAACGTGCTTGCCGGCGTGCTCGATATCAACGCTTCAGACAAGGCTGCGAGCTTCGTCCGCTTCTGCAACGCCTTCAACATCCCGCTGCTGACCCTGGTCGATGTCCCCGGCTTCCTTCCCGGCGTGGAGCAGGAGCGTGGCGGCATCATTCGTCATGGGGCCAAACTGCTCTTCGCTTATTCGGCCGCCACCGTGCCCAAGATCACCGTGGTTCTGCGCAAGGCATACGGCGGCGCCTACATCGCCATGTGCTCTAAGGGCCTGGGTGCGGACCGCGTCTTCGCGTGGCCCACATCCGAGATAGCGGTGATGGGAGCCGAAGGCGCGGCGGAAATCGTCTTCCGTCGCGAGATTGACGCTGCGCAGGATCAAGCCGAGCGCCGCAGGGAACTCGTCGAAGAGTATCGCGACACATTCGCCAATCCATTCGTTGCCGCGGGGCGCCGCCTCGTCGACGACGTCATTGAACCAGCCGAAACCCGGCGCCAGGTCGCGCTCGCGCTCGAGTCGCTGCATGCCAAGCGCGAGCTGCGCCCGCCGAAGAAGCACGGGCTTATTCCGCTCTAGAAAGAAGGGTTGACGTGACAGGCAATTGGGCAGCGGCGGTAGTTGTGGTGAGCGTTCTGGCGCTGGTCGCGGCAACCGTCTGCATTCTCATCGTGTGGCGGTTTCAGCGTCTCGTGCTTGAACGCCAGCGGTCGCTCGAAGACCAGGTCGCCTCAGTGGACGAAGCCGTCGCGATGATCGAAGCACGCCTGACGGAGTTGCATTCCTGGTGGGTTGCCTCCCAGCCGGCTGAAAGCGAATCAGAAGCCGGGGCAATCGTCGACCTCTCCGCGGAAGGAGACATCGGCGCAGCTATCGAGCCTGAGATACAAGCCGCCATCGCCGCCGCTGCGATTGCAGCCGCAGGGCCGAACGCACGCGTACGCTCGGCAACGCTCGTGAAATCGCGCGACAAGGCAAGCCCATGGTCTCAGCAGGGCCGCGTGCTGGTGCAGTCCTCGCACAACCTTCGCCAGTGAAGAGGCGCGAGGGGGAAGAAAGGATGTCCACTTGAAGCTCCGGATCACCATCGCCGGAAATACCTATGAGGCCGATGTCGAGGTGCTGGACGATGAGGAGGCCTCGGCGCCCTATGTACCGCCACCGCCGGCGTATTCGCCCGCAGTCAACTATCCCTCCAGTAACGGATCGACGTTTGACAACAACCGATCCGACCGAATCTGCCGCAGCCCGGTCACCGGGCTCGTGATCCGCGTGCCTGTTGAACCGCGCCAGGCAGTTGAGGCGGGCGAGCTTCTGCTGGTTCTCGAAGCCATGAAGATGGAGACCCATGTCACCGCGCCGCGATCCGGAATCGTGCAGAAGGTTCACGTGGAGCCAGGCAATTCAGTCAAGGTGAATCAGCCGCTTATCGAGATGGAGTGGGAGACCGCACTCTTACAAGGAAGTTCGAAATGACCACCGCATACCCTGCCGAACCGGCCGTCGATACCGGGATTCAGTTTGTCGACCACATCGCCATCGCCGTTCCCTCCGGCCAGCTCGAAGCTCAGGCGGAAGCCTACAAGCTGCTGGGCTTTCGCGAGATTCACCGCGAAGAAGTTCTGGGGCGCGACCAGGTGCGCGAGGTCCTGCTGCAGATTGGCAATGGCCCCAACCTGATCCAGTTGCTGGAGCCGCTCTCGCCTGAATCGCCTGTCAACAAAACCATCGAGCGCAACGGCGGCCGCCCCGGTCCCGCCCACATCGCCTTCCGAGTTGCCGATGCGCAGCGCGCCTTCGATGCCATGCAAGCCGCCGGTTTCCAGATCATCGACAAAGCTCCGCGAGCCGGATCGCGCGGCACCACCGTCTTCTTTGTCCACCCCAAATCGCGCGCCGATCATCCCTTCGGAATTCTTTTCGAGATGGTCGAAGACCCGCAGCAGAAGTGAAAGCCCATGCCTGCCGATTGGTTCCTCTCCGAGTTTCCGCCCATTGTCACCGCAGAATGGGAAGCCGCCATCCACAAAACCCTCAAGGGTGCTGACATTGCAACGCTCCTGTGGAACGCCGAAGACGGGCTCGACCTCCAGGCGTTCTACCGCGCCGAGGATCTTGCGGGACTCGAATTCCTTCAAGCTGCGCCTGGCCAGTTCCCCTACACGCGCGGCTCCATCGCGCTGCCAGGCTGGCAGATTCGTGAAGAGATTGAGGCCGCGGACCCTGAAGAGGCCAATCGGCAGGCGCGCGCGGCTATTGCCTCCGGTGCGGAAGAGATTGCTTTCGGCGGAACAAAGATCACCAGCGCTTCGGATCTCGTCATCGTCTTTTCGCAACTCGAACAGGTTCCGCTTCACTTCGACGCGGACGCCGCCACTGTCCGGCTGCTTCTTGAACGGCTGAGCAAGCGCCCGCATGGCGCGCCAGTGTCGACGAGCCTTGAACCCTCTGGCCGACCCGGCATTCACTGCCGAAGTCACGGCCGCAGCCCCGGACTGCTTCGTTCCCTTCACGATCAGAGTGGACGCTCCTGAGGCGGAGAATCCCGATTCCGCCAAACAGATCGCATCGGCTCTCCGCAGCGCTGTCGACTTTCTCAATTGCGTGACAAGCGCGGGCCTGCCAGCCGGTCGCGCCGCAAGCTTGCTGACCTTCTCCCTTGCGATAGGACCGCAGTTCTTCCTCGAAATCGCCAAACTTCGCGCGTTCCGCATGCTCTGGGCCCAGGTTCTTTCGGGATTCGGCGTCGCACACGAACGCTGCGCGGCCCGCATCCACGTGCGCACTCTTTGCGGCAACACCGCCGCGGACGCCGCGCACACAAACATCCTGCGCGGCACAACCGAAGCCATGTCAGCAATTCTCGGCGGCGCCAATTCCCTCTCCGTGGCGCAGGTCAACGCGATGGGTGAAGGCGGAACCCAGCTCGCGCAACGGCTGGCGCGCAATACGCAGCTCATCCTCAAACACGAGTCGCTGTTCTCCCGCGTTGCCGATCCCGCGGGTGGTTCTTATGCGGTCGAAGTCATCACCGCCCGCCTTGCTTCGAACGCGCGGAAGATATTCGAGGAGAGCGCTCTTCGCAGCAGCGGGCCGAGAGTGCGGCTCGATGTCCCGACGCTTCATTCGGCGGCCGATGTCCCATCGGTCCAGCCCAGCGAGCATCTCTCGCTCGAGCACATCGCCATCAAGTCGTTCTACACGCCCAAGGATCTCAATGGCGTTGAGCACCTCGAATACGCCGCCGGCCTGCCCCCGTTTCTGCGCGGCCCTTACAGCACCATGTACACGCAGCAGCCGTGGACCATCCGTCAGTACGCCGGTTTCTCCACGGCTGAAGAGTCGAATGCGTTCTACCGGCGCAATCTCGCCGCGGGACAGAAAGGTCTCTCCGTTGCGTTCGATCTGCCCACGCATCGGGGCTACGACTCCGATCATCCACGGGTCGCTGGAGACGTCGGCAAGGCCGGCGTGGCCATCGACTCCGTCCTCGACATGCAGACTCTCTTCGACGGAATTCCGCTCGACCGCATGTCTGTCTCCATGACGATGAACGGCGCGGTCCTGCCGATCATGGCCTTCTACATCGCCGCCGCCGAGGAGCAGGGTGTCGCGCTCGACAAACTTAGCGGCACCATCCAGAACGACATCCTCAAAGAGTTCATGGTGCGCAACACCTACATCTATCCGCCTGAGCCCTCGTTGCGCATCATCGGCGACATCTTCCGCTACTGCGCCGCACACATGCCGCGCTTCAACTGCATCAGCGTGAGTGGATACCACATGCAAGAGGCCGGCGCCACCGCCGACATCGAGCTCGCTTACACGCTCGCCGACGGCATCGAATACCTGCGCACCGGCATCAAGGCTGGCCTGAACGTCGATGACTTCGCGCCCCGCATCTCCTTCTTCTGGGGCATCGGCATGAACCACTTCATGGAGATTGCCAAGATGCGCGCGGCCCGCATGCTCTGGGCCAAAATCGTCAAAGGCTTCGGAGCGAAGAATCCCAAGTCCCTTGCCCTCCGCGCTCACTCGCAGACCTCCGGCTGGAGTCTCGCCGCACAGGATCCTTACAACAATGTCGTCCGCACCTGTGTTGAAGCGCTGGCCGCTGCCATGGGGCATACGCAGTCGTTGCACACCAACGCGCTTGACGAGGCACTAGCGCTGCCCACGGACTTCTCCGCACGCATTGCGCGCGACACGCAGATTTATCTTCAGAACGAGACCGGTATCACGCGCGTCATCGACCCGTGGGGCGGCTCCTATTATGTAGAGCGCCTGACGCACGAGCTCATGCACTCTGCCTGGGATCTCATTGAAGAGATCGAGCGGCTGGGTGGCATGGCGAAGGCCATCGAAACAGGCATTCCCAAGATGCGCATTGAGGAAGCCGCTGCGCGACGCCAGGCATGCATCGACTCGGGCAAGGACATCCTGGTCGGCGTCAACGCTTGGCGAGTGTCTGAGGAAACACCCATTCCGGTTCTCGACATCGATGATGCGGCTGTCAGCGCCGCGCAGTTCCGCCGTCTCGAGCAGCTTCGCCGCGACCGCAACGACGATGCCGTCCGGCAATCGCTCGCCCAGCTTGAAGCATGTGCCGCCAACGGCGATGGCAACCTTCTTGAATGCGCCGTAGACGCCGCGCGCAACCGCGCTACGCTCGGCGAGATTTCATTGGCGCTTGAGAAGGTC
This sequence comes from uncultured Acidobacteriota bacterium, assembly GCA_963819365.1. GTDB lineage: Bacteria > Acidobacteriota > Terriglobia > Terriglobales > Acidobacteriaceae > Telmatobacter. Next base: position 332,262 of record CAWFVY010000007.1, read on the forward strand.
TGGGGCCGTTACCATGCAGTTCCACGCGCTGTCACAGGCGTCTACTCCGCCGCAGGGGCAGGCGAAGAATTCCGCCGCGCGCAGCAGATGGTTGTCGAATTCGAAGAAGCCGAGGGACGCCGCCCGCGCATCCTCGTCGCCAAGATGGGCCAGGACGGCCACGACCGCGGCGCCAAGGTCATCGCCAGCGCTTTCGCGGATATCGGCTTCGACGTCGATATCGGCCCGCTTTTCCAGACTCCCGCTGAAGTAGCGCGCTTTGCCGCCGAAAGCGATGTGCACATCGTAGGCGTCTCGACGCTCGCCGCGGGCCACAAGACGCTTGTTCCCCAGCTCATCGAGGAGCTGAGCAGGATCGGGCGCGAAGACATTCTTGTAGTTGCCGGCGGAGTCATCCCGCCGCAGGATTACGAGTTCCTTTACGCCGCCGGAGTCGCAGGCATCTACGGCCCGGGCACACCCATCCCCAAAGCTGCGCAAGAGATTCTGCGCTCGCTTGCTGCAACGCCGGTTGGAGGGGTTGTCCGTTGACTGCGCTCTTCCAGAGCGCCTTGCGGGTGAGTAAGGGCAGTGCTGCGCCAGAGCCTGCGGCGTGCCCGGCGAAATCCCGCAGCGCTCTCTCCCGCGAGGAATACATCCAGGGCATTCTTCGCCGCGATCGCCGCGTTCTCTCGCGAGCCATCACGCTCATTGAAAGCTCGCGTTCTGTCGACCGCGATCTTGCCGAGGAGATTATTGAAGCCTGTCTGCCTCACACCGGCGGAGCTCTCCGCATCGGCATCACCGGCGTGCCGGGCGCGGGCAAGAGCACACTGATTGAAGCGCTCGGCCAATTCGTCATTGGCGAACACGGACAGTCCGTCGCGGTGCTCGCTGTCGATCCCACCAGCCAGCTCACCGGTGGCAGTATTCTCGGCGACAAGACGCGCATGATCTCGCTCGCCTCGTGCGATCAGGCGTTCATCCGGCCCTCACCTTCGCGCGGCTCTTACGGCGGAGTCGCCCAGCACACGCGCGAGGCCATGCTGCTCTGCGAAGCCGCGGGCTACGAAAACATCTTTGTTGAAACCATCGGCGTCGGCCAGTCTGAAACCGCGGTGCATGACATGGTCGACTTCTTTCTGCTGGTCATGCTCTCCGGCGCCGGCGATGAACTTCAGGGCATCAAGCGCGGCGTCATGGAACTCGCAGGCCTCATCGCTGTCAACAAGGCCGACGGCGAAAACCTCGCCGCGGCTGAGCGCACGCGCGCCGACGCCGAGGCTGCACTGCACTTCTTTCCTGCGCCGGCCTCTGGCTGGACACCCCGCGCCGTCGCATGCTCTGCTCTCACCGGCCGCGGCATTCCCTCGTTGTGGAACGCCGTCCAAGAATTCTCCGGCCTCACCCGCTCCAATGGCAGCTTTGAATTGAACCGGCGCGAGCAGCGGCGCCGCTGGCTGCGCAACGCGCTCGAGCACGGTCTCGCCCAGCTCTTCCGCGCGCATCCGCTCATCCATCAGCAGGTTGCGGCATACGAGCGCGAAGTTCTCGAAGGTAGCATCACGCCGTTCTGCGCCGCGCGCGCGCTGCTCTCGCTCTACGCCAGCCCTCCGCACCAGGCCCTGTGAATTCCTCTCATCGTTTTCCTCAGTCCGCCCATTTACGATAGCGAAGGATTGCTCATGACGGACTCTAAGACTCTCTCCCCCGAAATACTCCTTCACATTGCGAAGACCCTGAACCTGCCGATGCGCGGCATCACCGCCGTCATCGAGCTGCTCGACGACGGCGGCACCGTCCCCTTCATCGCGCGTTACCGCAAAGAGGCCACCGGCAACCTCGATGAAGTGCAGATCCGCGCGATCGAAGAGAACCTCGCCTATTTCCGCGACCTCGTCGACCGCCGCAAGACGATCCTCGCCTCCATCGCCGAACAGGGCAAACTCACCGACGAGCTGAAAGCGCGCATCGAGGCCACGCTCGACAAGGCCGAGCTCGAAGATCTCTATCTGCCCTACAGGCCCAAGCGCCGCACCAAGGCCACCATCGCGCGCGAGAAGGGTCTCGAACCCCTCGCCAAATATCTCTGGGAACAGCAGCCCGCCGGCGATTCGCTCCACGCCTTCGCCGCCACTTTCATCAACGCCGAACTCGGCGTCGCCGCCATCGACGAAGCCCTCGAAGGTGCGCGCCACATCGTCTCTGAGTGGATCAGCGAAGAGGCCAACCTGCGCAAAGCACTGCGCCAGATCATGTTCGATGAAGGCACCGTCGTCAGCCGCAAGACCATCGACGCCGTCGACGCGCAGGAAAAGTTCAAGATGTACTACGAGTACTCGGAGCCGGTGAAGACCATCCCCTCGCACCGCATGCTCGCCATCCGCCGCGGCGAAGGGGAGAACGTGCTCTATTTCCTCATCGAGCTCGAAGCAGAGCGCGCCCTCGGCCTCATGCGCCGGCACGTCCTGCGCGCACAGGGCGACTGGACGCCGCAGCTCGACCTCGCCATCGAGGACGCCTGGAAGCGCCTGCTCAACTCGTCCATCCAGGGCGAGATCCGCCTCGAGTTGAAACGCCGCTCCGATACGGAAGCCATCCAGGTCTTCAAGGACAATCTCTACAACGTTCTTCTCGCGCCGCCTGCCGGCCCGCTCTCGGTACTCGGCATCGACCCCGGACTGCGCACCGGCTGCAAGGTCGCTGTCGTCGACGAGACAGGCAAGCTCCTCGCGCACGACGTGCTCTATCTGCATACCAGCAAGAGAGGCGACGCCGAGGCCGCGCCCAAACTCGAAGCCCTGCTGCGCAAATTCACCTGTCCGCGCCATCGCCATCGGCAACGGAACCGCCTCGCGCGAGACCGATGCTTTCGTGCGCGGCTTTCTGCGCGACAAGGGAATCGATGGCATCTTCTCCGTCACGGTCAGCGAAGCCGGCGCCAGCGTCTACTCCGCGTCCGACGTCGCGCGCCAGGAATTTCCCGATCTCGACCTCACCGTGCGCGGCGCCATCTCCATCGCCCGCCGTCTGCAGGACCCGCTTTCGGAACTCGTCAAGGTCGATCCCAAATCCATCGGCGTCGGCCAGTATCAGCACGACGTCGATCAGCGCCAGCTTGCGGAATCGCTCTCGGCCGTGGTCGAAAGCTGCGTCAACCGCGTCGGCGTCGACCTCAACACATCGTCGTGGACACTGCTGCGCCACGTCGCCGGCATCAACGAGCGCACCGCCCTCAACATCGTCGCCTTCCGCAACGAGAATGGCACGCTTCCGCTCGCGGCAGCAGGTCCTCCAGGTCCCCGGCATCGGCCCCAAGACCTTCGAGCAGGCCGCCGGCTTCCTGCGCATCCGCACAGGCGACAACCCGCTCGATTCGACCGCCGTACACCCTGAGTCCTACAGTGTGGTCGAGCAGATTGCCGCCATGCTCAACACGCCCGTCGCCGAGATCATCAAGAAGCCCGAACTCCTTGATCGCGTTGACCGCAACAAGCTGTCCGCCGGCGCCTTCACGCTCAACGACATCCTGTCCGAGCTGCGCAAGCCCGGCCGCGATCCGCGCGACAAGTTCGTCGCACCCACCTTCCATGAAGATGTGAGAGAGCTTGGCGACGTCAAGGTCGGCATGATCCTTGAAGGCGTCGTCACCAACGTCACCAAGTTCGGCGCATTCGTCGACATCGGCGTGCACCAGGACGGTCTCGTTCACATCAGCGAGCTCTCCAACAAGTTCATCAAGGACCCGTCGGAGGCGGTGAAGACCGGCCAACTCGTCAAAGTAAAAGTGCTCAGCGTCGACGAGAAAGCAAAGCGCATCGCCCTCTCCATCAAGGCGCTCACCGCCGGTGCACCGAAATCCGCGTCCAGCCCGGCCACTCAAAGGCCCGCGCCGAAACCCGAGCTCCTCGTGCAGGACAAGCTCTCCCTTCTCTCCTCGAAGTGGAAGACCCGCACCTAGCCTCCCGGGCGGCCCGCGCATCCGTGGGCCGCATCCTCGTCCTACTCGCGCGCACACCCTTCTAGCGTCTATAGTGTTGGCGACCCAGGTTGGCCTCGGAGGACGGATGCTCGAAGTTTCCCCGCGCAAAAAGGTTTACGACGTCTGCATCATCGGCTCAGGCGCAGGCGGAGGCACCGCTGCGAAAATCCTCACCGAGGGCGGACTGAACGTCGTGATGCTCGAAGCGGGCCCGCGCCTCAATCCCGACACCGACTTCAAAGAGCACGTCTGGCCCTATCAGCTTCCGCATCGCGGTGTCGGCATCGGCGGAAACCAGCGCGGCCTGGTGAATGAGTTCATGGCGCCCAACGGCTTCTGGGACATCCCCGGCGAGCCCTACACCACCGCCCCCGGCTCGTCCTTCCGCTGGTTCCGCTCGCGCATTGAAGGCGGCCGCACCAACCACTGGGGACGCATCGCTCTCCGCTTCGGCCCGGCCGACTTCCGACCGCACTCCACTGACGGCATGGGCACTGACTGGCCCATCACCTACGAAGAGCTCGCACCCTACTACGACAAGGTCGAGTCCTACATCGGCGTCTTCGGCTCCAAAGAAAATGTGCCCAACGCGCCCGACGGCATCTTCCAGCCGCCGCCCAAACCGCGCTGCACTGAAACGCTCGTCAAGAAGGCCTGCGACAAGCTCCACATCACCTGCATCCCATCGCGCCTCGCCATCCTCACCAAGCCGCTCAACGATCGCGACGCCTGCCACTACTGCGCGCAATGCGGTCGCGGTTGCCGCACCGCATCCAACTTCAGCTCGAGCCAGGTCATGATTCCGCCCGCCGCCGCCACCGGCCGACTCACCATGATCGCCAACGCCATGGCGCGCGAAATCATCCTCGGGTCAAACGGCAAAGCCGAAGCCGTCTCGTACGTCGACAAGACGAGCAAACAGGAGCAGCGCGTCTACGCCCGTTCCGTGGTCGTCGCGGCCAGCGCCTGCGAGTCCGCGCGCCTCCTGCTCAACTCGCGCTCAGTCCAGCTTTCCCAATGGCCTCGCCAACTCCTCGGGCGTCATCGGCCGCTATCTTACTGATTCGGTCGGCAGCGATCTCGTCGGCCATTTCCCGCAGCTTGAAAACATGCCCTCGCACAATCACGACGGCGTCGGCGGCATGCACATGTACATGCCCTGGTGGCTCTTCGGCCAGAAGAACGACTTCCTGCGCGGCTATCACATCGAGTTCGGCGGCGGCCGCGACATGCCCGGCGTAGGCGGCTTCCAGGGCGTCTGCGAAGAACACGAGGGCTACGGCGCCAGCCTCAAGCAGGCCTGCCGCAAAAGCTACGGCACCTACATCGGCTTCAACGGCCGCGGCGAGATGATCCCCAACGAGAAGTCCTTCTGCGACATCGACCCCAGCGTGAAAGACCAGTGGGGCATTCCGGTTCTGCGCTTCCACTGGGCCTGGGGCGACAACGAGACAAAGATGGCGGCGCACATGCAGCAGACGTTTCGAGCCATCATTGAAGCCGCGGGCGGCACAGTTGCGCCGTTCCGCCGGCATGCGCCGCCGCCCGCAAGCGCGGGGGAGAGCCAGCAGTTGCAGCAGCCGGCCGCGCGCATTTCTGAAGGTGGCGAGATCATTCACGAACTCGGTACGGTGCGCATGGGCGACGACCCCAAAGCCTCCGCGCTCAACCGATGGTGCCAGGCGCACGATGTGAAGAACGTCTTCGTCGCCGATGCCGCGCCCGTTCGTCTCCAATCCCGACAAGAACCCCACGCTCAGCATCATGGCGCTCTCATGGCGGACTTCGGAGTATTTGCTGGACCAGGCGAAGAAAGGAGAGCTCTGATGACGCTCGATTCTCTCTCGCGCCGTGCCGTTCTCAAGTCGCTGACCATGAGCGTTGCTGCCGGCTCGGTCCTTCGCGTGATTCCCGTCGAGGCAGCCGAGCACGCTCACCACATGATCGAGGCTGAGAAGGGCAGCGGCCCTTACACGCCCAAGTTCTTCGATGCGCATGGGTTCAAGACGCTGCAGGCTCTGTCGGACACGATCATTCCACCAGATGCCGATTCAGGCGGAGCCGTCGAAGGAGAGGCGCCCGAGTTCATCGATCTGCTCGCCAGCGAGAATACCGAATATCAGGCCACGCTCGGCGAGTTCTTCCGCTGGCTCGACACCGCCTGCACGACCCGATACGGCAAAACATGGATCGACTGCGCCCAGCCGCAGCAGGCCGAGATCCTCGATCTTGTCGCTTATCGCAAAAACGCCGAGCAGGACCCGAGCCTCGCCAAGCCGGTTTCCGGCTTCTCGTTCCTGCGCAACTTCGTTGCCGACGGTTTCTTTACCAGCAAGATCGGAATCAAGTACCTCGGCTACAAGGGCAACACCTACCTCACCGCGTTTCCCGGCTGCCCGCCCGTGCCAGGAGTGTAAGCATTCGGGAGCCGGCATGAGCCGCGGCGGAGCACAAACCCCTCCCCAGCCGAACAAACTCGTCATTCTGACAGGTGTGCGACGAAGGCGAGGGACTTGGCCTCGCTGTTAACTGCTCGGTAAACTTTGGTGCGAAAAGCGATTGGTGGGCGAGGTTGATTTTCGCCTTACGTTTGTGCCTCTGTGAGGAAAAGCGAAGGAGGAGCGAAAGGATCCAAATAAAGATCTTTTCATTAAGTGATTGAATTTAAATTAGTTAGATATCAACCCTGTGGAAAACTCTGAAAATCAAAACCGTTAATTTTATGGTTAACCCTGATCGATCCTACTGAGCGGAAAGGCATGCTTTGGACCCGCTTCGGATCGGCCTTTCTATTTTGATCGATTCTGGATTCGGGTCTGTGATGGCGGTCACGGGTGTTCTCGGGTGCGCCGGCGATCTGCGGGATTCCCGAGGAACTGCAGCGGCATGGAGGGTTCGCGCGCCGTCCCTACGGGACTCCGGAGCGCGATGGGCGTGGGTCGTCCCCACGCTGAAGCGCGGGGCTAACAAACTCTGCGCCTCCGGCGCGGTTGTTGTGCGTTGTCTTCCCGACGGCCCGCTGAACAGGGCTGTTACGAAACTGCTGCTTACGGCTGAAATCAACCAGCAGGAATTCGGAGCGACGTTTTAACCCGGTGGTCATCGTTTGTAAACATAGCGGGGCTATCAACGTCTGCAGGCGGCTGACGGCGGGAATTTGTGTCTGCTCGAAGTGAGCGAGCGACCTTGCCGGACCGGCCGTACTTCCCCCTCTGGAGACATCGATGTCCTCCCCCATGAAGTTTGTTCGCCCCTGCGCCGGGCTTGTGCTCGGCGTGTACCTGGCCGCTGCCGCGGCGAGTGCTCAGGATGGTCCGCGCGAAGTGAAACATGTGTTCGTCATCGCGCTGGAGAATCACAACTGGACCCAGCCCAACAACAATACCGGGGCCACCAGCGGGATTCAGCAGATTTACCAGAATCCCAGCGCGCCGTTCGTCAACAGCCTGGTCAACGGGACAGCGACCGCCTACATTGACGGCAGTGTGGTGAATATCAGCGAGCATGTGGCGTATGCCATGGCGTATCACAACGTGCTGGCCACGCCGAGCGGCAACAATCCGCACATTCATCCTTCGGAGCCGAACTACTTCTGGGCCGAGGGCGGAACGAACTACGGCGTGTTCAACGACAACGACCCCTATTCTCCCAGCGGGCCGACGTCGCAGGCCACCACGCAGCACCTGTCGTCGCTGCTGGAGAAGGCCGGGCACACGTGGAAGTCTTACCAGGAAGATGCCGACCTGATGACCAATGCGGGCGGCAAGCTGGTGAATATTCCTCTGGCGCGGAACCAGTGGACGGTGCCGCTTTCGAGCTTCTCGGGCAACTTCGATGCCTCCAGCCCGCTGAACGAGTACAACGCCACGCTGCAATATAACTACGCGCCGAAACACAACCCCGAGGTGCTCTTCAACGACACGAATGGCGGCAACAATGCGACGCACCTCGAATCGGCTGCGGTTTCATTATGCGCCGCTGCAGCAATTGCCGTTCGACCTCGAGAACGGCTGGGTGGCGGACTACACCTGGATCACGCCGGACCAGTACAACGATCAGCACAGCGGGCTGAAGAACGGCTTTGCGGGGCTGACAGGAGATGCGGCGCAGATCAGAGCGGGCGACAACGCACTGTCGCGCCTGGTGCCGATGATCATGGCGTCGCGGGCCTACAAGGATGGCGGCGCGATCATTCTGTGGTGGGACGAGGCGGAGTCGGACGGTGACCCCAACGACAATGCGGACGACTTCAACCATACGATTGGCGAGATTGTGATCTCGAACCTGGCGCGCGCCAACGAGGGCGGGCTGCCCTACGCAAGCACGCTGAACATGACGCACTCGTCCGATCTGAAGACGATGCAGGAGATCTTCCACGTGGGCCCGCTGCTGGGCGATGCAGCCACGCCGGGGACCAACGATCTGTCCGACCTGTTTGCGCCCGGAGTGATTCCGACGCACGTGGGCGGCGATGACGGCTGGCATTGATCCCTAGTGCAGTGCAAACGGCCGCCCAAGTCAGAAGACTGGGCGGCCGTGCACTTTGAGAGACCATGGCGTACAAATAGCGATGCCGGCGGCGATGACCTCAGAGGGTGTAGTCGCCTGCCGGCATCAGAAAACAACGCAGTTCAATTGAGCGGTCTCGTCGTGCCGTCAAGCTACGGAGAGAACCAGAGACTTTAAACCGTGTGGGACGGCGGCCTTGTTTGTTTTTCTCACCAGGAGCTGAGCGCCTGGCGGCGGGGTCCTGCCCATTGTTCGAACCTTGGTGCGGGCTTTGGGTGATTGCCTTCCAGTCCGCTTGCCCTGCCGCGCTTGCAGAGCGAAATCAATCTGCACAATAAGATGCGTCAAAGTGCCCAGGAGGGTGCATGGCCGAGAATCGCGGCGCCAGAAAAAGCGGCGGGGCCGTTCCCGTCGGGGACGATGAAGCCATGCTGGGGATGGGCGTCGGGGCTGGAAAGCTTATGGTGATGGCCGCGGAGCGCAGCGGCAATCTGGCGCAGGGCGATGGCGCGCTCCCCGCGGGACTGGCGCTCCCAGTAGAGAGCGAATCCCTTGCCACATACGGAGCAGCAGAGGTCAGGGGAATCAACAGTGCTTTTGCACAAAACCTGCATGTGTATTTCTGGCCTTTCGTTGTGTCGTGTTCCAACCGCAACGGAGAACATTAGCTCTCCTGCAAACGAGTTGACCATGCCCGGCACCGGGACGTGCGCGGACCAAAGGGGGTAGAGGGAAGTTCCACTGTTGGGGCAAGGACGAAAATCGTTTTAGTACTGCAGGCGCACGTTTGGCAAGGAGGAAATTCGGGGACTGATTTGGGAGAGCGGCCGTGCCAGGTTTGATCGGGTACAAAATGGCCTGACTCGACTGCAATCCGCCGCCCGTCCTCGACCGCGGCGGCTCAGGACGATATCCTGAAGTGTTCTCCAGCGCAGTTGAACGCGCTGAATTCACAAGGGATTTGGTTTGCCATGAGCTCGACGATCGCTATCCATCTGCCGGACGGTTCGGTCCGGGAAGTGCCTGCGGGCACGACGCCTCTTGAGATTGCCAACTCGATTTCGCCTCGGCTGGCCTCGGCATCTGTGGTGGCGCGGATTACTCCGCTGACTCCCATCGCCTTGTCCGGCGACGAGAAGAAGGAGGAGTCTGCCGAGGCGGCGATGTATGCGGCCGAGGACAAGTCGGCTCCGCGGCTGGTGGATCTGGCGACTCCGCTGCATGAGGGCGTGAAGCTCGAACTGGTCACGGAGCGCGATCCCGAGGCGTTGAAAGTCGTGCGCCACTCCGCCGCGCACGTACTGGCCACGGCGGTGCTGGAGCTGTTTCCCGAGGCCAAGCTGGGTCACGGCCCGGCGACGGACTCGGGCTTCTTCTACGATTTTTATCGCGATAAGCCGTTTACGCCGGAGGATCTCGCGGCCATCGAGAAGAAGATGGCCGAGGTGGTGGCGCGCGACGATAAGTTTGTGCGCGAGTATGAGCCGAGGGAAGAGGCACTGAAGGAGTTCGAGCGCGACGGCGACTTCATGAAGACGCACTTCGTGACGCGGTTTACTCAAGCCGGCGAGCAGGTGAGCTTCTATCGCAATGGGAAGTTTGTGGACTTCTGCCGCGGGCCGCATGTGCCTTCGACGGGGCGCGTGAAGGCGGTGAAGGTGACGAGCCTGGCGGGCGCGTACTGGCTGGGCGATGAGAAGAATCCGCAGTTGCAGAGGATTTACGGCACGGCGTTTTTCTCAAAGAAGGACATGGATGAGCATTTCGCGCGGCTGGAAGAGGCGGCGAAACGCGACCATCGCGTGCTGGGCAAGCAGCTTGATCTGTTCAGCATTCAGGAAGTGGCCGGCCCCGGCCTGGTCTTCTGGCATCCCAAGGGCGGTATCGTTCGCAAGGTGATGGAAGACTGGATGAAGGACGAGTGCCTGCGGCGCGGCTATCAGCTTGTGTTCACGCCGCACGTGATGCGGCGCGACCTGTGGCGGATCAGCGGGCATGAGGGCTTCTACGCGGGCAACATGTATACGCCGATGGAGCTGGACGACGCCGAGTACCGGCTGAAGCCGATGAACTGCCCGGGCCACATTCTCATCTACAAGAATTCGCCGAAGAGCTATCGCGATCTGCCGCAGCGGTATGCGGAGCTAGGCAACGTATATCGCTACGAGCGCTCGGGCACCATGCATGGCCTGCTGCGCGTGCGCGGATTTACGCAGGACGATGCGCATATCTTTTGCACGCCGCAGCAGATTGAGAGCGAAATGGACGGCTGCATTGACTTCGCTGAAGCCGTCATGAAGACCTTCGGCTTTGCGGAGTACCGCGTCGAGCTTTCCGCGCACGATCCCAGCAAGCCCGGCGAGTTCGTGGGCAAGCAGGAAGACTGGATCCGTGCCGAAGAGGCACTCGATCGCGTCCTGACGCGCCGCGGGCTTACGTTCAAGAGGATCCCTGGTGAAGGCGCATTCTACGGCCCCAAGATCGACTTCAAGCTGGTCGATGTCCTCGGACGCCTCTGGCAGTTGTCGACGGTGCAGTTCGACTTCAATCTGCCGGCGCGGTTCGAGCTCGAATATGTGGGCGAAGACGGCGAGCGGCATCAGCCGGTGATGGTCCACCGCGCGCTTTTCGGATCGGTGGAGCGCTTCTTCGGTGTGCTCATCGAGCACTACGCGGGCGCGTTTCCGCTGTGGCTGGCGCCGGTGCAGATCGGCCTGGTGCCCATCAGCGAGCGGCATGCGGACTATGCGGACAAGGTTGAGGAAGAGCTGAAGGCCGCGGGCTTCCGGGTCGAGACAGATCTGCGCAACGAGAAGATGAACGCCAAGATCCGCGACTTTGCGAATCAGAAAATGCCCTACATCCTCGTCTTCGGTGACAAGGAGCAGGAAGCGGGTGCGGTCAGCGTGCGGACGAGGGGCAAGGGCGACCAGGGCTCGATGCCGCTGTCAGAGTTTCTGCTGAAGGCGAAGGCGATCGCGGAGACCAAGTCGATGGAGTTGTAGAGGCAATAAGCAGAACTGCATCGAAAGCCGCCGGTTAATACCCGGCGGCTTTTCCGTAGTGGCTGCGGTGATCCTGCCCGCCGAGCAGTTCGCCTGTCTTCGGGTCGATCGCGATGCACTCGCCGTTGGACCAGTGGCCGTTGCTCACGCTCACCGTGTAGCCCATCTTGCTCGAGCGCCGCGATCGTGTCGGCACTGAAGCCCGGCTCAAGGTACAGCTTGTCGGGCAGGTACTGGTGATGGAAGCGCGGCGCGTCCACGGCTTCCTGCACGTTGAGTCCGCCCTCGGCCACTGACAGCAGGATGTTGCCGACCGTGGTGATGATGCGCGGTCCGCCCGGCGAGCCGAGCACGTACCGCAGCTTGCCATTCTCCAGCACAATTGTTGGCGTCATCGCGCTCAGAGGGCGCTTGCCCGGCGCGATAGCGTTCGCGGGTCCCTGCATCAGCCCATACATATTCGGCACGCCCTGCTTGGCCGCGAAATCATCCATCTCATCGTTGAGCAGGAATCCCAACGTGCCCGATGTGACTCCCGAGCCAAAGCTGTTATTCAGCGTGGTGGTCACGGCGACGGCGTTACCTTCGCTATCGACGACCGAGTAGTGCGTGGTGTCGTTCGACTCGCGGTAGCGGCCGGCCGTCGTGGGCGGCGGAGGCAAAAAGCCTTCCGGGCGCTTCAGGTCCACGCTTGGCGTAGCCTTCTCCGCATCGATGCCAGCGCGCCACGCCGCCGCATATTTCTTCGCGATGAGCTGCGCAGTGGGGATGCGAGTTGAAGTCGGGGTCGCCGAGATACTGCGCGCGGTCCATGAACGCCCGCCGCCACGCCTCCGTGATCAGATGCAGCGCTTGCGGCGAGCGGTCACCGAGCTTCGCCAGATCGTAGCCCTCAAGGATGTTGAACGCGCTGAGCATCACGATTCCGCCGGAGCTGGGCGGCGGCGCGCTGATGATGGTGAAGTCGTGAAAGTCCCCGATGATCGGCCGCCGCTCGACGACGTTGTATTGCGCGAGGTCTTCCAGGGTGAGCAGCGCGCCGCCTTTCTTCAGATCCGCGACCAGTTCCTGCGCCATCTTGCCGCGATAGAAGTCGTCGGGGTTGGCGGCAATGCGCTCGAGGGTGCGCGCGAGCTCGGGCTGTTTGAACGTCTCGCCGGCCTTGTAGTAGCTGCCGTTGCGCTGGAAGATGCGTCGCGAGTCGGCGAACTTGGCGAGGTCTTCGTCGTGCAGCTCGCCGGCCTCTTCCTCGGTGAGCACAAATCCTTCCGCGGCCAGCCGGATCGCCGGCGCCATCACCTTCGCCAGTCCCAACTTGCCGTATTTGCGCTCGGCATAAGCCATCCCCGCCACCGAGCCCGGCGTGCCGATGGCGCGATAGCCAAGCACGCTGGACTGCATGCTGCTTTCGGGCAGCACGTTGCCTTTCGCGTCCTGATACATGGTTTCGGTGGCCGCCAGCGGGGCTTTCTCGCGGTAGTCGATGAAGGTGGTCTTGCCGTCGTGCGTGCGCAGCAGCAGGAATCCGCCGCCGCCCAGATTGCCGGCGGCAGGATGCACTACGGCGAGCGCGAACCCCGTGGCCACCGCGGCATCGACGGCATTGCCGCCTTCGCGCAGGATCTCAAGCCCCGCGTCAGACGCCGAGTGGTGCACGCTCACCACCATGCCGTGTTTCGCATGCGCGGGCTCCTCGCCGCGCCAGACCAGCACATTCGCGCCCGCCTGTGCGAAGCTGTTGAGGGAAGTCAAGCAGGCAAGCAGGCCGGCCGCTACGGGGAAGAGTGATCGCCGAGAGAGCATCCTCGACAGGATACCCGGCGCGGCGGCGATATCGGGAGAAGGAGAGAGCATCCATGCTGACTCGTAGAGATGGATTAGTGGCGCTGGCTGCCGCAGCGATTACGGCGGGTGGGTTCGCGGTGGCGCAGAGTGGGACTGCGAAGGGGTCATGGGTCATCAACTGGGATGACGTGCCGGCTAAGACGACGGAGTCAGGATCGCTGCGTTCGTTCTACAACGGGCCCACCGCTACACTGAAGAATCTTGATGTGCACGTCACCACGCTCAACCCGGGCGGAGCGCCGCACGCGCCGCACAAGCACCCCAACGAAGAGATGCTGATCGTGAAGCAGGGCACCCTTGAGGCGCTTATCAACGGCGAGTGGAAGAAGGTAGGGCCGGGTGGCGTCATTTACCTGGCTTCGAACATCTTTCACGGCGTGCGCAACGTGGGCAGCGAGCCCGCGGTGTATCACGTCATCGGATTCAAGACGGCCGATACGCCCGAAGGGCCGACGGTGACGATGAAGTAGTAGGATCCCCCCATGAACTTCAGATCGGGGACCGGTCCACTGCACGGGTGAGGGTTCATGTTGACAGGTTCCGCACGAACTAGCGCAATCGGATCCTACCGGAACATTCCGGCTGAGGGGAGATCGCTGCGCTGCATGCGCAGGCCGACCAACCACCGAGGGGCTAAGCGACGGAATCGAACGCACTTATTGGTGAATGAAGCGGAGAATTTCGCAAGGCGACATAGTCCCAATCACCGATGCCGCGTCGAGCTGCAGCAAGTGGTGGATGAAAAGTAGTCCATACTTCCACCGGTGCCAGGAACTTCACGGAGACCGGCCAATTTACGGCCTGTCGCGATGGAGAAGCCTGAACAATACATGCTTGCCCCGGGCAAGAGCCGGTGTCGTACCTGCACCTCCGAGAACATTCGGATCAACCGAGATTCAACAAGGCTCCCTGATGGTGAAATCGAGTTCTAGAGCATCGCGGTCCTGCCCTCGCTGAGCTCGGTCGGGAGGAATCCTTATGGGGGCGAATCCGAAGGTGGGAGTGAGCGCATGCGGAGTCCCTCACATGCTATGCGTGGCCCACGGATCGTAAGTGCCCACCGACCACGAGTGGCCTTCCGGATCCTTGATCGTGAACTCGTGGCTGCCGTAGTCGGTTGACTGCAGCGGGCGCACGACCTGCGCCCCGGCGGCCTGCGCGCGATGCCATACGGCCTCCGCGTCTTTGACAACGACATAGCTGCTGCGGGTCTCCACATTGCCCAGCTCGCCGGGCGACTTGAAGCCCTTGCCGTAGGCATCGTCCTTCTGCGACCCGAGCATGATCATGCCCCCGTTCAGCGTGAGCTCGGCATGGCCGATGGTGTTGTCCGGGCCCGGATAAACGGCATGCTTTGAAAAGCCGAGAACATTGCAGAGCCAGTCGATGGCGGCGTGCGCGTCGCGATAACGCAGTGTGGGCATGACGGTGGAGCGGCTGAGTGTGTCATTCATGGGGAACCTCCCGAAGACATCTTGACTACACACAGGAGCATGGCAGAATAGGCGGCGCGCATCTTGGAAATTTCGGAAATTCCCCGCGCCCCAATGTGCCTCATCCTCTTCGTACCGCGGGAGCGCCATCAATGAGGGCCTCTCATCACTCTCTTTCCACCACATGATTCGCCCAGGGCGTCCGCCCGGCCGCGCTGTAAGTACTGATGTCGATTCCGGAGAACGCGCGGAACTCGTTGGCAAAGTGCGACTGGTCGTAGTAACCGCAGTCCAGCGCGAGCTCGCCCCAGCGGATCTCCGGCCCTTCGTGCAACTGCCGCACCGCGTGCTGGAAGCGCTGAATGCGGCACCAGACCTTGGGCGCCAGCCCCACCTGCTCGCGGAAGAGCTGCGAGAAGCGGCGCTCGCTCCATCCCGTTCCGCGTGCCACTTCAGCCACAGAGAGGGCGCTGGGAATGCGGCGGAAGCGGTCGAGTGCGAACCCGACCGCGGGATGCGGTTGGAGAAAGGAACGCGCAGGGCACCCCGCGAGCCTGCGGGAAAGAAAGGCTTCCAGGCAGGCGAGCCGCCCACCGGCCGACGCAATCTCGCACAGACGTTCGCGCAAGCTGCGGGCTTCCGTGCCCCACACATCTTCGAGGCTGACAAAGCGGTTAGCGAACAGGTCGGCCGGCGCGCCCATCAGCGCGGAAAATCCACCCGGCCGGAACACCAACCCGATGATGCACGCCAGGTCGGAGTTGTCGATGACCTCGTAGCTGGAGCGCGCACCTACGACCTGTGCGGCGGGTGCGGTTCGCGCCGGCTGGCCTTCGGGGCAATCAAGCAGGTAACTGCGGTTCAGGCTGAGGATGATCTGCGTGCTGCCGGTGGGCAAAATGCGTTGCCGGCCGGGCGTCGGCGCCAACTCGCTTGCGTACCAGAGCGCCCGCACGAGGCGGTCAAGCGGAGCCGCGGGTCTCTGTTCCAGATAGAGCATCGGGAGCCGGTCCTGCGGAGATGGTACGACGCGCGGTCTGGAAACGCCATAGCATTGCGAGCGGCTTCCGTCTCCCGGTCACCGCGCGCCGTGACTGCCGACACAACAGGAACTCCGTCGTGCTCCCTCAGTCGGTAAACTGGGCGAGCTGTTCCGGTTCAGGGCGCGGGGTAAACGCGCTGACCACCACCATTGCCACCAGGGCCACGGCAAGTGCTGGGAAGATGGCGTCGCGCTGCGCGATCACGGGCGGGAAGAGCTCTTTGACCGCGGGCAGGTCCCAGGTGAGCGTAACGACGGTGCCGCCGGCGATAGCGGCCACGGCTCCCCACGCGGTCACTCGTTTGGAGTAGAAAGCTGCCAGGACCACTGGCGTAAGCGCGGCCGAGTAGATGGTGTAAGCCCACAGCATCTTCTGCAGAATGCTTGGAGCGTAGATCGCCTGATACAAGGCCCAACTGCCCAGCAGTACCACCGCCAGCCGCGAGATGATGAGCACCCGCTTGTTCGACGCGTTGGGAGCAATGTAGCGCACGAACACGTCTTCAATCAGGTTCGACGCCGGTGAGAAGAGGTAATTTGAAGCGGTTGAGATCACCTTGGCAAATACCGCTCCCAGCAGCACCGCGCCCATAAAGGCCGGCAGGCCGTGGCGCGCGGTGTAGGGAATGATCTCGTAAGGCTGGCTGGCTACTTCGCTATTGTGGAAGAGCGCCGAGCCGATCACCGCGATTGCCACAATCAGCGTCTCAAGCAAGAGAGTCCCCAGAATCCACCCCACCACAGAGAGCCGGGCATCCTTCTCGGATTTGGCGGAGAAGAACTTCTGGTACATGACCTGGTTGCCGAGCATCAGCAGCATGGTAGGCACCAGGAACTCGAGCGCCCTGACCAGAGTGAGATTGCCCAGCACCTGAAAGTGTGTCGCCGGCAGCGCGGCGTGCAAACCAGCCCAGCCGCCCGCCTGGGCCAGCAGGTACGGCGTGGCGATTATGCAGATGACGGTGACCAGCGATCCGATGGCGACGTCCATGTAGGCTACCGAGGACATGCCCGCCAACGCGGTGGTGACGATGACAAAGACGGCGATCAGATAGGTGCCGAGCTCCGGCGATACTGTGTCCGGGAAGATGAGATGCAAGACATTTCCGCCGCCCTTGAACTGGTAGCTGGTGATCCCAACATAGGCAAAGAGAATGGCGAACGTGCCGAGCACGCGCGCGGTCTGGTTGTAGCGGGCTTCGAGCAGGTCAGGCAGGGTGAACTGGGCAAACTTGCGGGCGCGCGGTGCGATGAAATAGATGAGCACGAGCCCAAGCCAACCGCCGGCCGGCTGCCACAGGGCGGCGAACCCGTTGCGGTAGGCATTCTCGGCTCCGGCAAACAGCGAGCCGGCGCCGATCCACGAGGTCAGCAGGGTCAGCACCAGCACGATGGCCGGAAGCGAGCGTCCGGCGACCAGGTAGTCGGCTTTCGTCTTGACGGTGGTGGTGCGGTAGATGGCGACTCCCAGCAAAACCGCGACGATGATGGCCAGGACAATCACGTAAAGCTGGGACATGCGGAGGGCACCTCGGTGAAATCAAACGGATTGGGAGAAGTGTATCGGATGAGCGGTGCGGCCGTGTGCGTGGCGTGCCGGCGGGTTGGTTGACCGGGTGGGGGAGGGGAGTTAAACTGTAAATGCGGGGTGGAGCAGCCCGGTAGCTCGTTGGGCTCATAACCCAAAGGTCGTAGGTTCAAATCCTACCCCCGCAACCAATCTAATCTCCTGATTCCCAAATATTTACATCGTCAAAAGAAGGGCCGATCCGGAGTCCTTCAGGGACAGTTGAGGACAGTTAAGCGGACACTGCCGGGTCCAAGGTCTTTTTCGCCTCTTTACGTACGAACTCCACCAGACGCTACTGCGCGGCTCTTTTCGCTTCGAGCGGCAGCCCCTTGTAGATGTCCGACGTGGTCTGAATATTGGCGTGACGCAAGATCTCCTTTGTTTCCCTCCAGCTTCAGAGCCTGCTTGCTCCACTGCGAAACCGAGTGCCTAAACGTGTGCCATCCCACCCGTCCGAAGCCTGCCGCTTCGGCGATCAGCTGGATGTCTTCGGCGCCAGCCCGATCCGGCCGTGTCAAAAGGTAAACCTTAGGAAACACCAGCGCCCGCTTGAGCTCCCGCCAGGTGCCGAGCAAAATGACCCAGGACTATCAGACCTCGGTTGGTCGGACCGCGGGTCACGGCCCCGGTGGCGATGTCGAACTGTCAATCTTCTCTCGGTGCGCTTCTCATTGCATTTCCGAATTTTGTCGTTCCGTTCATCAGTGGATGCGTTGTCGGATGTGACTATATTTTCAGGGCGTTGAAGGTCAAGACGCCGACAAATCGAACCGGCTGAAGAGCCTCAGCCAGGCTGCCTCCCGAGCTGTCCAGCAAAAAGGAATCCATGGTAGACTTCGTCCACACTGATTTGTAACTCAGGCTCTTTCTCCATGCGGCTGTCTCGCCGGGAGACTTGAAAACTTTTGCGGTTTGCCGCAGGATTCCCACGATCGCCCGGTCGTGGCTGGAGTTGTGCCCCTATGCGTTTACTTATTGCCTTGATTCCCAAGCGTCAGGACTCCCCGTTCCAATCATTATGGCCTTTCGGCGCACCTTGCTGGGGGGCGACCTTCCGGGCTGCGGTTATCTGCTGTGCTGTTGCTTGCATGGTGGCACAGGCATTCGGACAGGCGAAGTCGCCAACAACGACGGGCCTGTCAATCACTGCGAATGGAAACGCAGCGTCGACCGTCGGCGTTTCAACCGTTGTGACGCTTACGGCGACTGTGAGTTCGGGAGGGTCGCCTGTATCCCCAGGAGTGGTGCAGTTCTGCGATTCATCCGTTCAGTACTGCACGGACGTGGCCTTATTGGGAAGCGCGCAATTGCGAAGCGATGGCAAGGCAGTGTGGCGGTTTCAGCCGGCGCCCGGAACACATCATTACAAGGCTGAATTCGTCGGCACAAACGCCAGGGCAGCCAGTTCCTCCGCCTCGGCAGCTCTCACGGTAACAAAGGGCGGCGGGCAGTCTCCGTCGGCCGCATTGGTTTCGAGCACCGGTGCGTGGGGCAGCTATGATCTGACGGCGACCGTAGAAGCGTTTGGGGCAACCGCTGCTCTGACCGGCACCGTGTCTTTCCAGGACACGAGCAACGGAAACGCGGTTCTCGGCACAGCGCCCCTCGGGGCAAGCACGCCTGGCCTTTTCTGGGGTGCTCAGTCGCCTCTAGGCACTGCCATGAGCCCCACATCGATGGTGACCGCCGATTTCAACGGAGACGGCATTCCGGATGTGGCAACCGCGGACGCGCGGTCGCAGAATGTGAAGGTTTTTGGATCGCAGAATGGGGTGTACAAAGAGGTCTTTTCTTCCGATGCGACGTCCCCTGTCCGCCTGATAGTGGCGGACTTCAATTCCGACGGCAATCTCGATCTGGCGGTGCTGAGCGCGACCACAAACCAGCTCGCGATCCTGCTGGGTAAGGGCGACGGAACATTTACGGAGTCCATTGCTTTGGTCGGAAATGCCGTAGTCGGCGGCCTGACCGCTGACTTCAACGGAGACGGCATCCCCGACCTCGCAATAACCTACTGGAACGGCAGTCCGGGCATATTCCTGGGCAACGGCGACGGAACGTTCAGAGCCGGAGGGACTATTGATGCGAGCAACTCGCAGTCGATGGTGGCTGGTGATTTCAACAAGGATGGCAAGTGCGATCTCGCCCTTGCTGTCGATACGGGGATCGCCATCTTCAACGGCAACGGCGATGGCACATTTAGCTTCGGTTCAACGGTAACGGTAGAAGCAAATCCAGGAATATGGCGCCTGGCTGCGGCCGATTTCAATCGGGATGGACGACTCGACATCGCGTTCAGTGGGGGCACGAATGTATTGCCCAGCCCCGGTCAGGTGATGGTCCTGCTCCAGAATGGCGATGGGACATTCTCCGCCGCTGCAGCGTTCTCCTTGTTGAACGACCCGGTACAGATCTCGGTCGCCGACTTCAACCTGGACGGGATTCCCGACGTTGCGGTGCTCGGCCTCGATGGCGTTCTCACGGTGCTGAGTGGCCGAGACGACGGAACGTTCGGCTCATCTTACGTGGCGTTCTCCGGGATCTTTGGGCAGCAGTTCGGGCTTGGGGACATGGACGGCGATGGACGCCCGGACCTGCTGTCAACCGGACCGGGGCCGGGCAACACAGTCCTCCTTTACTCCCTTTTGACGAGACCGACTGAGACTGCGTCGACGGCACCGACCGCGATCTCGCCCGCGGGAGTGGGGCACCACCTTGTAGTGGCCAGCTACTCGGGAGACGCAAATACCATCCCCCAAACTTCATCACCCTTGACGCTGTGGGGGATGCCGCCGGCGACGGTTACGACCCTGGCTCTGACGGCCAACGGGAGCGCGGCATCCAGTGTGCCTGAGGGAACAACAATCACCCTGACGGCGACGGCCACGAACGGCGAAAACCCACTGAATAGTGGACAGATCAACTTCTGCGACGCTACGGCGCCCCTCTGTACCGATATTCACCTGATCGGAAGCGCGTCTGTTGTCAGTGGCACGGCGAGTTTGAAGCTGACGCCTGGCCCCGGCAGCCATTCGTACAGGGCGATGCTTTTACAGAGCGGCTATGAAGCCGTAAGCGAATCCGCTGCAGTTGGGCTTACGGTTACGGCTCGTGCGCCCAGTCCCGTTCAGACCGCCACTTCGATTGCGCAGTCCGGCTCAGTGGGGAATTACACTCTGACGGCGACGGTGACCGAGACGGGAAGTACCGCCGCACCGACCGGCGCCGTCTCATTCCTCGATACGAGCTATGCGAACAAGTCGCTGGCGACCGCGCAACTGGGCAATTCCACCGCAGGGCTTACCTTCCCGATAGCAGCTTCGTACCCACAAACGAACGTCGGCTACATGCTGCAGGCCTCAGGAGATTTCAACGGGGACGGCCGTCGGGATATCGCTGCGATCAATACCAATGCGCAGGCTGTGATTGTCCTTCTTGGCAACGGAGACGGCACTTTCTCGAGCCAGACCATCTCCACCACGACGTATCCGTATGCGATCACAGTGGCCGACTTCAATCATGATGGAAAGGCCGATCTTTCTGTCGCCTCTATCGACCAGGGGTCGAAGGTTCAACTAACCGTCTATTTGGGCAACGGCGACGGCACGTTCACGGCTGCGCCAGCGACAATGGCTCTTCAGGGATGGGTGAATTCCATCTTTGCAGCGGACTGCGACGGCGACGGGAATCCAGACCTGCTGGTAAATACAGGGACCAGCACGCTGATGTTGCTGGGCAAGGGCGATGGCACTTTTGAGAATCCGGTTTCGGTCGGCCCCGCCGGTGTAATTGCAGTTGGCGACCTGAACGGCGATGGAATTCCGGATGTGATTCTGGGATATAACGCAGGTTCGCCGTCGGTCTATCTGGGCAAAGGAGACGGAAGCTTTGCATCGAACGGCTACACATTCTCGGTTGGAGGGGGTGCGACCGTCATCGCGGATTTCAACGGAGACGGGATCCCCGACGTAGCGCTCGCCGCGCTGTACTACTCCGCGGTTCATGTCTACATGGGCAAGGGCGACGGAACTTTCAGTGAGGTAGATGCGAGCGCCAATCCAGAGATCAACGAACCGCAGGCAATGACCGTGGCGGATCTGAATGGCGACGGGAAGGCCGACCTGATTGTGACCAACGTGAATAGTTATCAGGGCAACACGTTGAACCCGGATCTGACGTTCATGCTGGGCAACGGCAACGGGACGTTCTCGACCATCACGGGCGACACCCAACTGAATGGCACCTGGAGCGTGTCCGCTGCGGACCTGAACGGCGATGGCAGGCCCGATCTCGTCGTTGGTGCCGGCGATGGCATTTGGGTGCTGCTGACCCAGCCCGCGCAGACAGCAACGGCAACGGCAACCGGAGTGGCGCCTGCCGGGCCGGCGCCGCACCTGGTGGAGGCAAGTTACCCAGGCGATTCCCACTTCAAACCGAGTGTCTCGGGCACAACATCTCTGGAGGTACAGGCGCCGGCGCCGGTGATTAGTCCGAAGGGCGGTACCTACACAACGATTCAGACGGTGAGCATCAGCGACGACGTTCCGGGCGCGACGATTTACTACACGACCGATGGATCCACCCCTGTTCTTCCGGGATCGTTCCAGACCGTGTCGCCGATCTACACCGGTCCCATCACGGTCTCGAGCAGGTATGCCGCCATCGCGGCGATCGCAGTGGCCTCGGGATATCAGAGTAGTGTGGTGGCTCAGGCGACGTACACGCTGAACCTGGCGCCTCCAGCTGCGCCTGTATTTTCACTTACGTCGGGCTACTACGCGACGGCTCAGACCTTGACCATCACCGATGCAACGCCGGACGTGCCGATTTACTACACGACCAACGGAACAACCCCGACGGTCAGTTCGACGCAGTACGCGGGTCCCATCGCAGTAGCAGCATCCCAGACGCTGAGAGCGGTGGCGTTCTATGGATATGCCGCGAGCGCTACGGCAACGGCGCAGTATTTTATCGGTGACGCGAAGAGTTCGTTCATTTACACCGTGGCCGGAAACGCTAATCCTGGCTACAGCGGCGACGGCGGGCCCGCCAGTGCAGCCAGCTTGAATGCCGCAACGGCGGTCATCTCGGACCCTGCCGGAAACCTGCTCATCGCCGACACAGCCAATAACCTGGTGCGGCGGGTAGACAGCAAGAGTCGCGTGATTACAACCTTTGCGGGCGACGGAAGCCAGAGCGTGGGAGGCGACAATGGTCCTGCGATTCAGGCCCAGTTGGGTCATCCGACGCGATTGGCATTCGACAAGTCCGGCAATCTGTATGTCTCCGAAGCCTTGCTCGGCGTAGTGCGCAAAATTGACGCGGGAACCGGCATCATAACCACCTATGCGGGGAACCCGGCTGCAACATCCCCGGGTGACAACGGACCGGCGACCAGTGCCGCGCTGAGCTATCCGCAGGGACTGGCATTCGACGCTGCGGGCAATCTTTACATTGCGTGCGACAACGTTGTCCGGCGGGTCGATGGGGCGACAGGCACCATTACCACATTTGCCGGGAACGGCCAGTTCGGAAACACCGGAGACAACGGCCCCGCAACACAAGCCTCTTTCGCGGAGCCTGCCGGCCTGGCCTTCGACAGAGATGGTTCCTTGTTTATTGCTGATTGGGCGGCCGCACTCGTGCGCAAGGTTGCAGCAGGAACCGGAATCGTGACGACCGTGGCGGGAGACCGGTCGAATCCGTACGCGCCTAGATTCGGAGGGGACGGTGGTCCAGCCACCAGTGCGCAACTGTACAATCCGAGCGACGTGGCATTCGACGCCGCAGGCAATCTATACATTGCTGACCAAGACAACCACGCAATCCGTATGGTGAACGGGCAAACAGGCATCATCAGCAGCGTCAGCGGAAACCCGAATACAGGTTGTTCGCGGTTAACCGGAGACGGTGGCACGGCGGCGTCCGGGGCGTTATGCGCTCCGGCTAGCTTGTGGTTCGATACCGATGGGAATTTGTTAGTTGCCGATCAAGGCGCCTCCCGCATTCGGCTCATTACAACCCAAAAGCTTCCGCCTTCCACGCCCACGCCGGCACCCACTTTCAGCGTTGCGGCGGGAGCATATGCCAAGCCGCAGCAGGTAACCATCAATGACTCAAGCGCGACAGCGGCGATCTACCTCACTCTTGACGGCACCACGCCAGCCGGCTCGGTAAACAACCCTTACCAGGGAACGATTGCGGTTACCGCACCGGTCACCATCCAGGCGATCGCGATAGCCCCGGGCTATCTGCCCAGTTCCGTATCCACAGCGGCCTACAACATCACCAGTCACCCATCCACAATCATCACGACCGTAGCCGGAGATGGCCTCTACTCCGGAACGCCAAGCGATGGCCCTGCAACTTCGATACCCATTGGCGGCGTGCAATGGCTGAAAGCCGACACGGCCGGAAACCTCTACTTCACCACGCAATCAGATGGCTACGTGAGGAAGCTCGACCATAGTTCGGGATCGATCAGTGTCATTGCGGGAGGCACTGGATACGGCACGCCCTGCGATGGCAGGCCGGCAACCTCAACTTATCTTTCCGTGCCGGGCGCGATGGCAATAGATCGGAAGGGGAACCTTTTCCTCTCCTTGCCCTACTACGGCCGTGTCTGCCGCATCGATGCAAGCACCGGCAATATCACCACGTTTGCGGGCGGCGCTACGAATCCCGGTTCCGCCTTCGGCGATGGCGGCCCGGCAACCGCAGCGTATCTTGGTACGCCCCAAGGCCTGGCGCTCGACGGCGCAGGCAATCTGTACATTGCCGACCTAAACTACGGGCGCATTCGCCGTGTCGACGCCACCACTTCAATCATCACAACGGTTGCCGGCGGGGGCAAGGACTTTCCGGGCGACGGCGAACTCGCGACCTCGGTTCAACTGAGCTTGCCAATCGACCTGGCCGTCGGCAAGAACGGCAACCTGTACATCGCGGAGGAAGGCGGAAGAGTACGCATTGTCTCCGCGTCCTCCGGAAAGATATCGACAATCGCAGGCAACGGGAATGCGGGAAGCAGCGGCGACGGATTGCCGGCGACAAAGGCAGAGGTTTTTCCGGTCGGCATGGCGCTGGATGCAGCGGGCAACATTTACATCTCCAACTGGCCCGCGACGGTGCGGCGCATTCCTGCCGATGGCGGAACAATTACCACCCTCGCCGGCTCCGGTTACCTTGGCTTCAGCGGTGATAGCGGCGAGCCGAGGACAGCCGAGTTGTTCTATCCAGCGGGGCTGGAATTCGACGGTGTCGGCAATCTCTATATTGCCGATCGGAAAAATCTGCGCATCCGCGAGGTGACGTTCAGGCCCGCCGCTGCGGCACCCACTTTCGGCCCGGCGCCGGGTTCGTACAAGAGCGCGCAGACGCTCACCATCAGCGACACTACGCCAAATTCCACGGTCTACTATACGACCGACGGCAGCACTCCCAGCAGTGGGTCGGCGCCTTATACCGGCCCCATTTCGATCGCGACGAGCCAGACCGTGAGTGCGTTTGCGGCCGCTCCAGGATACGCTGACAGCCCGGTAACATCGGCCACGTACACGATTGAGAAGCGACCCACCATCACCTGGGCGACTCCAGAGCCCCTCACATACGGGTCGCCCTTGAGCGCCACCCAACTCAACGCGACAGCCGATGTTCCAGGCACGTTCGCCTATTCGCCCGTGGTGGGCACCGTGCTTCCGGCCGGCTCCAATACGCTCAGCGTAACCTTCACCCCTACAGATACAGCGAACCTCCAGTCAACCACCGCGCAAGCCACCCTGACGGTGAACCAGGCCACACCCTCCATCACCTGGCCGACGCCATCTCCCATCAACTACGGAACGGCCTTGAGCGCGACCCAGTTGAATGCGTCCGCCTCTGTGCCGGGAACATTTGTGTACTCGCCCGCTACGGGCATCGTTCCACCCCTCGGGAGCAATACACTTTCCGTCACCTTTACCCCCACCGACAGAGCGAACTACACCACTGCCAGCGCAAGCGTCACACTGGTGGTCAATGCAGCTAACCCGGTGCCCGACATAACGTCGATTTCGCCCGCGCTCGCCAGTGCGGGCAACGCCGGCTTCACGCTCACCGTGAACGGATCGGCGTTCCAGTCGAGTTCAGTGGTGAAGTGGGGCTCGTCAGATCTGAGCACTCAGTTTGTGAGTTCCACCCGGCTCACTGCGCAGGTCCCGGCGTCCAGCATCGCGACAGCGGGTACAGCGACAATCACGGTGCAGACACCGGCGCCCGGTGGCGGCGTCTCCAGTTCTCTGGTATTCGAAGTTGATTCGGCGTCTTCGGGTCCCGTATTCGCCAGCACCACTGCAACCGTTACCGCTGGAGCGACGGCAACATATTCGGTGACCCTTCCTTCCACTGCCACCAATGTGTCCGTTACCTGCCTCAACCTTCAACCCGGGGCTACCTGCTCGTATTCTTCCGCGACAGGCAAGGTCACCATCGCTACCTCTGCCACCACCCCCAAGGGGACCTACCAAATCACCGTGGTGTTCACTGAAACCTTGCCGGGCGCTGCAGCCGCGGCGATCATTGCGCCCTTCCTGCTGCTGCCATTGCTGTACTTCCGGCGGAAGTTCGGACGTACTCTGTTGGTAACCGCGGTCATGGCACTCGTGCTGGCTGGGGCGATGCTGAGTATGTCGGCTTGTGGCGGCGGTTCTTCGCATACGGGTCCGCCAGTCAATCCAACACACCAAGTGACAAGCTCGGGCGTTGTCGACCTTACTATCCAGTAGTTAGAACCGCCTCGTAAAGGGTTTTACAGCCACACCGACGGGTCTGACTTGGTGCAGATCGTACGGGCGGAGGCACCGCAACGTACTCTTACGATGCGGCAAGCAACCTCGGAACGGTGACCTACCCGAACGGCATCCACACCGGGTTCACCTACGATCAGCTCAATCGTGTTTCCACGGCGGGCGGAACGTTCTGGTTCGTGCAGTCACGCGCGAAGAAGAAGTGTGCGTCACTGACTCCGTCTTCGACAGGCGAATACTCGTACCCCCAATTCTGCGTCCCTATCCTCAGTATCAGAATGCGTTCACCGCAGTGATGAACTCCTCTTGATCCAGATAGCGGATGCCACACCAGTACACTGGCCAGTTCGCGCTGGTGATGGGGTTCAATGTGTTGTTCCCGGAATAGAATGCGCCCTGGTATTGCATCTTCGCTGCATTCGATGCCAGCAGGGTAGGAAACAGTTCCGACAGCGAGGTAGCGAGAGGGCCCCCGAGGTTATAGGCTTTCGAGAATGTGTAATAGCTGCTGAATGCGGCGGGCGTCGCCAGCAGGTTGCAGTTCACTGCGGAATAGTCAAACGGGGCATGGCTCAAGCCGTCGATCGCGAGGATCTTGTAGGCGGGGTTATTGCCAAAGAACGCACTGATGCCCGCGGTAACTGCCAGCGCGTTGCCCGGAGACATCAGCCGGAATTCGTCCATGTGCGTATGACCCGCTAAAGACATAGCGATCACGCCGGGATACTTTCCAATGATGCCCATGAACGTTTCCTGATTGGTGTCAACCCACATCATCGTGGCAGTAGTAATCTTCCCGTTCACCTCATTTGAGGCCGCGGCGGTCGTGCCCTCGACCGCCCCTGGAGGCGCATGCATAAGCAGCCACACCTTTTTGCCGGACGAGGTGGCCTTGGCAAGTTGGGCATCGAACCACATAAACTGATCCGCGATCATGGTTGGATTTGGAAGAGGAGCACCGGGAGAAAGCGCGAACGTGTTCAGCGCGATGATCATCAGATTCGTTCCCGAGGGTTCGACCGCGTAATATCCGCCATTGGTGATCGATGCGATCACATCCTGCTGATTTCCCGTGGCATTTAATGCGAGCGTGTAGAGCTGCTGCGCGTTGTTCGAAAGAAACTTGCTGTCCGGCCCATTACCGGTATAGGAATCGCAGTTCCCCAGCGCGAAAAAGACAGGGGTCGTGCCTGCCGCCGCCCTGATCTGCTGCAAAACAAAGGTGAGAGTCTTGTCGACAAATGCGGCAGCTTCGGCAGGCGTCTTGTTCGCCGAATAGATCGGGTAGAGCTGATCCAGACCGTGACCAAGAAAGTCTCCTGTAAAAAGGACCGCCGGACTTGTTCCCAGGTTCTGCTTGATGCTTTCAAGGGCCAGCGTCAGCAGAGCAAAGTTAGCGTCGTCGCCAGGCGCTGAAGGCGTATTGTTCTTCGTATTCGCCTTCCCCTGGAAAATCTCCGCCCAATCGGAAGTATCCGCCGCGTCAAGTTGCGCTACCAGCGCCATATTATCCGCCACGGATTGAAGATTCAGCGCCGTATTGCCGGGCAGAAACGGGTTGATATATGGCTGGAAATGAACATCGGAGAAAACCGGTACCGAGAAGCTGTGGGAGCCGGCAATGCTGGAGACTCCGCTGCATCCACTGATGAGTCCTGTGCTCGCCAGGCTTGCTAATTCGAGAAACGTACGGCGCGATAGTTCTGGCATTCGATCTTCTCCTATTGTGACTTCGAGGTCCTTTCGGAAGGGTGGTGAGAATTGCGGCGCCGTGGCCGGTAAGTTCTCTGAGTCGCCCCGACAGAAGAAATGCTTAAAACGAATTCGATCGATGTGAATCAGGCTCATAGACCTCGTCCCTTCATTCTCGCCAGCGCGATCAGAACGCAGGGGCAGTGGTAGGCAGCTTCGTCGAATCGATGCCTTCGCAATGCGAGTTGTCAATTGTCAGGTTGCCGCTTCGATCGATGGTCACTGTCCAGATCGAGTCGTAGTCGCCGGATGCCCAGTCGGCCACGGTCTGGCTGCTGCCGTAGCTCTTTAAGAGCGCGTTGACCAGGGGCGCGAAGTGTTCGTGCTCCCACGCCAGAAGCACTTTATGGTTGGAGAATTGCGGATCGTCGAAAAAGAAGTCGATGGTATTCGCAGTCACCGTAGATACGTCGTCGAGCTCAAAGTTCGACACCAGGTGATAGGGGAGGTTGTTGGCGATGGCATACGGTTCGGCGGTCAACGATGGCCGCACATACGACCATCCGGAATTCCCATATGGGGTAATCTGTGCGGGATCGATGGAATAGACCTGATCGGGGTTGATCTTGCCGCGCAAAGCATTGGGCAGATCGAGCGCCCGCCACTGTCCCGAAGCGACATAGTTGCCGTCCTCCCAGGTGGACGTGGGATGAGCCTCTGCGTGCCGCATCAGGTAGAGAGTCTCGTTTGTGTTGGTGACCGGGGGATTGGATGAAGGCGCGGAGATATTGAATTGAGGCGTCTGACAGGCAGCGCTGGTGAGGGCCGGAGGGGGCAAAACCGGGTACGACGGCCGGGGATGCAAGTTGGCATTGTAAGTGGTCAGGCTCGCCGTGCCGGAGGGAGTTATGGAGATGGCATAGACATAGTTCGGCCCTTGATAACTGGTGGGCAGAGCCAGCCCGTAGTTGTGTGCGCTGTTGGCCGCGGCCAAAAGATTCTGGGTGGCAGTCCAGGGCGCAGAGAAAACGTAATAGCCGGGGGTGGCGTAGCCAATGACGGTCGCGATCAACGCTTCGTTGTCGCCGCCTTGATCGTTAAAATCAATTCCCTGGCAACTCGCACATGCAATGAGAGGAGGCGCAACGTCCTGGACTACCTGCCCCTGGGCATAGCCGACATTGAGCGGAAAACTATTCGCCGCATAGAGAGCAGGACCGCTCGAAGATTCTTCGAGGGTGACCACATTGAACATGGCAAACTGCTGCACGGTCTCGAGCGCCACCAGATCCGGATAATTGTTGGAGGTTTCAAGATGGGTCATGGGTTCGAGCGCATAGATTGCGGTGACATTTTGATTCCCGAGAACCGCCTCATGGAGATAGGAGCCCGTCATGAGGGTACGTTCGAGTCCCTGACTGGTGAGGTTTGCCGTAATGGGGTTGATGTCGCCGGTCTGGTTGTTGTTCAGATCCTCACTGACGATAAAGATCAGGTTGACGTTAGCGGATGAGAGCGGCGCGGGAGTGGCTTGGCCGGGCTCAACGGAGTTTGAAGGGTATCCGCATCCGGCAAGCAGCACAAGGGCAAAGCACGACAACGACCAGAGTCGAACTGCGGATTTCATAGCGCTCTTTGGTCGAACCTGGAATGATTCGATTAAATGTACTATCGGCATTTGTCAGAGTATTCTTCATTCTCGTGCCGGCATTCCTTCTATCCATAGAGCTTCCCAGCGGCTTCAGGTTAGTTCTTCTCGCGATTCGTCGATTCCCAAAAGCAGCACAGGTTCCATTGCAGCATTTCTCAGGCGGCGAAAGTGAGCAGCGCGGCTTTACATTACCGACACTTCACGCGCGCGATGTGATGCTTGGCATTCCAGTTGCGCGGCAGCATACGAGTTGCTCGCGAGTCTGTGGCGTATCGTTGCGTACCATTGCGGCTGCTGTGGGATTAGGTTCTGCCGTGGTCAGCGTTCCCGACGCGATCTGGAAGTTCGGGTCGCCGGTAACTCCGGCAAGGTACGCATCTCCGCCTGCATCGACGGCCACGCGGCCATCGGTACTGTTGGTGTAAGAACCCCGCCGGATCTCCCATATCTCAGGACAGGATTGGGTCCGGAGATATGGCTAACTCGATCGATGACTACTGCACGGTCAGGGTGAGATTCTCGCTTACACTCGCGGACCCGGCGGTAGCATTCAGTTTTAGCGTGTAAGTGCCTGACGGCGTGGTGCTGGAGACCGGCGGAGGCGTCGTTGTACCGCCGCCCGAAGATCCGCCGCCGCAGCCGGAGATGACACTCAGGGTTGCAGCAAAGATCCCCGCCGCGATCACGAGCCAGACGAGGCGTCCCATGCGGCGGCGCACCCGCCACAACAGCGGAAGGGACAGAAGCCCGAACGCGCCGAACACAATGCTCGCACTGTCCGGACGCGCCTGGGCCGGAACCGCCGCACTCTGCGATTGCCCGGTCTTCACCGTCACCGTCAACGGCACCGCAGTGGACCCGTTGACAGTAATCGAGGTTGGGCTCACCGTGCAGGTGGCGTTCTGTGGCGCGCCCGTGCAGGAGAGAGAGATGCTCCCCGTAAGTCCGCCGGCGGGCGTCAGGGTGAGGTTGTAATTCACCGTTCCACTGCCGGAGACGGTCGCGCTGGTGGAACCGCCGGTGCCCGTGCCAAACGTCGCGGGAGCGACGCCGATGCCGGTAAGAGCCACGCTTTGTCCTGCATCCGGCGCATCGTCGAGGATGGCCAGCGTGCCGCCGCGCATGCCCGCGGTTGCGGGCGTAAATACCACCGCGATGGAGCAGTTCGCGCCCGCGGCCAGTGAAGCGCCGCAGTTGTTCGTCTCGGAATAATCGCCGCTCGCCGTGATGCCGCCGAACGTGAGAGGCGATCCTCCGGTGTTGGTGAGAGTGACGGACTTCGACGGGCTGGCGACGCCCTGGACAACGCTGCCGAAATCAAGCGACTTGCTCGACAGCGACACCTCTGGCGGCGGTCCCTGGATGGTGAAAACGGCTGCGTTGGATATTCCGCCGCCGGGAGCCGGATTGACGACCACGACATTCACGGTTCCCGCGTTGGCGAGATTGGTGGCCGACACCGTCGCCGTGAGTTCCCAGTCGTGTACGTAGGTGGTGGGCAGGGCTGTGCCGTTCCACTTGATGACCGACTGCGGATCGAATCCGAAGCCGGCGACCTCCAGCGTGAATCCCTTGTCGCCCGCGGTCGCGCTGGTGGGGTACATGTTCGCCAGCGTAGGAACAGGCTGCGTCTGCTGGCCGGTCAGACTTCGTCCGAAGCACCACAAGCTGATTTTTCGTTGATGAGAACCCATCCAAGGAGAGTGCCCGGAAGGCGAATCCGTCGGTGCCCCAGCGCACCAGCAAATCCTGGTCGCCGAAGGGCAGGGTGGAGAAGGCAAGGTCATTGAGGAACGCATTGCTGGCCTGATCGAATGCTTCGATAGCGGTTGTCCCGGCCTCGTCATAGGCCACGAACGGATCAAGGAAGTAGGTTCGTTTCGCCGCCGTGTCAGGCACGACTGCAAACGCAGAGAACTGCGGCTGAGACGAAGGCAGTTTGTAGCTCTGCACCAGTGTCTGCGTAACCGGGTCCCAAACGCCTCCCACGTTGGTGTAAAGCAGCGTTCCGTCCGAGGTCACGATGCCGCCCGGAGTGTTGGGATCGCCTGCCGTACCCTGCGGATTGCTTAGATGAACGCCGGTTGCGTCCACAGTGAGGATCTGAAAGAAGCCGGTGTGGGGATAAATCGGGAATGGCAGCGCATACAGCGTCGATCCAGAAGAGGCGAAGGTGAAGCTGCCGATGTCGGCATTCGCGTCGTCATTCGACACGTAGTTCACCAGGCCGTTTCCGTCGAACATTGCTACGCCTGCCTGCGGCGGACTGACGCCGTCGAAGTTCAGCGCCGCGACCAGGGACGACGTCGTGCCCGGCACCGCATGCATCTCAGAAACATGCGTCTTGCCGAACGATCCTTCCGGCAGAGACCAGGTGGCGTCGATGGCGAGATTCGAAAGCTTGATGCGCTGAATCGCGTGATCGCCTGCAAGCGCAACAAACAGATACTGGCCGTCCGCGGAGAGCGCGACCTGGTTGGGGTCCTTACCCACCGCGATGGTCTGCTTGATAGCGCCCGTCGTGGGATCAATGGCGAGAACGGTGTCGGCATGCGCGGGAGCAGCATCGGGAATCGCAGCGTAGAAAAGCTTGCCGCCCGGCTCATACAAGAACGAAGACACGGTGAGCGGCACCGGAAGATACGGCGTAAGCGGCAGAGGCTTGCTGGAACCGCCACCCGGCGCGGGATTGGCCACCGTCACCGGAATCTCGCCGATGACTGTCAGAGACGAAGCGGGAACCTGCGCTTCGATCTGGTTGTTGCTGTCAAACGTGGTGGTGAGCGGAACGCCGTTAAGCTGAATCACCGAGGCGGGATAGAAGTCGTTTCCCGTGACCACCAGCTTCTGCGCGCCAGAGTTGACGGGCACGGTTGGCGTATTGATGCGGCTCAGGGTAGGAACAACATAACTCGTGTCGCCGATGCCTATGAGCGGAAGCGTGTATGTGGGATTCACCGGATCGTTCGAGGTGAACACCAGCGAGCCTTTGAGTGTCCCATGCGACTGCGGCGAGAAGACCACCGATACACTGCACAAGCCGTTCGGCGCGAGGGACTGCGTGCACTCGTTTTTGGAGAGCGAGAAGCTGCTGCCCGTCACACTCACGTTGCTGATGGTCAAGCCGGCGTTGCCGGCGTTATTGATCACCACTACCGTTGCGGGACCCGAAGTGCCGACCAGGAGCCGTCCGAAATCGAAGCTCGATCCGCTGTTGGAGACAATCTTCGGCGCCTGGCCAACGCCGCTGAATGCCAGCACCTGCGGGCTCACCGGCGCATCATCCACAATACTCAGAGTGCCCGTCACCTGACCCGGGCCCTTGGGCGTGAAGACCGCATTTATGGTGCACGCCGCGCCCGGAGCCACACTGGAGCAGTTGGCGCTCGCCGCCACCGTCGGATCGCTCGAGTGAATGGCCGTGACGTGCAGGTCGGAGGCGCCGCAGTTCGTCAGGGTTACCACAACGGTGCTGGACTGCAGCGCAGCGACCCCACCGAAATCAATGCTGGAGCGGTTGAGGCAGGCGCCGGAAGCCGAACCCTCGAGAGCAATCTTCGACACAAACCCGTGCTGCGAGTTACTGCCGGGCGAGTCGGGCTCAAAGCTGCCCTGCGTGGTTGGGAAGTCGTTGGCGTTCGTGTAACCGACGACCGTCAACTCGTTGGACGAGTCCATCGCAATGCCGCCCAGTATCGAACCGTAGGTAACACCCGCGGTGGAGCTGAGAAAACTGCCGAACTTCAGGGTCGTGAGGTCCGCGCTCATCCCGGCCAGTACCAGGGCCGAGTTCTCCCAGGTGGGAACCCACAGATTCACGATAGGGTTCATCAGCGGGAAGTCGGGTGAGTTGGTGGCGCCGGCAACATAGGGGTTGCCGTTCTTATCGAGCACGAGGTTGGTGAATACGGTGTACGCATCATTCGGCGCCTGCGCCGATTTGCCGTTCAGATACGTGGCCGCGGTGATTGATGTGGCCTGAGCATTCAGCTTAAGGATGTAACCCGCGTTGCAATAGCAACTGCCGGTCGCGCCGGGAGTCTTCTGGTACGCATTGGAGCTGACCGGAAGATTGGTCTCATGGCTGGCTCCGGTGATGAAGTAGTTTCCGGCTCCATCAAGCGCCACGCCGGTGGCCTGATCGGTTCCGGTGAGATAAGTGGCGAAATCCAGCGCTGATGCCGGGGGGTTGAGCCGGAGCACGAAACCGGCGGTCGGGTTCGAATAAATTGTTGTATTCGGGAAGCTGCCCGCCACCACACCCGATGTTGTGGGAAGGCCCTGGCCCGCGGTGCCGGTCACGGTCGCGCGGCCTGAACTGTCGACCACGATCCCGCCTGCAGCGAACTGGTTGTTGTTGCTGCCGGGCGTCTGCGCAGCCTTGCCGGGAACCAGCGTAGAGTAGACCAGCTTGCCCTTCGAGTCGACTTTGAGCACGAACAGATCAACGTTCGGATAACCGTCTTCAGTGGAAGAGTAGGTTCCGCTCGTGAGCTGAAAATTGGAGTCGTCAGTGTTGCCAGTCAGGTAGGCATTGCCAGCAGGATCCACGGCAATGGACTCGGTTGGCATCTGCAGCGATTGCCTGCCGCCGATGTCGCCCGAGTAGTTGAGAGTCGAGCCGTCAGGGGTGAGCGAGGCGAGGAAGAAACAGCCGGAGAGGGGGCAGGTTGTGGGCGGCACAATGCCGCCGGCCTGCGGAAAGTCAGAGCCGCCTGTGCCCGCCACGATTACGTTGCCGTTCTTATCCAATGCGATGGCATTGCCGGTGTCGGTCCAAATGCCGCCCAGGTAGGTGGAGAACAGCAACGTCGTGCCGGTGGGATTGAACTTTGTCACAAAGGCGTCGCCGCAATTGCCGTAGCCGGTGCATCCGCTCATCGTGGGCTGCTCGGAATGTGCGAGGGGAAAATCCGTAGACATCGTCGAGCCGGTGACATAGATGTTTCCCGCGGCGTCTGTGGCGGCGGCAAGAGGATGATCGGAGCCCGTGCCCGCCAGATAGGTGGAGAACGTGAACACCGGATCGATCACAAGCTCGCGCCTGGGGTCGAAAGAGCCAAGCCGGAAGCGGACGATGCGATCGTCGCCGACAGTGAAGGCCGCCTCAACCGTCTCGCGAACGGAGCCCTTGAGCTGGTATGCAATCGGGCGGCGAAGGACCATCTCGGCGCCGGAGGCCTTTATCCGCAGCTCGCCCTGAGGGTTGATCTCGACCTGGTCGGCGCCTTCAAATTGCAGCGCGATCCGCGTGGGATCGCCACCTGGAGAGACCACGAAATCGTGTTCGAGCTCCGAGCCGTTGCCGTAGAAGCCAAGCGAGACACGGGGATAGATGCCGTCCATGGCCACCCGCCCGAACTGCGGTACGCCGCGAATCCAGCGGGAAGCATCGCTGCCAAGCAGGTAGTTGCTCTTGCCGGGGAGCATGGTCTCGCCGGACGGAACAACGGCCTTGCTGCCGGGCAGCGACAGCCGGACCTTCGCGCTGGCTCCGCGGCCCGTGGGAAGCCGAAATTCGACGGATCCGGCCGCAAACCAGGCCTGCACGCCGTCGCGCCGCAGCACGTACTGAAACGCAGCCGGCAGCTGTCCCCGATTCTCCTCAAAGACGAGCGGCAGATGCTCAAGCTTTGCCCGGGGTTCAGCTGCGCGGACAATGACAACGGTGTTTATGGCAATCAGGCAGGCACACACAAGACGAGCAAGACGCAACATGAGACGAATCCTCAGCGACTCGAGATAATCCCGTAACCTATATAGGGGCGTGGACAAAGTAGATCACATAAACTCGCGTCCGCGCTCTGGAGATTTTGGCCGATAGCGCGTTCAGATGTCTGGCTTCATAGATACCAAATTGTGATATTTGCTCATTCGAGCCTGCACTCTTTGCGATTGGCCAGCGATCTAAGTCACACATGCGCAACGTTCATCAATTGATCATTCAGCGATTGAAGAGTCCTTTGAAATTGCTTTGAGTGGATTGAGCGGGTCCAGGCTATGCCGCGAATCGCCGCGATCTGCCGAGCTAAGTTATTGATATGTTTAGAATCAGCGACTTCTTACCGACTCATAACGCAAAGGTCGCAGGTTCAAATCCTACCCCCGCAACCAATCAGATCATGAGGTTGATCCTAAGGGAATCCGGTTCAAACCGGATCCTCTTTAGTTTTCGCCGGATTTCGCTGCGCGGCCGCGCGAGGGCGGACGGATCGCTCCGAATCGGGGCGATGACGCACTGGCAGTTTAAGCAGTGACCTGACATCACACCGATGCCGACACTACCATCGAGGCGCTTTGGCAAACGGCGCCTCGATGAAGAGGTGTTCAGAAAATGCAGACGTCCACCGCCACGCCGGAATCGGGGTCGCTAAGCAGCCTGTTGAGTTCTGTTTCAGCAGCAGAGCAGCAGTTTCTCGCGGGAAAGCGTGAGCGCGGCGCAGACCTTGAGAGCGCCGTGAGAATCTTCCTGGAGTTCCTGCGCGGGTTTGAGTTTTTCGGAGACGTCGATCGGCCTTGCGTAACGGTCTTCGGATCGGCGCGCTTTGATGAGGAACATCGTTACTACAAAATGGCGCGTGACCTGGGCAGCGGTCTCGCGAAGGCCGGATATGCAGTGATGACGGGCGGCGGTCCCGGCATCATGGAAGCCGCCAATCGAGGCGCCAGGGAGGCAGGCGGGGTGAGCCTGGGATGCAACATCATTCTGCCCCGGGAGCAGTACGCCAACCCGTACCTTGATCGATTCATCGAACTGGATCATTTTTTTGTGCGCAAGGTGATGCTGGTCAAGTACTCGCGTGCGTTTGTGGTGATGCCCGGCGGGTTCGGCACCCTCGACGAAGCCTTCGAGGTTCTGACCCTCATCCAATGCCACAAATTGGAAGGATTCCCGATTGTGGCCATGGGATCGGAGTTCTGGAGCCACATGCGAAATTTCGTGCGGGGCTCGCTCGTCACGGAGAAGACGATCAGCCCGGAGGATCTGGACCTGCTGCACGTAACAGACTCGACTGAGGATGCGATCCGCTATCTCCATGAGGGCGTGGCGGGGATGACGTCTTCAGCGCCGGCAATCGACTAAAGTGCCCAAGAGTCGTTGGTTTCGGTTGTGCCCCAGGCGCGATGTCGACCCTGGCATAGGAGGTCTGCGCATGCAGCCCTGGCCCGCGGGCGGAGGCTGTTCTTGATGGGGTCCTTATGACAGATCTGTTACAACGAGGAGTACTGACATGCATGTTCCAATCGACTGAACGGCTGATCGGCGCTCCTCCTGAGCTCGCTGTCAGCAGTTCCGCAACCCGGATCTGAGCGAGCGATGTGCGCCTCAACCTCATCGGAAATTGATAACCTCTTCGGCGACTACACGCTCGATCATGCGTTCGATGAGATGCGCGAGCCGGACGGTCACGTGCGAGCTCACTATCGCGCTCTCACGGAGATGCTGGCGCAACTGCCGATCGAAGAATTGCGACGCCGCAAGCAGTCGGCGGATCTTTCGTTCCTTACCCAGGGAATCACGTTCACGGTGTACGGCCGCGACGAGGGAACCGAACGGATCTTTCCCTACGACTTGCTCCCGAGGCTGATTACCGGCCAGGAATGGCAACACATCGAACGCGGGCTCGTACAGAGGATCACCGCACTCAATGAGTTTCTGCGGGATATCTACTCCGACGCGAAGATCCTCGCCGACAAAATAATTCCCAGCGAACTTGTCTACAGTTGCAGGCAATACCGCCGTCAGATGCGTGGACTGCAGGTTCCGCGCAATGTATATATCGCCGTGGTCGGGTCCGATCTGCTGCGTCTGAACTCGGGCGAGTTCGTCGTGCTTGAAGACAACCTGCGGGTTCCTTCGGGCGTCAGTTACATGCTGACCAACCGCAGAGTGATGAAGCGAACCTTCCCGTGGCTGTTTCACGGATACGGCGTCCGGCCCATCGAACATTATCCGCAACTGCTTCTGGCAACGCTGCGGTCCCTCGCGCCGGAAGGCCGCGTCGAGCCGAACATCGTGCTGCTGACGCCGGGCGTCTTCAATTCGGCCTACTTCGAGCACACGTTTCTGGCGCGCCAGATGGGAATCGAGCTGGTGGAAGGGCGCGACCTGGTTACGCACGACAACGTGGTCTATATGCGAACCACCGACGGGCTTAAACGGGTCGACGTGATCTATCGCCGGGTGGACGACGACTTTACCGATCCGCTGGTATTCCGTTCCGACTCGATTCTCGGATGCGCGGGACTTCTCAACGCCTACCGGGCGGGCAATGTCACGATTTCCAACGCATTCGGCACCGGCCTGGCGGATGACAAGGCGCTCTATGCTTACGTGCCGAAGATCATCCGGTACTACCTCGGCGAGGATCCCATCCTGAACAATGTCGAGACGTTCCTGTTGACCGACGACAAGGAACGCCGCCACGTGCTTGCGAATCTGGACAAGCTCGTCGTAAAAGCTGTGGGCGAGAGCGGCGGCTACGGAATGCTGATCGGCCCGCACTCCACGGCGGAGCAGAGGAGCGAGTTTGCCCGCCGAATCGAGGACAATCCCCGCAATTACATCGCCCAGCCGACGCTCAATTTTTCGCGGGCGCCGTGCCTCATCGGAGATCAACTGGAGCCGCGCCATGTCGATCTGCGGCCGTACATTCTCTTTGGAGACAAGGTCAACGTGGTGGCGGGCGGCCTGACGCGCGTCGCCCTGGAAAAAGGCTCGCTGGTCGTCAACTCGTCGCAGGGCGGCGGCAGCAAAGATACCTGGGTTCTTCAATGAGCCGAATGGAGAAGCGACCGCGATGCTCAGCCGAGTAGCCGACAGCCTTTACTGGATGAGCCGTTATCTTGAGCGGGCGGAGAACACTCTTCGCCAGCTCGACGTAACCATGAGCCTGATGCTCGACCCCGGTGAAGCGAGCGCGGAGACGCGATGGTCGCGCCTCGTTGCATCCCTCGGGAACCCGGCCGACCTGGAGTGGAACGGAAATCTCGAACTCATGGCGCGCGAGGTCATCTTCAACAAGGCGAATCCGGCCTCAGTGATCTCCTGCGTAAATGGCGCGCGGGAAAACGCGCGCCAGGTTCGCGATGAGATCTCGACGGAGCAATGGCAGAAACTCAATCGGCTTTTTCATCACATGCAATCGCCCGCTGCCGCGGAGCAGTTCGATCGCGACACGGGCGAGCTGCTCAGCTTGTTCGTCGACGGCATACATCTCTTCAAAGGTGTGAGCGACACCACCATGCTCCATGGACCGGGATGGCAGTTCATCCGCCTTGGCCGGTATCTCGAACGCGTCTATGCAACCGCGACGCTGCTCGAAGTCTTTCAGGCGCATCTGGGGGCAGCTCCCGACCGCGAAAACTCGGGATATTACTACCTGGAGCAGGTTGGCTTGCTGCGCTGCTGCACGGCGTTCGAGGCGTATTGCCAGGTCTACACGGCCGACATAGCCACGGAGAAGATTCTGTCGTTCCTTCTACTGAACCGGCAATTCCCCCATGCAATCCGGTATTCGGTGGAAAGCCTGTCTCAATCCATTCAAGCCATCGGCGCAAGCGGAACCCGCCGTTCCCCGGACGAGCTCCTTGCCTCTGTAGGGCGGCTGAGCGCGATGCTTAGTTACACCACAATTGGCGAGGTTCTGCGCGGAGGCGCATCAACTTTCTTGCGATCCATCCGGCAGCAGAGCATGCTGATCCACGACCTCATTTACCGCCATTACGTGCACTATTCGATTCAGTCAGCCCTCTCTGCATGAGGGGGAATTCTGCGCAGTGGAGCAGGCATGAATTTTTATTCCATACGGCATCTCACGCGCTATCGATACTCCGATCCGATTAGCGAGAGCATCATGGAGACGCGCATGCACCCGCGCTCCGACGCACATCAGCACTGTCTTTCGTTCACCCTTTCGGTCAGTCCGCGCTGCCGCGTGTTCGCCTACCGCGATCATCTCGGCAACAACGTTCATCATTTCGACATTCCGGGAGATCATTCGCAGCTTGTGATCATCGCGGAGTCGGTGATTGAGCACCAGGACTCTCCCGAAGTGCCTGCATCTCTGTCCCCCGATGCGTGGGGAGCGCTCGATGAGATCGTTCACGCCGGAGACTACTCGGAGATGCTGCTGCCCAGCACCTTTGCCATCGAGACACCCGCTTTGATTGAACTGGCTGCGACGCTCGATGTTCAGCGCAGAGACGATCCTCTTACGCTAACGCACGAAATCAACCACAGGCTCTTCGACTACTTCGAGTACGTGCCGCGGCATACGCGCGTGGATTCTCCGATTGACGAGGCGATTATCAGCCGCAAAGGCGTATGCCAGGATTTTGCGCACACCATGATCGCGTTGTTGCGCCACGTGGGCATCCCCGCTCGTTACGTGTCTGGATACTTGTACCGGGGCCGCGAAGATCATGATCGCTCTGTCCCCGATGCATCGCATGCCTGGGTGGACGCGTTCCTTCCCCACCTGGGCTGGGTGGGATTCGACCCAACCAACAATCTGATGACATCGCGGCGGCACATCAGGGCTGCGCTGGGACGAGATTACGCCGATGTCCCGCCGACCCGTGGAGTGTTTCGCGGTGCCACCCAGAGCGAACTTTACGTAGCAGTCCACGTCGAAGGCTCTGATTCAGCTCCTGAACTCGATCGCAGCCTGCCGGTTCCGGAGGATTGGTCGGTCCTGGTGGAAAAAGCGCAAATGCCATCGGCGCCCACAGCCAACCCAATCGCTCTGGAGCAGATGCAGATGCAGCAGCAGCAGTAAACTTGCCGGGCGGAAAAGTCCTTCGGAGCAGCCTTTGCAGTCCGGGAGGTAATACATTACCGCTGGCATAATCGCTAGTTGTTTCTGGGCGCAGTAGTACCAGAATAGTTCTATCCAAACTGGGCTCCCGCGGCCGCTGGCGCTTCGCACCAGCAAATTTGTAAACAGATCAACCTCCGGGGATGACGATGTACACAGGCTTTTATCGCAGCGGTCGGCATATTCACGGAAGCGAGGGATACACCCGCTACTTCATTCAAGAGGACTTTATCTACGGGCCGAAGGGCAACACCAAGTACTACGTCAGCAACGGTCACGTATTTGGCCCGAAAGGATATACCCATTACTTCTTCAGTGATGGTCACCTTTGCGGTCCATCGAAGAACGTCCCCTGGGTTCCCCGAGTTTCAAATGGCCGGCCCGGGACGCGCGCGCTATAACCCGGCAGCCACAGGACCCAGCCTCGCCACATCCGACAGGTTCACAACGCCGAAGTCGCACGGCCCCAAATGGGTCTGCAAGCGACGCCAACGGTCGCCACGTGATTCAGATGCGTGCAATCTGCCTCGATCTCATTGCGGCCGTGAGATAGATTCGGAAAGCCTCCAGGTCGAACGACTGCTAAAACTACTAGTGGCACTGAGTTAGTGGCTCCCCCAGCCTAGAGAAGCAGTTTGAGACAACTCCGCGCCGGGCCGGACCTTACTCAGGTCCCCGAGCCTGTCGGATGAGTGGGTTTACCGGACGCCCGACCCCGACGGCGCAAAGGGAAGGAGGACGCGAGATGAAGAGATACTTCAGCGCGATGGCGCTGGCAGGGTTCCTTTGTGCTTTGAGCTGGTGTGCGCCTGGCGTGAGCGCGCAGGACAAGTCTGCCGCTGCATCGACGGCACAAGTGCACGTCGTGATC
The DNA here is from genome assembly GCA_963819365.1 of uncultured Acidobacteriota bacterium. GTDB lineage: Bacteria > Acidobacteriota > Terriglobia > Terriglobales > Acidobacteriaceae > Telmatobacter. The sequence goes on from CAWFVY010000007.1 coordinate 373,444, forward strand.
ACCGACGCGGCTCTGCGCAGCGACGCGGAGGCGCCGCCTCTTCAGAAGGAAGATCTGAGGGTCAAGCAGGGCAAGAACTTTCTCGACATTAGCCAGCTCATCGCTGCCCAGGGCGAAAACAACGCTCTCCAGCTTTTTATCCTGATTGATGACACGCTCGACCCGACATCCGTAGGAAACAACCTCACGGATCTCAAGGAGTTCGTCAAGGCGCAGCCCGCCAGCACTGTAATCGGCGTGGGTTACAGCGCGAACGCGGGGATCCAGGTTGTGCAGAACTTCACCCCCGACAAGGAACTGGCTGTGAAGGCCATAAGGCTGCCGCGCGGAGGGCTCTCCACCATGGACAGTCCCTATCTGTCCCTCATAAGCCTCGTGAAGGGATGGTCGCCGCAGAAGGTACGCCGCGAGGTGGTGATGGTCTCTGACGGCGTCGATAGGCTGCGAGGAGAAAATCCGCAGCCCGGCCGGATGGGACGAGGTGTCGGAACGACTTATCACAGCATGCCCACGATTAGTGTCGACGCTGATTCAGCGAGTGAGTTAAGTCAGCGCTACAACGTTGTTGTCTTTCCCATCTACTCGCCGGGCGTCGGCCGGGCTGGGCGAAGCTCCTGGGACCTCGAGCAGGGTCTGTCGGGGCTGACCAAGATTGCCGACGAGACCGGCGGAGAATGCTTTTCACTCAGCACATCGAACGCCGTCAGTTTCAAGCCCTATCTGGACCGGCTCCAGAAGCTGCTGAACAACCAGTACTACCTGGTGTTCAACGCGGTTCAGGACAAGAAGGACAAGTTGGTGCGCGTCAAGATCGACAGGGTTGAGGGAAAGGACTCCGAGATCTTTGCGCCCGACAACGTCTGGGTGCCTGGAGCTGGAAATAGTGAGAAAAATTAGACAGCCGGCTTCCAGCATGAATATCACCAGTCTCGGCACAGCCCGCTATCCCTCACCTCTCAAGCGGTGGGTCGATGATCGCCGGTTTGTTCCGGCCACCATCGTTCGCAGTCGATCAGGCGCCGCCGGCCGATGATGTTCTGTTCGAGTTGGCAGGAGCGCGCGAGAAGCTGTTCTTCGACCCGTCAACAGCTCGCGCCGGAATCGTTACGTGCGGCGGGTTGTGCCCCGGACTAAATGACGTCATCCGATCGGTCTTCGTCGAGTTGCGGTACGCCTACGGTGTACAGGATGTGCTCGGCTTCCGCTGGGGATATCAGGGACTCGATCCGGACCGCGGCGCCGCCCCCGTCGTTCTTACGCCGGAACTGGTCGACAGGATTCATCTCCAGGGCGGCACTATACTGGGAACCTCGCGGGGGCCTGTCGACAAAGTGCGCGCCGTCGACAATCTGATACGCCTCGGCGTCAACATTCTCTTCACCATCGGCGGCGATGGTACGCAGCGAGGAGCCCGGGACCTGTTCCTTGAGGCGCAGCGGCGGGCATACCCGCTTGCGGTGGTAGGAATCCCTAAAACCATCGACAGCGATATTCCTTTCGTGTCGCGCTCCTTCGGATTTCTGACCGCTGCTCAGGAGGCAGCCAGAGTCCTCGAGCGCGCGCATACTGAAGCTCGCAGCGTGCAAAACGGGATTGCCGTGGTGAAGCTGATGGGACGGCACGCCGGATTCCTGACCGCGGCGGCCACTATCGCGAGCCAGGATGTCAATTTTGCTCTGATCCCCGAAGTCCCTTTCAAGCTGGAAGGACCAGGGGGATTTCTCGCAGCCCTCGAGACCCGGATCCTGAGCCGGAATCACGCTGTGATCGCTGTCGCCGAAGGAGCAGGCCAGGAACTGCTCGGAGACGCCGGAGACACGCGCGACGCCTCAGGAAATGTGAAGCTGAAAGACATCGGCCCCTTGCTCGTCAGCAGGATCGACCAGTGGTTCCGCGCACGTAGCATTCCCTTTGTGATGCGCTACTTCGATCCAAGTTACATCGTGCGGAGCAGCCCGGCGAATACTGAAGATTCCATTCTGTGCGACCAGTTCGCGCGCCATGCCGTGCATGCGGCCATGGCCGGCAAGACAGGCTTGGTCATCGGCTATCTTCACGACTGCTATATCCACGTTCCCATCGAGCTTCTGGCGACACAGCAGAAGCGCCTGGATCCGAACGGCCCGATGTGGAGTGCCGTTCTCTCCGCTACCGGGCAGCCGCATCGCTTCGAGTAACCGCCGCAAAGCGCATTAGCCGATTGTGACCCGCAGCCCCGATGCGTGGGGAACAACCACGGTATGTTTCCCGCCTGTGAGACGCGCCGCGTGATTGGCGTGCATGATCTGTACTTCGCGGCTGTCGATCGTTGCGGCATGCAGCGTCTCGGTCCGCACCGCTGCGTTGTGCGAACCCCCGAGGTTCAACGTGACGCTCACGTCCTTCTCCAGATCCTTGTTGAGAATGATCACTGACATCGACCCATTTGCCAGCTTCACCGCGTACGCCGTGGCATTCACTCCCGCAGTCTGCAATGCCTGGGTCAGATCGCCCTGCAGGAACCTCCCGCCGGCAAAAGCGCCCGCAAACATCAAGCCAAACGCTACAGGTTCGAGCATGTACTTGTCGCCGAAAGTTCCAATGGGCGTATAGAACGGGTGAGGATGCGACGCGATCTCCTCCGGCGTCTTGCCCTGTTCCTTGAGCATCACGTCTCCGGGAAGGAATCCGCCTACGGAGTTGGCAACGGACTTTCCCGTCCCGCCATGCAGGTTCACGCCGTAGTAGCCGTTTGAAGCCAGCAGCAGAGCATAGTCCGCGGCCCAAAGCGCCGCGGCAAACACATCCGACACGCCCGGCTTGCCGCCGCGATAGCAGGTGTTGCCCTCCGTCATGCGCACGCCCACCCCCATCCTCTTCGCCGCGCCGGTCGCAGTATCCGCATCCTTCTGCACGCGCGCCATTGTCGCGGGCTTCAGCAGATTCGGAATGTTGACGTCGGGATTCGTCGCCGGTCCGCCGAAGTAGTAGTGATGGGTCAACCGCGTCACCCGCGGCGGATTCTGTATCGACGGCCATTGATCCGCAATCTGCGGCAGCCAGTCCACCGAAGCCGCCACGTCCGGCATCCCAAACTTCGCATTCGGCACCTTCGCCGACACGGCTCGCGCGATAGCCAGCCACTCGTCCAGGTAAGCCTTCACGCCCCACGTCTTCGGGTCGCGCAGATGATTGCGGAACAAGTCGGCTTCATTGCCGATCTGGAAATACTGCAGATTCGACCCCAGCGTCTCGGCCACAAAAGCTGCTTCGTTCGCGGCTCGCTCCGGAGTGTTGGTGCCCATGCCGATGCCATACAGGCATGTCCAACCGGTTGCCTTCAGAAACGCAGCAAGGTTCCGGATCGCCTCCGGAGTGACGGCGTAATAGTGGGCCTTCGGCTCGCCTTCCACTTCGCGCGTATGCGGATGCTCCGGCTCCGGCGAATCGGGAGCCGGCTTCCAGTAGCCGAACTCGCTGGTGTTGCCGCCCAGGCGCAGCACGCCATGCGCCGCCAGCGCCTTAAACTGTTCGATCAGTCCAGTGTTAGCCGGCGAGAAGAATGCCGGATCTGTGAGCTGCTGCACCTCGTACGACAGCCCGATGAAGTCCTCGGGCATGTGCGGCCCGTTCGCTTCTGAAGGAATGTCGAGCGTGACCTGCGCTGCGGAATTTGTCTGGGCTCGAAGTGTGCTGGCTGCAAGAGTCAGCGCGGCGTTGGCGACGAATCGGCGTCGGGTGATCGTAGTCATCGCAACCAATGTACACCTCGCCGCGAGCGATTCATAGTGATGCCCTTCGTCACCGCAATTTGCTGGCGCGCGGACGGCCACCCTGTTTATGCTGAGGAGCGTTCACGAGCTTCCCCGGGAGATCTCCACATGAACAAGTCATACGGCGTTGCGCTGCTGTTTGCGACTCTTATCCCCTCTGCGTTTTCGCAGCAGGCGCGCCTGCTCGTTGCGCAGAAAGGCGAGTCCAGCCTCGGCATCATCGATCCCTCGGCGGGGAAGCTCGATCGCATCCGTTCCCGAAGGCGGCATCACCGGTCACGAAGTCATCGCGTCGCCCGACGGCCGCTTCGCCTACGTGCCCATCTACGGCAACTCCGGCGTGGGCCAGCCCGGCACCGATGGAACCAAGCTCGTCGTCATCGACATCGCCTCGCAAAAGATCGTCGGCACGGTCGACTTCGGCCACGGCGTGCGTCCGCACATGCCGCTCTTCGGACCGAAAGACGGCCTGCTCTACGTCACCACCGAACTCGACCAGACCATCTCTCTTATTGATCCCAAATCGCTGAAGATCGTCGCCACCATTCCCACCGGTCAGCCTCAGAGCCACATGCTGGCACTCTCGCACGACGGCAAGCGTGGCTACACCGCCAACGTCGGCCCCGGCACCGTCTCGGTGCTCGACATCGCCGCGCGTAAGAGTATCCTGGTCATTCCGATCTCGAAGAACACCCAGCGCATCGCCATCACGCCTGACGACAAGTGGGTCTTCACCGCCGACCAGACCAAGCCGCAGCTCGCTGCCATCGACACATCGACCAACAAAGTAGCGCACTGGATTCCTCTCGATGGCCTCGCCTACGGCACCGCGCCCACGCTCGACGGCCGCTATCTCGTCGTGACCATTCCGCACAAGAATGAAGTGGCAATTGTCGATCTCAAAACCATGCAGGTCGCCCGCAATGTGCCCACGCCTCCTGATCCGCAGGAAGTGCTCATGCGTCCCGACGGCAAAGTTGCTTATGTAAGTTGTGTCGGATCGCACCAAGTGGCCGAGTTAGATCTGGCCACATGGAAAGTCACCCGCACCATCCAGGACGGCAACAATTCGGACGGCATCGCGTGGGCAGGAAAGTGAGGTTGAGCCTAAGGATCCATCAGTCCTTTGGAAGTACAGACTGCGCTTCGCTCGCTGCGATGTCCTGTTCCTCTTGTTCGGATTTGTCAGCAGCGGAGTGGAGTTGATCTGCGTCGACGAGCAGCGCATCGGCTTCGCGCATGAGCGTGCCAGCTTTGTGTTGAAGCGCGGCGGCTCGCTCGCGCAACCGCACGGTATTTTGGTATCGCCAGCGGATCCTTCGGGTCCCTCCAGCCGGTCATAGGACCTCCGAGTTCCACTTCTCCAGCGCATCCCGGAACGCCATCATGAACCGCCCCGCATCCGCGCCGTCGATGATGCGGTGATCGAATCCCAAACAGAACTGCTGCATCGACCGGATCGCGATCGTGTCATTCCCCTCGGCATCGGTCAGCACCACCGGCTCTTTCCTCAGCGCGCCAATGGCGAGAATCGCCGACTCGCCGGGATTGATGATCGGCGTGCCGAAGTCTCCGCCGAACACGCCGAAGTTGGTCAGCGTAAACGTCGATCCCGAAGCCTCTTCCGGCTTCAGCTTCTTGGTTCGCGCGCGCTCCGCCAGGTCTGCCATCGTGGCTGCTATATCGCCGAAGGTTCTCCGTTCAGCCTCACGCACCACCGGCACAATCAATCCCCATTCGAGCGCCACGGCAATTCCCAGTTGCACGTGATCCTGGTAGCGGATCGCGTTCCCTTCGATCTTCGCGTTCACGATGGGGAATTTGCGGATCGCTTCAATCACCGCGGCAGCAATGAACGGCATATACGTGAGCTTCACCCCATGCCGCTTCTCGAACCCCGCGCGCTCCCGCTCCCGCACCCGCGCCACGCGCGTCATGTCGATCTTGTACATCATGTACGCATGCGGAATGGTCTGCGCACTCTCCACCATGCGCTGCGCAATGATCGACCGCATGCGAGCTCATCGGCTCCAGCTTGCCTTCCAGCGGCGCCTGCGGGGTGGCCACCTTCTCCGTCCCCGGTGAAACAGCAACAGCCGGCGTCACCGTACCCGGCTTAGCCGGAATCTTCTCCGCGGTCGGCGCAGCCACGCCGCCGCCTTGCAGATACTCCAGGACATCTTCTTTCGTGATGCGTCCGTTCGCTCCGGTGCCGCGAATCCGCCGCAGATCAAGACTGTGTTCTCGCGCCATGCGGCGCACCAGCGGCGAAGAGCGCACCGTGCTCATCCTCAAATTCCGGCTCGGGCGTCGCATCAGGCGCCGGACCAGGCATTGCTGCCGGCGAAGGCGGCGCAGCCGCGCGCGATCCTGTCTCGGGTGCACTCGCCGCGCCTGCAGGACTGCCATCAGACTGGGCCACAGGGCCACGTCCGCCGATCACCGCGACAACGGTGTTTACCTCAACCGTCTCGCCCTCGCCGATGCGAATCTCACTCAAAATGCCTGTCACCGGCGCGGGAATCTCCGCGTCTACCTTGTCCGTCGAAATCTCAAACAGCGGCTCATCCTTCTGCACCGTGTCGCCGGCCTTCTTGAGCCACTTGGTTATAGTGCCCTCAAAGATCGACTCGCCCATCTGCGGCATCACAACTTCCGTTCGGCTCGACACCTGACCGGATGCAGCGCTGGCAGCAGTCGTGTCCTTCGGCGACGGCGCGGTCGGCGTCGATTGTGTCGACACGGCCGGTTCTTTCGCTGGCGCCGCTGTGTGACCTCGCCGCCGATGATCGCCACCACTGTGTTGATCTGGACGGTCTCGCCTTCCTGCGCCTTGATCTCGCTCAACACCCCGCTCACGGGCGCCGGAATCTCCGCGTCCACCTTGTCAGTTGAGATTTCGAACAGCGGCTCGTCTTTTTGCACGGTGTCGCCCAACTGCTTCAGCCACTTCGTAATGGTGCCCTCAAAGATCGATTCGCCCATCTGGGGCATGACGACGTTGGTTGGCATCTATCGTTTCTCCGCAATTTGAGCGCCGGTTTTTCGATTCCCCAGGGAAGAGCCGACTCCAGCCGGATTATAAATGTCGGCATGTTGAGGATGCGTGCACGGAATGTCCCGCCGCCTCAGTTGCTTACGCGCGCACCGGCCCCTCCGCACCGCCCCGCAGGCGATTCACTTCCTCGGGAACCCGCACCGGCGTGTCTTCAGCGGGAAACTTCTCGCCTGATTGCGATTCCGATTCTGCAGCCGACTGACGCAACTGGTCCACGTTCTGCAACTCAACCATCTCCTGCTTGAACACGATTCCGAACTGCCTGGCGGCCTCGTTCGCAATCTCTTCGAGTTGAGGCAAAGTCGCAGGATCAGCCAACTCTCGCTCCAGGCTGGTCACCGGCTTGTCGGTGATTCCGCACGGATTGATCAACTGAAAATCGCGCAGCTCGGTCGTCACGTTGAACGCGAACCCATGCGATGTGATGCCGCGCGATACGTGAATCCCAATCGCTCCAATCTTCCGCGCATGCTGTTCGTCCGCACCGACCCACACGCCTGTGAGTCCGGCAACTCGTCCGGCCCGAACACCATACACACCGCATACGCCCATCAGAGCCTCTTCCATCAGCCGCACAAAGTCCACGGGCCCCATCCGGCCGCCGTTCGGCCGCTCCAGGCTGCGCAGGTCGAAGATCGGATAGCCCACCAGCTGCCCCGGCCCGTGATAGGTGACATCGCCGCCGCGGCTGATCTGGTGCAGCGTCACTCCACGCGATGCGAGCAACTCATCCGATGCCAGCACGTTGGCACGATTCGCATGGCGGCCCAGCGTGAGCACCGGCGGGTGCTCGAGCAACAGCAGCACATTGCCGATGCGGCCTGCACGCCGCAACTCCACCAGTTCCTCCTGCAGCCGCAGTGCTTCTTCATAGCCGATCCGCCCAAGATACAGGTACTGAATCATCACTCCTCAATTCTAGGCCTGCGACTGACCTTCTCATGTTCGCTAATTAATCCCGTGATCTGGTATGGCTTCATAACTTTGTAGATCGATTCCCCGTCTATACCTGCGATGACTGTTCCGCGAACATGTTGGCGGGCGTCGATCGCTTCCTCCTCCTTCTTTTGCGCATGCATAGTCGTTCTGGCCACCCTGGTGCATATGCGCTCATGGTCCGTGCACGCAGAGGCGAAGCCTAATCGATCCACTCAGACGCGGACCGCAGCCAACACGGCGCGGGCCGCTGCGGGAGGTTATGTGGGCGCCCCCGCGTGCGCTCGTTGTCATCAGGAGATTTACGACGGCTTCGAGCGCACTCGCATGGGCCGCTCCATGACGCCGGTAACTCCGGCTCTGCTCAAGACTCTTCCTCTTCCCGGATACTTCTATAGCCAAACGCTCGATCGCCATTTCGAAGTTTTCGCGCGCGATGGAAAGCTCTATCAGAGTGAGTATGCGGTCGATCCGGATGGCAAGGAGATCTTCCGCAATACCAAGCAGATCGACTGGATCATCGGCGCCGGCGCCAATGGTCTCGGCGGTCTCATAGCAACTGGCGGCGCGCTCTTTGAAGCACCTCTCTCGTTTTACACGCGCACCAATCAATGGGAGCTTTCGCCGGGATACGAAAGCAACGACCTGGGCTTCCACCGTCCGGTGCTGCCTGGGTGCATCACCTGCCACACGGGCAGATCGAACCTTCTGGATCAGACCACAAGCCGTTTCGCAGGCAAGCCGTTTGTCCAGACCGCCATCGGATGTGAGAATTGCCATGGTCCGGGCGAGGCCCATGTGCGCGCCGAGACCACGCACCGAGGCCTCGATGCCGGGCCGCAGATCGTGAATCCCGGGCGGCTGAGCGCCGACCTTGAAAACAACATCTGCATGTCTTGTCATGAAGCCGGTGACAGCCGCGTCCCCCGCCCCGGAAAAAGCTATCAGGACTTCAGGCCGGGCCAGCCGCTCGACGATGCGGTCTCAGTCTTCATGGTGCCGCTCCAGAAGACCGACTCCGATACGCACGATCACGTGCAGCATTTCTTTGAGATGTCGATGAGCAAGTGCTACCGCGCCACCGCGGGACAGCTTCGCTGCGCCACTTGTCACAATCCGCATTTCGAGCCGGCGCAGGACAAGGCGCCCGCTTACTTCAACGCCAAGTGCATGACGTGTCATGCCAGCCGTCAGTGCACCCTTCCACAGGCTGCTCGCGCCAAGACGTCTCCCGCCGACAATTGCATCGGCTGCCACATGCCGCACAGAGATGCCCCCGAGACGGCTCATACAAGCCTCACCAATCACCGCATTCTGATCCGGCCCGGCGAGCCATGGCCCGACGAAGCCTTCAGACAGACGACCAGCGCTCTTCCTGACCTGGTGCACATGAACGCGGTGCCCGGTCAGCCTGACAACATTGCACCCGCAACGCTGATTGAGGCCTATCGTGAAGTCGCCAGCCGCCGGCCCGAATACCAGGACGTTTATGAACGCGCTCTGACCCAGGCGGCGAGTGGTCACACCGAGGACGCAACCGCGCAGTTGGACCTGGGACGACGCAGCCTCACTCACGATCAGCCCGCGGATGCGGTGACCTATCTGGAACGTGCCGTGTCCTTGAGTCCCCGCGACCCCGCCGCATTCGGTTACCTGTCTCAGGCCCTATCGCGCACCGGGCGCGTCCAGGAAGCCATCGTTGCCAGCCGCAAAGCCGTGGAACTCGATCCCTTCGAACCTCTATGGAGGAAAGCGCTCATCGATCAGTACATCACCGCGCAGCAGTACAACGACGCCACTCTGGCTATGAAGCAGTATCTTGAGCAGTTCCCCGAAGACAGCTCCATGCGCAAGATGTACGACTTGGCAACGCACTGAGAATCGTCAGTTAGTCACCCGCGCCTGGAAGATTCCCGTAAAGGCTGTCCGTACGCTCCAGAACACGATCACCCACAGAATCACCACCAGAATGGGAGCCGGCACAAGCCCCGCGCCGTGCATCACGAAGATATGCGCAGTCAAAATGTTCACGATCATCGCTGCAAGCACCGTTAGCGCCAGGGGAACATAGCGGTTGATCAGCAGCAGCAGCCCCGGCACGAGCTGGAAGAAGCCCACCACCCAGAAATAGTGGGTTGTCGCCATCACCGTTGAGAAGTCCTTGAGAGGACCTGGAGGGAGCGGAGGGGTGGGAATGAACTGAAGAAAGATGTTGGAGCCAAAGACTACGAAGATCAATCCGAGCAGGATGCGCGCAACCGCGGTGACAATCTTCATGACTTCTCCTGAAATTTAGCTGAGTGTTCGAAAGAAGTGCCGGAGGGTCGGGGAAGCCGGCCGTCTTACCGGAACAAGATGGTTCGCGCGGTGCTCCCGATTCATTTATGTGAAAGCTGCGGCCGGGGGGCAGGGTCCCGTCCGGCACGTCGGCCAATCCCGTGACTTTGAATGCGCGTAGAATGCCTTCCGGTTGAACGAGAGCGACTCACAAAAAATGTGGCTGATGTATAATTCGACGCCAATGGCGGTCGTTGAACCTCTCCAAATTCTGCGGCCGTGGGAGGGTTTTCCGGCCTGATCTTGCCGGCGCAAACCGTGTCGCGGCCCGCGCGGAAGGTTTGCATCAAAGGGAAATCGTGGTCGGCGATCACATCGCAGATCTGGGTCTTGGTTCCTTATGGAGGTCCATAGGCGCTAATTGGAACCGGTCCGATTGAGTGAGAGGGGGTCACTATGTTCGCAGTTTCCCCAAAATCGAAGGGATGCCAGGGGCCGACAGTCACCAACCGCACGATTTCTTCGGAGGTTCGTGCCGCTTTACGCCATGACAGCCCGGCTTTTCGCTTTCGGAGCGCAATTGGGAACCAGGCGATGCTACGACTATTGCGCGCCAACTCAGCGGGATCGGACCATCTTTCGGGATCGTTGCGCAACGAGCGCGAGCCACAGCCCAAGGGAAAATGCGCATGCGGCGGAACGTGTTCTAAGTGCCAGGCGCAGAAAGGCGGCGGAGTCGACGCGCACCTGGAGGGTGGGCACGGGGCGCGTCACGGGTCTAATCTGTCGGAAACGGCTGCGAACCGCCAACATCCCAGGTCCGACTTCGAGTATGACCTCAGCAAGGTGACGGTCCAGACGATTCGACCTTCGGCGCCGTCCCGATTAACTGCCGCACTTTCCCCAGCGGGTCAGGAACCGGCGGCAATTGGTGACGATCTAGTAACGGCAACGCCTGATGCTGGCACTCCCGCACCTAGACCAGCTCCCCCACCGTCCGGGTCAGGCTCTGCAGCGCCTGCTCCGCCTGCGCCCACTTGCACCTATTCGATCACTTACGCGAACCAGCATGCCGTGGGCTGTAACGAAGGCCAATGCGGCGCCGGACTCGTGTACGACATCACCGGAGTGACAGCCACCGGGTCGGGTTGCCCGTCCACCCTGAATGGGTTGACGGTGACCGAAGTCGTGACAAACGATCACGGTTGTTCGCCCGCGAACGTTCAGGGCGGAGCGGGCTGTCCAATTGGAGCCGGCGGGACAGTTCAAAACTGCACCGATACCTACCGCGTCTGCCTTGGATCGACATCACAAGCGAGAATTCCCGCAGCCGGATGCACCGAAACAATTACGCAGCAGTTGTTCGTCGGCGGGGTTCTGGCGGAAACACATCTGATCCGTTTCCCGCTCACTAAGAGCGGAAGCACCTGCACAGGCACGGTCAACAGAACCTAAGCAGGCTTACAGGTTGAGAGAATGGCCGACTTCGGGGATCCGCAAAAAGCCGATGTTGTCACAAGTTTTGTGCGCCTGTTGAGGGATGTCCGCCACGTACCGATTCATTTTGTCCAGGCTGACGAGCGGATCGAGGGAATTGAACTGGAAAGTCAGGGCGATCTGAAAACCGAGCTGGACGCCTTGGTAGCGCGGGTCCCAGCCTACCAGTGGACCGAGATCACCGGGCACTCCATTCTGTATCCGCGGACGGCGGTTTGGGATACGCCGATTGGTGGTGTGCAGATCGCCGATCTTCCGCGATTGGAGGCTGCTGCAAAGTTCGTTGCCCACGTCCGGGCAGCCGTTCCGGAGTTGGCCGACCTGGCAGAACCACCCATGATCGGCGATCCGCGCTCGCCCGTTTACCGGCAGACGGTTTCGCTGAGGCCAGGAGGGTCGATCCTGGAGCACCTGGCCGAGCTGGCCGGGCCGTACCCACGAATTACTTTCACCATTGAGAGAGGGCCTTTCGGCGATCGGGTGCTGCATTTTGGACAGGTGCCTGAATAGAGAATTTCGCCGAGTCAGTGGAAACAGACCGCCCGAGCCAAGGGCATTGTGCCCTTCGCACTGATCGAGGCCGGCAGCGGGAAAGGCCTCTGAACCTCTGGTGAATTGGATTCGCTGTAGAATAGGACATGGCAGGAGGACCGGGCGGTCGCTGCCGGACGAGTCTGCGTAAGCAGGCGAGGCCGGGGGAGGAAAGTCCGAACTCCGCAGGGCAGTGTGCCGGATAACGTCCGGGACGCGGGCGTCAAGGCCCGTGGACGGCCAGTGCCACAGAGAATATACCGCCTCGGCTACCCCGTCTTTAGGCGGGCTACCCTGGGACGTTCCGCCTCAATTGAGTTGGCGGCCGGCCTGGCGCGGGGGTAAGGGTGAAAAGGTGCGGTAAGAGCGCACCGCTCCGCCAGTAATGGCGGAGGCAGGGTAAACCCCACACGGAGCAAGACCAAATAGGGAGGGAAGCCGCAGGCTGGAGCCATGCAGCGGCTGCGCATCGGCCCGATGCGTCCAGGCGGTTCCTTGAAGTTGCCGAAACCTCCGGGTAGGTCGCTGATGAGCGCGAGCGGTAACGCTCCGCCTAGAGGAATGACCGCACACGACAGAATTCGGCTTACAGGTCCTTTTGCCGAATACCACAGCGACAGTGCCGGCGGGCTACCAGCCTTCCGGCGCTGACCACTTTTCCCCTATTTCGGCTTCAGCGAGTCAGCCAAGGACATCATGTTCTGCGGAGCGATCCGTATCAACCCGCCCTGCGGGCTGTCCACATCGGCAATCAATAGAAAGGACCCCGAGATCGCCAGCGGCACCACCAGCAGAGTGAGCTTGAGGTGCTTCTTCTCGCCGTATCCAATCAGGAAGCTGCTGAAAAGCGCAATCATGATCATCAGCGCCCATGCCGGCTCCGGGATCCGTTTCCACCGCGCCGCCTGCGTATACCCCTGGCGATTGATCACATCGTTCATGCCCGTCACCACCGTCGCCGATACCGGGTCCCGCATCGTCATCGCGACGTTCCGGACTGTATTCCACATATCGTTTTGAAGCTGAGTCGTCTTCGCTGCCAGTTCTGTCACATCCTGCGACGCGTGGGCCTGGTATCTTCTGATGCGCAGATCGAGATACTCGACAAGCTGCGCCTGCACCGTGCTGCGAGCGACATCCGGCAGCAGATCGGCGCGCAGGTACTCGGTGCCAATCGCGTTCGCTTCTTCCTCTTCGTAGTCCTTCCGCTGATCGTAGCGGCTGATCGCCATCGAGAAACTGAACCCGATCAGAAGCCCCAGCAGCGTCAACGTGGCGCCCAGCACCACGCCAAACTCATCCTTATCCAGATCATCATCGCTCTTCCGCAGCCTGCGCAGGCGAGAGCCAAGCAATGCGGCTGTCGAAAGCAAAATGGCGGTCAAAATCGCGAGAACCGTGGGATAGTTCATAAGGTTCATTTCCGCACACTCTCAAAGTGCCTGGTTGTGCTTCTGATCTTCCGCGAGGCTAACGAGGACAACACCTGGATTTAACTGGCAGAATTGCCAGCACAAGGGTTTTGGTTCTGACAATTGAATCAGTCACCAGTCGGGCGCCGATATGCCGCGTTTTCCACGACTTTTTGTGTCTGACTGTGGAGAACGAGGAGATAACCCCACTTCGTCCATTGACCCTCGAACCAACCGTTTCTACGATGACGATACGTGGATTTCGATGCCGCGAAATAGAGGACGACAAGGCGACAATCTTTTGCTCTTTCCAGAGGCGCTGGTCGATGCGATCGATGACATTAATAGCTCGACGTCTTCGTCGGCAATTAGTGCAACGATTTCTGTTCGACAACAGAACAAGGTCTCACTTCGCGTCAAGCTCCTCGGCCCTGAGGCGCGCCTTCCTGTGGTCGCACATCCGGGCGAGGACTTGGGATACGACGTATTCGCTGCTGAAGCAGTGACTCTCCTCTCACGGAAAACAGTGAAGATTCGCACCGGCATTGCCGTCGAAGCCCGTCATCCGCAAACGGGAGCCCCGCTCGGCCTCCTCGTCCGTGACCGCTCGTCGATGGCCGCCCGCGGCCTGGCCTGCACTGGCGGCGTCATCGATGCCGGCTATCGCGGCGAAATCCTCATCGTCATGACCAACCTCGGCGACACCCCGGTTGAACTCAAGGCCGGCGAAAAGATCGCGCAGATGGTGCCGGTGCCGGTTCTGACCGGGACCGTCGAGCAGGTCGAGAGCCTCGAAGACTCCGCCCGTGCCGAGAAGGGTTTCGGTAGCTCCGGTCGATAGTCTTCTTCGTGCCGCGTCGCGGCCAAGCGTCCTTCCGGGTATCTTTGAGAGACGGAGGCCCCATGCCCTTCATCTCCGTTACTCGCTTGCGCGTGCGTTCCTGGCGATACCTTCCCGGCTTCCTCTTTGATGCCCTGCGCAGCGCGCGCCAGGCCGCACGCACCGAAGGCAATCTGGCTGTGAAGTTGCTCCGCGACGCGAACAACACCTGGTGGACCAGCACCTGCTGGGACACCGAAAGCTCCATGCGCAAATTCATGCTTGCGAAACCGCACGCCGCTGCAATGCGTAAGCTTCAGGAGTGGTGCGATGAAGCCGCCCTCGTTCACTGGCCGCAGCCGGAGCCGGTGCTCCCCTCCTGGACGGAAGCACACCGTCGCATGCAGGCGGAAGGCCGGACGTCCAAGGTCCTGCACCCGTCACCGGATCACCTGGCCTTCCGGATCACTCCACCGGCAGGGGAACGCAGCCAGGTGCGCATCAAGCAGGGGAAAGGGTAAGACACGCGATGATCACAATCCTCGGCGCCGGCGGCCCCATCAGCAACGAATTGTCGGCTCGTCTGGCGGCAGCAGATCTCCCCTATCGCCTCGTGAGCCGGAATCCCACCGCTCGGCCCGGCGCAACTGAAGTGGTTGCCGCCGACCTCACCCAGATCGCCCCTGCTCTCAATGCCGTTGCCGGCTCAGACATCGTCTTCCTGCTCGCCGGCCTCAAGTACGACCGCAAGGTCTGGGCCCAGCAGTGGCCGCGCATCATGGGAAACACCATCGAAGCGTGCAAGCGCGCCGGCGCGCGTCTCGTCTTCTTCGACAACGTCTACATGTACGGCCGCGTGAGTGGCCCCATGACTGAGCAGACTCCCTACCATCCCGCCAGCCGCAAAGGCGCAATCCGTTCGGGTATTGCCGACGCGCTCATCGACGAATGGAAATCCGGCAGGCTTACCGCAATGATCGCGCGCGCGGCCGACTTTTACGGGCCGGGAGCCGAGCACGGCATCCCAAACACGCTGGTCTTCGATCCGCTGAGCAAGGGCAAGCCGGCCATGTGCCTGGCAGCGGACAATCTGCCGCACTCCTACACCTACACGCCCGATGCCGCCGATGCGCTGCTGAAGCTCTCTCAAACCCCATCCGCATGGAACCAGACCTGGCACCTGCCCACCACGCCCAATCCACCCACCGGTCGCGAGTTCATCGAGGCCGCCGCCCAGGCCATGAGCGTCGCGCCGAAGTACCGCATCCTCGGCTCCGCCATGCTCGGCATCGCGGGCCTGTTCAATCCCGCTATCCGTGAAGTGCGCGAGATGCTCTACCAGAACAACGCGCCATACCTGTTCGACTCGTCGAAGTACGCGCGCGCGTTCGGTTTCAGCGGTACTCCATACAGCGACGGCATTCGCGCGACTGCCGCGTTCTACAAGCGAACTGAGGGCTGACGGATCAGATCGTTCTCTTGTCGAATTGACCGCTCGTCATGATCACGGCCAGTCGCGCTCCGCCCTGTGCCAGCAGCGCAATTTCCTCAAGCGGATTCCCGTCGACGACAATCAGGTCCGCCGCCGCGCCCGCGCGGATGCAGCCGAGATTCCCTTCTTGCATAAGCAGTTCGGCATTCACTGCGCATGCCGACCGCAGCACATCGATTGCCGGCAGCACCTGCGCGCGCAGAGCGAACTCCGTGCTCTGCCGGACGTGTTGCACCCCCAGCAGATCGGTTCCCAGCCCCATCTTCACTCCGGCAGCCTTCAGAATCTCCAGGCTGCGGAACGCCGCGTCGCGCAGGCCCTTCAGCTTCTCCACGCTGGCCGGCGGAAGGCCGAGTTCCTTGCCCTCTTCAGCCAACGCGACGATCGTTGCCATCGTCGGAACAGCAAATGCGCCGCGCTCCGCCATCATGTCCGCCGACTCGCGATCCACGAGCGTGCAGTGCTCGATAGAGCGGACGCCCAACTCCGCGGCCCTTCGCACGGCAATTGCCGGATGGCAGTGCGCGGCCACGTACTTGCCTACTCGCTCCGCCTCGTCGACCGCGGCACGAATCTCCTCATCGGAGTACTGGCAGCGCTCCAGGGAATCGGTCGGCGAGGCCACGCCGCCCGACGCCATGATCTTGATATGCGAAGCGCCCCTGCGCAGCTCTTCGCGCACCGCGCGCCGCACCGCGTCCACTCCGTCCGCAACCGCCGCAATCGGATCCGCGTGAAATCCGCATCCGCAGCAGATCATCTGATCGAGAGCATGATCCCCGGGCCGGAAGTCGCCGTGGCCGCCCGTCTGGGTGATTACGCGGCCGCCATAGAACAGGCGAGGCACACGCGTCAGCAGGCCCTCGCGGATCGCTGTTGCCAGCCCCACATCCGCGCCTCCCACGTCGCGCACCGTAGTGAAGCCGCGATCAAGGCAAGCGTGCAGAAACAGCGCCGCATAGTGCGCCAGGTATGACACCGGCTGTTGCGATAGCCGCGTGAAGTTGAGCCCCGCCGCATACACATGCACGTGCGCATCGATCAGCCCGGGCATCAAAACCCGGCCGCCGCATTCGACGATCTCCGCTTCGCCGGCAGGGCGCGGCGCGGCAGTAATGTCCTCGATTGCGCCGCCATGGACGACAAGATCCTTACCCTCAAGCAGCTCGGCGGAGTCGCCGTCAAATATCCGCGCGTTGCGAAAGACGATCCGGTTCGTCCTGCTCGGCTCGCTCATCAGGCCTCCTGGTTCCTGCGAAGTATAGTTGGCGCTCGCCGGCTCAAGACAGAGTGTGCCTGCGGGGCAGGAGCGCCTCAATCAGGACACCCTGCCCGGGAGCGGTGTGCAACTGGAAGCTGCCTCCAGAGCGCTCCAGCCTCTCCTGCATCCCGCGCAGGCCGAAGTGATGACGCTGCCTCGTTGACTTTGGATCATTATCGAACCCGCAGCCGTCGTCGCTCACTCTGAGCGCCAGATCGTCAGGGCCATAGCTCAGCGATACATCCACGTGCGTGGGGCTGCCGTGAAGCACCGCGTTGAATACCGCTTCGCGAGCCACCATCAGCAAGTCGTGCGCGCGCGGATGACTCAGCGCAAAGGGAACCCCCGCCACGTCGAATTGCACCGGCGTATGGAACTCGCGGCTGAGGTGAGCCGCGATGCCTCTGATCTTCTCGTCGATGCCCCCTGCCTCGCTGTTCGACTCGCGAAGATTCCAGATCGCCTCGCGCGCCTCATTGATGGTGGAGCGCAAATGGGTTCCGGCGAACTCCAGCATCTCTGTCCGGTTCGCCGCACCTTCCATCGACAGAGCCTCAATCAGCGCGGAGACTCCGGTGCAGCCCTGGATCACGGTGTCGTGCATCTCGCGCGCCAGCCGGTTGCGTTCTTCCAGCACCGCTTCAAACCTCGATCGGACCTGCCGGATACGATAACGATAAGCTCCGAACACCGCGGCCAAGATCAGCAGCGACATGCACGCCAAAAACCACCACGTGCGATAGAAATGCGGCTTCTGCACAATCTCCATCGACGCTTCGCTGACCCTGTCCGGATTGCCAACCTCGAACACCTGTACCCGGAACCGGTAAGGCCCCGGAGGCAGATTCGTATAGTCTGCAGTGCGTTGCGCAGTGGGCGCGTTCCAGCCCTTGTCGAAACCCTCCAACTGATACCTGAACCGCAAGCCGTCCTGCGAACGCAAGCGAATCGGCGCGAAGCTGAATTCCACGCGACTGTTGCCCGGCGCCACAACAACGGGTTGCGTGCTGGCCGCGGGTCGTCCATCTGCCACTGTTGCCTGCAGTTCGAGAGGCGGCGGAGCCAGCAGCGATCGCTGCAGGGGAAGAATATGAATCGGCCCGCGGTTGCTGGGGAACCACACATCTCCTTCAGGAGTGACACAGCCCGAGGATTGCGTGCCTCCGTAAATCTCAGTGTTGCCTTCCATCTCGAAGACGGAATGGAAGGTGAGCGCGAGATGGCGAACCGGAGACTCCGCCTGCGTATCGAGATCGTGCCGGTTGGTGAGCGAGATCCCGTTGGGGCCGCTCATCCAGAAATGCCCCTCGTGATCCTCGATGATTTGATAGATGGCGTTACTGGCGAGCCCGTCTTCCACAGTGAAGTGTGCCAGCCTGCCTCCGCGCAGCCGGTAGAGTCCGTTGTCGCGCGTGCCGAACCACAGGCCTCCGTCCGGGTCTTCGTGAATCGCCCAAACCTTCATCTGCGCGAGCGGCGCCAGAATCGGGTCGTTCACAAACCCCGATCCGTGAATGTGACTCACGCCCCGTTCCGTGCCGATCCAGAGGTCTCCCCTGTTATCGCCCAGCAACGCCCGAACGCTCGGATACACAAGCCCGTCGGCAACCGAATAGGGGTGCACATTCGGCCGGCCTTGCTCCATGACGACGTGATTCAGGCCTCCATCGGTTCCCACCCACAGGCTGCCGTCTGGAGCCTGCGCAATGGCGCGAATGTAGTTGTTGGCTAGCGACGTGATGTGCGTGGTCTGTCCGCCCGTGATCCGGAAGAGGCCCTCGCCGTCCGTGCCCGCCCACAGCACCCCGGCGCGGTCGCGGAATATATTGCGCACATGCGCGCCGTGCAGGCCCGGCAGAATCTCGGGAACAATGACGCCGTCTTTCAAGTGAAAAAGCTGCGCGGACGCAATCCAGAAACTGCCGTCGCGATCTTGATAGATGGTTCCGAAGTCCGCATCGTTCTGCATCGGAAAGGGAAGAATGCTAACCGGCGAACGTGTCAGGCGAAGCATGCCCGTCTGCGTGCCGATCCAGAAGTTGTTCTCTCCATCCTCAAAGAAATTCAAAACCGTGTTGCTGGGCAACTGCGCGGGAGCGGTGATGCGCGTGAACGAGCCATTCTTGTATTGAAAGGCGCCCTGGCCAATCGTGCCGATCCACAGAACTCCGTCGGGCGTCTCCCGAAGGACCCGCACCGTGCTCGATATCCGGCTGACGTCCTCAAAACTATCCTTACCTGCAGGCATCCGTTCCAGGCCCGACACCGTGCCCACCCACACCGTTCCATCTTGCGTCTGGGTGATGGACTTCACCATGTTCTGGCTCAGTTCCGGACCGAGCGAATAGATCTTTGCCGTCATGTGCTCGATACAGGCCAGTCGGAATCCTCCAGCCCATAGGCGGCCGGCGCGATCCTGATAGATGGAATGCACCGAGATCGCGGGAATCGCAGGCGTATCGTCTACCCTTGCAAAGCGGTCGCCCTTGAACTGCATCAGTCCGTTGTCGCTGCCCGCCCAGATGGTTCCTGCCGAATCCTGAAAGAGCGCCCGGACAAAGTCGTTGCTGAGACCTTCGCGGGTTGTCCACGATCGAAACGCGCCGTCTTGATAACGGACGATCCCACCGCCTTCGGTTCCAATCCACAGAGCGCCATCGCGGGAGACCATCAGGCAGAAGACATTGTTTTCATTGAGCGCCGGAGTATTCTGCCGATCGAAGACCGCAAAATGCGCTCCATCGAATCGAACCAGCCCGCCCGTGGTTCCGATCCACAGGTAGCCGTCGCGGGTTTGCGCGAACGCCTGGACCGTCTGCTCCGGGAGCCCCTCAAACCCCTGCCACACGTGCCGCGTGTACCCCGCAAGCCCCTGCGCCCACAGCGCGCCGCAAACCGTGGCCCATGCCATCAGCCAGACCGCAACATTGCCGACTTTTCTCATTAAGGCGCTCAGTATACTCTGCGGCAAGCGCGTTCCGATTCGACAGCGCGCATCTGCGTCAGTCCGACTTTTGTCGGATTCGCAGGGAAGGGGCTGGGGGATACAGTTGTGTTTCTCACCGCAGCGCTACAGAAACGCACACGGGAGAAGTACGTTAGAACCCGGAGTGACTCCTTAATGGTTTCCTTAAGCCCATCCACGGCTGAGCGCGCACGGTTCGAGTGGTTGCCCACGGGCATTCCGATCATGGCCGCTCTCGGTCTCTCGCTTCTTGCAGTTTCCGCCTCACCGGCGCAGGTCGTTACTCCCATACGCATTGACGCCAGCCAGCCGCACACCGAACCGGGACCTGCGCCCTATGACGGCGGCGCCTCGAAGTCGCCTTCCGGCAGCGTGCTTGGGCTCAACAGCCGCTATCTCACGCGGGACGGAAAGCCATGGTTGCCGGTGGTTGGCGAATTCCATTACACGCGCTACCCGGAGTCGCGCTGGGAAGAAGAGATCCTCAAGATGAAGGCGGCCGGCGTCGACGTCGTCGCGACCTATGTGTTCTGGATCCATCACGAGGAGATCGAAGGCCAGTTCAACTGGAAGGGCGGGCACGACCTCCGCCGCTTCATCGAGCTCTGCGCGAAGCATGGAATGTATGTCGAGCCGCGTATCGGCCCCTGGGATCACGGCGAAGTGCGCAACGGCGGATTTCCTGACTGGCTCCTTAAAAAAGGGCAGCCCATCCGCGTCAACAATCCCGTATATCTCTCCAGTGTGCGTATCTGGTACGGCCAGGTTGCGCAACAGCTCAAAGGCCTTCTTTGGAAAGACGGCGGCCCCGTCATCGGCATTCAACTCGAAAACGAATACGCCGTTCGCGAGTCCGGGCGGGGGCGAGGCACACATTCAGGAATTGAAGCGCTCGCCATCGAGAGCGGCCTCGACGTGCCTTTCTACTTCATCACTGGCTGGGACAATGCCGCGGTTCCCGCGCGCGCAGTGATTCCGGTCTATGGCGGATACCCCGACGCGCCCTGGGACGCTTCGCGCGGCAAACTGCCTCCATCGGAGGTGTATGCATTCCGCTTCCACAGCAGGGTTGCCTCCAACATGGGCGCCATCGGCGGCACCGCCGCGAGCAAAACGGACACGTCTGCTCAGGCACAGCTTCCCTATCTCACTGCGGAGATCGGCGGCGGGCTTGAGGACACCTATCACCGCCGCGTTGTCGTCCACCCCGATGACATCGCCGCCATGTTCCCCGTGATGCTTGGCTCCGGCGTCAATCTCTACGGAACCTATATGTTCCAGGGCGGAGAAAATCCCGAAGGAAAGCTGTCGACGCTGCAGGAGTCGCAGGCCACCGGCTATCCCAATGATGTGCCGGTGAAGTCCTACGATTTTCAGGCGCCGCTGGGCGAGTTCGGCGATGAGCGCGAGTCCTTCCGCAAGATGAAGGTGTTCCAGTATTTCCTCAACGACTTTGGAGAGTACCTGGCTCCCATGACGGTGCACGCTCCGGAAGAGCAGCCTGCGAATCCGGCTGATCTCTCCGTGCCTCGCGCCTCGGTCCGATCGCGCGGCGATGCAGGGTTCATCTTCTTCAACAACTATGTGCGCAACTATTCCATGCCCCCGCGGCGTGCGGCACAGTTTGAGATTCGCCTTCCGAATGGCGCTCTTCGGATTCCCAGCCGGCCCGTCGACCTTCCCGCAGGAAGTTACTTCATCTGGCCGTTCAACCTGCGTTGTGGTGGCGTCACTATTCGCTACAGCACTGCACAGTTGTTCACGCGCATCGAGGCAGGCGAGACTACGACGCTCTACTTCGTCGAGATCCCCGGCATTCCCGCAGAGTTCGCGCTCGATCCAGACACAGTTCGTTCCCTGCAAATATCCGGCGGCCACGCCGGCAGCGACTCTGGCACCACCATCGTCACCGGCATCAGGCCCGGAGTTGACTCCTTCATCGACCTCACCGCGCCGGATGGAAGGAAGACCCGCCTTGTCGTCCTCACGCAACAGGAAGCTGAGAATGCGTGGAAGGTCCGCTTGGACTCGGGCGCAGGCAGGTCAGCCAATCACCTCCTCATCACCAAGCAGGACTTCTTTGCCGATCCCGACAGCGTTCCCGCGCGTATCTGGCTGCGCTCCCGCGGCAGTTCCAAATTTGCCTTTACCATCACGCCGCCGGTTTCTGCGCCGCCGCATTCCGATCTGCCGCTGACCCAGCCCGACGAAAATACCAGCGCCTCGCGGTTTGCCGCCAGCGCCGACGAGCGCAAACCGGAGCTGCAGTACACCCTCGCCCAACCCGCCGGCGATGCGCCGCCCGTGCCGCTTGGACCGGCTCCTGCCTGGCGCACCCACGGAGTCGCACTAGCGCCCGCCGAATCCGATCCGCCCTACGAAGCGCGCTGGTCGATCACCCTGTCCTCTGATTCGCTCAAAGGGCTCAACGAGCTGTATCTGCAGGTTGGCTATCGGGGGGACGTGGCACGCCTCAGCGCGGGCAGCAAGCTGCTGACGGATAACTTCTACAACGGGGAACCGTGGTCCGTCGGCCTGCGAAGGTTCATCGAGCCAAAAACCAACTCGTTCGAGCTGAGTATCTTGCCGTTGCGGAGGGATGCGCCTGTCTATTTCGAACTGACCAGGGACCTCGGGTTCAAAGCCAACGGCCAGATCGACACCATCGACGACCTGCGTCTGATTCCGGAGTATCAACTCGTCCTGACGGACGGAGATGCCGCCCGAGACCATCACTGACCACGCCCGAGTGAACCAGCGCTTCTTCCAGCCGCGCCGATTCGGCACGCTAAAGCGCGGAGCCTCAGCCGTTTAGTGCTTCGTTGCGAATATTTCCATCCAATCCGACTTTGGTCGGATTCAAGCCGTATAACGACACGGCTAATATGCCATCCGACGATCAGGAGAGTTGAAAAGCGGAACGAAGCAGCGGCGTGCGCCACAGCGCCCCTCTCCTGTTCGCGGTAACAAAGGATTCAGGCGGAAAACTTGGGAGTGCCAGAGGAAGGTTCGCAAATGAAACAGATTGTACGCATCATTGCAATCGCCATCACCATTACTCTGCTGTTGGCATGTGGAGTAACCACAGCCGGAGCGCAGAGCAATACCGCCACGCTGACAGGTACCGTGACCGATGCTACCGGCGCGCTGATCTCTCACGCCACCATCATCATTACCGATCGTTCATCGGGTGTGAAGCGCAACACCGCCAGCGATGATCGCGGCTACTTTTCGCTTGTTGGCATTCCGGTCGGAAACTACGACATCGCTGTGTCCGCGCCCGGGTTCAACACCCTGCTTCGCAAGGGCGTTGCCGTACACATCAACGATCAGGTCGAACTGAAGGGAATCACTCTTCCCGTTGCGGCCGCCACCGAATCCGTCGTTGTCACCGCAAGCGGCTCCGAGTTGACTCCCACGACAACCGGAGAAGTCAGCTACACCATCAGCGACACCCAGATTCACAACATGAACATCGAGGGCCGCAGCGCCATCGAGCTGCTGGGCCTCATTCCGGGCTCCGGCAACACCGGCAATTTCAATGGTGCCTACAACGGCGCGTCCGCCGGCTTCACGCAGAACGCGAGCGCTTTCACGGTCAACGGCAATCGCTTCGACCAGGTCTCCGTGGTGAGCGACGGCGCATCGGTGTCTGATCTGAACACCGCGGGCGCCGCGGCTGTCACTCCCAACGTCGACATGATCGCCGAGCTGAAGGTGCAGTCCGCGGCCTACTCCGCGGCTGAGCCCAACGGGCCCATCGTCGTCTCCACCGAAACCAAATCCGGCGGCCGCGAGATACACGGGTTGGCTCAGATCACGGTTCGCCATCACGCCCTGAACGCGACTGACTGGCAGCAGAAAGCCAACGGGCTACCCGCGCCCAACACCTCGCTCTACTACCCCGCATTCCAGATCGGCGGGCCGGTGAAGATTCCGCATGCAACGGCCATTCAGGACAAGCTCTTCTTCTTTGCGGCGGCGGAATTCTCGCAGCAGCATGTGGATCTGGTGCCGCGTTCCTCCGTTGTGCCCACTGCCGATATGCGCAAAGGCGACTTCAGCGATTCGGATTATCGGACTGCCCTCTCCGGCCCGCAGAACAACTGGTTGAACTGGATGGTGGGCGGCAATCCGTGCGACAAGAATGAGAGCCTGTGCAGCGACTGGCACGGAGTCCTCAAGCCGACAGTCATCGATCCGGGCGGCCAGATTCTCATGAATGCGCTGCCCTTGCCCAATGTCGATCCCGGCGTGCACGGCGGCTTCAATCTCATCACTGACTTCGTGGTCTCGCAGCCGCGCAACCAGGAGATTCTCAAGGTTGACTACGCGGCCAGCGATAGAACCCACGCCTATGTCCGCTACAACCACGAGAACGAGAGCGTACCTTCGCCCTACGGCCCCTGGAACCAGTGGAACCAGACTCCCTATCCGGTTCCGCAGAATCAGAAAAACAGCTCCAATTCAGTGAACGGCACGCTGACCAATGTTCTGAGCTCATCGCTGACAAACGAGGCGTCGCTCGGCTACACGCGCTTCTCTCTCTACACTGTCATTGACAACGCCGACGCCGTTTCGCGGACCGCGCTCAAGTATCCCTACGACAACCTCTACAAGACCAACAATGATTTCCTGCCCAACGTGGCGTTCGAGAAGAACCTGGGCGGCGTCTATATCGGCGGCGGTGAGGCGCCTCCGTATCTGGGCGCGCAGAATAACTTCACCTTCAACGAGGGCCTGACCA
Organism: uncultured Acidobacteriota bacterium; assembly: GCA_963819365.1. Taxonomy (GTDB): domain Bacteria; phylum Acidobacteriota; class Terriglobia; order Terriglobales; family Acidobacteriaceae; genus Telmatobacter. The sequence continues at coordinate 398,192 of CAWFVY010000007.1, forward strand.
AGCTGAAAGGCGTGCACCTCATCAAGTTTGGCTTCTTCTGGCAGATGGGCCGCTTCAACAATCGCACTACCGGCAACGACAACGGCTCGGTCACCACGCAGAACTACACGGCGGTCACGGGCAACGACTGGGCCGACCTGCTGCTGGGCAACGTCTCCAACTACAGCCAGTCCAGCAGCAACATCGAAGCCGCCATGCAGGCCAATCGCTTCGACTTCTATGGCGAGGATGCCTGGAAAGTGAACACGCACCTGACCCTCAACTACGGCCTGCGCGTGGATCACATTGGCTGGTGGTACGACCGCGGCGGCCACATCGCCATCTTCAATCCCGCCGCGTACGATCCCAATTCTGCATACACTGACTTCACCGGCATGCAGTCTCACCGCACCACATCGTCCGTGCCGCTCTCGGGCTCCAAGCCGCTTGGCTTCCAGTGGGCGCCGCAGTTGGGCTTTGCATATGACCCCACGGCACAAGGAAAGACTGTGATCCGCGGCGGATTCGGCACCAATTACTACACCGACCCCGGCATCAACGCTTACTCGGGAATCATGGCTCCGCCCAACTTCCAGACCTTCAGCCTGTGGGCAGGCTCTGCCCCCTACACGCTGAAAGACCTGTCCAATCTCGATATCTCCACCACGCTGCCCACCGTATGGGGGACGGCGAATCCGACCGACCATCATGCCCCTGTCACTTACTCATGGAACCTGGCGGTGTCGCACATGTTCTGGGGCGCTAACAAGGTCGAAGCCAACTACGTCGGTAACTCCAGCCATGACCTTGTGGGTTACGGCGTGACCAATGTAGTGCCCGAGGGCTGCGAGACCGGCCCCTATTACGGAACCTGGTATGACCAGCAGTGCCGCACATTCAAGAACTACGGCGACATCTCCCTTCACAGGCACAACCTGAACTCGAACTACAACGCCATGCAGTTGACCGTCGCGCGGCAAAAAGGCTGGCTGAATTACTGGGGCAGTTACACCTTCGGCAAGACCCTGGCCTACAACGCCGAAGACGCATTTGATATGAGGCGCTGGTACGGTCCCGCTCCGTTCGATCGCTCCCACATCCTCAGCTTGTCCTACTACCTCAACCTTCCCAGCGTGAGCAAGAACCACCTCGGCAACAACAAGTTCGGAAACGCGGCTCTGGACGGCTGGAAGGTCTCCGGCATCTTCCAGGCCATGAGCGGCGGGCCCATCGGCAACAACTTCGGTTCCGAATACGCGGTGAACCAGAACACCATCGGCATCTGGGGGCCGGGCAACTACAACGCCTTTGCCACCGGCACACCGAATGAAGTCGCCGTGCCTAAGCTGACCTGCGATCCGCGCAAGGGGTTGGGCAAGGATCAGTACTTCAATCCTGCCTGCTTCGCCGGTCCCACGCAGTTGTCGAACGGCGACTATCGCCTGCCCTACATCCACGGGCCGGCTTACATCAACGACTCGACCGGCCTCTTCAAGACCTTCGGAATCACCGAGAAGAAATCGCTCGAGTTCCGCGTGGAGACATTCAATCTCTTCAACCATCCATGGAACTGGTTCAAGGCCTACGACCCGAACATGTACATGGGCTTTGATAACAACGGCAAGATGATCAGCACCAACCCGGCCGGCACCGCTGATAACAAGACCGGTCACCGCGAATTCTCCCTGGCCGCGAAATTCTACTACTAGGCCATGCGGGAGTTTGGCACGTTGTCGAACCGTAACCGGCTCACCTGTATCTGATCGGCAACGAGAGATGTCCGGTGTCTCTCGTTGCCCCATTTTTCGGTATCTCATCTTCTACCATGCGTCCTTTTCGTAAGCTCCTCTTTGCGTGCGGCCTGGCCGCTTGTCTTTCGCAGTTATCGCCGGCGCAGAACTACGCCATCGGCGCGGATGTCTCCTTCCTCGCCAAGTGCGAGCAGGACGGCCTGGTCTTCAAAGAGGCCGGCCGGCCGGGCGACGTGCTGGCCATCCTGCGCGAGCACAAGTACAACTGGGTGCGTCTCCGCGTCTTCCACGACCCCGCGATAGCCGCCGACAAGCTTCCCAACGACCTTGACTACACGCTCGCGCTCGCGCAACGCGCCAGGGCAAACGGCTTTCACCTGCTGCTCGACCTGCACTATTCCGACACCTGGGCAGATCCCGCGCATCAGCCCACGCCGGCCGCGTGGAGCAGGCTCAAGCACAAGCAGCTCGTACCGCAGGTCTTCACTTACACCCGCGACGTCATCGCCGCGTTTGCGCGCAAAGGCGTGATGCCTGACATGGTGCAGGTGGGTAACGAAGTCACCGACGGCATGCTCTGGCCTGACGGCAAACTGCCCGACAACTGGGATAACTTCGCCGACCTCCTCAAGGCCGGCATCGACGGCGTAGACGCCGGCCGTGGCACCTATCCAAAGCCGCGCATCATGGTCCACATTGAGCGCAGCGGCGACTACGACGCAGCCGTGTGGTTCTTCGACAATCTCATTGCGCATCATGTCCACTTCGATGTCATGGGACTCTCCTACTATCCCTTCTGGCACGGCAGCATCCCCAGGCTACGCAACAATCTGCATGATCTTGCCCTGCGTTACGGGCTACCCATCGTGGTGGTCGAAACTGCCTATAATTGGTCTCCAGGGACCTCCGGCAAGAAGTACGAATTCCCCGAGAGCCCTGCGGGCCAGAAGGAATTCCTCGCCGCCGTTGATGCCGCCGTACGCGCCATTCCCAACGGCCTTGGCCAGGGCGTCTTCTGGTGGGAACCGGCAGCCGAGGGCGCGCTCCGCGGACGCAGCTTCTTCGACGAGAACGGAAACGTTCTGCCGGTCATATCGGTGTTCGATCGAACCGCAGCCCCTTAGTGTTGTTGCACCGGGTCCGAAGGAATGCAATGGAGAAGCAGCAGGCCGCAAAGCAAGCAGGCAGGATCAGGATCCTGGTCGTCGATGACCATCCCATCATGCGATTTGGCATTGCCGCCATCGTGAATTCAACGCCCGACATGATCGCGGTTGCCCAGGCCGGAAGCGGCGAAGAGGCCATCGAACTCTACGATGAGCATCAGCCCGACATCACCCTCATGGATCTGCAACTCCCCGGAATGAGCGGCGTCGATGCCATCCGCAGCATCATGTCCCGCCACCGTGACGCCAGGTTCGTAGTGCTCACTACCTATGAAGGCGACGAGGATATCCATCAGGCTCTCGAAGCCGGCGCGCGCAGTTACATCATCAAAGGAATGCCGCACGACGCCCTGGTCGGCGCACTGCGCCGCGTCCACGCTGGAGGCCGCTTCCTCCCTCCGCCCGTGTCGCGCGCTCTCTCCTCGCGCACTCCGAATTCAGACCTGAGTTCACGCGAGCGCGAAGTGCTGAAACTGATTGTGAAAGGCCGCAGCAATAAGGAGATCGCCGGCGATCTGGGCATCACCGAAGCCACCGTCAAATGCCACGTCGGCGTGATCCTGTCGCGCCTCAACGTCTCAGACCGCACCCAGGCCGCCATGGCCGCCCTCCAGCGCGGCCTGGTTCACCTGTAACGCACGGCCCCAACGCCTCACTGCGCCGTCATCGCTTCCTGCTTTGTACGGGAGATGAGTCTCCGCGCAAAGGTTTCTGCGCTTCATTCTTGCGGCGCAAAATCCATTGCTCGACGCCATGTTCGACACGAAAATACGAGCTGTTCAGTAGGAATTGGACGAAACCGTGGGCAGTTCTCGATGGGCTCGGGAGATTTTAAACCATTGAAAATAATGGTAGGCACGACTGGATTCGAACCAGCGACCTCTTCCGTGTCAAGGAAGCGCTCTAACCAACTGAGCTACGCGCCTATGGATAAGTGACCGCACACCAACTCGCCGTCAAGAAGGCTTCCGGTGTGGCTGGGCCTCGTCTCCCCTGGCGCACCCCGGCGCAAATTCAAGCGGGAGACTCTCGGTCTGCACCCAGTCTAACAGGATCGGCATCTTGCGGGAAGTCGTCCTGAAACCCACGGCCCTCGTGCTATACCATCACCTTGATCCAACCGGACAGCGGCCGATGCCATCCTGCACCGAGAATGTGTCTGCATAGTTTGCGCCACACGCCGGCCCACTCAGCAAGGTCAGTCCCTCAGGCCCATGAACGAAAACAACGCGCCACGGAATCCGCTCCGCACCATGCCGAATCTGCTCACGATCGGGCGCATCTGCCTGGCGCCGTTTCTTGTATCCGCCGTCCTCGAAGGGAAGTTTCTGCTCGGCTTTGTTCTATTTGTCGTTGCAGGTCTTACCGACGCTCTGGATGGCACCCTTGCCAGGGTCCTGAAGCAGCGAACGGTGCTGGGCCAATACCTCGATCCCGTTGCGGACAAACTGCTGCTCAGCACGCTTTTCCTGGTGCTGACGCACATGAATTTCATCCCCGTGCGGGTCACAGTCACTGGTTTTTGGCCGCGATCTTGGGATACTGGTGGTCGCGGCGATCCTCTACGCGGCGGTAGGGCGGCGCGATTTCAAGCCCAGCGTCTTCGGAAAAGCCAATACGCTGGCGCAGATCATCGCGGTGGCTGCGTGTTCTGCTCTCCCAGATCGACCACGCGCACATGGGTGGTCTGGCTTCGCGCCCTCGCGCCTCGACGCCACCGTCGTGCTCACAATCGCCTCGGGACTGCATTATGCATGGCTCATCACCAGGCGCACGCATCCCCAGGGATGCCGGACGGCTCGGCAACCGGCGGGCAGGTTAAAGTAGTCGTCCGGAATCTCAGGAGTCGCTTTCCGCCTGTTCGGCCTGCACGGTTTCCTCGATTTCCATATCGTGAAATTCTTCAGAATCAAAGACTTCGCCACACTCCAGGCATTCGACAAATTCGATGTCGTCGTGCCGGGAGACGATGCGCACTCGCGGGTGTTTGCAGGCGGTTGCCATGGTTTCAGGTTCGGTTTGAATTCGGGCTGTTCTCCAATTGCTGGATCGTCGAGTCCGGGTTCTGCCATCTGCCCGGTCCGCAAGCTACAGCAATCCGGTTCGATCGCAGAATCGACCATTAGCACCCTGGTCGAAGATAGAAGTCGCAACGGAATTCGCTACGCCTCACCTGCGAAACGGCTCTTTGCGCCAGATTTTATCCATCTCAGCGCCGAATAGAAATGGCTTTTTGTTGAATTCTCACTCTCTAGGACCTCCCCAAGGCTCCGCCGAGGTTGAATGCCGGACAGAAATGGTCGTATACTAAACACGGACCGAACCAGTCGGATATTCTCATGCTGAAGCTCACAAAAAAGGCGGATTACGGATTGATGGCGCTGAAGTACCTGGCCGAGCATCCGGAGATCCCTGCCCAGAGCGCCAAAGACATCGCGGATGCGTACGGGATTCCGGCGCAGCTGCTGGCCAAGATCCTGCAGCGGCTTACAAAGACCGGGCTTGTTGCGTTCCCACGCCGGCATGAATGGCGGCTACGCTCTGTCGCGCGATGCCCGCCAGATTTCGGCGTTCGAAGTGATCCACGCCATCGACGGGCCGTTTTTTATCACTTCGTGCACAAAGGGGGCGCACGGATGCGACCTGACCCCCAGTTGCACCATCAAAGAGCCGCTTGCGCGGGTGAACGAAACCATCGCCGGCGTGCTGAAGAGCATCAGTATTCACGACCTGGCCGAGCGTGAACCCCGCACTCCGCCCGCCCATGCCGGCCCACCGGCCAGGCGCTGGTCACGCTCATAACGTAGGTTTTGAAGCAGTTTCAACGGGAATCTTCCCCCCGTCGCCACGTGCAGACGGCAAGCAGCAATGAAGGATGGAAACGCGATGAGTACAGTTCTAAGCCAAGTGGAAGTGCCGGCGGGAGTCACCCTGCCTATCTACATGGATAACCACGCTACCAGCCCGCTCGATCCCCGGGTGCTGGAAGCGATGATGCCTTATTTCACCACCAAGTTCGGCAATGCGGCCAGCCGCAACCACTCCTTTGGATGGGAAGCCGAGCAGGCCGTCGAGACCGCCCGCGAGCAGATCGCCAAGCTCATCGGCGCCACCGCCAAGGAGATCATCTTCACCTCCGGCGCCACTGAGAGCGACAACCTCGCCATCAAGGGCATTGCCGAGATGTACCGCGAGCGCGGCAACCACATCATCACCCAGGTCACCGAGCACAAGGCTGTCCTCGACACCTGCAAGCGCCTCGAAAAGTACGGCTATCGCGTGACCTATCTGCCCGTGAAGGCTGACGGCCTCATCGATCTCGAAGACCTGAAGCGCGCCATGGACGACAAGACCATTCTCGTCACCATCATGGCCGCCAACAACGAAATCGGCGTGCTGCAGCCCATCCGCGAGATCGGCAAGATCTGCCACGAGAAGGGCATCATCTTCCACACCGACGCCGTGCAGGTCGTCGGCAAGGTTCCGTTCAACGTGATTGCCGACAACATCGACGTGCTATCGCATCTCCGGCCACAAGATTTACGGACCCAAGGGCGTGGGCGCTCTCTATGTTCGCCGGCGCAATCCGCGCGTGCAGATCGCGGCGCAGATCGATGGCGGCGGCCACGAGCGCGGCATGCGTTCCGGCACGCTGAATGTGCCCGGAATCGTGGGCCTCGGCAAGGCCTGCGAAATCGCCTATGCAGGAGATGGAGACTGAAGCGGCGTACCTGCGCGGCCTGCGCGACCGGCTGAAGAACAAGTTCGAGTCGGAGCTCGACTACATTCACGTCAACGGCTCCATGGAACATCGCCTGCCCGGCAACCTGAACATGAGCTTTGTCTATGTGGAAGGCGAGTCGCTGCTGATGGGAATCAACGACGTAGCCGTTTCCAGCGGCTCGGCCTGCACCTCGGCCACGCTTGAGCCCAGCTACGTGCTCAAGGCGCTTGGGCTTGGGCGACGACGTGGCGCACAGCTCCATCCGTTTCGGCCTGGGCCGCTTCAACACCGAGGCCGAAGTGGATTACGTGGCCGACAAGGTGATCGACATTGTGAAGAAGCTGCGCGAGCTTTCGCCGCTCTACGAAATGGTGAAGGAAGGCATCGACCTGACCAAGATCGAGTGGCAGGCGCACTAATACCGTGCGGTGGGGCTTCAACGCCTGCAGGCCATCGCGAATTGAGAAGCATCGGCAGCATAGTCTGCCGAATCAAATGAAGGAACGCTGCGGCTTCCCCGCAGAAGGAGATTGGACTCATGGCATACAGCGACAAGGTAGTCGACCACTACAACAATCCGCGCAACGTGGGCACGCTCGACAAGAGCTCGACAGGAAGTTGGCACGGGCCTGGTCGGCGCGCCGGAGTGCGGCGACGTCATGCGGCTGCAGATCCGCGTGAACCCCGAGACGCAGGTCATTGAAGAAGCCAAGTTCAAGACCTTCGGCTGCGGCTCGGCCATCGCCAGCTCTTCGCTGGCCACCGAGTGGATCAAGGGCCGCACCGTTGAAGATGCGCTTGGCATCAAGAACACTGACATCGTGAAGGAGCTTTCGCTTCCTCCGGTGAAGATTCACTGCTCGGTGCTGGCGGAAGATGCGATCCGCGCGGCCATCGGCGACTGGAAGAAGAAGAACGGCGTCGCAGAAACCGCGCAGCGACGGCAAGCTGCGCGCAAATAAGCGGTAGGGCACGACTTGTCCTGCGGGACGCTGCCGCATAACGCCGGGGCTTTAGCCCCTGCTGGGCAAGTCGAAAGGCAACATGGCGAACTTCGTCAGAATCGAAAGCAAGCCGGCCGAAGGCGCCGTCTGCCGCGCCTGCCGCAGCCTGCTGCGCCGCAAGGGCCGACGCACAGGGCATTCAGGTGACCGAGCGCGCGGTCAAGAGGATTCGCGCGGCCATGGCCAAGGAAGGCATTTCGCCTGAAGAGGGCGGACTGCGCCTCGGCGTGACTGGGCGGCGGCTGCTCCGGGCTTTCTTATTCCATCAAGTTCGATACGCAGTCCCCGCGAGCGCGACCGCATTTACGAGTTCGACGGCGTGCGCGTCTTCGTCGATCCCAAATCGTTCCTCTATCTGCACGGCATGACGCTCGACTACGAAGAGACGCTGATGCGGCAGGGATTCAACTTCATCAATCCGAACTCCTCGCGTTCCTGCGGCTGCGGTTCGTCCTTCACGTCGTAGCAATCGAAGTGCAAGCAAGGCTTCTGACATGTTGAAGGTCATCGAATCTGCAGTTCCGGTTGAGTGCTGGTCCTGTTCGGTAGCGCATAACGAAGTCACCCTCTTCTGCCCTCATTGCAGCAAGATTCAGCCGCCGCCGGAGGGCGATTACTTTTCCGTGTTCGGCCTGGAGCCGCGGCTCAATATCGATCTGGCTGCGCTGGAGCGCGAGTTTCACCGCCTCAGCCGCAAGCTGCATCCCGACCGTTTTGCGCGCGCCAGCGAAAACGAGCAGGAATGGAGCCTGGCCGATACAGCGCTGCTCAACGACGCCTATCGCACGCTGAAGGATCCGATCCGCCGCACCGAGTATCTGCTCAAGCTGCACGGCGCCGAGATCGGCGAAGAGCACGCCGGCAAGAATCGCCGTCCGCAATGAAATGGGCGCTTCGCGCGCTCCGGCCGACCTGCTCGAAGAGGTCTTCGACCTGAACATGCAGCTTGAAGAGATGCGCATGGCCAAGGCATCGGGCGAAGAGGATCCCGCGCTCAAGCAGAGCCTCACCGAGGCGAAGACGAAATTCGAAGGCCTGCTCGAATGCAGTCGACGACGACCTGCGCGCGCAGTGGAATGCGTGGGACAAAGGCGATGAGGCCGCGCGGCACGCCGCACAAAACAAGATGGTGGCGCTGCTCGACCGCAGGCGCTACCTCAGCAACCTGGTTCGCGAAGTCAACGAGACCCTTGGAGCTTAATCGATCAGCATGGCGGAAGGACGCGTAGTCGGCATTGACCTGGGAACAACTAACTCCCTGGTCGCATATATGCAAGGTGATAAGCCGGTGGTCATTCCCGGCGTCGACGGCTCAAATCTGGTGCCGTCGGTGGTGCGCATTGATCCCATGCCCGACCGACGGCGGCCGGCCCACCGTCACCGTCGGCAACAGCGCGCGCAAGGTGCTCATTGAGACGCCGGAGCGCGTCATCTACTCCGTCAAGCGCCTCATGGGCCGCGGCCTCAGCGAAGTGCAGAAGGAGCTGAAGCTCTTTCCGTTCCGCCTGGCCGAAGATGTCGAAGAAGGCGAAGTGCCGCGCATCCAGCTCGGCGAACTGCGATTCACGCCGCCCGAAATTTCCGCCTACATTCTGCGCCAGCTCAAGCGCAATGCGGAGCGCTTCTTCGGCGCGCCGGTAACGCAGGCCGTCATCACCGTGCCCGCATACTTCAACGACGCGCAGCGCCAGGCCACCAAAGATGCGGGCCGCATGGCGGGCCTCGAAGTCCTGCGCCTCGTGAACGAGCCCACCGCGGCCGCGCTTGCCTATGGCCTCGATCGCGCCAAGGAAGGCACCATCGCCGTCTATGACCTGGGCGGCGGCACCTTCGACATCTCCATCCTCAAGCTGCGCGACGGCATCTTCGAAGTGCAGTCGACCAATGGCGACACGCACCTCGGCGGCGACGACATCGACAACCTGCTGCTCGCCATTGCGCTCGACGAAATCCACTCCGAGCACGGCGTCGATCTGCGCGCGCAGCCGGGCGCGGTGCAGGCCATCCGCAAGGCTGCGATCGATGCCAAGATCCGCCTCTCCAGCGAACCCGTCGCGCGTTTCGACATCGAGCTGCCCAACGGCGACCGCTACCAGCGCGAGATTCCGCGCGAAGTCTTCGAGCAGCTCATCGAGCCGGTCCTCGATCGCACCGCCGGCCCCTGCAAGCAGGCCATGCTCGATGCCGGCATCACTCCGGAACAGATCGACGAAGTCGTGCTCGTCGGCGGCTCCACGCGCATTCCCGCGGTTCGCAAGCTGGTCGACGATCTCTTCCAGCTCAGCGCGCGCGGCAAGAAAGCCGCACACCGAGCTGAATCCCGACGAAGTGGTTGCGCTCGGCGCCGCCGTGCAGGCCGACATTCTGGCCGGCGCGTCCAAGGCGACCGAAGAAATGCTGCTGCTCGACGTCACGCCGCTTTCGCTGGGCATCGAGGCGCTCGGCGGCACGGTCGCGAAAATCATTCAGCGCAACTCCACCATTCCCGCTTCGGCCACCGAGCACTTCACCACCGGCGTCGACGGCCAGACCAACGTCGCCATTCACGTGGTGCAGGGCGAGCGCGAACTCGCCGCCGATTGCCGTTCGCTGGCGCGCTTCGATCTCAAGGGCATTCCGCCCATGAGCGCCGGCCTGCCGCGCATCGAAGTCAAGTTCCTCATCGATGCCGACGGCATTCTGCAGGTCTCCGCGCGCGAGCAGCGCAGCGGCAAGGAGGCGCAGATCGAAGTCAAGCCGACCTACGGCCTGACCGACGAGCAGGTCGAGAGCATGATCCTCGACTCGTTCGACCACGCCGAAGAAGACTTCGCCAAGCGCCTGCTGATCGAGGCGCGCAATGAAGCGGAGACGATTCTCGCAGCGGTTGAGCGCGCACCGCAGCATCCCGCCTGGAATCAGTTGAGCCGGGAGGAGCAGTCCGACATCATTGCGGCGCGCGACCATCTCGCATCCATCAAGCAGAGCGACGACATGGCCGCAATTCGCGAAGCGACACTTGCGCTCGACCAGGCCACGCGGCGCTTCGCCGAACTGATGATGGAAGCCGCCGTGACCACGGCCATTCGCGGCAAAACCATGGAAGCCGCCGGCGAAGAACTGGACGACAACGTCACCGCGCCGCACCCCATGGCCCCCGCGGAATTCAAGTAGTGACTCGCTTTGGAGGGTTTGGAAATGCTCGAACTTCGACCCAGTTGTGAGTGTTGCGGCAAAGAGCTGCCTCCGTCGGCAACCGATGCCATGATCTGCTCTTTCGAGTGCACGTTCTGCAGCGAATGCGCGTCGACCAGGCTCAACGGACGTTGCCCCAACTGTGGTGGCGGCCTGGTGCAGCGCCCTATTCGCCCGTCTGCAAAGCTGGCGGCAAACCCTCCTTCAAGCCATCATGTTTACAACCCGAAAGGTTGCGGTCAGGGGATTCGTTCCCCTCAGGACGCAGCCTCAGCGATAGGAATTGTATGAGCGAACAGTAGAGAAGAACATTCCCCCCGACAAACTCGTTCGAGTCACTTTCATGCCCGAGGGCAAGACGGTTGAGTTCGAGTTCGGCACCTTGCCCTACGATCACCACGGCAAGCCCATGTCGTTTCTCGACGTGGCTGAGAACTTCGACATCTTCCTCGACCACGCCTGCGGCGGCGTCTGCGCCTGCACCACGTGCCATCTGTGGATCAAAGATCAAACCGGAATCAGCCCGGCGGATGACGACGAGCTGGACCGCATGGACATGGCTGCCGACCAGCAGTTGAATTCGCGCCTCGGCTGCCAGGCCGTCATCACCGGACCCGGCAACTACGTGGTCGAAATTCCCAAGTGGAATCGCAACTACACGTCAGAAGGCAAACCGCTGGCGCTGGCCGAAAACAAGTAGAGGGAACCAATGCCGCGCGAAATCCATTGGACCGACGCCGAAGAGATCGGCATTCAGCTTCAGGAGAAGTATCCGGACATCGATCCACTCACGGTTCGCTTCACTGACCTGCACCGCTACGTAACCGAACTCGAAGGCTTCGCCGACGATCCTGCCAAGTCAAACGAGCCGCGGCTCGAGGCCATCCAGATGGCATGGCACGAGGAATACGAAGACGCCAAGGGCTAAGCCGGCGGGGATGAACTCAGCTCCAGCCGAACGCATTCTCGAAATGCACGATCTCCCGCTTCTCGCCCGGCACCAGGTACACGCTTATCACATCGAATCGCACCGGCGGTGCCTCTGCCTGCGGTAATTGCCGCAGGTAAGCGCGTGCCAGCCTGCGCAGCACATACTGCTTGTGCCGGTCCACGGCGGTTTCGGCAGGCGACATGTCATGCGCAGTGCGCGTCTTCACTTCGATGAAGACCAACATCTGCCCCTGCCATGCGATCAGGTCCACATCGCCGGGCAAATTCCCCGCCGACCACCGCCTCGCCACCACGGTGTAACCTTTGCGCCGCAACTCGAAGAACGCCGCATCCTCGCCGCTCAATCCGGTCTGCAGATGCAGAGGCAGTTCCGGCGCGTTGCGCCGCTGCGCGATCCAATCCAGGCCGGCGAGGCTGCGCTCCAGCAGCGTCGTCGTGATCTGCCTTGTCCCCATGGCTGACCATTGTCTCCCCGCAGGCCGGTTCATGCAAATTCGCCACAAAAAACCGGGCCGAGCATCAGCTCGGCCCTTCATCCATCGTTGAAGCGTTTCAGGCTCTCGCCATCTCCATCTCGGCTTCGCGTGCGTGTTCCCGCTCGACCTCGGTGAGTGCCTCTTCCAGAATGTCGAGCGCCACCGTCGCCTCTTCCTCGCTCACAATCAGCGGGGGGCACAGCCGCAGCGATGTTTCGCCGCATCCCAGGATCATCAGGCCGCGTTCGAACGCCAGCGCCTCCACGCGATTGCGCAGCGCCGACGCCGGTTCGCGTGTCGCCTTGTCCTTCACCAGTTCGATGCCGATCATCAGGCCGCGTCCGCGCACGTCGCCCACCAGCGGATGCGTCTCCTTCCATCCCCGCAGCCTCTCCAGCATCAGCCCGCCCACGTGTGCCGCATTCGCGATGCCTTCGCGTTCCAGCACGTTCATGGTTGCCAGCGCCGCCGCAATCGAAATCGGATTGCCGCCGAAAGTCGACGCATGCGAGCCCGGCACCCAGTCCATGATCTCCGCACGGCTCATGCACACGCCCAGCGGCATGCCGCTCGCAATGCCCTTCGCCATGCAGACGATATCGGGTTCCACGCCGGAGTGCTCCACCGCCCACCACTTGCCGGTGCGTCCCGCGCCACTCTGCACTTCATCGACGACCAGCAGGATGCCGTGCTTATCGCAGATGGCGCGCAGTTCACGCATGAAGTTATCGGGAGCCACCACGTATCCACCCTCGCCCTGGATCGGCTCCACGAAAATCGCGGCCACTTCCTCCGGCGGCAGAATCGTCTTGAACAGCTTCTCTTCGATGTAACGAGCACACTCCAGGCTGAACGCTTCTTGCTCCTGCGGGCCGCCGGTACATCCGCGATACGCATACGGATAGCGCACATGCGTCACGCCGGGCATCAGCGGAGCGAACCGCCGCTTCTGCTGCGGTTTCGACGCGGTCAGTGACAACGCGCCCATGGTGCGTCCATGAAACGCACCGAAAAACGCGATGATGTGCTGCCGACCGGTGTGATAGCGCGCCAGCTTGATGGCACACTCAACCGCCTCAGCGCCGGAGTTGCCATAGAAGAAGCGATGCGGTCCGGGCATAGGCGCCACCGCCGAAAGCTTCTGCGCCAGATCCGTCAGCGGCTCGTTGTAGAAGTCCGTGCCCGAGATATGAATCAACTCCGCGGCTTGCTTCTGGATCGCCGCCACAACCTCGGGATGGCAGTGGCCGGTCGACGTTACCGCGATGCCCGCGGCGAAATCCAGAAACTCATTTCCGTCCACGTCCGTCACGCGAACTCCGCGGCCACTCTTCGCCACCAGCGGATAAGAGCGCGTATAGCTGGGCGAAATCAGCCGGTCATCGGCCTCAACGGCAGCCTTCGCCTTCGGCCCCGGAAGTTCCGTTACCAGCTTCGGCCCATACTGTGTATGCATTTCCTGCTTGGTCATAATCGATCTCCTCGAGAGGTTGTGTGGCCGGGGCGTCGGATGAGGCGCAGCCACGGACCCCGTGGAATGTGGGGTCGTTCAACTTATCGGGTCCGGACGGACCCGCGGTGCAGGCGAGGATCTTCGGCGGTCCTTGGAGCCTAGTCGCCGCCGAAGAGACTAGGTCGCGTGCGGGTGGGCAGCACGCGCAGATGCCGCCGCGGGCAGATGCAGCGCGCACGCGAGCCCGACCAGCGCCGTTTCGCCGGCAGATCGGCCCCATTCATCACGTGCTTGTGCATGCGTACCCCGCTTGTCCGCAGGATAGCACGACACCGCATGACTGGATGCTGCCGGACGTTACTCCGGCGCCCCCTTTGCGGCCCCGAAACGCTCCCGAACCAGGGCCGTCGCTTCCTCCGCGGAAGTGATTGCGCCTTCAAGCTGCGCGTCTTCCACGGCCTGCAGCATCTCCTTGAACCGCGGTCCCGGCGCATACCCGGCGGCAATCAGCTCCCGTCCCGTAATCAGCGGCCGCGGCCGCACGTCCTCCTCGGGCATTTCATGGTAGCAATCCAACACGAACCGATACGTATCCAGATTCCTCTTCGCGGCCATGCAGTCCATCTTGTGCAACGCCAGATGCTCTTCGAAGCACGGCAGCCGGAAGAACCGCTTGAGCGTCGACTTCTTCATATGCGGCGCATCGGCAAAGCGCATGTGGTTCTCGATCAGCGCGAGAATCTGGCGCGTATCTTCGTTCGAGAAGCGAAACCGCCGGCAGATCTCCGCGCCCATTGCCACACCCACATCCACGTGCCCATCAAAGCGGATGCGGTCCGGCGCAACTCGATACGTCGGCGGCTTGCCCACGTCGTGCAGCAGCGCGCCCCACGCAAGCGTGCCTGGCGCACCCGGCTCAAGTTGCTCCAGCAACATCATCGTATGGATAAAAACATCGCCTTCGGGATGGAACTGCGGCGGCTGTGCCACGCCCTTCATCTTCACGATTTCGGGCAGCACCTGCACGAGCAGCCCCGTCTCATCCAATAGTTCGAACGCCCTCCGCGCTTTGCCTTCCGTCAGCATCTTGGTCAGCTCTTCGCGGACTCGTTCGCGGCTCACCGTGTGAATCCGCGGCGCCAGCGCGCAAATCGCCGCATAGGTTGCGGGCTCAATTGCGTACCCGAACCGTGCCGCAAACCGCACCGCACGCAGCAACCGCAACTGGTCTTCTTCAAAACGTCGCCGCGGCTCGCCAATCGCGCGGATCACACCCGCATCCAGATCCGCCAGCCCGCCAACGTAATCCAGAACCGCACCCCGCAGCCTTCCCGGATCGCTGAGGATCTCCTCCAAAGAGACTCCTCCCGGAAGGGGGTCGAGCATCAGTCCGTTGATCGTGAAATCCCGCCGCTGCACGTCTTCCTCAGCGCTCGTCGTATACCGCACCGCATCGGGATGCCGCCCATCGGAGTATGCCGCGTCCGATCGGAACGTCGCCACCTCCGTCGTCGAATAGCGCGGTCCCGCATCGCCGGCATCCTCCAACGGCGGAACCTCGTCCGGCGTCTCATCGGCAACCAGCACCACGCCAAAGTGCGCACCTACCGCAAACGTTCTCGGAAACATATCCAGCACAATGTCGGGAGTGGCCGACGTAGCCACGTCATAATCCACAGGATCGCGCCCCAGCAGAAGATCGCGCACGCATCCACCGGCCAGGTAAGCCTGATGTCCTTCGGCGCGCAGCGATTCCACAATCCGCAGGGCAGCTTCGAATGGTCGCGAAAGCGCTGGCATGATTCTATTGTCACTCTCCCGGCGCGCTGGCATGCAAGGCCCGATAAACTGAAAGGTTATGTCTCGCGGCCTGATCCTCGGAATCGAAAGTTCGTGCGACGAAACCGCCGCCGCCGTGGTCGAGCGCGGCGCGCGCACCCTCTCGTCCGTCGTCGCCTCGCAGATCGCCACCCACGCCCGCTTCGGCGGAGTGGTTCCGGAACTCGCCAGCCGCGAGCATCTGCGCGCCATCGTTCCCGTAGTGCGTGCGGCGCTCGCTGAAGCCGCCGTCGGCTTCAATGATCTTGACGCCATCGCCGTCACGTCCGGTCCCGGCCTCGCCGGCGCCCTTCTCGTCGGCATCACCTATGCCAAGGCGCTGGCCTTCGCGCGCAACCTGCCCGTCATCGCGGTCAACCATCTCGAAGGCCACATCCACGCCGTTCTCCTTCATGAGCACGAAGCCGAGGAGAGTTCGCCGGACGCGCCGTCCCTCGCCCTGGTTGTCTCTGGCGGACACACGCACCTCTATCTCGCTGAACCCGCGCACGGCGCATGGCACTACAAGCTGATCGGCCGCACCCTCGACGACGCAGCGGGCGAAGCCTACGACAAAGTCGCCAAGCTGCTCGGCCTCGGCTATCCCGGCGGCCCCTGGATCGACGCCATGGCGCGCTTCGGCAACCCCAAAGCGGTACCGTTCGCATTCGCGCAGATCAAGGCCAAGGCTCACCTGCAGGGGAAGGCCCCACGCACCAAGGCCGCGCGGACAGCCCCCATCGCCGACCTCGATCCCCATTTCCTCTTTTCGTTTTCCGGAATCAAGACGGCCGTCCTGCGCCACGTCGAGCTGAACGGAATGCGCGCCGGCGTCGACGAGCGAATCGCCAAAGTCCTCGCCGGCGCCCGGCCGCCCAAGACCAAAGAAGAAGCGCTCGCCCTCGCCCCGCAGCCGGTCCTCGACCTGATCGCCAGCTTTCAGCACGCCGTCGTCGGCGACCTGATGAAGAAGACCTTCGCCGCATCTGAAACGCTTGGCGCCACCCGCATCCTCGTCACCGGCGGCGTCGCGGCCAACCGTGAGCTGCGCGAGCGCTTCACCGCGGAAGCCGCAACGCCGCCGCGTGCGCGTCTCCTTCCCCACCCTCGCGCTCTCCACGGACAACGCCGCGATGATCGCCGCGGCAGCCTGGCCGCGCTTCATGGCCGGAGAGTTCGCCGCCACCGCCCTCACCGCCGACCCCTCGCTCGCCCTCGGCGTATGATCTTCCGCGAATCGACCGGCTATCTCCCGCTGCTACAATCAGAAAGGCTCGAAATACAGCCCATTCCTCGCGATTGCGCGCTCTTTAGATCGAATGACTCTGCGCCTGTTTAATACTCTTTCGGGACAAATCGACGAACTCGTTCCGGCCGACGGCAAGGAGTTGCGCATGTACGCCTGCGGGCCGACGGTCTATGACTACGGCCACATCGGCAATTTCCGCACGTTCCTGCAAGTGGATGTCCTTCGCCGCTTCCTGAAGCTCATCGGCATGCAGTTGCGCCACGTCATGAACATCACCGACGTCGACGACAAGATCATCCGCAACGCGGCCGCCGTTGGGCATCCCCATCGGCGACTACACGCCGAAATACGTCGACGCCTTCTTTGAGGATCTCGACTCCCTTCGCGTCGAGCGCCCCGAGATCATCGCCCGCGCCACCGAACATATCCCGCGCATGGTCGCGCTCATCCAGCAGCTTGAATCCATCGGCGCCGCCTACAAAACGGAAGACGGAAGCTGGTACTTCCGCCTGAGGTCCTTCCCTGCATACGGCAAGCTGAGCAAGAAAGACCTCAGCGGCATGGAAGACGGTGCCCGCGTCGACGTTGACGAATACGAGAAAGACTCCGCGCGCGACTTCGCTCTCTGGAAGGCGACAAAGCCCGGCGAAACAAGCTGGGATTCCCCCATCGGCCGCGGCCGCCCCGGCTGGCACATCGAGTGCTCCGCCATGTCCATGGAGTTCCTCGGCGACAGCTTCGACCTCCACGCCGGCGGCGAAGACCTGATGTTCCCGCACCACGAGAACGAGATCGCGCAGAGCGAGACCGTGACGCACAAACCGCTCGCGCGCCACTGGATGCACGTCCGCTTCCTGCTCGTCGATGGCCGCAAGATGGCGAAGAGCGAAGGCAACTTCTATACGCTTCGCGACCTGCTCCTGAAGGGCTACCGGGCTTCGTCCATCCGCCTCGCTCTCATCTCGGTGCCGTATCGCCATCAGCTCAACTTCACCTTCGACAGCCTGGTTGAAGCCACCGCCGCCATTGATCGGCTCAGGACGTTTCATCAACGTCTCACCCAGGGAGCGTTTGCCCCCGGCGAGAGCCCGGAGATTCAGGCCGCGGCAAAGAAGGCCCGCGACGAGTACTTCGCAGCGCTCGGCAATGATCTCAACACCGCCGAAGCACGCGCGCCCATCTTCGACTTGGTGCGCGCTTCCAACACCGCTGTCGACCAGGGCAAGTTCTTCGCCGCCGACCGGGATGCGGCGCTAAAGGTTCTGGCCGACTTCGACGCGGTTTTCGACGTCCTCCAGGACCGCGATACCGAGGCGACCAAGCGCGCGCTCGCATGGGCCGAGCAGGCCGGCCGCACCGCCGAAGTTGCTCCGGAACTGCTCGCAGGCTTCGCCTTGAGCGATGAGGAGATCGACAATCTCGTAGCCGAGCGCACCAAGTCCAAGAAGATGCGCAACTTTGCCCGCGCCGACCAGATTCGCAACGAGCTCGCCGAAAAAGGCGTCCTCATCGAGGATTCGAAAGATGGCGTAAGGTGGAAGCGGAAGTAGCTCTAAAGAAGTGAGCCGGAGGACCTTTCCCCAGATGGAAGCCAACGAAGCACAAGAACTGCAGGAGAACGCCGAGCGCGCGCAAGAATCCCTACTGCGGCCGGTTGCCTTCACCATGAGCGTACTTGCGGTGCTGGTCGCCGTCGCCACGGTGCTCGGCCATCGCACCCATACTGAGGCCATCATCGCCCAGACCAAAGCGGCCGTGGAGCAGAACCGCGTGTCGGATATGTGGAACTTCTATCAGGCCAAGAAGATCCGCTCCAACGACACCGGCCTGGTAGCGGATCTGCTGGGCGATGTGAATCTGGCCAATAAAGACAAGGCTGCGAAGGACCTCAAGTCGTATGCCGATCACCAGGCCAAGTGGAATGACGACCTGAAGGAAGAAGAAAAGCAGGCGCATGAGGAAGAGAACAAGGTCAAGGAGTTTGAGAAGGAAGTGACCCTTGCCGAGCGGCGCGCCAATCGCTTCGACCTTGGCGAAGCCCTGCTCGAAATCGGCCTGGTCGTCACCTCTGTCACCCTGCTCACGCGCAGCAGCATCTACTGGTACTTCGGCATGGCCTTTGCGGTCGCCGGCATCATCTCTGCGGCCACCTCCTTCCTCGTGCATTGAGGCGCAGCGCACCGTCTGCGCCTCCTGCACAGTGGTAGACTTGCGGCCATGAAGGCCCTCTTATGTCTCTTCCTGAGTTTCTTTCTGGCCATCTCCTCGCGGGCAGTTCGCGCGCAATCGATTACCCGCACCAGTGAACTCGGCTTCAGCTTCACCATGCCGGCCGGCTGGGACATCATGGAGACCAGCGCCGTCGCCAAAGAGCAGGCCAGGCAGAACGCGAAAACCGAAGAGGACAAGAAGGGGCTCGCCTGCGTCGATATTGGCTTCACAGCCCGCCGCGGCGATCCGCCTTCGGTCATGACCGAGGTAGCGCTGCCGTTCGATTGTTATGGGCAGCAGATGACTGAGGCAGACCTTCCCGGCTTCGCCTCCAGCGCCTCCGCGGGCCTCGAGCAAAACTTCGACCTTGGCGAACCCGTCTATGGCGTCTACCGCACCGGCACGCATGGTTTCTGGATCGAACGCGTCAAAGGAACCGTGAAGGGTCAGGGAGCGATCGGGTTCACCATCGAGATCGCTTGTAGCGTGACGAAGAAGGCGGCCGTCTGCTTCATGGCCATGGCTTCGAATGACAGCTCGCTCGTTGCATTCGAACAGATGCCCGTGTCGCTCGACACAGATCCTCCCGCCGCGCTCGTTCCCGCCAACGCGTTTGAGAAGAAGCCTTCCTGAGCCGCTACCTACTGCGCCACAACCTCGATTCCCGTCACGCTGGCGTATCCTCGCACCGGTTCGAAGTTCAGCACCAGCTTGCCCTGGGCATTCGGATCAAGCCCCGTAGCGCGGCGCACAACAACATCGCTTTGCCGCCCCTCGTGTGCCAGGTCGAAATCCTTCAGCAGCACCTTGCCGTTGCAGTAGACGTCGAACACATGCTCTGCCTGCCCTCCGCCGGTTGCAGGCCAGTCCCCGCGTCGCGCCGCGAAACGCAGTGTAACCGTGTACCGGCCCGGCGCCACTGGAACGGCATACGAAAAATTCCCCCAGCGCTCGGAGTCGTACAGTTCCTGGTCATCCGTCCCGCTCACCGGCGTCGCGTACGTTGCCAGTTGTCCGCCTTCAAAGTATGCGTCGGGACTCCACCATTCGCTGTCGTTCGAGTAGTACGGCGTCTGCCGCGCCAGGATCCGCACCGGCCGCATGTGTCCCTTCTGCCCCGGGACAATCTCAATGGCCGAGACAGCCGCCTCCTTGCCCGCCTCTCCCGCGAACTCCAGATGCAACAAGCCGTCCTTCGCCGGCAAAATATCCGGAAACACCTTCACATCCGCCGTCCTGCTCGCCCCCGCGTCCGCCACCACGTCGAAGTCCGAGAGCAGCGTCTTGCCATTCACCCGCACCGTCATAATGCGGTCGCCCTCGCCGCCCGTCCCCGTCGACTCCGGACCGAACTCCGTCTCCGCAAAGTGGAGCCGCAGCTCATACACCCCCGGCCGGAGCGGCAAATCGTAGCGGAAACTCCCCTGCCGGCTGGTGCGATAGAACGCCGGATCCTGCGTCCGCCAGATGTGCTGCACCGTGCTCTTCACCGCTGTGCCGCCGCTGAATCGTTCATCGGATGCCCATAGCTTGCCCGCATGGTCCACCAGGCTCCGCGTCCCGCCGCACAGAATCCGGATCTCATCCCCTGATGGAAGTCCTGTTCCCAGCTCCGGCGGAAAGGCAACCGGCTTCTCCGCTGCTGGAACCGGTGCCGCAGCCTCCTGCGGCTGGCGGCTGCGAAACCACATGGTCGTCGCGACGACCGCCAGAATCACCACCCCCGCGACCGCCGCCGCCATCCATATCCATAGAAAATAGCGCCGCGGCTTCCCAACCTCTCTGGCCGCCACGTCAACGTCCGCAGCCGGTACCGCCGGCAGCTTCACCACGAACTCCGGCACGTACTGCCCCAGGGGGATCACAATCTGCAGCGTATGCCCCGCACCTTCCCCCGCATAGTATTCCGCCAGCCTCTTCCGCAACCGGTTTGCCTCCACCCGCACAATCGAATCCGAGTCCTGATCGAACTCGACCCCGCGGCCGAACAACTCCACCCCAACGGAATACTCCTTAATCTGTCCCGCCTCTCCAGCAAACAGCTTCTCGCACAGGTATCCAAGAAACTGCGCCAGCCGTGGCGCGCGGGCAAACTCCTTTGACCGCAGAACGGCCGCAAGTTCTTCGCGCTCTTTCACATGCGTGATCGGAATGGCAGTTCCAGCCGTCATTCAACCTTCCATCATCGAGTCGAAAGCCATGTTACGCCAGTTGCATGAGCCCAACCGGATTTAACGGTGTACAGATAGGCGCGCAACCTCCTGTAACGGTCCGGTAGCCCCCCTGCTTCTGTTTCATTTCACAGTTGTTACGTGGAAAACTTCGATTTAGATCCCACTCATTCCACAACACATACCTCCGATACCCCCCGATGTAACGTCCGGGAAGCCCCGCGGTAGCAGCTCTAGCGTTGTGCCCGCCCCCAGCCCGCCGTTTACTTGGACTCGTAAGAACGCGGCAGGCATCCGGATGGCAACGGAAGGACCGGATGACCTGCCGACGAAAGACGGGGGTAACCATGAAGGGACTTATGTGGATGATCGGATGGATGGCAATGGCGTTCAGTACCGCTGCTTACGCGAAGGCCGACCCGTTCGCCGCCGATGTGGCACGGGCCGAAAAGATCAAGATCGCCCAGACAGCGGAACTCAAGGGAGACCTCGCCCGCATTCATGAGAATTACGGCGAGGCCGCGGGATTCTATAAAGAAGCGATTCGCGCCACGCCCGGCGAGGCCAAACTCTACAACAAGCTCGGTATCTCTTATCCTGCAGTTGCACCAGTTTGGACCGGCCCGCAAGGCCTTCTCGCAGGCCGTAAAGTACGATCCTCGCTTCATCAACGGCTACAACAACCTGGGCGCCACCGAGTGCCTCGACAAGAAGTACAGCTCGGCGATTCACCACCTGAAGCGCGCACTGGAATTGGACGAAACCAGCGCGCCTGCCCACCTCAACATGGCCGAGTCGTGGGCCGGCCTGGGCCAGATGGACCGCGCCATGACCGAATACGCGCGCGCCCTTGAACTCAATGCGGACATCCTCAGCGGCAGCGCCGACGGCGTGCAGGTCCGTGTCAGCACGCCCGAGCAGCGCGGCCGCGTGGACTACCTCATCGCCATGGCCTATGCCCGCCGCGGCAACTTCGAAGGTTCGCTCGAGTACCTCGGGCGCGCCCGCGACGAGCACTTCTCCGGGCTGAGCAAGGTCTACGAGGAGAAGCTGTTCGCGCCTCTCTGGGGCGACCCGCGCCTTGAAAAGATCGTCAAGCGGTAACTGCCTCCAGAGCATGCCGGACGAACGGAAGCGCTTCGCGGGTGGGGGCCCGCGAGGCGCTTTCCGTTTTCGCAGATATCTAGATGGCTTGGCCCCATAAGTTGGAACCCTGGGCCACTTGCAAGCCGGTTCTCCCACAACCTTGTCATTCTGAACCGCAGGCGAAGAACCCCCTTTTACACGCCGGCTTCACCACCCCACCCCGTGCCCCATCCTGTCGCCTTTTTTCTGGCGACAGGGTGGGAAACCATGAACCCCGCTTCGCCAATGTCTTTGTCCTTGCTTTTCTTGTCTGTCATTCCCGAAGGGAATCTGCTGTTCGTATCCTCACAGCTCTGAGCGGCGCGAAAGCTACAAGCTAGCTAGCTAGAAGCCAGAGGCCACGACCAGCGACAATAGACCCATGTCCTCACCGCCTCGCGCCTATGACATCCTCGTCCTCGGCGCCGGCGCAGCCGGACTCATGTGTGCCGCCGCAGCCGCGCAGCGCGGCCGCCGCGTCGCGCTCCTCGACCACAACTCCCAGCCCGGCCGCAAAATCCTCATCTCCGGCGGCGGACGCTGCAACTTCACCAACATCCACTGCGCGCCTGACCGCTTCCTCTCCGCGAACCCCCACTTCGCCAAGTCCGCGCTCGCCCTCTACACCCCCGCAGCACTTCCTCGAACTGGTCAACCGCTACCGCATCCCCTGGCACGAGAAGACCCTGGGCCAGCTCTTTTGCGACCACTCCTCCCGCGCTATCCTCGACATGCTCCTCGCCGAGTGCGAACGCGGCCGCGTCGACCTCATCCTCAATGCCCGCAACATCCAGGTCGACCGCGCCTCCTGCGGCTTCCACGTCACATCGCTTGCAGGCGAGGTCAAAGCCGAAGCCCTGGTTATCGCCACCGGCGGCCTTTCCATTCCCAAACTCGGCGCCACCAGGCTTCGCCTACGACCTGGCTCGCCAGTTCGGTCTCCGCATCGTCGAACCCCGCCCCGCTCTGGTTCCCCTGGTCCTGGGCGGCGTCGAAGCCCGCTGGACCGAGCTCACCGGCGTCTCCACGGAAGTGGTCGCCTGGGCTGGTCCGTCAGCAGGGCCGCCGCCCCGCTCCGCGCTTTCGCGAGAAGATGCTCTTCACCCACCGCGGCCTCAGCGGCCCCGCCATCCTGCAGGCATCGTCCTACTGGCGTCCCGGCGAACCCCTCCACATCGACTTCGCGCCCGGCCTCGCTCCCAGCGGCAAGCTGGTGCAGCCACTCTTCGACCCCCGCGCCCGCCGAGATGACATCGCCTACACGCAGGCTCTCCGCGCCGTCCTTCCCCAGCGCCTTGCCAGTCACCTTGCCGAGATTGCCGCCCCCGCCGGCTGGTCCAACACCGCCCTCGACGCCGCCGAGCGCAATCTCCGCGGCTGGCAGTTCCACCCCGTAGGCACGGAGGGCTTCGAAAAGGCCGAAGTCACCGCAGGCGGCATCAACACCGACGACCTCAACGCCCGCACCATGGAAGCCCGCTCCGTCTCCGGCCTCTTCATGATCGGCGAAGCCGTCGACGTCACCGGCCACCTCGGCGGATTCAACTTCCAGTGGGCCTGGGCCTCCGCCGTCGCCGCCGCAAACGCACTCTAGGTGTGTCTGACGAATCGCCAGCCGGCGCTATTCGGGGGGAGAAGAGGCCCTCAGACTCGAAAAATTCGGCGCCCTCAGCCCCGGAAAATTCGGAGGGAGCAGGGGCCTTCAGGCCCCGGTAAAGCTCGCAAAGGCCAGGCCTTCAGGCCCGGGCACTCTTGGATTAGCTCATTGCCCTGGATAACCGATTCATCAGAGACTCGCCTTGTCCCAATCTCTTGGCGCGATCCTGACCCTATACCCACGGCTTGCCGCTTAGAACGCTCCCGTAGGGAGCAGGCGAGAATAGCCCAGGGTGAAACCCTGGGTATGTGGCGAGATTATGGGCTGCCGTGCCGTAGGTACGGCACGAACACCTCAGTCCGCCACCCCCGATCACTGTTGCGCCGCCGGCGCCCGCTTCGGCGGCGTCAGCACAAACCCCTTCCGCACCAGCGCAAAACCCGGCTGCGGCAACTCCGCCTGCAGCAGTTCATTGTCCGGCCCCGCGAACAGATCCGTCTCCTCGCCCGCTACCGTCGCCGCCACGTGATGCACCGCGATTGCCTTGCCATCCAGCGTCCCCTGTTCGTCCGCATACGTCGCCAACTGAATCGCCTGCACCGATCCAGCCTGCTTGGGAACGATCGCCCACAGATCGCGCCCATTCTCGGCGGACGCCACCGTCAACAGCGTCTGCAAAGCCCCCGCGTCGAAATCCGGCAGAAACACCGCGCTCGCGTGGCCCGCCAGCCGCACAGTTGAGCTCCGTCCGTTCGCCGAAGTATTCAGCAGAAAATTCGCCCCATCCGGCTTCCCGATCACGTTGACCACCGATCCATTCACGAGCCCGCTCAGCACCACGTGCTGCACGCGATGGCTCGCATCCTGCTCCTCGGTCTTCGACAGCGAATACTCCAACCCCTGCATCGACACCTTCACCGTCGAAGTCGATTCGAATCCGCCCTCCCGCGCCACCATCTGGAACGAAGCCGTCCCCACCGCGTGCCCATTCTGGCTCACAACAAACTCGCCCGCCTGCGCCCCCGCGCCGGGGACGCCCAGCACCAGCACCACCCCGCACCAAAGCAAACCAAAACCGCGCAAATGCTTCATCGCTTACTTAGACACCAACCCCACTCAACGGTTGTGCACAAACCACCAGATCCCACCCCAAACACAAAGGCCCGCGCCATCCAACCCGCGCGAGCCCCCTAACCCCTAACCCTGCCTCTAATCCCTGATCCCTGTCCCTGTCTTACTCCGGCTTCCCCAGCTTATTCCTCCACGCATGCCCGTCGCGCTCCAGCAGACGGTCGGCGCAGTCCGGCCCCCACGATCCCGCAAAGTAATTCGGAAACACCTCCGGCTCCTTCGCCGCCCACGCCTGCAGAATCGGCGTGTACAGCGCCCAGTTGATCTCCACGCCATCGCGATGCGAGAACAGCGTCTGGTCGCCGAGCATCGCGTCCATCAGCAACCGCTCATACCCCGTGGCGGTCGACTTTCCGAATGCCTGCGCATAATCGAAATCCATATTCACCGGGCACACCGACATCCCCGGCGTGCTCGGCACCTTGGCGCCAAACCGCAACGCAATTCCTTCATCCGGCTGAATGCGAATACTCAACACGTTCGGCTGAATCTCCGGACACGGCCCGGCCGACTGCATGCGGTTGAAGATCAGCAGCGGCGGCTGCTTGAACTGGATCGTAATCTCCGTCGCCCGCTTCTTCAGCCGCTTGCCGGCGCGCAGATAGAACGGCACTCCCGCCCACCGCCAGTTCTCAATCAGCAGCCGCACCGCCGCATACGTCTCCGTGCCCGACTCGGGATTGACGCGTTCTTCTTCCCGATACCCAAGCACCCGCTTGCCTTCCACAATCCCCGGCCCATACTGCCCGCGCACCGCATTCAGAATCGGAATGTTGGGAATCGACTGCCACAGCTTCACCTTCTCGCGGCGCACCGCGTCCGCATCGAAGCTCGACGGCGGCTCCATGCCCACAAAGCTCAGCAGCTCCATCACGTGGTTCTGCAGCACATCGCGCAGCGCGCCCGCCTTTTCATAGAACGGCCCGCGCCCTTCGATCCCGATCGACTCCGCCGCCGTGATTTGCACGTGGTCGATGAAGTTGCGGTTCCAGATCGGCTCGAAGATGCCGTTCGCGAACCGGAAGACCAATATGTTCTGCACCGTCTCTTTGCCCAGGTAGTGATCGATGCGAAATACCTGGCTTTCCTCGAAGACCGCGTTCACCTCGTGGTTCAACTCGCGCGCGCTCTCCAGATCGTGCCCGAACGGCTTCTCGATCACCACGCCGATGCGCCCGTTCTCCGCCTTGTTCATGCCCTGCGCGCCCAGGTTTTCGACGATCGGCGCAAAATACTCAGGAGCCGTCGCCAGATAGAACAGGCGATCGTTGCCGATACCCTTTTCCTTGGCAAGCCGCTCTAACTCGCCCTTAAGTCCGGCGTAACCTGCGGCATCGTCAAACGTAAGTGCGTAGTAACTGACGTGCTGGATAAATTCCGCCAGCGTTGCGTCGTTTGCATCCACGCCGCCGAACTCGAGAATCCCTGCCTTCATGTCTTCCGCGAACTCGTTGCCCAGCGGCCGCCGCGCCACGCCCACAATCGCAAACTGCTTTGGCAGCAAACCCGCCTGCCGCAGGTGAAACAGCGAAGGCAGCAGCTTCTTCTTGGTCAAATCACCCGACGCGCCAAAGATCACCAAAATAGTTGGATTGGGAATCCGCTCATTCACGGGCGGCATATTCGAAAGATCTTCAGGACGAACTCTCATCTGCACGGTAGCCATTGCTGTCTCCAGTTCACAGTTCTTAGTTCGCAGTTCGTAGCTTCAATTCGCAGTTCGTAGTTCCCAGGCGCGACTTCTTCCTCGGTGAACTAAGAACTGCGAACTGTGAACTCAGTCCTTCTTCACCGCATGCCCGCCAAACGCATTGCGCATAATCGCCAGCATGCGATCGGTGAAGTTATTCTCCTCGCGCGAACGGATCCGCCGGATCAGCGACTCCGTAATCACCGGCGCGGAGACATTCAGGTCAATCGCCTCGAACACCGTCCAGCGCCCTTCGCCCGAATCCGCGACATAAGCCTCCAAACCATCCAGCGTCGGATTCTTGCTCAACGCATCCGCCGTCAGATCCAGCAGCCAGCTCCGCACCACGCTGCCGTAGCGCCAGATCTCCGATATCTGCGCGAGATCGAGATCCAGCTCTTCTTTCTTCTCCATGATGGTGAAGCCCTCTGCGAAAGCCTGCATCATGCCATACTCGATGCCGTTATGCACCATCTTCACAAAGTGGCCCGAGCCTGCCGGCCCCACGTGGCCCCATCCCTTGTCGGTCGCCGGTGCCAGTGTCTCGAAGATAGGCGAGAGATACTCGACCGGCTCCTTATCGCCGCCGATCATCATCGAGTAGCCTTCCTTCAATCCCCACACGCCGCCCGACGTGCCTACATCCACAAAGTGGAAGCCTTTCGCGCTAACTTCCCCATGACGGCGCTGCGAATCCTTGTAATTCGAGTTACCGCCGTCGATAAGTATGTCGCCCTTGTTCAGCAGCGGTTCGAGCTTGGCAATCGTCTCATCGACGGGCTTGCCCTGCGGCACCATGATCCAGATCGCCTTGCGCCCCTCGAATTTCTTCGCCATGTCGTCGAGCGATGACACGCCCACATTGCCTGACGCCGTCAGCTTCTCGACGGCCTCCGCATTGAAGTCGAAACCTATCACCTGGTGTCCGCCGAGCCGCAGACGCTCCGCCATGTTGCCGCCCATCTTGCCCAGGCCAATCAAACCGAGTTGCATTTCGCTCTCCCTTCATGACTACGTCAATACACGCCCAGAATCTCCAGGTCGCGCCGCAACTTCTCGGCGCCCTCAAACTTAATGGCCTTCATGCCCGCCGCCGCCGCGCCCCGCGCATTCTCCGCGCGGTCATCGATGAACAGAATTCGCTCCGCTGGCTTGCCCAGAATATCCAGCGCCCGCTTGTAGATCGCCGGATGCGGCTTGCGCAACCCTACATAGCAGGAACTTAGAGCGACGTCGAATGCGTCGCGAAGATTGTATTTGTTGAATCGGTATTCGTTTGGCTCGCGCGCCTCGTTGTTCAAACAACCAAGCATCCACTTACCAGATGCGGCCAGCTCCTGAAGGATGCTTAATGCTCCGTCCCGCAGCGGTACCGACTGCGCAAACAACGCCTGCATGAAATCATCCGCGGAAAAATCACGCGGCTCATAGAACACGGTCGCGTCAAGATATTCCTTCGCCGTGATCAGGTCGCGTTCCCATGCCTCGTTGGCCTGGGATGCCGCGCCTCGAACTCCGCGCGGTCCAATCCAAACTGGTCCAGCACCACATTGCGCTCGCAATGATCCCATCCATTCGTAAGCAGCACTCCGCCCACGTCAAACAAGATCACGTCGAAGGGGAACATCGGCGCCTCTCTTCCGCGCACCGTGCGCTCGCGGAAAGTACCACCTGGTTTGGATTCACAGGACGATGGACCTCCCCATCGTCCCGCACCACTTATGCCTTGCTCGTCGAACCATCTCCGCAGCGGTACTTCGCCTCAATCGCCATCACCTTGTCAAACCGCCGCTTGAACCGCTCTTCCGTTGCCTCGAATTTCGCCTTCAGAAACGCATCCACTACTTCATACGCCAGCGCCGAGCCGATGATCCGCGCGCCCAGCACCACGACGTTCATATCATCGTGCTCCACGCCCTGGTGCGCCGAGTAGGTGTCGTGACACATCCCCGCGCGAATCCCGGGAATCTTGTTCGCCGCAACACACACGCCCACACCCGATCCGCAGATCAGGATCCCGCGCTGCGCCACGCCTTCCTTGATCGCATCCCCGACTAACTCCGCAAAGTCCGGATAGTCATCGGGCTCGTTCCCCGTGAACGCGCCCAGGTCGATAACTTCATGTCCAGCCTTGGTCAGATACGCGCGCACATCCTCTTTAAGTGAAAACCCCGCATGATCCGCGCTGATAACTAACTTCACGTGCACTCCTTTGGAGTGCAGGGAATAGGAACGGAGGGAATCAGGGAGTCTAAAGCCGGTCCTAACAAGCTCGCTAGTCTCTAATCCCTAACCCCTAATCCCTAACCCCTGCCTTTAACCAGCTTCTTCGCCTGCTCAGCCACATTCGCCGCACTGAAGCCAAGCTTCTCCAGCACAATCGGCCCGGGGCCGACGCGCCGAAGCGATCCAGCCCAATCACGTCGCCCGTCATCGCCGACATACTTCCACCAGCCCAGTGGCGATCCGGCTTCCACGGCAAGCTTCGGAACCCCGCGCGGGCAGCACGCTGCTCTTATATTCCGCGCTCTGCTCTTCGTAGATCTCCCAGCTCGGCATGCTGACCACGCGCGCCGCGATGCCCTCTTGTTCCAGCAGCTTCTTCGCTTCGACGCACGGCCAGACTTCCGCTCCCGTGCCGATCAGGATCACCTGCGGATTCGCCGCGTCTTCCAGAACGTATGCGCCCTTGCTCACCCCGCCGTACACATCCACCTTCGCCGCGTCGATCACTGGCAGATCCTGCCGGCTCAGCGCCATGAACGACGGCCCGGTGCGTTCCAGCGCCAGCCGCCAGCACGCCGCCGTCTCGTTCGCATCCGCCGGCCGGTAGTCCGTCAGGTCCGGAACCGCGCGCAGCATCATCAGTTGCTCAATCGGCTGATGCGTTGGCCCGTCCTCACCCAGCGCGATCGAGTCGTGCGTAAACACGAACAGCGAGTGCGCCCGCATCAGCGCCGCCATGCGGATCGCGTTCTTGGCGTAATCCGCAAAGCAGAAGAACGTCGACCCGAACGGCACCACCCCGCCGTGCGCTGCCATGCCGTTGACCGCCGCGCACATCCCGAATTCACGCACGCCGAAGAACACATTGCGTCCCGCCGGATCCGCGGCAAAATGCGGGCTGCCTTTGAAAATCGTCTTCGTCGATGCCGTCAGGTCCGCCGCGCCGCCAAATAGCTCCGGTACCACATCGGCAATCGCGTTCATCACCGTGTTGCCGGCGTTGCGCGTGGCAACCTTCTTCTCCGTACCAAACACCGGCAGCGATTTCTCCCATCCCGGCTTGCGCTTGTTCACCACCGTGCGCTTGAACTGCTCCGCCAGCTCGGGATTCTCCTTCGCATACGCCTCAAAGAGCTTGTTCCACTCGGCCTCAGCCTGCTGCCCGCGATCCACCGCCTGGCGCCAGTTCTTCAACGCCTCATCGGGAACATAGAAGCTCTGATCCTCGGGGAACCCGAAGAACTTCTTCGTCGCCGCCACATTCGCCGCGCCCAGGGCTTCGCCGTGCACCGCATTGGTTCCGGCCTTCGGGCTTCCGTAGCCGATCACCGTCCGCACCGCGATAAGCGAAGGCTTGTCCGGTCACCGCCTTCGCGTCTTCAATCGCCTTCTCAATCGCCGCCAGGTCGTTGCCGTCGCGCAACCGCTGCGACTGTGCCAGTGATAGGCATCGAAGCGCTTCAGACACGTCTTCGGTATAGCTCCACTCCGTCGGCCCGTCCAGCGAGATCAGGTTGTCATCATACAGCACAGATCAGCTTGCCCAGCTTCAGCGTCCCGGCCAGCGACGCCGCCTCGTGCGAAATGCCTTCCATCAGGTCGCCATCGCCGCACAGCGACATAGGTGTGGTGGTCCACGATGTCGTGGCCCGGCTTGTTGTAGATCGCGGCCAGATGCTTTTCCGCGATGGCCATGCCGACCGCCATGCGCGAAGCCCTGGCCCAGCGGCCCGGTCGTCACTTCCACGCCTTCGGCCTCGCCGCTTTCCGGATGTCCCGGTGTCTTCGAGTGCCATTGCCGGAACTGACTTCAGATCGTCCAGCGTCATGTCATAGCCCGAGAGATACAGCGTCGAATACAAGCAGCGCCGATGCATGCCCGTTCGACAGCACAAAGCGGTCGCGGTCTGACCACTTCCAGTGCGCCGGGTTGTGCTTCATGATCTTGTGATAGAGCAGATAGGCGATCGGTGCGCAGCCCAGCGGCGCGCCCGGATGCCCGCTGTTGGCCTTCTGCACTGCGTCCACGGCGAGCAGCCGCAAAGTGTCAATCGACAGTTGATCGAGGGAGAGGGTCGCAGGGCTCGTCGTCATTCCATCGTCCTTTCGCTATGGCTCAGATGTCCTTCAGTAAATCCATTTATCTGATACAATCTCGACTTCCACATTGTATCCAAGCCAGCGTCCCGGCTTGGATACTTCCGCGTCATCGGGGGGCGAATCCGGCCAGTGCAATGTCCATGATAGTTGCCCCGGCCCGCGCCTCGTCTCCACATCCGCGCTGAATCCTGCGCTGCCCAGTCCGCGGCTCGGCGCGCTCTCGCGTCGTCTTCCAGCCGTCCGTCGTCCACACCAGTTCAAAGCGGTCCGCATCCACGATGCGAAGCATGTCTCCGGCGTTCATTTTCTGAATCGGCCGGCGCAGGCTGAAATCTCCACGCTCCGCCGCACCTTGCGCCGCCCTTCTTCCTGCAATAGCGCTCATAGACCAGGTCGACGCGATCGAACACCTTGCCGTCCAGCGCTGACCGCAGCAGCTTCAGATACTCCGCATGCGCCCACACCAGCGGAGTCGCCGATCCCGCCGGCTTGCCCGCATACAACCCGTGTTCCGGAATATCTCCGTCGTCCCACACCTGTTCCGGCAGCATCTGGCCCGGCGTTGCGAACCGTTCATAGCTCGCAATCAGCCCCGCAATATCCTTGCCCGCCGCCAGCTCGTAATGCGCCCGCTCGCCGGTCAGCAGCGGCCACGGCGCGCCCCTGGCCCCATTCGTGAAAAGCGCCCGCCGTCCGCGGTCTCGCCATAGCCGTCCCAGTTGTAGCGCAGCCACCCGCAGCCCTGCGGCAGATCGCGCTTCAGCACCGCATCCACCACCTTCAGCGAATCGACGATCAGCGGATCGTCGCCCCTGCGCACGCCATACCGCACCAGCTCCAGAAACCCGCATCGACAATCTCCCGCGCCTCGAACTCAAACCGCGTGCCGGGCGGGCGATTGTTCAGCCGGATCATCTCCGTTCCGCAGCTCTCGCACCAGTAGGCCTCGCCCGTCTCCGGCGGCCGGACGCGCATGTAGTGCCGCTTCACCTCCGGCAGCAGCACGCCGTCATTCGTCACGGTCCAGTCTTCGAGATGGCCTTCAATCCAGTCGGCGAACTCCTCGAGAAACTCCGCCAGCTCCGCGCCGCCGCGCGCCCGCATCATGTCCGCTGCGCAGATCAGCGCCGCAATCACCGCTGCCAGCGTCGACGGCGAATAGCCGGCGTTCTCCTCCCAGCGCTCCTGGTGCGTAATCGGCGCCTTGCTCACCAGGAAGCCCGCCGCGCGCTCCACAAACGGAAAGATGTCCATCTCGCCCAGCCCGTTCGCCTTCCAAAGCCGCCACGCCAGAATGATGGGAAACGCTACCTCATCGAGCTGGACGCCGCTCCAGTAGGGCCTCCCATCCACCCAGAAGT
This sequence comes from uncultured Acidobacteriota bacterium, assembly GCA_963819365.1. Taxonomy (GTDB): domain Bacteria; phylum Acidobacteriota; class Terriglobia; order Terriglobales; family Acidobacteriaceae; genus Telmatobacter. Next base: position 430,549 of record CAWFVY010000007.1, read on the forward strand.
TCTGCGCAAATCCGCCGTCGGGCTGCTGCGTGCACGCCAGGTAGACCAGCGCACGCCGCGCCGTCTCCACCCGGCCGCACGCCAGCATCGCCGTTGCCGTCTGCACCATGTCGCGCGTCCACACCAGGTGATAGCCGCCCAGGTCGTCGTCGCCCTTCGCCTGCCCCCACGGGAATCGACGCCGACGCCACAAACGCGCCCGAGTATGTCTTGTCCTCGTGCGCCAGCAGAACGATTATGGCTGGCCCGCATCAGCCTGTCCGCCGTCCTGCGACTTCTGCCCCAAGCCACTCGGGATTGGCTGCCCGCTGCCACTGCTCGATGAACCGCGACCGGTGCTGTTCGTATGGCATCGACCAGCGCGCTCATCGTCTTCTGCAGCGCCGTATGCAGCGTGTCTCCAATGCCCACCGCCACCGTGAACTCCCGCGCGCCTTCCGCCTTGCCGCAGTTGCGCGCGCAGTCCAGGTTCAGCTCGCCCAGCAGCGCGATATTGCCGTTGGTCGCCGATCCGAACTCCCAGTCCATCCGGAAGTCCTGCATTACGTCGTGCCAGCCGTCGCTCGCGCCCACAAACCCGCAGCTCACGCGCGAGAATCCGCAGCTCGCGCCCATGGCCAGCGACCACGGATCCTTCCACGCCGCCAGCATCTTGTAGCCGGCCACGTCCACCGCGCGCGCCGAGTTGCCCGCGCCCCCGCCATCCAGATGCGGCGCCAGCAGCGCATACACCTTCAGCCGGTCCACCAGCTCCGCGTCGCCCTCCAGCCGCACCCGCGTCAGCAGCACCGAGTGGTGCGGGTCGCAGATGATCTCCTTGATCAGCGTATAGCGGCCGTCGCGGATCGCGATTCACATAGCGCACTCCCAGCGTCTCGGCGTGGATGTACTCGAACTCCGAATCCAGGTCGCGCTTCTCCTCGTGCGCAAACGTCTCCCCATCCGTGACCAGGAACTCCATGTCCCGCACCTGCGGATGGTCGATGGTGGGGTGATACATCTCGTTCACAATGCCGTGCGAGCAGGTAAACCACAGCCGGCTCGACGCCGAGTAGGCCGTGCCCACCGCGTCCTTCACGGCCGAGGTCCAGCGGGGTTCGCAGGCCGGGCGAGCCAAACGCCTCGCCCTGCTGTGTCAGCCAGCGATAGAGCGTGTGTCCGTTCATGAGAGTGAGTGCGATTCGTGGCTTCGAAGTCGCGGGAAGGCTCGCATGGTGATCCTCTTGCCTGAACGATGATTCCACCAGAGGACGTTACATCGGCCCGGAATTTTGCGCGCACCGCATCATCGAATCTGTTCCACGCACCGCATCGCGCAACCCTCTGCTCGTCAAATCGGCGAATCGGACGATTTCAGAACCCCGCGCCCCCAGCCGCATCCATCCAACCGTAGGGCCATGTTTTTCCATTCCAATCACAGGCTGCGCGGGCGTGTTGACGCCGTTTCAGGCTGCGGTTCCCATCGGCCTCACCCCACCCACCCGCTACAATACAATCCGCAAGGAGGAGAATTCCCCACAATGGCATACGAACTTCCACCGCTTCCTTACGACTACGCGGCCCTCGAGCCTTTTATCGATGCCGAGACCATGAAGCTCCACCACGACAAGCATCACCAGGCCTACATCAACAACGCCAATGGCGCGCTGGAAAAGCATCCCGAGCTGGCCTCCAAGACCGCCGACGAGCTGCTCGCCGATCTCAACGCCATTCCCGAGGACATGCGCGGCGTGGTGCGCAACAACGCCGGCGGCCACTCCAACCACTCCATGTTCTGGTCCATCATGGGACCGGCCTACCGGCACGGCAGCGCGCCCACCGGCGCCCTCGCCGACCAGATCAAGGCCGACTTCGGCGACTTCGAAGCCTTCAAGAAGATCTTCAACGAGACCACCGCCAAGCAGTTCGGCTCCGGCTGGGGCTGGCTCGTCTTCAAGGGCGGCAAGCTCGACATCATCACCACGCCCAACCAGGATTCGCCGCTCTCCCAGGGCCTCTACCCGATCCTCGGCAATGACGTCTGGGAGCACGCCTACTACCTCAAGTACCAGAACCGCCGCCCCGACTACCTCGCCGCCTGGTGGAACGTCGTCAACTGGGCCGAAGTCGCCAAGCGCTTCGAAACCGCCAAGAAGTAGCCTTCGAGGCGCCGGTGTCCTCACCCGCACCAGGAAGCGACGGCGTCACGAGACCACCCCGTGCCCCATCCTGTCGCGCCTCTCAGCGACAGGGTGGGAAACCACGAACCCCACCCAGCCCATGTCCGACTCACCTGGGAAACCACTGACCTCTCGCGTGCCCTTCCCACCTACTCCCTAACCACCTTCACAAAAATCCCATCCGGCAGCTCCCCCTCCAACAGGTGCACCACCCCATCCTTCACATACCCCTCGATAACCTGCCGCGGCTGCTTCGGCGCCGGCTGCGGCGCCCTGGGCGGCTTCTCGTAAGCATTCGACCTGACCGCGCTGCCTTGTTCCCTCGGTCCCTTGGTCCCTGCGGCCTGTTCCCTACTCCCTGTTCCCTGTTCCCTGCCTTTCCCCATCCCTCGATCCATCGCATCGTTCGCCAGCTTATCGGCCTCTTTATTCCCGCCGCGCAGCGTATGGCTCATCTCGAACCCATCCAGCTTCCGCGCCAGCCCCTTGGCCTCTTCCCACAGCGGCCGCAGCCCCGGGCTCGCCACCTTGTAGACGCCCTTCATCTGCTTCACCATCAGCTCTGAGTCCGACACCACCCTCACCCGCCGCTGCCCATGCTCCAGAGCCCACTTCAGCACCGCCAGCAGGCCCGAATACTCCGCAAAATTATTCGTCTGGATCCCCAGAAACTCGCTCAGCCGTGCCACCACCTGCCCGCGCGCCATCGTCGATCACCGCGCCATAGCCCGACGGCCCGGGATTTCCCCGCGACCCGCCATCGCAATGCGCCGTCACCCACTCGCCCGCGCCCACTCGCCCGCCGGCCACTGCCCCGCTCTCAAACAGATTTCCCGTCATTCCTCTCAGTGTAGCCGCCATCCGCTCGCCTCGGATCCACAGTTGCGAACTCGCCGGTCCGGCTGAAATCTGACGGCTGACGGCTGAGGGCTGCTTTGAACCGGCTCACAAATTCACCCCCGCTCCGTCCATTCAAATGCAGCAGAACGATTTCCTTCTCCCCCCGGAGACCTGATGGCCATTGATGCGGTAACTTACCCGGTTCGCTCGCTCAAACCCGCTGCATCTCTGCCGTTCCTGCCCGCCGGAGCGGTACAATCCACCCCAAGGACGGGGAATGGTTTGAACGCAAGCCGGGCAATCGACAATCCCAACCGCGCGCAAAGCCGCCTTGAGTCCCGTGCGCCCGAAACCGAGCTCATCCGCGAAGCCCAGGCCGGCAACCGCGCCGCCTTTGACGCTCTCGTCAAGCAGTACGAGCAGCAGGTCCTCCGCCTCGCGCTCCACCTCACCGGCTCTGAGCAGGACGCCGAAGACATCTACCAGGAGGCGTTCCTCAAGGCCTACCGCTACATCGGCAACTTCCGCTTTGAGTGCTCCTTCTACACCTGGATCTACCGCATCGTCACCAATCTCTGCCTCGATCAGCTTCGCCGCCGCAAGACCCGCCGCGAAGATCAGGCCGTCATCACCGACCACTCCGGCGACGAGATCGACATTCTCGCCTCCGTCTCGGACGATCGCTCCTTCTCCAACCCCGCCAAGGAACTCGACCGCAAGGTCCTCGCCGACCGCATCCAGCAGGCGCTCGCCAGGCTCACCCCCCGCGAGCGCATGGTCTTTGAACTCAAGCACTACCAGGGTCTCCGCCTGCGCACCATCGGGGAGATGTTGAACACCACGGAAGAAACCGCCAAAAATACGCTTTTTCGCGCGACCAAGAAGCTCAGATCGCAATTGGCGGGCCTGCGGTAGCAATATCGCGGCATCGAACCACCTTTTTTGAGGCTAAGAGGACGTTGAAATGAACTGCGAATTGGCACATGAGCGCATCGTAATGGCCGCCTACGGCGAGCTTGCTGACGATGCCGCTCACGAACTCGATCGGCACCTGGCCACTTGCCCGGGCTGCGCTCAGGAAAAGGAACAGCTTCTCGCGCTGAAGCTGCTGACCGAGGCCTACCCGGTCTGCGACCCCGACCCCAATCTCGTGGCGCGCTCCCGCATGCGCCTCGAAGAAGCCCTCGACGCCATCCCTCCCAAGCGCTGGTTCGAGCGGGTCTTCCAGAGCCTGCGCAACAACGCTGCCAGCCTCCAGGCCGCCCCCATCGCCGTCTGCCTGCTGCTCATCATCGGCGGCGGAGCCGGCTCCCTCGCCGGATACCACATTGCCCAGGTCCGCGCCGTCAAGCTTGCCGACAACCGCGACCTCGGCGCCCCTCGCTCCCGATGGCCAGCCGCTCCCATCGCAGGTGTCCGAGGACAGCGGGTCCGCGCAGACGGCCCCGCCCCAGGTCGCCAGCATCATCCGCGAGCCCAACAGCGAGTTCGTTGAAGTCCGCTACAACCAGCTCGTCCCCAAGAAGGTCCGCGGCTCTCTCGACGACCCGCATATTCGCCAGTTGCTGATGCTCGCCTCGGCCAACGCCCTGAACCCGATCGTCCGCGACGACTCCGTCGGCCTGCTTGCCGAGGAGTGCCGCGCCGGCCACCAGTGCACCGCCATCCGCGATGCCCTCCTGGTCGCCCTTCGCTATAACCGCAGTGCCACCGTTCGCCAGAAGGCCCTCGAAGGTCTCCAGCCGTACGTGGCTCAGGACTCCGACGTTCGAGACGCCGTGCTCGAGGCTCTGCTCAACGACCCCGACCCGCGCATTCGCACCAACGCCATCAATATGCTCGAGCCCGTCGATGCCGACACCAGCGTCCGTCAGGTTCTGCAATCGGTCGCCAACACCGACCACAACCCGCACATCCGGCTGGCCTCCCGCCAAGTGCTGAGCCATGTCGGAGAGATCCAATAAACGAGCTTCTGGTTGGCTTTTACGCGTTGCGGAAAAACTCGCCTCAGCCGCTGTTTTGAAGGGGCCCGAATTATTCGTGCCCAGACTGATGCCAAACTTTATAGGAGCGGGCTTTGTAACAAGGGCACGACTTTTAGTCGGGCCGATAAGGCTTCTCAGAATGTTCGGGCTTTAGCCCCTGCTACGATCGCCCCGCTACAAATATCGGTTTTGGAATGGCTCCATTTCTGGGAACTCAAACACGCTTCAACGGTCCAACGTCACGAATCAAGGATCACGGACTACTAAATTTCAGGAATTTCGTTCCGCAAATCATTTCTCGTTACGTCCAACATTCGGAGGGAGAATCTAGAAATCGGTGGAAAACTCCCTCAAAATCTCGTACAGTAGAGCCGGCCAACCCGCCAATAGAGCGCGTGCCGCGAATCAAGCTCGGAGAAAACCATCATGAAGTCCCTTTTGAGGCCGTATCTCATCGCAGGAGCCGGACTGCTCGCCTTCGCCGCAGTCGCCGCCGTCCCCACTGCTGCCCAGCCTGGAATCTCTCGTCTCATCCAGGAGCTCAAGCCCCTCCTCTCGCACTCCACCACGCCCGGATACCTCGGCGTGCTCGTCACCAATGTCGACAACGACTCCGTTCAGAAACTCAAGCTCAAAGACAGCAAAGGCGTCATCGTTACCCTTATTGACCACGACGCTCCCGCCGGCTCCTCGCTGCGCCTCAATGACGTGGTCCTCTCCGTCAACGGCGAAACCATCGAGAACGCCGAGCACTTCGGCCGCATCCTCAAGGAGATCCCCGCCGGCAAGAAAGTCACGCTCGTCATCAGCCGCGACGGCGGGCAGCAGCCCATCACCATCCAGCTCGTTGACCATAAGCGATGGAGCAGGACGTCTGGAACCGCGTGAACTCCTCCTCGTTCCCCGTGCCGCCGGCCGCGCAGCCGGGAATGGGCATCCTTCCCGGTGCTGGAAACGATCCCATGCCGGGGCACATGCCCCTCTTCACCTCTTCCTTGAACGTGGGCGCCATGGTCGAGCCCCTGACCGCGCAGATGGCCGACTACCTCGGCGTGCCCACCGGAATCATGGTCAAGCAGGTAGCTCGCAAGAGCGAGGCCGAGATTGCCGGGCTCAAGCCCCATGACGTCATCCTCAAGGTCGGCACCGAGTCCATCACCACCTCGGCGGACTGGGATCGCGCCCTGCGCTCCAACCAGGGCAAATCCGTCCAGATCACGCTCCTCCGCGATCGCCGCCAGCAGACCATCACCCTCCAGGTCGACTCCAAGCACCGCCACAGCTAGGCTGTATCGATGTGTAGCGCCGGTCTCCTGACCGGCTGTTGCGCGGTGTCCCCACCCGCGCGGCCGAACCCGCGGCAGGATCCGCTGTCCCGCTCCAGGCACCGCACCGGAGGGCTTTGTAACAAGGGCACGACTTCAGTCGCGCTGATAAGGCCAATAAAATGTCCGGGCTTTACATGCTGCGGAAAAACGAGGGTGTTGCTTCCTGAACGCGTCAGGGCGGGACTTCAGTCCCGCCAATAAGCCAATAAAATGTGTGGGCTTTAGCCCTGCGGGACCCTCCTAAGCGCAGCTCGTCTCCTCTTGCGCTACCTTCATCGCCCGATAACTAAGCAGCTTCTGAATCATCGCCGCGATCGCCACCGACGTCACCATGCTCACTGCTCCGAAAAGCAATTGACGCCCCGGCGTGGTGGCGAACTGCACAAAGTAATCGCGCACAATCCCGTTCAGCAAAAAGATCAGAATCGAGCAGTCGCCCAGCAGCTCCAGGGTGCGGCTCTTTCTCAGGCTCGGGCGCATCATCAGATATGCCCACAGAAAGATCACAATTGCTGCCGGGTAAGTCAGCGGCCAGAACGCCGAAAACACGCACCCCAGCAACATCACCATGCTCGACACCGCGACCAGCGAGACCGGCAGCCGGAACGAATACCGCGCCGCCGCGATTCCCATGCAGATCGACGGCAACTGACCCAGCGGCGTCTCGTACACGTTAATCCGCCAATGCGATAGCTGCGGATGCACTAACTGGCTCACCACCAGCCCCAGCAGAACCAGCGCAATCAGCCCCTGCCATCCAAATCTCCGGGTGGCCGCGCGCAGCGCAAAGAAGACCGCGTAGAACTCGATGATGAACGGAATGAACCACCAGGGGCCCACCGGCGGCATCTCCATTCCTGGCACCAGCGGAGACAGGCCGGCAAACAGGAGCACAATCTGCGGAAACACGCTGCGGAAGAATGGCCCCAGCCCTATATGCAATGCATCGAAGAGCATCCACGGCACGACCACAACTCCAAAAATCGGATACAGCGTGCGGATCCGGCGCCCCATGAATTGCGCCCAGCTCGACGAATCGTCCCAATAGCGTTTCGACAATCCGTATGCGGAGAGAAAGATGAATACAGGAACGCCCAGATACCCGAAAAACGAGAAGAAAGCCTGAATTGCGAGAGAGGGGTGGCTCACCGTCTGAAGGAACACGCCAAAGCCGTCCGGATGGAAGAAGAACTCATTCTCATGGGCGGGACTGACTTTGTGAAAGAAGTTATGCAGGACAATGGCCGAGATGGCCAGCCCCTTGAGGATGTTGCTGTCGCGCGCATCCAGCCGGGACAAATCAGTGCGTCCCTTGGGGACCTCAGGCACGTTCGATGGTCCGATCGGAGTGGTCCCTTGATCTATCTGACCCATCTATCGCAGATCCTTGGCGGGGATTTGGGGAGATTGCGCTCCCAGTTTAGCCCCATCTGCGAGAGGCGCGAACTTGACTTATAAATCCAGTTACGGACGTGTGCCGTTCTGGACAACCTCGGGCACCAACCTACTTTTCGTCCGTCAAACAGCCCTTCACCACCGACACCCAGCTGATCACCACGACCACCGCGCAGCCTACCAGCCCGATGAAGAAGAGCGTCTCAACCGCCCGTATCGCGTAAATTCCCATCCCAGCTCCCTACTTCACTCCCTTGTCCGGATTCCACGATCCCTGCAGCTTCCGCACATAGAGTATCTGTCCCACATGATACGCCCGATGCGCCCCGATATGCGCGATCAGCGAAGCGTTGGCAGCCAGCTTGGCCTCATCCGCGGCCTGAACCGCGGCTTCCCAGTCGGCCATCTCCTGGTTCAGCTTCTTCACCAGGTCGTCCCACTGCGCGGCGCTGAACTTGTCGAAAGTCTCATTGTTGTTGCCGTCGAACGGCGCCTGTTTCTCACCCTTGAACCGCTGCAGCGCGCGCGCGTCCCAGTACCAGATGTGATAAGCGAGCTGCCCCACCGAATGGGCGTCTTTGCCCGCCGGCTTCCACAGCGCCTGTTCGGCCGTCACTCCGTCCACCGCGATCGAAACCGGCACAAACCAGTCTTCCGCATTGTGGCTGGTGCGCAACTGTTCCATCAAAACGCCGCGCAGATCGGTCGGCGCCTTCTTATCCTGGGCAAACCCAGAGAAGGGAAGAACCAGCAGAAGCAGGAGAGAGAGCTTTTTCATCGGCAGGCCTCACACGAGAGTCAATTCGCCGAGTATACCCGCGAACATGATCCGGAACACTCCGCAGGTGAGCCGGTTCGGAACTTAGTCCGCGCCAACCGCCCCCTCCCTCGCCAACATGGCTCAGGAGACCCAACCGCATGACCCGTACGCAGCAGCCCGCAGTCACTCTATTTGCTATCGGAATGATCGGCCTGGGCGCGCTTGCGCTCGTTGTCGGCGACTTCGCCCTGCAATGGCAGCCCGTAGCCCCCTGGTTCCCCGGCCGCACCCTGCTCGCCTATCTCTCCGGCGTCTTGAGTCTGGTTTGCGGCGCCGGCCTCCTGTTCCCCCGCACCGCAGCCTGGTCCGCCCGCCTGCTGTTCCCCTACTGCATCCTCTGGGCGCTCCTCAAAGTCCCCTCGCTGGTAGTTGCCCCCGGAATGGAAGCGGTGTGGCTCGGCGCCGGTGAAATCACCCTCCTGCTCTCCGGTGCCTGGGTGCTCTTTGTCCGACTCTCCGCGCTGCCGGAAACCTCGCCGCTGTCTCCCCTCACCGGCGAAACCAGCCTCAAGGCGGCCCGTATCCTCTTCGCCCTGTCTCTCCTGCCCATCGGCCTCTCCCACATCGTCTATGTCCAGCCCACTCACGACTTCGTCCCCGCCTGGCTCCCGTTCCGCACCTTCTGGGCTTACCTCACCGGAGCCGGGCAGATCGCCTCCGGCCTCGGCGTCCTGTTTGGCGTTTTTCCCCGCGTCGCCGCCTGGGCTGAAGCCATTCAAATCACCCTCTTCACGCTCCTCATCTGGGTACCCCTCACCCTTGCCGGCCCCGCCGTCCGCCTCAACTGGACCGGCCTCTGCATCTCCTGGGCAATCGGAGCAGCCGCCTGGGTAGTCGCTCAAAATGTGTCCCCCACCAGACTCGAAGCAACCGCTAAGCGTCAGCAAAATCAGCAGTTCAACGTGGCCGCAAAATAGTCGTTGCAACGAATATGGACTTCGTGAATCTACTTACTGTACGTTGAATTGGAGTCCACCATGTCGCTTCGCCCCGTCAAAGAAATCCTCTCCACAAAACCCACTCTCGAAGGCGCCGGCGTCAAGCTCGAGCGCGCGTTCGGCTTCGGCAAGACCAGGGAATTCGATCCCTTCCTCCTGCTCGATGACTTCCGCAACGACAACCCCCGCGACTACCTTGCCGGCTTCCCCTGGCATCCCCACCGCGGCATCGAGACGATCACCTATGTTTTGGCGGGCGAAGTCCAGCACGGAGACAGCCTTGGCAATAAAGGCAGCATGACCGCCGGCGATGTGCAGTGGATGACCGCCGGCAGCGGAATCCTGCACCAGGAGATGCCCAAGGGCGACGAGCACGGCCGCATGCACGGCTTTCAACTGTGGGCTAACCTGCCTGCTTCGTTGAAGATGACCGACCCGCGCTATCAGGACATTCCGTCCGCCGCCATTCCTGAAATCACCGAGGACGACGGCACCAAAGCGCGCATCATCTGCGGCGAGTTCTGGGGCCAGCGTGGCCCGGTCGAGGGCGTCGCGGCCGATCCAAGCTATGTCGACATCTCTGTCCCGCCGTTCAAGAAGAAGCGGATCAAGGTCGATGTCACTCGGAACGCCTTCGCCTATGTCTTCGCGGGAGAAGGAGTCTTCCGCGACGCCAGCGATCCCCAGGCGGTATTGACTGAATCCGGCGTAAACCCCAATGAACCAGCGGTTTACGATGCGAAGAACCACTCCCTGGTGCTGTTCGACCGGGGCGATGAGATCGTAGCGCAGGCCGGCCCGGACGGGATCCGGTTCCTGCTCGTTTCAGGCAAGCCGCTCGAGGAACCTGTGGCCTGGTACGGCCCTATCGTGATGAATACACAGGCCGAACTGCAGACCGCGATGAGCGAACTGCAGAGTGGCAAGTTCATCAAGCATCGCTGAGAGCGCGGGTGCGACGGGCGGGTCTCCGGCAACCGGAGACCCGCCTTTTTTGTGATCCCGCTCACCAAAAACAGGGTCAAAGTTTGCGATTTGTCTACGACAGGGGTAACAAAATCTCCGAAAAGTCTACGACAGGGGTAACAAAATATCGCGTTTTGGCCACGTTTTTTGTACCCCAAGATGTCTAGGTGTGTGTGGTTTTTGGAGGGGGAGGGTGGGTGGTTGTGGTGGGGGGACAGGCAGGATGATCCTCGCCCCTCCAGGTCTCAGCCGCTGGGTGTCAGGTTGTGTCGACGTGAGGCTGGGGGTGGGGAATCCTGCCGGACGCGGAGCCCGGGCCTGAAAGCTGCCGCTCCCTCCGTTTCAGTTTGAGTTCGGGTCCTTCAAAGCCGATGGGGGATGGGCTGCTCGGGTGAATGCGGGGAGGAGGGGTGGAATCATCCCTCTGGAGTGAGCCGAATCACGACCACCCGTGACACGGCGCACCGCATTGCAGAGACGGCGATGATAGCGTCCGCACTGAGGTGCGGGGAATGAAACTTGCCTTCGGCCTGCTTTTTCTGATTTGTTTGTCGTCGCCGTGCTGTCTCCACGCAGAGAACGGTGCGGGCCAAGCCCAGGGAAGAACCGGCGTAGATGAAGGATTGCGCCAGGCAATCGAACGGACGACGTACGGGCTGGACGTGTCCGGCCCGGGAAGCTACGCGGGCGCCAACCCTGCGCAAAGACTCGATCTGGACTTCAATGCCGGCGGGGCCTGGCTGCGGGCCGGCGATCCGGCGGCGGATGCAGGACTGCGGCTGACGGGATACGGTTATGGAACGCATCTGCGGACGCCAGGGCCGGCCACGCTGACGGCCGCGGGAACGCGCGCGGAATACCAGCGCGCCGGCATCTGCGAGTGGTACAGGAACACATCGCGCGGGCTGGAACAGGGATTCACGCTGACACAGCGTCCGGGCTCGGGTCAGGAGGCCGAGCCTCTGGTCATCGCCGTGGAGGTGCGCGGCGGGTTGCGCCCGGTGCTGTCGGCAGCAGGCGACGCGGTGCTGCTGCAGTCGGGCGAGCGAACCCTGTTGCGTTACGCCGGGCTGGAGGTGCGGGACGACCGCGGCCACATCGTGCCATCGCATCTGGATGTGCGCGGGCGCGCGATACGGCTCGTGGTGCAGGACTCGAACGCCGAGTATCCGCTGGTGGTGGACCCCTTGGTCAGTTGGTATCAGCAGGCCGAGCTGGCTCCCTCAGACACGGCCGGGAGCTATTTCGGCCAGTCCGTTTCGGTAAGTGGGAACATGGCCGTGGTAGGCGCGCCTTCCAAAGCCGTAAACTCGAATTACTGGCAGGGCGCGGCGTATGTTTTCGTCGAAAGCGGTGGAGTGTGGACCCAGCAGGCGGAACTGACGGCCGCCGACGGAGCCCCGCTTGATTCTTTCGGTTGGTCTGTTTCGCTGAGCGGCAACACCATCCTCGTGGGAGCCACGGATCCGGAAGGTAGGGAAAACTCAAAGGGCGCGGCGTATGTTTTCGTCAAAAGCGCTGGAGTGTGGACCCAGCAGGCGAAGTTGACCGACGGCGGCTCAGTTAATGACTCGTTCGGCTATTCCGTCTCGCTTAGCGGCAACACGGCCGTAGTAGGCGCCCCCTTCCCCCCCTACGGTCCGGTCGGTGGCGCAGCCTATGTCTTCGTTGAGAGCGGAGGAGTCTGGACCCGGCGAGCGAAGTTGACGCCGGCCGATTATATCCCTCACGAAAATGACTACTTCGGCTCTGCCGTCTCGGTTAACGGCAGCACACTTCTGATCGGGGCCCCGGGCAAAGTTGTAGACTCGGACGTAAAGGGCGCGGCGTATGTCTTCGTCAACAACGGAGGGACTTGGAGCCAGCAGGCGGAACTGACGGCCGCCGACGGCCTGGTTCACGACGAGTTCGGTGATTCGGTCTCGCTGAGCGGCAACACCATCCTCGTGGGAGCCCCGGTCAAGTCGGTAAACCCGAATGACGACAAGGGCGCGGCGTATGTCTTCGTCGAAAGCGGCGGAGTCTGGACCCAGCAGGCGAAGCTGATCGACCCCAACGGAGCCAGGTATGAACTTTTCGGTTATTCTGTCTCGCTGAGCGGCGACACCATCCTCGTGGGAGCCCCGGAAGAAACCGTCAACTCCGATCGAGACCAGGGCGCGGCGTATGTCTTCGTCGAAAGCGGTGGAGTCTGGACCCTGCAGAGGAAACTGACGGCCGGCGACGGCGCTGCTGGGGATTGGTTCGGGGATGCCGTTTCCCTGGATGGCTCTACCGCCCTTGTGGGGGTAGCTCTCGCGTTAAAGGCATACGTGTATCTCGCTTCGCCGCCGCCGGTCAATCCGAGCTTCGAGCAGGGATCTTCATCCCCCGTCTCGTTCACCGGGCTTTTGGGCGGGGGCACATCGGCGGCGACCGGGTGGTACATCTGGAACAATGTCTCGGGCACCACCACGACGGAGTTGTGTACGGCTGTGAGTTGTCCTTCCGGCAGCGTTCCCCCCGCCCCGCTCGATGGCGCCAATACGCTGCATGTCACCACCACCAGCGCGGCCTCCGGTGTGTATCAAATATTTCCCGCCACGAACATTACCGGCGCATCCCTCTGGCTGAAGGTGGTCCGCGGAACGGTTTTGGTGGAACTGCTCGGGCCTGGGAACCGCATGGCAATGACAACCGCCGGTACAGGTGTACTCTGGCTGCCGGCTAAGGGGGTGTACAACGAAATCGCGATTTACTCGCTGGCCTCCGGCAACACGGAGTTCTACGCGGATGACGTGATCCTGACGAATGCGTATCCAGTGGTTGCCAATCCGAGCTTCGAGCAGGGATCTTCATCCTCCGTCTCGTTCACCGGGCTTTTGGGCGGGGGCACATCGGCGGCGACCGGGTGGTACATCTGGAACAATGTCTCGGGCACCACCACGACGGAATTGTGTACGGCTGCGAGTTGCCCCTCCGGCAGCGTTCCCCCCACCCCGTTCGATGGCGCCAAAACGCTGCATGTCACCACCACCAGTGCGCTGTCCGGTGTGTATCAAGTCTTTCCCGCCACGAACCTTACCGGCGCATTCTTCTGGCTGAAGGTAGTCAGAGGAACGGTTTGGGTGGAACTGCTCAGGCCTGGGAACCGCGTGGTAATGACAACCGCCGGTACAGGTGTACTCTGGCTGCCGGCCAATGGGGTGTACAACGAGATCGTGATCTACTCGCTGACCTCCGGCAACACGGAGTTCTACGCGGATGACGTGATCCCTGAGTAACGCGGGCCCGGCCAGCCCGCGGGTGTCCCGTCCTCGCTTTGCCAGGGCGGGGTAATAAGGGGTGTGATTTGCGCCAACTCGTGGCGGAGTGCGGTCATTTCCGACTCTACTTCGCCGGCCTTCCAATCCACGGGCAAAGTGGCAACAGCTCCTCCACGGCTAGTCTTCCGGGTTGGAAACCAATCCTCGACGCGCGGGATTGCGACGGATGTACTATTTTGATAGAGATAGCGTGGTGAAGTCGGCATGCGAGAGAAAAGACGCTCCGATTGTCCGATCAACCTCACGGTGGAACTGTTCGGCGATCGCTGGAGCCTGATTGTAATCCGGGATATCATGTTCGGGGATCGCCGGCACTACAACGATTTGTTGAAGCTTTCCGAAGAAGGCATTGCTTCCAACATTCTGGCGGACAGGCTCAACCGCCTGGTACGTGTCGGACTGTTGACACGAAGGAAAGATCCCACACATAAACAAAAGGCGATTTACAGCCTCACCGAGGCTTCGATAGATCTCGTGCCGATGATGGCTCATATGAATAGCTGGGCACGAAAGCATATCCCTCCTTCGAAGAAACCATCCACCGGAGGGACAATCCGAGGGCAGCTTGTTGAGGAAGGAGGCGAGCGGATGTGGAAGGCGTTTATGGTCGAGCTGCGTGCCGACCATCTCGGTGCGCCTCGCCCGAAGACGTCCATGTTCGCCAGGCGCCTGGCAGTCCTCAAGGCCGAGCGAGAACGCTGGACGCAGCGATAGCCAGTCTGTTACGAAACTGCCGCTCACGGCTGAGATCAACATCTTTCGCCCGCTGAAGCGGGCGAAAGATGTTTTGACATTCCGCGGACCCCAGTCTTGCGACTGGGGCTATCCAATGCCGCCCGCTCATGCTGGCTGAAGGCGATTCAACACCTTGCATACTCAGGCTCGCCGGGCAGTTTCGTAATAGCCTCTAGCGACCCCGGGCGCGCTCCCCGCACCAGGTTTCTCCGCCAAGGTTCGCAGCGGCCGGCGCCAAATTCAGGCTTGCCCTTCCGGAAAGCCATAGAGCGCTCATTCAAAAACTATTCTTTACCGTAGTTAGTCACTGCGATCAAGCTCCTTTGGCCGCGACGCCTTGCCGTTTCGTGCCGTAGCTCGTCTTCGCTTTGGAGTTTAACCGCTTCAGCCATCAACCATTCCGTTTCCAATAGATTCCGCTTTGAAACTTAATTCACTTGTGAGTTGCAACTAGTTGCGTTTGGAAATCTGCTTGCATTATGCAAGCGTATGATCTTACCCCAACACAAGGAGAGAAAATGAGCGCGATTAGGCACTTGCGGAATTCGTGGACACTGTTGGTCACGACGATGGTTCTGGCTACCTTCAGCAATGCGTTCGCTCAGCGGAGCTACAAGATTACCGATTTGGGCGTTAACAAAAGGACGGACAACTTCAACATGGTCATGGGACTCAATAATCAGGGATGGGCAGATAACATGGATGGTGTTTTAACCACGCCCATCACTTCGACCTCCGCGCACATTTTAAGTGGTCGCGCGGTCATAAGCATCAACGGACTCAACATCGACCTCCGCACGCTTGGAGGAGAGAACAGTTGGACCAACTACGGCGGGATCAACGATCGCGGGGAAGCTGTCGGTATGGCCGAAACATCTGTTCCAGATCCAGACGGTGAAGACTTTTGCGCCTTCGGCACACACCGTACGTGCCTTCCGTTTCTTTGGCGAGACGGCCACATCATGGCTCTCCCGACGCTGGGCGGAAATAACGGGCAGGCCAGCGCTATCAATAACCACGGACAAATAGTAGGCATTTCGGAAACGACGGTCCAGGACCCCGGATGCTCAGCCAGCAAGCCTGGAAAGATCATATCGCCGGCATTTTGGGAAAAAGGCGAAGTCCGACCTCTTCCTACGGTGGCTGGCGACTTGGACGGTTTCGTACAAGGCATGAACAATCGAGGCCAGGCCGTAGGCTCCTCGGGAAGCTGCAGCAACATAGCGACTCACGCCGTATTGTGGGAAAACGACACTGCCTCCGAGCTTCCCAACCTCGGACACCTTGGAAATGACGCCTACGCCATTAATGACCACGGCCAAGCTGTTGGGTATGTCTCGACCGCTGACGGCTCAACCATCGTTGCCTCTTTTTGGCCGGACGGCGTACACGGCGCAGTCACAAACCTCGGCATTCTGCCGGGAGATGGTGCCGCCTTTGCCACAGGCGTCAACAACCGGGGCCAGGTGGTGGGAAGCACCTTCAACTCCCAGGGCTGGTCCCGCGGCTTCATTTCGTACGACGGTGTGATGACCGACCTGAACACGCTCATTCCCAGGCATTCCAACCTCTTCATAAACGCGGCCAGCAATATCAATGACCGCGGACAAATCTCAGGTATGGCAACGGTCATGAGCGGGCCGGATGAGGGCAAAATCCACGCCATTCTGTTAACCCCTGTAAACGAGGAGATCGGCGAGTCGGTTGCAGATTTCGCACGTACACATCCGCATTCCACTTTGCCCGCGAATCCTTGCAGCCTCCATATGCCGTGTTTGGGCCCCGGCCGAATCGAGCGATAAAGGTTCAGGCGGGTGGGCCGCCCTGGCTTCTCGATCCTCTTCTCGTTGGGCACCCGGCTCGAAATACTCGTGGCTCACTCGTTATCTGGGCTCGGGCCGGGATCCCTCATCCATATCCAGCAGCGTTGCGTTGACGGCCCGCGCGGCCTTCACGCCGGACTCGTATGCCCCCGGGTAGGAGCCGTTGTAGATGGCGCGGGCGGTTCCTTCGCCGGCAAAGTAGAGCCGTTCCACACCTGCGTTATCCTCGACCGGCCGCCCGAGAACCTCGTGATAAAACCACATGCGCGGTGCTGCGATGGAGTAGGCGCCGTAGGATGTCGAGTCGAGGCTCCAGCGCGTGACGTGGATCTGAGCGGCATCAATCGCCCGGCCGACGGCCTCCCGCGTGAACATGCGCTCGAGCGCGTCGCGCGTAATCGCAACCGCCATCGCGTCACAGCGGTTCTCCGACCCCGAGGTGTGTTCGATCCCTCCGCATTGGCTCTCCAGCGCTTTGGCCCAATCGCCGCCAAAGAATCCGATGGCCATGTTCTTCTCGAGAGGCCGCAAAACGAAGGCCATCACGATCCGCTTGACCGGGCGGCCCTGCTCCATGGCGTCGACCACAGGCAGGTTGTTCTTTGCGGCAAACGCCGTCTGCTCGGCAGTCAGATTGCCCGCATAGGCCACCCAGGAATTGGCGGCGTGCTCTTCGAAGACGTTCTCCTTGAACGGGACGATCACCTTCTGCATGTTTCCCATCTGCAGATTCCGGATGGCATCGCGCTTGTCCTGAGGCAGGCTGGGCACAAATTCGATCTTGCCCTTTTTAAGCACTCCCACGGAGACCGTGACCACCGCGGTCTTGCCCGTGTACACACGGCTGCCCACGGTGACTTCGACTCGCCCATTTTTGTCGTACTCAATGCGGCTGACCGGCGAGTTCAGACAGGCCCGGGCTTTCCCGCCCAGTGCCTTTACGAACTCGCCCATGCTGCGGTCGATGAGGTCGTCCTCGCCGGCCGCAAAATCGGCGCCATCCACCGTGGAGGTCCGCTTCAGCTCCTCAGCGCTTTCGAGCGGCCCGGCGTTGGCAATCAGAATGGGAAACAGGTCGGCAAATGCGCGGTTCCTGGGCACGTAGGATTCGGAATTGTCATCCGCCGCCGGCAGAGTCGTGCCACGGGTGCAAAGGCGTGCAAGCTCGGCCGACGTTTCGACGCGGCAAGGGCTGCCGGCGCGCGCAAGCTGTTCGCAGGCCTCGTGCGTTGTGATCTTGCGCTCCTTGATCCGCTCCATGGCGTGACAGGCGTATTCGCCGGCGGCACGCTGGCTCTGCCCAGCCGAGGCGGCCATCTCCAGCGCCTGTTCGTATTCCTCCAGGGCAACGTTGTAGGTCTTCATCGTCTGCGCGTCCGCCTGGGAGCCGTTCACGTAGTACGGCACGTCGAGATTGGTGCGGATGCGCTGGAAGCCGAGCGAATCGACCAGCGGCGTAAGCGGATTGGTGTCGATGCCATGCAGCCATGCGCCCCCGTAGTCGATCATGGCGCCGGCGATGTCGGCGGAGAACGCTCGCCCGCCGATGCGGTCGTTGGCTTCGAGAATCAGGGTGGAGCGGTTCAGGTGATCGAGTTCTCTGGCAGCGCTCAACCCCGCGACGCCGGCGCCAACGATGATGGCGTCATAGACCTTGCCGGGCTGGTAGCCGTCGGCTTCGGTACAAGCTGCTCCGTTCAGCGATTGCGGCGGACGGGCAGTCCAATCCTGCGCGCCCAGCGGCGTCGCGCCCAGCAGCAGGAAAGCTGCAGCGGCGCATGCCGAAAGCGATCCGGCTCGCCGGACACAAGCAGCCAATGACATGGAAGCCTCCTCGGGTCTGGAGAAGCTACCAAGGTATCAGGTCTATTATCAGTACCGGTGGGGGGTGGCTAGGGGCGGGGTGAGGGTGCGATCCGCGCAGTTACAAGGTCCGGATCAGTACCGGTCGGCGCGATGATGCCGATGGTGCACGTAGCGGCCGATCATCCAGCCCACCGCCGAACCCACCACTACATCGGAGGGAAAATGGTTGCGGCTGGCGACGCGCGTCAGGCTCACGCCGGTGGCAAGGCTGTACGCGGCAACCTGCGTCATCCATCCGTTGTACTCGGACGCAATGACAGTCGCCGCCGACCAGGCGATCACGCTGTGGTTCGACGCGAACGACGAGTCGAAATTCACATTCGGCTGAAAGAACTTCCCCTGCGCGTCATTCACGGTGGGGCGTTCGCGCCTCGAAATGATCTTGATGACTTCACTCACCGCCACGCTGTCGAGGATGGCCTCGCCGCTAAGCACGCCGGTCTCCTCGGCGTGAGCGTTGCGCTTCAGCGCTCCCACTCCGTAGAAGGCCACCGGGGCCGCGAGAAACATCCCGGTGAGTCCCGTCGAGGCGGTCTCGGCATCGTGGTTCATTGAGGCGTCGTGGAGATGTTCCGACATCACCTGGTGGTCGGTGGCGATGAGCACCGTGGTTGCGCCCACCAGAATCACCGCGCCCAGCACGCGCTTCTCGTTCAGATGGATGGGACTGGTCCAGATGGCGCCCTGATCGCGCAGGAAGTTCATGGGCAGATTGCGCAAGGTCGGAGCGTCGCCGGTATCCGCGTCCGGAGCGTTCGGAAGTGTGGATGTGGACTGCGAACGAGCGGCCGCAATCGACAAGAAAGCGAGAAGAAAGAATGACAAGTCTTACGGAACATAAGGATATTGTGCGCTTTAAGAACCGAAGTGCGCCAAAATGAACGAAACTTCATCGATCCGATTTGCCTGCTGGGTGCCCCGTCCTAACTTGTTAGGGCGGGAGTGCGGTCGGGCGGAGCTCTGCAGGTCGTGGGCTTTCGCGAGCCGGCCTGCTTGCTACCATCTGTGCGTGGATCGATCGAGCGGTTACGAAGCGGTGTCGCAGCAGTTTCTAGCACGCCGCGGCAGTGCGCCGTCGGTCGGAATCGGCGTGAAAGAGGTGCGGTCCTGGGCCAGGGTACTGCCGCCGGGCAGCAGCGTCCTCGATCTCGGTTGCGGTCCGGGCTTCCCTATCACCGCGGTGCTGGTCGAAGAAGGACTTCAGGTCTTCGCGGTCGATGGCGCGCCCACCTTCGTCGCCGCATTCCAGCGCAACCTGCCCGGCATACCCATCCTCTGCGAAGCCGTTCAGGACTCGAGCATGTTCGATCGAGTCTTCGATGCAGTCCTGGCATGGGGACTGATCTTCCTGCTCAAGGTTGAAGATCAGCATCGCCTCATCCGCAGATTCGCCGAGGCACTGGCTCCCGGAGGCCGCCTGCTGTTTACCTCAACCGCTCAACCCGCCGTCTGGATAGACATGATGACTGACGTCGAATCGGAATCGTTGGGCGCAGAGCAGTACAGGAAGCTGCTCGCCGAGGTTGGCCTGACCGTCGCCTCCGAGTACGAGGATGAAGGCCAAAACCACTACTTTGACGTCGTCAAGGAAATCATGAGCGAGGCCGCGCCGCTCTAGCTGCGCGTCAAAAAAAGCGCGTCGAAGATCCAGCCGAGAAGCCGGCGCACGCCCTTTTCCGAGAGTATCTCCGGTTCGAAGTGGCTTTCGAGGATCAGCCCCGAGACGACCGGACCCAGTGCGCTGATCGCCAGGTCATTGTCCGCTTTTTGGGCGCGCGTGAGCTGGCCGAACATCTGGTCGTAGTTCGAGTCGCCCCCGGATGGTTTCGACATCTCGAAGGCTCTGCGCAGCCGCTCCTTCGACTCCGGATGACGAAGCGCGTAGAGCTTGAACTCGAGCGTGAGAATGGGCCACGCCCGGTCGTGATCGAGCCCCACATAGAACTCGCGAAAGGCCTCCAGTCGCTCCTTCTGCGTGGCGCAGCTCAGCAGGCTCTTCATGAGCCGGTCAATATAAGTGCGCGTGCGCTGCTCGAACAGCACGAGGAACAGGTCTTCCTTGCTCTTGAAGTGGGTGTAGACCGCGCCTTTGCTCCGGCCCGCGCGGGCGGCGATGGCGTCGAGCTGGGCGGCCTCATACCCATCGCGCACAAAGACTTCCTCTGCGGCGTCGAGGAGCCGTTTCTGGGTTTCCTGTGTGCGGAGCTGCTGTTTGCTCAGCGTTTGCATGGCGACTTGTCCCATTTAACCACCCTCGCCTGAATTACCGCGGCCAGAACCAGCTTACCAAATATCGGATTGACAACTAACTGACTGGTCGGTATCTTTTTACTATGCCACAGGCTGCTGCCAAACTCGAAGTCGTCACGCCGGCCCAAAAGGAAACCAAGACCGCGCGCATTGTCATCGTCGCCATCGTCGCGCTGCTGGCTTTGGGGGCGGCGGCGGGGTGGGCCGTTTACGCCGCGGGCTACGAGTCCACTGACAACGCCCAGATCGACGGGCACCTCAACGTCGTCAGCTCGCGCATCGCGGGCACCACGGCGGCCGTCTATGTCACCGACAATCAGACCGTCGAAGCCGGCCAGCCGCTGGTCGATCTCGATCCCAGCGAGCAGAAGGTGGCCTACGCGCAGGCCAAGGCGCAATACGATCAGGCGGTAGCGCAATTGAACGCCCAGCGTCCGTCGGTTGCCATTACGCAGGCGGACAACACAGCGTCGGCGCTCACCGCGGATGCGCAGCTCGCGCAGGCCAGGGCGGCTTCGGCCGCGGCTTCGCAGGATCTGGCGGGCGCGTCCGCAAAGCTGGCGGAATCGGAGGCGCTCCGCACGCGCGACGAGGCCGAGCTGCAGCGCTACGAGCAGCTCTTCCAGTCCGGCACCATCTCGCGCCAGGACTACGAGCGAGCAGTCGCGGCGGCCCGATCTGCCGAGGCAAATTCCACCGCGGCGCGCGCCAACGTCGCATCGGTCGAAAAGGTTCTGGACCAGCGCAAAGCGGAGATCGCCGCCCAGGCCGCGCACCGCGACCAGGTGACCCGCACCGCGCCCAGCCAGCTTTCGATTCGCGAAGCCGACCTGGCCACCGCCGAAGCCAATGTTGAAGCGGCCGCCGCGCAACTGCAGCGCGCCGCCCTCAATCTCAGCTTCTGCCACATCGTCTCGCCGGTGCGCGGCATCGTCACCGAGCGCAGCGCCGAGATCGGCAATCGCGTCAGCGAGGCTCAGCCGCTGATGATGATCGTCGCCACCGGCGATACCTGGGTCACCGCGAACTTCAAGGAGACGCAGCTTGCCAGGATGCACCCCGGGCAGCGCGTCAGGATTCACGTCGACGCCATGAAGAAGGACTTCGAGGGCACGGTCGAAGGCATTCCGGCCATCACCGGCGCGCGCAGCAGCGTGCTTCCGCCGGAGAACGCCACGGGCAACTACATCAAGGTGGTGCAACGGATGCCGGTGCGCATCCGCCTCAACGCAGCGCAGGCCGACGCGGAACGCCTGCGGCCCGGCATGTCGGTTGAGGCGAAGGTATGGCTCAGGTAAGCGCGCCGCGATTCAACCCCGCGAGGCAATTCAATCCATGGATCATCGCCATGACCGTAACCCTGGCGACGTTCATGGAGGTTCTCGACACCTCGATCGCCAACGTCGCCCTGCCGCACATCGCCGGCAACCTGGGCGCGACGGCCGATGAAAGCACGTGGGTGCAGACCAGCTACCTGGTCTCGAACGCCATCATCCTGCCCATGAGCGGGTGGCTCTCGACGCGCATCGGACGCAAGCGCTTCTACATGACCTGCGTGGTGCTGTTCACGCTGAGCTCCATGCTCTGCGGACTGGCCACGACGTCTGCCGATGCTGATCCTGTTCCGCGTCATGCAGGGGCTGGGCGGCGGAGGCCTCGGGCCGAGCGAGCAGGCGATTCTGGCCGACACCTTCACGCCCCAACAGCGCAACATGGGCTTCGCCATCTACGGCATGGCGATTGTGGTGGCGCCCGCCATCGGCCCCACCCTGGGCGGCTGGATCACCGACAACTATAGCTGGCACTGGATCTTCTTCATCAACGTTCCCATCGGCATCCTCTCGCTGTTTCTTACGCAGCGCGTGGTGCATGATCCGCCTCACGTCGTTGAAGCGCGCAAACAACGCGGCGGCAGCACCGACTACTTCGGCATCACCACCATCGTGGTTGGCGTGGGACTGCTCCAGTACGTGCTCGACAAGGGCGAGCAGCTCGAGTGGCTCGATTCCAACCTCATCCGCATCGCCGGCGGCGTCGCCATCGCCGCGCTCATCGCCATGATCTGGCGCGAGTGGACCCACCCGCATCCCATCATCCAGCTCCGTCTTCTCAAGAATCGCAACCTCGCCTCGGCAACGCTTTCGAACTTCACGCTGGGCGTGGTGCTCAACGGATCGACGATTCTGATTCCGCAGTTTCTGCAGCTGCAGCTTGGCTATTCGGCGGAGCGCGCCGGCCTGGCGCTGTCGCCCGCGGGCTGCGCGCTGGCCCTGCTGATGCCGGTGGCGGGCATCCTCGGCAGCAAGTTCGATCCGCGCAAGGTCATCGCGGTCGGATTCCTGCTCACCTCGGCAAGCATGTTCTGGATGATGCGCATTACGCCCGACGTGGACTTCAAGACCATCGTGTGGATGCGTGTCTTCCAGGTGGTGGGCCTTCCGCTGATCTTCATCCCCATCAGCACCCTTGCCTATGTGGGCATGCGCCAGAGCGACAACAATCAGGTTTCGGGAATCAGCAACTTCGTGCGGAATCTCGGAGGCGCGGTCGGAGTCTCCTTCCTTGTCTCCTACCTGTCACGCCATCGGCAGATCAGCCGCGTCGATCTCGCTGCGCATCTGCATCCCGGGAACGTTTTCTTCGATCGGTATCTTGGGGCGCTGCGGCAGTCGGCCATCATGACGGGAAGCAGCGTGGCCGAGGCCGGTCATCGCTCGCTCGCCGAGCTGCAGCAGATCGTGGATGCGCAGGCCAACGTGCTTGCCTACATCAGCGCGTTCTTCGTGCTTGGTGTTATCGTTGCGCTGCTGGTGCCGCTCCCATTCTTGATGAAACGCCCAACGCGCGAAGAGGCAGCGGCTTCCCAGGGTTCGCATTGATCGGGACCCGCCCGTAAGATTCGCACGTCGATCCTCACCAGGAGCGAACGATGACGTTGAAATTGTGGAACGCACCTATTGCTGCATCGATAGCGGTCGTCACTATCCTCGCAACCGCTGTCCATGCGCAGCAGAAGCCGGCAATCCGGCTCGATCCATCGAAGATGCGGAAGATCGGCTCGGTTGATCCGCGATTTGTCTCCTACAACGTGGAGATGGTTGAGGTGACGGGAGGCCGCTTCTGGAAGCCCTACAAATCAGCCGTGGAGCCCGCCGCAAATTCCGGCACAGCGGCGCAGGGGAATCAGCCCCCGGGCATGAGCGCCGACCTGTATGAGTACCGGCAGCCCATCGATCTGTCGAACCCACGGCTTCGCAAGCTGGCCCAGGCCCTGGGTCCCGCGTATGTGCGCGTGAGCGGGACATGGCAGAACAGCACCTACTTCCAGAACGATGACAATCCGCCCCCCACGCAGGCTCCGCAAGGCTTCAAAGGTGTCCTTACGCGCGCGCAGTGGAAGGGCGTGGTCGACTTTGCCCAGGCGGTTGACGACAAGATCGTCACCTCGTTTGCGATCAGCGCGGGCACGCGCGACCCCGAAGGGGTGTGGACTCCCGCCCAAGCCAAAACCTTTCTCGACTACACGAAGAGCATCGGAGGCAGCATCGCCGCCGCCGAATTCATGAACGAGCCGACCTTCCCCGGCCCCGGCGGTGCGCCTGCCGGCTACGATGCCGCGGCGTTTGCGCGTGACGCGAAAGTTTTTGCCCAGTTCCTTCGCGGGCAATCTCCGCAAACCGTCTTCCTCGGACCCGGCGGCGTGGGCGAAGGCGTCTCCATGATGCCCGGCGGCATCAAGATGAAACTGCTCGAGAGCGATGATCTGCTCAAGGCGACGGGCCCGATCTTCGACGCCTTCTCCTATCACTTCTATGGAGGCGTCTCGAAGCGCTGCACAGGCAATGTGACCGTGGCGCAGGCGCTCTCCGCCGACTGGCTCGATCGCACCGCCGCCGCCCACGCGTTCTATGCCGGCCTTCGCGACAAGTACACCCCCGGCAAGCCCATGTGGCTCACCGAGACCGCCGAGGCTGCATGCGGCGGCGATCAGTTCGCCGGCGAGTTTGCCGATACGTTCCGCTTCCTCAACCAGCTCGGAACGCTGGCGCAGAAGGGCGTCCAGGTCGTCATGCACAACACCCTCGCAGCCAGCGATTACGGTCTGCTGGACGAAAGCACCCTCGAGCCGCGCCCCGATTACTGGGCGGCGCTCTTATGGAACCGCACGATGGGCACGGTCGTGCTTGATCCTGCTATGCCCGCGGATCAGAACCTCCGCGTGTTTGCGCACTGCGCGCAGCACCAGAGCGGCGGCGTAGCGCTGGTCCTTTTGAATACCGATCGAGAGCATGCGCAGACGGTCACGCTGGGCAGCCTGGCGAGAGACTCACCCTGACTGCGCCCGACCTGACGAGTAGCAAGACGATGCTGAACAGTGTGGAACTCGCGATTCAGGCTGATGGATCGCTGCCGAATCTGCGCGGCGAGAAAGTCGCCGCGGGCCCGATCGCCCTGCCGCCTGCCAGCACTACCTTCGTCGTCATTCCCGGCGCGCGCAACCAGAACTGCCGGTAATCAGGTTCGCGCCATCCCAGGTCGCAGAAGCGAGACCAGGCCGAACGTGTGATACATTTGTATATACGCAATGCGCTACGAGTGGGACGAAAGAAAGAACCGCGAAAATCAGCGCAAACAAGCGCGAGCGGCTGGTAACGATGACATCCGAAGATATCAGGCACAGGAAGTGGACTAAAGCCGAGAAGGATTCCGCAGATCGGATCGCCTCGGCACAGGCTGCGGGCGATGATTCGAAGATCGACTACTCGGATATTCCGAGGCTGACGCCCGCGCAACTGGCCGAGATGATACGAGTTCGGAGCGTACGGAAGAAGGTGCCCGTGAGCGTACGGCTGGATCCGCGGGTGCTGGACTGGCTGAAGTCGAAGGGCGAGGGACACCTGACCCGGATCAACGATATCCTGCTGAACCTGATGGAGGCGGAGGTGAGGACAGGGACTGGGAGACAGGGACGATAGAGGCCCTGAGATCCGTCACGACGAGACGCCCCCCTCGGGCGCAGCCTCCAACGGCGTGCCTGCTTCCTCCGCCAGATAAATCGCCGTGTAATCGAGATAATTCTGCGCGTACATGCAGGATCAGCTTGCGGTCTTCCTCTCCCAGCTCGCGGCGCATCTTGCCCGGCACCCCTGCCCACAACGTCCGCGGAGGCACAATCGTATGCTCGGGCAGCACCGCGCCCGCGGCGATGATGCTGCCTTCGCCGATACGGCAGTCGTTCAGGATGGTGACGCCCATACCGATCAGGCAAGCGTCTTCCACCACGCAGCCGTGCACCGTGGCGTTATGCCCGATCGTGACCCAGTCGCCGACCGTGACGGGGTAGAGATAGCGCTGGCCGTGCAGAACACTGCAGTCCTGTACATTCGAGTTCGCTCCCACTCGAATCGAATTCACGTCGCCCCGCAGCACCGCGTTCATCCACACCGACGAATTCTCTCCGAGGACGACGTCGCCCAGAACCTGCGCCGACTGGTCGATGTAGCAGCCGGCGGCGATCCGGGGTGTTATGCCCTGGTAGCTGCGAATCATGATGGGGACCCCCTCCCCAAAGTGTAGAGCAAGCTCTCAAAGTGCAGAAGCAAGCCGTCTGGAGCCGAATCGGCGACATTTGCGGTGCCTTACGCCCATTCCCCTAGGATTTTTCCCAGTACCCACCTACCAGGAATTGAAGTACGCTCAAGCGCAACATCTTCGCCAGCATCAGTTTGGCGAGGTGCCATGGGTAGGCGGAGTCGAGCTTGAATCGGTTGCTGAGCCGGGTTTTACCCGCTTCTGCAGTCCGCAAAGAATGACTAATCGCCGTATTTCCAGTATCATAGAGAAGCCCCTTGGCAGGTTTGGAGGTGGGAAAATTTGGCAGAGGTTCGCGTTCAAGAAGGCGAGCCGCTCGAAAATGCGCTACGCCGATTCAAGCGTAAGGTCCAGCAGGAGGACATCATCAAGGAAGTCAAGCGTCACTCCTACTACCTGAAGCCCGGCGAAAAGCGCCGCGTCAAGGCTGCCTTGGCGCGCAAGCGGAATCGTAAGAAGGCTCGTAAAGAGCAGGATTAATTAAGGTTCCGGGCGAATGCGGCATCGCGCCGCCTTCGCCCGGAATGAACCAGAAAACGTCGTACGAACCCGGAATATCCTTATCTCCTCGCGTAACCGCGGATAGATTCTCAAGCGCGAAGGGGGCAAGTTTAAAGCTTCACCTGGCGCCGGCACAGCACTGGCGCATTTAAGTTGGAACCGTCTCCCGTGCGGAGACACCCAAATTCGCCGCCTACCCTTATCGCGGCCCGGGCCCTGGTTGTGGAACGACGAACGAGGACAGGGAAACGGGGACGGCGTGTAGCGTTTGAGGCCGATCTACTTTCCCTCTCGGGGAAGCCGGCCATGGAATTTCAGGATCGAGTCCTTAAGTGCGTAGATTGCGGTGACGAGTTTGTCTTCACCGCCGGTGAGCAGCTTTTCTTTCACGATAAACAGTTTAAAAACGATCCCAAGCGCTGCAAGCAATGCAAGGCTAAGCGTGCAAATGGAGGCCCGCGCGTCCGCACTGAAACGCGCACCCAATGCTCCGCATGTGGCGAGGAGACAACCGTCCCCTTCCGTCCCACGCAGGGCAGGCCGGTGCTGTGCCGCTCGTGTTTCCAGAAGGCGCAGGCCGGACAGCCGGGACATGCGGCTCCCCCTGCGCAGCAATAATGCACGCAGAATCAATTGAATAGCTGAAAACGGCACCCTAGCTGGAACGTCGCAGGGCACGGTGCGCAATGTCGCGCCGGAAGTACATGCCTTCGAAACTGGATCTCGCCGAGAGCCTCGTAGGCACTCGCCAGAGCCTGCTCCAAGCCCGTCTCCCACCGCGGTGACGCCCAGAACCCGTCCGCCATTGGTGACAATCTCGCCGTCTTTCACCGCGGTGCCGGAGTGGAAGACCTGTACGCCCGGAACGCGGCCGGCTGCTTCAAGGCCTTTGATCGGAAACCCCGTCTTGTAGCTGCCGGGGTATCCGCCGGAACTGGCGATGACGCACGCTGAGGCGCCCGGCGCCCAGCGCAGTTCCGTGTCGGAAAGCCGGCCTTCGACGCACGCCTCCATGGCCTCCACCAGGTCGCTTTCCAGCCGCATCAGAATCGCCTGCGTCTCAGGATCGCCGAAGCGCGCATTGAACTCGAGCACCTGCGGCCCCCGCGCCGTCATCATCAGGCCGACAGTAGAGGACCCCGCGAACGGCGTGTCCTCCTCCGCCATGCCCTGGATGGTGGGCTGGGCGATGTGGTGCAGGATCCACTCCTGCATGGCCGGCTCGAGCGAGCGTGTCCGTGGAATAGACGCCCATCCCGCCCGTATTCGGGCCCGGTATCGCCTTCGCCGATGCGCTTGTGGTCCTGCGCGGGGACCAGCGGCGCAACGTGCTTGCCGTCGCTGAGGCAGAGGAAGCTGACCTCGTCGCCCTCCAGAAACTCCTCGATCACCACCTGCTGCTCCTTCGCGCCGAGAAGCGCTGCCCGAGAACAGCTTCTGCGCCGCCTCCACAGCGGCGCACGCGCGTGTCGCAGATGAGCACGCCCTTGCCCGCGGCCAGCCCGTCGGCTTTGACCACGATGGGCGGGTGGAACATCTCGATGGCCTTTTCGAGCTCGGCCGGGCTGGTGCAGACGGCGTAATGAGCCGTGGGAATCTGGTGCCGCTGCAGAAAGCGCTTGGCGAATCCCTTGCTGGTTTCGAGCATGGCGGCTGCGCGGCTGGGGCCGAAGACGCGGCAGTCCGCGCGCCTGCAGCTCGTCGACGATGCCGAGGGAGAGCGGCAGCTCGGGGCCGACGATCGTCAGGCCGGGCTGCTCCGCTTCCGCCACGGCGAGCATGGACTCGACGCTGTCATGTCGGCAGCCACGCAGCGGGCAATCTGCGCCATGCCTCCGTTGCCGGGGGCGCAGACCACTTCCGTGACGCGCTTGCTGCGGGAGACGGACCAGGCGAGCGCATGCTCGCGGCCGCCGGAACCAAGGATCAGGACTTTCATGACTGCCTCTTGCGGGCTCGGTGTAACGCCGATGCTCCGAAAGCTAATGGTCGGCAATGCGGCGGGGGGAAGTCAAACGGAGTGGAGAGGGACCAGGGAACAGGGAAAATGGCAGAGTGGCAAGAGACGGAAGGCGAGGAACCTATACTGGTGCGTGGGTCTCGCAGGGAGCCATGGTTCAGACCCGCATCAAGCCGCATGATCAGCAGGTCGCCGAGCGAGAGCGCCGCGCCGCGCAGACGCGCGTCTTTCGCCGCAACCAGATGTTTGGCCTGTTGATCATTGCGGCGGCGATCTTCATCTACTGGGCCATCCGCACCAAGCCCGGATGGGTGCTCCCCGCGGGATGGTGGCGGTTCTGCGCGTGCACGATCCCGGGCAAATCTTTCCGAAGTGTCATCCCGAGAGTCCGCGCGTTTGGGGCCCCACGCAGTGGGGTAAGCGGACCGAGGGATCTGCGGTTGCCCTTCAAGCCGTGCACCGCTGCCACGGCCGAAGGCCCCCCGCGTCTAGCCACCGCGGAGCCCGCTTCGGCCACGGTCTTGAGAGGGCACGACTCTTAGTCGTGCCAAAAAGGCCAACACAACGTGCGCGGCTTTTAGCCGCTGAGGGATGGGTTCGCGTCCCTCGCCACGATCCGTCCCATTTTCCGCTCTACAGGCGCGTCCCCGCATGACCAAAGCCGATCCGCTCGTCGTCATCCTCCTCGGCCCTACCGGCAGTGGCAAGACCGCCCTCTCCCTCGAACTGGCCCAGCGCTTCCACGGCGAGATCGTCAGTTGCGACTCAGTCGCCGTCTATCGCGGCATGGACCTTGGTTCGGCGAAGCCCTCGCCGGAAGAGCGCGCGCGCGCGCCGCATCACCTCATCGACGTCGCCGATCCAGACCAGCCGATGACCGCCGGGGACTACAGCCGCGCGGCCCGCGCGGCGCTCAGCGACATCACCGCACGCGGACCGCTGCCCATCGTGACCGGCGGAACGGGCCTCTACCTGCGCGCCCTGACCGAAGGCCTCTTTGCCGGCCCGCAGCGCGACGAAGATCTGCGCGAGCGATCTGCGGACGATCGCCGAGAAGCGCGGCAGCGCATGGCTGCACCGCGTGCTCGCCCGCCTCGATCCCGCATCCGCCGCAGCGCATCCACGCCAACGACACCCCCAAGCTGATCCGCGCCATCGAAGTGTGTCTCGCAGGCCGTCGCCCCATGTCCCATGTCCTCGACTCAGACGGCGAGGCGCGCGATCCCCTCACCGGCTACCGCCTCCTCCGCATCGGCCTCAACCCGCCGCGCACCGGACTCTACGACCGTCTGAATCGCCGCTGCGCGGAGATGTTCGCCGCCGGGCTGGTGCAGGAGACCCGCGCTCTCCTCGCCTGCTACGGCCCAATCAAGGCGCTCGATTCGCTCGGCTATCGGCAGGCAGTTTCCGTTTTGATCCAGGGTGTAAGCGAGAAGGCTGCCATTGCCGAAGCGCAGCAGGGTCACCGCAACTACGCCAAGCGCCAGCTCACGTGGTTTCGCCGCGAGCCGGATGTGCGCTGGATCGAGGCATTCGGCGATGATCCGGCAACGCTTCACACCGTGTCGGAGACCGTGCAAGCGGCCCTCTCCGCTTCCCGCGCGTGAATGCTGCATCGGGAGCCGTCCAGGCCCATCTTTTAAACTGGACCGTGGCACAGGGCGCATGCCTGGGAACCGGGTCGCGCGGAACGGAGCAAGTCTTGGCTGAAGACAGCACTCTTTATGACGTGGCAATTATCGGCAGCGGTCCGGCAGGATACACGGCGGCCATCCGCGGCGGCCAGTACGGCCTGAAGGTCGCGCTGATCGAGGCCGACGACGTGCTCGGTGGCACCTGCCTGCACGTGGGCTGCATTCCCACCAAGTCCCTGCTGTTCAACGCCGAGATTTGGGACTACCTGAAGGAAGCCGCCGAGTACGGCATCACCGGCATCGGCACGCCGCAGCTTGACTGGGCCGCGGTGCAGAAGCGCAAAAACGCCATCGTCACCAAGCACACCAAGGGGCTCGACTTCCTGATGAAGAAGAACAAGGTCACGGTGGTGCGTGGATACGGGCGGCTCACCGGATCCGCTGTCGATGGCATACACACAGTCGATCTCGAAAGCGCGAGCGGCGAAAAGAGTCAGCTCAAGGCGAAAAACATCCTGCTCGCAACCGGTTCTGAGGCGCGCATGCTCTTCGGCCTCAAGCCCGACGACCGCATCCTCACCAACATCGAAATCCTCTCCGTCGCCGAGCCGCCCAAGTCGCTGATCATCATCGGCGCGGGCGCGGTTGGCGTCGAGTTCGGCTCCATCTTCCGCAGCTTCGGCGCGGAGGTCACCATTGTCGAATTCCTGCCGCGCATGGTGCCGGTCGAAGACGAGGAAATCTCGAAAGAGCTGACCCGCCAGTTCAAGAAGCGCGGCATCGACGTGAATACTGCCAGCACGGTTTCGAGCATAGAGAAGACCGCAGCGGGCGTGAAGGTGAAGTGGACAACCGCCAACGGCCAGACCCGCGAGAAGGAAGCCGACAAGGTTCTCGTTGCCGTCGGCCGCGCGCCCCGCACCGCCAATGTGGGCATCGAGAAAACCAAGATCGAAGTGGACCGCGGCTTTGTCAAAGTCGACGAAACGCAGCAGACCGCCGAGCCGGGCATCTATGCCATCGGCGACATCGTAGCCGGCCTGCCGCAGCTAGCCCATGTAGGCGCGATGAGCGGCATTGTGGCGATGGCGAAGATTGCCGGGCGCAAGTTCCGTCCCGTGCGCCGCGATCGCATTCCCGGATGCACCTACACCGATCCGCAGATCGGGTCCGCAGGTTTGACGGAAGCGCAGGCCAGGGAGAAGGGCTACGAGGTCAAGGTCGGCAAGTTCCCGTTTGCCGGCAACTCCAAGGCCACCATTCTCGACAGCCATGATGGATTTGTGAAGATTGTCGCCGATGCAAAGTACGGGGAGATTCTCGGCGTGCACATCATCGGTCCGCAGGCCACGGAGCTGATAGCGGAAGCCATTGCGGTGATGGAACTGGAAGGAACGGTAGACGAGCTGATGTTCTCCATCCACGCACACCCCAC
Organism: uncultured Acidobacteriota bacterium; assembly: GCA_963819365.1. Lineage (GTDB taxonomy): Bacteria > Acidobacteriota > Terriglobia > Terriglobales > Acidobacteriaceae > Telmatobacter. The sequence continues at coordinate 462,081 of CAWFVY010000007.1, forward strand.
GCTGAGCGAGGCAATGCTGGACGCCTACGCCGCCGTGGAGGGAATGGCCATCAACGCGTAGGTCCGGGCGACCGCGGTCTCTAGAAGTTGGCGTTGAATGCGTTGGCGAGGTTCTCGTAGGCGCCGGAGATGCTGACCGCGACATTCCGCTCGGCGGCTATGGCGCAGAACGACAACATCGCAACAATCAACGCGTATTCGACCAGATCCTGGCCATCTTCGTTCAGGAACCGGTCCTTCAGGTTTACGAACAGCGGGCGGAGCAAGGGAACCATGGTAGATCTCCGTTCAATCGATTGACCACTCCTGCCAGTCCGTTGGCCTTCCCGACAAAGAGCATCGGGAAATGACACCACGGCCCCGAAACAGGAGTAAAGCCGGATTATTGCCCGGATTTGAACCAAAGTCCACAGTACTTTCGGGCTATACGGCATCCCCCGTACCGCCAAAAATCGGCCATTGCCCGGCTCGGAATGCGGCGAGCGATGGCCTCAGCCCCGCTGCCGAGGCTCAGTTCGCCGGTACCATGCGGACGATTTTTGCCCCCTTGGGCGCATCCGGCGGCGCGACCTGAATCGCCTTCACCTTCATCTCCATGGGAAGAGTCACCGCAGTGGGCAGCAGCATGTAAGCGTCGCAGCCTCCCCACGGCGAGCAGATCAGGTGCACTTCGCGCACCAGCCGAGCCTTTGACCCAGTGGGCAGCGTCACCGGGAACCGATGCCCCTGCAGCATCGGCGCCAGCGTCGCCATGCCGGGATCGCCGCTGATCAGCGTAGCGCGCACCGTCCCATCCGGCAGATACGTAACGGCGTAGTAGCCCTGCCCGTTCAGCTTGGTTTCGCGTACAAAAGCACGAATCTCCGTGTCCTTGTCGAGCTCGGCCCGCAGGCTGCCGTTGTACTGGCCGTGATTCAGCGACGTGGCCGTCATCGCCCGGCCGGTCAGCTTTTTGTAGCTGGCGGCGATCTTGTCCGTGGTGTCGGAACCGGGTGCGATGCTGGTCATCAGGCCGGCGGGGCTACTGACGTAGGCCAGCTCCCAGGTATGCGCGGCAGCGGCCTTCTCGCCTTTGGACTCAAGCAGCCGCCCCAACTGGTATCCGGCCACCGGATTCTGGCTGAGCTTCCACGCGGCCCGCAGATAGCTCTCCGCCGCTTCCTGATGATGGTTCTCCAACTCGGTCCAGCCCTGGCAGGTCCAGGCCGCGCCCAGCATCTGCGCCCACCAGAGCGTCCGCATCTCTGAGGGCTCGTCGTTGTGCGAGTGCGCTTCGAAATCGGTGACCGCCTTGCCGCACTTCTCCGAAGCGGTGGCGAGGTCGGCGGCGCTCGCAGCGGAGTCTGCCCCGAGTAGCGCGAACGCATCGCGGAGAGGCTCGAGCTGCTCCATCAGCTTCTCCATCTCTTCGTTGGACGACATCGTCACTGTGCCGGAAAAGCGCGTCGACTTGAGCGGCGGCTCGGCCTCCGGGTCCGCTGATCGTCGACATGCGCGACGTATCGCCGTAGACCGCCTCGCGGAAGCGCAGGTACTTGTCCCAGTCGGCCAGCGGAACCTTTTCCTTCTTGATGACCACGCGGCGTTCCGCGGTGAAAGCGCCGTTGGCGAAGTTGTATTTGGAGTGGTATTCAGCCCAGTCTTCGACGAGATCGATCCCGCTGGGCGGAAACACATGCCATCCCGCCGGCATCTGAATCGTCGACTTGTAAATCTGGTCGCCCGGCGAGCCGAGGTCGATGTCATCGGCGGGCTTGGTCTGCTTGACGCCCGGCACCAGCTCCCATCCCAGCGGCGGCATGGGCGGCCCAATGCGGCGATCCTCCCATTCGCTGTACTTCTCCCGCTTGTAGTCATAAGCGAAATGCAGCGGTTCCTCGGTCTTCTCCACCGCGGAAACTTCCGGCGCGCTGACTTCGCCTCCAAACCCGGTGCTGGCTGAGACGCGCTGCAGGAACTCCTTCCACTCCGACTCCGGAACCACCCGGAACAGCGCCCGCATCACAACCTCGGCATCACCGTGATACGTCTGCGACAGGCGTCCCGTGAACTCACCGTGTTCGTCCAGCTTGCCGGTCGCCTCAAAGCGCGCCGACTGCGCAAACGGCAGATCGGCGGGCGTGCGTTCCAGGTACGCCGGCTTGGCTGCCGGAATGGCCAGCGCCTGCTTGTCGCGCAGCGTGGAAATCAGCACTCCCACCGGCGCCACCTCCGCGGTCGAATCCATCCACAACAGCTTGCCTTCGCGCGGAACCACCGTGATCACGTGGTCGAACTGCGCCGGCGACGGCAGGGCGGGATCGAACTCGTGGCTGCTGTTGATCAGCACCGGCCATGCCTCGATGCCCTCCGCCTGCAGCAGAGTCGCCAGCAGCGTGTGCTTGTCCTTGCAGTCGCCATATTCGTTCGAGAGCACGTCGTCGGCAGAGTGCGGCTGGTACCGGCCGATCCCGAACTCAAGCCCGATATAGTGCGTGTGCAGCGCCACGGCATTAAAGATGGCGCGGATCTTGTCGTCGTCTGTCGTCAGCCCCTTGGTCAGCGCATCGGCCTTCGCCTTGATCGCGGGAGTCACCGCAAGCTGGTCCTTCTGGAGCGACTTGTACCACGCGCCCACCTGGGCCCAGTCCGTGAACGTCGTCGCCTGCACCGACGGCTTCCAGTTCTTCACCGACTTCGGCGGCGCATCCGGGTCCGGCCGGGAGAGATTCTGGCTCGTCCAGTGGTAAACCTTGCGGCCGTTCGCGCTCGTGACCGTGGGCTGCACATCGGCACTGGCCACGGTCACAATCTTGTCGGCGGGCACATCGAGTTCGAGCTCCTCGTCGAGAACCACGCCATCCTTCTCGAACGAATATTCAAGCCAGAAATGCCCCGGCACTTCAGGCTTCAGCGTGCGCAGAACGGTCTTGTACTCAAGGGTGTCGCCCGCCCCCAGGCCTTTCACTGCCACGTGTTTCTGGTGGATGTCGGAGTACATCGGCGCCTCGCGCGTCACGTCGGCAGGCAGGTCCTGAATGTTGTAGTCGGGAGTCACCACCACCGTGCCGTCGGGCCTGGTCACGCGGACATAGCTGATATCCATCTGCTGGTTCAGCGCCGTGTAAGTGAAAGCCAGCACCGCCATCTGCTTCACGCCCGCGTCGGTCAGCACGCGAACCCGCGCCGTAGTTTCGCGCGTGCCCGTGCCGTCTGCCTCTTCACGAATGCGCGAGACGAGCTTGTCGATAACCATCGCTTCTTTTGAAACATCCGGAGTCTTCGCCGCTGCTGCGGGAACCGCAGCCGGCGTGGCCGGCGTGACCGGCGGGGCCTGCTGCGCCTGAGCGGCCAGCACCCCGGCCCCCAGAACTACAGCCGCGGAAAATCGTGCGCAGGCGAACGAAGATCGTGCGCAGGCGCGCAGCGCGCTCGCAGAGTGCCGGAAAGCAATACAGCCCATTCGAGAATCCAGTCAATCGAGGAGATGCACACATCATCCATAAACAACCCGCGGAACGCAAGGCATCCTCGTCCGCTTCCCCCGCTCACCCGTTGGCAGATGGGGAACCAATCCCGCACTCTGCCGCGCTTCTTTGCCGTAAGTTGTTGCAGCAATGCGAAAATAAGGATGGGGCTGGCGCCGCTTCCTCTCGCGCCGGAGCCGGGAGTTCCACTTACCATGCTGCGAGTTCTCTCCACCCACCTGTTTCTGACTCAGCGCCTGCATCCGGGCCTGCTCGAGCTGGCCGCACGATCCGGCGCGCAGGCAGTGGAGATCTTCGCCGCGCGGCAGCACTTCGACTACACCCAGCGCGAAGACGTGCGCGAGCTCTCCGAGTGGTTCCGCTCCAATGAACTGAAGCCGTTTTCCATGCACGCCCCCATGTATCCCGATCGCGAGATGGGCCGTGCCGGCGCGCCGGCGGTCAACGTGATCCACCCTGAAAAGTCACGCCGCATCGACTCCATGGACGAGATCAAGCGCGCCCTCGAAGCCGCTGAGCAGATCCCCTTCAAGAACCTCATCGTGCACCTGGGCGAGCGCGAAGACACCTGGTCGCAGCGCACCATTGACTATGCGATGACCGCTCTCGAGCACCTCGGCGCCTTCGCCAGCGCGCTCGGAGTGCGCGTGCTGGTTGAGAACCTCACCAGCGACGTCACCACCCCCGAGCACCTGATGACCGTCCTCGAGCTCGGCCATCTCACCAGCATCGGCGTGTGCCTCGACCTCGGCCACGCCAACATGACGGTCGGCATTCCCGACGCCATCACCACCTTCGGCAACCGCATCGTCTCCATGCACGTCCACGACAACCACGGCCTCAAGGACGAGCACCTGTGGCCCGGCTCCGGCACCATCGACTGGAAAGACACCGCCAAACGGCTGAGCACGCTCTCCGCGCCCCCCGCCGCCGTACTAGAAATCGGCTACAAACTAGGCGACCTCCCCGCCGCAATCCCCGACAAGGTTCAAGCGGCCTACCCCCACCTCGAAGTCACGTAGATCTTGTTTGCTCGATCGGGCGGTAGGGCCGGAGATTAAGGCGGCAGTAGGCCGGGGATTTATCCCCGGTATAAGGGACGCAGAATCATCGGGGCTTTAGCTCCTGAGGGATAGTAGGCGGCCAATAGAAACCTCCGGAGCCCCGTCGGGGCCGCGCGAATCGCAAAACCACCAGGTAAACCTCAAAGCCTCTGTTCATGATGAGCCGCCGGACTCGCGTGTAGCGAGTTGCGTATGAAATGAACGTCGGCTCTGCGGAGCACCCTCACGTCGTCCCGTGGGGCAGCAGGCGGAGTCCCGGCGGGACGGCAGGATGTTAGCCCAGGACGCCAGTCCTGGGTAGGCGCCCCATAGAAACCTCCTGAGCCCCGTCGGGGCGGCGCGAATCCCAAACCTCAAAGCCTCTGTTCATGAGGAGCCGCCGGACTCGCGTGTAGCGAGTTGCGTATGAAATGAACGTCGGCTCTGCGGAGCACCCTCACGTCGTCCCGTGGGGCAGCAGGCGGAGTCCCGGCGGGACGGCAGGATGTTAGCCCAGGACGCCAGTCCTGGGTAGGCGCCCCATAGAAACCTCCGGAGCCCCGTCGGGGCGGCGCGAATCCCAAACCTCAAAGCCTCTGTTCATGAGGAGCCGCAGGCGAAGAACCCGCCTTACAGGCTGCGGAAAACTCACACTGGGCCGAAGTCGTTAGCACAAAATCCCGGTCCAGAACGATTGCATGCATGGGCGGAAACTTCCGACTTGCCCACGCCTGGACCCGAACTCGGGTTTATAGTTGCTTGGGGATTTGAACGACCTGTATGAAACTTGTTGTGTTGCTTTGCTTGTTCGTTGGAACTAGCTGCCAATTGCGAGCAGTCGAAAGCTGCATGGCCATTCACGGTCGCGCCCGTTTCTACAGTGGTGACGGCCAGCTTCGCATTTGGCACATCGGCACGCATCACGAGTACGAGCCCGACGAGTCTTCGTGGGACATCGTAATGGGGTGGTTGGAAGCCGGAGTAAAAAAGTCCGAAAGGGCAAACTATTACATTCCCGCTTCGGTAGTCGATCTCTTCGCGGACTTCGAGGTCTGTCCAACCGAGCCCCTGCGAAACGGCGCGGTCCAACACGCACGTGTAACGAGCGCCTCACACCGTCATTATGTGATGAAGCAGTAGCCCACAACTTAGCTGTTTCGATTGATCGCGGGTCAATCACCGCCGATGCGGAAGTCTCGATTGCAGAAACCATGGCTCACGGCCTTCGGTGTCGGTCCTGGCTCACAATTAGTTCGACTAGGCAAGATTCGGACTATTTCCGCTGGCCCCGGGCGGCCCGCCCTCTGTGACCGCGCACACAGCCATGCTCACCCGCTCGCCATGCTTATCAGTCCGGATTCAGTCCGACCCGTTTATTCGCCACGCGATAGCTTCGCCTGCCACCGTTGCGACACGCGCAGGGATGCGCGGATCATGAACGTGGTCGCCAACAACGTGAGACTGCCTGCGGTAAGCATCAAGGGGATGTACCAGATGCCCAGAACCTCATGGGCGGGCGGCGGTGGAGGATAAAACTGAGTGCCACTCGAGATCATGTGTCCATCGCGAAACCACACCCCGGTCTGGGCGGGAAAAATGGGCTTGAGCATCCCGGAGAGCACCAGACCGCCGCCGATGCAGTAGCCGATCATGCCGACAAAAAAGACAATCACACCGGAAACGCCTTTGGTGGCAAGCCGCAGCGCGCCCCGCATCAGTTTCACGGGCGAGATGCTGCGGCTGGCCTGGCGGATGAGAAGTCCATCGCGGTATTGGGCGGCCAGTTCTTCCGCGGAGCCGAGCCGGGCGAGGATGGTCTCCACACTCACGCCGCTCTCTTCCGCCGAGTCGCGAATATGCGCGCTGATCTCACGAACGATCTCGTCGCGCTCGCTCAGTGTTATGGGTCCGAGATGGGTGCGAAGAGAAGACAGATAGGTGTCGATCTGCATGGTGTTGGAGAGGCTCGGTCATCGCGATAACTCCTTCTTTTCCAGGGCGCCAATGTCTGATTGATCTTCTGCGTGGGGTTTCAGGACAGGCTCCAGCAGCTGGCTGAGTCCGCCGGCGAAATTGGCCCAGGCCTGGGCCATCTGGCGCAGGCGTTGACGTCCAGGGTCGGTAAGCGCGTAGTACTTGCGGGGGTGGCCCGCCTCGGCCTCAACCCAATCGGAAGTGAGCATACCCTCGGCTTTGAGCCGGTTAAGGATCGGGTAGATGGTGCCCTCGGCCAGTACCAGCCGCGAATTTTTCTCAAGAAAGCGAATGATTTCAAGACCATACAGGCGACCCTGCCAGAGGCTGGCCAGAGCAGCCATCTCCAGGGCGCCTTTTCGAAGCTGCGCTTCCCATCGGTCTGGCGACTCATCTTCGACGGGTTGCGCTCTCAGCCTCATCATTGCCATATACCTCGTATAGCAATGTATATTGCAATGAGAAGTCTTTATTGTCAAGCCGATTTTTCAATGGGCGGTAGGCTGGGGATTTATCCCCGGCATAAGCGACGCAGAATCATCGGGGCTTTACCGGCTGCGGAAAACTAGAGCGTTGCTTTCTGAACGCGTCAGGGCGGGACTTTAGTCCCGCCGAAACGGCTCATTCTAAAGGCTAGGGCTTTAGCCCCTGCGCTTTTTCTGCGCACTTGAAACCGTTCCGATCGCCTTTTACCGCAGCCTGTTTATCCCCTGAGGCATTGCTTTTTACCGAGGTCTCACTCGAAGCCCTGACTTTTTTCACCAAGCCGTTCAGTCGTGCCGATAAAGCCCTGCACTTCTCCGCAAGCCCCACTGGCCCGGACGACCCACCCTCTGTGACGGCGCGCACAGCAATCCTCACCCGGCTTCGCCATACTTACCGCTCCGGATTCGCCCCGAAGGACGAGTGTCTATTCCGTCGGATCGGCTTCCGAAATCGGCTCCAGGCCCTTCTCGGAAGGGTCAACCGTTAACCAGAAAACCAACGGTTATTGTTTTCGAAGTTTTCCACAGGGAAGTTATTAAACGCATTAAAAACAATGATATACCGAATATCTTCGCTTTTCTATCGCTTCACCGATTTTTCGCTTTCCGGCATTTCTAAGCCAATCCTCGATACTCCGCTCCGCACGATTGCAACAGAATGTTACTTCCGGGTTAACCCCTCACCGCGTCTGATTCTCCCAAATAGTTGTTGCAACGAATATCTCCGCTGCGCATCCAAGAAAGCGAAAAGGAGACACCACCCATGGCAGCTACCACTTCCGCCCCTGCTTCCACCACCACCTGGAAGATCGACCCCGCGCACTCCAGCGCCGACTTCAAGGTGAAGCACATGATGATCTCGCACGTGAAAGGCAGCTTCAGCGGCCTCTCCGGCACCCTGACCGAGAACACCGCCGACTCCAGCCTCAGCAGCGTCGAGGCCACCGTCGACATCGGCACCATCACCACCGGCGACGCCCAGCGCGACGCCCACCTCAAGTCCGCCGACTTCTTCCATCACGAGCAGCACCCCGTCATGACCTTCAAGTCCACCAAGGTGGTCAAGAAGGGTGAAGGCGAGTACGCCGTTACCGGCGACCTGACCCTGCATGGCGAAACCAGGCCCGTCACCTTCGCCGTCGAAGGCCCCAGCGCTCCGGGCAAAGATCCCTGGGGCAACACCCGCATCGGCCTGTCGGCCACCACCAAGATCAACCGCAAAGACTTCGGCCTGAGCTGGAACGCAGCCCTCGAAACCGGCGGCATCCTGGTCGGCGAAGACGTCAGCATCACCCTCGAAGTCCAGTTCATCAAGGCCTAAGCTGGTCAATTCAGCACCGGTCTTCGACGTAGCGCCGGTCTCCTGACCGGCTGTTGTGCGGGTGTCCTCACCCGCACATCGCGATGAGGGCTGGGCCGCGGGG
>CAWFVY010000008.1:0-208816 GCA_963819365.1 uncultured Acidobacteriota bacterium
CGCCTGCTTCGGATAACGACGCATCAGTTCGCGCCTCCCTCAGAACCCCGCCCAATCCGCGGCGTCTCCCTCATCCCTAGAAATGAGTAAGTCCCGTGGATCAGGCATTTAGGGTTCCCCGGAAGGGGGTGTGCTCTACGGCCCCGTCTTGAAGCAGGAGACAGTTGATGATTCATTGTAGACAGACCGGGGTAAGGGTTTCCAGATCATTTAGATACCCAGAACACTTCTAGTGCTGATCTCGATCAACTTTAGGCCACCCGCAGGTGGGTCCCTCGCCGCACTTCCGCGCCCGGAACCACCTCGTTTTGGCCAACCGCTGCCTTGATCGCGTCGTTGTCCGGCCGCGTCTCTTGGATGGATGATTCCAACGCCTTGGCGAGTTCTTTCGGGAGCAGGGAGAGCACAGTCTCCCAGACGACTCGGTGACGCGGACCTCAATCCTGCAATATAACTTCGGCACTGCGGCCTGGTCGGTAAGGCGCCGCACATTTCCCACCGGCGCTTCCTCTGCATCACAACTGCGCCCCATCCGCCTGGTCCCGGATTGCCGATCACGGAGCCGTCCGTGAAAATGCGATATGTCTGAGCCACAGAGAGCCTCCTTCCCCAAGTCAATTGGGGCGACCATCGAATAGTTAACGTGAGACCGAGATCCTCGTTTGCCAGTGCGGATGCACCGCAACCCGTCTACCCGTTGGGGCTAAGCAGAGTGCATAGGAGCGTATTCGGCAAAGCTCGCCGACCGGTAGCGGAGCCTGTAGCCCGTCAGGTATTCGTCAATAATCTCCTCAAGAATCCGGACACGGTTCTGCCGAACTTCTTTAAAGTTGTTGTAGCCAGCTTCGAGTGTTTTCCGGTGTTGCCGCTCAGCGTCTTTCGCGACGGTTCTCGACGTCGATTTTGTCGGTTCGTCGATTCGTTCACCGGCGAAGCGAAACCGGTACCACCAGTATTTCCTCTCTGATAAGTTGCCATTCGGAACTCCTGTCCTGTCGGTGAGCGCGCCTGTGTGGGCGCGCGACTGAAGGTTCAGGCGAAGGCAAAACTCGATCAAGTTTCAGGAGCCTGACGCCACGCGAGAGCGCGGTTCAGGACATGAGGCTGGAGGTCTGGAGTCGATCTATCGAGGGGCGCCACAACTGAGATCGGTTGCTATGGGTTAGCATCCGTTTTGAAAGTGAGTGACGACAAAATTGACTACAATCTGGCCAATTTCGTGTCTTTCTGCTGCTCTCAAGTGCTCTAAGTTGTTGATTTTATTGGCTCCTCAGGTAGGACTCGAACCTACAACCCTTCGGTTAACAGCCGAATGCTCTGCCATTGAGCTACTGAGGAGTGTCTGGCGACTTGATTGTCCATTTCCAAGTTACCAGACCCGGCGCTCCTGGTCAAAATCAGCACCGGCCCCTCCTGCGGACCTTTCCCCGCCCTGAGCCATGCGGGAATTCCAAGCCCGGTGCCATAATGAAATCGAACGCATAGGAGTCCCGCATGGCCCGCATTTCCCGCCTCGATCGCCCCCAGGTTACCCCAGAAATCGCCGCCCGCTACGACAAGGTTTTCGCGCAGCGCGGCAACGTGCCCAACATGTTTCGCGTCATGGCGCATCGGCCTGAAATCTTCGCCACCATGCAGGATCACTTCGCGGCCGTCCTCAACACCGGCACCGTCTCCACCAGGCTGAAAGAGCTCATCATTGTCCGCACCAGCCAGGTGAACGAGACGCCCTACTGCCTCGCCAGCCACACCATCCTCGCCCGCAGTCTCGGCTGGTCTGACGATCAGCTCTCGCATCTCGCCGACTGGCAAACCCGCAACGACTTCACTGCCGCCGAAAAGGCCGCGCTGCGCCTCGCCGAGACCGTCACCCGCAACGCCAACGCCGTCACCGACGAGCAGTTCGCCGAGCTCCGCGCCCACTACAGCGAAGGCGAGATCGTCGAGCTGCTCTGCGCCATCGGCCTCTTCAACTACTTCAACCGCTTCAACAACGCCCTGCGCATGGAGCCCACCAAACCCGGCGAAGGCGGATGCGAAGCGCCGGCCGCCGTGCCCCGGCAGATGCCGTCGCCGTCCACGGCCTGGAGTAACCTCCGTCCCTGACCTCGCGGTACCATAGAGGCAGGAGCACTCATCATTCGTTATGAGACTTGAACTTCCCGCGGGCTCGTTCCGCGCCTATCTCTTTGACTGCGACGGAACCATCGTCGATTCGATGCCTCTCCACTACAAGGCCTGGAAGAAGGCGCTCGCTGAGCATGGCGCTGTCTATGAAGAAGAGCTCTTCTATGCCTGGGGCGGCCGGCCGATCCGCGAAATCATTCGCCTGCTCAACGAGATGCAGGGCCTCGACATGCCCGTCGAGGAATTGGCCGCACGCAAGGAAGCGCTCTACCACCAGTTGGTGCCAACGGTGCAGCCCATCCCGGAAGTCGTTGAGCACATTGACGCCAAGCACGGCCACATTCCCATGGCCGTCGTCTCCGGCAGCCGCCGCAGCTCGGTCACGGCATCGCTGGGCGCCGTCAACCTGCTCGACAAGTTCGATATCCTGGTCTGCGCCGAGGACTACAAGAACGGCAAGCCCGCCCCGGACGCCTTCCTGCTCGCCGCCGAGCGGCTGGGCGTCGCCCCTGAAGACTGCCTCGTCTTCGAAGACACCGACCTCGGCATCGAAGCCGCCACCGCCGCCGGCATGGTCAGCGTCAAAGTCCCCCAGCCGCTTGAGCGGATCTCCTGACCCAGGCACGCGGGCCGGATTCGGAGGCGGGAGGGCTGTTTACCAAACAGTAACTTTGTTGATTTTCATGGACGGCGAGAGCAGAGCCATTTCCGGCCTGATTTGCCCATTTAGCAAAGAAAGGGCGAAACAACGGAGATTGAATAAGTCCGAATATAAGCCTATTGATTGCTTATCGATACGGTCACTTCTTGGGAAAATGTGGAAAACTCAAAAAACCGAAAACTGTTAATTTTATGGTTAACAGTCCCGATCGTCTCTGCGGGGTGAAGGGGAGATGCCAGACGCGGCTCGAGAGGGCACATCATAGGCGAAGGAGTTTGATTGTGCCCCAATTGCGGAGGGCGGGGCTGTATCGGCCGTCACAGGTTAGAGGCAGGGGTTAGGAGTTAGGGATTAGGGCAAGTGGCGTCAGCGCTTCTCGTGTCCTCCCGTTTTCCCTTTGCTTACACGCGGAACTGATATTCTCCCGTCATCGTACTCACTCCTGACACCCAGGAGGCCCATGCTTCCCCTCGCCGCCCGCCAGCCAGATCAGACGGCCGCTTCCGCGCCGGATGCCAGCCGCTCGGACACGCTTGTCCTTGCCGCCATCGCCACCGTCTTCGCGCTCGCGCACATCCTCACCAACGGCCGCTACGGCTTCCATCGCGACGAGCTGCAGTTCCTCTCGGACGCGCGCCACCTCGACTGGGGCTTTGTCGCTTACCCGCCGCTGACGCCCTTCCTCCAGCGCATCGGTCTCAGCCTCTTCGGCCTCTCGCTGGTCGGCCTGCGGCTCTTCTCCGTCATCGCCCAGGCTATCGTGATCGTGGTCAGCGGACTCATGGCGCGCGACCTCGGCGGCAACCGCCTCGCCCAGATCGCCACGGCCATCACCGTCGGGCTCTCCGGCCTGCCGATCTTTCGAGGCCACCGAATTCCAGTACACGACCTTCTCTTATCTCTGGTGGATCCTCGTCTGCTGGTTCGTCATCCGCCTGCTCAAATCTGAAAATCCCCGCTGGTGGATCGCCATCGGCGCCGCCATCGGCCTCGGCCTGCTCACCAAGTACTCCGTCGCCTTCTTCATCGCCGGACTTCTCGCCGGCCTGGTTCTCACCCGCGCCCGCCGCTACTTCCAGAGCCCGTGGTTTTACGCGGGCGTCGGCATCGCTCTCCTGCTCTTCCTGCCCAACCTGATCTGGCTGGCCCGCCACGACTTCATCTCCTACACATTCCTCCAGCACATCCACGCCCGCGACGTCGGCGAAGGCCGCGCGGAAGGCTACTGGAAATATCAGTTCCTTTTCGACGCCAACCTGTTCGCCACGCCCGTCTGGATCGCCGGCCTCGTCGCCTTTGTACGCTCCAGCCGCTACCGCATGCTCGCCTGGATGTACGCAGTGCCGGTGCTGATCTTCTGGCTGAACAAGGGCCGCTTCTACTACGTTGCCGAGGCCTACCCGGCCTTAATCGCAATGGGCTGCGCGCCGCCACGCGCTGGCTGGCGCCGCGACCTGCATGGGCTCGCTGGTCCGTTTCCACCGTCTACTTCGCCGGGCGTCGCCGTTTGCGGCGCCTACCTCGCGGCCGTCATCGTTCCCATAGCCCCCTCCGGCCCGCTGCGCGACTTCGCTCTCAAAAACAATGGCGACCTGCGCGAGGAGTTCGGCTGGGACGACCTCGTCCGCGCCATCGCCCAAGTCCGCGATTCCCTGCCCCCCGATCAGACTGGCCAGCGCGCAAACTACGGCATCGTCACCGGCAACTACGGCGAGGCCGGCGCCATCGAAAACCTCGGCGGCCCCTATCAACTGCCGTTGCCGATTGGCCTCACCAACTCCTTCTACCTGCGCAGCTATCCGCAGTCGCAGCCATCAACGCTGATCGTCGTCGGATGGTAGCCAGAAGCAGGTGGACCGCGAGTTCACCGGCTGCCGCGTCGCCGGCCACAACGGCAACTCACTCGGCATCCATAACGAAGAGAGCAACGACCATCCCGATATCTACGTCTGCGGCCCGCCGAAGAAGGGCTGGCCTGAGTTCTGGCGAACTAACCAGCGCTTCGGATGACGCCTCGCTCGTTGCGCACGCGGCTACAATTCTCCCGTGACGAGAGAACGCTGGGCGCAGACTGGAATCACGGTTCAGTTCCTCATCATCGTGAGGACCCTGGGCGAGATCTTCCGGCTCAGGCACGTTGAAGGCGCGAACTTTTCCGCTGCCGTCGCCATGCCGTATGTGGGCGGCGCGCTGATTGCCGTATGCTTTTGCTGGACGAGCGTTACGTTGTACTTCTTCCGGCGCTACACTCTCTCGGCCTGCATTGCGCCGGCAGCCATACTGGTTCTTCTGGTGTACAAGATGCTCGTGATCGGCAGGTAACGGCGGCTCAGTGCTTCATCGCTGCCGCGCCAGCTTCTCCCGGAAGTACTCTTTCCAGCTCTCCGTCAGCGCGCCCACTTCAAGCGCGCGGCGCACCTCACGCACATCTTCGGCGTCGAATCTCTTTGCGAGGTACAGGCGCGTGATGGCGGAAACGGGCACGGACTGGGGATCGCGGCCGAGCATCGTGATCTCGTCGCCGGATCCAACCTCGCCCTCGCGGGTCACCGCAAGATAGAAGCCCGAACGCCCCGCGTGGAGAAACTGCCCCACCATGTCATCGGATTGAAAGCGTATGCCGAGTTTGTAGCAGGGAAGGCGCGGCTGCGTGACCACCACTTCGGCCGTGCCGATCGCGAACCGGTCGCCGATATGAACCGTATTCTCGGAGGGCAACCCTTCGGTGGTGAAGTTCTCGCCGAAAACTCCGTTGGGCAGCGCATGTCCCGGCAACTCCGCTCGCCAATACTCATAGTGCTCGATGGGGTAGCAATAGACGGCTTTGTCCTTGCCTCCATGCACGGTCAGGTCCGACTGCCGGTCGCCGTCGAGGTTGAGCGTACGCAGGGGAACACGGCCTTCCACCGGCTCCTTGATAGATGGAGGTGGTGACGTTCCTGCCATGCCACACCACTTCCCGAGGTAGCCCGCACTGGATCGAGACGATTCGCATAGCTTCGATTGGATGATTTCCTGAGGCCGCGGTTGCGAAGAAAAGCGCTTAGTACAGCAACACCGCCAGCCGGTACGCCGTGAATCCGCCGACTCCGCCGCGCGTGGGACAGGCGCCCACTCGCGCCCGATCGGTATCGCCCCGAGCCAAGCCGCTCCACCAGGTCACGCGGCAGATGCTCCAGGTCCGCGCCCTGCCAGCGCATCACGAACATGCGGCTGACCGCTTGGTCCTGCCAGCCGGGAAATCCCGCGATCCAGCATGCACGCCAGCCCGCGCGTCTGCGGATCGCGCCGCACCGCGACCCCGCTCATGCGCACCAGCTCGCCCATCTTCGCCTCAACCTGCGCCGGCGTCATCACCTGCACGCCCCGCGCATAATCGGCCACCGCGTACAGCGCGCCGCGCGTCTCAATCACCGCGATCCCCACGCGATCCACCTCCGGGCTGAGCAGGTTCCGCCTGTGTCCCGGCGAATTCATCCATCCCTCGTGAATCTGCGCCGCGTAGCTCCCCACCGCAATGTTCTCTTCGATGAGGCTGAAGTGCGATCCGGTTGCCGCCGCGCGCTCGGTCAGATCGGGCTCGCCGCCGTAGCGGTGCGCAATCGGGCCCTCCTGCGCCATGCGCTCGCAATGCCGCATGGCCGCCTCGGCCAGCGTCCGGTCCCACTGGAGCGGCTCCGCACCGGCCTGCGCGCGCGACTGGTTGGCCAGCGCGAACAACTGCTCCGCCGCCGCCGGCCGCGGCCCCGCCTGCGCTGCCGCACACAACGTCATAAGCATCCATAACGGCAGAACAAAACCCACCCGGAGAGACTTCATGCCCTTATTAGACCCCGATTGCGCCCGCAAGTCGCTCTTCCCGGAGATTTACAGGGGCCCGCGTCCCGCCCCCCGATCATGCAGTCGAATCCGGCGGCGCGGGGCTGTATCCTTTTCTCTAGCCGATGGCCGCTCTGACTTCGTTGAAGAACCGCATTCGCCGCCAGCCGCTGGCCGCGCTCGCAGTCCTGCTGCTGGCCGCATTCGTTGTCGGCGGACTGGCCGCGCCCTGGCTCGCGCCGCACAATCCCGCGTCCATCGATCTGCTGCACCGGCTCGAAGGCCCGTCCGCAGCCCACTGGGCCGGCACCGACGAGCTGGGCCGCGACACGCTCTCCCGCCTGCTCTTTGGCGCGCGCATCTCCCTGGCTGTTTCGGTCACCGTGGTGGCTGTCTCGCTGGCTCTCGGACTCACCCTCGGGGGACTCGCCGGCTATATCGGCGGCGCGATCGACACCGCCCTGACCACCTTCGCCATGAATACATTTCTGGCTTTGCCCGGAATCCTGCTGGCTATCGCCTTCGCAGCGTTCCTCGGCCCCGGCTTCTCCAATCTCGTCCTCGCCCTCGCCATCGGCGGATGGGCCGGCTACGCGCGCCTGGTCCGCGCGCAGGTGCTGGCCGTGCGCGACCGCGAATACGTGGATGCCGCGCGTTCATTGGGCGCCGGCGGATTGCGCATCTTCTTCCGCCACATCCTGCCCAACATCGCGCAGCCGATTCTGGTGCAGGCCGCCATCGGCATGGCCGGGGTCATCCTTGCCGAAGCCACGCTGTCTTTCCTCGGCCTCGGCATTGCCGCGCCCGCGCCAAGCTGGGGCGGCATGCTCAACGACGCCCGCAATCACCTCTTCGACTCGCCGCACATGGTGCTGTTTCCCGCCGCGGCCATTGCCGGAGCGGTGCTCGGCTTCAACTTCCTCGGCGACGCCCTCCGCGACCAACTCGACCCGCGCACGCGGCTGGAGATCGGCCTGTAAATGTCGACTCGCCGCAAAGCTTCCGTGCCCCATCCTTGCGACTTTTTCCTGTCGCAAGGGTGGGAAAGCACAGCCCCTCGCTTCGCAATCTAAATCCACGAGGAAACTCGCCGTCCTTCGCGATGCCAGGAATCACGTAATCTACTTCGCGCGCCGCTCCACCTGCATCTGCATCCCGTTCTTCGCCCGCAGCGTAAACATCGCAAGCGGCTCCACGCGGCATCCCGGCGTCACACGCAGCCTGAACCGCTGCGCCAGCGTGGCCAGAATCAGCACAGCCTCCGTCATTGCAAACGACGCGCCGATGCAGATCCGCGGCCCGAACCCGAACGGCAGATAGGCAAGCCTGTCGCGTCGTGCGACGGCCTCCTGCGTAAACCGCTCCGGCTCGAAGCGGTCGGGATTCTCCCAAAGATTCCGGTGACGATGGATGATCCACGGAATGATCGTGACCAGCGATCCCTTCGGAATCCGCATGCCGCAGACCACATCGTCCGCTTGCGCCATGCGAAACGCCAGTGTGTGTACCGCCGGATACAGCCGCATCGACTCCTGCAGAATCATCCGCGTGTAGGTCAGCCTGGCCACATCCGCCCATTCCGGCTCGCGCCCGCGCAAAACCTCCTCCAGCTCCGCGTGCATGCGCGCCTCGTGCTCGGGATGCATCGAGAGCACATACCACGTCCATGTCAGCGCCAGCGCGGTCGTCTCGTGCCCGGCGACGAATATCGTCAGCACCTGGTCACGGATCTCGCGCGCGTTCATACCCGCTCCGCTCTCGTCATCGCGCGAGGCGATCAGGCGATCGAGCAAATCGTGATTCGTATTCGCTCCGGGCTTCATCCGCGCCTCGATCAGCTTGAACATCGCGCGGTCGAACTCACGCATGATCGCGCGGCCGCGCACGCCCTTCCACGCGCTCCACAACCGGCCGATCCCAGGCACAAACTCGAGCAGCCCCACCATCATCACTTCCTGATAGCGGTCCGAGCCCTCACGAATGATCGCAACAATGCTGTCGCTATCGGCGGCGAACATCGAACGCGAGATGATGTCGAGCGTCAGCTCCATCATTCCGTCTTGGACTTCCACCGTCGCGCCTGGCGGCAATGCCGCCCACTGCTCCGCAAGCCCGCGCGCCGCATCCACCATCACCGGCGCGTAGCGCTCGTTGGTGCGATGGTCGAACGCCGGCGCCATGATGCGCCGATGCGCGCGCCACGTCTCGCCCTCGCTCAGAATCAGTCCGTTGCCCATGGCCGGCCCCAGGATGCGGTGTTCGACCGGGGCCTTGGGATAGTTCGCCGCGTTCTCGAGTAGCACGCGTCGCACGCCCGCAGGATCGTTGACGATGAAGCTGCGCGATACCGCTGACCGCTGCTCGATGATCGGGGCTTCGTACATGCTTTCATCGAGGGCTTCGATAAAATTACGTCGAACCGTGCGCAGATATTGAAAGAACGGCAGACGCTCGGCCGGCGGGGTGGGGCCGGCCAGCAAAGGAGCCGCCGGGTTGGAAGGAACGATGACGGGCATGAAGGTTTCTTCCTCCGGAGAAGCTCGAGCGCACGGTATGCTCGGATTTTAGACGAAACAGAAGTCGCTTCGATTCCGCAGCCGGGCGCCGCTTTTCATGCCATCGCATCGCGGCATCAGAACATTGAGAGGAACAGAACTTGAAGATCGCAGTCCTCAGCGACACCCACGGCCTCCTCCGCCCTGAAGTCCTTCCCAGGCTCAAGGGCGTCGAGGCGATCCTCCACCTCGGCGACGTCGGCGACCCCAAAATTCTCGATACCCTGCGTGAATATGCGCCCCTCACGGCCGTCCGCGGCAACATCGACAAAAGCGGCCCCTGCAGCCGCCTGCCTGAAACCGAAGTCCTGCTCTTCGACGGCGCCTATATCTACCTGCTGCACGACATCTCGACGCTGCACCTCGACCCCGCCGCCGCCAAGTTCGCCGCCGTGCTCTTCGGCCACTCGCACAAAGCCGAGATCCGCTGCCACAAGGGCGTGCTCTACTTCAACCCGGGGAGTTGCGGTCCGCGGCGATTCAACCTCGCGGTGACGATGGGATATTTGCAGGTCAGCGAAGACGGCGATGTCGAAGCGGAGATTGTCGACCTCGAGATCCCGCTGAATAAGTGAGCGGAGTCAGCCCCGCTAAACCCTCATCCGCGGATTCACCCAGCGATATACGATATCCGTCAGCAGGTTCACCAGCACATAGGTCAGCCCGATCGCCAGCAAACATCCCTGCACCAGTGCATAGTCGCGGTTCGAAATCGCGTCGACAACCAGGCGGCCGAGACCGGGCCAGCTGAAGATCTTCTCGGTCACGATGGCGCCGGCTAGCAGCGCGCCGAATTGCAGTCCCACCACAGTCACAATCGGCACCAGCGCATTGGGCAGTGCGTGACGCCACACCACGGCGCGTTCGCTTAGTCCCTTGGCGCGCGCGGTGCGGATGTAGTCCTGCCCCAGCTCTTCGAGCATCGCCGTCCGCACCATGCGGGTGAGAATCGCCGCCAGAGACGCGCCCATGGCGAAGGCCGGCAGAATCAGGTACTCGAGATCGATGCCCTTCCCGCCGCCTGCATTCGCGCCCGACACCGGCAGCCAGCCGAGCAGGATCGAAAACACCACAATCAGCACCGGCCCCAGCGCCAGGCCCGGCACACTCAGCCCGAACAGGCTCACCACTGAGATCGCCTGATCCATCGCCCTGCCGCGCTTCACCGCTGCCGGAAATCCCCGCCGGCAGCGCCAGTGCCAACCCCAATGCCAGCGCGGCAAGGGTAAGCGCCAGCGTGTAGGGATAGCGCTGGACAATCAGGTGCGCCACCGAGTCGTGCATCCGTATGGACGTGCCCAGGTCGCCGTGAAACACGCCTTTCCAATAGCGCGCGTACTGCACCGGCAGCGGCTGATCGAAGCCGTACTGGTGGCGCAGCGAATCGATGTCCGCGGCCGTCGCGCCGTCGCCGAGCATGAGCGCGATGGGATCGCCCGGCACCAGGTGAATCAGCAGAAACACGAGCGACACCACCAGCCAGACGACCGGCAATGTCAGCAACAGGCGGGTGAGAATCTGCTTCATGGCTCGCTCTTCACATTAAACCAACGGCCGCGCGCGCCTGCCGCCGTCCGGCATCTCGTCATCCGCAAGCCGCATCCCAACTTCCCAGTGGAATGCTGGATCCCCAGAACCGCCAAAGACAGATTGCCCGCAATGAACCGCGCCTTTTCTTTATCCAACCGATCTGCGGCACTCGCTGTTCTCCTTTTCATGCTCGCCACAGCGGCCTTCGCGCAGCACGCCGCCGAGCCACGCCCGGAGCCAATCAAAAACGTCTTCTGGCAGCCTGATCAGTTGCCGCAGGGCTCGCCCATGCTCATCACATGCGAGCTCACAGGCGCCGCACAGCGTGTCATCGCCACATGGCGCGGAAAACGCTTCACGTTCTTCCCCACTGAAAAGCCGCATATCTGGTACGCGCTCGCAGGAGTGGATCTCGATACCCAGCCCGGCCCCTACGACCTGAAAGTCAGCGCGCTCATGCGCACCGGACACTGGGCCAGCTCCGTCAAATCCGTCACCATTGAGCCGGGCAACTTCGGCGCCGGAGAGGTGCAGGTTCCCGAGCAATACGTGCAGCCCGGACCCGACGACCAAAAACAGATTGAGCGCGACGGGCTGCTCAAGAAGCGCGTCTTCGCCCGCGACATCCGCCTGCCCCTCTGGTCGGGCAGCTTCGCGGCGCCGGTTGACGCCCCTGCCACCCCGAGCTTCGGTGAAACCCATCTGCTCAACGAGGAGAAGACCAGCCGCCATCTCGGCACGGATTTTCCGTGCAAAAGAAGGTACACCGGTACGCGCCTCCAACTCAGGGGTCGTGGTGCTCGCCCGCTCCCTCTTCTACGAAGGCAACTGCGTCATCATCAATCACGGCCAGCGGTTCTTCACCATCTACATGCACCTTTCGCGAATCGACGTGCATGAAGGCGCGCGAGTGCGCAAGGACCAGCGCATCGGCCTGTCGGGCGCTACCGGCCGCGTCACCGGACCGCACCTGCACTTCGAAGCCGTGTGGGCCGGCTCGGCTGTCGATCCGGTCGCGCTGCAACACCTCACCATGCCTGACCTGACTCCGGCTGAACTGAGTACCGCCCGCCAGATCGGGCATAGCCGCCAGCCCTGAATCCTCTCAAGAGGACTGCCCTTCATCCACCGGCGCCGGCGCTTTCTCCCGCTCCTCGCGCGGAGGAATCAGGAACCGCCGCGGCGAACGGAAAAAGCTCTTGATGGTGTAGCGCAGCAGCTTGAGCTGTTCCTTCCCTGTAACTCCATACGCGCGCAGCGCCACCGATCCCGCAATCGCAAAGCTCACGCCGAGATTGCAAATGAACGTGACCGCGATTCCATAAACCGTGTAGATAAACCAGCCGCGATAGACCCAGTCCTTTCCAAAACTCGCCGCCGCCAGCGCCAGCGTGCCCGTCGAAAGCGTCACGTGGCGAACGTCGAGCGGCACGCCGAGAAACTTTCCGAAGGCCGGAACAAATCCCAGCAGATACCCGAGCACGATGCACGTCACCCAACCGGAGATATTGGCGTCCACAAAATCCGCCAGCTTCTTCATGCGCTGCTTCCCGATGGTGTGCCCCAGAGGATGCTGCGCAATCGCCAGCGGAATGGAGTTGAACGTGGAGAAGTTCTCCAGCCAGCCGCCGGCAAGTGCAGAAACCCATAGAATCACGCCGGTAAGGATGGCGTAGATGATCGTGCCGGACGCCAGCGGGTCCAGAGTGAAGTACACATGCTTGGCGCTTTCGACCTCCAGGTACGGCCGCTTATAGAGATACTCCCACAGTTCCGCGAACGCGACGCATCCGACGCCCACGGCAATCAGGTTCGCTATAACCGAGGCCAGCTGGCTGCGCGTAATGCGGCTGACGAACTCCGCCACGCGCTCCAGCCGTTCCTGCCCGTGCGACGTGCGCACGATCCCGGCAAACGTGGCCGCCGTCACCGACGGCTGCTTGGTGGCCAGCGCCAGGTGCAGATGCTGCATGATGATGAAGCTCAGGGCGTAGTTCGTTCCCGCCGTCACGAACTCCACGAAAGGCGGAAAATGCGCATCGACCACGCGCATCTTGATCGCCGCGGTCAGCACCGTCAGCAATCCCCCGCCCAGCGATGCCCACCAAAGAGCGCGATAATCCTTCCGCGAGTCGGCAATGTAGTGCTCCCCGGTCTTCCCCGTGCGCTCCACAATCTTGCGCGACAGCAGCGCGGTGTTCTCGCGGAAGAGCCCGCTCACGCTCAGCTCGTCGCGGCGTGAATTCATCACGTCATCGAGCAGAACCTTGACCGCAAGAATCGATTCGTGTGGTTCGGCCTCATAGAGCACCACGGCTATACATTGCATGCGGTTCAAAGCGCGCTCGATGGTGAGCAGATCGAACACCAGCGCAGTGCTGACGCCCGCGTCTTCCATGCGCACATGAGCGTGATCCAGTTCGCGGCGGATGCGTTTTGCCTGCGCGCGCCACGCCTGGAGCGATTCCGCTCCTCCATTGCGCCGCACCAGTTCCGCCGTCGCCTCCTGCATCCGGTAGTACGGCGAGTCTTCGATAGCGTTGGGAAAGCTCCGCGCGCGCAGGTCCGGCGACAGGCCGATGCCGGCGATGTGCACCGCCAGCAGTTGAAATGCCTGCGTCAAGTCCGATCGTTGCGCCTCCCACGCGGAGGAATCGTCTGCCGGAGAAACCGCGCGCGCCAGGCGCTCGAACTGCTCGTCCGGCAAATCGATCAGCCTGTCGATAACCTTGGCGGTTGGAAAGAGGCGCACCACCAGCCAGCGCAGATCCGACTCGCTCCGCGCCGAGGGAAGCACCCGTTGCATCATGCGGCGAACGGCCTCAGACCACAGCCCCGCATGCGGCTGCAAACCCGCCTCCGCAAACAGATCCACCGAGCGCGTCGCGGCGAATACCTGGCACGTCACCGCCTGAAACGCGGTGCGCAGTTCGGCCTGCGACTCGATGAGCGTGAGAAAGCCTTCGAGCCGTGACCGTTTGCGCGCCCCGGGAATATACGTGGCAGCCGATATCCATCGCGTGAGCGCGACAAACGCGTCGAGCCGCGCGGCCAGCTCTGTCGGCTCCAGATACTGCGCAAGTATGGACGCAAGAGATTCAATCGCCGGATCGCTGCGAATCTCCGGCGGAAAAGATCCCAGGACGAGATCGCGGGTGTGGATCGCTTCTGAAACGCTCATCGCAGCCACCGCACACTTCACCCCAACGGCTGGCTGCATTCTACCTCAGGTCAAATTCCGCTGCCCCTGTTCATCTCGCCAGTCGTAGTTTTCAAGCCCTGCCAGCGCGTCGAAGATGGGCGCAAAATGCGCTGAATATGGCCGGCCCAGGCAGTTGTTGTGCCACAGCAGCGTGAACACTCCGCCCACCGCGGCGCACTTGCGCAGCAGGCCCCTGACCGCGGCGACGCTCTGCTCCGGCGACAAACCCATGTATGCCGGACTGATCAGCGACTGCTCCATTACGATCAACGGAATCTCCAGCAACTCCGCGCGCCGGTTCTCTTTCCACAGCCACGGCCGATACGGCCAACACGTTCCGGCGCGAAATCCCACGCAGTCCGCAAATCCTACCGTGCTGTCATACGCCAGCCCGCGCTGCTCCCAGTGCGTCCACGTCTCCGGCGACCACCGCAGATAGTGCTGACGCCCGCCGATCGCGCGCTCGCCAATCGCCTGCCGGCAGCGCTCAGCCTCCGCGCCCAGTTCCGTAGGATTGTCGAACGTGTAGTACCCCGGATGCACGCCCATCTCCACGCCGCGCGACCGCGCCCACTCCATCACCCGCGCCACCCTCGGATCGGCGATATCGTATCCGCTGTCATGCGCGGTGCGCGCCGAAGCCTTCCAATAGAGAGCCGGCCTGAGCCCGCGCGCCTGTACCTGTTCGCAGATTTGGATAACCTGCCCCAGCGACCCCGGCTCGACATCCGTGAATCCGCTCAGCAGATCCCTCAGCGCGACCCCGACCTGCCGACGCGCAACCATCTGCACCGCCGGCTCCCTCCATCCAAACGGGATTCCGATCAGGTCTACATCGTGGCTGACCTTCACGCGCAGTCTTCGCTCAGCGCGAAAACCCGGCTCCAACGCCTGAATAACTTGCTCCAGCGCCAATCCCCACTCGTCCACAATGGGCCGGTCGAGATACCCGTCCCGCGCCGCAATACTGTCCGCGGATCGGAACCGGCCGTGCTCGTCGTGCTGCGCAGCCTCCATCTCCTCAAACCGCGACAGCACCAGCACCGCGCTCGCCAGCACATCCTCGGTACAGCGAAATTCCCCCGGCGCAGTCTCGACGAATAGAGGCTCGCCCGCCTTCGATTCAGCGGAGCAGAACGGCACCACGAACTCCGGCACAACATACTCCGACACGGCACCGCCGATATGAGCATCCGGCTCCCTGAGCCAGCCCTTCCGCACCACCCGTTCGGCTCGCAGTTCAGCCTTCGCTGCCGGAAAAATAACCAGCCCCGCGCCCTCTGCACGCCGCAACACCAGTGCCTCCGGCTGCTGCTCCACTCGCCAGCGGCGCCGGTCGCCGTCGCGCAGCCCCGCGCGCCGGCACAGCTCCTCCAGCGCATACAGCCGCGCTTCCTCTGCGATTCGGAGTACGCCTGGGTTCATCATTCGTGTACTCCAAAACTCTAACCTGTCTGGCAACCGTCCCGGCTTATCGCCATCACACGAAAGACGTATTCGCCGTACCCTGCCGAACCGCTCCCATCCCACGCGTTGACAGTTGTGCGATCGCCCCCCTTGCAACTACCGTAGGTATCCGGTCAAAATTTCGAGAGGATTTACAATTGCGCCATGTCCACCATCAGCACCACGCTGCCTGAGCTCAAGCAGCGCATCGAGTCCCGCGAAGCCCGCATCGGCATCGTCGGCATGGGTTATGTCGGTCTGCCCCTTGCACTTCTCTTCAGCGCCGAGCGCTTTCGCGTCACCGGCTTCGACATCGCCGAGAGCAAGGTTGAGACGCTCAACTCCGGTGGATCCTACATCGTCCGCATTCTGCCCGAGCACATCCAGGAAGCCCAGAAATCCGGCTTCCGCGCTACCTCGGACTACTCCGAGGTGGCCAACATGGATGCGGTCATCATCTGCGTGCCCACGCCGCTCAACGAGTACCACGAGCCCGACCTGAGCTACGTCACCGGCACCGTCGCAGTCCATCGCGCCCTACGTGCACGAAGGGCAGCTCATCATTCTGGAAAGCACCACCTATCCCGGCACCACCGAAGAGATCGTCGTTCCGCTGCTCGAAAAAGGCAATCCGCACGGCCTGAAAGTCTGCGCGTGCCGCCGGCGATGCCGGATTTCACGTCGCCTTTTCACCCGAGCGCGAAGACCCCGGCAACGACACCGTCGCGCGTCACGACATCCCCAAAGTCGTGGGCGGCTGCGATCCTGGCGCGGTCGAGCTCGTCCAGCGCCATGTACGGCTCCATCTTCCGCCGTGTCGTGCCGGTCAGCAGCCCCGCCGTGGCGGAGATGACCAAGCTCCTCGAAAACATCTATCGCTGCGTCAACATCGCGCTGGTCAACGAGCTCAAGCAGCTCTGCATGCGCATGGGCATCGACATCCACGAAGTCATCGACGCCGCCAAGACCAAGCCCTTCGGCTTCCAGGCCTTTTATCCCGGCCCCGGCCTCGGCGGCCACTGCATCCCCATCGACCCGTTCTATCTCTCGTGGAAGGCCAAGGAGTACGACTTCCGCACCCGGTTCATCGAGCTCGCCGGCGAAGTCAACATCGGCATGCCCTACTTCGTCATCGAGCAGACCACCGCCGCGCTCAACGATCACCGCAAGGCCATGAAGGGGTCGAAGATCCTGGTGCTCGGCCTCGCCTACAAGACGCGACATCGACGACCTGCGCGAGTCGCCCTCGCTCACCATCATCGAACTGCTCCGCCAGAAGGGCGCCAAGGTCTCGCTACAACGATCCGTTCTTCCCGCACGTGGGCCGCGGCCGCCACTACGACCTCGACATGGACAACACGCCGCTCGACAACATCGAGCAGTTCGACGCCGTCCTCATCGTCACGGACCACTCGACCTACGACTACCAGGACATCGTCAACCGCATCGCAGCTCGTCATCGACACCCGCAACGCCACCAAAGGCATAAAGTCCGACAAGATTGTCCGCTGCTGATCGCGCAACAAATCCGCAAACAAGAAGGGCGCTCGCAATCGAGCGCCCTTCTTCATGCTTTGTGATTGGCTTTGTCATCCCGAGCGAAGTCGAGGGATCTGCGGTTGTTCTTCAACGCAGCAGAACTGCTCACAACCCTTCGCTCTCCCGATACCACTCCACCGTCCTGCGCAGGCCTTCGCGGAAATCTACCAGCGGCTTGTAGCCCATGAGCTTCTCCGCCTTGCGAATATCGGCAAGCGAATCGCGCACATCGCCCGCGCGCGGCGGCCCATAAGCCGGCTCGCCCTGGTATCCCGTCAGCTCGCACAAAACCTTGAACGTCTCGTTGAGAGTGATGCGCTGGCCTGTCGCCGCATTCATCATCTCGCCCGACACCTTATCGGCCGGCGCCTTCGCCGCCAGCAGATTCGCATGCACTACGTTGTCGATGTAGGTGAAGTCGCGGCTCTGCTCGCCGTCGCCGTAGATCGTGGGCTGCTCGCCTTTGAGCATCTTGCGACAGAAAATCGCCAGCACGCCGGAGTAGTGCGACGTGGGATCCTGAAACGGCCCGAACACATTGAAGTAGCGCAGCGTCACCGTCTCCAGCGCATACACGCGCGTGAACGACGCAAGATAGTGCTCGCCCGCCAGCTTCGCCACCGCATACGGCGAGATTGGGCTGGGCCTCATATCCTCATGCTTCGGCAGCGTGGGCGTGTCCCCATAAGCCGACGACGACCCCGCATACACCACGCGCCGCACGCCCGCATCGCGAGCCGCAACCAGCACGTTCAGCGTCGCATCCACGCAGTTCACGTTTGTCGAAACAGGATCGGCTACCGAGCGCGGAACCGACGCCAGCGCCGCCTCGTGAAACACAACCTCCACGCCCTCGCAAGCGCGTGCACAGACGGACGGATCGGCCAGGTCGCCCTCGATGAATTCCATCGATTCGAGCCCCGCCAGATTCGCGCGCTTGCCGGTAATGAAGCTGTCGATGCCCCGCACTTGTTCGCCGCGCGCAATCAGCGCAGCAGCAATGGAGCGCCCGATGAATCCCGCCGCTCCCGTTACCAGATATTTAGCCAACGTACCTTCTCCAACTGTCTATCGCGGCGTCAGGCCGCAACATTCAGTTTAAAGGTCCTTAGCGGCTCGCGCGCTGCACCACCCAAAGTGCCGTGACTTGCATCACACGCGGGGTCGAAACCGGCGGCTCTTGCG
Organism: uncultured Acidobacteriota bacterium; assembly: GCA_963819365.1. Lineage (GTDB taxonomy): Bacteria > Acidobacteriota > Terriglobia > Terriglobales > Acidobacteriaceae > Telmatobacter. The sequence continues at coordinate 18,065 of CAWFVY010000008.1, forward strand.
GCCGCCGCGTTTCTCGCGTCTTCGCCCCGGTGTTTACCAGCCTCTATATCCGTATGCCCGCACGCCCCACACCGGCGGTCCGTACCCATAGCCATAGGTGTACACGGGCGGCGGCGGAGGAGGAGATGCGTAAACATACGTCGGCGGCTGTTGCATCACCACCACCTGCGGCTGTTGCTGCTGAATCACCACCGGCGGCTGCTGGTAGATGTTGTAAGTGGGAGCCGGCTGGTACTGCGCCTGTGGCTGATATTGCGGCTGATACTGCGGCTGTGGTTGATATTGCGGCTGCGGCGCGTACTGCGGCTGCTGATACGACTGCTGCTGCTGTTGCTGCTGCTGGACAGGCGGCTCATCGTACGACTGGTTGCGATGCCTGAGCCCGTACGGATCCGTGTAGGGCAAGGTCGCGTTCGGCACCGCGAAGTCGTCCATCACCTTCAGCGTCATCCGCGTCTCTTCCTTCAGCGTGGGCCTTGGGCCCCGCATCGGCAGCATCAGCAGATCGATGGGCCACAGCACCGGGATCGACCACATCACGGCATCGCGCACCGCATGCCCCTTGCCCAGGATGCGCCCCTGCGTGTCCACTTTGTATCCCGTCACGTCCACTACGCGCGCATCAATAGGAACCTCTGTCTCCGGTTCGATCACCAGCTGTTCGAATTTCAGCTCCATGTAGCCCTTGCCGACAAAGTGGCCAGGGTCCTTATATGCTTCAAAGCGCCCAACGAGATAGCTGTTATACGGTAAGGTCGCTCGCCCGTAGCGTTCGGAGTGTGCCAGGTGGCACAGCACCGGATCGCCAACAGCCGTGGTTTTAGAAGAGAGTCGTGGCTCCGCGGTGGTACACGAGATCAGAGAGCCGGCCGGGATGATGTGTTCGCCCGCGTCCGCAAACAGCGGCGGCGCAAGCAGGACAGAGAACAGCACGAGCGAGGTGCACTTCATAAACCTGCCTCCAGATGGACAGCTCTCGAGAGAGAGCCGCCCAATATTTCGAATTGTCAGAATTCCCCGAGACGAGAGACGCGAATACTCTCCCGGACCCGTTCGCGTTTCGAAAGTTTCGGAGACAGGCAAAATAAATTCCGCGCTCCTGCAAACCCCGCCGCGCTTTTGTTGTCAGGCGAACATGTCTTCGCCACGGCAGGCGTGAAAACGAAAGGTCCGGACCGCATCTGCGGTCCGGACCTCTTTTGTTTCAGCGACGGCTTACTTGCTCTGGCAGCAGCTATCCGTGCATCCGCTCTTGCAGCACGTCTTGCCGCAGGTGCCGTGGCAGCAAGCCTTGCAGTACATGGCCTTCGAGAAGCCGGAAGTCTGAGCCATGGCGGTGACCGCGAGAACGGCCGCGAGAGAAAGATATGCGATTGTGCGCTTCATGATGAGAATCTCCTTGATGTCGAATTGCTGATGGAACCATGCCGCGGGCTCAGGGCCGGCGGCCTGCTTGCGCTCGACGTCGGAGGAGATTAGATCCGGAATGCTCGATTGAGCAGGAATCGCGGGGGAGAACTTGAGACGATCGGAACGGGTTGAACCACCGCTGCCGCCGTTTCGACACTCGGTTCCGTCAGTATCGCGGCCGGCAGAAGCACAGCCTGCACTTTCACGGGCTCCATGGGGGCGCTGTTCACGCTCGCGGGTTGAGGAAGTGCGTGGCCGCAGCAACTCGGAAAGCACTCCACCGACGGCATCGGCTTCGCCATCGGGCAGTCGGGCGGCATCACACTCATCTCCATCGGGCAGGCCGAGGGCATCGCGCACATGTGCCGCGAGCACCCCAGCGCCTCAGCAACGGGCTGACCTGCCAGGAGGCCGATCACCAGTGCTGCCGCGAATTGGGCGAGCCGTTTCATTCCGCACCTTGAAGATACGTGCGTTCTCTAGCTCGATGATGTGACAGGGGTCACAAGGGACGTTCACGCAAAGCGCGTCGCCCGATTTACTTCTCTTCTGTCCGCCCCTGGAACGGCGTCAGCATGTCTTCCTTGCGCATCACCAGGTTGGTCGCGTTCAGCGTCGCCAGCTCAAACCCGTGTCCGTGCGTAATCGCATCGGTCGGGCAAGCCTCCACGCAGTAGCCGCAGAAGATGCAGCGGTTGTAGTCGATGTTGTACACCTTCGCAAAACGCTCTGAAGACGAGATCCGATTCTCTTCGGTGTTTTCGGCCGCCTCAATGTAAATGCAATTCGAGGGGCACGCCGCAGCGCACAGATAGCACGCCACGCACTTCTCCAGGCCGTTTTCGTCGCGCTGCAGCACGTGCGCCCCGCGATAACGCTGCTCAAACTTCGCGCCGCGCAGCGGACCCGCCCCATCGGGATAGTTCTCCACCTGTGTGGGCTGCAGCATCTCGCCGAACGTGATGCTCATGCCCTTCGCAATGCCCGCAATATTGCGCACAATCGACATGCATCCAGTATACGCGGGAACAAAGCGCTAGATCTCCGCCTGCGGATCCCTTGCGCCTTGCTCCCTTGTCCCTGCTTTGCTACTGATGGTGATCCTTCTCGCCCTTATGCTTGCCCTGGTCGCCCTTATGCTCATCCTGGTGCTTGGGCTGCCCGTGCTGTTCCTTGGACTGAGGATGTTCCTCGTGCCGGCCATTCTGCCCGTGTCCCTGCGGTCCGTGTCCCTCCTGCCGCGGCGGCTCTGCCCTTATGGGCTCCGGCATTGGCCGTTCCGCCGGACGCTCGCCCCGTTCGTAGTGCACCACCCTCGGCTCCCGCACGTCGCGATCAGCCTCCAGCGGATGGTTCACCACTACCGTCGTTTCGGCTACCCGCCCCCGGTTCACGTTATAGAACGTCTCCCGGTTCGACTGCGCACTCATCCGCAGCTGCATCTGAGCCTCCATGGGCGGATGGTGCTCTTCGCGAATCGCATAAATCTCCGCGGTCCGCGGGCGATACTGCACTCCCCCATTGCCGCCGTTGTAACTGATACGCGTGTTTGTGATGTTGGTGATCCGGTAGCTGTACACGTTGCGCACAACCGATGTGTTCACCCGGTTCACTGCCGTGTTATACGCAAATTCGTTTCCGCGCCAGTAGCCGCCCTGGTAGCCAAAGCCGCCGTACCCGAATCCGTAGTTGATGCCGCCGTAGTACCCCACGTGCCGGCCCCAGTAACCGCGATACCAGGCGTACCGCCCGTTGCGCTGTCCCCAGTAGCCCGGCGTCCACAGCGCACCGGTATACGGCGCCCGCACCCACGCTCCTGGAACCCAGTAGTACCCAGCCTGGTCGGCCCAATGCCAATAGCCCGGTGTCCAGATGTATCCGGGCTGGGGATTAGGCGGCTGCTGGTATTCCGGCAACGCCGGCGGAGGCTGCGAAGCATATGTCTCCGGCTCCTCGCCATATCCGTTGTTCTCGTCGTACTGCGCTGTGGAATATTGGGCCGAGGATTGAGGCGCGGGCCGGCTCGAGGCTTGAGGAGCTGGCTGGCTCGAAGGTGCAGCCGGCTGGCTGCTCGGCGCCGCCGTGCTGGAATCAGCCGTTGTCGTGTCCGAGACCGGAACCACGTTCGCGTTGGCCGGATCATCAGAGGCTTGCGAGGCATCCGGCGGGTTCGTGCCGCTCTTGCAGCCCGTTGCCGCCAGCGCCAGGCCAAGCACCGCACACACGCCAACCTTACTCACGAGGGGAAAGCATTTCATTCTCAACCTCCAGGATGAGTCGACGGCTTCACGTTCACGGATCCCAAGCACCAGGCGTGGCTCCTGTCAACCGTCAATAGTGCTCAATACTAAACCGCCCCGCACTCCAGGCGCCCTCATTAAGTCGTTAATCTTCTATTTGATCACCGCCGGAATCATCCCCTGCTTCCGCAGCCACGTCTCCAGCAGCTCCGGCCATTGGTCCAGCGACGGATCGCCCGTGCCCAGCCCGGTCCCGTGCTGCCCATGCGCAAAAATGTGCCCCTCCGCCGGCACACCCGCCTTCAGCAGCGCCTCGTAGAAGCGCATCCCCTGTTCCACCGGCACCAGCCCGTCATCCGCCGTGTGATACCAGAACGTGGGCGGCGTGTCCTTCGTGACAAACAGATCGGGAGAGTACGCCGCGCGCAGCGCCTCGCACTGGTCCATCACGTGGAACTCCTTGCAATAGCTCAGGTGCGACGTATCGCTCGAAATGGCTCCAATCCACGGATAGCCAAGAATCAGGAAATTCGGCCGGCTGCTCACGCGCTCCACTGGATCCGCCGCCGCGGGATCGCCCGCCACCGGCTGCACGCTGGCCAGCGCCGCCAGATGCCCTCCCGCTGAAAACCCAATAATCGCAATGCGATTCGGATCGATCTTGTAATCTGCCGCCCGCGCCCGCACCGTCTGCACCGCCCGCCGCGCATCCAGCAGCGGCACCGGCAGCAGATACCCATGCGAGCTCAGCCGGTACTGCAGAATGAACGCCGTAAATCCCCGCGACGTGAACCAGTCCGCCACCTGCCGCCCCTCAAGATTCGCCGCAAGGTGTGCATATCCGCCGCCCGGCAGAACCACCACCGCCGACCCGTTGCCATGCCCCTGCTGCGGCCGCACAATGGTCAGGGCCGGAATGTCCTCACACGCGCTGCCTTTGGCCTGCGGCGCGTCGCCCGGCCACAGCCGGATCGTCTCAATCCCCAGCCACGCGTTGTTCTCGCCCGCCGTCGCGCACGGCTCCTTCGCCTGCGCGAATCCCGCGCCCACAGAACGCCATCGCCAGCACTGCCCACACCCCAACAATTCTCCGCATCCCCGTCCCTCGCACAATTTCCGCCCAATTGTAAGTCACCCAACGCCGAACCACTCTTTCCCTTGTTCCCTCGTTCCCTGTTCTCTGTATCTCTGTTCCCTGTTCCCTGTTCCCTGTTCTCTGTTCTCTGTTCTCTGTTTTTCAAGTGTTAGCATCAAAGCTAGACGCGATGCAGACTAAGAAGCTGAAAATCATACCTTTGGGCGGACTCGGCGAGTTCGGCATGAACTGCCTTGCCCTGCAGTGGGAAGACGACATTATCGTCATCGACGCCGGCCTCATGTTCCCCGAGTCCGAGCTGCTCGGCGTCGACATTGTCGTGCCGGACATCACCTATCTCGTTGAGAACAAGGAGAAGGTCCGCGCCATCGTCCTCACCCACGGCCACGAAGACCACATCGGCGGCCTCCCCTGGATCCTCAGCGAAATCAAGGTCCCCGTCTACGCCACCGAGTTCACCCTCGCCTACGTCGAAGGCAAACTCGAAGAACACCATCTGCTCGACGAGACCCCGCTCATCGAGATCGCGCCGAAACAAAAGTTCACCATCGGCCCCTTCATCATCGAGCCCATTCGCGTCACCCACTCGCTGGTTGACTGTGTCGCCCTCGCCATCGAAACCCCCGTCGGCGTCGTCATCCACACCGGCGACTTCAAGATCGATCTCTCCCCGCTCGACGATCACGCCTTCGACCTCCATACCTTCGCCGAATACGGCAAGCGCGGCGTCCTCGCCCTGCTCCAGGACTCGACCAACGTCGAACGCCCCGGCTACACGCCCTCCGAACGCGCCGTAAGACCCCGGTTGGATGAGATCTTCTCCAGAGCCAAGAAAAAACTCTTCTTCTCCTGCTTCTCGTCTTCCATCTACCGCATCCGCATCGCCATGGAACTCGCGCGCGAGCACAAGCGCAAGGTCTGCATCATCGGCCGCTCCATGGTTGAAAGCACTGAGATCGCGCAGGACCTCGGCTACCTCGACGTGCCCACCGGCCTGGTCATCAACCCCGGCCAGATGAAGGATTATCCCGTCGACCAGCTCCTGGTGCTCATCAGCGGCACTCAGGGCGAGCCCATGAGCGCCCTCAGCCGCGCCGCCGTCGACAACCACAAGCACGCCCGCATCGACAAAGGCGACACCGTCCTCCTCAGCTCGCGCATCATTCCCGGCAACGAGAAGGGCATCTTCCGCGTCATCGACCACCTCTATCGCCGCGACGCCAACGTCATCTACGACGACGGCTCGCATGGCCTCATCCACGTCAGCGGACACGGCAGCCAGGAAGAGATGCGCCTGCTCATCAACCTGGTCCGGCCCAAGTTCTTCATCCCCGTACACGGCGACTATCGCTATCTCCGCCGCCATGCGCAGGTGGCCCTGGAGACCGGCGCCGTCGAACACGCCATCGTCATTGAAGACGGCGATGTGCTCGAACTGGACAAGGACGACGCGCGCAAAGTGGACAAAGTCACCGCCGGACGCGTCCTCATCGACTCCGGCTCAAGCATCGACGTCGTTGAAGACCTCGTCATCCGCGACCGCCGCATTCTGTCGGAAGACGGCATCGTTCTCGCCGTGCTCGCCATCAACAAACGCACCGGCATCGTCGAACGCGCGCCCGAAGTCGTCATGCGCGGCTTTGCTGCCGGCGACATCACCGACGAGGCCCGCGAGTGCGTGATGAAAACCCTCGACGGCCTCAGCGGCGAAGCGAAGACCGACTACGGCATGGTGAAAGAAAAAGTCCGCGTCGACCTCAAGCGCCTCATCCAGAAGTCCACCGGCCGCCGCCCGCTCATCATGCCCGTCATCATCGAAATCTAGCGCTTCACCCAGACGCATTTTTGTCGTCATTCCCGCAGGGAACCTGCTTTTAGGCAACTCACCCGACACAATCGAACTCGTGATAGAGTACTGAACGGCGGATAACATCCGTTATCTCGCAACTTGTAACTTATTCCTCAGATCGCCGAGTCCTGTACTGCGTGCGTTCGGCCGCGGGGCTCAACCCGGTTCATTCCCATTGATGATTTTCTCCCTCCGCGCGCAGGAAGTACTGAAAAGCGCCGCGGATGAAGGGGCTCTTGACATCATCCGTCGCGGTGCTCGCAGTCTGCGGGACGGCTTGCGATGACAGCGCGTGTTCCCACACGAAACTCGCAGCTCCCTACGCGGCGAGCAGGAGATTCATATGCCTAAACAATTGAAGGAAGTGTCTCGCGGTATCACCTTGCCTGTACCCTCACCGGCATCCCCCTCCAGACCAGGAACTCTTCGGACACGTGCAACTGGTTGAGGGCTATGCCCTGCCTGGTTACACGGGGTGTCACGCGCTGGTTGATCTGCGCGACACTCCGGGCACGGTGGTCGCGGTTCTCACCACCGAAATCCGTTTGCAGTCTCTTCTTGAGACTGCGCTCGCGACCAACTGCCTCATCGCTTTCTGGGGCTACAAGCTGACCCATCCAATCACACCGCGCGGCGGAACGTGGGCAGTCGACGTGTATCAGATTGATGGCGTGATCCTGTACAACATGGCCTGATCGCGTCGATAAAGTAATCTCCGCTTCAAACAAGCCGGGGGCTGCGCACTGAGAGTCTCGGAGCAGCCTCCGCATATCGGAAGCAGTTCGCGTTCGCGATTGTTCATTTCCCGCGGGGTCATTTTCGTTCTCATCGTGTCGTTTCGTGTCGTCCGGTCACACTATCCCGAGACAAATAGTCCCCTGGAATCTCATAAGAAGTGTTGCCGGTGCTATCATCGCCGCGATGAACCGCCGCCAGCTTCTCGCCAGTGCCGCAGCACTCCCGTTCGCAACGCGCAGCCTCGCCCTCGACGCGCCCCGCCGAACCGAAGCCAGTCCCCTCATCGGCCGCCCTCTCTACGACCGCTATCAACTCACCCTCGATCGCGTGCTCCACGGCGAGCAACCCACCTACACACGCGAGTTCCTCCTCGCCGACCTGCGCGGCACACCCGGCCGCCGCTTCACCAACTTCAGCGGCGATCTCTCGGGCCGCTGGATCGGCGCACTCTCCGCATCGGCATCCGCCTTCAACGAGCGATTCTCAGCCCTCGATTCGTTCGTCACCAATGCCGTCATCCTCCAGCATCCCGAAGGCTACTTCGGCAAGTCCTTCAACGCCGCCAATCCCGGCGACGACGACATGGCGCTTCTCTGGGGCAACGGCCGTCTTCTCGTCGGCCTGCTCGAGTTTCACGCCCTGAATCCCGACCGCGCAGTTCTCCAAACCGCCCGCGACCTCGGCGACTTCTTCCTCCGCATCGCGCCCGCGTTCAACTCGCAGCAGATGGCCGACGCCTTCAACGCCGCGCATTTCGCGTCGTCTTACATCTGCTGGACACAGCAGACCGAAGGCCTCGCCGCTCTCTATGCCGCCACCGGCGACACACGTTACCGCGATCTCTGCGCTGCTATCTCGATGCGCATTGCCCGCCGCCCCGGCGACCATGTTCACGGCTACCTGTGCAGCGTGCGCGGCATGCTCGATCTCTACTTCGCCACAAACGACAAGCAATACCTCGACCGCACTATCGCCGCGTGGGACGACGTCTCCCACTCCGGCGACCTCCTCATCACCGGTGGCGTTCCTGAAGCCTGGTCGCCCAAAAAGAAGCGCACCGAAGGCTGCGCCGAGTGCGACTGGCTGCGCCTCAATCTCGCCCTGCACCGCGCCACCGGTGACGACAAGTATCTCGACGCCGCCGAAAACATCCTCTTCAACGACTTCGCCATGAATCAGTTCTCCACCGGCGACTTCGGCCACGCCGTCCTCGACGAGTTCGGCGCGCCCGAAGCCGTGCAGGTGCGCGCCTGGTGGTGCTGCACGCTGCACGGCCTGCGCGCCTTCGCGGACGTCGAGCGCCACGCTTTCCGCACCCGCGATGCCGAAATCTTCTTCGATCTGCCGGTCGATGCAAGCCTCAACACCGGGTCCGTGTTCCTCCAATCGCAATCGCTTCTCGCCGCCGAGCGCCGCATCCGCATCAAGGTGCACCGCGCCTCCGCATCGCACGCGCTCAATATCCGCAAACCCGCCTGGGCAGATTCCGTTGCCATCATGCGAAACGGCCGTCCCCATCCCGGCCTGCGCATTGACAACCTCAGTCCGGATGACGAAATCGAAGCCACCTACGCCATGTCGCTCCGCATCACCAGCGCTGACGATGTTCTCTCCACGCGCGGCCGCAGCGCCCTGCACTACGGCCCATGGCTCCTCGGCGCATCCACAGCCACGCAGCCCGAATACTTCAACGAACTCTACGCGCAGAACGTTCTGATCTCCGGTTCCGCGCGCGACGCCATGCCCGCACCCGCGCGCTTCACCGTGCCTGTCGCAGCCACAACCGTCGCCGTCATTCCCGCGGAATTCCCCGGCCAGAACATCAAGGTTCACCTGCGCGCAGTCGCCGAGCAAACCGCGCACCCACCCGTACGCTGGACCACATCCTTCCTTGTTCGCTCATCGTGACCGGCCGCTCGCCCGCTCCGCTACAATCCACGCATGCTCAAAGTCGCCGCAGCCTTCGCCCTCACCGCGGTCCTTCTCACATCGTCCGCCTTCGCGCAATCCAAACCGGCTGAAACGCCGGCCCAGCCGTCAGCGGCCTGCCCGCCCGTCACCAGTCTCGAAGAGCTCACCAAAGCCCTCTACGCCGCTGTCAGCGGTCCCTACGATCAGGACCGCACATGCTTCCGCGATCTCTTCCTTCCCGACGCGCGGCTCTCCCCCATCACCAAAACTCCAGACGGATCCTTTGCCCCGCGCAACCTCACCGTTGAGGACTGGATCACCGCCGTCCGCAAGCGCGGCGCCGGCAATTTTTTCGAAAAAGGCACGCTCACCAAGGTCGAAACCTACGGCCATCTCGCCCATCTCTGGTCCACGTACGAATCGCGCTCCGAGCCCGACGGCAAACCCATCGCACGTGGCATCAACAGCATTCAGGCTGTCTTTGACGGCACGCGCTGGCGCGTCCAGGCGATCCTCTGGCAGGCCGAAACACAGGACACGCCCCTTCCCGCAAAATATCTTCCATGAGAGCCCGGTCATGACAACTACAACGCAGACCCTCGTCGATCTTGAAGTCATCCGCGCCGCCGCCGCACGCATCGCCAACGTCATCGTGCACACGCCTCTCGTGCGCGCCGACTTCCCCGGCATCAACGGCCAAATCTATCTCAAAGCCGAGAGTTTTCAGCCCATCGGCAGCTTCAAGCTGCGTGGCGCGGCCAACAAAATCCTGCAGCTCACTCCCGACGAAATCAAGCGCGGCGTCATCACCTATTCCAGCGGCAACCACGCACAGGGCGTTGCCTACGCCGCGCGTGAAGTCGGCGCGAAAGCCGTCATCGTGATGCCCTCGAACGCTCCCGCCATCAAGAAAGCCGCCACCCTCGCTCTCGGCGCTGAAGTCGTCGACGTCGGCGTCGCCTCCAGCGAGCGCCTCGCCAAAGCCGAACAGCTCATCGCCGAACACGGCTACGTAATGGTCCCGCCCTACGACGACGAAAAGATCATCGCCGGCCAGGCCACCTGCGGCCTCGAAATCGTCAGCGACCTCCCCGACGTCGACCTCGTCCTCTCGCCCGTCTCAGGCGGCGGACTCCTCTCCGGCACCGCCACCGCCGTCAAGCTCCTCAAGCCCGACACCAAGGTCTACGGCGTCGAGCCCGAACTCGCCGCCGACACCGCCGAAAGCTTTCGCACCGGCCACATCGTCACCTGGGGCGCCGAGCTCACCAGCCGCACCATCTGTGATGGCCTCCGCACCCAATCCGTCGGCGAGCGCAACTTCGCTCACATCCAGCGCTACGTCGACGGCATCATCACCGTCACTGAAGCTGAAGTCCGCGCCGCCATGCGCGCCATCGTCGCCACCGCACGCATCGTCCCCGAGCCCAGCGGCGCCGTCACCACCGCCGCCCTGCTCTTCCATTCGCACCAGCTCCCGCCCTACAAGAAAGCAGTCGCCATCGTCAGCGGCGGCAACGTCGACCCGCGCCTACTCGCCGAAATCCTCACGCAATAACCGGGCAGAAGCTCGGCACAAGGCATCCTTTGAAGCGTCTTCAGCCGTCATGCGGAGGCGGTGGGATGCCTGCGTGGCGCCGCAACCGGCGAATCCGCCTTGAGGCCTATGAAAACCAAGCGGGCTAAAACTGCATCCCATCAACAAGGGCGTAGTTCGTTCGCTTTTCCTTGACATTGGAGCCGACCTCTTTGACCAAAACGGAAATTGCATCAACCCGGGCCACCATCGGCGATCCGAATATTCAAAGGGAATCAGCCCAAAGTTTCCTTGCAGCCATCATCGCGTCATCCGACGACGCCATCATCAGCAAAGACCTGAACGGCATCATCCGAAGCTGGAACGAGGGAGCCCGCCGAATCTTTGGCTACGCAGCCGATGAGATCGTCGGCCGATCCATTCTGACCCTCATTCCCGAGGAATTGCGCCACGAGGAAGACTTCATCCTGACCAGGATTCGCGCCGGCGAACGCGTCGACCACTTCGAAACCGTCCGGCTGCGAAAGAACGGAGAGAGAGTTTTCATCTCCGTCACCGTATCACCCATCAAGGATGACAGCGGCACCATCATCGGAGCCTCCAAGATCGCGCGCGATATCTCTGAGCGTATGCGCGTGGACGAAAGCCGCTTCCGGCTGGCTGCCTTAGTAGACTCAGCCGACGACGCCATCATCAGCAAGGACTTGAATGGCACTATCACAAGCTGGAACAACGGAGCCCGCCGCCTCTTTGGATATGAGCCGGAAGAGATGGTCGGCCAGTCCATCCTGCGTCTGTTCCCTGAAGATCTTCGCCACGAAGAAGACAAGATAATGGCCAAACTGAGAGCCGGCGAGAAGATCGAACACTACGAAACCACGCGCGTCGCCAAAAGCGGAGAGCTCCGCGAAGTCTCCATCACCATTTCTCCCATTCGCAATAGCAAGGGTGACGTCATAGGAGCATCGAAGATCGCGCGGGACGTCTCCGACCGTAAGAAGGTGGAGCGCCTGGCCATCGAAGCGGAGAAGATTGCTACTACCGGGCGCATGGCCGCCGCCATTGCACACGAGATCAACAACCCCCTCGGCTCCGTGCTGAACCTCATCTTTCTCGCTCGCCAGGATGGACTTTCGAATCAGGAAATCCAGGGTTACCTGGCCACGGCGGAAAGCGAACTGGAACGTGTCTCCCATATCGCCAGACAGACGCTCGGCTACTACCGGGATACAGGATCACCCACGGAGGTCCACCTCCACGACCTCATGGAAAACGTACTCTCTGTATACCGGACCAAACTGCTTGCTCATAATGTCACCGTCGACAGCCGATACGACGACTTCAGGAAGATCAGAGTCCGTCCCGGAGAAATCGTTCAGATTCTCTCCAACCTGATAGCGAATGCGGTTGATGCCATGCCGCACTCAGGCAAGTTATCCATCTCGATAACTCAAGCCATGAAGGCTGACAGAGAGGGTCTTCAAATCGTCGTGAGTGACACTGGCCACGGCATTCGCCGCGAGAACCTCGGAAGAGTTTTCGAACCATTCTTCACCACCAAGGGAAACCTTGGAACCGGAATCGGACTTTGGGTCGCCAAACAGCTTGTCGAACGGCACGGCGGCCACATTTCGCTGTCGAGCAATACCGAGCCGGGTCATAGCGGAACCCTGCTTACGATCTATCTCCCCTTTAGCGATTCCGACGATAAGACAACAAGGGTGAATGGATCCCATTCCAAACTGGAGATCCAATGATTCATTTTTTTGGCTCGCATGATTGTATCGGCGATCAATTTTCTCCCCACCTTCCCGGTTTGCAGGTCGACGAATCTGAAGCCGCGGAAGATTCAGCAGCGCAGCCCAGAATCCTCGTAGTTGATGATGAGAGGCTTCTTGCGGATACCACGGCTTCAATTCTGCGTCGGGCTGGATTCGTCGCTAAAACTGCCTATGACGGATTTGAAGCGCTGGAGAACATGCCCTCCTTCCGTCCGAATTACCTCCTCACCGACATCATGATGCCGGCCATGAATGGAATCGAACTGGCCATCGCAATCACAAAGATGTATCCCCGGACAAAAATCCTGCTGTTCTCCGGCCAGGCCGGAATCACCGAGATCCTGGAAGAGAGTAGGTCGAGAGGCTTCGAATTCCCATTGTTGGCCAAGCCGGTTCATCCCTCCCGACTCGTCGAAGGACTCAGGAAACTCGACAAAGGCTGACTCTCCTGGTGACTAACCCAGCCTCTTCAACTCGGGATATCGCTTGAAGATCCGCCGCTGATCCTCAACCGGCAACTGTCCCAACCGCATCGGCTTATCCTGCGGCCGCGTCCCCTTCTGGTTCAGTACGTTCATCAAACTCCACTCGCGCTGCAACCCCTGCGGCTCGCGCGCCGGCAGATCGTAGCGTGTGAAGTCGATCGCCATCCATTTCGACTTGTCTGCCAACGGCCCCAGCAGCGCCAGCCGAAACTCCCGGTTCATGAACCACTGAATCTCCAGATCCTTCTCCGATCCCGGCGCTCCCGTGCCCTTCGCATCGAACCGATAATTCAGCGCGGAGTTATCCGGCACATGCTTCCGCCACTCCAGTCCGAACTCGCCTTCGGTCATCACCCGCGTGTCGGGCCAGCGCTCCCTCACCGACTGCAACCACCACGCAAGATGCTGATGATTCCCCAGTGACGTCTCCCAAATCCCCGTGACAAATCCGAACCCGTTCAACGCATAGCCCGCGTCGAAGTGCATCGCCGTGGTGTCCATCATCTCCCTGCGGCCCACCTGCTCGCCCAGGTCCTGCACCGTCTCGATCGGCCCCACGCCCTGCCGGCTGTTGAACTTGCCCTCGAAACCCTCGCGCCGCGCCGTTAGAAAATCGCACGTCCACCCATCCAGGCACACGCAGTCGATAAAATCCGCGCGCCCCTGCGCCGGCTTCAGATAGTGTTCGCGGCTCGGATAGTACGGATAGCAGATGCCGCCATCCCCATCGCCGTTGTCGATGCCGTGCTGGCTCCATATCTGCCCCTGGCACACGTGGATACCCTCATCGCTGGCCAGATGCTGTTGGTTCTCCGCGTCCAGAAATCCCGCCACCACGCTCTGCGGACGATACCCGCCGCCCACCATCTTTGAAACTTCCCGCAGCGCTTCGTGAATCGTCTTCCGGTTGTCGTCGCGCGTGGCATACATCGGCGCAAAGTATCCGCCCGGAATGAACGTGACCTCGTCGCCGTAGCGGTCGTGATATCCCGCCAGCAGCCGCCGCACATCCTTGTACTGCTGCCGCTGGTCGTAGAGCGCCAACCAACTTATCGCCCACGTCATGCGCCCGCCGGGGCAGCCGCTTGCAAACGCATCGCGCCGCGCGCGAACATGCTCCACACTGTTGTCGGGCGCTTCGTCCTGGCCGATCGAACGCGTCGGCGTCACTTCAATCTGATTGACCCGCACCACCGACACATGCGTCAGAAACCGTCCACGCAGCCCCGCCGGAGCGGCCGCCGCGGAAGCCGCGCCCCCAGCCTTCGCCAACGCCACTGCGCCCGCCGCGCCAGCAACCGACTGCACGAATTCCCTTCGACTCCACATGCTTACTTCGCCTGCTGATCCAGCCGCAAAAACCGCGCTGCATTGTTATACAGAATGTCTCTCTTCTGTTCCGGCGTCAGATAATCCGCGTTCTGAATGATGCTGATCGAGTACCCCATCAGCTTCGGCCACTCCATCTGGTCCGTGCCGAACATCACGCGATCCTCAAACCCCGCCTCCACCAGCCGCTGAATATAGCGGTTCACCTCAACCAACGGATAACTCCAGATAAGTCCAGCCACATCCACATACACATGCGAGTTAGCCTGCAGCAGTGTGAGCATGTTATCGATCATCGGATAACCCGCATGCATCACCTGCACCCTCAGCTTGGGATGCCGCGCCAGCAGTTCCTCCAGCAGCAGCGGATTCCCCATCGACCCACGGAACTTCGGCGAAGAGATATTCGCGCGCCCCGACCCGCCCGTGCCCATGTGGATCGCCACCGGAATATCCAGCTCTTCCGCCAGCGCGAAGTACTGGTCCACTGACATATCGCTCGGCGAAACTCCCTCGTACTGCAGTCCAATCTCGCCCATTACCTTGAAGCCGCCGGCGGTGAAATCCTTGCGCAACTGGTCCAGCGGCACGCGCCCGGTGCCCATGCCCGCTGTGAACGACGTCCCCGGAATCACCCGCCCCGGCATCGCATCCTGCCACTTCTTCACGCCGGCCGCGTCGCCGAACACCACGGCGGTTACGTTCAGCCGCTCCATCTCGGCCTTCATGTCCTTCAAATACTCGCCCTTCGCCGAGGGATAAAGCTTCGGCGTGCAGTTCTCCACGTCCCAACCGAACCCCGCCTCCTTCGTCTTCGGGTCCGACGCCAGAAACTTCGCCTCGTTGGGACACATCGGCCCGCCGCCCGGAAACGACTCGTCCATCGCATGCACGTGCACGTCAATCACCGGCGGAACATCGCTCGGAGTGTTCTGCCCCGCAACCAATGCCGCCCCGCCCGCGAGCACGCCCGCACACATCACCACCAACGCCGATTTCAGAATCACCATCACGCCCTCATCTCCTGTGCCCAACATCCTACATCGCGCTGCCATCCCCCATTCCGAACATTCCCCGTCAACGGCTATTCACTGTTCCCTATACGGCTGGCTATATCATTGATGAAGACCGTTTTCCAATCAGCGGCTTGCAAGCGATCCCGGCACATCCGGAGGCTCTTTGAACGTCTACATCGTTTCCATCATTTTGGGCATCGTGGAAGGCCTGACCGAATTTCTCCCCGTCAGCTCCACCGCGCATCTGCGCATTGCCGAAGCAATACTGAAGATCAACCTCGACGACCCGTATTGGAAGATGTACACCATCGTCATCCAGGCCGGAGCCATCCTGGCGCTGCTTTTTCTCTACCTCGGCCGCATCCTCGATTTCCTCCGCACCTTCCCGCGCGGCGAGCGCCGCGACCGCAACTTCATCACCCATCCCCTGTCGCTGGTCATCATCGCCTTCGTCTGCACCGCCGTCCCCGCCAAGCTCCTCAAGCATTGGAGCGACCGCAACTTGAGCAGCCTCACCATCATTGCCCTCGCCATGCTCATCGGCGGCATCATCATGTGGGTCGTCGACGCGTGGGCCAGCCGCTACGAGCCGCACACCTCGCATACTGAGGAAATCGGCCTCGGTCAGGCCATTTGGATCGGCCTCTGCCAGTCGCTCTCCGCCATCTTCCCCGGCACCTCGCGCTCCATGTCCACCATCGCCGCCGGCCAGCTTGTCGGCATGGACCGCCCCACCGCCCTCGAATTCAGCTTCCTCCTGTCCATTCCCACCATGCTCGCCGCCACCGCCTACGACCTCTATTCCGAGGTCCTGCATAAAGGCAAAGCGGCCGCCGATGCCGCCGCTCCCGCAGCTCACGTGGTCATGAACACCCAGAACTGGATCGTCCTCGCCATCGGCTTCGTGGTCTCCTTCATCGTCGCCTGGGGTGTGGTTGGATGGTTCCTCGCCTGGGTCCGCCGCCACGGCTTCGTCCCCTTCGCCGTCTACCGCATCATCCTCGGCATCATCCTGCTCATCTGGGGCTCAAAAATCGTCGCCGGATAGACCCGCATTTTAGAAAGCCGCCTCCACCAAAACCCTCCCGTGCCCCATCCTTGCGACTTCTTTCCGTCGCGAGGGTGGGAGACCACTGTCGCCGCGCTTCCCTTTTCCCTTTTTCCCTTGGTCCCTCGTCCTCCCGGGGGTCCACATCCAGATTCCCCCCGCCCTGTTTCTCCCCGGTATCCGCCCCCGCCCCCCCGATAATAAAAACTGCTCTGGGATTCTCACCTCCGCCCTGAAGCTCGATCGCGCATGAGAGGCACACCCGCGGTGTGCCAGGGGTTGCGGCGTGCTCCAGGGCTGTGACGGGGTCCCTATGATCAAGACCATCCAGATTGCCCTCGCGCCCACGCGCAACCGCCCGCTCAACATGTTCCTGGGAGTGGTCCTGGCGCTCGTTTCCCTCCTGTTTCTTCTCTCTCTGGCGACCTACCACGCCACTGACCCGTCCCTGAACACCTCCACCGATCCCGCCGTTCCCGCGGCCATCCACAACTGGATTGGCCCCATCGGCGCTTACATCGGCGACCTCCTCCTCCAGATCTTCGGCTTCACCGCCTTCTTTCTACCCGTCTGGCTCGCCACCATCGCCTGGGGCTGGATGCGCTCCCGCTACTCGGGCGCCGCCTGGCTCCGCGGCATCGGCGCGTTTCTCTCGTTCCTCTTCGTCCCCGCGGTGTTTGCCCTTCTGCCGTGGCATTGGAACTGGGTGCATGCGGTTCCCGTTGAAGGCGTCATCGGCCGCCTGACGGCGGGCCTGCTTGTCGCCTGGCTCAACGTGCAGGGCGCCTGGCTGGTTGCCGGAGTGCTCGCCGCCGCCGGCGTCTACTTTGCCCTTTCCATCAGCTTCCGCTCCATCTTCCAGACAATGGAAGACCGCTGGATTGGCCTCCAGTCTCTCCACGACCGCTGGCGCAACTGGCGTGAAGACCGCGCCGAACGCCGCGCTGAAGCCGACTGGGCTGAAGGAGAACAGAACAATCCTGGCCCTGCGCAGCGCCTCTTCACCGGCGCCGCCGATGCGGCGGATGCGGACGCCGAAGTCCGGCAGCCCAGCCGTCTCGCCGCGCTCTTCAGCCGCCGCGCCAAATCCGCCGATCTCAACCCCGTCGACGACATCCCCGCATTCCAGCGCGTGGCCGAATCTTCGCACCCGCAAGCTGCCGCCGCCGCGCAGCGCACTCCCGAGCCGCCCATCCCCATTACGGAACCCATTCGCCGCGCCACCGGCTCGGAACGCGCCGCGGAACCGATGCCAGCCCCACCCCCGCATCCGCTCGGCTCGGCCGCGGCTTACGAATCCACGCCCATGCGCCCCATCCCCATTGAAGCCCGCAGCGCATCCGCTCAAGCCCGCGCCGAGACCCCGGCTCCGCCTGCTCGCCTGGAACCCCGCCTCGAACCGCGCCCCGAACCCGTCCGCACCCCGCCCCCCTCCGACATCACCATCCACGAGCGTGCCGACGCCGAAATCCGGCACGCCACCGTCGCCCCCAAAAACGTCAGCGGCTTCAAGCTTCCGCCCAGCACCCTGCTCACCCCCGGCGGCGGCCCCAGCGCCGTCCGTGAAGACGCGCTCCGCGAAGAAGCCAAGGTGCTGGTCGAAAAGTGCGGCGAGTTCGATGTCCGCGGCCAGGTCGTCCAGATCAACCCCGGCCCCATGGTGACGACGTACGAGTTCAAGCCCGAGGCCGGCGTAAAGTACTCCCGCGTCACCGGCCTGGCCGACGACCTCTGCCTCGCCATGCGCGCCGAATCCATCCTCATCGAGCGCATGGCCGGCAAATCCACGGTCGGCATCCAGGTGCCCAACCACGAGCGCGAAACCATCCAACTCCGCGACGTCCTCGAGTCCGAGACCTTCGCGAAAGCCAAATCGCGCCTCACCCTCGCCATGGGCAAGGACATCAACGGCCGCATCGTCACCGCCGACCTCGCCTCCATGCCCCACGTCCTCATCGCCGGCTCCACAGGATCGGGCAAATCGGTCGCCATCAATGCCATGATCATGAGCCTGCTCTTCCGCACCACCCCGCAGCAGGTTCGCCTCATCCTCGTCGATCCCAAGCGCGTCGAGCTCGGCATGTACGAGGGCATTCCGCACCTCTTCACCCCCATCATCACCGAGCCCAAACTCGCCGCCAACGCCCTGCGAAACGCCGTGCGGGAGATGGAGCGCCGTCTCAAACTCCTCGCCAGCCGCAGCGTCCGCAATATCGACCAGTACAACAAGCTCTTTGAAGGCATCATGCCCTCGCTCTTTGACGACGGCGAGAACGAAGAGCCATTGCCTTACATCGTCATCATCATCGACGAGCTCGCCGACCTCATGATGCTCGACCGCGCCAACGTCGAAGAATCCATCACCCGCCTCGCGCAGATGGCCCGCGCCGTCGGCATCCATCTCATCCTCGCCACCCAGCGCCCCTCGGTCGACGTCATCACCGGCCTCATCAAGGCCAACGTCCCCACCCGCATCAGCTTCCGCCTCGCCACCAAGGTCGACTCCCGCACCATCCTCGACACCAACGGCGCCGAAGCTCTCCTCGGCCGCGGCGACATGCTCTTCCTCCCCCCGGCACCAGCCGCCTCATGCGCCTCCACGCGCCCTATGTCTCCGAAAAAGAGACCGCCGCCATCGTCAAGTTCTGGAAAGATCAGGGTCAGGCCGAGTACGTTGAAGGCTTCCTCGAATCACCCAAAGACGAGCGCGCCGCGGTCGAAGGCTCCAGCGGCGACGAAGAAGACGACGATCCCATGTTCGACGACGCGGTTCGCCTTGTCTTCGAGTTCGGCAAGGCCTCCACATCCCTTCTCCAGCGCCGCCTCCGCGTCGGCTACGGCCGCGCCGCCCATCTCATCGACTTGATGGAGCGCGACGGCCTCGTCGGCCCCGCCGACGGCTCCCGTCCCCGCGAACTCCTCAAAGCCCCCGGCTGGCTCCACGAAGTCTCCGCCACCCAGGAATAATCGGAAAGGTACTCACTCCGGAGGGAGGCGGGGGTTTCAACCCCCGCATAAAGCCCATAGGATGGATGTCGGCTTTAGCCGCGGAGGAACGCTTTCGCCGGTTCCATCCAAAACGCTGCCCCCTTCCGCAGCCGCCAAGCGCTTCAGCGTGGGGATTTGTTAGCCCCGCGTTTCAGAGCCTGTTACAAAACTGCACTGCGAGCCCGAGCATGCAGGGTATTGAATTCAGCCCGCTTTAGCGGGCGAAAGAAGTTGATTTCAGCCGTGAGCGGCAGTTTCGTAACAGCCTGTACAACGTGGGGAAGACAACGCACACAAACCGCGCTCGGACGCCGCCACCTCGGCCCCCCGAAACAAACCGAGCGCCCCGCCCCCTCCCGTCGTCTACTCTTTCAGCAGCGGCTCGTCGACTCTCGCCAGAGGCGGTTCCCCGGATGCGGCGTCTCCTCTCACTCTTGCTTCTCACCAGCGCTATCGCCACGGCCCAGCAGGCCCCAATCCCCATGATCGATGAGATCGGCGGCCATCCCTACTCCATTCGCGACAAATGGGTCATCGGCGGCGCGGGCAACTGGGACTACCTCACCCTCGATCCCGCCGCGCGGCAGCTCTTCATCGCCCACCAGACTGAGGTGCAGGTCGTCGATCTCGCCGACGGACAGCTCTCCGGCACAATCACCGGCTTCGGCGAAGCTCGTTCCATCGTCCTAGATCCCGACGGACAATTCGGCTATGTCAGCGACAGCCGCGCCGAATCCATCGTCATCTTCAATCGCCGCAACCTTCAGTCTGAGGCCACCATCGAGCTGCCCTGCGCGCCGCGCTCCATGGCTCTCGCCGCATCGCAGCAACTCCTGTTCGCCTTTTGCGGAGCGGCCACGCCACCGGCCCCGCGGCTTCAAAATCTGCACACACCCCGGCACACCAATTCCAGCTCCGATCGCCAGCCGAAGCAGGCTTCCACCCAGCCGGCGACCGGCGGTTCCCACATCATCGTCCTCGATGTGCAGTCGCGAACCATCCTCCTGAACATCGCGGTCCTCGGCAACTTCCGCATCGCGCAGGCGGACGACGAAGGCGAGGTCTTTGTCACCGTCGGCCCCGCGGTTTATAACGTCAATCCGCAGTCACTGGCGGGAGATTACACGCCCCCGCGCATCGCCCGCATTGACGCCGCCGTTCTTGAAGAGAACGCCCAGCGCGAGATCGCCGAGCGCGCCAAGACCGGAGCCGCTCCCCCGTCCCCCAGAGAAGCCAAATTGAATTGGGACATCGGCGAATACTCCGACAATCCAGCCATCTCTTTCCTTCGTCTCGCCGAGTCGTGCCCTGATCCGCAGGGCCTCGCCGTCGACAGCCGCAACGCGCGCCTCTTTGTCGCCTGCGAAAATCAGAACCTCCTCGTGCTCGACTCCATGCGGGGTCACGTACTGTCCACCCTCACCACCGGCCCCGGAACCGACGCGATTGCCTACGACCCCAACCACAACCTCATCTTCACCGCCAACGGCGGAGGCTATGGCAGCGTCACCATCGTGCGCCAGCACCAGGTCGACGACTACGCCGTGATCCAGAACCTGCCCACCATGGAGCGCGCGCGAACCCTCGCCGTCGATCCATCCACGGGACAGGTCTACCTCGTCACCGAGCTGCACGGCGTGAACCTGCGCAGCACTCCCGCCAACGGCATCGGCAAGCTCCGCGTCGACCCCGTCGCCGACAGCTTCCAGGTCCTCGTCATCGGGAACTGACAGCGTCGCTTTCTCTTCGCCGCGCTGGAGTGGCATACTCGTACCGGTGCCCGGCATCGGCTCAATGCGTACGCTACCCTCGGTTCTCATCATCGATGACGACATGGTCAGCCGCGAGGTCATGGCTACTGTTCTCACCATGAGCGGATATCTCGTGCAGACCGCGTCAGGCGGCGATGAATCAATCGCAGTGCTCGATACCAGGAGCTTTCTCCCCGACGTCATCCTCATGGACACCCAGATGCCCGGCCTCAGCGGCGCCGCGCTCATTCAGCAGCTCCGCGTCCACAGCACCGCCACCATCTATGCCATCAGCGGCAGCCACGCGCCCGACACCGTCCTTCGCGGCGTCGACGGCTTCTTGATGAAGCCCATCGGACCCGAGGCTCTGCAGCGCGTCCTTGAGAAACATGCATTCGGCTTCAGGCCCGCGCCGTCTGCCGGACTGAGCCCGGCCCCCGAAACTCCGCCCCTCGTCATAAATCCCAAGGTCCTCGCGCAACTCCGCGAAATCATGAAGGAATCGGCAGTCCATGAAATCTATGCGGCGATTCTTGCCGATCTCGATAAGCGCCCGCCGCAGCTCGAAGCCGCCATCTCAGAAGGCGATCACGCCACCGTTCGCCGCATTGGACACTCCATCAAAGGGGGCTGCAGCATGGCCGGCGCGCTTGAAGCCGCCCGCGTCGGCGAGTTCATCGAATTCGGGGTTGACGATCTAGAGTACATCCGCTCGCTTCTTCCGCTTTTGGAATCCGCTACCCGCAACCTGCGGCGTATGCTGGATGCGGAGTTCTCCCCCCAGGGAATGGACCCTGCTATCCATCACGAGTAACCGGCGTAGCAATACTTGCGCCCAGCAGACCTTGGAGGAACATCCGACCCGTGGACCGACCGATTCGCATTATCTTGTCAGACGATCACCCAGTAGTCCGGATCGGCGTGCGTAACATGCTTACCGAAGACGAGGGTTTCGACGTCGTCGGGGAAGCCGGCGATGGCGACGAAGCCATCACGCAAACGCTCGAACTGCAGCCCGACATCCTTTTGCTCGACCTGCTCATGCCGCGCATGCCCGGCCTTGAAGCCATGCGCGCCATCATGAACGGCAGCCCTACCGTCAAAATCATTCTGCTTACATCCACCATCACCACCCAGCAGATCATCGAGGCACTGCACATTGGCGCACGCGGCATCGTGTTGAAAGATGCGCTCGCCGGCCATCTCCAGATCGCCATCAAGACCGTCGCCGCCGGCGACTACTGGATCGGCGGCAAGCGCGTCGTCAATCTCGTCTCCGCCCTGCACGACCTCATGCAGCAGGCCCAGGTGCCGCAGCGCAAGACCTTCGGCCTCACTCCGCGCGAGCTCGAAGTGGTCGGCTCCATCGTCGAGGGTTGCAGCAACCGCGACATCGCCAAGCAATTCGGCCTCAGCGAAGAAACCGTGAAACGCCACCTCTCCAACATCTTCGACAAGACCGGCGTCTCCACGCGCCTCGAGCTGGCCCTCTTCGCCATCGCTCACCAGCTCGTCACACCGCAATAGCGCGTTAAATCCCGCCACCAACCTTCCGTGCCCCATCCTTGCGATTTGTTTCTATCGCAAGGGTGGGAGACCACGCTGCCCACTCTCCAAAACGTTGTCATTCCGACCCCCAGTGCAACGAAGGGGAAGAACCCGCTGTTGCCTTTCTTGTCTGTCATTCCAGAAGGGAATCTGCTTCTGCTGTTACCCTTGCTCTTACTCGAAATGCAGAAGAAGCACGTACGAATGATCGTCGGCCTCAGCGTTGGAGCATTTGACGCCGCAGCTGGGAGCATTGGCCTGGGAAAGGGGTTTTCTCCCAAATGGCAGTCTATTCTGCAATGTGCATCGGTCCCTTGTTCTTCGATTTATGGTCGGACAGGCGTCGCCCGAACTATTGGATGGGAATGCTTGCTGCATTTCTATTTCATGGAGCATTCCTCTACGTCGCCAGGTCGCTATTTCCGTTCAAGACCGTGCTTGCGATCATCCCCATGGCTGTCATTGAGGTTAGTCTGCTTTTCGTAATTGTGCTGAAGGTTCTCGGGAATCAGGACGGGGCTAAAAGTTAGCGTACGACGATGCGGATGCTCCGCCGCGTTGAACCCCAAAGTACAAGGGTTGCTCTTCTTAGCCGTCATTCCCGAAGGGAATCTGCTTTCATCGCCCTTCCGCCCTCACACCAGAAACTGCTTCTCCAGCCGATCCAGCAACTCCTCCGTCCCATCGCACACACCCGTATGCACCGGCGACGGCTGAATGATCGTCGACCGCGGCGACGTCAGCCAGTGAAACCGCTCCCGCTGCGACAGCTTCGCAATCGGCCCCGCCGCCGCATCCCCCGCGCAGATCCGCTCCACCGCTTCCAGATGCTTCGCCACCAGCGCCTCATCCGCCTCCGGCCACAGCGCCTTCAGCCGCGCCGCATCCAGGCGAACCCGCGCCGCCAGGTACCGTTTCTCCGGGCAATACACCACCACGCCGGCATTGATAAACTCCTGCCGCTCCACCCGCGGCACCACGCGCAGGAGAGCGTAATCAAACGATGCGGCCATAAGCATCCATCGCCTCCTGTTCGAAAATCTGCGCGGCCTCGAGCCGCCGCCGAAAGAACTCCACATACCCCGCGCGCCGCTCTGCCGCACTCAGCTCACCCGGAATCGACTCGAGCCACGCATCCGGCACCGCATTCACAATGCGCTCGAACACTCCGTCACTCAGCTTCTCCCGCGCCACCGCACCGGCCTTGTCAATCTCCGCCGCCCAGGGCAGCAGCACATGCTGCTCAATCTGCTTGAACGGCGAAGCAATCTTCGCCTCCATCGTCGCCCAGTCATGATGAAAAAACAGCGCCGCGCCGTGGTCGATGGGATAGAGCTTCTTATGCCACACCAGCAGATTCGCATTCCGCGGCGTGCGGTCCACGTTCTGCGTGAACGCGTCGAACCACACCAGCAGCGACGCCTCATCCGCCGCAGCCGCATCCCTCGCCGCCGGATCGAACATCACCGACCCCGGCAGATAATCCAGCGCCAGATTCAGTCCCGCGCTCGCCCTCAGCAGATGCCGAATCTCCGCATCCGGCTCATTCCTTCCCAGCGCCGCATCAATCTCCGCAAACACAATCTCCGGAACGCGCAATCCCAGCGCCCGCCCAATCTCGCCTGCAATCAACTCCGCAATCAGCGCCAGGATCCCCTGCCCCGCCCCGCGAAACTTCACCACATACAAACCCAGGTCATCGCCCTCCACTATCGCGGGCAGCGATCCGCCCTCGCGCAGAGGAAGCACATATCGAGTCGCCTGAATCGTCCGGAGCATCGCTCTCCAGTGTATCCGTCGCTCTTCGCCCCGTAGGGGCCGAAGGAAAATTGCCCAGGACAGCGTCCTCGCCACGCGAGGACGCAGTCCTGGGACCACCGCCCAACCCCGGCGCGTCCCGTAGGGACGCGAGGAACATACCCTCACCGCCGCGCCGAACCACTCGTCCGAATCTCCGGCTCCGGATCCAGCAACCTCGCCCCCGGCCCTTCCTTCCCCAACTCATCCCACGGATTGCGCAGCGGACACACCCCCATCGACAAACACCCGCACCCGATGCACCCATCCAACTGATCACGCAATCCCGTCAGCCGCTTGATGCGCTCATCCAGATCCGCCCTCCACCGCGCCGACAACCCGCTCCAATCCTCCGCGTTCGGCGTGCGCTCATTCGGCAGCGCCTTCAGCGCATCGCGAATCGCCGCCAGCGAAATCCCCGCCCGCTGCGCCACGCGAATCACCGCCACCCGCCGCAGCACCTCGCGCGCATACCGCCGCTGGTTCCCCTGGTTCCGCCAGCTTCTGATCAACCCCTCCGCCTCATAAAAATGCAGCGTCGAAACCGCCACCCCCGCCCGCGCCGCCATCTCGCCCACTGAAAGATCCGTCTTGCACTTTCCACGCATCGCCCGCGCCGGATCACCCTCACAGCACTCCGCCTCCAAGCAGCCTTCTTCGCCGCCTTTTTCATCGAGACCTCTTGACCTCAAGTTTACTTGAGGTTGTAGCTTGATCACAGAAGCATTGAACCAGAGGAGATTTCCCCACCATGAGCGACACCATAGCCATAGGACTCATCTACGGCAGCACACGCAAAGGCCGTTTCTGCGACACCGTCGCACGCTGGGCCGCGGAGGAGATTCGCGCCCAGGGCCACTTCAGCGTCGATCTCATCGACCCCGCGGAGATCAACCTCGGCGCCGGCCGTGATTCCTCCCCATCGCCCACGCTCTGGGAGCGCATGGCCAAGTGCGACGCCTTCGTCGTCGTCACGCCTGAGTACAACCACGGCTATCCCGCGGCGCTCAAGATGCTCATCGATTCCGTCGGCGCCGAATGGCACGCCAAGCCCGTCGCCTTCGTCTCCTATGGCGGCATCTCCGGCGGCCTCCGCGCCGTCGAGCAACTCCGTCTCGTCTTCGCGGAACTCCACGCCGTCACCATCCGCGACTCGGTCAGCTTCGCGAGCGCATGGGAACAATTCGACGCTGCCGGCACGCCCAAGCAGCCCGAACGCGCGCAGCGCAGCATGGCGACGATGCTCGGCCGTCTGCGCTGGTGGGCCATCGCCCTCCGCGACGCCCGCACCGCCACCCCCTACGCCGCCGCAACCTACTGAACCGGAGTAGCGCCGGTGTCCTCACCGGCTGTCGTGCGGGTGTCCTCACCCGCACAGCCGTAAGCAGATCAGGACGGGCAGGTCAGGGCTGGTAGGTCAGGCTGGCAGGTCAGGGCTGGTAGGTCAGGGCTTTAGCCCTGACATCTGAAACCCCTATATTATGCGGGCTTCAGCCCCTGAGGTATCTCTCTTTCGCGATCATCCTCGCGCAAAACACCCTCCGTGCCCCATCCTTGCGATTTGTCTTTATCGCAAGGGTGGGAAACCACGAGTGCCGGCGCTCACAATAGAATTGTCGCTCAACACCAAAGCGGCAATTGGCCGCACCACTGGTGCTTGCATCGCAGGCCCGCCTCCGTGAATCTTCTTGTTAAGAAGACGATTGATCGAGGAGAAGACCTTGCGCATTGGATTTCTCGGAACAGGCATCATGGGCGCTCCCATGGCGCATAACCTGATCGCCGCGGGACACGAACTCTCCGTCTGGAACCGCAGTGAAGGAAAGACCGAACCTCTCCTGCGCGAAGGCGCCATCGCCGCAGGCACGCCCGCCGAAGCCGAACTCGGCGCCGACGCCGTCATCACCATGCTCTTCGACGATTACGCGCAGGAAGAAGTGCTCTTCGGCCCCAACGGATTGATGGACGCGCTCACCCCATCCACCCTCCACATCGCCTGCAGCACCATCAGTGTCGGGCTCTGTGAGCGCCTCACGCGCGAGCACGCCGCCCGCGGCATCCCCTTCCTCGCCGCACCTGTCTTCGGCCGACCCAGCGTCGCAGAGGCCGGCAAGCTCTGGATCGTTGCCGCCGGGTCCGATGAAAACATCCAGCGCGCCCGTCCCATCCTCGAACCCCTCTCGCGCGGCATCTCCGTCGTCGGCCAGCATCCTCCCCAGGCCCACGCCCTCAAGCTCGGCGGCAACTTCCTCATCTCCGCCATGATCCACTCCCTCGGCGAATCCTTCGTCTACGCGCAGGCCCAGGGCATCGACCCTCAGGTCTTTATCGAAACCGTCAACAGCGCCCTCTTCCAGTCGCCGTTCTACGCCTCCTACGCCAACGTGATGCTCAATCCGCCCGCGCACCCCGGCGCCACCATCGACCTCGGCGCAAAAGACATGCGCCTCTTCCGCCAGGCCGCCGCCGCCGCAGGCACCCGCCTCAGCCTCGCCGACACCCTCGCGGAAGTCTTCGAGCAAGCCAGGCAGTCCGGCCTCGCCAACGAAGACTGGGCCGTCGGCCAATACAAAATGGCCCAGCAGCGCAGCGGGTCCTAGAAGCCGTCAGCCTTCAGCCCTCAGCTTTCAGCCAAGAGCATTCGATTCGCGCAGGGCACTGACGGCTGAAGGCTGAGGGCTGACGGCTACTTTCCGTAACCGCCATCACGTCCCCGCCCCGCCCGCTTCTTTACAATGGCCTCATGAGCTTCCGCGGAAAGATCGTCTTCATCACCGGGGCCAGCGCCGGCATTGGCGCGGCCACTGCGCGCGCCTTCGCCGCCGAAGGCGCACGGCTCTTGCTCGCCGCCCGCCGCGCCGGCAGGCTTGCTGAAGTTGCCTCAGAGGCACTCGCCCTCGGCGCCGAGTCCGTCCACTCCATCGACCTCGACGTGCGCGACCACCGCTCCGTGCAGAACACCATCGACGGCCTCCCCGAAGAATGGGCCTCCATCGACATCCTGGTCAACAACGCCGGCCTCTCCCGCGGCCTCGACAAGCTCTACATGGGCCGCATCGAAGACTGGGAAGAGATGATCGACACCAACGTCAAGGGCCTGCTCTACGTCACCCGCTCGGTCGTCCCCGGCATGGTCGTCCGCGGCCGCGGCCACGTCATCAATCTCGGCTCGACCGCCGGCGAACTCACCTATCCCGGCGGCGCCGTCTACTGTGCCACCAAGGCCGCTGAGCGCTCCATCAACGACGGCCTCCGTCAGGACGTCCTCGGCACGCCCGTCCGCGTCACCAGCGTCGACCCCGGCATGGTCGAATCTGAATTCAGCATGGTTCGCTTTCACGGAGACAAAGAACGCGCCGCCAAAGTCTACAAAGGCGTAACGCCCCTCACCCCTGAAGATGTAGCGGAAGTCATCGTGTGGGCCGCCAGCCGCCCCGCCCACGTCAACATCGCGCGCGTGCTGCTCACCCCCGTTGCGCAGGCCAACTCAATCCTCTTCCATCGAAACGAGTCGTAGCGCCAGCGCCGCTGACAGCTACGGCTCCAGCCGCGCGTGGCCGCTTTTGCCGGCAGCGCGTGCCTCTCTGGTGCGGCGCATGGCCTTTTCTGAAACCAGGTAGAGCAGATACCCCAGCACCACCAGGTTGATTGCCAGCGCGCTCACGCGGACCGCCGTCACCCGCCGGAACAGCTCGTGAATCTCAAAAGGCAGAAACGACGCGGTGATCAACAGAGTCAGCACTTCGCCCCAAACCTTTTCGAGATAGAGGCCGACGCCCTCGGCGATGCACAACGCGGCATAGCAGAACGCCCCGAAGCCGATCCGCTTGAGCATCGGATCATCCAGCAGTTCAGCCCGTTCCAGAAGGAAACTGACCACGCGCGATTCGGGGTTCCGGTGCAGAACTTCGACCAGCGTATGCCAGGCGAAGTCGTCAACGTCCTTATGCACAAGACGAAGAGCTCCCACCCCCAGCAGCATGAAGAGCAGCGCGCAAAGGAATTTGTACGCGGCTATCACGATCAGGCCCGCGCGGTGGTTCGGCGATTTTGTGGCGTACTGGGAAGAAGTGCCCGTCATATTTGGCGGAACGGAAAAAATCAGACTGTACCGAACCTTTACGAATATTTTACGTGAGCGCGGCGACACCGGTTCCAACGCCGGATAAAAGTGTGTAAATCCAGCTCGGCGGGTGATGCGTTCTGTGGGTGTGGCTGAAATCGGCAGAGGGTCACACTCGCCATGTCCATCCAAGGCTTTCTTCGCGAAGCGCATCAAGAACCGGGCGGCAGATCAAACGATCTGCCGCCCGTTCTGCGCAAGCGTCAGACGAGTTGAGCCACTTCAATACTGTGCGCAACCTCGCCCACGCGGCGGTACGACTCCAATCGCGTCTCCTGCGTGAACGTGTCGGTGGCCACAATAATCTCGCTAGCCCCTGTCCGCCGGATCAACCGCTCGATGCCCTCTTTCACCGTCTCGTTCGAACCGACGATCGCCGCGCCCAGCTTGCTCATCACAGCGGCGCGTTCGAACTCCGTCCAGATCGAGTCCATCGACTCAACCGGCGGCAGCAGCTCCACCGGCTGCGAGCGGATCAGTCGCAGAAACCGCTGTTGCGGCGTGGTGAAGAGCCGCTGCGCTTCGCGATCGGTTTCGGCCGCAATAATCTGCACGCCCACCATCATCCACGGCTTGTCGAGCGTTGCGCTGGGCTGGAACTCGCGATGATACAGCTCGGCCGCGGCATACAAATACTCGGGCGCAAAGTGCGCAGCAAACGCGAAGGGCAAACCCGTGCGCGCCGCAAGCTGTGCGCTGAAGAGGCTCGACCCAAGCAGCGTGATCGGCACATTGCTGTCCTGACCCGGAAGAGCTTTGACGGCTTGCCCCGCGCGAACAGGTCCAAGATACGTGCGCAGCTCTTCCAGCAGTTCCGGAAAGTCGTCGCCCGTTTGCTGCAGGCTCCGCCGCAGCGCCCGCATGGTGTGATAGTCACCGCCCGGTGCGCGGCCCAGGCCCAGATCAATCCGCCCCGGATACAACGCCTCCAGCGTTCCAAACTGCTCCGCCACCACCAGCGGCGCATGATTGGGCAGCATGATGCCGCCGCTGCCCACGCGAATGCTGCTCGTCTTGCCCGCGACGTGCCCGATGAGCACCGCGGTGGCCGAGCAGGCAAGGCCGTCGATCGAATGGTGCTCCGCGAGCCAGAAGCGCTTGTAGCCCCACTGCTCCGCATGCTGCGCAATATCCACTGAGCGAGCAATGGCGGGGGCAGCGCCTTCGCCAGGTTTCATGCCAACAAGGTCGAGTACGGAGATCGGAAGTCCGGTAGTCATCAATCGTTTGATTCGCCAGTGGGCCGGACGATGCGAGAAGCAGCCACTACGACCTGCTGAGATATTTTCTGACCGAATTTGTCATTCTGAGCCGCAGGCGAAGAACCCGCATTTGGGACGTTGAACGAATGTAAACTTTTGTGCTTCGCCTGCCGCGAGCTTCTGCCGGAATAAACCTCAGACCTCGCGGGGCCACGTCATAGTCCCGCAGGGACGGCAAGACGTTAGCCCAGGGCGCCAGCCCTGGGTATGCGGCTCAATGAGATGGTCCACGAGCCCCGTAGGGGCGGCGCGAATGAACGGACCATCCCTTCATGAGAAGCCCGAGAAGCCCCGCTGAGGGCTGAAGGCTCAAAATATTGGCAGAGGTAAAAGCAATGCCCGAGCTGATCCCCGTATCCGGCGACATTACAAAACTCCACCTAGATGCAATCGTGAATGCCGCGAACTCTTCGCTGCTCGGCGGCGGCGGCGTGGACGGCGCTATTCATTGCGCAGCCGGCCCTGAGCTGCTCGATGCATGCCGCAAGCTGCACGGCTGCAAAACAGGCGAAGCGAAGGCCACGCCTGGCTTCCGCCTCCCGGCTAAGTGGGTCTTTCACACCGTCGGCCCCGTCTGGAACGGCGGCCATCTCGGCGAAGATGACAAGCTGGCGAGTTGCTATCGGCGATGCTTGGAGCTTGCGCGAGAACACGGTGTCAAGTCGATTGCGTTTCCCGCAATCAGCACCGGGATTTATGGATTTCCTTCACAACGCGCCGCGAATATCGCAATCCAAACCGTGCGCGAAAACATCGAAGGCACAGGCGTCGTCCGCGTAGAGTTTGTCTGCTTCGGCGCCGAGACGCGCAGAATCTACGACGAGCTTCTAACAACTGATCACTGACAAATGTGAACTGTGAACTACGAACTAAGAACTGAGACCCCACACATGGAATACGTAAATCTTGGCAGGACAGGAATGAAGGTGTCGCGCATCTGTCTGGGATGCATGACGTATGGTTCGCCGGCAACCGGCGAACTCAAGCCGGGCCGGCAAGCCTGGGCGCTGAATGAGGAAGACAGCGTGCCATTCTTCAAGCAGGCTCTGGACGCGGGAATCAACTTCTTCGATACCGCGAATGTCTACTCGAGCGGCGACAGCGAGATTGTGCTCGGAAATTTTCTCAAGGCCAACGTACGCCGCGAAGCGGTCGTGGTCGCCACCAAGGTCCACGGACTCATGCGCGAGGAGCCGAACGGCAAAGGCCTGTCGCGCAAGGCGATTCTCTTCGAACTCGATGAGAGTCTGCGGCGCCTGAAGACCGATTACGTCGATCTCTATCAGATTCACCGCTGGGACTATGAGACGCCGATCGAGGAAACGCTCGAAGCCCTGCACGATGCCGTGAAAGCCGGCAAGGTGCGGTATATCGGCGCGAGCTCGATGTTTGCATGGCAGTTTGCCAAGTCGCTGTACCTGGCGGACCTCAAGGGCTGGGCGCGCTTCGTCTCGATGCAGAACCACTACAACCTGCTCTATCGCGAAGAGGAGCGCGAGATGGCGGGGCTGTGCATGGATCAGGGCATCGGCATGCTCCCGTGGAGTCCGCTCGCGCGTGGAAGGCTGGCGCGCCCCTGGCAGAGTGAAACGACCAAACGGCTCGAGACCGACAAATTCGGCAACTGGATGTACTCGCGGACCGAGCAGGACGACCAACGCGTAGTCGATCGGCTCGCGGAGATTGCGTCCGCGCGCGGCGCGAAAATGGCGACAGTGGCTCTGGCGTGGCTCCTGCAGAAGCCTGCCGTGACCGCTCCCATTGTGGGCGCGAGCAAGACGCACCACCTGGCGGACGCGGTGGCGGCTCTGGACCTGAAGCTGACGCCGGAGGAGACCAAGGCTCTCGAAGAGCCCTATCACCCACATCCGGTGATGGGGTTTTCTTAACGCCACCTCCCCGAAATTCGGAGGGAGTTGGGGCCTTCACAGGCTGCGGAAAAACTAGAGCGTTGCTTCCTGAACGCGTCAGGGCGGGACTTCAGTCCCGCCGAAACGGCTCATTCTAAAGGCTAGGGCTTTAGCCCCTGCGCTTTTTCGGCGCACTTAAAACCGTTCCGATCGCCGCTTCTCCCGCAGCCTCTATAGCCCGCGCAACAGCACACTACGCACTTGGAGCGCAAACAAACCTTTCGGCGTGCATGTCCATCTCATTTTCCGGTACGAATTCGCAAAGGAGATAAGACAACATGCACTTCAACCTGATTCGCCGCGGGTTACTTTTCTCATCGGCAGCAGTTCTGGCGGGCGCGTTGAGCGTCGCCGGATGTCATTCGAGCAACCATCCCGACGAGAAAGACGCCGTCACCAATTCGCTGAAGACCAACTCGCTGGGTGAGGTGAGTGTTTCGCAGGATCGCGAGAAGGGTGTCATGACCCTGAGCGGCGATGTCGCCACTGACACGCAGAAGCAACAGGCCGCGACCCTAGCGCAGCAGGCCGCGCCCGACTACCAGGTCGCCAACGAGATCGGCGTGCGTCCTCCGGAGACGAGCCAGGCCGGAGCGGTGGCGTCGGACGTGGATAAGGGAATCGAAGACAACTTCAAGGCAGCGATCAAGGCGCACAAAGCCCTCGACGATCAGAGCATTCATGCCTCCGCGAAAAACGGCACTCTTGAGATCAAGGGCTCTGTAAAGACCACTCAACAGAAAAAGGAAGTAGAGTCTCTCGCCAAGCAAGTCCCGAACGTGCAGCAGGTGGTGAATGAGCTTGAAGTAAAGCCAAACAAGCACTCCACCTCCGCAGGCGAGTAAGACAGGAAAGATGGAAAGAGGGACCAAGGGAAAGAGCTCTCTTCGCTCCTATCCACAAAAAGGCCCGGAGCCGTCATGGCTCCGGGCCTTTTTTGCGACAGCTTGCAGAGAAAATCCGCCAGCGCGCGGTGTCATCCCGAGAGTTCGCGCGTCTTCTTCAGCGAACCGAGGGATCCGCAGTTTGCGTTTGCCACGCCTAACGGAAGCCCGCAAAAATGCAAGCGTCGTTTTCATGGTCTGGGGCCCTCCCCGACTGCGGTTGCCTTTCGTCCGTGCACTACTTACAGCTTCCCTTTCCAGACAACTTCGCTGTCCCAAACCACTGATCCCTTCCCCACCCTCTGTGACGGCGCGCACAGTCAGGTCTCCGCTCCTCTGCCATACTGGGACTCCAGATTTTGATTTGTGCCTACCTTCAGGCACGCCGGTAACTCTGCATGGAGCTCTTCGAAAAGAAGCTCGCATGTTAACCAGAAAAGGTAATAACATACTTGGCTGACTGCTCCAGCCGTTCGCCTCGTTTCCATGACTGACTTTGCTACGCTGTCGGCATGGTAGTCATATCTCCCGAAACGCAGGCATTCGTCAATTTTCTCGCGGATGGTTTTACGGAAGCGGCGGCAGATCAACCCCTGCTCTTTGACAAAGCGTTGCCCACAATGTTGCCACTTCCTGAGCTAAAGCGCCGTTGGCAGTTGCATCAGCACGAGCAGCAAAGTCAAAAGCCGTAAGGTCGTCGCCTTCGAGAATTCCCTTACTCTTTAGAATGCTGACCAAGAGGTTGATTTTCTGCTGCTGAAATCCGAACATCCAGCAGACAAGCCTATGTTCATTGGCTGTCATGGTGCTGAGAATTATATGAGGCTAGGCTAAACCTCGTTCATCGAGATTCGGATACTTTCCAGAATCTTTCATCGTGTCATACAAAGCCTTGGCCGCGTTATGGTCGATCCACCGAGCGCTCATTGGCACATCCCAATCTATGAACGCTTTCATGACTGCGCGAAACTCGGCATCCCGAGAAACAGTCTTTGCCTTGATTCCTTTGAAAACCTCATACGCGATCATATCTGCGGCCTGTAGCCCAACGGCGAAAGGATCTTTACCGGTTTTGGACACTAACCCCTCGAATTTGTGTTTATTCTTCCATGCGGGATCATCGACCATTAGGTTGTACCCTTCCAGTGCAGCATCGTCCCAATTCCCATGAGCATGAATTACGAGCACCGTGTCGCCAGGGAATGAACCCTCCATAATGTGAGCTAATTCCACCATGGCGTGCTTCATGCAAATCACATAGCTTCGTCTCTTGAGAGTTTCCATTTCTCCTTTCGGCCACAATTGTTGAATCGCTTCCATGTTGCACCCAGTAGCGACAGCGCCGATTCCCCGTTTGACAATTTGCTTAATTAGTTTCCGCGAAAAACGGATACATTTACGGTGATCCCAATTCTTGTATTCGCCGCCCTTGCAGTTCATTTCTGTGGCGTGGAATCGGTTGATTTGCTGGTCTGGGGCCGAATTTGAGTTCTCATCGTCAATGTATCTCTGCCATGACCCTTCCAGCTTTTTCCACTGCAATTCCGACCCTATCCAACCGCCAACGACCATGATTTGATCGTCAAAGCTCTCGTCGAATTTGAACTGAAGAACGGCCACGATTCTGTGCCCCCGTTTTCCCGAATGGACCATTCGCGCTAGGGCGCTCACTTGCAGTTGACTTTCGGCACACAAACCCCTACCCTTCTTTCCAGAAGGATGAATGGAGTAGTATGCCGAATCAGCCCACCTCTTCCGCCAAGAATGTGACGGGCGATTCTGCCACCTTCATCGACTTCACGCGGCGACTTTTGCAAGTGCCGCACTCAGAAATCAAAGCCAAGCTGGACGCGGAGAAGGCCGCAAAGCGAACGTCTAAGCCTTCTTCCCGCGTCTCTGTCTCTTCATCCAAGCGGGAGCGTTAGAAAGGCTCTGCGCTCGTTTCTCCCACCTTGCCAGTCAGTTCTGCATAGGTCAGGCGCTTCCCTGAAATCTGCGATACTGCCAGCGCAAAGCGGTCCGCATCGGTCAGCGGATTGTCCTTGGTTGCGCGGTTGTTGAACCGGAAAACCTGTTCCGCCACATAGGCGTCAAGGTGAAACGGTTCGACGGCAACGTAGGTGCCCCTGAGACCGCGCTTGAACAGGCTCCAGAAGTTCTCAATGCCGTTCGTGTGGACGTTGCCCGCGAACGTATTCTTCGATGTGATTCACGGTCTCGTGAACGAATTCCTTCTCTGCAAGGCTCTGGTATCCGCCCCACTTGTCGGTGTAGACGGTTGATTTCTTCTCGATCTTGGCGAGGATTTCATTCTGCAAGGTCTCGCGCTTGACGTTCGGGATCACCTTCGCCCGAACCTGCCGGGTCTCACGGTCCAGCATCCCCATGACAATCGCTTTGCCTTGGCTGCCGGACATTTTCTCTGTGAACCCTGCTCCCTTGGGGCGCTTGCTGGCGTGCATGTTCTTGACCTTGCCGCCGACGAAGGTCTCATCGACTTCGACCGGTCCACCTTCGCCGCCCAGCTTTGCGAAGCTCTGAGTCTCCATCGCAAGGCGAATCCGATGCAGCATGAACCATGCCGACTTCTGAGTCACGCCGATAGCGCGTTCGCCAGCTCGTAGCTGAGCTGATGCCATTCTTGCAATTCGCCAGCAGCCACACGGCGGGAAGCCACTTGTCTAGGCCGATAGGAGAATCCTCGAATACGGTCCCGACCTTGAGAGAGAACTTTTGTTTCGGATGATCGCCATAGCAGCGGTAGAGGTTCGCCTTTGCCATCCAGGTCAGCTTGGTAGCGCCACAATAGGGGCAGCATGGAACGCCATCAGGCCAGCGCATGAACACCATGAACCGGCGGCAGTTCTCAGAGTCTCCAAAGTGCTGAATCGCTTGCTGTAAGGTCTTGATCGCTTCCATGATGTCCTAAGAATAGAACAAACGGCGTAGTCAGTCAAGTATATTATTACCCCAGAAAACTAACAGTTATAGATTTCAGAATTTTCCACAGGCAAGAGATATAAATTATTCATTATAAATAAGTTATAAAAAATAGATCCAAAATTCTTTTGTCGCCTTATATTCGCTTTTCGAAGGTTTGCCTTCCGGTTGACCCAGCTGCATTTCCACCTACCTCAGGCAAAATGTTACTCTTTAGTAAACCAACGGCTGAGGGCTGAGGGCTGGCGCTACCCGATGGTCATCACCAGCTTGCCGAAATGGCTGCTCTCTTCCAGCCTGGACAGGACTTCGCGGGCGTGAGTCCACGGGAAGTCTTCGCCGACCGGCCGAAGCTGGGTGAGGGCGATCGCCCTGTTCATGTCGATGAAATCCTGGCGCGAGCCGACGTAGATGCCCCGAATGCGGGCCTGCTTATGCAGAATGGCGGGCAGCGGCAGCGATTCGGACGACACCGCGCCGGTAAGCACGCCCACCTGGGCTATAGTTCCGCCCATGCGCAGCGCCCGGAGCGAGCGCGGCAGAGTCCCCATGCCGCCCACTTCGACGATAAGATCGACGCCTTCGCCGGTCTGCTCCATGGCCCAGCGGTCCCACTCGGGGACCTCGTTGTAATTCACCCCGGCGTCGAGC
This sequence comes from uncultured Acidobacteriota bacterium, assembly GCA_963819365.1. Lineage (GTDB taxonomy): Bacteria > Acidobacteriota > Terriglobia > Terriglobales > Acidobacteriaceae > Telmatobacter. Next base: position 54,359 of record CAWFVY010000008.1, read on the forward strand.
CCAAGGTCGAAGGCCCGGTTCAGCTTCTCATGGCTGCTTGAGATCCCAAGCACCTTGGCGCCCTTGAGCCGCGCGAACTGCAGCGCGAAGATCGATACCCCGCCGGTTCCCTGGATGAGGACCGTTCCCCCCGGCTTGATGTCGCCGGCACACAGCGCATTCCATGCGGTCACCGCAGCGCAGGGCAACGTGGCGGCTTCCTGAAAGCTCAAGTGCTCGGGAACGGCAACGAGGCCGTTTTCGCCCAGGACAACGTACTCGGCAAGCATGCCGTCAATGTCACCGCCAAGCGCGCCCTTCACCTTTTCGGGACTGGGCGGCCCATCGATCCAGTTCTGCATGAAAATTCCGGCAACGCGATCGCCGGGCTTCCACTGGATCACGCCCGGGCCGACGGCAACCACCTCGCCGGCGCCGTCCGAGCAGGGAATGCGGGGCAGTTTGAGTTTCGGGTTGTAGAGCCCCTTCACCATCATCAGGTCGCGAAAATTGAACGAGACGGCATGAACCCGCACGACGACCTGGCCGGGCCCCGGACTCGGATCGGGCCTTTCAACTAACTCCAGAGAATCGATGCCGAAAGATGAAATCTGCCAGACCTGCATGCAATCTCCTAACCCCGTAACGCAATGACGTTATTGCTTCTTAAGCAGCCTACTCCATTTCAGTGGGACGCCCGGATTGAAAACACCCGTAAAATAAAGATATATGGCTCGCGGGTGGGAAAGTAAATCGGTGGAGGAACAGATGGCAAGTGTCGAGCATGCGACTGCGCATGCCGGGTCTGTATACGTGAATGTCGAGGCTAAACGGGCCGCGGAACAAGAACGCACGCAACGTGCACGGCAAAAGCAATCGCTGGAACTGCAGCGGGAAAATATCCTGTCGCAGCGAACATCCAATCCAGCGCGCCGGGCGGCGCTTGAAGCTGCACTCACGCAGATTGAAGCGCAAATCGCCGAACTTGGATAGATAGATCGACAACCCGCCTCGTGCGGGTTTTTTCGTGGCCGGTGATGTTGATGGCTGGCCGCGAACAGGAGAGTACGTCCAGGGTTTCGAGTGAATTCCCGATCGAATCAATAGAGCCTGGATCGTCCCTGAGTCATTTACACCCGATCCCGCCTGCTGCCAATGGTCTCGTGAACAAGCCGAACCAAATTCACAAACACTAGATATTGGGGTCACTTCGCGTCCATTACCCAACTGGCTTGCATCTCTGCGCTTGCCCAAGGGAGACGCCCGCATTCCGGCATTTTCTTATTGGACAACCCGGCAAGGTGGGCTATGATCTCACTCAAGTGGGACAAAAGGGAGTAAAAGTGAACTTTGTGGAGCTAGATACCATCAGTTCAAACGAAGAATACTCCGAAAACGCCTCATCTTCGCAACTCTTTCGCTTTTCAGGCACATGGGGAACCTGCCTGGCTAATTGATCTGAAGTAACCGGCAATCGCCGGAATTAGACACCCGGCTCCGATTTGAGGAAATATGTTTCGCGGCAACCACCCGGCCAAGGTCGACGAGAAGGGCAGGCTCAAGCTCCCGTCTGCCTTCAAGCAACTGGTCGATGCCGGAAGCGTAACACAGTTTTACGTCACCAGCACCGACGGCGAGAGCGCGCAGGTTTGGCCGCTGCCGGAGTGGGAAAAGCGCGAAGCGCAACTGGCTGAGTCCAGCGAGATGGAAGAGGCAGTACAGAAGTACCTCAGCATTACCGGCTATTACGGGCAGCAGGTGGAGATGGATGCGCAGACGCGGCTGCTGATTCCGCAGATTCTGCGCAGCGCGGCCGGACTGGACGACGAGGAAGCGGTGTTGATCGGGATGGGGACCTATATCGAGGTCCACAACCGCAAGCGGTTCGAGCAGAACGTGCTTGGCAACAGGCTCACCGTGGAGGACAAGGCAAGACTGGCGGAGATCACCCGCCGGAAACCGTAGGGGTGTCCCCTCAGGGGGAGCGCATGACGAACGCAACAAAGCGCCATGTGCCGGTTCTTTTACAAGAAGCGTTGCAGTATCTGGCGGTGAAGCCGGGCAGCACGGTGGTGGATTGCACCCTGGGTCTGGCCGGACACAGCTCGCGAGATTCTTCGGCGGCTGGGGCCGAACGGGCAAATTGATCGCCTTCGACCGCGATCCGCAGGCGATGGAGCTGGCCGACAGCAAAGCTCGATGAGGTTCGCGCCGAGCTCGGCAGCCAGGCGCCGCAGGTGGAGTTGATCGGAGAGCCGTTCAGTTCGGCTCCGATGCATGTGGCCGCGGGTTCAGTCGATGCCCTGCTGGCGGATTTCGGAGTTAGCAGTTTGCAGCTCGATGAGGCAACGCGAGGATTCAGTTTTATGGCGGATGGGCCCCTGGACATGCGCATGGATACGCGCCGGGGCGAGACCGCCGAACAGGTGGTAAATGAGGCGAGCGAGCGAGAGCTGGCAGACCTTATCTACGAATACGGAGAGGAAAGGAGGTCGCGGAGAATCGCCAGAGCCATTGTTCGGGGGCGGCCGGTGACGACGACAGGGCAATTAGCCCAAATCGTTCGATCAGCCGCCCCGGCAATGAAACAAGATCGGATTCACCCGGCAACACGGACATTTCAGGCATTACGCATTTATGTGAATCGCGAGCTGGACGAGATCAAGGCGTTGATGGAGGCCGCACCCAAAGTTGCTTAAGCCCTCCGGACGATTGGCCGTCATCAGCTTCCATAGTTTGGAAGATCGCATCGTCAAGGACAGTCTGCGCGAGGGAGCGCACAAGGGAATCTGGACCATCCTGACGAAGAAGCCGGTGACGGCGGGCGAAGAAGAGATTGAGCGAAACCCGCGCTCGCGCAGCGCAAAGCTGAGAGCGGGGAAAGAACAGCCGCTAGGGACTAGCTCCAGCTACTAGCAAGGCAGCGGATCAAGAGATGAAGCTAGCGGTTGAGGAAAGCTAGCAGCTAGCGGCTAGGAGACCCATGGCGGCAGCAACGACAACATATTTTGAGGGCGGCCGCAGCTGGACGGCGCGCGTGGCAGAGCGCAATGCGGAGCTGCTGGCGCAGCAGGCGCTGCGGCGCCGCGGCGTGCGTACGCCGGAGTTTTATTTCACCAAGCACTATGACAATTCGCGGCCTGGTCAAGGCGCCCGACCCGGTGCGCGTGCGCGAGATGCGCGTGTTTACCGCGGCGGTCACGGTGCTGTTCTCGCTCATCATGATTTATGGTCTGCAGCATTTCAGCGCCATCGAGCGGTCGTATCGCGTGGAGGCTGAGAAGCAGCAGCTCGATCAGCTGCGCGAGGAGAATCGCCAGCTCAAGCTGAGCGAAGCGCAGCTCACGCGAGCCTGCGCGCATCGACGGCAAGGCCCGCGAGCTGGGTCTTGCGGCGCCGCAGCCCGGACAGGTCATTCATCCCAGCGCCCGCGTTGACGCCTCGGCTCCGGCGCTGGCCCAGATCAACACCCCGGCCTCGCCGGTTCAGTAAGCCAGGCGTTTCATCGTCCCCCGGAGCAACGCCATGCAGACCGCGACCCTTCGCAACCGCAACCGCAACCGAAGCACCATTCCGCGCGCCATCCCTTTCCGGGTGGCGCGCTTCTGGCTTGTCTGCCTGTTTTTCCTTGGGTGGGCAGGCGCCATCGCCGGGCGCCTCTTCTGGCTGCAGATCCTGCGCCACCAGGAGTACATCGAGCGCGCGCAGAAGCAGCAGCAGCGCACCTTTGAGGTCGCTCCGCGGCGCGGCGTGCTCTACGACCGCAACCTGCAGGAACTGGCCATGACGGTGCAGGTGGATTCCGGTTACGCCGATCCGACTGAAATTGATGACAAGGATGAAGCTGCGCGCCTGCTTGCGGCGCATCGTGCACACCGACCCCGAAGATGGCGCAGACCACCGAAGAACAGATTCTCAACCGGCTGAACACGGGCGGCAGGTTTGCGTGGATCGCGCGCCGCGTTTCGAACGAGACATCGGCGAAGGTGAAGGCGCTCAACCTCAAGGGCATCTACTTCCAGAAGGAGTTTCGAGCGGTTCTATCCCGACAACCAGATCGCCGCGCAGGTGCTGGGCTACGTGGGCACCGACGACTACCGGCCTGGGCGGGCTGGAGCAGAAGTTCGAAGCCGCAGCTGCACGGCGTGCCGGGCCGCATGTTCACGGCCATGGATGCGCGGCGCAAGGTGCTTGGGCTCAACCGAGAAGGAACCCGAGCCGGGGCAGAATCTTGTGCTCACCATCGACTCGAACATTCAGTTTCTCGCCGAGCGCGCGCTGGATCATGCCATGGAGCGCACGCATGCCGACAACGGAACGGTGGTGATTCAGGACGTGCACACGGGGCAGATTCTGGCGCTGGCGATCCGGCCCACGTTCAATCCCAATCAGTATCGGCACACCACGCCGGCGCTGCTGAAGAATCACGCGGTGAGCGATGTGTACGAGCCGGGCTCGACGTTCAAGCTGGTGGCGTACTCGGCGGCGCTGGATGCGGGCGTGGCGAAGCCGGACGACACGGTTGATTGCCAGGGCGGATCGATCACCATCGCCGGTCGCGTGATCCACGACAACCAGGGCGAGCACTATGGCGTGATCCCCGTGCACAAGGCGCTCGAGGTTTCGAGCGACGTGGGCGCGATCAAGATGGCGCTCAAGGTGGGGCAGAGCAGGTACTACGACTATGTGCGCGCCTTCGGCTTCGGCCAGAAGCCAGGCGTGGAACTGCCGGGCGAGACGCGCGGGCTGCTGCGGCCCGTGAACAAGTGGGGAGCGTCGTCGATCGGGTCGATCGCCATGGGACAGGAGATCGGCGTAACGCCGCTGCAATTGGTGTCGATGGTGTCGACGATCGCCAACGGCGGAACGTATCTGCCGCCGCATGTGCTGATGCCCAGCCAGACAACCGATGCGAAAGACGGCCGCAGCCGCAGGTGGCCCGCCGATCAAGCTGCGATGAAGAGCTGCCCAATCCCCTTCCCTCGGGCTCGCACCGCGTGATCTCAGAGCTGGCCGCGGCCGCAGATGCGCAAGATGATGGAAGGCGTGGTGCTGTACGGCACCGGCAAGGATGCGCAGCTCAACGGCTATTCGTCCGGCGGCAAGACCGGCACCGCGCAGAAGGTCGATCCGGCGACGCATACCTATTCGAAGACGATGCACATCGCGTCGTTTGCGGGGATTGCGCCGGTGAACAATCCGGTGATCGCGGTGGCGATTGTGATGGATAACCCGAGGGCTGGGTCGTACTACGGCGCGGCGGTTTCGGCGCCGGTGTTCGCCGAGGTGGCGCAGCAGGTGCTCGAGTACCTGGGCGTGCCGCACGATGAGCCGGTTCGTCCGGGCAAAGGAGTGAAGGACCCGCGGCAGGCTCCCCGCGAAGACGACCACGACGATACGGGCGAGAACATCAACGCGCTGTATGCCGCGGTGAACGATCTGCCGAATGACGATGCGCTGCGGAATCAGCAGGCAGACCCAGCGCCCGCGGCTCGCCCCGGCTGCTCACTCCGGCGGCTGCGTCTGCCGGCGCGCTGCGGCTGCCGCAACCTGTAGCTGCCGCGGCGGTCGCAGAGATGCCTGCCGCCGCACAGCCGCCATGCGGTTGCGGTGAGCGAGGTGGTTGTGTGAAGCCTACACGGCAGGTGAAGGTGCCGTCGTTTGTGGGGATGTCGATGCGGCAGGTGATTGAAACGGCGGCGGGAGCGGGGCTCGAGGTGCAGGTGGCTGGCAGCGGGACGATTCGGGAGCAGGCGCCGGTGGCGGGAGCGATGGTGACGCCGGGGACGCGGGTGGTGGTGCGCGGGGCGCGGTAGGTGTCGACAAGCTCAGAGTCTGGTACCGATGCATGCTTCTGTTTACTAAATCGTTACCTCGGACCAGAAAGCGGTAGAAATAGCAGGACGGTTATGAGGTTGAAAAACCTTAAAAGCGAAGGAAAAGTGAAGAAGCACGATTTTTGTAAGTGATTTACTTTAATATAGTTAACTTATAAACTGTGGAAAACTTTCGATTTGATAACTGTTGGTTTTCTGGTTAACAGATGAGCATTCCTGCCGCGGGAGGCTCATGCTGGTCCAAATCTCTGGAGTGCCAGTATCGCTGAGGATTGGTGGCGTGGCTGTGCGCGCCGTCACAGCAGATCCGTTGCCTGGGGCTCGAGATGACAAATTCTTGGGAGGGCAGACATCTGTGGTCTCCCACCCCATGGTTTGTGGCTGAGGCACCGGAGGCTTGGCGGAGTTCGTGCTTTCCCAGGTCTCAAAATCGAGACCTGGGGCACCCTGGTTCGCGGTGGAACGGTCGGCGGCGCGTTGAGGTTTGTGGTTTCCCACCCTGTCGCCAGAAAAAAGGCGACAGGATGGGGCACGGATGGTTCTGTGGCTGGTGAGGGATTATCTCAGGGGCTGAAGCCCTATCATTTTATTGATCTTATTGGCACGAGTGAACTCGTGCCCCTCCGCGACGTTAGGTGGCGGTTTCCGTGGCAGGGACGGCGACTTCCTTCCAGAGGAGGGTGCCGTGGGTCTCCTTGAGCAGGAAGCTGCCGACGACGAAGGTGATGGCCGCTACGCCGATGGGGTAGTAGAGGCCGGCGTAGATGTTGCCGGTGGAGGCGCAGATCCACAGTCCGATGAGGGGAAGCATGCCTCCGAAGACGCCGTTGCCGACGTGATAAGGCAGGGAGACGGAGGTGTAGCGCACCTTGGCCGGGAAGGCTTCGACCAGGTAGGCGGCGATGGGGCCGTAGACCATGCAGACGAACAAGACCTGGAGGAAGATCAGGCCTACGAGCATGGGCTGGTTGGCGCTGGTGGCTTCCTTTGCGGGGACGAGTTTGCCGGTGGCGTCCTGGTGAGCGGGGTGAGGCGGGTGGCGCCGGTGACGCGGTCTTTGACGGAGCTGACGCTGACGACGTTGTTTCCGGCGGCCTGCTGCATTCCCTTGTAGATGGGGATGTAAGCGATGGCGGCGAGGAGGAGGCCGGCCATCATCAGGCTCTTGCGGCCGACGCGGTCCGAGAGCGATCCGAAGACGGTGAAGAAGGGCATGGCCAGAAGCAGACCAATGGCCACGATGATGTTGGCGTTGCGGGCGGGCACTCTGAGGATGGTCTGGAGATAGAAGAGGGCGTAGAACTGGCCGGTGTACCAGACGACTCCCTGGCCGGCGGTGGCGCCGAAGAGCGAGATCAGCACCTGCTTGAGGTTGGCCCACTGGGTGAAGGCGTCGGTGAGCGGCTTGGCGGAGTTCATGCCCGCGGCCTTGAGCTGCGAGAAGATGGGCGACTCCTTCATGCGGATGCGGATGTAAAGGGAGATGCAGACCAGCACCAGCGAAAGCAGGAAGGGCAGGCGCCAGCCCCATTCCTGGAAGGCCGCCGGCGTCATGGACTGCTGGGTGGCGAGGATGGCGGTAAGCGAAAGGAAGAGGCCGAGGGTGGCGGTGATCTGGATGAAGGACGTGTAGAAGCCGCGCTTGTTCTCAGGAACGTGCTCGGCCACATAGACCGCGGCGCCGCCGTATTCGCCGCCCAGGGCGAGCCCCTGGAGGATGCGGATGGCGATGAGGATGATGGGCGCCAGCCAGCCGGCGGTTTTATAGGTGGGCAGAAGGCCGATGAAGGCGGTGGAGAAGCCCATGATGGTGAGCGTCATGATGAAGGCGATGCGGCGGCCGACGAGGTCGCCGATGCGGCCGAAGAAGAGGGCGCCAAAGGGGCGGACGAGGAATCCCACGGCGAAGGTCGCTAGGTAGGCGATGAGGGCGAAGGTGTCGTTGCCGGGGGGATAGAACTTGACGGCGAGGACGGCGGTGAGGGATCCGAAGATGTAGAAGTCGTACCACTCGATCATGGTGCCGGTGGCGGAGCCGAGGATGACTTTGACGAGGGAATACCGGGCGGTCCCGCGGCGGGGCGGGACAAGGACTGCGATGCCATGGATGCGACCTCACGGGACTGGCGCGCTCAAACGCAGGCGGGGACGGACGGTTGAAACGCGATGGGATCTTTCAGGCCAATGTGCTGGGCTAAGTCGATGAATGTCAAGTTAATTTCCGGCACCTGCGGTGCGGCCAATTGCGCCTTCGGCGCCATTCGTGCCCAGGTGTTGGGATTTGAGGCTTCCGTGGAGCGGGCGAGAGGCCGCTCCGGGTCCCTCGGCCCGCTTACCCCGCTCACGGTGAGGCTGTCAGAGCTGCGTCCCTTTGGATTAGGATGGGGTCCATCACAAAAGGGACTCATTCCATGAAGATTTCTCTCTCCTCTAGGTTTTGGGGCGGCGCGTCCGCGCTCGCGATGCTTGCTGTGTTGCCGGTGATGGGGCAGGCGCCTTCGGCGACTGCGGCGAATCCTCCGGCGAATGCCGCGCACGGGGCGCCGGACCCGGCGCGATTGAATGCGCTGGCGCATAAGCTGCTCGAGGCCGCGTTGAAGACGAACGGACTGGGCGGGCCGCCGACGAAGCCATGGCATATCATGGTCAATTTCCAGATGCTGCCGGACAGCTTGGCCAAGAAGCCGGAGACCGGCACGTTTGAGGAGTGGTATGCAGCGCCGTATCGGTGGAAGCGCACTTACACGGGGACCTTTGAAGGCTGGAACGGCAGCGAGCGGAGCGCGTCGAAGCTGGAACGCTATGCGGGCAAGCCGAAGCATTTCGAATTCGACGATTACTGGATGACCCTGCGGGTGAGCAGGCCGATGGTGGATCCGCTGTACCAGGTGGCCAATCTCAATGCGGATACGGCGATGACGGTGGCGCGGGTGCAGGCCGGCGGCGTCATGCTCAATTGCACATCGCTGGCAGCTCCCGCGGAGTCTGGGAAGAAGCCGGAGTGGTTCATTCCCACCATGTGTTTCGACAGCGATCTGCACCTGCGGGCGATCAAGTCAGAAGAAACGACGGTGCAGTTTGAGGATATTCAGTCCTTTCAGGGGAGGGCTGTGGCGCGCGATGTGAAGGTCATTGTGCGGGGACGGCTCGATGCGGAGATGAAGGTCTCGCTGCTGGAGGCGGTGGATACGGTGGACGAGGCCGCGCTGAAGCCGGCGGCGGACGCAATAGCGCAGCCGTATGTGATCGAGCCGGGATATACGCAGCCGGTGCCGGTGTATGAGGTGGGCACGACCATTCCACTACTTCCCAACGGGCAGCCGTTCCGCGGGGACCTGCTGATTCCGCTGATTATTCACAAGGACGGCACCGTGAAACTGCTGCACCAGGCAAGTTCAGGGTTCATGCAGGATGTCTTCGACGCCGTGTACCTGGCGGTGGGCCGGTGGCGGTTCAAGCCGTACACGGTCGATGGCCAGGTTGTGGAGGCGCGCTACGACGCCCGGTACTCAGTGGACGGGAAGCCGTTTGTGCCGTCGTACGAGAGGGAGAAGTAAGACGGTACGGGCTTCAGGTGCCGCTCCAGGGTGGGGGGCGAGAGGCATCTGCGGGTCCCTCGGCCCGCTTACCTCACTCACGGTGAAACTGTGGAGCGGGACCCCAAAACACCCCGATCGCACGCAGGCTTTCGGGATGACACCTCAGTGGAGTTGGGCCTCGCCAGGCGCCCAAATGAGATGGACCTGGGCACCTGGCGAGGATCGGGGTGGGGTTCGTGCTTTCCCAGGTCTCAAAAGCGAGACCTGGGGCACCCAATTCTGTGGGGTGGGGTGGATGACGCTCCGGGAGGTGCCTAGTAACGCTTCTGGTGCCAGGCCCAGGCGGTGCGGAGGATGTCGTCGAGTTGGGTGTAGCGGGGTTTCCAGCCTAGCTCGCGGATGGCTTTTTCGCTGCTGGCGACGAGGACGGCGGGGTCGCCGGGGCGGCGGGGGTGGAGTTCGGCGGGGATGGGGTGGCCGGTGACGCGGCGGGCGGACTCGATCACCTCTTTGACGCTGAAGCCTTTGCCGTTGCCGAGATTGAAGATGAGGCGGGGCGAATTCTCCGCGCGGGACTCGAGGGCGTCGAGGGCGAGGCAGGTGGGCGTCGGCGAGATCGGAGACATGGATGTAGTCGCGGATGCAGGTGCCGTCGGGGGTGGGGTAGTCGTCGCCGTAGATGCGGATGGACTGGCGGCGGCCGAGGGCGACGTCGAGGATGAGGGGGATGAGGTGGGACTCGGGCTCGTGGGCTTCGCCGCGGGTGATGCCGTCGGGGCCTTCGGGGGCGCCGGCGACGTTGAAGTAGCGCAGCGAGGCGTAGCGGAGGCCGTGGATCTGGTTCATCCAGCGGAGCATGTGCTCGACCAGGAGCTTGGATTCGCCGTAGGCGTTGGTGGGCTGGAGGCGCGCGTCTTCGGGGATGGGGACGGCTTCCGGCTCGCCGTAGACGGCCGCGGTGGAGGAGAAGACCAGCTTGCGGGGGCCGCTGGAGAGCATGGCCTCGAGCAGGCTGAGGGTGGAAGCGGTGTTGTTGCGGAAGTAAAGTTCCGGCTTGACCATGGACTCGCCGGCTTCAATGAGAGCGGCGAAATGGAGCACGCCGTCGAAGGGACTTCCCTGCTCTTTTGCGCTGGTGAAGATGCGCTCGAGGAGGGCCCGGTCGGCCAGGTCGCCTTCAATAAACTCAATGCCCTCAGGAAGAAGATCGCGGCGGCTATGGCAGAGGCTGTCAAAAACGACAGCCTGGTGACCGCGCTCGCGAGGAGGCCCGCGACGGTGCCCCCGACGTATCCTGCACCGCCTGTAACGAGTATCTTCACAAAAACCTTTCCCTCTGTTGAGCAGTTATGATTTAGTCTGAGTCTATTAAACCAAACAGGCAGGCTCCGGGATGGTCTTTAATCCCCCTGAGAAGACCTCAATAAAAGGCAAGGAGTTTGGGCCAGCCCTGTAAATGTTGACTCTGACGATTTGATGCTTCAGACGCCTTGGACGAGCACACGCGGAGCGCCTGATGTTCCTAAAGCTTGGCCGAGTCAACTCGAAGCGCCGTCGAGCGAGCGGGCGTATCTACAACATTTCAGGGATGCTGAGCGGCGGGTTCCTAGATCTACTCTGGGTGCAACAGATTCCCTGCTTCTCCCATCCGAAAGGGTGGGGAGGGTATACATCGGGCAAGGCGGATGGATACCCGCACTCCGTCGGCATTCCCGCGCGAGTTGACTGCAACATGCAGAAACAGCACGAGAGCCGATGCGGGCGGTATCGGGAATGGCGTTGAGGCGATCGGTTGCACGTCGCAAACGTCTGGTTCCCATGGTCGGAGGGAGCCAATGCATGCGGGCATGCGATTTACATGCTGCCGACTATTCTGCCACAGAGCGGGAAAGCCGCTGTGTGGCCGTAATCGGTTTATGACGAGGATTAGAACAATGTCCACTAATGGCTATCCAATCAGGGCGAATTTCGGGCTGCTGCCTGAGCCGCAGAAGAGTCCTGGCGTCTTTTATAACCAGTGCCGTCATCAATCTGATCGATTCTTGGCGTAGTTTTATACATCGGCATGACCGCCAAGCGGGTGATTGAGACAGCACAAATTCGAGCAGACGGAGCTGATCTTCCCCACGACTCCGCCGCCTCCGCCGATGAAGCTGAAGATTCCGCCTCCGCCGAAGATCGAGCAGCCGAAGCTGCCCGAAGTGAAGCTGGAAGCGCCGAAGATCAAGCTGCCTAAGATCGAGCCCAAGCCGGAAGTAAAGCCGATCTGCAGATGGAGGCGAAGGTAGGTGCCGACGGTGAAGTCGGCCAAGCCATCGGTGATTCTGGCTCCGCAGCCCAAGGCGGCCTTGACGGCGGCGGCGCCGGCACAGGTGCCGCAGGCTCATCCTTCAACGACGCCGGTGCACCTGGGTGAGACGTTCGGCGTGACTCCGAATCCGGGTGCGACGCGGCCGGCGACGGTGGCGGCGATCGGCAATCCGTATGGCGGGATGAATGGTCCCGCGGTTGCGCCTCGCGGCGTGGTGGGTTCAACGGGCATCGGCAATGGAACCAAATCCGGATCGAATGCCGGGACGGTTGGCAAGGTAGCATCGGCGGGCATTCCGGGCGCGACGGGCACCGGGAACGGCAACGCCTACGGCGGAGGCAAGGTGGCTTCGGCGGGCATTCCGGCGGTGCAGCAGGCAGCCATAGTTACGCCGGCGGCCAACGCGGTTCCGAAGTCGACCAATCTTGAGGTGCTGTCGAAGCCGCCGGTGCAATACACGCCGGAAGCGCGGCAGCTCAGGGTGCAGGGCGACGTGGTGCTGCGGGTGACGTTCACGGCCAACGGACAGGTGATTATCCAGGGGATGGTGCACGGCCTGGGACACGGACTGGACGAGGAAGCGCGCCGGGTGGCGCAGCAGATTCGTTTCCGCCCGGCCACGCGCAACGGCCAGGCAGTGGATCTGACAACGAACATAACCATCACGTTTCAATTGGCTTGATATCATTTCGATACAAAAACAGCCGGAGGAGATGGCAGGGCCTGCGTAGTGGCAGCTCCAGGTTTTCCGGCAGGAGCACAGAATGACGTTTAGGAAGATCCCCCTTTGCCTGCTGATTTTGGCGCTTTGCACTCCTTTTGCGTTCGCGAAGAAGCAGCCCAAGTACGAGATGGCCCACCAGCTCACGGCTGACCAGGCTGCTCTGGTGCAACGGGCGATTGCGCGTGAGAAGGTCCTGATCAAGAGCATCCAGGAACGCACGCCGCTGGTGGAAACCTACATTCAGGACACCAAGCCGGACCTGAAGCTCTACCAGGTTCCGATCAGCGACACCTACATGCTGAGCCGGGTGGATTTCGGCAAGGGATTCTTCGACCGCGCCTACGAAACCCGCGAGAACAAGCAGAAGAAGGGCTGGTTCAAGAACTCGATTGGATCGATCGCGGGCCTGTCGAAGGCGCTGGGGCTGGACACCAAGTTCACCTACAATCCGCTGGGCTTCACGGAGATGATGTTCCTGGATCCGAGCTCGTTCGACCAGACACCACTACCAGTTCAGCTATGTGCGGCGCGAGTTTCTGGGATCGGTGCGGACGTGGGTGTTCGACGTTCATCCCAAGACGAACGGGCAGGGCCGGTTCTACGGCCGCGTGTGGATTGAGGACGAAGAGGGCAACATCGTTCGGTTCAACGGCACGTTCACGCCGCCGACCAACGAGGATGTCGTCGAAGTACTACTTCCACTTCGATAGCTGGCGCATGAATGTGCAGCCGGGCATCTGGCTGCCGGTGGCGGTGTACGTGGAAGAGTCGCAGCGGACCGAAGGCGAGAAGGCTGTGGGCCTGAAGGCGCAGACGCACTTCTGGGGATACAGCCTGAAGCTGCCCACGCGCGACAGCGAGAACGTCAGCGTGAAGGTGGATGAAGCCGAGGACAAGAGCGAGGACTCGCAGGATGTGAGCCCGCTGCAGGCGCAGCGCGAGTGGGTTCTGCAGGCCGAAAACAACGTGCTCGACCGCCTGACGCAAGCCGGCCTGCTGGCTCCGCCGTCGCAGGGCGGCTACGAGCAGACGGTTCTGGAACAGATTGTGACCAACCTCGCGGTTCCCAACAACCTGGCGTTCACCGACGCCGGTGCGGTGCCGCGTGATGCTGACCAGCACGGTTGAGATGACCACGGTGGGCAACACCATCATTGTGAGCAAGGGTCTGATCGACTCGATGCCGAACGAGCCTACGATCGCTTCGGTGATCGCGATGGAACTGGCGCACATCGTGATGGGTCACCACATCGATACGCGCTATGCGTTCAACGACCGGCTGCTGTTCCCCGATGAGTCGACGTTCCAGCGCATCAACATGTATCACACGGATCACGACAACGACGATGCACAGAAGCGGGCGATGCAGTACCTGCAGGCGTCGATGTACAAGGACCAGCTACCGCAGGCCGCGTTGTACTGGGCACAGTTGCAGGATCGCGGCAAGGTGTTGCACAACCTGAATACGCCGAAGCTGGGCGACAGCCTGCTGCGCGCCGACGGCACGCCGTGGATGACGGACCTGGCGCACCAGGCGCCCAAGCTCAACTGGGACGACCTGGCGCAGATTCCGGCGCTTCCGCTGGGAAGCTGGCTGAAGACCGATCCGTGGGACGACCGCGTGCACATGCTGAACGCGAAGCGTTACGCTCCAATGAATCCGCGCGACAAGATGCCGCTGGAAGTGACGCCTGTCTACTTCAAGCTGCAGCGATACAACGCGGCGAACGTGGTTCCTGCGTCGGCGACTCCCGGCAATCCGCCCGCCGGCGATCCGAATCAGAATCCAGCCGCCGGTCAACCGCCGGCTGGGCAGGCCGCACCGCCTCCTGCTGCGGCGCAGCCTGCTGCCGGCGACACTGCGGCCCAGCAGCAGTCGCCTGCAACGCCACAATGACGATGAAAGCCGGACAGGTTCGGTAGAATGGCCGGGAGTGCACTCCCGGCCATCTTCATTTGAACAAACCACCATCCAAGTCTGCATAGTTCTGTACCGACTTCGCTTTGTAAAAAGGCTTGCCCATGAAGAGATCTGTGGTTTTGGCTTTCATCCTTTTTGTGTTGCTGATTGCCGGAGAGCGCTCCGGCAACGCCCAGGCAGTGGAAGCGATGGATGGACGCGGCTTCTTTATCAACGCCGGCGCCATGGCCTCGGGCTTCATGCCGGGCGACCCGAACCACCCTGTGGGCTTGGACCCGGAGGTCAAGGTTTATCAGCCTGTGATCGGCCCGGGAGCGTATGTCGATTTGCACTTCACGCACTGGATCCAGGTAGAAGCCGAGGGCCGCTGGATGCGCTGGGATGGCTACGGCGGCGAGACTCAGGATAACTATCTGATCGGTCCGCGCGTTCCGGTATACCGGCTGGGGCGGCGCGGACAAATATACGGCAAAGGCCTGGTGGGCCTGGCCAAAATGAATTTCTCCGATATCGATCCGTACAAGAACGGATCGTTTACAGCGCTCGCGTTCGGGGGCTCGTTCGATTACAAGCTGACCCGCAAGCTGACACTTCGCGCCGTGGACTTCGAATATCAATACTGGCCCAAATGGATTCCGCAGCAATCGCTGCAGCCTTACGGCGTGAGCGTGGGCATGTCTTACCGGGTCTTCTGACAAAAACGAATTTGAACTTGCGCGATCGGGAACCGCGCCGCATGAGGCCTCATGCGGCGCGGTTTCTCATTGCGTCCGTGCGGGCCGGTAGAATGCTGAGCAACAGAGGTTTCGTCGTGTTTACTGCTTTTGTGAAGCCGATGGTATGTGCCGCGTGGCTGTGTTCGGTTGCCGTGGGAATGAGTTATCGGGCAGATGCGCAGGCGCCGCGCACCGCGCCGGTAACGATCGAAGGCGACCACTTCGTTCGTGAGGGAAAACCGTACCAGATCATCTCCGGAGCAATCCACTACCCGCGCGTGCCCCGCGAGTACTGGCGCGACCGGCTCAAGAAGGCGCGGGCGATGGGGCTGAATACGGTTGAGACGTACGTGTTCTGGAACCTGCATGAGCCGCAGCCGGGCGTGTTCGATTTCAGCGGTCAGCTCGATGTGGCGGCGTTCGTTCGCACCGCGCAGGAAGAAGGGCTTGAACGTCATCGTGCGGCCGGGGCCTTATGTGTGCGCGGAGTGGGAGGCGGGCGGATTTCCCGCATGGCTGTTCGCCGATCCCACGCTCAAGGTGCGTACGCAGGATCCGAAATTCTTGGCCGCCGCAGATCGCTACCTGATGCGCGTGGGCAAGGAACTGGCGGGGCTGCAGGTTTCACGCGGCGGGCCAATCATCGCGGTGCAGGTCGAGAACGAATACGGATCGTTCGGGCACGACCGGGAGTACATGGAGCACATCCACCAGTCGCTGATCAAAGCGGGGCTGGGAGAGGGGCTGCTTTACACGTCGGATGGCGCGGATGAACTATCGAACGATGCCCTGCCGGGCGTGCTCGCGGTAATCAACTTCGGACCGGGCGACGCGCAGCACGACTTTGCGAAGCTGGCGTCGCTGCGGCCAGGCCAGCCGCGCATGACGGGCGAGTACTGGGACGGGTGGTTTGATAGCTGGGGCAACAAGCAGCACGCGCGAACCAATGCCGAGGCGCAGGCGAAGGAGGTCGACTGGATTCTGAGCCAGGGGAACTCGATCAACCTTTACATGTTCCACGGGGGGACGACGTTCGGATTCATGAACGGTGCGAATTTCGATGCGGGCCCGAAGGGCCATTACTATCCGCAGACGACAAGCTATGACTACGATGCTGCGCTGGATGAGGCGGGGCGACCGACGAAGAAGTTCTTTCTGCTGCGCGATGTGATTCAAAAGCACACTGGCATCACGCCGCCGCCGTTGCCGCCGGAGTTGCCGCTGGCCGCCGTGCCGGCGTTTGCGCTGAGCGAATCAGCGTCGTTGTGGGACAATCTGCCGGCGCCGGTGGATGCGGACGCGCCCAAGCCGATGGAGGCCCTGGGGCAGGCCTATGGATACATTCTCTATCGCACGCAGATTACGGGGCCGGTGAAGGGCGACTTGAATCTGGGAGAAGTGCGCGACTTCGCCAGGGTCTATGTGGATCAGAAGCCCGCGGGCACTGCCGATCGCATGCTGCAGCAGACTTCGGTTGCGCTGGATGTGCCGGAGGGCGCGCACACGCTGGATGTGCTGGTCGAGAATACGGGCCGGGTGAATTTCGGTGCGCACCTGACGGACGGGCGGGCAGGGCTAGTCGATCCCGTAACGCTGGATGGGAGGACGATGGCGGGATGGAAGATCTATTCCCTTCCCATGAAGTCGCCGGAGTTTGTGAAGCACTGGAAGAGGACGGAGGCCACCGGCGCGACGCGCGGGCCCGCATTTCACCGCGGCACGTTCGCACTGGCGAAGCCAGCCGATACGTATCTCGATACGAGCGCGCTAAACAAGGGGTTCGTGTGGGTGAACGGGCACAACCTGGGCCGCGCCTGGAATATCGGGCCGCAACGATCGCTGTTTGTGCCGGGGCCTTGGTTGCACGCGGGTAAGAACGAAGTTGTGGTGTTCGATTACTCCGAGATGTTCCTGCCCGACCTGCGAGGCGGGACCGAACCCGTATGGGCAAAATCTGAAAAGTAAATCCCTATGCCGCACTGCAGCATGAGACGCATCTACTTCTTGTTTTTGCGCGGGGATGGCTTTGTGGGTGTCTTTTTGCGCGCCGCCTTCGCCGCGGGTCGGCGCGGCGCCGCTTTCGCATTCAGCGATGATATGGCTTTTTCCAGTTCGGCAAGGCGAGCATTCAGTTGGGCAACCTGGTCTCCCCCCGCTTCAGCGACCGCGTTGATGCCGATGCCTTCGGCTTGAGCGGGTTGCGCGGCGGCAACGCCTGCCACGGGATTCTGCAGAAAATCGAACGGATTGATGGTGGGGACCATGGCGCGATAGGTGCTCTGGTAAAGGTCGAGCATGGCCTTGGTGTAGCGGATGGCGCTCTCCTGGCTGGCGCGGCCCGAGGCGATGACCATCTGCCGCAGGATGTCGAGCGGGAAGTTCGAGTCGGCGGTCTTGGCGCCTTCGGCGATGATCTGCGTGAGGATGAGGCGGGTGATGTCCTCCCCCGACGCGGCATCGATTACCTGCACATCGTAGCCCTGCTGCACGAGCTGCGCGACCTCTTCGAGATTGACGTAGCGGCTGTTGGTCGCGTCGTAGAGGCGTCGGTTTTCGTATTTCTTGATGAGAACAGATTGGGATGCCATAGATGAATTTCCATTTTAGCCCTTGACAGCGCGGCGAACGAGAGTAATATCGATTCGTGCTGCAGTGCAGCATAACTTGCAGCACAAACACTCGAAAGAGGAGGGAGCACCATGAGCCCGATACCCAAGCCCGCCAGGGAACCCGTGATCGACGATGCCCATGAGACAGTTCATGAAGCGGTCGAGGCGAGAGACAACTTCGTCAACTTGTACAGCCACGGGATCGACCGCATCGCGGAGATCCAGAAGCGCACGATTGATACTGCAGTGCAGCATAACACGGAAATGATCGACACCTGGAAGAAGTTCGCTCAGAAGCTGCCGGGCGGAGCGCGCCTGCCCCTGCTGGATGTGGCGGCGAGCATGTTCGAGCGGTTTGCGGATACGCAGAAGAATGCGATCGATCTTGCCGTCGAGCAGAACCGGGCAGTGATCGAGTCCATCAAGGATCGCGCGTCGGTTGCGAACAAGGCCACCGAAGCCGCTGTCCACATGACCAACCAGGCCGTGGAGCGTTCGGTTGCAGCGCAGAAGAAGGTTGTGGAGACCACGGTCGCACAGACCAAGGCGGTGCTGGAAGCGACGCGCCAGCAGATGGGCGCGGCCGGGATGCCGACTGATTCCGCGGTTGCCTCGTTCCAGCGCGGCGTGGACAGGTTTGTGGAAGCGCAGAAAGAGATGCTGGACCTGGTCATCCACTAGACGCGGATGGCCTGGGTCCGCGAGGCGAGCGGCGCCGGATGGCGTCAGCTACTGTTGCGCCCGTCACTGACATCGCCGCAAATAGCTGCGAAAACGGATAGATACATCGTTTGATTCGAGGTGCCCAATGGCAGACGTGAAGGACGAGAAAGCCAAAACATACGATCCTTTTGAGCCGTTCCGTGAGATGCGCGACGCGTATCTCGATGCCATGTCGAAGACGATGGTGGAAGCGGTGAACTCAGAGGCCTATTCAAAGGCGTCGGGCGCCATGCTCGATTGGTCTCTGACGGCGGCCAGTCCGTTTCGCGAGGCGATGGAGAAGTCGATGCAGCAGGCCATGCAGCAGCTTTCGCTGCCGTCGCGGCAGGAAGTTGCGTCGCTGGCCGAGCGATTCACGAATCTGGAATTACGGGTGGATGATCTGGATGCGAAGCTCGATCGCGTGCTGGAACTGCTCGCGCAGTCGCGACCGATGCCACCCATGGGGCAAACGGAGAGCCACGAGCGGTCGGCCGGCAAGCCTCGAAAGTGAGATTGTTGTCCGAAGGCGCCGTTTGCTCCTTAGACATGACACAGGAAAGTGGGGCATGAGTCGTGGACAGTCACGTGGCCGATGGGAAGGTTATGGTTGACGGGGCGACGATGCTGGACGAGCTTGCCGCATTCGAGGAGCGGATGCGCAGGTTCAATCGCATAGTCACCACCAAAGCGCCGATTGCACAGAGCCCGAAGACGCAGGTATGGGCGCTGAACAAAGCCAGGCTGTACCGGTACGATTCGACGCCCGAGGCGAGGCATCGGCACCGTGTTCCGCTGCTGCTGGTGTTTGCAATCATGAACCGGCCGTACATTCTCGATCTGCGGCCGGGCAACAGCTTTGTCGAATTCATGATGGGCCGCGGCTACGATGTCTACCTGCTGGACTGGGGCAGCCCGGGCATCGAAGACAAGAACATGAAGCTCGACGACTATGCGCTCGAGTATCTTCCGCGGGCCATCCGCAAAGTCAAACAGATATCCGGGTGCAGTGAATTCAGCATGCTGGGGTGGTGCATCGGCGCGCTTCTCACCACCATTTACGCGGCGATGCGCCCCGATGACGGATTGCGCAATCTGCTGCTGCTGACGGCGCCGCTGGATTTCACCAATCGCAACGGCCTGACATTCGCGAAGTGGACGGACGAGCGGTACTTCGATCTCGAGAAGGTGCTGGCCGCGTATGGCAACATGCCGGGCGAGATGATCGACTACGGTGCCAGGTCGCTGAAGCCGGTTGAGAACTGGGTGGGCAACTACTGCAAGCTGTGGGACAACCTCGACGACCCGCGCGTGGTGACGGCGTGGCAGGCCATGCACACGTGGGTTACTGACAATATTCCGATGGCCGGCGCGGCATATCGCCAGCTCATTACGGACTTCTACCGCAACAACCTGCTGATTCAGAACCGGCTCAGGATGCGCAACGAGACGGTGGACCTGAGCCGCATCCGCGCCAACCTGCTGACGGTGATTGCGGAAGGCGACCACATCACGCCGCCTTGCCAGTCAGAAGCCATCATGCACAAAGTGTCGAGCGGGGACAAGCAACTCTACCGCATTCCCGGCGGACACATCGGCATCATGGCGGGCAGCGCCGCGCATCGCACAACCTGGCCGCACATTGAGACGTGGCTGGGCGCGCGTTCAAGCTGACAGAACTGAAAGCCCCATCCTCATTGCGTTTTGCATGATGAGGACGGGGCCTTTGTGTGAGTGCGGCTAACTCTACATGTAGATTCCGCCGTTGACGTTGATCTGCTGACCGGTGATGTAGTCGCCATCGCAGACGAGGAACGCAACGGCTTTGGCTGTTTCTTCCGGCAGGCCGAAGCGACCCATGGGAATGCGCGCCTTGATCTGATCCTGAACGTTGGGCGGCACTCCCGCGAGCATGTCGGTATCAGTGAAGCCGGGGGCAATGACGTTGGCGGTGATGTTGTATTTCGCGAGCTCGAGCGCCAACACCTTGGTCATGGCGATGATGCCGCCCTTGCTGGCAGCATAGTTCGCCTGGCCGAAGTTTCCTGCCTGGCCGACGAACGAGGCGATGTTCACGATGCGGCCGAACTTGTGCTCGATCATGGTGGGCAGCACCGAGCTGGTGCAGTAGAAGACGCTGTTGAGGTTGGTCTCGATGACTTCAGCCCAGTCATCGTCGGTCATCTTGCGGATCGACTTGTCGCGCGTGATGCCCGCGTTGTTGACGAGTATGTCGATCTGCTTGTAGCAGTCGAGCACATCGCGCAGCAGGGCGCGGGCCTGAAGGCGATCGGAGATATCGTGCTGAAAGAGTTCGCACTCACCGCCGGCTTCGCGGATGGAATTGCGCACTTCTTCGGCACAACTAAAGTTGTTGCGGTAGTTGATGGCAACGGAGGCGCCGCGCTCGGCGAGCTCCCGTGCGATGGCCCGGCCAATACCACGCGAAGAGCCGGTGATAAGAGCAACCTTATGTTCAAGAGGGCGATGCAATGAAAGCCTGGGTTCCATGAGTAATTCGGTAGCCATTCGGGTCCTCCTTTCCTAGTTGAGTGATTCGAAGATGGCGGCAATTCCCTGCCCGCCGCCGATGCACATGCTGACCAGCGCGTAGCGTCCGCTGATGCGCCGCAGTTCGTGAAGCGCCTTGACAGTGACGATGGCGCCGGTGGCGCCAAGAGGATGTCCCAGAGAGATGCCGCTTCCGTTGGGGTTGGTCTTGTCAACGGGCAACTGCAGTTCGCGCATTACGGCGAGCGCCTGCGAGGCGAATGCTTCATTCAGCTCGATTACATCCATGTCGGCGATGGTAAGGCCGCTGCGATCCATCACCTTGCGGATCGCGGTAACCGGTCCCATGCCCATGATGTCGGGCGCGACGCCCGTGACCGCGTAGTCGACCAGGCGAGCCAGCGGCTTAAGGCCGAGCGCTCGCGCTGCATTGCTCTCCATCAGCGTGACGGCCGCGGCTCCATCGTTGATGCTGGAGGCGTTGCCGGGCGTCACAGTACCATCGTCAGCGAATGCAGGCCTCAGCTTGGCGAGGCTCTCGCGCGTGGCGTCCGCGCGGGGCGACTCGTCCTGTACGAACTGTGTGACGCCGCCTTTGACCTTCACTTCGATGGGAACGATCTGCTCGGCGAAGCGGCCGGCCTGGATCGCCGCCAGGGCCCGCTTGTGGCTCTCCACTGCGAGGCAGTCCTGAGCTTCGCGCGAGACATTGAATCTACGCGCGATGTTCTCCGCGGTGATGCCCATGTGAACGCTTTCAAACGGGTCGGTGATGGACGCTACCAGCACGTCGACGGCATTTGCGTCGTTCAGGCGCGCTCCCCACCGCAACGAAGGCATCCAGTAGGGGGAGCGGCTCATGCACTCAACACCTCCGGCAACCGCGGTGTCGCATTGGCCGCGATAGATGATGTCGGACGCGGTGACGATCGCCTGAAGGCCGCTGCCGCAAAGTCGGTTCAGAGTCAAGGCCGGCGTGGTTACCGGCAGGCCGCCGCCAACAGCGGCGACTCGCGACAGATACATATCCTTCTGATCTGTGTGAATGACGTTACCGAAGACGACGTGGCCAACTGAATCAGGAGTTATGCCGGACCGCTTCACTGATTCCTGCACAACCTTGGCCGCCAGCACCGTGGGAGGAACGTCTTTGAGTCCGCCTCCAAACTTGCCGATGCCCGTACGCACTGCGCTAAGTACAACGATTTCACGTTCTGCCATGGAATTAACAACTTTCTGCCCGCGCGATTGTGACAACAGTTCTCCTGCCGCACAACACGAGTGCGTTGAATCTGCAACCTTTACGTTCGCCGGAGGTCGATAAGAATGCGGTATCCTGCGCAGTTCTGCCTGCGCGGATCACGCGGGTGTCATAAGACGCGGCACTTCGCCGGCGCGCGAAGTGCGCGGACCTGGAGAGAGCCCATGCGGGGTGTCAGCTTGAGCGTCTGCGGAGGTGATCTATGTACAGGCGTGCGTTCCGAATATTAACTATGAATTCGCGTTGCCGCTAACTCATCATCATTTACCCGACGGACGCATGCGCCTGTTACCCTGCCAACCGACACACCATACCCGGGGTCGTCCACGCATAGGCTGGAGGGTTCCAGTAGGCATAAGTGCGAAAAAAGCTGGCGAGCGGACCAACCCTTTATTGCGGAACAGGTCACATTAGTCCACTTTAAGACTTGAGTCAACATGAATTATTCCCAGTTAACAACTGGATAGTCCGAGTGGTTCGATGGATAACTAACTGATAACTACACTCATCAATCACGCGCCGCTCTCCACGGTGCCGGCGTTGCGCAGGATGCGGCGCACCTTCTTGGGCGAGATGGATAACCTGCTCAGCCACGCGCGAGATCTTTCTTCCTTCGCGCATCCACACCTTGGGAATGACAATCTCTGCGAACTCTTCATTAATCTGCTGGAAGGTCTTGTTGCCGAGCATGCCCTCGGACCAGCCGCGAAGCGTGTCGTTGATGCCGGAGGCCTGAACGATCCGCGATTTAAGCATGGACAGGTCTTCCACCAGGTGGTCGTTCTCGCCGGGACCGATGAGGCTGGTGGCTTCCGCCGCGCGTTTACGGGCCTCCTCCCAATCCTGAAAGAAATCGTTGGCCGCGGTAATTCCGCGCGCGATGCAGGCGCCCGCCAGCAGGCGCAGATTCTGCGTGCCGTGCGCCAGCTTCAATGCTTCTTCGCTGTACTCGCGCGCGCGATTGGCATGCACGGCAACGTCGACGTCTTCGCCGGTCTGCTCTTCGACGTGCGCATTTTCGATAGCGGTCTCGAGGATGCGAGCGCGCGCCATGAGAATGCGATCGCCCTGTTGCAGGCCTATACGATATGCCTCGGCGGCTTCCGGCGTGGCGCGCTCGATATCTCCTCGATCGAGATGAAGATAGCCGAGATTCAGTGTCACCTTGCCGATGCCGTCAGCGTAACGGTGCAGGTCGTAGATGGCGCGGGCCCGGTTGAGATCTTCCATGGCGTGCAGCGACAACTCCTGATAGCGGGCGCGCAGCGATTCGGTGGAGGCGGGCGTGATCTTCTGAGCCGCTGTGCGGGCGCGGCCCGACTGCGCCTGCCGATCGATTCGCTTGCGAATCTGGAGAGCCAACAGGCGGCGCACATACGCTGCATTCACCAGACTTCGCGCCAGATTCAGATGGTTTGCATCGCGCCGCGCATACAGTTCCATCGCCCGCGCAAAGTGATCGAGAGCGCGCGTGTACTCGCCCAGGCGGCGGACGATGCGCCCGCGGGCCGACTCGATGTTTCCCAGCGCCACGTAGTGGTCGGTGGTGCGGAGCACGGCTTCAGCGCTGACGAGAATCTGCATGGCTTCGCGCGTGAGCCCCTTTTGAAACAGCAGCCAGCTCTCTTGCACCTGCACCACCGCGGTGAACATCTTGTCGTTCTGGCCCTGCGCCATTTCGCGCGAGCGGGCGAAGTGCTCAAGAGATTTTTCGTATTCGCCTCGCTTGCGGTGAGCGCGTCCGATCCAGAAGTGGGCGAGCGCGCAGTCAGCCTCTTCGCCCAGATCTTTGAGCGTATGCAGAACCAGTTCCAGTGCTTCGATAGATGCGTCGCTCTCACCGCGGGCCAGGCTTGCGAAGGCTTCGGCCATGCGCAGGCGTAGATAATCGTCGATGCTCAAGTGCTTTCTGCCGGCACTGCGAAACTGCTGCAGCAGGCCATCGAGGAAGCGGTAGTCGCGATAGCCGAGGTCGACCCATTGCGCCAGCAGCAGAAGCAGGTGGGCTGAGTTCGGCCAGTCCGGTCCGATCTTTTTCAATTCGCTTTCGGATGCATCGAGCATGGCGATTCCCTGCTTGATGCGGCGCTGGCGCAGCGCCAGAGCAAGATCATCGGCAAACTGACGGCTTAGAGGCATTGCAGCATCCCTCCTGATGATTGGCCCGAAACGGTCGAGGTCTGGCATGGTCGATGCGGTCGAGAAGTTGGATCCGTTGAGCATTCACGGCGCCTGTCCATGTTAGGCACGTGCGCGGGCATTATCCCTCCGGACGGGAACTCCTGTCCACCTGTCCGATTCGGACTATCGAAGCTTGTCACTCCAGTTTCTTTGCGCTCTACTCAGTCACAGAATGCTGCAGCGCGGCAAAGTACGGCGGCACGAAGGAGCGATGCGATGGAGAACCACACGATGAGCCTCAACGGCTGGAATTCGCCCCGTTGGCAGGGGACTACCCGGACCTACACACACGAACAGGTCAACCGCCTGCGCGGAACCGTTCATGTGGAGCACTCGCTGGCGCGCGCGGGCGCCGAGAAGCTGTGGCGCATGCTGCATCGCGATTCTCATGTTGCGGCGCTGGGCGCTCTCACCGGCAACCAGGCCGTGGAGATGGCAGCTGCGGGGTTGAAGGCGATCTATCTCAGCGGCTGGCAGGTGGCGGCCGATGCGAACCTGAGCGGGCAACATGTATCCGGATCAGAGCCTGTATCCCGTGAACAGCGTGCCGGCCGTGGTGCGCGCGATCAACAGTGCGCTGATGCGCGCCGACCAGGTGGCGCACAGCGAGGGGCAGAGGTCCGTCGACTGGATGCTGCCGATTGTGGCCGATGCCGAAGCGGGATTTGGCGGCGTGCTGAATGCGTTCGAGCTGATGAAGTCGCTCATCGAGGCCGGCGCGGCCGCGGTGCATTTCGAAGATCAGCTTTCTTCGGCAAAGAAGTGCGGACACATGGGCGGCAAGGTGCTGGTGCCCACGCGCGAAGCAGTGCAGAAGCTGGTCTCGGCGCGGCTGGCTGCGGACGTGATGAATGTGCCCACGATTCTGATTGCGCGCACGGATGCGGATGCGGCGCAGCTTATTACGAGTGACTGCGATGCGGCGGATCAGAGTTTCCTGACCGGGGAGCGCACCGTGGAGGGATTCTACTCGTTCCGCGGCGGACTGGACGCGGCGATTGCGCGCGGGCTGGCCTATGCACCGCATGCCGACATGATCTGGTGCGAGACATCCGAACCCAACATTGAGGATGCGCAGCGGTTTGCCGAGGCGATTCACGCGGTGTTTCCCGGCAAGCTGCTTGCGTATAACTGCTCGCCTTCGTTCAACTGGCGCGCCAAGCTCACCATGCCGGAGATTGCCTCGTTCCAGCAGAAGCTGGCGGGGATGGGATACAAGTTCCAGTTCGTCACGCTGGCGGGTTTCCATGCGCTGAATCTTTCGATGTTCGAGCTGGCGCATGAGTACGCCGCACCGGCATGCTGGCGTATTCGCACGTGCAGCAGCGCGAATTCGAGATGGCGGAGAAGCACGGATACGGCGCGGTGAAGCATCAGCGTTTTGTGGGAACGGGGTACTTCGACCAGGTGGCAACGACGATTGCTTCGGGCAAGATTTCAACGTGCGCGCTGCCGGGATCGACCGAAGAAGAACAGTTCGAAGATCCGTATGATCACGAACTTCCGCAACAGCAGGCAATGGCGTAGTTCAGGGGTCAGGGTTCAGGGGTCAGGGTTCAGGGGTCAGGGGTCAGCCCGCCTGAATTGGTGGCCGCCGCTCATCACAAGTCCTGTGACGGAGATGCGCGTGGCGAGAGAAGATGGATAGAGAAGTGAGGAACCGATGACGACTGTTGCCCCTATTGCAGAAGGCGCGCTCTCTCTGGCGGATCGGGAGCGCGAGATCCTGACACCCGAAGCGATTGCATTTCTCCGCGAGCTTGACCGGCGCTTCGAGAGCACGCGCCTGGACATCCTTGAGAAGCGCGGCGAGAGACAGGCGTTCTACGATCGCGGCGGCTTCCCCGCGTTTCTCGCCGAGACCGAGCACATTCGCAACGCGGAGTGGACGGTTGCGCCGATTCCCGAGGAACTGCTCGACCGCCGCGTGGAGATCACCGGACCCACCGAACGCAAGATGGTGATCAACGCGCTGAACTCGGGCGCGAACGTGTTCATGGCGGATTTCGAGGACGCCAATGCGCCGACTTGGTCGAACTGCCTTGAAGGCCAGCGAAACGTACGCGATGCGAATCTGCGGACCATTCTATGGGAGTCGCCGGAAGGCAAACGCTACGAGGTGACGGCGAATCCAGCGGTGCTGTTTGTGCGGCCGCGCGGCTGGCACATGGTGGAGAAGCACATGCTTCTCGATGGGCGCGCGATGTCGGCATCTCTGTTCGACTTCGGCCTCTACTTCTTCCACAACTGCCGGATTTTGCTCGACCGCGGCTCGGCGCCGTACTTCTATCTGCCCAAGATGGAGAGCCACCTCGAGGCACGCCTGTGGAATGACGTGTTCGTCTTTGCGCAGGAGCACGTGGGGATTCCGGTGGGAACGATTCGCGCCACGGTGTTGATTGAGACGATCTCTGCGGCCTTTGAGATGGACGAGATTCTCTACGAGCTGCGCGATCATTCTGCGGGGCTGAACTGCGGACGGTGGGACTACATTTTCAGCTTCATCAAGAAGTTTCGGAATCATCCGGATTGCGTTCTGCCGCAGCGCGGGGACGTGACGATGACGCAGCCCTTTCTCGCTTCGTATGTCGAGCTGCTCATCCACACGTGCCACCGGCGCGGCATTCATGCGATGGGCGGCATGGCGGCGCAGATTCCGATCCGCAACGACGCGCAGGCAAACGAAGAGGCCATGCAGCGCGTGCGCGAAGACAAGCTGCGCGAAGTGCGGGCCGGGCACGACGGCACGTGGGTCGCGCATCCGGGGCTGGTGCCGGTGGCGAAGGCCATCTTCGACGAGTACATGCCGGAGAAGAATCAGATCAGGCAGCCTGCGGAGCCGCGTTCGCGCATCACGGCGGAGAACCTGGTTGAGATGCCCAAGGGCAAGATCACCGAGGCCGGGTTGCGGCGCAACATCGATGTTGCACTGCAGTATCTGGAGTCGTGGCTGCGGGGCAACGGTTGCGTTCCGATCTACAACCTGATGGAGGACGCGGCTACGGCGGAGATTTCACGCACGCAGATCTGGCAGTGGATCCGCTATGGGACGAAGCTTGAAGACGGCCGTACGATCACGCCGGCGATGCACGATGCGATCCTGGAGGACGTTTTGAAGCACACGCGGAGTTACGTGGGAGAACAGGCTTTTGGGGCAAGCAGGTTCCCACGGGCGGCCGAGTTGCTGAGGCAGCTCAGCCGCGGTGAATTCCGGGAGTTCCTGACCACGACTGCCTATGAAGATCTGGTTTAGATACAGATAAATAGAGTAGTAGTCAGCGGCGAAGACAGCGTGGACCGGTATCCGTCACCGGGTCCGCGCTGTTTTCTTTTCCCTTGAATCAACTCTCTTCTTCCCATGCAGGCACCGGCAGTACGCACGCCGCGGCAGCAGGAGAAATTCCTGGTCAAGCTCGACAACTTCACGCGACGATCCCACGCTTTCGGAGTTATACTGCAGTGCAGCATTGCTTCGCTGCAGTGCACATTTTCCCTGGAACAGGATCAGAGCGAGCCATGAGCATCACTGAAACCGTAACCGTTCGGGCTATTGAGGCGCCTTTCTCTCTGGAAGGCAAAACCGCCATCGTTACCGGCGCAGGCCGAGGCATTGGAAAAGCGATCGCACGCCGGCTGGTGTCTGCCGGCGCCTCGGTCATGATCTGCGATCTCGACGAGAAGATGTTGGTGCAGGCAACGAAGGATCTTGGGGATCCATTGCGCATCGGCCACTTTCAGGGCGATCTAACCGATCCGCTCATGCCGGGCGAGCTTGTGGAAGCAACGCTCGGCGCCTTCGGCGGAGTGGACATCATCGTCAACAACGCCGGCTACAGCTGGGATAACGTGCTTCAGAAGACGACTGACGAGCAGTTTCAGGCCATGCTGGAGATTCACCTGGTGACGCCGTTCCGGGTGTTGCGCGCCGCATCTGCGCACATTCGCGACGCGGCCAAGCGGGAGATTGCCTCAGGGCAGAGGGTGATGCGCAAGGTGGTGAACATCACTTCGATCTCCGGCACCGACGGCAACCCCGGCCAGGCAGGGTACTCCTCCGGCAAGGCAGGCGTGATCGGGCTGACCAAGACGTTGGCCAAGGAGTGGGGCCGGTACAACGTGAATGTGAATGCGGTCGGCTTCGGGCTGATTGAGACGCGCATGACGCAGGCGCTGGGAGCGGATCTGGCGTCGATGGAGATGCATGGGCACCAGATCAAGCTGGGCGTGCAGCAGTCGATGCTGGACTCAGTGAAGAACGCATGCCCGCTGGGGCGGCTGGGCACTCCGGAAGAGGCCGCGGGCGCGGTGCTGTTCTTCTGCTCGCCGCTGTCGGATTACGTGACAGGAGAGGTGCTGATCTGCGGCGGAGGGCTGCATTTCTGAGTCGTCAAGTGATCCGGTGATCCGGAGACACGCAAAGAGGCATTCTCAGGCGAGGATGCCTCTTTTGTTGCGGGCGCGCAGATGGCGTGCAGGTGCGGAGCTCGTCCGATGGAGAGCCCCGGTCAGTTCCAGGCTGCGGGCTCGGGCTCCGGCATGAGCTGGGTGTCGGCGAGTTCGGTTTCTTCTTCCCCCTCGTCAACGAGTGCCCAGACATTCATCCAGTGCTGGAAGCTGCACTCATCGCCCGAGTCGAACGACTCCAGAACCAGGCGGACGGAAACGGGCGGATGTGCGGTAGGAACGGTTTGCATAAGATCAGGCATAAAGACCCCCGGTGAGTAGTTCCGGAATTGGCCCAGTGCGCAGAGATTAGCACAATCCAATCTGAAGAATCGGTGATTAGAGACGAAATGTAGCGATGCGCTGCAAATGCGGCTGATTCAGTCCGAATCGTCTCGGCCGGCTGGGGCGCGGGCGACCGTAGCGGGCCAGGTTTTCGGACCTGCACGATCCGCAAATTGCCGCAGACGCGGGAAGGCCCGGAGCAGTTGCCCCGGGCCTGCTGTGTGTGTTTCAGAGACGCAGTTACTCCGACGCGCCTTCGACGGCCTTGGTCTGCGCAACGGTCCAGTCGGGCGCGCCGACCTTGAAGCGGGCGAAGCGGCGCACGGTGATGTTCTCGCCGAGCTTGCCGACCTTCTGCGCGATCAGTTCCTTGATGCTGACGGACTGTTCCTTGATGAAGGGCTGCTCGAGCAGGCAGACTTCCTCGTAGAACTTGGCCATCTTGCCTTCGACGATCTTCTCGATCACCGGAGCGGGCTTGCCGGTGGCGGCGGCCTGGGCGCGGTAGATTTCCTTCTCGCGCTCCATGTCGTCGGGGGTCACGTCTTCAGGCTTGACGTAGCGCGGATCGCTGGCGGCGATGTGCATCGCGATGTCCTTCAGCAGGTCCTGGAAGTCGTCCGTGCGGGCCACGAAGTCGCTCTCGCAGTTGAGTTCAAGCAGCACGCCGATCTTGCCGCCGGCGTGAATGTAGGTGCCGACGGCGCCTTCATTGGTGGTGCGGGCGGCCTTCTTCTGCGCCGATGCCATGCCGCGCTTGCGCAGCACAACAAAGGCCTCTTCCATGTCGCCCTTGGATTCCTGCAGAGCCTTCAGGCAGTCGCCCATGGGCGCGCCGGACTTGTCGCGAAGCTCTTTTACCAACTTTGCATCAATCTTCTCGCTCACTGTCGTCATCTCTCTTTTCCTAGTCTCGGTCGAGGGCGATCGCGAGCCCACATTCGCAGGGGCTAAAGCCCTCGTTGAATTTGAGCGCCCGCGGCCCGACTGAAGTCAGGCCCTGTTACAAGGCGATGTTGAAGTCTGACAAAAGAAAAGCGTGGCCTCCAAACTGCGCGGCCACGCTTTCTGATCATGCACGCGTTATGCGCAGATAGTATTAATGGCCGCCTTCGGCTGCTTCGGCCTCTTCCAGGATGGCCGCCACTGCTGCGGGAGCCTTGCGGATGCCGCCGCCCAGAGCCGCCTCGAGATCGATTTCCTCGGCGGGGGCCGCTTCCGCGGGCGCAGCCTCTTCGGCAGCCGCCACGGGCGCTTCTTCGGCGGCGAACATCTTGTCGCCCACCAGGTTCACGCCCTCGGCCGCCGAATCGGCGATCTTCGAGGTGAACAGGCGGATGGCGCGCAGCGCGTCGTCGTTGCCGGGGATGACGTAGTCGACCACCGTCGGATCGCAGTTGGTGTCGACAACGGCGACCACCGGGATGCCCAGCTTGCGGGCTTCCTTCACGGCGATGGCTTCGTTGTTCGAGTCGACGATGAACAGCGCGTCGGGCAGGCGCTTCATGTTCTTGATGCCGGCCAGGTTCGCCTGAAGGTGCTTGCGCTCGCGCTCGAGCCGAATGACTTCCTTCTTGGTCAGCAGCTCGTAGCGGCCATCGGTGGCCATCTCATCCAGTTCCTGAAGGCGCTTCACCGACTTCTGCACCGTCACCCAGTTGGTCAGCAGGCCGCCCAGCCAGCGCTGGTTGATGTAGGGCATGCCGGCGCGCGTGGCTTCTTCAGCCACCGCGTCCTGGGCCTGGCGCTTGGTGCCGACGAACAGAATCGTCTTGCCGCCCGCGCACAGTTCGGTAACGAATTTCGACGCATCCTTGAACAGCTTGAGCGTCTTCTGCAGGTCGATGATGTAGATACCGTTGCGCTCGCCGAAGATGTATTCCTTCATCTTGGGATTCCAGCGCTTGGTCTGATGCCCGAAGTGAACACCCGCTTCGAGCAGCTCCTTCATTGTGATCGTGGCCATTGGCCTCCTTCGTGGATTGCATCCGGGTGGTCGATGCCAGCGCCCGAATTTAACCCGCTTATGCGGGAGATTGAAACTTCAGTGATCAGAGATCAGAGATCAGGATCAGAATCGGCCAGCAAAGCTGATCTCTGATCTCTGACCGCTGATCTCTGGCAAGCGCTTTAGCGCTTCAGAACTGGAACCGCTTACGGGCGCCCTTCTGACCGTACTTCTTGCGCTCCTTGACACGAGCGTCGCGGGTCAGCAGGCCTTCGGCCTTGAGCGCCTTGCGCAGTTCGGGATTGAACTCGATCAGTGCGCGGGCAACGCCCATCTTGACCGCGTCGGCCTGGGCAGCAACGCCGCCGGAGCTAACCGTGGTGACCACGTCGAAGCTCGCGGACATCTCGGCAACGACCAGGGTCCGCTTGGCGGCTACGCGCTGCTGTTCGGTGACGAAGTACACGTCAAACGCCTTGCCGTTGACCTTCCACTCGCCCGTTCCGGGACGCAGAAAGACGCGGGCGATCGCCGACTTGCGCCGCCCTGTGCCGTAATACTGAACCAGATCTGCCATTCAATCCTCTTAGCTCTCAGCCGTCAGCTTTCAGCCTTCAGCTTTTCCTGCTTAATCTCTGTGCGCCTTCGCTGCCGCTCTCGCATTGCCAAACTGAGGGCTGACGGCTGAAGGCTAATAGCTGCCTTTACGCAACTTCCAGCGCCACGGGCTGCTGCGCCTGGTGGGGGTGCTTGTCGCCGCGATAGACCTTCAGCTTGGTGCCCATCTGGCGGCCCATCTTGGTCTTGGGCAGCATGCCCTTGATGGCCTCTTCGAGAATCTTCTCCGGCTTGCGGGCCAGCAGGCGGGTGAACGACTCCTCGCGCAGGCCGCCGGGGAAACCGGTGTAGCGGCGATAGACCTTCTTCTGGCTCTTGAGGCCGGTCAGGCGAACCTTCTCGGCGTTGATCACGATCACGTGATCGCCCATGTCGATGTACGGCACATACTGGGGGTTCAGCTTGCCGCTCAGAACACTGGCTGCCTTGGTGGCCAGCCGGCCAAGGGTCTGGCCGCTGGCATCTACCACATACCACTTGCGGTCAATATTCTTGCCGCTCGGAACAAAGGTCGACATTTTTCTCCTGCCTCTAACACTTCCTGACCGAGCCCACAGCCGGCCGCGAAATACGTCGCGCAAAGCGCGTGATCCCATGCAAAATGCACGGGCTAAGACTCCACCCACTCGCCAAACAAACCTGTTCGGGTGAGGATTGCGGGCTTGCCCTCTCCGGGCTCCTGGCTCTGCTGAATCCCTAAAATTCGCGGACTCAGCAGAAAGTGGCCTGATAACCAGCGAAACCTCGGGAAGAAGCTCGGCCAGCCGGGTCCGGCAGTACATACACAGACCCCAGGCACAACTCCGCACAAGGACTCCAGAATACGCGATTTGCAAACGAGAGTCAACGAAATGGCAGCCGAATTGCCGATGTTCCCTGGCCAGTTCCGTGGCCCGATCCGAAGCCTGATGCAAGTCAACCTGCCGCGAGGGAGGCCACGCGACATCAAGAGGCTGTACATTGAAGGACATGCCGCACATATCAGGGTCCGGGGAGGGTTCTGCCGACGACCGCGAGGCTGCACAGTTTTCCGATCGAGTTTCCGACCCGGTTTCCGATCTGGCCGCCGGAGCTGGCGTAAAGCGGTCCGTCGCGCGCAAGGTAGCTGCGGCGGCAATCGTCCTGGCCGGGGTGGCCTACGTACTGACGCTGTTCGTGATGGGGCTGAGCGACCGCAACGCGGCGGAGCGCGACTTCATTGCGTATTGGGCGGCGGGGAAACTGGCGGTACATGGCGGGAACCCGTACGATCCCGCAGCGGTGCGGCAGATCGAGACGGGCGCCGGCCGGACTTCCGGCGCGATTGTGCTGGTGATGCGGAACCCTCCGGTGGCCCTGCCGCTGGTGGCGCCGCTCGGGTTTCTCAGCGCGAAGGCCGGGCTGATCGTCTGGCTGATTCTGCTCATAGGGTCATTGGGCGCATCGCTCTGGCTGCTGTGGCGCATGCACGGCAAACCGGGCAGCTCGTACCATCTGATGGCGGTGGGGTTTGCGCCGGCGCTGGCGTGCCTGATGGCGGGCCAGTTCGGGATCTTTCTGCTGCTGGGCGTGGTGTTGTTTCTGTACTTCGAGCGGACACGGCCGGTGTGGGCTGGAGCGGCATTGCTTTTG
Organism: uncultured Acidobacteriota bacterium; assembly: GCA_963819365.1. Taxonomy (GTDB): domain Bacteria; phylum Acidobacteriota; class Terriglobia; order Terriglobales; family Acidobacteriaceae; genus Telmatobacter. The sequence continues at coordinate 87,555 of CAWFVY010000008.1, forward strand.
TGCGCGTTCAAGCCGCACCTGTTCGTGCCGCTGGCGATTCCTCTGGTGTTGTGGATCGTGACCGCACGCAGATACCGCGTGGCTGCGGGATTTGTGGGCGCGGTGGCGGCGGCGATGGGCATCGCGCTCGCTGTCGATCCGCACGTAGTGACGCAGTACCTGTCGTTCATGCGCGCGGGCGAGGCTACGGCTGAGCGCATTCCGGCGCTGAGCGTGGCGTTGCGGTTTGCCGTCAGCCCGCACCGCGCGTGGATCCAGTTCGTGCCGCTGGTGTTGGCCTGCGCGTGGGCAGGATGGTACTTCTGGACGCGGCGCGCGCGCTGGAGTTGGGGAGATCACGGACTGCTGGTGCTGCTGGTGTCCGCGGTCTGCACGCCGTATGGTTTCTTCACGGACGAGTGCATGCTGCTGCCCGCGGTTTTGGCGGGTGTGTATGCGGCAGTCGAGCGGAGGCGCTCGCTGATTCCGATTGCGGTGATTGCCGGCGCCGCGCTGCTGGAACTGCTGGCCGGCGTGGAAATTAAGACGCCGTATTTCCTGTGGACCACGCCCGCGTGGCTTGCCTGGTATCTGTACGCGACGCGGTGGGAAAAGGAAAAGCCCGCAGTCGGTTAACCGCGGGCCTTTGCTAGTGAGAGGAGACCGATCAGGCGGCCGATTCGTTGCGGTACGAACGCGGAAGCGCTTCATCTGAATCGACAGTGTCTTCTCGATCTTCTGCAGGTCGCGGCGCTCATCGGGCATGGTGAAGGTGCTGGCCACGCCGCGGAGCGATGCGCGGCCGGTGCGGCCCACGCGATGCACGAAGTCCTCGGCCAGCTTGGGCATGTCGTAGTTGACCACGTGCGCGATGTTCTTCACGTCGATGCCGCGTGCCGCAACGTCAGTGGCCACCAGAACGCGATGCCTGCCTTCAGTGAAGCTGCGCAGAGCGGAGTTCCGCTGCGACTGCGAGCGGTCGCCGTGAATCTGCGTGGCTGCGTGGCCCGAGCGGCTCAGGCGGTTGGCAAGCCGGTCGGCTCCATGCTTGGTGCGCACGAAGACGAGGAAGCTGCCCTGCTGGTCCTGCCCCAGCAGATGCTCGAGCAGTTCCTGCTTGTTGTCCTTCGTGACTTCAAAGGCGCGCAGGTCGACGCTGGCGGCGGGCTTTGAGACTTCGCCGATCTCGATGCGCGACGGGGTTGTTGAGATAGTTCTGGGCGACCTGGCGCACCTGGCCTTCGAGGGTGGCCGAGTAGCACAGGGTCTGACGCACTTTGGGCAGTTCCGCGCAGATGCGGGCGATGGCCGGCTGGAAGCCCATGTCGAGCATGCGATCGACTTCGTCGAACACCAGCAACTTGATGTGATCGAGCTTCACCAGCCTGCGCTTGATGTAGTCCTCAAGACGGCCGGGAGTGGCGACGATGAGACGCGCGCCGCGGCGGATGGTGTCGAGCTGCGGCCCTTCAGCCATGCCGCCGACCACCAGCGCGACCATGTCGTTCTGGTTGGGACGCATGGTGCGATAGGCCTTCTCCACCTGCATGGCCAGCTCGCGCGTGGGCAGCAGGACGAGCGCGTTCGGCTTCCTTGCGGGCGCCGAGCTTCTGCAGCATTTCCACGATCGGAATGAGGAAGCTGAGCGTCTTGCCGGTGCCGGTTTGCGCGGTGGCGAGAACGTCTTTGCCCTCGAGCGCGGGCGGAATGGCCGCAGCCTGTACCGGCGTGGGAATGGTGAACTTGTTGTTGTTGAGCTTCGCCAGCAGGGCCGGCGAGATGGAAAACTGGGAGAACTGATTCGTCAAAATATGACTTTCCTGAGCTCCGGCGGCCCATTTCCCGAACGGCCACTGACAGAACCCGAGTCGTCGACGCGACTGATGCGCACTTTGGGCGCCAGCCGGTCAAAGGTAATCTGCGTAAGAGGAGAAGCAGCATCCGTACTTGCGGAGCTGAAGCTAACCCACGCTGTGAACAGCCGCACGGCAACGGTGCCGGCGACTTCCCCAATCCGCATATCGCGCAGGTAAAGCGCTTGGCGGAAGAACCGCGCAGACCGAAACGTCATCGGCTGCCTTGGGGTTACGCTGTAGGGGCTTGGGGGAAATTCTGTGCTGGGGCGCAACTGCGCCGCTCACGACCAAACATCTGAGCGCAAGTTCATGATAGCACAGATTGACTTGGCGACATTGGATGGAGGAGTCATGTCGGGTGAACGAGATGCTGCGGGATCAAGAGTGACAATGCACGTGGTTGCGAGCCTTGACGGATTCATCGCCAGGAAAGACAACAGTGTTTCCTGGATGGATGGTGGAAGCATTTACGAGCCTGGGGTTTCCCTCTCGGAGGAAGAAGTGGAGGCCTTCGTCAAGGCCATCGACTGTTATGTGATGGGGTCTCGCACGTACGAACTGGCGCTGGAACTGGGCTGGCCCTACGGCGATACTCCGGTGGTGGTGGTGACCGGCAGGGAATGGCCCGCCGCGAGGAGGAGCGTCGAGTTTTATGCGGGCGATCTCAAAGCGCTGGTTGAAGAGAGGCTCGCGCCGCGATTCAGGAACATCTGGCTGGTGGGCGGGGCGATGTTGTGCCAGCGGTTTCTCGAGCTGGGCCTGGTGGATGAGATCAAGTTGACCGTTGCGCCGGTCCTGCTGGGGGACGGGCTGCGGCTGTTCGGTTCGCTGCCCGAGACGCGGTGGAATTTGAAGAACGTGAACGCGTATCGGAATGGTTTTGTTGAGCTGACGTGGCAGTTGTGATCTCCCACATCTCCAGAGGCTGTTACGAAACTGCTCGTCGAGCCTGAGTATGCAGGGCATTGAATCGCCTTCAGCCCGCATGAGCGGGCGGCATAGGGTAGCCCCAGTCGCAAGACTGGGGTCCACGGAAGGTCAAAGCATCTCCAGCCCGCTTCAGCGGGCGAAAGAGGTTGATTTCAGCCGTAAGCGCAGTTTCGTAACAGCCTTGGGAAGACAACGCTCAACAACCGCGCCGGAGGCGCAGAGTTTGTTAGCCCCGCGCTTCAGCGTGGGGACGACGCACGCCCATCGCGCTCCGGAGTCCCGTAGGGACGGCGCTCGAAGCCTCCATGCCCCTGCAGCTCCTGAGGAACTCCGCAATTCGTCGGCGCACCCAACAAAACCCCCGTGACCGCCATCACAGACCCGAATCCAGAATCAGTCAAAATAGAAAGGCCGATCCGAAGCGGGTTTAAAGCGTAGCTGTCTGGCCCCTTCCGCTGACGAGGATCGACCATGGTTAACCAGAAAACTAACAGTTTTCATTTTCGAAGTTTTCCACAGGTCGAATTGTCAAATCGTTTAAATTCATAGATTTAATTAAAACAATCTATATATGGCTCCTTTCGCTCCAACTTCGCCTTTTCCCACAAACAGCACAAATAAAAAGCGAAAATCCACCGCCCCCGCCAACCGCAATTCATACCGAAGTTTACCTTCCAGTTAACAGCTCTTTGGCGCGCCAGAACCTGGCCACCCGGCTGGGGTGGGGTTGTGGTCTCCCACCCTGTCGCCAGAGAAAAGGCGACAGGATGGGGCACGGTGAGTCGGATGCTACTGCGTGACGGTGAGTTCGGCGTGGAGCGCTGCGGTCGAGTCTTCGCCCGCCCAGACGTCGAAGGTGCTGGGCTCGACGGCCCACTGTTTTGTCTGCGGGCTCCAGAACTCGAGCTCGTCCTTGCCCAGCGGGAAGGTCAGCGTCTTCGTCTCGCCAGGTTGCAAGGCCACGCGCTGGAAGCCCTTGAGCTGGCGCACGGGGCGCGATGCCGATCCCCAGCGCTGATGGATGTAGACCTGCGCGACGGCGTCGCCGGCGACTGAACCGCTGTTGGTGACGTCGACGGTGACCTGCGTGGTGCCGTCCGTGCCGATGCTCGCCTGGCTCAGCTTGAGGTTGGCGAACTTGAAGCGTGGTGTAGCTGAGCCCGTAGCCGAACGGGTAGAGCGGCTTCGATTGGATATCCCAGTAGCGCGAGGTGAAGGTGGGGCGGTCCTCGGGCTCGTGGGTGAGGTTGTGGTTGTAGTAGAGCGGCTCAGCGCCGGCCACGCGGGGCCAGCTCACGGGCAGCTTGCCGCCGGGGTTCACGTCGCCGAAGAGCACATCGGCGACGGCGTTGCCGCCTTCGGTGCCGGGATACCAGGCCTCGAGAATGGCGGGCACGTGCTCGGCGGGCCAGCGGATATCGAGCGGACGGCCGGCGAGAAGCACCAGCACGACGGGCTTGCCGGTGGCGACGGCGGCCTCAAGCATCTGCTGCTGGATGCCGGGCAGGTCGAGGGTGGCGCGCGAGGAGGCTTCGCTGCTCATGCTGGCGATCTCGCCCATGGCGGCGACGACCAGGTCGGCATCGGAGGCGGCGGCTTTGACCTTGGCGATCCAGTCAGCGGTCTCGGCGGGCGTGGGCGGCGGAATCACCTTCTTGCCGGCGAGCTGATCGAGCAGGCCGGGGAAGACGCGGGACAGCGCGGGGCCGGAGACGGTGGTGATCTGCGCATTGGGCAGCTTGTTCTTGAGGCCGGCGAGCACCGTGACCGGGTGGCTCTTGCCGCCGCCGCCAAAGAGGCCTTCGACGGTCCAGCCACCCTCGATTTCCGTGGCGGAGTCAGCCAGCGGGCCGATCAGCGCGATCTTCTTGATTGATGTCTTGAGCGGAAGCGTGTTGTTTTCGTTCTTCAGCAGAACCATGGAGCGCGCCGCCAGCTTGCGTTCGAGAGCCAAGCCTTCAGGGCGGTTCAAAGTGGCTTCGACTTTGGACTCGTCGGCATAGGGATGATCAAAGAGGCCGACCTGATATTTCGCGGTCAGGATGGGCAGAACCATGGCGTCGATCTGCGCTTCGGTGATTTTGCCGTCTTTGACGAGCTGGGCCAGGTTCTTGGTGTAGGTCTGGCTGGCCATGTCCATGTTGAGGCCGGCGGTGAATGCCTTGTAAGCCGCGTCGCTGGGGTCTTTTGCGTAGCCGTGAACCTGCAGGCTGGCGACGGCGAAGGCGTCAGAGACAAGGAAGCCCTTGAATCCCCACTCGCCGCGAAGGATGTCCGTGAGCAGCCATTGATTGCCGGTGGCCGGGACATCGTTCAGATCCATGTAGGCCGACATGAACGAGCCGGCGCCGGCCTTGGCAGCCGCGTAAAACGGCGCGAGATAGACGTTGCGGAAGAGCTCTTCAGGAATGTAGGAGGAGTCGTAGTCGCGGCCGCCTTCGGCAGCGCCGTAGCCGGCATAGTGCTTGACGCAGACGATGACGGAGTCGGGTCCGAGCTGCGGGCCCTGGAATCCGCGTACCTGCGCGGCGGCCATGGCCTTGCCGAGGTATGGATCTTCGCCGGCGCCTTCAACAATGCGTCCCCAGCGGGCGTCGCGCGCGATGTCGACCATGGGCGTGAAGGTCCACTCGATGCCGGCGGCGCGGGCATCCTGCGCGGCGAAATGCTGCGCCTGCTCTTCCACGCTGGGGTCCCACGAAGAAGCCATGGCGAGCGGCACCGGGAACACGGTGCGGTAGCCGTGGATGACGTCGAACGCGAAGAGGATGGGAACGTGGAGGCGGGATTTTTCGACCGCGATGTGCTGGAGGCGGTTGATCTCCTTCACGTCCGTGAGCCAGAGGATGGAGCCGACGCGGCCCTGCGTGATGAGATCATCGGGCTTCTGCGAACCGAGAAACGGCATGACCACGCCGGAAGACTGATTGAGCTGGCCGACTTTCTCGTCGAGATTCATCTGCTTGAGAAGGGCCTGGGCACGCTGCTCGGCTTCGTCGCGGGTGATGGTCTGCCCGAAGGTGGTGGCGACGGCTGCGAGCGCAAGAAGAATGAGCGCGATTTTTCGAAACATACGAGAGCCTCATTTGAAGTGACGGAAAAGGATATTGGCTGTGGGGCAAGGTTGTCTCAGAAAATGTTTGCCGATTGGCACATCCGACGCGGTTTGCGTTAGAAGGCGTCACAAGAGCGAAAGCGGGTTTCTATAATCGAGGTTTGAGCGAACAAGCTACATCGGCCAGGAAGTCCTCTGCGCGGGCGCATTCGATGGCGGTGGCCTCGGGCATTCTGCTGAGCCGGCTGATCGGGCTGGTGCGCGATCGCGTATTCGCGCACTACTTCGGCAACACTGACGCGGCCGACGCATTTCGCGCGGCATTCCGCATTCCCAATTTTCTGCAGAACCTGTTCGGCGAGGGCGTGCTGTCGGCGTCGTTCATCCCGGTGTATGCGCGGCTGAACGCGGAGGATCGGCACGAGGAGGCATCGCAACTGGCGGAGGCCGTCTTCGCCATTCTGGTGCTGCTGACCACGGTGCTGACCGTCGCGGGGATTTATGCGACGCCGTGGTTGATCGACCTGATTGCTCCGGGGTTTCACGGCGATAAGCGGCTGCTCACGATCAAGCTGGTGCAGATTCTGTTTCCGGGAGCGGCGCTGCTGGTGCTGTCGGCGTGGTGCCTGGGGATTCTCAATAGCCACCGGAAGTTTTTCCTCTCCTACGCGGCGCCGGTGATGTGGAACGTGGCAATGATCGCCACGCTGGTGTGGGGTGGGCGGCAGCATCGCGGCGCGGATTTGATCGTGCTGCTGGCGATGGGGTCGGTGGTGGGCAGCGCCTTGCAGTTTGCCGCGCAGTTGCCCACGGTGATGCGGTTTCTGTGGCCGCTGCGGATGCGGCTGCATGCCGGCGAACATGTGCGGACCGTCGCGAAGAATTTCTTCCCCGTGTTTCTGAGCCGCGGCGTGGTGCAGATCAGCGCGTATATCGATTCGTGGCTGGCCAGCTTTCTGGGCACCGGGGCCGTCTCGGCGCTGGGCTATGCGCAGACGCTCTACACGCTGCCGGTGAGTCTGTTCGGCATGGCGGTGGCGGCGGCGGAGCTGCCTGCGATGAGTGCCGAGCTCGGCTCGCAGACCGAAATTGCGGCAGCGCTGCGGCAGAGACTGACCAACGGGCTGCAGCAGATTGCGTTCTTCGTGATTCCGTCAGCGGTGGGCTTTGTGCTGCTGGGCGATGTGATTGTGGCGCTGATCTACCGGTCTGGGCAGTTCCAGCACGGCGATGTGCTGTTTGTGTGGGGGGTGCTGGCGTGCTCGGCGGTAGGGCTGCTGGCGTCGACGTCGGGTCGGCTGTACTCGTCGGCGTTTTATGCGCTGCGGAACACGCGGACGCCGCTGAAGTTCGCGATGATCCGGGTGGCGCTGACGCTGGGCCTGGGGTATGTCTGCGCGCTGCCCCTGCCGCGGATGCTGGGGATCGACCAGCGCTGGGGAACGGCAGGGCTGACGCTGTCGGCGGGCGTGGCCGGTTGGCTGGAGTTTCTGCTGCTGCGGCGGGCGCTCCATGGGCGCATTGGCGCGGTGCCGAGCGGGGCTTCGCGGATTCTGCGGCTGTGGGCGGTGGCGATCGCGGCGGGACTGGCGGGGGTTGGGATCAAGCTGGTGCTGCCGTTTCACTCGCCGCTGCTGGTTGGACCTTGCGTGCTGATTCCTTATGGAGCGCTGTATCTCGCCGTGACGCAATGGATGGGGATCGGGAATATGGGGGCGCTGAATCGGCTGCTGGGACGGCGGAGATAGAGGCCTCCCGAACGGGCCACGGAGTTCTGTGGTTTCCCACCCTTGCGCCAGAAAGAAGGCGCAAGGATGGGGCACGGTGGGTTCGTCGTCGAGCGGTCGGGCGATACGTCGAACCTAGTCGTGATTTTCAAGCCGCGCGAGAACACGCTCAACGAGGCGGTCGAGATCGGACGATTCGGATAGCGGCGTCGGCTGCGGATCGGCTGCGGGGCCGAGGCGGGCATCGGGCCAGCCCAGGCGGCGCTTTGCCGCGAGCAGCTCCTGCATCTTGGGCTCGGAGATGGCCTGCAGCGGACGGCCGACCTGCTGCGCGATCAAGTACATGGTGCAGTAGGTCTCAAGGATCTCGGCGAGCCACTCGGCATGGGTGACGGTGTCAGACCAGCAGACGACGCCGTGATTGGCGAGCAGGATGGTGTTGTGGAGTTGGACAAACGGCCGGATGGTGTCCGCGAAGGCGGCCGTCCCGGGTGTTTCGTAGGGTGCTACCGCGACCGGGCCGATGAAGAACTCGAACTCCGACATGTAGCCGTTGGGCGGGGCTGAGCCGGTGAGGGCGAAGGCCGTGGCGTGCGGCGGATGGCAGTGCACGACCGCGCGGGCCCGCGGATTGGAGCGGTAGATCTCGAGATGCAGCAGCAGTTCGCTGGTGCGGAGGCGGTCGCCGGCCAGGATGTTGCCGTCGAGATCGGTGAGGCAGATGTCGGCCGGCTGCAGATCGCCTTTGCTGAGCATCGTGGGGGTGCAGAGCACGTACTCGGAGTTGAGGCGGGCGCTGATATTGCCGCCGGCGCCGTCGACGTACTTGCGCTCCCACAGCTTGCGGCCCACGGCGATAATCTCGGCGCGCAGGGCGTCCGCCTCAAACGAATTGACCGCGACGGAGGGAGACACGTGCGCCCTCTGCCGTTCGCGCAGGACGTGGAGGGCGGCTTCCACCACTTCCCTCACCTGGGCGGCATCGAGCATTGGCGGCGCCTGGTTCATGGTCGACCTCGCTGAGTCCACACCGCTAGATATACGTCGGATGGAGTGTTTTTGGACGTGATTTGGATCACGGTTGCGCGTGCATGCGGGTCCCCGAGGATGCGACAGCGGATTCCCTGCGGGAAGGACAGCCAAGAAGGGCAAAGACAGAGGCGAGGTGGGGTTCGTGGTTTCCCACCCTGTCGCCGGAAAAAAGGCGACAGGATGGGGCACGGGAGGCACCCGATTTTTTGGGGGCGGCGGGGGATCCGCACGAAATCAGTGGAAGTGAATGACGGAGTGCTCGTCGCGAATCCGCTGGAACGTGTCGCCTTTCATCAGGTCAAGGAGACCACTCACGGAGTAGGCGCAGAGGATGCGGAGATCGAATTTGTCAAACAGACGGTTGGCAAGCTTTTCCATCTGAATAGCGGCTTCGACATCCCCCTGCGCGCACAACAGGTGCACGCATTCTCCATAGAGGCTCACGCGCGGCCGGGTCGCGCCGGATGCCTCGCTGGCCTGCGTAAGGACGGGATCGAACGCGGCAGCGAAGCGAGCGGGGTCGAGCCGGCCGTCAACCATGACGGATGTGAGGGCTTCGTCCGCATCGACGGTGATATACCTGCCCTCGCGAATGGCCGCGTCGACTTCCAGGCCCATCTCGGTCAACATCGCCCGCAGCCGGTTTCGATGCGGCTCGGTCACGGCGACGACTGCGGATGATCCGGCCCTGAGGGCGGTGGCCAGGAACTGGGCAGCCTGATCAAGAAGGTGACGGTCCTCGGAATAGAATCCCGCCTCATGGTCACGGGCGCGTATCGCCGGGGCCATTTCGATCTCGCGATCGGCCAGAGAGGAACTGATGAAATGTCCGCCCTCCAGAACGGTCTCGATGCCAGGCAGAAGCTCGCTGGCCGCGTCAGACTTGACGATATAGCCGCTTGCACCCAACTTCAGGGCCTCGCTGGCGAAGTTAATAGAGCGGAATTCGCTGAGGAAGAGGATTTTTGACTTGGGGGAAAGTTCGCGAATGCGGCGGGCGGCTTCGATTCCGTTCAGCATGGGAAGACCCACGTCGAGCAGGATCAGGTCAGGCTTCAGTTCGTTGGCCTTCTCGACGGCCTGCTGCCCATCGGAGGCCTCATCGACGTCGAACTTCGACTGCTTCTGGAGAACTTGACGGATCCGCTCTCGGATGGGGGCGTAATCGTCAACCAGAAGAATCCGAACTGACCGTACCATTCGCCCTCCGCCCCTTTGATTGAAAACCCGATGGCGCAGAAAAGTTCCTGATTGTAAGCGCTTTCGCGTTTGGAGAGAGCCCATACAGTGGGATGAATCCTAACCCACCTGGGTTGGAGCTGAACGAGCATCAGTCAGGGGATAACCTGTGAGGGTCCAGGAGTTGACGATCGCCACAGTTCAGATAATCAGGAAGATACAGTATGGCTCTCACGGGTTCAATCGTTTTTTTCCAGCTTTCTTATGGCCTTACCGAAGTAATCCAGTAGTTGGATGACTGTCGCGCCAGCCGGTGCGGCCAATGTCTTTTATGCGACACGAAAGATGCCGGAGCCGGGGTTGAGCTTGCCGGGCTTCGATTTTGGCCGGCTCATTCGGCGTGAACGAGTTTGCGTTGCAAATCCTCGAGGGTCTGCCCCTTGGTTTCGGGATAGGTGAAGAGCACGGTCACGAACTGCACCGCCGTCATCACGGCAAAGAAGACAAACGGCACACTCTGACCGAGATGGGTGGCGCACCAGGGAAAGGCGAGGGCAATGATGGTGTTCATTGACCAGTGGCTGGCGTTGCCGACTCCCTGGCCCTTGGAGCGCACGTGGTTGGGAAAGACTTCGCCGATGTAGACCCAGATGACTGCGCCCTGGGAGAGCGCGAAGAACGCGATGTAGGTGATGAGGATCCAGACCAGCATGCCCTGATGCGAGTTGGTGGAGTAGATCCAGGCCACGCCGGCAAGGCAGGCGGCGGTGCCGGCGGCGCCGATGAGCAGAAGCGTCTTGCGGCCGAGCTTGTCGATGACGCTCATGCCGACGATGGTGAACACGAGGTTAGTGAAGCCGATGGCGATGGCCTGCTGGTCGCCCGAGAGCTGGCTGAAGCCGGCGGCCTGGAAGATGTCGTTCAGGTAGTAAAGGATGGCGTTGATGCCGGCAAGCTGGTTGAAGGCGCCGATGGTAATGGCGAGGAAGAGCGGGTAGCGGTATTTCCACCTGAAGACCGGCTCATGCGCGGTGGCGTTCTCTTCGGCAAGAGCGGCGCGGATGTCGGCGAGTTCGGCTTCCGGATTGGGATCTCCCATCATGCGGAGCACCGCCAGGGCTTCATCGATGCGATCGCGGGAAGCCGACCAGCGCGGGCTGCGGGGGATTCCGAAGAGCAGAACGAGGAACCCGAGGGCGGGAATGGCAGCGACGGCAACCTGCCAGCGCCATTCGGCTGCGCCGAGATGGAGAAGGCGGATGAGGTAATTCGATGTGTAGGCGACCAGGATGCCGAAGACGACGTTGAACTGGAAGGTGCCCACCAGGCGGCCGCGCCACTTGGCGGGCGCAAGCTCGGCAATATAGACGGGGCCGAGCACCGAGGAAGCGCCGATGCCCAGTCCGCCGATGAAGCGGAAGACCATCAGCGCGGGCCAGTTCCAGGCAAGCGCGCTGCCGATGGCCGAGACAATGTAGAGGACGGCGGTGAGGCGAAGGGTTTCGCGGCTGCCGAGCTTGTGGCCTACCACTCCCGCTGAGAAGGAACCGGCGACGGTGCCGATGAGGGCGATGGCGACCGTCCAGCCCTTGCCGTAGTCGCTGAGGCCATAGAGACGCACCACAGAGTCGATGATGCCGGAGATGACAACGGTGTCGAAGCCGAAGAGGAGCCCGCCGAGCGCACCGGTGAGGGTGGCCTTCATCAAGTTCAGGTTAGGTCGCATGCCGGTCCTTGTTGGAACCAGATCATCCTAATGGGGAAGCTCGGCGGTCGTATAGTCAGGGAGTCCGGGGGGCAGAGCAAAGAGGAGTTGTATCCTACGAGGCTCCCGCTGCTGCCACCGGCTTCACGATCAGGATGCGGCAGCGCTGTTTGCCGCCGGTACTCCACGCGAGAGCCATGGTGCTCTCGATGTAGGCGCAGTCGCCGGCGTCGAGCACCTCGTTCATGCCTCCGGCACTGAACTGAAGCTTTCCCTCGATCACGTAGATGAGGCCGCATGTCTCGTCGTTGGGCTCGCTCAGCGAGAGCGGCGCGGCGGAGGTGACTTCGACCATTTCGGCGTGCATGCGCGCGCCGTTTCCGGGCGCCGTGAGTGGAATGGAGCGGGCGGTCTCGGAGCTGCGGGCGTTTCCTTGCAGGTGCGCCTTGCGGGTGATGGAGAGTGTGTGGCTTTCCGGCTCGCCGAAGAAGTAGCTGAGCCCGACACCGTAAACGCGGCAGATGGTGGATAGCGTCGGCAGCGTGGGAATCATGCGGTCTGTTTCGAGCTTGGAGAGGAGCGCGGTGGAGAGGCCGGTTTCAGCCGCCAGCCGCGATAAGGTGAGGCGCTTCTTGGTTCGCAGAGCGCGAAGCTTCATTCCCAAGGCATAGGTCTGGAGCGACCAAAGAGCGTACGAAACGGATTTCGGCATGGATGTCGAGCCTTTCCCAGCGAAAAGGCAAGGATGCAACAGGCGAGTGCCCTCAAATCGGAGGAATTCCTGAAGAATTTCTCCCGCTTTGAGGACACTCGATGGACTGCGGACCACTGATGGTTTTCGCAGATGCAATTTCCGTGTTCAGCTATCAATCTAGTAAAGCTGCGACGCGAAAGGAGTTGCAACGCGCGGCGGCTGGTTTGGCATCCAAGTTGACGACCCCGTATTCGGTTTCCCCCCGTTTTCCAATTCTTGTGAGGAAAAAGTGCCGATGAACTTCTTGGATAAGATTCTGCGCCTTCGCTTGGCTTTGACCGCAATGGTGCTTCTTGCTTCTGTAGCCTTAGCGACGCTTCCCTGCCGCGGCTTTGAACCCGGATCGAAGCCCGGATCTGAACCCGGAGCGGAGCCTGCTGCGGCTCCCGACGCCCCCAGCGATGTGCTCGTGCTGAGCAACGGCGATACCCTGCATGGAAAGCTGGTGAAGGTCACTGGGGGCAAGCTCACCTTTCACACCGATGCGCTGGGCGATGTGGATGTGAGCTGGGATCACATCAAGGAAGTCCATGCGGCGGAGCCGTTCGGCGTGCTGCAGAAGGGCGTCAAGTTGAGCCACAAAAATGCGGCCGCGCAGATTCCCACCGGACCGGTCGATGTGGCGGACCAGGCCATCACAGTTCACACTGAGACTGCGCCGGCGACGGTGCCGGTGAGCAACACGGCGTACGTGGTGGATGCGGCGACCCTGCAGAAACAGATCCACCATGAGCCGAGTTTCTTCGCGGGCTGGAACGGGGCCGCCACGGCGGGCGGAACCCTGGTGCAGGCAACGCAGAATCAATACACGATCTCAGGCGCGGTGAGCATGGTGCGGCTGGTGCCCACGGTAAGCTGGCTCGATCCGCGCAATCGCACGATGGCCGATCTGGTCGGCTCCTACGGCAAGATCACGCAGCCCGGCGTGCCCACCACGAAATCGGCGATCTATCATATCGACGCGGAACGCGATCAGTACTTCACGCCGCGGGTGTATGCCCTGGCGCAGACGGCCTTCGATCACAACTTCGCACAGAACCTGCAACTGCAGCAGATCTACGGCGGCGGCATTGGCTGGACCATGTTCAGCACGCCTCGGCACGAGGGCGACGTGAAGGGCACGGTGCAGTACGAGAGGCAGCAATTCATCGCCGGAACATCAGGTACCACCGAAGACCTGATCGGTTCCACCTTTGCGTTTAACTACATCCTGCACACCAAGCCGTTCACTTATACGCAGGAGCTTGCCTATATTCCGGCTTATAACGTGCCGCGCGCTTACTCGGCGAACGAGACTAACACTCTCGCTTTCATGGCGTACAAGAACTTTGGGTTTTCAATTGGTACTATTGACAGTTATCTGAATAACCCACCTGCCACAGTTCCAACAACAAAGCGAAATTCGTTCCAATTTACAATGGGGCTTACTTATGCGATCAAGTCGAAGTACTGAAATGAGGAAAGGTCCGCAGATCTTGCACTTCAGTGAAGGTGTAAGCAGCATCACTTTCCTGTCAGGAAAGCATCTAGATTCTTGACTCGATAACTGTGAGATAAGACACAAGTGTCCTAAAAGCAGGACAGTGCAGTGACCCGAACTTGATTCATTGAACCAATGGTTGCGTAATTTGTTACTCGGCAAGACAGAACGATCAGATTGACAGTTGCTGTTTCTCCGGGGGTATGCATAATGGAGTTCGCATCAGCACACCGGGCCCTGTACGGAGAATGTCGTCTGGAAAGATCGGGTCCAGAGACGTACCAGTCAGAGGGTTTCGCGGCCGCGTGAAGCACACTCCGGGACTCCCGAGTCCCCGGGCTCTGTGCAGCGACGCCGCGGGATCTCGGAATGTGTGGTTCCGATGAAGCAGTATGCAGTTGACTCATCGATGATTGGCATGGAGCCCAGGTTCAGGTTCGGAGACTTCTCTCTTGAACCGGACGGCACGCTCCTTCGCCAGCGCGCGCCGGTCCATCTCCCCGCAAAGGAACTTGCGGCGCTGCGGCTGCTGCTGCAGCACGCCGGTCATATCGTGACGCCCAAACAGTTGCGCGACACGCTGTGGGGGAATGTCCACGTTACCTCCGATAGCGTGCCGCGGTGCATATCGTCGCTGCGCTCACGGCTGGAAGCTGAAGACCGTATCCAGACGATCTACAAGCAGGGATACCGGCTCACCGGCGAGGTGGAAAAAGACCTTGCATCTGCGGCCGAGGATGCGCTGCCGCGGCTGGCGGTGGTTCCCTTCTCCTGCGGGCCGAATGTTCCGGAACATATCGGTCATGCGGTGGCTGAAGATGCAACCGCGCAACTGACCACGGCCGAGCCGCAGATGTTCTCGATGCTGGCGCGAGACTCCGCCTTTGCGCTGGCCGCGAAGGGCATGAGTGCGCAGCAGGTGGGGGAAGCGCTGCATGCCGCGCTGGTGCTGACCGGAACCGTGCAGATTGTGGGCCGGCATTTCCGGCTGCGCATGGAGATGGTCCGCGTTGAGGACGGAACGCAGATCTGGGTGGAAGATGTGCTGGTTTCGCGGGATCGCGCGGCCGGGCTGCAGGAGAAGATGGTTGAGCGGCTCGCCTTCCGGGCCGGCGTCGCGCTGGGCGAATCTACGACGGCCGCGGACGATTTGGGATTCGATGCGGGCGCGTTCGACACGTTCCTGCGCGGCCGCTACGAATGGCAGTCGGCGGAGCGCCACCGCATGCAGGACGGACTGCGGTATCTGCACCAGGCGGTGGAGTTGGAGCCGAGACTTATGCAGGCGCGCGTGGATATTGTGCGCGCAACCGTGGCCCAGGAACTGTTCGGCTATACGGCTCCGCGCGTCGTGCTGGAACAGGTTACGCACATTGCGGAATCGGTTCAGGGACACGAAGCAACTTACGAAGAGATTCTTCCGGCGCTGGGGTGGATCAAGTTTCACGTGGAGCGCGACCTGCTCGCGGCGCGGCGGATGTTTGACCGGGGCAGAAATCTTCCGGCCGACAAGTGGAACACGCGCCTTCGCGCATTGTTTGCAACCAGCCGTCATCGCTTCAGCGAGGCTACCGCTTTGTTGCGGGGAGCCATCGACGAGGACCCCTATTCTCCACAGCTGAACGCGGAACTGGCGTTGGTCTACCACCTCTCGGGAAGAAGCGAAGAAAGCGTGCGGCAGGTGGCGCGATGTCTTGAGCTTGGCCCCGGCCACACTGCCAGCCGACTATATGGCGGAGCGATTCTGGCGTTCAACGGACAGCCGGAGCGCGCCATCTCGCTTACTAAAGAGCTGGCGCAGCAGACGCCGTATTTCGATATGGCGATTGCCGTCCACGCCTATGCGCTGGCATGCAGTGGCGAACGCCAGGCGGCAGCGGACTGGCTGGAGCGCCTGCAGTGGCTCAGCCATGAGCGTTATGTGATGCGGGGGTTTTCCGCGCCGGCCTATGCCGCTCTCGGAGATCGCGAAGCAGCTATCGCCGAGCTTCAGGCCGCGGACGAGGATCGCTGCCCGTGGTTCTTTGCCATGCTGGCGGATCCGCGCCTGAAGGACCTGCATGAGCTGGCGGAGTTCCAGGCCATGCGGGCCCAGCTCGAACACATGGAAGAAGATGCGTACCCGGAGGCCGCTGACAGCGGCGGCGCCCGAATCGTGTCTCATTGAGCACGCGACAGATCCTGGAACGCAAGGGCAGGCCGCACGCGCCTGCCCTTTTTCTATTTGTGCTTTACCTGGGCAGACTCAAGCGACTATAAGCGGACCTGGATTCAATCATCTGGACACAAACGCGCCTGCACCGGTGACCAATATCACACCGGCCGCGCCTCACCATGCTCAATAATTTCGTGTAATCGAATGGACATTGCTCCGCAGGAGTGGTAACTGTCTGTTCATTCCTCATTTCCCGGTCCATTGTGGAGGCCATCGGTGCTACTAGGGATTCTGAAGGAGACATCTCCCGGCGAAACACGTGTCGCCCTGCTGCCTGAAAATCTCAAGGGGCTGCTGGCGCAGGGGATCGATATAGCGGTCGAAGCGGGCGCGGGCGTGGCAGCGGGCGCGTCAGACGCCGCGTATGTCGAGGCGGGCGCGCGGGTCACGGACGATCGGGCTCGCGTTGCTGGCGAATGCCGACGTGCTGCCGATGGTGAACGCGCCTCATCGGGACGACCAGGCGCGGTTGAAGGCCGGGGCCGTGGTGATCGGGTTCCTGAAGCCGCTCGAGGCGCCGGCAGCGCTGCAGACCGGGATCGAGCGGGGCGTCACGCTTTTCAGCATGGAACTGGTTCCGCGCATCACGCGCGCGCAGTCGATGGACGCGCTGTCGTCGATGGCCACGGTGGCGGGGTACAAGGCGGTGATCATGGCGGCGGACCTGCTGCCGCGTCTCTTCCCGATGCTGATGACGGCGGCGGGCACGGTGCCGCCGGCCAAGGTGTTTGTGATTGGCGCAGGCGTGGCGGGGCTGCAGGCGATTGCGACGGCGCGGCGGCTGGGTGCGGTGGTTGAAGCCTACGATGTGCGCGCGGCGGCGGGCGAGCAGGTCAGGTCGCTGGGCGCGAAGTTTCTCGACGTGGACCTGGGCGGCATTAACACCGAAGGCGGCGGGGGCTATGCGGCCGAGTTGAGCGAAGAAGCGCTCGATCGCGGCCGCGACCTGATTACGAAGACCGCGGCGCATTCCGACGTAATCGTCACCACCGCGCAGGTTCCGGGCAGGCCGGCGCCGCGACTCATCCGCAGTGACGCCGTGCATGCCATGCGGCCGGGATCGGTGCTGGTGGACCTGGCTGCCGCCGCGGGCGGCAACTGCGAACTGACTCAACCCGGAGTGACGCAGCAGATCAACGGAGTCACGCTGCTGGCGCCGCTGAATCTTCCTGCGGAAGTGCCGGTCGATGCGAGCAAGCTGTATGCGCGGAATGTTCTGAACTTCCTCGGGCTGATTGTGAAGAAGGGTGAGTTGACGCTTGATTTTGCGGATGAAGTGCAGGCAGGAGCGTGCGTGGCGCACCAGGGGAAGCCAGTGAATCCGCGGGTGGCGAAGCTGCTGGAGAACGTGAGTGTGGCGTGAGGTTGGTGGTTTCCCACCCTGTCGCCACGAAAAAGGCGACAGGGTGGGGCACGGCACGGTCGTGCCAGGGCAGCAACAGGCAACTGCAGGTCCTTCGACTACGCCGGTCAAGATGCGACCGGCTCCGCTCAGGATGACAAGTCAATTGGGGAATCGAGTGCTATGAATCCTGCTGTATTGATCGCTTCGGTTTACGTGTTCGCGCTGGCGGCGTTTCTTGGCTACCTGGTCATCAGCCGCGTGCCTCCATTGCTGCACACGCCGCTGATGTCGGCCACCAACGCTATCTCGGGCATCTCGCTGATCGGCTCGCTGGTACTGGCGGGGGCGAAGGGGTATCCGCTGCAGGCGCATATTCTTGGATTCGTGGCGGTGACCACGGCAACCATCAACGTGGTGGGCGGCTTCGGCATCACGGATCGCATGCTGAAGATGTTCAAGAAGCGCGCGGCGACGGCGAAGAAGGAGGCCAAGTGAGCCTGACCTCCTACTTCATGGAAGCGACGTACCTGGTCGCATCGATTCTGTTCATCCTGTCGCTGAAGATGATGTCGCACCCCGACACGGCGCGGCGCGGCATGTTCCTGGCGGAAGGCGGCATGTTCGCGGCGATTGTGGGAACGCTGATCGGCGCGCACATCGTCACGTGGACGTGGCTCATCGCGGGCCTGGCGCTAGGGTCGATTATCGGCGCATGGATGGCGGTAAGCGTTCCGATGACCGCGATGCCGCAACGGACTGCGCTTTCGCACGCATTCGGCGCGCTGGCCGCGGCGCTGGTCGGCATCGGCGAGTTCATGGTGAACATCAATGAGCTGGGCCCGATCAAGCGCGGGGCGCTGGGATTTGAAATCATTCTGGGCGCGCTGACCACCACGGGTTCTCTGATCGCGGCCGGCAAGCTGCAGGGCATCATCCCCGGCAAGCCGATTCAGTTCAAAGGCCAGAACGTGGTCAACTTCGCCACGTGTGCGGCGATGGTGGGCTGCTTCGTTTATTTCTGTTTTAATCCTCAGGCAAGCGCGGTCTTCTATTCCATGCTGGGGATCGCGTTTCTGTTCGGCGTGATGCTGGTGATCCCCATCGGCTCGGCGGATATGCCGGTGGTGATGTCGCTGTTGAACTCGTATGCGGGACTGGCCGCGGCGGCAACCGGATTTGTGCTCGGCAACAATGTGCTGATCATTGCCGGCACGCTGGACGGATTCTCGGGATTCATCCTGTCGGTACTGATGTGCAAGGCGATGAACCGGTCGATCACAAACGTCTTATTCGGCGGATTTGGCGCGGTGATTGCCGACGCTGGCACGTCGACGGCCGGCGGCGAAATGCGCGAGATCTCTCTGGAAGACGCGGCGATGCAGTTGGCGTTCGCCAGCCGTGTCATCTTCGTTCCGGGTTATGGACTGGCGACCGCGCAGGCTCAGCACGCGGTGCGCGAGCTGGCCGGAATACTGGAAGAGCGCGGCGTGACCGTCAAGTATGCGATTCATCCCGTGGCAGGGCGCATGCCGGGACACATGAATGTGCTGCTGGCCGAAGCCAACGTGCCCTATTCGTCGCTGTACGAGATGGAGCAGATCAACCCGGAGTTCCCGTCAACCGACGTGGCTGTGGTGATCGGCGCCAACGACGTGGTCAATCCGGATGCGCGCGACAATCCGAAATCGCTGATTGCGGGGATGCCGATCCTGGAAGTGGATCGCGCCAGGAGCGTGATCGTGCTGAAGCGCGGGCAGGGCCGCGGGTTTTCAGGCCTCGAGAATCCGCTGTTCTTCAAGGCCTGCACATCCATGCTTTACGGCGACGCGAAATCGAGCCTGACCCATCTGGCGCAGGCCGTGCAGCATGTCTGAGTGGAAACCGAAATAACGTTGTGCATGCTCATTGGATGTGTTAGGTTCCTACCCACAGGATTCCTGCAAAGGTGGCTGTGCGTTGAGGACGCTGTATGTTGTTGCGTGGGAAGGCCGCAAGCTCGGGTGAGCCGACGGTTCAAAACGCTGAGGAACCAGAAGAAGATGCAAGCCTCAGGCGCATGCTGTGGATTGCGATCTTCGTAGCTGCGACAGTCGCGGCGAGCCTGGCGGTGTATCTGCTGGCGCGGCCTGCGAATCGGCATCTCGAACCAACTCCTTACGACAACCTGATCGGCGAACTCCGGGCAACTATGTCGGAGGAGGATGTGCTGGCGCTGTTCCGGTCAGTGAGCGACGGCAACCCCCGCGCTGAAGTCAAAGCCTACGATGAGGTTTCCCCAAGCGGAAGCCGGCGCGTGATCAGCTACAGGATCGGCTCCGACGAGCCCTTGAAGGTGCGAATGGGAGGACCAACTGGGGACACCGCCGCGGAATGGTGTTACCGGGATCACTGTTACGACAACATTGAGTAAGGACGAGGGAACAAGGGGCCAAGGGAACAAGACAACCGGCCCAGCATTTCGTCCAGCTTTTAACAAGGCTCACTGATCCTGTTCCCTGACTCCTGCCCCGCCTTTCCTCTCCCTCATTCCCTTGGTCCCTGCTTCTATAAAAAATGGGCGGCAAGCTGTGCTTGCCGCCGCCCGTCCCTGGGTTTTCTTGAAAGTGCTTCAGAACTGCTTGACTGCTAAACGTATCCCGCGCTGAGCGCCGCAGATTACTGCAGGAGCTTGGTCACTTCCTGCTGGATGCTGTTGGCCTGCGCCAGCGCGGCGATGCCGGTCTGGCTGAGAATCTGATACTTCGACATGGCCGAAGTCGCCGCGGCGTAATCCGTTGCCTGGATGGCGTTCTGTGCGGAGACGATGTTCTCCTGCTGGGTGCCCATTACCTGGCTGATGGCGTTCAGCGTATTGATCTGTGCGCCGATGTAGCCGTCCTGCGAGGAGATGGCGGAGATGGCCGAATTCAATTGCGACAGTGCGGTCTCGGCGTTCGCCGTGTTGGTCAGATCGGTTCCCGCCAGGGTCTGCGATCCGCCCGCGGTGGCCGTGTAGCTGAGTGTGGCCACGCCGGTGCTGACTCCGCCGTTGACTGAGGCCAGCGGCGCCGCTTCGTTGACTGCCGGCACGGTGTCGCGCAAGGACGTATTCACGATGCCGACGTGATAACCATTGGCCGTGGGCAGATTGCCCGCGCCTACAAAGGTTCCGGAGAGCTGAATGCCGGTGTCAGTGCCGGTGCCGCCGACCACTCCGGCCGCGGCGCGCGACGTAAAGGTAGCGGTCAAACCCAGTCCCGCATTGTTGACGGCCTGAATCATGCCGCCGATGGTGTCACTGTAAGGCGTCGCTCCGCCGGTGGAGATGGTCTTGTTAACTATCGAGCCGTTGGCCTGCAGAATGCTGACCGTCAGCGTGCTGCCGGCGGTGGTCGTGTCGGTGCTCTGCGCATTCACGCCGACGCCGGTCATATCTACAAAGACGCTCTGGCCGGAGCCGTAGGAGATGGTGCCGCCGGCGTCGCCGATCGAGGCCGACGTGAGGCGCGCAAAATAGAGGCTGTCGATCGAGGCGCCCGTCATCGACGAGTCACCCGTATAGATGTTGACCGTAGAGCCAGTGAACACCTGGTTCTGGTTATAGGTCGTGGTCGATCCGATGTTGTTGATCTCGGAGAGGATCGACTGGTATTCCTGATTGGCCGCCGCCGCCTGCGAGGCGTTCAGCGTGCCGTTGGAAGCCTCGGTCGCCAGGGTGATGGCGCGGTTGAGCAGGTTGGTCACTTGCGAGAGCGCGCCGTCGGCCACCTGCAGAAGGCCTACGCCTTCCGTAGCATTGGTAGCGGACTGCGTAAGAGCCTTTGCGTTGGCGCCCAGGCCGTTCACAAGAGAAAGGCCGGCGGCGTCGTCTGCGCCCGAGTTAATCCTGGAACCCGATGAGAGCTGCTGAAGTACGGTCTGCAGGCTCGCATTCGTGTTGTTCAGATTGTGCTCAGCATAGATCGCTGACAGGTTGTTCAATACACCGAGGGCCATGGTAGCTTACTCCTTTTCCTGATGCTTGTTTCACCAGCGGCTTACCGCTGCACCCGCCGGCGATCTAGCCTTGGGCTTTACTGCATCCACCCCTTTCATCGGTGCGGGCGGGAATAACTTTAGTCATGGGAGGAAGATTCTTTTTCAGACACTATGCCCGGACTCGGAACAGAAGTGTTTCAAAGCCAACCAGAGGCTGTCTCAATACCGGTCAGGCGGTGTACGGATTCAAGGCAGGCAGTGTCGCGGAAATGAACAGCGCGGCCGGCTGCGCCAGCGGCCCTTCAGTCCCTGCAAAAAGCAAAAAAACGGCGGCGAGATTGTATCTCGCCGCCATCGGTTTTTGGCTTCAACCGTATTTGCTCTCTGCCTATACCATCTGATGCAAATCCCGGCAGGTAGATGTACCGACCTCTAGAACTGCGCGATCCCTCCGGGCTGCGCGGAGGCAGGCCCTTCATCCAGAAAGCTTTGTGGCTCGGGTCCCGGAGGTGGCGGAGTTTCCGCCGGTCCGGCGCCCGGCGTGCCAGGGCCTCCGCGCCGCCAATTGCGCGTCCCCGCGGGGCCCGCACGACGTTCGCTCCGGACGGCCTGCAACTGCTTCCACTGGTCCGGCGTGAGTTTGGCGCGCAAAGCCAGCAGAAAGCGGGCGTTGGCCTTTTCCAGCTCGGCGCGCGCCTGGGCCACCCGGTCAATCTGCGCCAGGATCGCGGACTCGTTAGGCTGATCCGCGCTCATCATCGGCTCCAGGGCCACTTCGGCCTTTTCCACGCTGGCGCGCATGTCGATGAGGTTCTCGCGATGTTGCTGCAGGATATCGTCCATCGACTTGCGCTGGTCGTCGGTCAGGTTCAGCTTTTCAACCACCTGGGGGTCGTTCCACCAGCGGCCGTGGGCGCCGCCCGCTCCAAGCATGCGTTCCATGGGGGGCCGGTGCGAGCCAAAGTCCGAGCCCGGTCCGGCTCCGGGTGCGGACGGCGGGGCTCCCTGCCCTACTGCCTGAACTCCACTGGCAACCAGGGCCACGGTCAGTAGTGTTGTCTGAATTATGGTGTGTGCCTTCATTCCTCTCTCCTCGATCCTGTTTGTTTCTGTCTTTCCTGCGATCTTTCTATCGCGGGTACAGAGCCTCCCTTACCCCGTTTGCAGGGGATTCCAGGCTTTGTTTCCGCTCAAGTTGCTACCGATTTTCGTCCGTCGCCAGCGCCAGCGGCTCCATGGCCGCGGGCACCTGGCGGGAAACTGCGCTGTCGATATTCGCCATCAGGTCTTCGGTTTCCTGGGCATCTTCGGTAGCCCGGGCGCGCTGTGCCTCTAGAACGCGCTGCCGCTCCTGCTCCTGCTGATGCTGCCTTTCGTGGGCGATAGTGACCTGGCGATGGCGCTCGTACCCGGCGGTTCCGAGGATCCCGAACGACAGAGTCAGGCTGAGAACCCAGGCGACGGGGCGGCGCAACGCAACCGCCTGCGGAGCGGAAGACGGGACGGGACGCGGGCGGTTATAGGCGGCGTCGGTCCAGGCATGCACGCTGGCGCGAAAGTCCTTCAGCGCCGGCCCCAGCATGGGATCGTTCTCGTCCGCTTCTACCCTGTTCACCTTGTTCATTTCGTCCGTCATTTCTGTCCTCCCAATTGCTCCCGCACCCTCGACGTGGCCCTCGACAGGTGTGCCTTGACTGTTCCCTCGCTCAGGCCTATAGCCGCGGCAATCTCTGAAATCTCCATCTCCTCCACAAACCGCAGAAGGAATATCGACTTCTGGCGGCCGCTCAACTGCTCCACGGCTCGCCACACACCCTTGACCCGCTCCCGCGCCAGCACCTGCTGCTCGGGGGAGCTTTCACCGCTGGGCAGCCACTCACTGGCCTCGTCCACATCGACGGCATTGGTGCGCGTCACCCGCCAGAACTGCAGACGCCGGTTGCGCCAGTGATCCTTCTGCAGGTTAATCGCAATCCGCATCAACCAGGTGAGCGCGCTGGACTCGCCGCGGAACCCCGCCCAGTTGCGATGCGCTTTGAGAAAGCACTCCTGCGTCAGGGTTTCGGCCAGGTCCACGTCGCGCGTGGAGGCGAGCAGAAACCGGAAGATCTGCTGACGATGCGCGGTGACGACCTGCGAGAACTCCTCGGAGGCGATCTCCTGGGCCGTTTCCATCGACATTGGTAAAGTCCCGGCTGCCATCACTCTGGTAGACGGCTTGCCTGAGAGCGAGTTTACAGTGCACTTCAATCTATTGAGATCCTCGAAATGCACCTGTGCTGAAACTGGCTCGACGCCCGACAGCGTGCAGTCCCTCGGTTTTGAGAACTCCCGGAGTTTGGCCCGGAGGCCACCTGCACATGTTTTTGAGCATCGAAGGCCGTAGAGAGGAGCGACAATATGCGCGTGGTTGCTCCGCGGCTGTTCTCTGTTCTCCTGGTCACTCCCTTCGTCGCCTTGCTTACCTCGTGCAGTTCCTATGTACTTGGCGGACCCTCGCTCACCGGGCCTAAAGCCACCCCGCAGATCGTCTGGCCAACTCCGGCGCCCATCACGAGTCCCGCGCCGCTCACCTCTGCACAACTCGATGCGACCGCGAATGTGCCTGGAACGTTTGTATACTCGCCTGCGACGGGTGCCGTGTTGCCAGCAGGAACGCAGACTCTGACGGCAACCTTTACGCCCACGGACACTGCGCGCTACAACACGACCAAGGCTTCAGTGAAAATCGTGGTAAACGCACAAATGGGCGGCGGCGGCGGCCCTCCGCCCACCAGCCTGAACGATCACCTTATTGTGGCTGACACTGAGAACAACCGGATTTTGATCTACGACCCGCCCATCGACACCAATGCGGCCGCAAGCGTGGTCCTCGGGCAGCCAAGTTTTGGGACGAACAATGAGAGCCCCTGGTGGTCGACGCCTCAAGCGCTGCTCGGCCCTTGGGCTATGACCCTGGATTCGACTGGGAACCTCTGGGTCGCCGACACCTACGACTGCCGTGTCGTGGAGTTTCAGCCACCGTTCACCACCAATATGAGTGCGAGCGTGGTCCTCGGGCAGACCGGGCTCTCCGTCCGGTCGGAATGGCCAGTTTGTTTCACGAGCGGAGCGAGTGGCATGAATGGGCCTTTCTCGGTGGTCTTCGACCGTAAAGGAAATCTATGGGTAGCCGACATGTTTGCAGGCCGCGTCACAGAGTATGTGCCGCCGTTTACGAACGGAATGGCAGTGGCAGTTTCGATTGGCCAGGCCAACCTCTCTGACCAAAGCGAGTGCAACGGTCAGATCTTTCAGACGGCGCCCGGTATCTGGTCACCGGGACCGGCAACCGCTCGATCGCTTTGCGAACCCCTTGCAGTCGCCTTCGATCAAAAGGGGAACCTCTGGGTTACCGATACCGGAAACCATCGCATACTGGAATACGTGCCGCCTCTATCGACCGGAATGTCGGCGAGCCTTGAAATCTCTGCGCCCAATGTCAACGCGGACGGCTCTTGTGACGATCCTTCGTGTTTGACTCCCACTGCCTTGAGCTTCGATTCCCAAGGAAACTTGTGGGTCGCCGATACGGGAAGCAAGCGGGTTCTGGAGTTCGTTCCGCCTTTTGCAAACGGTATGGCCGCAAGCCTGACACTTGGACCATCTGCTGGAACAGATTCCAGCCAGCCCAGGGCCGTGCCTCTGGGCATCTCCTTCGACAGAACCGGCAATCTGTTTGTAGCGTATGACAGCAGCCAGATTCTTGTTTTTGCTCCTCCGTTCAGCAACGCTATGAGCGCTGCGTTTGTCATTGGACCCACAGCCATGAAAGGCGGATCGTGCGCGTCCCCGACCTCTGAAACGCTGTGCCTTCCACAGGGAGTATTGGCGTACTAATCCCGTCAGCCCCCAGAAAACCTGGTTCATCGGCCGCGGCACTGTCCTAGCAGTTTTGGCAGTCGCGGCGGCGCGGGAAAGATTGTCTGCTGTGCACATGCCCCAACACGCAATCAGGATGGAGGGTTCTCCAATGATGATGCGCTCTGCCCTTGATGAGAAGGACGCGATCGCCCGCGCACGCGAGGTATTCATCCGCATTAGCCTGCTCGCGGTCATGGTGGTGAGCTGCTATGTGCTGCTGCAGCCGTTTCTCAAAATCATGCTGGCCGGGATTATCATCGGCATCGCCGTCTTTCCCGGGTACCGCATACTGACCAGGCTGCTGGGCGGCCGCAGGACCTTGGCGGCGGTGTTGTGCTCGGTCCTGATGATGACGGTGTTGATTGTGCCCTGCGTGCTTCTGGCCGGAACGCTGTCGAGCGGCGTGGGCTCTTTGACTGAGGAAATCAAGAGCGGCCATGTGGACATCCCGCTGCCGGCACCGCTGGTGAAGATTCCCGTGCTGGGTCCCAAGTTGGTGGACTTTCAGCGAATGTTGTCCACAAACCTTCCTGAAGCCTTGAACCGGTACGCGCCCCAGATCAAGAGCGGGGTTCCGGCAGTGGTAGCCGCGACGGCCGGTTTTGGCGGCGCGCTGGTCCAGATCCTGATCGGGATCGTGATGGCCGGATTTCTGATTGCGAAGAATGAGGCCGCGGTCCAGTTCGCCGACCGTCTCTTTACCCGGATTTTCGGCGAACGCGGGCCGGGAATGCGGGAGATGGTGGGCTCAACCGTGCGAAGCGTCACCAACGGCATCGTTGGAGTGGCGGTCATTCAATCGGTGTTCGCCAGCATCGGGTTCTGGCTGGTGGGGCTGCCCGGCGCGGGACTGTGGGCGGTGATATTTGTGATCGCGTCGGTGCTGCAGGTGGGCATGCTGGTACTGTTGCCGGCAGTGATCCTCGTGTTTGCAATCAAGTCCACGACCGCTGCCGTGATCTTCCTGGGCTGGTGCGTCATTGTAGGGCTGATGGACAACGTTCTCAAGCCGATTTTGCTGGGGCGCGGCAGCAAAGTGCCCATGCTGGTGGTGTTCCTGGGCGTGCTGGGTGGATTCGTGGCCATGAACATCATCGGGATGTTTGTGGGCGCCGTCGTTCTTTCCGTGGGATACGAACTGTTCACCATCTGGCTGGATGACGAAACGCCTGCGGAGGTTGCGGCAGAGCTTGAGCAGCCGGTGAGCGCGCCGGTCTGAGAATTGGGGCTCCAGGGGCCGATTTTGAACGCTCCGAGGGAGGGGAACTCGAAGTGATAGGCTGGGGAGGAAAACGCTTTCTATCGAGGCTCCATGCTGCTTCCTGCTCTTCGCAAAGAGGTTCTGAAGGCCAACCAGGAGATATCCCGGCGCGGCCTGGCTCCCCATACTTTTGGCAACGTGAGCGGGGTCGATCGCTCCGGCTCCGAGCCGCTGGTGGTGATCAAGCCCAGCGGCGTGGACTATGCCACGATGACGCCGGGAGACCTGGTTATCACCAATCTGGAAGGACGCGTGGTCGAGGGCAGGCTGCGGCCTTCGAGCGATCTCGATACCCATACCCTGCTCTACCGGGAGTTCCCGCAGATCGGGGGCGTGGTGCATACGCATTCGGAGTTCGCCACGGCCTGGGCGCAGGCCTGCCGCCCGATTCCCTTCCTGGGTACGACCCACGCCGACTACTTTCACGGCCCTGTTCCGGTAACCGAATCCCTGACCGAAGCCGAGGTAAAGGAAGCCTACGTCCGGAACACCGGAGCGGTCATCGTGCGGCGGTTCAGGGCGGGTGGCCTGGATCCAGTGGCAATGCCGGGAGTGCTGGTGGCCGGGCATGCTCCGTTCGCCTGGGGCAAGTCGCCCATGGAGGCGGTGGAGCATGCGGACGTGCTCGAGTACATCGCGCGGATGGCGTTCCGGAGCGTGCTCCTGGGAGCGCCGGAAGCCGGGCTTCCCGCTTACGTGGGAGAGCATCATTACCTGCGGAAGCATGGACCGAAGGCAACCTACGGACAAAAATAGATCCGTTTACGGGCTCCGCGAAATCTGGAAATTTATCTGAGGAAATGCGGCTAACCGACTGACCTGCAACGCACTATCGAATTGCATAACCACTTTCGCTTTTCTGTATACTGGTTCCATATTCCTGCATATTTCACACTTTT
This sequence comes from uncultured Acidobacteriota bacterium, assembly GCA_963819365.1. Taxonomy (GTDB): domain Bacteria; phylum Acidobacteriota; class Terriglobia; order Terriglobales; family Acidobacteriaceae; genus Telmatobacter. Next base: position 114,832 of record CAWFVY010000008.1, read on the forward strand.
TATGCGGGTACATGGCTGACGAAATGCAGGTAGATGCGTCCATATCATGAATGTTCTCAGCGCAATGGCCGGTTTTCTTCATCTGCACTTGAGCGCCGCTGCCGCATGGCAACGGACGTGCATCCTGTTTAGTTGAATCAGGCGCCTCGAATGGAAACCAACCTATCCAATCGCTTGCAGGCCACGCTCCTCGCCGTCATGACGGTGGGGCTGATGCTGCTGGCGGGATGGAACCTGATGCAGGATGCCGCGGTCCGGAATCAGCAGCCGGATGACGGCGTGTGGTGGTCAGAGGCAGCCGATGGCACCGGCCTGGTGGCCGACAAGGTGCTGCCGGGCGGACCGGGCGAGCGATACGGACTGAAGAACAATGACCTCCTGACCGAGGTGAATGACGTTCCGGTGCACCGTCTGTCTGACCAGGTGCGGGAGCTTTACAGGACCGGCGTCTACGGCAACGCACGCTATTCGATCACGCGGGACGGCATCAAGCTGGAAACGCCGGTGGTGGTCATCCCCGAGCCGGCTGACCGCAGCCTGGCACAGGCCTTGCGGGTCATCGGGCTAATCTACCTGGCCATCGGCATGTATGTGCTGTTCCGGCGGTGGACAGCGCCGCGCGCGACCCATTTCTATCTATTTTGTCTGGTGTCGTTTGCGCTGTATGCCCTGAAATACACCGGCAAGCTGGACGCGACCGGCAAGTGGGATCTGGTGGACCAGGCGGTGTTCTGGTGCAATGTGCTGGCCGAGTCGCTGCAGCCGGCGCTCTTCCTGCACTTTGCATTGACCTTCCCCGAGGAGCGGCTCCGTCACCTGCCGCGGCGGTGGCTGCTGCCGGTGGTATACGCGCCCGGGGCGCTGCTGCTTGGACTGTGGATATCTGCCTTCGCGCGGTGGCAGGCGACCGGACTGCTGATGCACCGGCTGAACCAGGCGGGAGTGGCGTACGACGCCTTCTTCTATGTGGTTGCAACCGGGCTGTTCCTGCGCAGCTACGCGCGGGCGAACACGCCTCTGTTACGGCAGCAGCTCAAGTGGCTGACGCGCGGCACGCTGCTGGCGGTGCTGCCCTTCACGCTGCTGAGCGCGATTCCCTTCCTCTTCGACCTGCGCATTCCCGCTATTCTGACCAAGCTCGCCGGGCTTTCGCTGATCTTCCTGCCGCTTACTTTCAGTTGGGCGATTGTGCGCTACCGGCTGATGGATACGGATCTGATCTTCAAGCGAGGCGTGGCGTATACGCTGGCCACCGGCCTGATCCTCGGGGGGTATTTCGGAATCCTCGCGCTGGTGGCGGATCTTGCGCACAAGAGCCTGCCTGAATCGGTTCGCGACTGGGGCGGCGGTATCGCCATCATCCTGGTGGCTGCATTCTTCGAGCCGCTGAAGCGGCGAATCCAGAGCTGGGTGGACCGCGTCTTTGACCGGCACAAGTACGACTACCGCAAGACGCTGATCGAGTTCGGCCGCGGGCTGAGTTCGGAGACGGACCTGAATGCGCTGCTGGGGTCGATTGTGGAGCGGCTGCCGCGCACGCTGCTGGTTTCGCGGGTGGCGGTATTCCTGACTGGGGAAAATGGGCAGCTCCGGCTGGCCGCCAGTCACGGACTACAGTCGGAGGGCCGGGTAGCCTACGATCGCGTGGGATCAGACGGGCTGCGGCTGGGGTTCCTGAACTTCGACCAGAACGAGGGCCATACCCACATCTTCCTTGAGAACGCGCAGCAGGCACTTCATCTTCCGGAAGATGAACGGCGGACCGCGGCGCTGCTGGATCTGAACTACTATCTGCCCTGCCGGGTGCAGGATGGGTCGGCAACGCGAACCATTGCGGTGATCGGGCTGGGGCGGACTGTGGGCGGCGACTTCCTGTCGAGCGAGGACGTGGAACTGCTGGAATCGCTGGCCGCGTACATCGGCATTGCGCTGCAGAATGCCAGCCTCTACGCGCGGCTGGAGTCGAAGATCAGCGAGTTCGAGCGGCTGAAGGAGTTCAACGAGAACATCGTCGAGTCGATCAACGTGGGAATCCTGGCGGTCGATCTGAATGACCGGATCGAAAGCTGGAATGCGCAGATGGAAGCGATGTACGCGCTGAGCCGCGGCGAGGTGCTGGGGCAGGTGCTTCGCGACGTGTTCCCGGCGGAGTTTTGCGACTCGCTCGACTCGTTCAGGAATGAAGCGGGGGTGCACAACCTCTACAAGTTCAGGCTGATCACGCGGGCCGGCGAGCAGCGCACGGCGAACATCGCGGTGGCCCCGCTTCTTTCCCGCGAATTTGTGCCGGTAGGGCGCATCGTGCTGGTGGATGACATCACGGAGCGGGTGATGCTGGAGGGGCAGCTTGCGCAAGCGGACAAGCTGAGCTCGATTGGTTTGCTGGCCGCGGGCGTGGCGCACGAGATCAATACGCCGCTGGCGGTGATTTCGAGCTACGCGCAGATGCTCGCGAAGCAGTTGCGCGGCGATGCGCGGCTGAGCCCGGTGCTGGAAAAGATTACGCAGCAGAGTTTCAGGGCAGCCGAAATTGCGAACGGATTGCTGAACTTCTCGCGGACATCCACGACGGAGATGAAGGCGACCAATCTGAACCAGGTGATCCGCGACACTCTGTCGCTGCTGGAGCACCAGTTCAAGACCGCTCAGATTCAAGTGGAGCTGGAGCTGACGTCGGATCTGCCGACTATTCAGGGCAACGCGGGCAAGCTTCAGCAGGTGTTTCTGAACCTGCTGCTGAACGCGAAGGAAGCGATGCCAGGCGGCGGCAGTCTGCGCGTGACGACGCTGGTAAACGGACACGTGGAAGCAGTGGTGAGCGATTCCGGATCAGGCATCGCTCCAGAACACATGAAGCGCATCTACGACCCATTCTTTACGACCAAGACGATACCGGCTCCAGGCGGCAAACGGGGCACGGGGCTGGGGCTCAGCGTGTCCTACGGAATCATCCAGGAGCACGCGGGCAAGATTCATGTAGAGAGTGCAGTGGGCGCCGGCACCACGTTTCATCTCGAGTTTCCGCTTTTAAGGAATTCTGTCCATGCCTGAAGTCGATCTTCCTTTGAACGTTTCGGCGGCTGCGTCGAATGGCAACACAACGACGGCGAGCATCCTGGTAATCGACGACGAGGCGGGTATCCGCGACTCGCTGGAGGTATTGCTGACGCTCGAAGGCTACTCGGTGAAGATGGCGGCCGATGGGGACCAGGGACTGCGGATCCTGGAGCTGGAGAACTTCGACCTGGTGCTGCTGGACCTGGCGCTTCCGGGCCGCAGCGGTCTTGAGCTGCTTCCGTTGATCAAGGACCGGGCCGCGGAGACGCCGGTGATCATGATTACCGCCTACGGCACCGTGGACAACGTGGTGGAGGCGATCCGGGCCGGCGCGGAGAATTTTGTTCAGAAGCCGTGGGACAACGAAAAGCTGCTGGCAGACATGCGGTCGGCGATCGCACGCCACAAGGCCGAAGAAGAGAACCTGCAGTTAAAGCGCACGCTGAAGCAGCGCTACAACTTCACCAACATCGTGGGCAAGAGCGAAGCGATGCTTCGGGTGTTCGACCTGGTGGCACAGGTGGCGCCGAGCCGGTCCACGAGTCTGATTCAGGGCGAGAGCGGCACGGGCAAGGAGCTGATCGCGAAGGCGATTCATGCGAACTCGCCGCGCCGGGACAAGCCGTTTGTGCCGATCAACACAGGCGCAATGCCATCGGAACTGCTGGAGTCGACGCTGTTCGGCCACGTGAAGGGCGCATTCACTTCCGCGGTGGCGTCAAAGAAGGGCCTGTTCGAAGTGGCAAACGGCGGAACGCTGTTCCTGGACGAGATTGCCACCATGGGCATGGATACGCAGGCGAAGATCCTGCGCGTGCTGCAGGACCGGCGATTCATGCACCTGGGCGGGATCCAGGAGATCCAGGTGGATGTGCGCATCATTGCCGCGACCAACGTGGACCTGCGGCAGGCGGTGCGCGACGGCCGGTTCCGCGAGGACCTGTTCTACCGGCTCAACGTGATCACAGTCGACTTGCCGCCGCTGCGGGCGCGCCGCGAAGATATTCCGCCGCTGGTGGCGCACTTCCTCGAGTTCTATTGCAACGAGAACGGAATGCCGCCGCGCAAGCTGTCGACCGACGCGATGCGCGCGCTGATGGACTATGACTGGCCGGGCAACGTGCGCGAGCTTGAGAACTCCATCGAGCGCGGCGTGGTGCTGTCGTCAGGGCCGATGATCGGGAGCGACCTTCTGCCGGGGCACATTACCGGACGGAGCTTTCAGGACGCGCTGCTGGAGCACAACCCGAATGCTTCGCTCTTCGACATCCTCGAGGACATCGAGCGGCGCATCATCGTAGAGAAGCTGGAGCGCTGCAACTGGAACCAGACCGATGCGGCGGAGCAGTTCCGGATTCCGCTGTCGACGCTGAACCAGAAGATCAAGCGGCTGAATATCGAGATCCGCAAGCGGGGACGGGAATAGGACAGAGACCGAGCGGACACAAGGAAAGGCGCGCTTCCGCGCCCTTTCTTTCCCTTTTGCCACTTGGTCCCTTTTTCCCTCTTACGCCACTTTCCTGCGGCTCGACTCGTGAGATAGCGCCTTGTACCACTTCTTCAGGAAGCCGCGTACGCCGGAAGGCGGCCGCAGCCAGATGTTGGCGGCGGTTTCGCGGGCTCGGGGCGCATGAGCACGCTCAGGTGCGGCGCGTCACACCTGGTTCAGGGCGATGAATGCTGCCTCGTCGGTAAGATCGTCGCCGACATACGCAACCGGCGTGCCCGGAGGCATTTCGCCCACCAGCGTGCGAATGGCAGCGCCCTTGTCGCGGCCGACGCGCAATTCGAGGCCGCCTTCGAACTCGAGCAGCATGAGGCCTTCGAGACGCGAGATGGGCTCGAACAGCTCGCGCGTGCGCATCTCGATGAACTTGGCGGTGCGCGGCGAAGCTCCGCGCCAGTGCATGACGGCGGCGTTGGGCTTGTCTTCAAATTCGCCGCCGAGATTGTTGTGGCGCAGATACTCGCGAAGTTCGTCGAGGCGGCGCTGCGTGGGCGGACGGAGCTTGTTCCAGCTCACGGCGGCCGTCCGCGAAGAGACGCTCGGAACCGTGCAAGTCCCCACACTTCGATGGGCTGGTCGATGATGGGCGGAAAGCCGCGCAGCAGGGGAGCGATCTCGCGCGCCGGGCGGCCGGTGATGATCACCAGGCGGGTCTGCTCCTGGTGAAGGATCTTGGCGATGGCTTCGCGAACGCCGGTGTAGGGACGGGCCTTGGAGCGATCGACACGAAAGGGAGCGAGCGTCCCATCGTAATCCAGAAGGAGAAGGGGCCTTGTTCCTGGGGTGAATGCAGCAAAAAAGTTCTGCAGCGTCTTGGTGGCTTCTTCAGTCACTGGTTTCGCCTCTAGAAGGATGATCATAGGGTTCTACTTTCCTTTATTGGCGAGGCCGCCAGCAGCGGCTCGCGGTGAATGTCTAGCTAGGTCTAAGCCCGCTTGCGCTGCGGGCCCTCGGCCCTTTGCAGCACCAGGTTTCCTGGCGGACCTCGGCGGTCTCGATGCGCAGTTCACGAAGGTCGCCGAGAACGTTGGCGGCCCAGCGATATACGTTATGTTCCATCACCTGACGGCGCATGCGCTGCATGCGAAGCCGGCGGTCGGTTGCGTTCATCTCGAGGCCGCGATGGATGGCATCGGCAACGCCGTCGATGTCGTAGGGATTGACGATGAGCGCATCGCGGAGTTCGACCGCGGCGCCGGTGAACTTGCTCAGCACCAGAACGCCGTCTTCATCGTCGCGCGCAGCAAGGTATTCCTTGGCGACGAGGTTCATGCCGTCGTGAAGCGATGTAACGAGACAGATGTCGGCGGCTCGGTACCAGTCGGCCACCTCTTCGTGGCTGCACTGCCGCTCGATGAGCAGCACGGGGCGCCAGTCGGGCGTTTCGAAGCGCGTGTTGATCTGCTCGACGGTGGCTTCAATGCGGCGGCGCAGTTCAGCATAGCTGGCTATGCGGGTGCGGCTGGGCGCGGCGATCTGCACCATGGTGACGCGCTCGCGATGCCACGGATGCTCTTCGAGCAGGCGTTCGAAAGCCATGAGGCGTTCGACGATGCCCTTGGTGTAGTCCATGCGGTCAACGCCCAGGATGACTTTGTCCGACGTTGATATGGTGTTCGCGCAGGAGTTCCTCGCTGGAGTTGCCCCACGGGATGCGGTCAGTGCCGGTTGGATCAATGGCGACGCTGACCGGATAAGGCCGGATGATGGTCGATGTGTCCGCGGCGGCGCGCGGCCATATGTTCGCGATCGGTGCGCGACTCGAGCACGCGATCGACGGTGTCGAGGAAGTTGTTGCAGTGAAGGGGAATGTGGAAGCCGATCAGATCCGCGCCCAGCAGGCCATCGAGAAGCTCCGCCTGCCACGGGCAGATGCCGAAGGCCTCAGGATTCGGCCAGGGGATGTGCCAGAAGATCGCCACGCGGGCATCGGGCCTGACGGCCTTCACCATGCGCGGCAAGCAGGGCGAAGTGATAGTCCTGCACGAAGACGATGGGGTCCGCGCAATCTTCCATTTCGTGCAACAGCGCGTGCGCGAATTTGCGGTTGACGGTCTGATAGCACTCCCAGTCAGAGGCGCGGAAGATGGGCCGGGTGTGGGCGATGTGGCAGAGCGGCCACAGGCCTTCGTTGGCGAAGCCGTCGTAGTAGCCCGACTCCTCTTCTTCCGAGAGCCAGACGCGGCGCAGGGTGTACCTGGGGTCTCGGGGGGAACGCGCAGGCGGTCGTGGCCGTCGACGAAAAGGCGGTCTTCACTGCCGCTTCCCTGCGCGACCCAGACGCCGTCGCAGGCGCGCAGAACCGGCTCGATGGCGGTCACGAGGCCGCTGGGCGGGACCACGCAGACGGTCTCCTTGCCCTGCCGCACGTGCATGTAGGGTTCGCGGTTGGATACCACGAAGATGCGGCCGGCGTCAGCGTGCTGTCGCACGTGATACGGTAAGGCGCTCGGCGGTCCAGAGGTTCTCGCCGGCCTCGCGCAGGCGCGCCTCAGCGGCCGCAGCGGCGCGCGCCTCCATCAGGCTCTCTGTGATGTTCTCGACTTCGCGCGCAATGGGCGTGAAGAGGTTCAGGTCGTCGACCTCGTCGAGGATGCCGTGTTCGGGATTGCCCATGCGCAGGAGCCGGAGCCGCTCCGCGAGCCGCGTGATGGGCCGCATCAGGAACCAGCGGATCATCAGAACCGTGACGCCGACGATGAGGACAACCGAGGCGACAGATGCGCAGAAAGGTCTGCCGCCAGACCGCTGAGGCTTCCCGGCGGATGTAGCCGGCATCTTCAAGTACTACGAGAGCGCCGGCCGGCTGGCCGTTGACGTGAAGGGGGATAGCTTCCTGCAGCCAGTACTGATCGCCGGTGCGGCCGAACTGGCTGGAGTTTGCGCCATCTTTGATGGCACGATGGACCGGACGCCGGGGAAAGGCTGCGGATGAGGGGCTCGGGGCCGTCGAAGACGAGCAGGTTTCCCCTGGTGTCGTAGATGGCGAGCCCGATCGACTCTTCGTGCTGCGCAGCTCCTGAGAGACCGCAGTGATCTGCGGCGTGGCGCCAGTAGCCAGCGCCTCTTCCATGTAAGGCTGCAGGCTGTTGCCGAGCCAGCCGGTGCGGCGCTCCAACTCGCCGCGCAGCACGTGCTTGCGGGCCAGGACCTCGAAGTAGGTGGAGGCCAGGGAAAGCACGGTGATCCCCACGATCAGCGCGAGAATCAACCGTCATGCGGAAATGACGCATCCCCTATACCTCCGTACACTGAGCGCAAGAACCTACACCACACCTGTTCGCGCGTTGTGGGCCAGATAGTAAGATGCTGAAAACCGGCAGCCAGACCAGTTGCAAGTCTCACGCTGCGGTAGAGCCGGGAAAGCCAAGGACCTGCACAGCCAGTGTAAGCCGACCGGATGATATGCGCTATTCTGTCGTGGAGAGCAGCGCGCCGAGTTGAGCGGCCCGTGTTCCGGCAACGAACGGGATTCGATGGCGTTAGACAGGATCGATAGAACCGCCAAACAATTCGTACTCACGGTGCAGGATTATACCCTGTTCGCGCTTCGGGCTGTTCTTAACCTCTTTAGCCGACCACTTTACTGGTCCGATTTCATTCTGCAGGCAGACATCGTCGGCGTGGGATCGACGACCATCGTGTTGTTCGCTGGATTTTTCACGGGCGGCGTTCTGGCGGTGCAGTCGGCGGCGACGCTGGCGGCGTTCGGCGCTACCGCGGTCACGGGACGATTCGTAAGCCTGTCGATGATCCGCGAACTGGGCGCGGTGCTTACCGGCATCATGGTGTCGGGACGGAATGCGTCGTCGATGGCCAGCGAACTGGGGTCGATGGTGGTGACCGAGCAGATTGACGCGATGCGCGCACTGGGCGTGGACCCGATTCGCAAGCTGGTGACGCCGCGGATCTACGCAACCATCGTGATGCTGTTCTTCCTGACCATCGTGGCGGACTTCTGCGGCATTCTGGGCGGCGCGGCCGTAACGGTATTCATGAATCACCAGAACGGTGGGCAATATTTCTCGCAGGCCTATCAGTTTCTGGCGTTCCCGGATATTCTGCAGGGCCTGGTCAAGCCTTTGTGCTTCGGATTCCTCATCTCCTCAGTGGGATGCTTCTACGGCATGCGGACGACCGGCGGAACGCAGGGCGTGGGTCAGTCGACGATCAAGGCGGTGGTCGTTGCATCCGTATCCATCATCTTCGTCGACCTGATCATCAGCACCATGATGGTGTCCATCTTCAATCGATGAACGAAGCTCCCGCAGCAGCGATTCAGCAGGACGAGACGGCAGCACAGCCGATCGTGGAATTTCGCGATGTGCACGTTTCGTTCGGCGGACCTGAAGTGCTGGAGGGAGTGAGCTTCGCGGTCGGCCCGCGGGAGACGCGCATCCTGCTGGGCCCGGCGGGCGTGGGCAAGAGCGTGCTTTTGAAGACTGCGAATGGGCTGGTGCGGCCGGACTCAGGCCAGGTGTTCCTGTTCGGCGAAGACATTTCGCACATGCGCGAACACGATCTGCTTCCGCTGCGGCTGCGCACGGGCATGGTCTTCCAGGAAGGCGCTCTGTTCGATTCGCTGACGGTGCGCGACAACGTGGCCTACCAGTTGATCCAGGAAGAAGTGCCCGATGAGGAGATCGACAAGCGGGTCATGGAAGCGCTGCAGTTCGTGGGACTGGAGCAGACATTTTCGCTGTTTCCGGGGAGCCTTTCGGGCGGCATGCGGAGACGCGTGGCCATTGCGCGGGCGCTGATCCGGCAGCCGGAAATGCTGCTGTATGACTCTCCTACAGGCGGACTCGACCCGGTGACGTCGACGACGATTATCGAACTGATCGTGAAGCAGAGGGATTTCTACCGCACGCCGTCGCTGATGGTGACCCACCGGCTGCAGGATGCGTTCATGATGTGCACGCACCGGTTCGATACCGAGACCGGAAGCATGGTCAAGCTGCCCGAGGGCGAGGTGGATCAAAACACCACGTTCCTGATGATGAATGAGGGCAAGATGATCTTCGATGGATCGCTGCATGAGCTGGTGCACAGCAAGGATCCGTTTGTGCGCGAGTTTATGGAGTAGCTGGCCGCTGTGCGAGGCGGAATAAAGACAATCTGAACCGCAGACCCAACATGCACCGCAGGCGCGGCATCGAAGCTGTTCAGAGAGTTTGAGCCCCACCCGCGACCATGGCTACCCTTGAGATCGTAACGGACCCCATACAGAGTTCCAGGCAGGCGGGGCTGCGTTACATGACGGACACCCGGCCTGGCATCTCGCGCAAAAGGCGCGGCAAGGGCTTTCACTATTTCGACTCGGACGGCAAGCGGGTCACTGAGGAAGCTACGCTCCGACGAATCCGGTCGCTCGTGATTCCTCCAGCGTGGACCGATGTGTGGATATGCCCCATCGCGAATGGCCATCTGCAGGCCACGGGGCGCGATGCGCGGCGGCGCAAGCAGAGCCGGTATCATCCGCGATGGCGCGCAACCCGCGACGAAACCAAATTTGAGCGCATGAAGCTGTTTGGCGCGGCCCTGCCCCAGATCCGCAAGCACGTGGAGCGCGACCTGGCACTCCCGGGCCTGCCGCGCGAGAAGGTGCTGGCCACCATCGTTCGGCTGCTGGAGACGACCTTCATCCGCATCGGCAATGAAGAGTACGCGCGCGAAAACCGCTCGTACGGCCTGACCACGCTGCGCAACAAGCATGTGGACGTGGAGGGCTCAAAGGTCCACTTCAACTTCAAAGGCAAGAGCGGCAAGCTCCACTCCATCGACGTGAACGACCGCCGGCTCGCGCGCATCGTGAAGGAGTGCCAGGACGTCCCCGGCTACGAACTGTTCCAGTACTTCGATGAGGACGGCAATCACCGCTCCGTCGACGCCTCGGATGTGAACGATTATCTTCGCGGCATGGCGGGCGAGGATTTCACCGCGAAGGATTTCCGCACCTGGGCGGGAACGGTGCTGGCATGCGCGCTGCTGCGGCAGTTCGAGAGCTTCGAGACGCAGACGCAGGCGAAGAAGAACGTGGTCGAAGCAATCAAGTCCGTCGCGGAAAGGCTCGGGAATACGCCGTCCGTATGCCGCAAATGCTACGTGCATCCACAGGTCATTGAGAGCTACATGAACGGGGCGATGGTGAAAGCCTTCGAGAGCGAAGTTATCAAGGAAGTCTCGAAGCCGCCGCACGCGCTGAGCCAGGAAGAGCTGGACCTGCTTTACCTGCTTGAGGAGAAAGCCAGGCTGGCGGCGTAAGTCCCGTGCCTGAACAGCCGGGAATCTTCGCGCGGCCATCCTTTCGTCAATGCCCCCCTGTCTGCTAGCCTTGCTGGTTTGGACTCTTCCAGAACGGCAGGTGTTCGCATGGCCTTCAAATTTCACGGCTTTGATTTTCTTCATCTCGATTCCTCATTCAGCGAAGACGAGTTGCTGGTGCGCAAGACGGCGCGCGATTTCGTCGAAGACAACCTGGTGCCCATCATCGAGCCGTGCTTCCGCGAGGGGCGGTTTCCGCGCGAGCTGGTGAAGACGATGGGCGAACTCGGCTTTTTCGGCGCGACCATTGACGGCTACGGCTGCGCGGGCATGTCGAACGTCGAATATGGACTGGTGATGCAGGAGCTGGAGCGCGGGGACTCCGGGTTCCGCAGCTTCGTCAGCGTGCAGTCGGCGCTGGTGATGTATCCGATTTATACGTTTGGCTCGGACGAGCAGAAGAATACGTGGCTGCCAGCGTTGGCCAGCGGCGAGAAGCTCGGCTGCTTCGGACTGACGGAGCCGGAGTTCGGCTCGAACCCCGGCGGCATGAAGACGACGGCGCGCAAGTCCGGCGACGGCTATGTGCTGAATGGCGAGAAGATGTGGATCACCTCGGGACATATCTCCGATGTGGCCGTGATCTGGGCCAAGGTGGAGGACGAAGACAACCGCGTGCGCGGATTCCTTGTGGAGACGGATCGGCCCGGGTTCAAGGCATACGACGTCCACGGCAAGTGGTCGCTGCGGGCGTCGGTGACGAGCGGCCTTTCGCTGCAGGATGTGCACGTGCCGGCGGCGAACCTGATGCCGGGCACAGGCGGATTGAAGAGTCCGCTGATGTGCCTGAACCAGGCGCGGTACGGCATTAGCTGGGGCGCGCTGGGAGCGGCCATGTCGTGCTTCGACACGGCGCTGCAGTACTCGAAGACGCGCAAGCAGTTCCACAACATGCCCATCGCCGGGCATCAGCTGGTGCAGGAAAAGCTGGTGTGGATGGCGAGCGAGATCTCGAAGGGCCAGTTGCTGAGCCTGCATGTGGGCCGGATGAAAGACGCAGGAACGGTGGGCCACGAGCACATCTCCATGGCCAAGCGGAACAACGTGTGGATGGCGCTCGAGTCGGCGCGCATGGCGCGAGACATTCTTGGCGCCAACGGCATCACCGAGGACTATCCGATCATGCGGCACATGATGAACCTGGAATCGGTGAAGACCTACGAAGGCACACATGACATTCACACGCTGATCCTGGGGCATAGCCTGACGGGCATCGGCGCATATTAGCCGAAGCGCTGCCTGGCGGACATTGTGCGGATACGACTTTGGAATATAATCCCGCTGTCGTATCCGGCAGCATTTAAGAGACTTGTCCCCGGAAATGCGGCGGCACGCACGGATTTTTGTGTTTAAAATGTAAGGCACTCAGGGCGAGACCGACACTTCTTGTCGGCCTCGGCCCACGGCTTCGTATACAGCATTGACATTATTGAGGAAGTCTTCCCATGCATGTCCTGGTCAGGCGTTTCAGCGTAATTGCGGGCTTCAGTGTGCTGATTCTGATGCTCATTGCGGGCGCTGAGCTGACTTCGCGGCAACTGCGGATCCAGGTCGACAACCAGGTATGGGTGGCGCACACGCGCCAGGTGCTTCTGGAGCTGGAGACCACCGAATCTCTACTGAAGGACGCAGAAACAGGGCAGCGTGGACTGCTGCTCACCAGAGACAGCCGGTACCTTTCACCCTACAACCTGGCGAAGTCGCAACTGGATTCACACCTGGATGCGCTGTCGGGCCTCATCGCCGACAATCCCGTGCAGGTGGCTTCCGTCAGGGAATTGCGCCCTCTGGTTGCCGGTAAGATGGCCGAGCTGCAGTTAACGCTCGATCGCTACCAGTCCGGCGATGCGGATGGGGCGCGGTCCGTGGTGCTCTCCGATCGCGGGCGGCAGATCATGGACCAGATCCGGGCCGTCCTGCAACGCATGGGCGACGAAGAGCGCCGGCTGGAAGCCATCCGGATCGCGGAGTATGAGCAGAGCATACGGCTCTCTGTGCTGTTTCTTTATCTGAGCAGCGCCCTGGCGGTGGTGGGCCTGTGCCTTCTGGCGATGCTGATTTTGCGGGAAGGAAGACTGCGCGAGCGGCATGCCCAGGAGATTCAGGAACGGGAAGAACGCTACCGCGTGACGCTGACCAGCATCGGCGACGCAGTCATCGCCACGGATCGCACCGGGATTGTCACGTTTCTGAATCCTGTGGCGGAAAGCCTTACGGGACGATCGGCGAAGGAAGCCTATGGGCTCCCCATTCACAAGGTGTTTCCCATCTTCAACGAGTTCACCGGCTCGCCAACCGAGAACCCTGTGGACAGGGTTATGGCCGACGGGCGCGTGGTTGGCCTTGCGAACCATACCGTGCTTGAGCACGCGGACGGCCGCCTCATTCCCATCGAAGACAGCGCCGCTCCCATCTGCGACGACCGCGGCGAACTCATTGGCGTAGTGCTGGTGTTTCGCGACGCAAGCAGCGAACGCAAGTCCCAGGAGATACTGCGGCGCACCGAGAAGCTGACGGCGGCGGCGCGTCTGTCGGCGACCGTGGCGCACGAGATCAACAATCCGCTGGAGGCGATCAGCAACCTGATCTACCTCGCCAAGCTGATACCGGATACGCCGTCGGAAGTGCTGGAGCATCTGACGATGGCGGAGCACGAACTGGCGCGCGTGGCCCACATTACGCGCCAGACGCTGGGTTTCTACCGCGAGTCGGCCGACCGCGTGGCTCTTGACCTGTCGACGGTGATGGACTCGGTGCTCGATCTCTATACCAACAAGCTCAAGGTCAAAGGCATCACGGTGGAACGCAACTACGAGACCTGCACGGAGGTGACGGCAGTTGCCGGCGAACTAAGGCAGGCGCTGGCAAACCTGATCTCGAACGCGTTGGACGCGGCGCCCGAGAATGGAAACATCAGGCTCACCATCCGATCTAACGACGGCGTGGAAGCAGGCAGCGTAGAAGCGGTCATCGAAGACGATGGGCCGGGAATTCCCGGCGAGAATCTGGCGCGAATCTTCGAGCCGTTCTTCACGACGAAGAAGGATATCGGCACGGGACTGGGACTCTACGTGACGCGCGAAATTGTGGAGCGCCACGGAGGCACGATTACGGCGGAGTCGCGCAACGGGGGCGCCAGCGGCGCGTGCTTCATGGTGCAGTTGCCGTGCCGTGTTGAGAAGGAGTCCGGCGAACCAACGCTCAGCACGCCGGATGGGATCGCCTGATCAGGTCCTGAATCGAGTTCGAAGGCGAATCGGGATTACTGATCGCGCCCGAAGATGCTGAGCGTGCCTTCCTTCTTGGAGTCCTCGTCACCCACCGGTTCACCGAAGCGCTCAGTGTGAGCGCGCTCCAGCACTCCGCGGTTCGTCATGATCTCGACAATGGCTAGCACGCCAAGCGGGATGGCCACCAGAAAATAATTTCCGTCGTCTGTCCGAGACGCTCCATTTGGAGGGAGAGGAAAGAATCGCAGCGCGACGGCAAGGAAAGCTGTCTCCACTGCCAGAAATATCGCATGCCGCCTGAGCAACCGAGAGTACTGGCTCACGACCACCGGGCAGGTAAACAGATAACGCGGAACGTCACCCTTGTTGCGAGCAAAACCGTAGATCATCACCATGGCGGTATAGGCCAGTGCCGCAGCGAGGAGGCGGACAAAATACGAATCGCTGAATATCGCGTTTCCTCCGCAGCCAAACATGACAATAAAAAGGAGCACAAACGCGAGCGTGCGTTCCCCGGACGTGCCGGTCTCGGGGCGACAAGCATCGTCCTTCAGTTCTTCGTAGTCGCTCATCGCGCCCATCGTACACTGGCGCGGGTCCCGACAGCCATATCCCCATCGACAAGGCGAGGCGGATGCGGCATAGTCGTATCCATGCCGAAATTACTTGATCGAATTGCATCGTACGGCCGCGCGGGTGTGAGCGCGGGGCTTGCCATGGGCCTTGCATATGGAGTGGCTGCGGCGCAGCAGGCGGCGAGCGCGCCGATTGTGCTGCACGCGGCGCGGATGCTCGACGTGCGTGCCGGTACGGTGATCCAGCCCGGCGAAGTGCTGGTCGAGGGCGAGCGTATTCGCGCCGTGGGGACGCACGTGGATCATCCGCAGGGCGCCAAGGTCATCGACCTGGGCGATGCGACGCTAATGCCGGGGCTGATCGACGCGCACATTCATCTGTTTCTGCATCCCGGCGCGGAGGATCTGCAGACCGTGGAGGAATCGGTGCCGTGGCGCGTGATCATCGCTGAGCAGGCCGCAAAGGCCGACCTGATGGCCGGCTTTACGGCGGAGCGCGACATGGGGACCGAAGGCGCGGGATCGGCGGACAGCTCCATTCGAAACGCGATTGATAAGGGGATGATTCCGGGGCCGCGTCTGCGGGTGAGCGGCAATGCCATCGATCTTCTGGGCGGGCACGAGGACGCGAACCGGTACAACCCGGCGCAGCATGTGCTGTCGAATGCGGACTACGCGAATAATGCCGAGCAGATTGTCGAAGTGATGCGCGAGCAGCACAAGGAGGGATCGGACTTCGCGAAGATTTACGAGACCGGTCCGGACCACATGATCGACGGCGTGCTCAAGACACGGTATCAGTACACGGCGGAGCAGTTGGCGGCGGCAGTGACGGAGGCGAAGCGGCTGGGGACCGTGGTTGCCGTGCACGCCATGGGCGAGCCGGGAACGCTGTATGCGGCGCAGGCCGGCGTGGCGTCGATTGACCATGCCACCCAGTTGAGCGATGAGACCATTCGCCTGATGAAGGAGAAGGGCATCTTTGCCGTGCCGACTTTCGCGATCATGGAGTACTTTGCGAAGCACCGGGAGTCGCAGGATCAGGCGGCCACTGAGGCCGAGATGCTGGACTACAAAGTTGCCGAGTTCAAGAAGCAGATGGCGGCGGGCGTGGCGTTTGCGGTGGGGTCGGACGTGGGGCCGTTTCCGCATGGGACGCAGGCGCGGGAGCTCGAATTGATGGTGCAGTACGGGATGAAGCCGGCGGCGGTGCTGCAGGCCGACCTGATCAACGGAGCGAAACTGCTTGGGTGGGAAGGGCAGATCGGCGAGCTGAAGGCAGGCTTCCTGGCCGACGTGATCGCGGTCAAAGGCAATCCGGTGGAGGATATCTCGGCCACCACCCGGGTGAGCTTCGTAATGAAGGGCGGCATGGTAGCCCGCCAGGACTGACAACCAAGGCCCTCTTGAGCGTTCCCCCACGAACCACAGGTGCCCCGGGTCTCGCTTCTGAGACCTGGGAAACCACAAACCCCTTCCAGCCCTCGGAACGTTCTCCCACGCGCGAGGGAGGAAAACCACGAACCCACATGACCCCGCCCCGATCACATCCGCCTGTGATCGCTGGCACATCCTGGCCACCCCAAACAGGGCATACTGACCCCCTGCCGCTTCGCAAGGCGGCCAGAGGAGGGGCGCGCCCGAAACGCGCAGCAGGTCGGAAGACCCGCCCATCTCCGGTGAATGTCCCACACCACCCCCCACCCCCCTCATCCAGGGCCGAAGGGGTCAGAGGCGGCAGCCCTCGGAGTCGGGCAGAGGTCAGGGGGTACCCCCCACCCCCCAGCGGCAGGGCGGGAACCGAAGCCGGGCCGCACCCGACTCGGAGGAATTGAGCCCGGGATCCCACCCCCTCCCCCCATCCAGGGCACGAGGCGTTTAGGGGTCAGCAGCCGTCGGAGTCGGGCAAAGGTTAGGGGTACCCCCCACCCCCCTGCGGCAGGGCAGGAACCAAAATCGGGGCGCACCCGGGAGGGAACAGTGAGCCGGGACCCCACCCCCCTCCCCCCCGCAAAGATCAAACGACTGTGGAAAGGGTTCGCGGGAGATCGTTCCGAGGGCTGGCTAGAGGCTCGCGGCTTTTTTCTGGCGTTTGTTCTGGATCTTCTCGAAGGCTTTGACGAAGCGGGGGGGCGGGGGCTGGGCGAGGGATTCCTTGATGGCTCGGCGGTAGCCGCCGAGGAAGATGGAGTACATGATGGCGAGCGAGCAGCCGATGCCCCACATGAATCCGAAGATGAGGCCGAGGACGACGGCGGGACCGAATGCGTTCAATTCCCTGCCCTTCCTTTAGACCGCGACGACGAAGCTGTCTTCAGTGCGCGTGACCGGATGATACAGCGTGTCGCGCTCGACGGGAACGCGGCCGGCCTCGGTGATGAGGCGGCAGAGTTCTTTGCGGGTCATGCCCTGGGGGGTGGTGGCGCCGGCATCATGGTAGATCTTCTCTTCGATGACGGTGCCGTCGAGGTCGTCGGCGCCGAAGCGGAGGGCGATCTGGGCGATTTTGGGGGTGAGCATCTGCCAGTAGGCCTTGATGTGCGCGAAGTTGTCGAGCAGCAGGCGGCTGACGGCGATCTGGCGGATGTCAGTTAGGCCGGTGGTGACGGGCAGATGGTCAAGCGGCGTGTTTTCGGGGTGGAAGGCCAGCGGAATAAAGGTCTGGAAGCCGCCGGTTTCATCCTGCACGGCGCGCAGCTTGAGCAGGTGGTCGACGCGGTCCTCGTCGTTCTCGATGTGGCCGTAGAGCATGGTGGCGTTCGACCGGAAGCCCATCTTGTGGGCCAGACGCGCGGTCTCGAGCCACTCGCTGCCATCGATTTTGTGGTCGCAGATGATGGAGCGAACGCGGGCGGAGAAGATTTCGGCGCCGCCGCCAGGCATGGAGTCGACGCCGGCTTCGCGGAGCTTGACGA
This sequence comes from uncultured Acidobacteriota bacterium, assembly GCA_963819365.1. Classification (GTDB taxonomy): domain Bacteria; phylum Acidobacteriota; class Terriglobia; order Terriglobales; family Acidobacteriaceae; genus Telmatobacter. The sequence goes on from CAWFVY010000008.1 coordinate 132,440, forward strand.
GAGTTTGTTCGATGGTGAGCTTGGCGCGGCGGGCGAGGAAGGCCACCTCGACCATGGTGAAGGCCTTGATGTGGACCTTGGGAAAGCGCTGCTTGAGGCCGCTGACGAGGTCGAGGAAGTACTCGATGGGCAGATCGGGGTGGAGGCCGCCGACGATGTGGAACTCAGTGACGGCTTCAGAGTAGCCGGACGCCGCGGTTTCCCATGCCTCTTCAAGGGCCATGGTGTAGCCGTTGGGGTCGCCTTTTTTGCGACCGAAGGCGCAGAGCTTGCAGGCGGCGACGCAGACATTGGTGGGGTTGATGTGGCGATTCACGTTGAAGTAGGTGATGTCGCCATGCAGGCGTTCGCGAACCTGGTTGGCCAGCCAGCCTACGGCGAGGATGTCGGATGTCCCGTAAAGCGTGAGGCCGTCCTGAAAGTCGAGGCGCTGGGCGGCGAGCACCTTTTCCGCGATGGGTTCAAGGCGCGGGTCGTAGGTTCGGAATGGGTGGGTGCCGGAGGTCTCAGTGGGAGCCTGCATAGGTTGATGATACAGAATTGAGGTTTTTGTTTCAGAGAAGATGCGGGTGGGGACACCCGCATGACAGCCGGTCAGGAGACCGGCGCTACATGGCCTTTGCTTTATCGCTGGCTGGTTTGGGTTTGGGAGGGTTTGGGTTCGGCCAGAACGCCGTCGTCGAGGGAGGCGGCGAGCATGCGGTCGCCGGCCGAACGGACTAAATAGAGGTGGTAGCCGGTCTGGTACCACTTCCAGTCGAGATTCACGCTGTCAATGGCGTAGATGAAGTCGCTGCCCTGGGAGCTGACCAGGATTTTGCCGGACGGCGCGTCGAAGTAGAGGTCGCTGACGTCGAGCAGGGGCAGGCGGTGGACCCACATCCAGGATTTGCCTTTGTCGCGGGTGAAGTAGACGCCTTCGCGGGAACCGAGCCAGAGGGTGCCGTCGGCGGCAAAGGCGATGCGATGGATGCGGGTGACGACGGTGGGAATGCCGAGGGGCCACCAGCTTTTGCCTGCGTCGTTGGAGAGGACGATGCCGGTGGGGCCGGCCGCAGCCATGGTTTCGCCGTGCACGGCGACGGACCTGAAGTCGGTTCCCTGGCCGGGGCCGCCCTGCCAGGTGGCGGCTTTGTCTTTGCTGGTATAGAGGCCGCCGCTGGTTGCCGCTACCCAGACGTCGCCGGAAAGGTCGAGGGCATAGACGCGGCCGTCGAACTGCCGGGTGGGTTCCTTGACGCTTTTCTCAACCGTGACGTGCTTGCCTTTGACCACGGCGGGGGTGGCCTTGGAGACGGTGTTGGAGATGGTGTTGCGAGGCTGCCAGGCGTCCTTTTCAAGAGCGAAGATGCCGTTGTTCGTACCGGCGAGCACGGCTCCATCGGCGGACTGAGCGAGGGCGAAGACATCGCGGCCCTCCAGCCCGTCGGCAACCTGCTGCCAGCGCTGGCCGCCATCCGAGGAGAGAAACGCTCCTCCGTAGGTCTTGTCGTTCACCACTCCGGCGAGGAGGCGCGCTGGATCTTTGGGATCGACGGCGAGGGCCTGGACCTTGCGGGCTGAGAAGCCGTGATTGGACTGGGTAAAGCTGACGGAAGCGTTGGCGCTGGTAAGCACGCCGCCGCGATCGGTAGCGAGGAGGACGCGGTCTGGATTGGAGGGGTCGACGTAGACGTCGTTGACGATGACCTCGGGGCCGGTCATGCGCTGAAAGGTCTTGCCGGCGTTGGTGGTCTTGTAGAGGCCTTCGGTGGTTCCGGCGTACACGGTGTCGCGATGGACGGGATCCTGGCGGAGGACGCGGGTGCGGCGGGCGGTGGCGGGTATGCCCTGAATCTTGTGGAACTTGCTGCCGCCGTCTTCACTTTTGTAGATCCCGCTGCAGGCGCTCAGGTAAACGATATTGGGCTGCTGGGGATCGATGATGATGGAGAACACGTCGGAGTCATCAATCAGGCCTTCCTTGACGTTATTCCAGTGGACGCCGCCATCGGTGGTTTTCCAGGGCAGGTGCCAGGTGCCGGCAAAAAGGACGTTGGGATCGCGCGGATCGATGGCGAGGGACTCGACTTCGTGGATCTCGGTACTGCCGGGTGGGCTGATCTGGCTCCAGGTTTCGCCGGCATCGTTGGAGCGGAAGATTCCCTGCAGGGTTCCGGCAAAGAGGATGCGGTGATTGGACGGGGCCTGGGTAAAGGCGCGGATGGACTGGCCGTGGAGGCCTTTCAACTCATGAAAGGATTTGCCCGCATCGCGGCTCACCCAGAGGCCGCCATCGGGGCGGTCGAACTTCCAGGCAGCGGCGAAGATCAGGGACGGATCGGATTCCTCGACCAGGATGTGATCGACCACCAGATCATCGGACGAGTCGAGCTTGACCATGCGGCGCCAGGAGGCACCCTGGTCAGTGGACTCGTAGATAAGGCTGTTGGTGGTGCCGAGGTAGAGATGGGTGGGAGCGCCCGGAACGGCGGAGATGACTCGGGCATCACCGCCGTCGGGGCCGATGGGGTTCCAGGCAGCCTGCGCCGAGGCAGAGGCTGACGTAACGGCGAGAAGCGGCAAGGCAAAGAGCATAGAGCGACGGAGCGCCCGTAAGGAGTTCAGGAGAGGGTGCAAGCGAACCATCCAACGATATGAGTAAGCATCATTGCCGGGAGATAAGTCTCGCCTAAAGAGGGGAGCGAGGAAGCGAAGAGGCTGACCGGCGGAACGCCGGCCAACCTCAAAGATTGCAGGAGGATGTGTCGGTACTTGAACCGGCCGGAACCTTGAGGGTTCCGGCCGGACAAGCTGTTCCAAGTAACAGCCTCGGCTACTTCTTCGCCTTCTTGGCTGCGTGACGCTCAGGGAGCGGAGTCCGCTTCTGAGGCTTCACCATGGATTCATCGACAGGGGTTGTTCCAGTGACATCGGCGCTTGAATCAGCGCCCGACGGCACCAGGTAGTTCTCGACCTGCTGGCTGTCGGTCGGCCTGGTGGCAACCGAGATACGGGAAGGATCGATGCCCTTCTCGCTAACCAGATAGTCCTTGGTGTTGACGGCACGCTGAGCAGCCAAATCGGCGACCGGCTTGGCGTGCTTGCCCTTGGCTGGCCGCCTTCTCCGCATTCCTGCTGGATTCGCCTACCACGACAGCCTTGGAATCCGACTGACGCTGCAAGGTGAGGGCAACTTCGTCAAGGCAGGCCTTGGCTTCGTTGTCCACACGACCCGGACGCTTGGTGTCGCGCGAGAAGGTGATGGAGCAGAGAGCCGAGGCCCTCGGCTTCTGGACTTCCGGCCGCTTCGATGGTGACGGTGGTGTTGCCCGAGGCGGTCTGGCCCTTGTCGTCGGTCACCGTGCAGGTGATGGAAACCGGACCGGTCGGTGCACCCGTGGACGAGTACGTCGCGCTGGCTCCGCTACCGTTGATGGTGCCGCCGCTGGCCGAATAAGTGTAGGTAAGCGGACGGTTCTGCGGGCTCATGCCGGTGGAATTGATGTTGGAGCTGTCGCCCGGCTTGATGGTGCTGGGATTGGCCGAGCAGCTTACGGTGGGCGGCTCAAACGCCTTCACTGTGAACGTCGCGGTGGTTGGAGCGGCGATCTGCCAGGGCTTCATGCCCTCCTTGCCGGGCTTGCCTTCCTTGGCATTGCAGGTCACGGTGTGCTGGCCAGGCGCGAGCGAAGCGGTGTTCACCGTGCGCAGTGGCTCCGCTGGCGGTGCCGACGCCGTCACCGGTAATGCTGGTGAGGACGTTCAGCTTGGGATCAGCCATGCCGGGGGTTGCGGTGGCGGTGACCGGATCACCCGGGAAGACCGAGGTGGGGTTCACCGCACAGGCGACGGTCAACTGGCGGGCGGCTCGATGCTGCCGACATGGAAGACGAGGCCGGCGCTGAGACGGGCGGCATTGATGTTGGCGCGGCCGCCTGCAGCAGAGACCCCGGGGTCGTAGGTTGGGGACCAAAGTTGAGGTGCATGTACTCGTAATCAGCCTGGAAGAGGCGGATGGCGAGGTGATGATTGAAGGCCGGCGTTTCGATGTCCATGCCGCCGCCGCCGGTGAGGGACGTGCCCCAGGTGTAGGGCTGATGATCGGGGCCGCCGCCGCGGACACCGCCAACCAGGCCATGAATGAAGGGCGTGACCTCACTGGTGGGGAAGCGGAAGATTATGCCTCCGGATGTGGTGAGGAAGCCGGAGTTGCTGTTCTTGCTGTTGACCCACAGGTCATGGGCGCCTATTTCCGCCTGCAGACCGACATTCTTGTTGAAGTAGTACGCGCCGCTTCCCAGGAGTCCCCAGGTGTTGGCCTTGTAGCTGAAAGGCAGCGAGGTTCCATTCGGCTGGAGCGTATCAACGGTATCGTGCGGGGAGAGATAGCTGTAGCCGAGGAAGATGTCTCCGCGGGATGGTGCATCACCGTACGAGTAGGTTGGGTTTGGGTGCGCTCTGAGCGGTCAGGGCAACCGGCACTGCGGCCAGGGCCGCAAGAACCGCGACCCCGCACACAGATTTCAGAAGGTGGGATTGCATGCTGTATCCTCCGCAAATCAAGCTGAAAAACGTTCAGTAAACTTCTGCACCAGTGCGGCTCCGAAACTGAAGACTCTATTGCACATGGTGCTGCAGGACAGAATAACGGCACTAATAAACGTACCATAGCTTTTGTGCCGTAGAGCACATTTCTTCAATGAGATGGCCCCAAGTTAGGCACCTTCTACACAGAAAAAACATGTCGCACAACTGTCAAATTTTCGGTAATTCGGTGTCTCAGAAACGCAGTGGGTCAGGGAAATCAAGAGCAGGTTGCCGACTTATCCGACGTTCAACGTCTTAAGGAGACTGCGCGGCTCACGCTGGATTTTTTCCTGCAACAGCGTAATGGCATAGATGAGCTGTTCAGGCCGAGGCGGGCATCCGGGGACGTACACATCGACAGGGATGATCTGGTTGACTCCCTGTACTAAAGCGTAGTTCTGAAAGACGCCGCCCGAGGTGGCGCAAGCGCCCATGGAGATAACCCACTTGGGTTCCGGCATCTGATCGTAGAGTCGGCGAATGACAGGGGCCATCTTCTGCGAGACGCGGCCGGCGATGACCATGAGATCGGATTGACGGGGAGAAGGACGGAAGACTTCCGCTCCGAAACGGGCGATGTCGAAACGCGATGCGCCCATGGACATCATTTCAATGGCGCAGCAGGCGAGGCCGAAGGTCATGGGCCAGACTGAGCTTTTGCGGATCCAGTTAACCGCGAAGTCAAGGGTAGTTAGGAATACACCCTCAGGCTGCTCGTAGCCGTAGTTCACTTCCCGGACCTTGGCGCGATTGAGGGCGCTGCTCTCCAGGTTTCCAAATAGATAACGGTCACGCTCCGCCGCGTCTGCCATATCTCCATCATAACCCTGCGCGGTGCTTCGCAGGTGAGCGATATAGCACAGGCTCCCTTTGCGATGGCGCTCTTCGTGAGAATGGAGCGCGCTATTGTCCGCAGGTGGAGCGGGTGGGGTGTGCATCCGGCGGGAACGACCACCGAGAAGGCAGCCAGAGGGTGAGGCGAAAACGCATGGCATGGAGTTCGCCGCGCGGAGAACCGCGGACCTCTGCGGCAGGTTCGACCCGCTGTTGTGTTCGCGACGCCGCCAAGGACCACTGCTGCGCGAACGGCTCCGGATCCGCGGTGCCCGGGGTCAGGCGCGCCTCGAGAATGCGCAACTCGCCGGAGGCGGCGGCCTTCTGCAGTTCGAGAAGGCGCTTCATTGCAGCGCTGTCCGCTGGAGGAGCCGCGGATGCGGGCGTGGCGGGGAACACGGAGCGATAACTTTGCTGCGCGTCGCGGAACGAGTTGGGATCGACGAGAAAGCGAAAGGTACGGGGGTTCCAGCCGATGGCGTCCTGCGCGCGGAGGCCAAAGGTCGTGGCGATTTCGCGCTCGTTGATGGATCCGAAGGGCGGCGTGGCGAGATAGAGCGCATCAGGAAACCCCGCGGGCTGGGTGCGATCGACGACCAGATCCCAACCGGAGAAGCCGGCCTGCGTGGGGGAAACCGGCACGATGCGAAACACCCATCCCTGGCCCAGGGTGGTCTTCCATTCGTGGCCCGCGGTCACTTCGCCTTCGAGGACAAGCCTGGCGCAGGGCTCTGCCGCAACGGCGTGGGCCGCGGCGCAGATACACTGAAAGAGAGCTGCTGCGATGACTGCGCGGGCTCCCTGCAAAAACCTCTTTCTGTTCATCCTGACTCGCTCCGGTTTTATCTATCATCGCCGACCGTGCGGGCGGGATGCGCGAAACATATTTCGCATGAGTTTTCCAGTGGGAATCGCGGATTCCTCACGCCGTCTTTATGTATTTCATGGCATTCTGCCTTTATCGACAATCTTCAGCGGCAGCCGCAGGTTAGCAGCTTGCAGTCGTCTGGGTTTTTCGTGGTCCCGATTGCTCAGGCGCGGGCACCGGGAAACAGCAGGCCCGCGATCGAGAGCAAAGGCAGAGCGCCACAACCTGGCTCTTCAACCTATTGATTTCTGCCCAGGAGGTTTATGGGGCGCAAAGCAGCGCGTTTGATTCTTCTTTCTGCATTCATTCTGACTCCGTTTCTTGCGATGGGACAATCCGCCGGTTCGAACGCCGCACCCGCCACCCAGGCGCAGGTTGAGGCGTTGCGGCAAGCGGTGGAGACTGCGCAGATGTCCGGCGACAACGCGTGGATGCTGGTGTCTGCCGCGCTGGTGCTGCTGATGACGGGCCCGGGGCTGGCGCTGTTTTATGGCGGCCTGGTGCGGCGCAAGAACATTCTCGGGACCATGATGCAGTGCTTCGCGATGATGGGCCTGGTGACCATTCTGTGGGCGCTGATCGGCTACTCGCTGGCCTTCGGACACGGTAATGCGTTTATCGGCGGATTCGAGCATGTGTTTCTGCGGGGCGTGAGCCTGGCGCCGGATCTGGATTACGCGAAGACGATTCCGGAACAGACGTACATGGTCTACCAACTGATGTTCGCGATCATCACGCCGGCGTTGATCACGGGCGCGTTCGCGGAGCGGATGAAGTTCAGCGCCATGGCGCTGTTTCTCTCGCTGTGGTCGCTGATCGTCTACACCCCGATGGCGCACATGGTGTGGGGCGTGGGTGGTTTGCTGAATGCCAGCGGCGGACACATTCCCTCGCTGGATTTCGCAGGCGGGACGGTGGTTCACGTGACCTCGGGCGTGTCGGCGCTGGTGACGGCGCTGTACCTGGGGAAGCGCATGGGCTATCCGAAGATGGCGATGCCGCCGCACTCGATGGTGCTGAGTTTCATTGGCGCGTGTCTTTTGTGGGTGGGCTGGTTCGGATTCAACGCGGGAAGCGCGCTGAGCGCGGGCCCGCTGGCGACCAGCGCGTTCATCAACACGCATTTTGCGGCGGCCGCGGCGGCGCTGGGCTGGACGATTGCCGAGTGGATCCACAATGGCAAGCCGACGGCACTCGGGGCGATCTCTGGAGCGGTGGCTGGGCTGGTGGCGATTACGCCGGCTTCAGGATTTGTGCAGCCGATGTCGGCACTGCTGATCGGCATCGTGGCCGGGCTGTTCTGCTTCTTCATGGTGTTCCAGGTGAAGGCGTGGTTCGGCTATGACGATTCGCTGGATGCATTCGGTGTGCATGGCGCGGGCGGAACGCTGGGCGCGATTCTGACGGGCATCTTCGCGGTAAGCGTGATCAATCCGGCGTTTGGAGCGGACGCTGCCGGCAAGGCGCTGCCGACGGGCGGGCTCGACGGGCACTGGAGCCAGGTGCTGAACCAGCTGGCGGGAGTTGGGATTGCGTGGGGCATGTCGGCGGTGGGGACGCTGGTGCTGCTGTTCGTTGTGGACAAGGTGATCGGGCTGCGCATGTCGGCCGAAGACGAGGGCGAGGGGCTGGACCTGTCGCAACATGGCGAAGAGGGTTACGATTTCAATTCTTGATGCTTCTTTATGCGAATCTGATGGACCACAGTGGGCAGTCTTCACGTATGGTTTGTTAGGCTATCAATCCGAGGCAATTTGCAATGGTGAAGATCGAGGCAGTGATCCAGCCTTCGAAGCTGGATGCGGTGAAAGATGCGCTGCTTGAAGCGGGCATCGAAGGGATGACGATCCTGGAAGCGCGGGGTCACGGCCGCCAGAAGGGGCACACCGAGTTTTATCGGGGCCGCGAATACACGGTCGACCTTCTTCCCAAAGTGAAGATCGAGATGGTGGTCACGGAAGAGCGCAAGGAGAAGGCGATCCAGGCGATTATCGGCGCGGCTCGGACGGGACGGATCGGGGACGGCAAGATTTTTGTCAGCCAGATCGCGGACGCGATCCGCATTCGCAACGATGAGCGGGGCGAGACCGCGCTTTAGCCGATCGTACGCCAGAAGACTTCAAAGGCCCGCGTTGAGAGGCGAACATCGCGGGCCAAGTTGTATCCGAAACTTTGCGGGGCTCACGGTCACCATTTTCCTTATTCCCGCCTGATTTCCCGAACGCAGTTGGGTGCTACATCTTTACGCCATCATTTTCGCGAATCGCTTATTCTGAATGCACATCCGTTTCATACCGGGAACCAATCACAAGCCAAATGGATCCAGTCGCAATCGCGGTTGACGATTTACGGGAGCAGTATCACCGGGAGATGGCGCTTGTGCGCCAGACGTTCGAGCGCACGGGAGACGGCACGGCCGCGATCCGCAGGCGCTCGGCGGTTGTCGATCGGATTCTTATCGAGATGTGGCGGCGGGCGTTCACGGGCAATCCCGGATTTAATGTCTCTCTGCTGGCGCTGGGCGGCTACGGGCGCAAGGACCTGTTTCCCTTCTCCGACATCGACGTGCTGTTTGCGTTTGCGGATGACAAGACCGAAGAACAGGCGCGCGAACACGTACGCGGGATTGTGCAGGGGATGTGGGATATCGGGCTGAGGGCCAGCCCCGCTTCACGCACAATCAAAGAGGCAGGCAGGTTCGATCCCGACAACCTGGAGTTCACGCTGGCAACGCTGGACCGGCGCTTTCTGGCCGGGCAGTTCCCGCTGTACCAGCAGTTGCATCAGACGGTTCTGCCGGGCCTGGTTTTAAGCGAGTGGAACACGATTACGCAGAAGCTGGGTGAGATTGCGCGGGCGCGTCACGCCAAGTTCGGCAATACGATCTTCCATCTCGAGCCGAACCTGAAGGACTGTCCGGGGGGATTGCGCGACTATCATCTGGCCGTATGGTTTGCGCTGCTATTTCATCTGAAGGAGACGCGGGAGTGGCCGCGGCAGCGGGGCGGAGTCTTCCAGAGCGCGCGCGGAGACGCAGAAGCGGCATTCGATTTTCTGGCGGCGGCGCGATGTTTTCTGCACTTCCGGCACAACCGCGACGACAACGCGCTGGACTGGCAATCGCAGGATGAAGCGGCAGCGAACTCGATTGGCCTGGAGACCCGGGGGACGGCCGATCCGGCGTACTGGATGCGAACGTATTACCGGCATGCGCGCGTGATTTACCGCCGCGCCGTTCTGCTGATGGAGAACCTGCCGGCGCCGGTCAGCTTCTACAAGCAGTTTCGCCGGCGGCGAACTCCCATCGCGGGAACAGATTTTGTTCTCGACCAGGGCCGCATCGACATCCTCCCCGGCGCACAATTCTCCGACACATCCGCAATTCTTCGTATCTTCACGCTGATGGCGACGCACGGATACACGCTGTCACAGGGCGCTGAAGACCGCATTACCGACGCATTGCCGGCGCTGGCGATCCATATTCCCGAGGGACCTTATCTGTGGAACGCGTTGCGCGAAGTGCTGCTGGGGCCTCATGCCGCGCATGCACTGCGCACCATGCACGCACTGGGCGTGCTGGAGATGCTGCTGCCGGAGTTTCACGGCATCGATGCGCTAGTAATTCGCGACAGCTATCACCGCTACACGGTGGATGAGCACACGTTTCTCACGATCGACAACGTGCACGGACTGCGTACTCCGCATCACGACTATGAGCAGCGGCTGGGGCAGCTTTTGCCCGAGATCGACCGGCTCGACCTGTTCCTGCTTGCGCTGCTGCTGCACGATACCGGCAAGGCGCGGCGCGATGCCGAGCACACAGGACAATCGGTGGAGCTGGCAGACAGCTTCATGGCGCGGCTCGACTTCGATGCGGAGGAGCGCGAGACCGTTCTGCGCCTGATCAAGCAGCACCTGGAGATGTCGAACGCGCTGCGCCGCGACATCTTCGACCAGGAGAACGTGCGCAGCTTCTCAGACAAGGTCGGGAGCCCCACGCTGCTGAAGATGCTGACGCTGCTGACGTATGCGGACATCAAGGCGGTGAATCCCGACGCCCTGACGCCGTGGAAGGCCGAAAATCTGTGGCAGCTATACATGGCAACGGCGAACTTCATGGATCGCAGCGTGGATGAGATTCGCTATCATGCGGCAATCGATCCCACGCTGCTGAATCGGCTGCGCGCCATGGTGCCGGCCGCGCAGTATGACGGGCTCGGGCAATTTCTGGAAGGATTGCCGCAGCGCTATTTGCAGACGCGTTTGCCGGAGCATATCCGCAACCATTTTCAACTGGCCGCGAATCTCGAGAAGGATCCAGTGCAACTGGATTTGCGCCCGCTGCGGCAGTTGTTCGACCTGACGGTGATTGCGCGGGACCGCAGCCGGTTGTTTGCCGATGTGGCCGGAGCGTTGGCCGCATGGGGCATGAACATTGTGAAGGCCGGCGCGTTCTCGAACGACCAGGGCGTGGTGGTTGACAGCTTCCAGTTCTCCGATGTGTTTCGGACACTGGAACTGAACCCGAGCGAGAAAGACCGCTTCCTCAAATATCTGCACGATGTGGTGGCGCAGAAGGTGCCGGTGAACCAATTGCTAGACGGGCGGCGGCACGCGAATCATACGGCAAACGTTAAGGTGGAAGTCGCCACGCGGCTCGAGTTCGATTCCCTGTCTTCGACGCAATCGACGCTGCTGCAGGTGATTGCCCAGGATGTTTCCGGCCTGCTGCGGCAGGTTGCGCTGGTGTTGAACACGCATGGCTGCAACATTGAAGTCGCGCTGATCGACACGGAAGGCGAGACGGCTATTGACGTCTTCTATCTCACCCGCGAGGGCAACAAGCTGAGCGACCCGGTGCAGGCTTCGCTCGCGGCGGATCTTACCGCGGCACTCGAAGAGCTTCGCGCACCCGCGGGGGCATAGCAATTCGGAGACGACTCGCGCAGAGAGGCGAGGCGGTCTCTCCGCGTGAGTCGTCTTCTCTTATTTCAGCCCAAGGAGGATTGCTCGCTCGACCAGCGAGTAGTCTCCATCACTCCGGTTCAGACTGAATGGTTTTCCTGGATACAGCGGGGCCTGCGCCATGAACCGCGGACGCGTGCCGCGAACTGGCTGGGCCGCGTGCACCAGGAACGGATGGCACAGGTACACTGTGCCGGCTAGTCCGGTAGCTTCAGTCTCCGGCAGGCCGCCTGTGAGTTGCTCTGCTGCTTTTGAGACCTCCATCATTGACAGGCCGGCGTTGCCTGCGTCCTTGAGGAGCCTGGGAACTCGCAGATGCGACCCGACGCGAATGCGCGTGGGGCCGTCCTCTTCGCCGGTATCGGTGAACAAGAACAGCATCAAGAGCGCACGGCCGCGGGATTCAAGGTTGATGCGCCACTCAACGTAAGATGAGGTTGGCTCGTCCGGAGGGAAGCTCGCGTCGATATGCCAGCCCGTGTCTCCGGGATCATCGGGGTGCGGAAAGCGAAGCGGGCATCCTCCAAGGCTCTGCCGGGGCAGCCACCGGTCCCGCCCGACAATCTGGTCAAAAGCAGCATACAGCACGGATGTATTCGCGGCTTCGCGGAATGGTTCTTCCGAACGGTCTCCGATCCGGATCACCGGGCGCGTCCACGTCGAAGGGTCGTCTGCCACGCAACCGGATTCGCGCCAGAGGATGCCGCAGCACTCGGCGGCCACTGCCGCCGAAAAAGCAGCCTCGACCTTCACAAACCCGTCGTGAACGAACTGCTCTCTCTGCGCGCACGAGAGCGCGCGGTTTTCTACACTCATTGAACTCATAAGGAATCTCCTTGCCAATCTGCCTATGCGCACAAAGCGCCGCGCAGCCGCTGATGCGGCCGCCTTCGCACCGTCGACGGGTGCGAGCTGTCAGAGGCTGGGCAGAAAAACGGAGGAGCGACGAATCATTTTCACACAACGAATTGTAAATGCCGAACGCCTTGCAACGGATAGTGATTCAACGAGGAATTCTCATGGGACTCATCACTTCCAGCGATTTGCCGAATCGGCGCGAGTTGTACACGGGGCAGCTCCTCTATCTCCTGTCCACCGAGAGACAGATTGTCAAAGACTTGCCGAGGATGAACGCACCGCGCTCGTCCCGTTGTTCGGGTCCCTACTACTTTCCGATCTGGAATTTCAGAAACGGCGCCGCTCCCCAGGGGTGATATCCATATTGCGCCGTCAGTTGAGATGGGGTTGTGTACGAAGCGAACTGCCCGCCAACCTCAGCCTTGCCGAAACTCCAGGAATGAAGTGTATAGGCGTATCCGGCGGTGTAGGCCTGCACGCGGCCGATGACGAACTCGGCCGACGGAGCGGCGACGCCGAGGAGATCGGAAGTGCGGTCTGCGTTTTCGATGCGTGTCCAGATGGCGTGCCTGCTGCGCAGATGCAGCGTGGCTTCGAGAAGATAGGCGTTGGCATTCTGCGACGTGCCGATGGTGTGATTGCGTCCCCACAGCGCGGTGGCGTCGACGACGGGTTCTTTCCCGTAGTGCCAGGCGACGGATGCGGTCTGGCGAAGGATGTCTTCTTCGGGATGAACCGCCTCCGGCGAATGGATATGGCCGAGCGAGTATTGGCCAGCCCAGTTGCGATCGGGGAGGATGGACAGGCGGGCGGCCCACGAATCGAGAGCGCCGGCCTGCATGTGCCAGCGGTTTTCATCCGGCTCGCGCCCGTGAAAGCCCGAGGCCTCAAGGCGCAGGCCGCGCGCTGCTCCAGCGGACAGGCCGCCGGTGAGGACGTCGTAAGAGATGTGGGTTGAATCTTCGAGGTGATGACCGAGGGTGGCGAGCGGATCTTCACTGGCGGAGGCGCGATGGGGATAAGCGATGGGGCCCAGGGCAGGATCGCCAACCGGGGCCGCGTAAAACGTCAGCAAAGATTTTTCAGCGAGCTTCAGATCGTAGATACCGGCGATTTCCATGAAGAGGTTGTGGGGATGCTGGCCGTCGACAATGGGCTTGTCGTAGGCGGTTTCGCCCTGCTGAAACAGCTCGGGATAATAGCGGCCGGAGATGGTCGCGGGCTCGAGGCTGAGCATAGTGCGGAGCGTGAGCTGCGAGCGGCCGAAACTGCGCTGCACCATGGGCATGAACCAGTTCACAGAGAAGAACTTGTCGTGGCCGCGAGGGCCGGACTGCTGCTGATCGACAACGAAGGCCTGGCCGTGGAGCATCAGCATCCAGCCGCGCGCCATGCGCATGAGCATGGGCGGCTCAACCGATCCGGGCTCAAGGCTGGTGCCCGATCCGCTATGGCGCAGCACATTGTCGGAGAGAGTGACGACCGGGCCGCCCATCGGCATGGGCATCTGCATCGGCCGGGCGACGGCCAACGCGGAGAACATGAGCACGAACATAATTCCTGCAGATCGCATGTGGTGTCGCCGGCCTCGCCGATCTCGCATGGGCATCAGCGCACAGGCGATATGGTTCCGTTACGAATCGACCTCTTATTAACAGTGTGACGCCCTCCGACGTCATAGGATGCCGGGAGGAGCGCGCGTAGCGAACTTATTTGAGATACGAGCGGACCAGGCCGAGCAGATCTTCGGCAAGTTCGGGGGCGACTCTCTCCCTGGAGCCATCGGTCAGATGGAAGCGGATATGCGTTTCGAGCACTTCGCGCATGAGGGAGTTGACGCCACCGCGCAGAGCCGCCAGTTGCATGAGCTGCTTGGCACAATCGCCGTGGGAAGCGAGGGAACGCTCGACGGCGGCGAGTTGTCCGCGCAGCTTGCGTACGCGCTTGATCATTGCAGCATTTTCCGGGATGTTGGCGGCCATGGAGCTCCTTGAGAACTGTATACCCACCCGGGGTATGGTATAACTTCCGGATAGGGCCTCGATTTTTCCCCATCATACTCCCTCCTATCCTGAAAGGCTTTTGATGTTCCGTTTGCCCGGCCTCCTGAAACTGATGCTGGCGGTTGCCTGCGAGGCGGCTCTGTGCGTGGGCGCATGGGGCGGCCAGGTCAGCGGCGCGGGCGCGCAACTGCCAGCGGCTCCGCAGCCGCAGATCTCGTTGCATATCCAATCGCCCGATAAGACCGCGGGGACGGATGCGCCGGGGCAGAGACCGCCGGAGAAGGCGGCTGATCCCGTGGTCACGATGTTTCCGCATCCGGAGGGACGGCGTTACTGGATTTCAGGACAGGCCAACATCATCTTTCAGGGCAGGCTACCGTTTCATTCGGCCTACGAAGGGCCGAACAGCTTTCGCAGTTCGGCGGAGTACAAGACGTCGATGGTGGGGACGCTGCACACGGCAGTGCGACCGACGACTTCAGTGCGGTACAACACCGACCTGATTCTCGACTTCGAATCAGCCGCGGGGCGTGGTCTGAGCCAGGCGCTGGGGCTGGCCGGTTTCACCAATCTGGACGTGGTGCGGAATCCGAACCTGGGCAGCGCTCCCTACCTCGCGCGTTACCAGATTCACCAGATTATCGGACTGACGGATAAGACCCAGAGCCAGGACGCGAATTTCTTTGCGCTGGCAGCGGAAGTGCCGGAGCGGCGGCTCGAATTTCGCGTGGGCAAGATGACGCTGCCGGATTTTTTCGATGCCAATGACATCGGCTCCGATTCGCACCTGCAGTTCCTGAACTGGACCGTGGACAACAATGGCGCATGGGATTACGCGGCCGATACGCGCGGCTACACCGTGGGCGGCATGGCCGAGTACGACGACCTCACCTGGAGCCTGCGCTACGGGATCTTCGCGATGCCGGTGGTAGCGAACGGGATCGACATGGATTGGGCGTTCAGCCGGGCGCACGGGCAGAATGGCGAATTTGAATTGCGGAAGTCGCTGGCGCCGAAGCGCAAGGGCGCGACCCGGATTCTGTTCTATGGGAACCGCGCGCACATGGGTGTGTATCGCGAGGCGGTGCAGGCGTACCTGGACGGAATCGACACGACGCCGACGATTACGGCGCATGAACATTTTGGGGCGCTGAAGTATGGGGTGGGCCTCAACACGGAGCAGGAGATCGCGGAGAATCTGCGCGTGTTCGGGCGGTTCGGGTGGAACGAGGGGCAGCACGAGTCGTTCGCCTACACCGAGGTGGATCAGACGGTGGTGGGGGGCGGGGACTACGCGATGCGGCGGTTTGGCCGGAGCGAAGACAAGTTCGGCGCCGCGGTGGTTTCAAACGCGATCAAGCGCGATCACCAGGAGTATCTGCGGCTGGGCGGGTTGGGGTTTCTGCTGGGCGACGGCAATCTGAAATACGGTCGGGAGACCAGTGTGGAGAGCTACTACACCTGGCACGCATGGCGGGGGATGTTCTACTCCGTCGATGTGCAGCACATCAATAATCCGGGGTACAACGGCGATCGCGGGCCGGCGTGGGTGGGAGCGGTGCGGGGGCATGTCGATTTTTAAAGGCAGTTCTTAGTTCACAGTTCTAAGTTCACAGTTCGCGAGGCCGTACGAATCCACAGGCAACGCGCAGAAGGCGCGCGCATGAATCGAGCGACCAGCAGCAGTTGTGAACGATGGACTGTGAACTATGAACTGTGAACTGCACCCTCACTTCGCCGGCGGCTTCACTTCATTCGACAGGTCGACGATGACTTCGCCCTGGCGGGCGTAGCGGAGTTTCTCGCGTGCCTCATGCTCGATCTCGTCGGGATCGGACTTGAGTTTGTCGACGCGGACGCGCAGGCGGGCGTTCTCCTGCTGGAGCTGGTCGATCTCTTTCTGCAACTGCTTGTCTTCAACGCGCTTCTGCTCCCAGACTGACAGTCCGTGCTTGCCGTTGACCACGTGCCAGCCAAGCAGCAGGGCCAGCGCGACGGCGACGACACTGGCGGCAGTGCGCCAGGCGCGCGTGGCCCATTGGAGGACGCGGCGCGGCACGGGAGGCGGAGCGGGTTGCTTCTGGGCCGGCTCCGGATCCGGTGCGAACATCTCAGGTGTGGATTCTTCCTGCATTCTGTCCTGGTTAAAGGTGATGGTCAGGAGGTAACGAATTTCTCCGCGGCGGCCTTCAGCGATTCCATATCCTTCTCGCTGCGGGCCTCAGTGTAGGCGCGCACCACCGGTTCCGTGCCGGATAGCCGGTAGCACACCCATGAGCCGTCGTCGAGAATGAGCTTGAGCCCGTCGGTGCGCACAATCTGCTTGACCTTGCGCCCGCTCAGTTCCGTCGGATCGGTCTTCAACTTCTCAGTGAACCGGGCTTTTACCTCCGGGGTCAAGTGGAAGTTCTCGCGAACCGGGTAATAGGAACCAACCTTGGCAAACAATTCCCGAAGCTGCACACCGAGGCTCTTGCCGCGGACCGCCACCATCTCCGTGACCAGCAGGCCGGCGATGATGCCGTCTTTTTCAGGAACATGGCCGCGAATGGTAAGCCCTGCGGACTCTTCGCCGCCGATGGCGATCTTGTCTTCAATGATGAGCTCACCGATGTATTTGAACCCGACCGGGGTTTCATACAGCGGGACATTATGATGCTTGGCGAGTGCGTTGACGAGGTTGGTGGTGGCGACGCTCTTGGCCACGCCGTTGCGCCAGCCGCGGGTTTCGACGAGGTAGTCAAAGAGGAGCGCGATGACGTAATTGGGCTGAATGAAGGTTCCGTCCTCATCCACAATGCCGAAGCGGTCGGCGTCGCCGTCGGTGGCGATGACGATCTTTGCGCCGATTTCGCGCATCTTGTCCTTCGCGGCAGTGAGCAGGTGACCGTCGGGCTCGGGCGCGTGTCCGCCGAAGAGCACGTCGCGGTAGTCATGGACGGTTTCGACCGTGACTCCAGCCTCGCGCAGGATGTGGCAGCTATAGCCGCGGCCGGCGCCCCAGAAGGGGTCGAAGACAACCTTCATGCCCGATTTGGCAATTGCTTTCACGTCGACGAGTTCGCCGAGGCGCTTGAGGAAGGAGTCTTTGACGTCGACGGTTTCGAATCCGCCCGCAGGAGGATTGGCCGTGGGGATGGTTGCGCCGCTTTCGACGATGCGGTTGACGGAGGCCTCAATCTGCTTCGTCACTTCGGGCAGAGCCGGGGCGCCATCGGGGCTCGAATACTTGATGCCGTTGTACTCCGGCGGATTGTGGGAGGCGGTAAAGTTGATAGCGCCGACGGTCTTCAGGGTGCGCACGGCATAGGCAATCGCGGGAGTGGGAGCGGGATCGGGAATGACTACCGGGGTCACGCCTGCGCCGGCCAGCACGCGCGCGGCGACATCGACAAAACTCTCGCCGAGGAAGCGTGGATCGCGTCCGACGAGCACGCGGTGAGGAACAGGTTGAGTTTTCACGTATTCGGCAATGCCTGCTACGGCCAGACGGATGTTCTGAACCGTAAACTCGTCCGCCACGATGGCGCGCCACCCAGAAGTGCCAAACTTGATTGCACTTGCCATGTCTCAAGCTCCCTTCGCGCTCTTGCAACTCCATACTGCCTTTCGGGGCGGCGGTTGGGCAAGCGGAGGGGCATCGATCACCATGGAGGTTCGATGCCATACTGATGCGGGAGAACAATCATGCCTGATTCCAGTGCCCTTCAGTTCAATCCAGAGGTCCGAATCGTTCTGACAACGACGGGTAGCCGCAAAGAGGCCGGGAGAATCGGGCGGACGCTGGTGGAGGAGCGCCTGGCAGGGTGCGCCACGCTGCTTCCCGGCGTGGAGTCGATTTACCGTTGGCGCGGCGCGATCGAGACCGACAACGAGACTCTGCTGATGCTCAAGACCGAGGTTGATCAACTTGATGCGCTGCACGTGCGCCTGATGGCATTGCACAGCTACGAAACTCCTGAGTTTGTGGTGCTTTCAGTGGAGGCGGCAAGCCAGGGCTATCTCGAATCGCTCAAGGCGAGCCTGGCCGGGGTGTGACCAGCCGGGCGCGCACGGTGGGTCTGATATTCTTGGCGTTAGCGGATAGTCCCGTCTGCCTGAAACGATCGCGCTCCAAGCGCCTTGCATGAGTTTGCACAGCGGACGCATGCGGCGGCGAAAAGAGGCGGTTGTGCCGGACCCATGGGATCCGAATTAGGCCCATGCGCTGGCTGATGATCGCACTTCTCGTTTCGCTCGGGGCGCTGTTGGTTGCGTCAGCCGGCGTTGCGTATCACGTTTGGCAGGAGCATAAGCGCCGGAGATTGGCGCGCGCTCCGTTGGAAAAGACAGAACCACCAGGAACGGAGGAGACACTATGAACATCCCGGCGCGCGCAGTAAGCGCGGACGTGCCCAATGCAGCGGCGGCGGAATGGCTGCGGGGAGCGGGAATCGTGCTTGCCGGCAGCCTGCTGGTGGCATTGTGCGCTCGTGTTGCGCTGCCTCTGCCGTTCACTCCGGTGCCTCTGACGCTGCAGCCGTTCGCCGTGCTGGCCTTGGGAATGCTTCTGGCGCCGCGGCTTGCCGCGAGCACGCTGGCGGCGTATCTGCTTGAAGGCGCGGCCGGCTTGCCGGTGTTTGCGCCGGGAGTCGCGGGAGTAGCAGGGTTCGCCCACCTGTTTGGACCGACGGGCGGTTATCTGCTTTCGTATCCGCTGGCAGCGTTCACTGTTGCAGCGCTGTGGCGCACCAGCCGCAGAAACTTTACCTGGGCACTGATCAGCGCCGCCGCGGGCAACGTAATCATTCTTGGCGTTGGCGCTATCTGGCTCAGCATTTACACGCACGCATCCGCGGGCGCCGCGCTCACCCAGGCGGTACTGCCCTTTCTACCCGGGGATGCTCTGAAGGTGGCAACGGCCGCCGCGCTCGGGTTCCAGTGGAACCGCATGAGCCTGAGCCGGAACCCCCAGCCTCCAACTGTTTAGTTTCGAAAGGACCTCAGCATCCTGTGAGTACTCAGCAAACTGGACCAGCCACTGCGGCCGGCGTCCGCGAAATTTCCATTGCGCACAGCCCCGACTCCGATGACGCGTTCATGTTCTACGGCCTGGCCACGAACAAGGTTCGCGTTCCGGGCTATCGCTTCACGCACACGCTCACTGACATTGAAACGCTGAACCGGCGGGCGCAGAATGAAGCCTTCTACGACGTCTCGGCCATCAGCTTTCACGCCTATCCATACGTGCAGGACAACTACACGTTGATGGGCTGCGGAGGCAGCGTCGGCGAGGGCTACGGGCCCATGGTGGTCTCCGCCAAGAAACTGACCCCGGAAGACCTGGGCAAAATCAAGGTGGCTGTGCCTGGCGTGTTGACGACCGCCTATCTTTCGCTGAAGGTATTCAATCCGAATATCGAGACGGAAGTGGTGCCGTTCGACCAGATTATTCCGGCCATGCTGGCAGGCAAATACGAAGCTGGGCTCATCATCCACGAGGGTCAGCTCACTTATGCTTCGAGCGGTTTGAGCAAGGTGATCGACTTGGGCGTGTGGTGGCGTGAGACCACCGGGCTGGTGCTGCCGCTGGGCGGGAACGCGATTCGCCGCTCGCTGGGAGCCGCTGAGCACAAGATCATCTCGAAGGCGCTGCGGGATTCGATCCAGCACGCGCTCGATCATCGCGAACAGGCTCTGGAGTATGCGATGCAGTTCGCGCGCGATCTGGACACCACGATGGCGAACCGCTTTGTGAGCATGTATGTGAACGAGCGGACCCTGGATTATGGGAAGGACGGTCGCGAGGCCATCCGCAAGCTGCTGGAGCTGGGACATGAGCGCGGCATCATCCCGATTGAGCCCAAGGTGGATTTCGTCGATTAGGGATGTCACGAAACAACAGATTCGTTCGGGGATGACAGAAAGAAGAGCAAAGGCCAGGGCCGGTTCGGATGTGAATCCGGACGGGCCCTTACTTCTGCTCACTGGGCCCGGGGATCTGAGAAACAGTCTGGGCACTGCCGGGCGCTATGAACGCCTCGCTTTGCCTGTGCCGGTATCTTCTCGTACTCAGTCCAGGCAAATCTCTTAGAGTCCATCGACCAGCCGCCCGTGTTGCCAGCACCCTGCCCGCCGAAGAAGGTCCTCACCGTCATCAATTCGGCGCCTTCCGCGCCCACTCCGTCTCGCAAGCGCAGCAGCTTGATCTTCATGCCATCTCCGATGTAATTGTGGTCCGGATGGTTCATCGGATAGGAGATGGTGTAGAGCCACTTGCCGTCCGGAGAGATGTGTGGGAACCAATCCTGCGTGTCGGCGCCGCTGGTGACCTTCTCGGCCAATTTGTCGTCGGGCCCCGCGCCGCTGGCAGGCATGCGCCATGCATCCCACTTGCCTGACCGATTGGAGCAGAAGTACATCCACCGGCCATCGGCCGAATACTCGGGCCCGTCATCGGAACCCTCGGCCGAGGTCATACGCATTTCGCCACTGCCGTCTGCGTTGATGCGGTAAATACTGGCGCTGTCCTGGAGCGTGCCAGTGTAGACAAGGTATTTGCCATCGGGCGACCACCCATGCAACCACCCCATATGAACCTGGCGGGCCTCGCTCCCGTCCAGATTCATGACGAGAATCGGATTGGGAATATCCGCCGCGCCTCGGATCTTCGCCGGCATGGGCAGCTTGATCACGGTGTCTGCAACCTGTTTGCCGTCCCACGAGACCGCATGATCGTTGGTTGCGATCATGTCCGGGCTGGCATAGATCTTTTCCGGTTTTCCCTTGCCTGCGCCGCTCACCGGGATCCTATAAAGGGCATTGCCCATGTCGGAGACGACGTACATCCCGTCCGCCGTCCAGTTGGGCGCATGCCACTCGCCCTCGATCGTGAAGAGGGTCGTCGTGGTCTTCTTCGCGACGTCGTACACCACAAAATTGGTACGGTACTTCGGGGAAGCCGCCGGTGAATTCTGCGCGGGAGCTCCGGCCGAGGAAATCAGCCCCAGCGAAAGGCAGGACAGCAGGATAAAACGCAACGGCAGTGACTTCACTTTGAGCCCTCCTGGGCACGAGCCGGTCTTCAGTCCCATACGTCCGGACACGCTGTTCTTATCATCGCGTAAACTCGCCGGCCAATCCTACTGCGCTCGAAACGCCTCTTTGTTCACCACGTAAGGCATCTTAGTGAAGTCGCCGCCGTAGTTGCCCTCGAGAACGTCGCGCAAAGCCTGGACGCAGCGTCCGGCCATGCCGGTATGGGGGTCAACCGACAGGCGGGTTTCGTTGGTTCCGCTGGCGAAGTGATGGAAGATGCGGCAGCGGTCCTCGATTTCGGGATCGCGCAGGGGAGAGTCCGGCGGCAGCGGCTCTTTCTCAAACACGTCGAGCGCAGCGCCGGCGATCCAACGCTCGCGGAGGGCGCGCGCCAGGACTGCCTCATCGACGACAGGGCCGCGCGAGGTGTTGATCAAATAGGCCGTGGGCTTCATCTTCCGCAGGGTCGTCTCGTTGAACAAGTGATAGGTCGGGGTGGGCGATTCGCCTTCTCGCAGCAGCGGCACGTGCACGCTGACGAAGTCCGCCGCGCCGAGGACTTCAGATAACTCACCATAACGGATCGACGTAGCACGTTTCTGGATCCCATAGCGGTGGCGCAGGTCCATGATTTCCTGGATGTGCTCGATGTACGTCTTGTTCTGAGAGAC
Source organism: uncultured Acidobacteriota bacterium (assembly GCA_963819365.1). Lineage (GTDB taxonomy): Bacteria > Acidobacteriota > Terriglobia > Terriglobales > Acidobacteriaceae > Telmatobacter. The sequence continues at coordinate 154,225 of CAWFVY010000008.1, forward strand.
GGGACTGAAGCACAGGATGTTCATGTCGAGGCCGGTGCATTTCTTTATCATGGCGAGACCAATGCGGCCGGTGCCGATGATGGCGACCGTTTTGCCGGTGACTTCATCGCCCAGCATGGGCAGGAATGGATGCCAAGCGCCCCAGCGGTTTTCGCGAACCAGCCGCTCGCTTGGCCACAGCTTGCGGGCCGCGGCTCCCATGATGAAGAAGGCGAACTCGGCGGTGGCCTCCGTCAGGACGTCGGCGGTGTTTGTGAACGGAATACGATAGCGGTTGGCGTCAGCGCGGTTGATGTTGTCGAAGCCGACCGCCATCTGGGCGACGACCTTGAGGGTCCCCTTGCCAGCTTCGAACAGTTCGCCGTCGATGGGATCGCGCAGAGTGGTGATGAGGCCATCGATGCCGCTGCGCACCTTGTCGAGGATCAGCGCTTTCGGCGGCGGATCCGCTTGTGGATAGACTTCCAGTTCGTAACCGCGCTGGCGCAGAATCTCGAGCGCCGCGTCTCCGATATTGCAGGTGCCGAAGACTCGAAAGGACATTGCCCTCCTCTTATGCGTTTGCCGGTTTCGCCTCGGCCCGGTTCTTACTCGCCGGGATGGTAGGTGCGCCGAGTGTGGCCTTTGAGCTGATCGGGGTAGAAGTACACCTCGCGCAGGTCGCCGGAGACATAGCGTTGCGCCTCGTCGTCAAAGTTGCGGCGACTCGGAATTGCCGCTCTCGCCGCCGGCGGTGATGGCCCGCGCGCGGACCTTGTCTCCAAATTCGACGATGGCGACGAAGCTGTTGCCGTAGTTGCCGTACCAGCGTTTGGTGCCGGGATATTTGCGGCCGACAAAGGCGGCAAACGATCCCCACATTCCGGGAACAAACGGTACCGGAATGCTGGCTCCGGCGTCAGTGAACTGCGGCGCCAGATCATCGGTCAGGCGCTGAAAGCGATTGATCTGGCCCCAGGGAGTGCGCCACGTTCCGAAATCCGCAGTGAGCTGATCGGAGGCAGTGACGAGGGCCTTGAGCAACTCGTCCGGTGCGACCCGGGTGGCCACCCATTCCTCGCTGGGAATCTTGGCTTCGCGTGCCGGACGCGCGACGGTCTTCAGCAGTTCTGTTCCCCAGAAGATGGCGAGCGAAGTCTCCACCGAATCGACGCCCCAACGATTGTCCCACGCGCGCAGGAGTTTCACCTGCCCGGCCAATGTCGCATTCCGCGGATCGCCTGCGGGCAGATCGTCATACGCTTTGAGCAGCGCAGGGAGAGCACGCGCGAACCAAGGAATGTATGAATCGTAGGCGGTCTGGCGCAGCGTCTCCGTCGTGAAGTCGCGGCGCGGTTTGCCGCCGGGTGCGAGCATCATCATGGCATGCACGCCGCGGGGAGTCTCGATTCCCTGCTCCACGTAGGCCGGAAAATCGGCCTTATGCAGAGAGTCCGCGCCGGCGCCGTTCCAGGGAGAGTCGTTGACGTTGAAGAGGTAGCCGACCTTCGGATTCAGCAGGTGGGGCAGGTCGTCCACCGTCGTGAGGCCCTGCCAGTTGGTCGCCGGATCGCTGCCATCCACGGGCTTTGTGTAGTCGAAGCGCGGATCGCGTTTTGGAATGAAGTCGCCCTGCCAGTAAGCGATATTGCCGTCTGCATCGGCGTAGACGGTGTTGTTGGAGGAGTTCGCGCGCAGCTCCATGGTCTTCTTGTATTCGGCATAGTTACGCGCCTTGGTGCGGAGGTAGCTCTGCTCAAGCGCGGCGACCGGCGTATTCATCAACTGAATGGTGACGAAGTGATCGCCTTCCTGGCCGATGACTGGACCGTGCAGCGAATACATCGCGGTGAACGAGCGTGATTCGATTCCCTGCGGCGTTTTGTAGCGGATGGTGATCTGTCTGCTGGTGAACGGCTTTGTTTCGCCGCCGTAGCGATAGCCGAGTTTGCCGTTTTCGCGAACCAGCGATTCGAGATACTCATCCACGGCGTCGACATTGCTGGAGGTGTGCATCCATCCGACGCGATCGTTGAATCCCTGGTAGACGAAGAACTGGCCCCACGTCACCGCGCCGTAAGCATTGAGTCCTTCGTCGCTTGACACCTGCAGTTCGCTGCGGAAGAAGAACCAAGTGTGCGGATTGATGAGAAGAAGAGCGTGATGATTGGCGGTGTTCGACGGAGCAATTGCGATGCCGTTGGAACTGCTTGGTTTCGGTTCCATCCACGGCTCTGCGACATGCGGCCGTGGTTCCCAGGTCATGGCTGCAGCGCCGGTCGCATGCGTTCCCTGCGTGTTGTAAAACGCCTGAAGACGCTTGAGGTTGACCTCCTCGATATCGCCGCCGATGCTGCCCTCAGTAAACGAGAGGGCCATCCACGGCTCGAAGTGCGTGAGCACTTTCGGCTTGGTTTCGGGATGACGGGAAAGGTAGTAGTTGATTCCGTCGGCCCAGGCGTCCATCAGCTTTTTCAGCCAGTCGGGGCTGGATGCGTAATCGCGCTGCAGTTCTTCGGGATCGAGGAAGAGGCGCTGGCGGAGATCCTGCCAGACGGCGGCTTCGCCTTCGGCTTCGGCGCGGCGGCCGAGTGCGGTCAGGTAATTCGTCTCGACGCGGTTGAAGTCGTCTTCGCATTGGGCGTAGATCATGGCAAAGACGGCGTCGGCATCGGTTTTGCCGTGGATGTGCGCGATGCCCCAGTCGTCGCGAACGATGGTGACGCGAGAGGCTTCATCTTTCCAGCGCGCCTGATCCGTCGCGGTTGCCTCTTGCGCCGCTGCCATACATATGTAGCCCAACATCGCGACAACAACCGACAGCACCTTGCGCAATTTCGCCACCCGAGACACACTCCTTGTTGCCATTTTCAGATTTGCTGCGATTTTCAGATTCTCAATCTAACATCCGGTACCCGGCGGCTTCCCATTTTCCCGATGCGGAAGGGCAGCGCGGTGTCTTACGATGACGCCATGAGCGACTTCTTTCTCTTCAAGACGGAACCCTCGGTTTATTCCTTCGACGACTTTCTCCGCGACAAGGAGACGGTGTGGGATGGCGTGACCAATCCCACGGCCGTGAAGCACCTGCGCGAACTGATGAAAGGCACGAAATGGATTTTCTACCACACGGGCGAAGAACGCCGCGCGGTTGGCACGGGTACGGTGGTCAGCGTGGACGCATCGGACCCCAAGGTGCCGATTGTGAAGGTGAAGGCGGGGCAGCGGCTGAAATCTCCGAAGACTCTGGATGAGGTCAAGAAGGCGTCCATCTTCCACGATTCGCCGCTGGTGAAGATCGGCAGACTTTCGGTGGTGCCGCTCACGGAAGCGCAGTGGGATTGGTTCATGGGGTAAAAGCAGGGAACAAGGGACCAAGGGAAAAGGGAAAAAGGGAAAGATAGTGAGCCTGGGCCCTTTGGATTTTGCTTTCTTGGTCCCTCTTTCCCTTGGTCCCTTGTTCCCTGCCTTTACGCCCCGAACTGCCGCAGGTGATGATCGGTGTGCAGATAGCCCCAGCGCATCCAGTCCTTCTCGCTCATCTGTCTGAACATGGGATGCGGCCGGAATTGGAAGTCGCGGGGCTGAGCCGTGAACTTGTCGAGCGCCGCGAGCAGGGTTCGCATGTCGTTCTCGAATTGCGTTGGCGGAGTGCCGCCAAGCTGCTGGTCCATCTCGGGCCGAGTGGGGACGCCCTGCGGCCACTTGAAGGGCGCGTAGAGAACAAAGCTCTTCGTCAGCGGCCACAGATTCAGGCCGCGCGGGAGTTCCATCGGCTTGTCGCCCATGACGCCGAGAAGCGCGTCGCTGGCGTGGCAGATCATCTGCGATGCATTCATCTTGCCCCAGAGACGCGGGGTGTCGGGGACGATGTTAGCCAGCCGAGCAAGAATCTCCCGCTTGCATGCCGGATCGCTGAGAGTCTTCATCCGCTAGCCCTGTTGCTGGAACAGATCGGCCTGGACACTGCTCAGCGGGCTCGGTCTTCGCGGGCTCTGTTGAAGCCAGCCATGCACGCGTATTGAGCAACTGTCGCTGATCGAGCGCCCACACCTTGCCGGTCAGTTCGTCGGCGGGCTTGCCTTCCCGCGCGCATTTGTCGAACTCACCCTGCACGGCCTGCATCTTGGCGTCGAGGTCGTCGAGGAAGTTGAGCACCAGCGCTTCGGGAATCATGGGCAGCTTGGGCGAGCCGAATTCGAGCTTGCCGTGATGCGAGAGGATCACGTGCAGCACCAGCGTCTTGAGACGCGGCGGGAATCCGGGGATGGCCTCCATGGCTCTTTCCGCCAGCGACGCGCCGATCTGGATGTGGCCGAGCAGAATGCCTTCCGTGGTGTACTCGAAGCCGACGTCCCAGGACAACTCGTGGATCTTGCCGATGTCGTGCAGCATGACGCCGGTGAGCAGCAAGGTCGCGGTGCAGGATGGCGTAGTGCGGCGCGACGCGGTCAGCCAGGGTGAGCAGGCTGATGACGTGCTCGAGCAGGCCGCCGAGATAGGCATGATGCAGTTGTTTGGCGGCGGGCGCTTCGCGGAAGGCGGAGGCAACCTGCAGATCGCTGAAGATATTGCCGGCGAGCAGCTTGAGATGCGGGTCGGTGAAGGAGTCGATGAAGCCGAGGAGACGCTGCCAGAGCTCCTGCACATCGTACGTGGTGGCCGGCATCAGGTCAGCCTTTTCCACTTCAGACGGCAGGGCCTTGCGCAACTGCTCGACCTTCATCTGCAGGCGGTCGTTGAAGCGCGACACGTAGCCGCGCGCCTTGACGACGTCGCCGCGATCGAAGTCTTTCGCGATGCGTGCATCGTTGACGTCCCAGACGCGGCCTTCGAGCTGGCCGGTCTTGTCGCAAAACACGATGTTGAGGTAGGGCTTGTTGGTCTGGGTGGTCCTGAGCTGGCGATGAAGAATAAGAAAGTAGGTATCGAAGACACGAGATTCTTCAAACGAAGTGAGCTGCGAGATAAAGATTTCCTTCATGCTGCGGGAAGGATAACAGGACGCAGGTCCGGTGCGCAGTTCGCAGTTCACGACGCGGCTTCACGCAACGAATTGTACGCGGATCGGGCGGGTATTCTGGATCCGTGACAGACTCGCGCGATTCAATTGACAAGCAGACCGCCATTCGCGGGATGCGGGATGACGATGCAATGGCTGTCTCTCTGCTCACAACGCAACTGGGCTACTCGAGGAACGCTGAAGAGATTGCCGCGTGGATTGCGCGGCTCGGCCGCGAAGATGCGGAGCAGACCGCGTTTGTCGCCTGCGTGGGCGAGGAAGTGGTGGGCTGGATCGAGGTTTCTGTCGAGCGGCGCCTGCAGTCTGCGCCCTTCGGAATGATTGGCGGCCTGGTGGTGAGCGAGGTCGTGCGCGGCCGCGGAATCGGCGGGCTTCTTTGCCGGCGCGCAGAGGAGTGGACCCGGGAGCAGTGGCTTGGACACGGTGCGCGTCACTTCCCGCAGCACGCGGGAGGATGCGCATCGCTTTTATCTGCGCGATGGATACCACGAGGTAAAGACGTCGCTGGTATTTGAAAAGCAAGCTTGGCCCAAAAGCAGATCGGCCCTGAATTTCGCATTCAGGGCCGATTTGCTGTTTGATGCCGGGTTCTATTGCTGGGGCTGAGCCGGAGCGGTTGAGGGCGCCGGAGCCGGCGCAGGCGTGGTCGGAGCGGGAGCGCCGGGAACGGCGGGAATCGGAGTCGGCTGGGCCGGCGGCGCTGTGTCCTGCGGCTGGTCACTCTTCTTCTTGTCGCTCAGGCGAGTCTTCTCGGTGCTGGTGGTGGCTGCCTGCTTCTTCTTTTTCTTCGTGGTATCGCCCTGCAGTCCCAAAGCAGCGGACTGTGTCTGGCGATCGGCGACCTCGGCTGCGTCAGGCGCCGATGCCGGGTTCTGCGCAGGATAGCTGGGCTTTTCCGAATGGGTCTGCTGCGTCTTATCCTTCGGAACGCGGGCGCGGTCGCTGTACCGGGTCTTCTGCGGCGCCGGAGCGGACGATTCGGCAGGCATCTCGACCTGCGCTGTCTGGGGAGCGGTCTGGGCTGCGGACTGGGCCGCGTTCTGGCCCGTCGCGCCGGCGTCTTCGGTCGGCGTCGCGGTCCCGGTGGGAAGGGTCTTGGTGGGCGCCTGGCCGTAGCGAATCTTCTCCTTCTTTCCGGGCTTCTGGGCAGGGGCGCTGGTTTGGGCAGCAGCCGTCTGCGTGCCTGCGGCTGCGGGGGCAGAGGAAGCAGCGGGGGCATCAGGGGTCGCGGCAGCGGATTGAGCGCCCGGCATCTCGGTCTTCGAACGGAAGTGGGTATTCTCGCGGAAACGGGTGCGCTCGATCTTCTTTTTCTTCTTGGGCTGGGGCGGCGTGTACTGCGAGTATTGAATCGGATTCACGCGTTTGTTGGTGCTGGCGCCCGAGTCCGTATAGCCCGCCGCGAGATCGATGTAGGCGTCTTCGCGCATCTTGGTCAGATACTCGCGGACGGCCGGCTCCATCTTGGAGGCGTAATAGTCCTGCTCAACCTGCCCCTGCACGTCCTTGTATTCCTGCACGCCTCCCGAAACATGCTGAACCACCTTGAAGATCACAAAACCCTGACGGGTGCGGATCGGGTCGGTGATGGTTCCAGTGGGCTGGCTGAAGGTCGCGTCCTCAAAAATCTTGTTGAGCTGGCCGCGTTTGTAGGTGCCAAGGTCGCCGCCCTGGGCCGCGGTCTGGCCTTCGCTCGCGGCTTTGGCCAACGTGGTGAAATCGCCGCCTGCCCTGAGCTTGGCTACAACGTCATCCGCCTTGGCCTTGGCCGCCGCTACCTGCGCGTCGGTGGCATCGGCCGCGGTGCCCACCAGGATCTCGCCCAGCTTGACGCTCTCCGGCTGAACATATTCCTGCTTATGCTGCTCGTAATAGCGCTGCACCTCGCCGGGAGTAAACGAGATGTGACGGCCAACCTCATCGCGCATCACCTGCTGGGTGACGATCTGGTTGCGGATGTTGGCCTTGAAGTCCTCAAAGCTGACGCCCTGCTCCTGCGCCGCCTTCTCCAGATCTTCAAGAGTGGAGAGGTTGTATTGCTTGCGAATCTCATTGAGGCGGTTGATCAGCTCGGTTTCGCCGGTGATGCCCAGTTCCTTGCCTTTGGAGATCCAGAGCTGCTGATCGATGAGGTTGCGGAGCAGGTCCCGGTGAGCCTCAGAGATCTGCTGCATGGACGCACCCTGCTTGCGGCCCTCGTCATCCAGTTCTTTCTGGGCGCGGTCGAAGTCGGATTGGGTGATGATCTGGTCGTTGACTCGGGCGATGATGTCTTCAACCGTGACGCCGCCATAGGGGCTGGCCGGCTCAGCAGGACGCGACTGCGCCAGGGCGGAGGTTGCAAGCAGCGCCGCGCTCAGCACAGTCACCGCGGGAATACGAAGAGAATTCAAGGTCATAGGTCGGCACACGGCAGGGGCCCAGCGATCTCCACCTGAGGTATAGACGTCATTGTAAATGTTGCGGGAGCAAAGGGGGAAAACAGGGAACAAGGGACCAAGGGAACGAGGTGCATTCCCGGCGGGTCTAAGGCGGGATCCGGGGAGCGTCCCAGCAAGCCCGCTTCCGAATAGCCCAAGTGCAGAAAGGTATTCGAGCGGCATCCGCCTTTCACTTGGTCCCTCTTCGTTCCCTTGTTCCCTGTTTCCCGCTACCTCCGGCCGTTGCCGCACGTCAAACAAGCAGTGCGCTATACTTTAGTGCAAAGGCTGCTGTGCTGGGCGTGTATTTGGCCGCCGGTTGCACCTGCCGCCGGAGGTTCCAGCCGCTTATGACTCCCCGCGCCCGCCGCGCCTTATTCACCACCATTCTTTTCTTTGTCGTGTGTGCCATGCTCGGCACATTGCTCCAGCGCAAGGTCGGCGCGCAGTCGTCTGAGGACGAAAGCCAGATCCGCGACAATCTGAAGCAGTTCACCAACGTCTACGCGCTGGTGGAGCAGAACTACGCTGAGCCGATCTCCGGCGACAAGATCGACGCGGTCATCTATGACGGCGCGATCCCGGGGATGCTGCGGACGCTCGATCCGCACTCCAACTTCTACGATCCAAAGGCTTACGCCAAGATGCGCGAGGAGCAGCGCGGGCATTACTACGGCGTGGGCATGGTCATCCAGCAGCAAAAGAACAAGATCTTCGTCATCACTCCGTACGAGGGAACGCCCTCTTTCCGCGCCGGCATCCGGCCCGGCGACGTGATCACGGCGGTGGATGGCAAGCAGGTGATCACCGAAGGCAGCAATCCGGACGCGCTGGCTTCGTCTGACGCCGTGGCAAAGGCGCTGAAGGGGCCGAAGGGAACGCACGTACAGGTGACGATGAGCCGCGAAGGGCAGACCAAGCCGCTCACGTTCGACCTGGTGCGCGACGAGATTCCGCACCCGTCGGTAGACCTGAAGTACGAGATTCGGCCGGGAGTCGGCTACATCCACCTGACCCAGTTCCAGGAGACCACGGCCCAGGAAGTGATCGACGCGATCAACAGCTTCGGCAACATCAAGGGGCTGGTTTTCGATCTGCGCGGAAACCCCGGCGGCCTGCTGAGCCAGGCGGTTGAGGTCTGCGATCATCTGCTGAGCAAGGGGCAGACGATCGTGTCGCAGCGCGGGCGCGCCTATCCCGACCAGAACTACACGGCGACCCACGGCAACGACGGCAAGGCCTTCCCGATTGTGGTTCTGGTGAATCGCAATACAGCTTCGGCGGCGGAGATTGTTTCGGGCGCGCTGCAGGATCACGACCGTGCCCTGATCGTCGGCGAGACGACCTTCGGCAAGGGCCTGGTGCAGACGGTGTATAACCTGAGCGAAAACACCGGCCTGGCGCTGACCACGTATCACTACTTCACGCCGTCGGGCCGCCTGATTCAGCGCAACTACTCGGGCGTGTCGCTTTACGACTACTACTACAATCACGCCGGCGCCGAGCCCGCTGACAAGACCAATCGCGAAGTGAAGATGACCGACTCAGGCCGGACGGTGTACGGCGGCGGCGGCATCACGCCGGACGAGAAGATCGATTCGACCAAGTCGAACCACTTCCAGGACGAGGTTGGGTATCAATATACCTTCTTCCACTTCGCTCCTCATTACATGGCGACCCACGCGGTCGACAAGGACTTCCAGGTGGATGACGCGGTGTTGAACGACTTCAAGCGTTCCTCGACCAGCATGAATATTCCGTTCACCGAAAAGGACATCAGCGACAACCAGGAGTGGCTGAAGAACAACATCCGGGCCGACCTCCTCGGCGCCCAGTTCGGGCAGCTTCAGAGACTTCACTCGCTGACCGACTCCGATCCCGAATTGCAGAAGGCCCTGACCTTCCTGCCCGAGGCGCAGGCATTGGAAGACAATGCGCACAAGGTGCTGGCAGAGAAGGCGCAGGCGCATGAGACTCCGCAGGGAGCCGTGGCGGCCCAGCCTTAATCCGGTTCAGCTTGCGATGAAGCGGACAGGTCACGGACCTGTCCGCTTTTGTTTTGGGAGCAGGGTCTATCGCTGGCTGGCCTCGCCTGGGCGACGCGCCGGTTGAATTCGGCCGACTGGCGGCGCGGGATGCTGAGCGACTGCCATCGGGCCGGCGAAGTGCTTGGCCAGCAGCACAATCTGGCCGATGTGATGCGCGTAGTGCGCCACCTGTCGATTGACGGCCTGCATGACCGAATGAGCTTCTCCGCGGATGGTGACGGTGCGATCGAGATCGTCGTCCGTGAGCGGCTCGAGCGCATGGAACACGCAGACCCAGCCGTCCTCCCATCGCTGCATCAGTTCTTCGCGTGTGGACTGCCGGGCACTTCGAATTCGCTGTCGCGATTGCGATCCGGGCTTTTCGCCGTCGCTGGTGAGGAAGCCGGTCCAGCGCGAGCGCATATTGCCGGCCATGTGCTTGACGATCATGGCGATGGAGTTGGCCTCGGCATCGAGGGCGATGAACAGATGCTCGTCGGCGACCTGCGCCATGGCACGCTCGGCGAGCTTCTTGTAATAGCGGAAGAGCTCGAGCGAGTCTTCAAGATAGGAAGTGGTGAATTTCAGCGCCATGCGGATCATTATGGTTTGCGGCGGCTGCCACGGTCCACCCCCGCTGCCTCAGGCGCGCAGGCGTACGTGGAGCGCAGCGGCAGCGATCGCATAGCGGCTTGGTCTTGCAGATCTGCTGCCCGTGGATTTTAGCAGCAGGTACGTCCGCTGGCGGGCGTGAAAATGCGCGGGGACTTCCGCATCGATGAGTTCCTGGGCTTCGCGATAGGTCGCGCCGTAGTTCTCGCGTTCGGCGCCATGCAGGATGCGCACCAGCACATGCGGGCAGTTTGAGGGCACGGCGGCAACCGGCGCAGCGTGTGCAAACAAGAAAATGCGGTCGCGCCCGGATCGGCGATGTTGGAGAACGCTTGAGGATTTTTCCGCGCGTCCGGCGATGGACCCCGCGAGCGCCTGCCGCAGATCGCCACCGAACTGCATTCAGAACGCGACTGGCATATCGCTGGAGGCGAAATGCGCGCAGTTCCGGAACCATGCCGCCGGCTTTCAGCGCCGCGATCGAGCCGCGCCTCACCGATGCAGGCAGAATTGACGTGACGGCTCTAAACCGACCTGTTCCTTCAGCGCCGCCACCCACGCGCGCAGCGCTCGTTCGCTCTGGGGATAGCCGCAGTGCCACCAGAGAATGAATTCGTAGGGATCGACCGGCCAGTGCGGCTCCTGCAGGCCGTAGAGCGCCTCAAGTTGGTCGAGCAGTTGGACGACAGATAAGGACTCAAGTGGCAACGTGAATCTCCGTCGAGAGAATGCTCAGAAACCCGCTGAGAGCGTTCGGCGCATGCATCCGAGCGCCGAGATTTTCATCGTCAGGTTAGCTAGATTACCTCCGGCGAATCGCGCTGGCAACAAGTATTCGGAATGCTTTCGGAAACTGGGATGGGCATTTCGTTTCCGCTCTTCACGCCATGTACCATCGCAGCATGATTCGTTGCTTGCAGCGTGTTTTGTCTTGTTCTCTATTGATTCTTATCGCCAGCGCGGCTGTCGCTCAGCAGAAGCCCATCGCGGTCAAGGTTGTTGTCATCGCGATGTTCGAGGTGGGCAACGACACCGGCGATGCACCGGGGGAGTTGCAGTATTGGGTGGAACGCGATCATCTCGATCAGGTGTATCCGCTGCCGGCGGGTTATCACGCGGTAAGAATTAACGACCAGGGCGAGATGGTTGTGCTGACCGGCCAGGGCACGGCGCATGCCGCATCCACCATTATGGCGCTGGGGCTCGATCCGCGGTTTGATTTGTCGCATGCGTACTGGATGGTTGCAGGCATTGCGGGAGGGACTCCGGAGCGGGTTTCGCTGGGATCGGCTGTCTGGGCGCGCTGGGTGGTGGATAGCGATCAGGGATACGAGATTGATGGCCGTGAGATTCCGAAGGACTGGACAACGGGCTTTCTGCCATTGCGCAAGACAAGGCCGTTTGAGCCGCCCGCGGAGCCGCTGCCCGGGCAGGTCTACGAGCTGAATGCGGGGTTGGCGGATTGGGCATTCAAGCTCACGAAGGATGTGCCTCTCGCCGACAGCGATCGTCTGAAAGAAGTGCGTGCGGGGTTCGCTGGATCTGCTGCGCAACGGCCGCCGTTCGTGACGATGGGCGACGAAGTGACCGGTTCGCGGTACTGGCATGGCAAGCTGATGGACGCCTGGGCCAACGAGTGGATGCGCTACTTCACCGATGGCAAGGGCCAGTTCGCCACCACCGCCATGGAGGATACTGGCACGCTGCAGTCGCTGCAGTTTCTGGCCAACGCTGGCCGCGTGGACTGGTCGCGCATCCTGGTGCTTCGCACCGTGAGCAACTACGATCAGCAGCCGCGCGATCTGGATGCGGCAGGGAGCCTGGCCCGGCAGCGCATCGGCAACTACAGCGCCTACCTGCCGGCGCTTGAGGCGGCTTACAGAGTGGGCCATGCGGTTGTGAGTGAGCTGCTGACTAACTGGAGCAAGTACGCGGAGGCGAAGTGATCGCCCGCTGAGATGTGCGCACTTGGCAAAGGGGCGACGCGCAGTAGAGAATGCAAGCGTCCCCAAGATTCACAGTTGATGCGGACTCTTTCTTCAGGAGCGTGAGATGCATTCTCCGTGGTTTGGCGAGTTTATGGGAACGATGGTCCTGGTGCTATTGGGCAACGGTGTGTGCGCCGGCGTGACGCTACGGAAGTCGTATGCGGCGAATTCAGGATGGATTGTTGTAACCACCGGGTGGGCGCTGGCGGTGATGTGCGGCGTGATTGTGGCGCAGGGGTTCGGAAGCCACGATGCGGCGCTGAATCCAGCGATTACGTTGGCGGGCGCAATCGTCAGCGGCAACTTCGGGTCAGTGCTTTGGATGTGGTCCGCGCAGTTGCTGGGCGGAATATGCGGGGCAACGCTGATGACGCTGCACTATGGACCGCACTGGGCGCAGACGCCGGATCCTGCGGCGAAGCTCGGCATCTTCTGCACGGGGCCGGCGATCAAGGCTCCCATGTGGAATCTTCTGAGCGAGATTATTGGAACGGCGCTTCTGGTGTTGGTGGCGGGCGCGATCTTTTCGCCTGGCGTGGCGGAACGTGGACCGGCAGCAGGGGTTGGGCCGTGGTTGGTCGCGAGCCTGGTGTGGGGCATCGGGCTTTCGCTGGGCGGAACGACTGGGTATGCGATCAATCCCGCGCGCGATCTGGGGCCGCGCCTGGCGCACGCGATTCTGCCGATTCCCGGGAAGGGCGGATCGAACTGGAGCTATGCGCCGATTCCGGTGATCGGACCGTTGATTGGCGGTGCGCTGGCAGCGCTGCTGGTGAAATACGCGCACCCCTGGTAACCAACTCCGGTGGGGCTGGCGTTTCTCAGACTCGTCAGGACATCAGCTAACGTCGATCATGATTTTTCCGAAGCGCGCCGGCTCGCGGTCCCATGCGGCGAGGATCGCGGGGGCTTCGTCGAGCTGGACGATGTGCGTGATCGCCTCCTTCACCGGGAAGCGCTTGTCTTCAAGCATGCGGATGACGTCGCGGAAGTCTTCGGGCTGCGCATTGCGCGAACCGAGGACGTCGAGTTCCTTCTGGACAAACAGGCGCGTCTCATACGCGACCTGCTCCTTGGCATAGCCGATATAGACAACGCGGCCGGTAAAGGCGACTTCCTCGACTGCCGCACGAAAGGTTTGCGGCAGGCCGATGGCTTCAATGATCACGTCAGGGCCGCGGCCACCGGTGAGGTCGGAAAGTTGAGCATGCAGGTCCGCGGCCGCGGAGTTGATGGTGTGCGCGGCGCCAGCCTTGCGGGCGGTGTCCAGCTTGCCTTCATCCACATCGATGCCGATGACTGTGGCGCCGCTAAACGCCGCGCCGGAGACCGCACCGAGTCCGACTCCGCCGCAGCCGATCACTGCCACTGTATCGCTCGCCGTGACCCGGCCGCGCGCGACGGCGTGAAAGCCCACCGTGAGCGGTTCAACGAGGCACAGTTCCCGAAGGATTAGATCGGCGCGATAAAGGCGGCTCGCGGAGAGGGAGATCAACTCAGTCAGCGCTCCATCGCGCTGCACGCCCAGTGTCTGGTTGAACTGGCAGGCATTCGGGCGGCCACGCAAGCAGGAGGCACAGCTGCCGCAATTCGTATAAGGGAGACGCCGCGACTTCCGTGCCCGGCTGCCATTCTGGATGGCGCGAGTTGAGTTCCGCGACGGTGGCCGCGACCTCATGGCCGAGGATGCGCGGATACGTGACAAGCGGGTTGCGGCCGCGGTAAGAGTTCAGATCGCTGCCGCAGAGACCGACCTTGCGGACCTTGAGCAAAATCTCGTCGTTGCCGGGCGAGGCCGGTTCAGGGACATCGGCGACAACCGCATCGCCTGGTCCCTTGAGTAGAAGTGCTTTCATCGATAACTCCGAATCTCTAACAGGACATCATAACGACCCGCAGCCACGGAGTTGTATTCTGGGCTGTACGTTTACCTCGATTGCGAAGGAACCCGGTTCCCCTCATGGCAGAAACCGCTCTCCAACTCGATAGCCGCGATAATGTGCTCGTCGCCCTTCAGCCGCTCACTGCTGGATCGGAGGTGCGGTTCGGCGCCTCGTCAAGCCCGGTGACCGAGAACATAGCCGCCAAGCACAAGATGGCGCTGGTCGATCTCCAGCCCGGCGATGTGATCCGGATGTACGGCATGGTGGTGGGCGAGGTGACGCAGGCGATTCCGCGCGGCGGCCTTGTCTCCACGCGCAACGTTCGCCATCGCGCCGAGGCCTACTCCGCCACGCGACAGCCGGTTTCGTTCGCACTGCCCGATCCGGCCGGATGGGCAGAACGCACCTTCATGGGCTACCACCGCGCCGACGGGCAGGTGGGCACGCGCAACTACTGGCTGGTGCTGCCGCTGGTGTTCTGCGAGAACCGCAACGTGGAGCGCATGAAGGAAGCGCTCGACGAAGAGCTGGGATACGGCAGCGAGGCAAACAGTTATCGCCAGCACGTGCGCAGGCTGCTGGAACAGAAGAGAGCCGGCGCGAGCAGCGCTCCGGCAAAGAGCAGCGCGGCAGCGAGGGCGTTTCCGAATGTGGATGGCATCCGCTTTCTGACCCACCAGGGCGGATGCGGAGGAACGCGGCAGGACGCGCAGGCGTTGTGCGGACTTGCTGGCCGGGTATATCCATCACCCCAATGTCGCCGGTGCGACGGTGCTGAGCCTGGGCTGCCAGAACGCGGAGGTTCGCATGCTGATGGACGAACTGCGCGCGCGCGATCCGCAGATGACACAAGCCGGTGCTGGTGTTCGATCAGCAGAAGTCGGGGCGCGACTCGGCGCTGATGGGCTCGGCGCTCGATGAAACATTCGCTGCGCTTGAACAGGCGAATGCGGTGACGCGGTCGGCGGCTCCGCTGTCTGCTTTGACAGTGGGATTGAAGTGCGGCGGCTCGGATGGGTTCAGCGGCATCTCGGCAAACCCCGCGCTGGGATATCTGTCAGATTTGCTGGTCCAACTTGGCAGCAAGACGCTGCTGTCGGAGTTTCCCGAGTTACATGGCGTGGAGCAGGAGCTGATCAACCGCTGCGTATCGGACGAAGTGGCGCAGCGGTTCTATGACCTGATGCAGGCTTACTCGGCGCGCGCCAAGGCGGTGCACTCGGGGTTCGAGATGAATCCATCGCCGGGGAATATTCAGGATGGACTGATCACGGATGCGATCAAGTCAGCGGGCGCGGCGCGAAAGGGCGGGGTGTCACCGGTGCGCGACGTGCTGGACTTTCCGCAGTACGCCACGACGCCGGGATTGAATCTGCTTTGTACGCCGGGCAACGATGTGGAATGCGTGACGGCGCAGAGCGGGGCGGGCGCGAATTTAGTCCTGTTTACGACTGGACTTGGCACGCCGACCGGAAATCCTGTTGCGCCGGTGGTGAAGATCTCGACGAACTCGCAGCTTGCGGAACGGATGGGCGACATCATCGACTTCGATGCGGGCGGGATCATCACCGGCGAGACGACCATTGCGGAATGCGCGGGGCAGTTGCTGGAGTTCTGCATGGAGTGGCGAGCGGCGAGCGGCTGACCAAGGCGGAACAATTGGGGCAGTACGATTTCATTCCGTGGAAGCGGGGCGTGTCGCTGTAGAACGTGGGAGCTGAAGCCCGAAGTTTCTGATATTCGGCTTGCGGCACAGCTAAAACCGCTTGCGGGAGAAAGAATTTGGCCGCGAGTTCAGATCGCAAGACCATCCCTGAGCGGCTAAAGCCGAGTTGATTCTCGGTGGCTTAGCGGCACGGATTAATCCGTGCCCTTTCAAGACATCCTCCACGTTGAATTTTTCCGCAGACTGTGGAGACCGGCGCTACGGACCAATTGCGGCCTACTCCAGGAAACGAAGCCACAACCGACAACGCCGCAATCGCCGCAGTCTCCGCCCGCAGGATGCGTGGCCCCAGCGACGCCGCGCGCCAGCCGTTAGCGTCGAACAGCGCTTCTTCCTCCGGCGCCCAGCCGCCTTCGGGTCCGAAGGCTAACTCGAGCGTGGGCATCTGGTTCTGCGCGGCGTCTATGGCTTCCAGCACAAGAGTGCGCAACGTGGTGCTGCGCTCCTGTTCGGCCAGCACAATGCGGGCCGCGTCTGAGGCGGCGCGAACGCGCTGGGCAAGCGGAACCGGATCGTGGATGAGCGGCACATCGGACCGGCGCGACTGCTTGGCCGCCTCATGCGCGATGCGGCGCCAGCGTTCGACGCGCTTGTCCGCGGCCTGCGCGAGATGCTTCTCCGTGCGGCGCGCGATGACCGGGGCGATGGCCGCAACACCTAGCTCGGTGGCCTTCTCGATGCCCCACTCCATGTGATCGAACTTGAAGACCGAGATCACGAGAGTTATCGGCAGCGCGGGATCGGCATCGAGTTCAGAGATGAGGTTGAAGCGAACTTCATTGGGCGCGACCGCCGCGACCTGGGCGTGAAACACGTGCCCGCCGGCCACCACGTCAGCCTCCATGCCTGGCTGCGCGCGAAGCACGCGGGCCAAGTGCTCGGCCTGCGGTCCAACCAGCGTTGCGGTAGCTTCATCCCAGTTTTCGGCGATCCAGCGGCGGCGCGTCATCGTTCATTTCTCCTTTGGAGATTCTATTCGGCGATGCGGACCGGAAAGGCACGCGACTTGTGTCCAGAAACACTAAGGGGACGCTGGAAGCGTCCCCTTTGAGTGTTGCCTGTTTTGGTTGATGGTCGCGCTTACTTCTTCTTTGCGGCTTTCTTCGCGGCCTTCTTCGCAGGTGCTTTCTTGGCTGCCTTCTTAGTTGCCATTTGCCTATTCTCCCTTTTCGATGGTCTGCATCGAAGCTGCAACATGAATTGCAGTTGAGGAATGTATAGATTCATGTTTCACAAGTGTCAAGAAAAAAACGAACATCACGTGGAAAAAGTGGCAACAATTTTTCAAAGTTGAATTCGACATCGAAAGCGAAGCTCAGATGATGTGCTTCGAATGAAGCAGAGCGAGCCCCAATCCGGCAACGATGTCCTGCCAGGCATGCGCAAAGATGCCGGCGCGAATGTTGCGGCGGAAGATTGCGAGAAGGCTGAAGAGCGCTCCAAAGATGGAGAGCAGGACCATGTAGTGAACGCCCTGATAGCCGTGCGCGCAGCCGAACAAGACCGCGGAGAACACGACGCCGACGGCAGCCGCGCCGCGTCCCCAAGCCGTGAACTGCCGTTGCAGATAGCCGCGGAAGACGATCTCCTCTGTTATGCCGGCCATCACGCAAAGCAGTATCCATGCGGCTATTTCACTCATATTGGAAGGCGCGAGCGCAGTAAGAGTGTGGATTGTCTTCTCTTGTGCGGGGTCGAGCTTGCCGTTCTGGATCAGCGGACGGTGATGGATCAGCGCATCCGTGATGAACAAGGCGGCGTTGATCATGCCAAGCAGAGATAGGGAGCAGATCCAGAAGGCGCCCGCGGACAGAACATCGATTCCAAGCGTGCGTGAACCGGAGACGTTGCCGAAGATCGACCGGAACGGAATGCGGCGAAGCCTCAGGCCGAACCAGACCCAGATGAGCATCACGATTTCAGTGGCGAGGGTCAGAGCGTAGGTTTGCAACCGGTGCACCGGCGCGGCATGCTCGCCGGAAAACTCCTTCGCGCCCGCAAGGGAAAGCAGAAGGATCGCCGCGATGAGAAGGATGGTGTGCCAGACGGGCGCGATGGACTTAGCGGAGCCCGGGTAGAGGCTCATTGCATCGGGAGTGAGGCATTCGGTGGGTACGTTTCCAGGACTGGACAACTAGATTCACCTTTCAACAGGTCTGGAAAGTCTACCCAGACGGTCAGCATTCGATAATGTTCAGCGCAAGACCGGCGAGACTCGTTTCCTTGTAGCGCGATTGCATATCCATGCCGGTCAGATACATGGTGCGGATCACCTGATCGAGAGAAACCTTATGCGCCTCAGTCTCGTTCATGGAGATGCGCGAGGCCTGCACCGCCTTCATCGCGCCCATCGCGTTGCGCTCGATGCAGGGAATCTGAACCAGGCCGCCGATGGGATCGCAGGTCATGCCGAGATTATGTTCCATGGCAATCTCGGCGGCGTGCTCGATCTGCCCATTGGATCCATCGAGCGCTGCAGTAAGTCCGCCGGCGGCCATGGAACAGGCGACGCCAACCTCACCCTGACATCCGACCTCTGCGCCGCTGATGGATGCGTTCTCCTTATATAGGATGCCGATGGCCGCCGATGTCAGGAAGAAACGGTGCATCCCTCCGCGATCGGAGCCGGGAATACAGCGCTCGTAGTAACGCGCGACGGCGGGGACCACGCCGGCAGCGCCGTTGGTGGGCGCGGTGACAACGCGGCCACCCGCGGCGTTCTCCTCGTTCACCGCCATCGCCCAGACCGTAACCCAGTCGAGGGGCGCCAGAGGATCGTTGGGCTTGCCCGCAATTTCTTTCTCATGGAGACGCTCAGCCAGGCGATGGGCGCGGCGGCGGACGTTCAGGCCTCCGGGCAATATGCCCTCGGCCGCCACGCCGCGATCGATGCAACCGCTCATGATCTGCCAGATGCGATCGATGCCTTCCAGCACCTTCTCCTCAGATGCGGCAGCGGAAAGATGGCTCAACCGCGCCGACTCATTGGTGAGCATGAGCTGGCTGATGGTGAGGTTCTTTGCCTGCGCCACCTCCAGCAGTTCTGCGGCGCTATGAAAGGGAAACGGTATCCGCGCGCCGCTCTGCGCGGATGATCCGGTTGCACTCGGATTGGCGGAGTCTTCCGTAATGAATCCCCCGCCGATTGAAAAGAACGTTCGCTGATCGAGCACGTTCCCCACATCGTCGAATACGGTCAGACGCAATCCATTGGGATGCTTCGTGACCGAGTCGGGCGGAAACATGATCGATCGATGGAAGATCAGATCGTTCGCTTCATCGAGCGTCAGGTCGCGCTTTCCCGCAAGCTTGATCTGACGCTTCGCGCGGATGGACGCAATGGTCGACTCAATGGATTCCGGTGCGATGGTCGCCGGCTCGTTTCCTGCCAGCCCAAGCAGCACGGCGCGGTCTGTCGCGTGTCCTATACCCGTCAGCGCCAGCGAACCATACAGATCCGCCTGCACGCGGTTGACACGATCCAGGATCCCGCGACCGGCCAATTCGGTTGCAAATTGAAACGCTGCGCGCATGGGGCCCATGGTGTGGGAGCTTGATGGGCCGACGCCTGCTTTATATAGATCGAAAAGACTTGTCACGATCCAGATTCTATCGTGATGTGCGCAGGGCCGGCTTGAGCCGCGATCCTCGCATACAAGCGGGGAGGCCGCGTGCGCTTGATCGCATACATCGCACCATCCGCCTGGCTGATCAGCGCATCGAGCGGAATGTCTGACTTACACTCTGCAATGCCGCAACTCATCGACAGCTCAGGACCGGCGCCGCGGTAGGCGTTGTAGCGGTCGATGCTGGTCTGCAAGCGGGCGCTCGCCTCGGCGTTGGCGTGCTCACCCACTCCAAAGACGGCGAACTCATCGCCTCCTATGCGCCCCAGGACGTCCTGCTCACGGAAGGTGTCGCGAAAACAGCGAGCCGCAGCGCACAGCAGGCGATCGCCGGCATCGTGCCCCAAACTGTCGTTTGCCTGCTTCAAGCCATCCACATCGGCAAACAGCAGCCAGCTCGTCTGGCCCGAACGCTTCGTGGCCCGTAGCAGTTGCGAGGCCAGCAGCGAGAAGCCGCGCCGGTTGTACAGCCCCGTGAGCTCGTCAGTCAGAGACAACTGCCGGATCTCCTCGCTGGCCCGCTCCAATTCCGCGGTGCGTTCCAGAACGCGGCTCTCAAGAGTGCCATAGAGCTGCACATTCTCCAAGGCGACCGAAGTGGTATCGGCCAGCGCCCGCAGGATCTTCAGCTGCAGCGGGTCAGGACGATACTGGCGAGCCCAGTAATTGCCGATGGCACCCACTGGATCCTTGGTGCGAATCGGCACCATGGCCAGGCTGCGCACAAATGTAGGCCGGTATGCAGCCACGGGAATGCGCTCATCCGCGTAGATGTCTTCGATCACCACCGGCGCGCGGTTCATCATGACCCAGCCGCTGATGCAGGTACGCATCGGAAAGCGCGAACCCTTCCAGAGCGGTTGAATCGCGTCTTCGTCGGCGTAGTAACACTGGTCGCCGTCGCGGAGAACGAAGGTCGCACCATCGGCGCCCGTGAGGGTGCGCGCCGCATGCCGCACAATCTCCATCAAACGCGGCAGGTCGCGCACCAGGGAAAGATCCTGGACGACCTCGAGGAGAAACTCCATAGCCTGGGTGTAATTGAAAGGGGCCTGGGGCAACGCAGAAGCCATCTAGCCTCTCCACTCTTAACTCATTGAAATACAGCACCGGTGGGAGCGTCCGGAGGGGGAATGGCCGGACGACTTATTGAGATAAGGATAGCGCCTGAGACGCCCAACCGCCATCCGCAATCATTCCGGATTCATCAGCAGCGTCAACCGTCACATACCGGACCGGTATTGTGGGTGGTACACTCCGGCCAAAATACATGGCACACTTCAGGGCTCTCAGCGCGGCCGTCTACGGCATTGATGCCAACCTGATCGACGTAGAGGTCGACTACAGCGGAACTACGTCCAACGAAGATCACTTTCACATGGTTGGATTGCCCGACGCGGCGGTGCGGGAAAGCCGCGACCGCGTCCGCACCGCCATCAAGAATTCCGGATACCTGATTCCGCCGACGTTCATCACCGTCAACCTGGCCCCCGCCGACTTGAAGAAAGAGGGCTCCGGATTCGATCTGCCCATCGCCGTCGGAGTCCTCGGCGCCTACAACGCGATCACGCTGACGGACCTGAGCCAGTTCCTGTTTATCGGTGAGCTCGGGCTCGACGGAAAGGTTCGCCCCGTGTCCGGAATTCTTCCGGTGGCGATCATGGCGCTGGAGAAGAAGATCCCCAACCTGATTCTTCCCGAGGCGAACGCTCCTGAAGCTGCAGTGGTGGAAGGGGTGAACATCTACCCCGTCACTTCCCTGCTCGACGTGATCGATCTGCTCAACGGCGCGGTCATGGGAGTCATCCAGCGCGAGCCGTTCCACGTCTCCACTGAGAAACTCCTGGGCGAACTTCAGCAATTCACCGTCGACTTTAAGGATGTGCGCGGACAGCAGACCGCCAAGCGCGCGCTGGAGGTTTCCGCCGCAGGCAGCCACAACATATTAATGATTGGCCCTCCGGGATCGGGCAAGACCATGCTGGCCAAGCGGCTGCCGTCGATATTGGCGCCACTCAGCTTCGAAGAGGCGCTCGAAACGACGAAGATTCATTCCGTGGCCGGAGTGCTCGATCCCACGGCCGGACTGGTGACGCACCGCCCCTTCCGTTCGCCGCATCACACCATCTCCGATGCCGGCCTCATCGGCGGCGGCATCATCCCGCGGCCGGGAGAGGTCTCGCTGGCGCACAACGGACTTTTGTTTCTCGATGAACTTCCTGAGTTTCCGCGTAACGTGCTCGAAGTGATGCGGCAGCCGCTCGAAGACCACACCGTCACCATCGCACGCGCCAGCATGACGCTCAGCTTTCCGGCGCGATTCATGCTCGCCGCGGCCATGAATCCATGCCCCTGCGGCTACTTCAACGATAAGTCGCGCGAGTGCATGTGCACGCCGCCCATGATCCAGCGCTATGCGGCGAAGATCTCCGGCCCACTGCTCGACCGCATCGATATCCACATTGAAGTTCCTGCGGTTCAGTACAAGGAGCTCCGCGGCGGCGCCGCAGCCGAAGGTTCGGCCGAGATTCGCGACCGCGTCATGGCCGCGCGCGAGCGGCAGCGCGAACGCTTCAAGGCGCACGGTGAGAAAATCTATTCGAATGCGCAGATGACCACCCGGCAGATTCGCGTCTATTGCGAACTGGGCGCCGATGCCGAGCGGCTGCTGGAACGCGCCATGCAGCAGCAGGGCCTCACCGCGCGCGCCCATGACCGCATCCTGAAGGTTGCCCGCACCATCGCCGACCTGGACGCCGCGCCTCAGCTCACGGTGTCGCACCTCGCCGAAGCGATTCAATACCGGACACTCGACCGCAGTTACTGGTCTTGAAGCGCACAGCCGCATCGATCCCTTTCAAGAGCTGACACCCTCGTTTGTGGAACGTCCCCGCCACGAATGGGTTATTGTGAGTCCCCCGGAAGCGGTCCTATAAAAAATACAGGCGTCATACCAGCGGCCCGGAGAATTGCAAGTGGATCCGACGACCAACAAGGACGATTACCTTCTGTTCCTGCCTCTGGTCGCTCTGCTTCTATTCGGCTACTTCCGCATCGATGAGATCTTCGGGCCCAGGAAGCACAGCCGTCCCGCGCCCCGGCCTTCGCGGCCGGTTTCAGATCCGGCGGACGCGTCGCTGATGACCGACCCGGATGGCCGTCCCTGGAGCTAAGCGGCTTCTGACCTGTTACTTCCGATTCTAAGGAATTCCCAATTCGCGCCGATGAGCTGTTCATCGAGATGAGAAGTCTCTCATCTTATTTGCCGCGACGGAGGGCATTCCATGCACGCCGCAGATCTCCTTACAAGCTGGGATACGGCCATCCTTATGGCGCCGTTTTTCGGCCTCCTGGCTTTTTGGATGTTCGGCCTTGACGAGCGGGTCACTGCACCCAGGGAGCGGTCGACCCGCCGCCGTTTCTGCCAGACAGACGTAAATGGACCCTCGCGATTTTGCGATCCGGACGGCAGAACGGCGAAAATGCGCCATCCTATTACCCCGCCTCCGCCGTATGCGCCGGGGCTGCGTGAATTCCTTGGTTCGGATCCGGCGCCGAAGCGTACTTCAACCGGGGACAAGATTCTGGCTATATAGCTGATAAAAAACATCATAGCTAGCCAGCGCTTCCTGTCTTCCAGGGCCCGGTATTCCGCCAAAAAAAGTATTGACCTCGGGGCCACGGGGGGATAACCTTAATAGTGCCAACCGAGAGGGTTATTGCACAGTTCGGCAAGGGTGCGCCCTTCTGTCGTTTCCCGCATCAAATTAAGTGAGCCTCGGCTCTTTGAGTTGATGAAGCGGTGTGTTTAGCTGAACCCGCCGCGAACATGGAAACCGGGGTAGTTGATTGCCTGCCTGTTCCTGAAAAAATCCGTGTGGTGCGTTCCGCATTGCGAGGAACCGCATCAAAGGTTTTTGAACTGGGCGCCAGGCCTGTGCGTCTAATCTCTTGAGTGGAAAATATGGCGGCTGCTTGGAATGCCGCAGGCTGCACTGGCGGCGTCACGTAGTTCCGGCCGGGCAGACCGAATGAAGGAGAAAACTCATTATGCGTTCTGATTTGGTATTTGGGGCACTCTCTCATGTGTCCAACCGCTACCAGCTTTGCCAGCTGGCCAGCAAGGCAACCCGCAAGTTGCACAAGCCGACCACGCGTCTGCAGGACACAACGAACGAAGTTCTTGTCCGCTTCCGCAGCACTAATCCCGGATCTCCGGCTCCCTTTGCCGCGTCTGCGAAGGAGTCCGTCGAGCAGCGCCGCGCGGCCTAGTCCAAGGGCCATCCAGTTGCTCGTCTACGGTTTTGAGCGGCTTTCCGGATCGGAAGGCCGCCTCTCCTGATTCTTCCTGGCTTTCCCTCGACACGTACTTCAAGGTGTTCGTATCACGGGCAAACAAGCCGACATTGCGATCCCGATAGATGGGGCCCAAAGATGATGTTTCCCGGCCGCTCTTGGAATTCTTTATCAGCCGGGAATCTACCTGATGCAGTGCGATACAATGCTGCCTAGATTCCCCACCTGATTCCGGAGCTCATTCCTCTCCGACTACCCTCCTCACAATCAAACTCCCGCCCACCCGCAGGTGAATATGACCATCGCAGAACTAAAAGAAAAAAACATCACTGAACTGAGCCGCATTGCGCGCACCCTCGAGATTCCTGGCGCCAGCGGCCTTCGCAAGCAGGATCTGATCTTCAAGATCCTCCAGGCGCAGAGCGAAAAGGAAGGCCACATCTTCGCCGAAGGCGTACTGGAAATCCTGCCGGACGGCTACGGCTTCCTTCGCTCTCCCGACTACAACTATCTGCCCGGACCGGACGACATCTATGTGTCGCCGTCGCAGATCCGCAAGTTCGACCTCAAGACCGGCGACTCCATCAGCGGCAACGTCCGCCCGCCGCACGAGGGCGAGAAGTACTTCGCGCTGGTCAAGATCGAGGCCATCAACTTCGAGTCGCCGGAAGAGACGCGCAACAAGATCCTCTTCGACAACCTGACGCCGCTCTATCCGCAGGAACGCATCAAGCTCGAAACCGTGCGCGAAGCCGTCAGCGGCCGCGTCATGGACCTGCTCACGCCCATCGGCAAGGGTCAGCGTGGCCTGATCGTCGCCCCGCCGCGCACCGGCAAAACCATGCTGCTCCAGTCGCTGGCAAACTCCATCACGTCCAACCAGCCGGAAGTCGTCCTCATCGTCCTGCTCATCGACGAGCGTCCCGAAGAAGTCACGGACATGCAGCGTTCGGTGAAGGGCGAAGTCATCAGCTCGACATTCGACGAGCCGGCAGCCCGCCACGTGCAGGTGGCCGAAATGGTCATCGAGAAGGCCAAGCGCCTGGTCGAGCACAAGCGCGACGTCGTCATTCTGCTCGACTCGATCACGCGTCTGGCGCGCGCCTACAACACCATCGTGCCTCCGTCCGGAAAGGTCCTCTCCGGCGGCGTCGATTCCAACGCCCTGCAGCGCCCCAAGCGCTTCTTCGGCGCGGCCCGCAACATCGAGGAAGGCGGTTCGCTGACCATCATCGCCACGGCCCTCGTCGATACCGGCTCGCGCATGGACGAAGTCATCTTCGAAGAGTTCAAGGGCACCGGCAACATGGAAATCATTCTCGACCGCAAGCTCGTGGACAAGCGCGTCTTCCCGGCCATCGACATCCAGCGCTCGCGGCACCCGTAAGGAAGAGCTGCTCATCCCCAAGGAAGACCTGCAGCGCATCTGGGTCCTTCGCAAGGTGCTCAACCCGCTCTCGCCGGTGGAAGCGATGGAACTGCTCATCAGCCGTCTCGAGAAGGTCCGCAACAACGCCGAGTTCCTGCAGAACATGAACCAGCTGTAACCACCTGCGGTGGGGCCAACTGCGCCTTCGGCGCCCTACGTGCCCGCCGCAGCAGATTGCATCCCAGCTTCGGGTCTAGGTGGTCTGGAAATTCCGAAGGCTGGCAAAGGCCGGGGACTCGTCCCCGGCCTTTCTGCTTGCTCCAAGATTCAACATGGGCGTCAGGACGACTTCACAGCTTTGTGAAAACTCGAGCGGGGGTAAGAGCTGGAAGGGTAACTGAAAGGTAACCTCGTGCTTAAGGACGGGTCGGAGAAGTGGGCCTGGCTTGGGGCAAAATCGAGTAAAAGCGAAGATTTGGTGAAAGGAAAGTTTGGCGAAGGAGTTTTATAACTTGTTTAAAATAAGGTAGATATAAGTTTGCCTATGGAAAACTTTGAAAATTGCAATTAGTGCCTTTGTGGTTAACGCCCAAGCCTTCTGTTCAAGGAAGGCGGTTAGCGGATTGCGGGGGCCGGCGGATGAATGCAGACAGGCCTTGAAGCGAATCCGGACGGTTAGTATGCGGCGAGAGGTTGGGGCGTTGCTGTGCGCGCGGTCACAGGTGTTCATTCCTCCTTGGCTTACGAGGCTGCGGAAAAAGTCCGAATCTTGCACGGTCGAGCTGTTATTCCGGCCTTCTTTGCTTCCTCAGCCTGCCGCCGCGAGGATCCGGCTCGCCCTCTCGCTCGGGTCCGCTTCGCCTTGTCCTCTGCCCCGTTCGATCACGACGACGGTGATGTCGTCTTCCTGCCCGAACGCGCATGCATAATCGGCAATCTCCTTTGCGCCCAGGCCGGCAAGTTTTCCCACGCGATCAAACCCCAGCAACTCGCCATACGAATTCTGCGCTTCCAGCACTCCATCGGAATAGAACATCAACCGGCTTCCTGGCTCCAGCCGCAGAGGATGCAGTTCATACGCCTGGTTGGCAGCGATCCCCAGCGGCAGCGCTCCCGGCATTTCCAGTTCCCTGCCATTCAAAAACGGCGCGGGATGTCCGGCGCTCGCCAGGAATCCAGTTCCGTCGGCACGCAGCAGCATTGCCAGACACGTCGAAAACCCTCCGGCGGTCTTGCCGATCAGCCGCTCATTCATCTCGGAAAGAATCTGCCCCGGGTCTGACGTTCTTCCCGCCAGCGTCCGCACGGACCCGACCAGCACCGCCACCTGCATGGCGGCGGGAAGTCCCTTGCCTGCTACGTCTCCCAGAACCAGCAGCAGCCCGCCATCGGGAGCGGGCCACACCTGGAAGAAATCTCCGCCTACCTGTTGCGCCGGCCGATACACAGTCTCGACTGAGAACCCCGGCACCACATCCATATCCCTGGGGAGAATGACCTGTTGTACTTCGCGCGCAGCTTCGAGGTCGCTCTCCATCCTCGCCTGCTCGCGGCTGATGCGGATAGTGCGCAGAACCAGAATCAGCCCCAGCGAAATCCAAAACAGCGCATTCCCCGCATTCGCAAGCTGCAGCGTGAACGGGCCCGCCTGGCGCGTGGTCCACGATTCACCCACACGCACAGCCCATGTGCTCAGCCTGGGAATCCACTCCAGCGCTCCCATCAGAATCAGGAAGTCCGTGACCACCGCATGCAACAGCGCGGGGATCAACAGAATTCCCGCCTCGCGATTGCCCCGCCGCCAATGCAGGAAGAGCACAATGGGAACGGCCACATAAGCAATCAACTGCAGAGGAAGCGAAAGCGCCAGGCGCGCCGCGGGCTGCATCCAGTCGTAATCGCCGCCCACCACCACCACCACCGACAACGCCGACGCTGCCGCCAGCACGACTTTTACGGTGCGCCCGATCTTTAGCTTCAGGAACGCCGCGTACATGAAAATCGGGGACAGCAGCACCCAGAGCATCAGGATGCCATCCATGCAGGTAGCCCACTTCAGCGGCAGGTTCTGCGCGCGGAGCAGAGCCTGCCAGCCAAACTCCACCAGGAACCCGAGCGCCACAATGGGCATCCACAGATACTCGATGCGGTCACGCTGCACGCTGTAGAAACCCAGGGCCATCATCCCGACAATCAAGCCCAGAAACGCGGAGAAGCCTGGCCCCGCGAACGTCCCCATCCACTTCAGCCAGAAGTAATCCAGGAGTTGCGGCCGGCGTCCGATCGTCAGGTTGTCGTAGTTGAGCCCGGGAGAGGTCTCCGCCCACTCGCCGCGCGAGATGTGCACGCGCAGGGCGATGAGGAGCGTCCCACTCTGCATGTCACGCCACGAGAAGCTCTGCACGGGGCTCGCGTAAAACGTATATGGATGATAGGGCGAGACGCTGCCGGAGCCCATCACCCGGTTGCCGTTTATATAGATTTCGAATGCGCGGGACAGGTGGGTCTCCTGCAAGGCCAGCCCCGTCTGGTGAGCGGCTACCTTCACGCGAATCCGATACCAGATCACGGTCGTATGATCTTCCGGAAAATACTCGAGGAGATGCTTGTAAGGATCGACCAGCATCCAGTTCGAATCATCGAAGTCTGGCCGGGTCCATGCCGGATTGTCGCCCACGTGCGCGCGCCAGTGCGCATCGACGTTGACTGGCTTTTGAATGTCGCTGGCATCAAAGACCTGCGCGCGGGCAATCGACGGCGCTGTGAGAAACGCTGCGCCCACAACTGCCAGTTGCAGGCAGGCACTCCACACGGATCTGAAAAAGCTGAAGCGGGTCCCGTTCACGCATATTCCCTGAAAATCAGATACCGTAGCATGCGCCCCAGTGGAGCGCAATTGGTAGAAATGCAGTATGGGAGTGCGGACCCGCGCGCGTTTCATTGACCGTGGAAATTGCGGCGTGTCATGCTCGATGACGGACTGAGTTCTTCTCCATCTCTCCGGAGGTAACCGGCAGTGACGCTCTCCCCGCGTTCCATGCCTGCCATCTTCTCTTCCGCTTCATTTGCAGCCGAAGGGCCCACAATGAGGAGACTTGCTCGCACGGCTCTCGTCGTCACGTTTGTTGTTCTTGCATGCGCAGCGCGGCCGCTCCGCGCACAGGGGCCGCCGTATCAGACCGACGATCCCGTCCCGGTGGACTTCCAGCACTACGAGTTCTATATCTTCGGCTCCGCCGACGGCACGCCCGTCGAAATGGATTCCACGGGGCCGGCGTTCGAGTTCAACTGGGGCGCCCTTCCGCGGGTGCAGCTCCATGCCATCCTGCCCTTTGGCGTGGCTGCGCCTTTGAACAATCCCGTCTACCTGCCGTCCGGCACGGGACCCACGAAGTTCGGGCTTCTCGATGTCGAGGTGGGGGCAAAGATCGCCATCGTCAAGGAGTCGAAGTACGTTCCCCAGATCGGCACCTTCACCATGTTCGAGCTCCCCACCGGAAATGCCGACAAGGGCCTGGGCGTCGGAGTCACCTGGTACAAACTGCCCCTATGGTTGCAGAAGAACTTCGGCAAGTGGCTCATCGATGGCGGCGCGGGTGAGGCCATCGTTCCGCAAACCGGCTTCCACAACTTTCCCTACGGCGGCTTTCTGGTCAAGCGGGAACTGAGCGAACGCCTTGAGATGGGAGCCGAAGTCTTCTCGCATGGCGGCGAAGGCCCCGCTCCGCCGCAGACAGAGGCATCCACCATGATCGACGCCGGCGGATACTATCACTTCAAGCACAATCCGAATCAGCAGTTCCTGTTTTGTTACGGACACTCAGTGGCCGGGCAAACCGAAAACTACGCTTACGTGGGACTGTACTGGACCTGGGGCAAGGACAGGAAGAGCGATCAGAATCAGCCCGGCGACCATGCATTCCTATGGGACGAGGGACACGCCTCGGCGCTCCGCTAACCGGGGAAAATCAGAGGGCCCGCGCAGGTCCCGCGGCCTTTGCCAAATCCAATTCGGCTGGTAAGATAGAGAAGTCACCCGTGGGGCTGTAGCTCAGCTGGGAGAGCGCCTCGTTCGCAACGAGGAGGCCAGCGGTTCGATCCCGCTCAGCTCCACCAATTCCCTTCCTAATCCGAACCGTCGTCACTTCGTTCGACTCACACACAGGCGCGCCGGTTTATACGACAACAACCGATATTCGCTTTCCCTGAGCCCCGCGGCTGCGCATAAATTGCGCCAGTCCTCCGGCCGAAACGCGCGCGCGATCGATACTGGGCCGTCATGCTGCACAAACGGATGCAGGCGCATCAGGCGCGCAAACCAGCGGAAGAGATGATAGGGAATCGGCGCGCGCGACAGATCGTTCACGAACCAGCCAACCGCCGCATGATCCTCCATCCATCGCAGAAAGCGCGCCGCATCCGCATCGGTCAGATGATGCGTGAACAGTGAGCTGATTACCACATCCACACGCTCATCCATCGGATGATCGAACACGTCGCCGGTGATCCACCGAATGCCGCTTCCCATCGGAGTCGCTTCAGCCGCGATTGCCGTGATGTCGGGATTCAAATCGAGGCCGGCCAGTTCCACCGCAATCCCACGCTCTCTGGCCCATTGCTCCACGCGCCGCAGCGTATCGCCGTACCCGCATCCCACGTCGAGAATGCGAATCGTCCCACGCCCGCGCGGATTCAGGCTTTCGAGCCAGTTGAGCGTCGGCCGATACGCCATGAGCCATCGGTTGACCCACGCCAGGTCGCGCAGGCAGGCCCGCATCTCGTCCCGGCCGCACGGCTGATCCATCAATTCCGGAAAGTCAACGAGATCGGCCCGATGTGCAAAGTCCGGTTTAGGCGACATGAAACAGCATCGTCTCCGCAGTCACTCCCGGCCCAAACGACATGGCGCATCCCTGCTGGCCCGATTGCGCCTCCGCCATCACCTTCTGCAACACAAACATCACAGTCGCAGAAGACATATTCCCGTAGCGCGACAGAATATCCCGCGAGAACCGCAGCGAGTCGGGCGGCAACTCGAGGCCCTGCTCGACGGCATCAAGAATGGTGCGGCCGCCCGGATGCACAGCCCACAGATCAATCGACTGCAGATCGCGGCCGCGCGTCATCTTGCATCCAACATCTTTCATCGCCCGCTTGATCTCCCCCGGCACCTGTCCGGAGAGATGCATGTCGAACCCGCCGTCGCCGATGCGCCACGTGATCAGGCGACTGCTGTCGGGCAGTCCGACGGCTAGAAAACTGTCCATCGCCAGCCCCTTCGGTTCAGCGCTCACGAGGGATGCGGAACAGCCATCCGCGAAAAGAAGGAACGACAAGACCTGCTCGAGTTCGGGGGTCTCCTGAAAATGCAGCGAACAGAGTTCGAGATTGAGCACCAGCACCTTGGCGTCAGGCTGCGCGCGCACAATGTAGTTGGCAGACTTGAGCGCGTTCACCGCGGCGTAGCAGCCCATGAACCCGATCATGGTGCGCTCGACCGACGGGTTGAGCCCCAGATGGCGCACGATGTCGAAGTCGAGTCCAGGCGCATAGAGCCCGGTGCACGAAGTGACCACCACATGCGAGATGCTCCGCCGTTCCTCTTCAGTCACGCCAAGGCGGTTCAGAGCGCAACCCGCTAGTTTCGGCGCAAACTTCTCGAAGACCTGCATCCGCCGCGCCGTCGAGGGAAAGCTGCCAGGAACGTAAATCTCCTCGGCATCGCGCCACACCTCGCCGTCGCTCTTGACCGGCTCGACGAAGGAATAGCGATGCTCGATGGCCGAGAGCCGCACCATGCGCTTGAACAGGTTTCGCATCGTGCCTTCCGGCAGCATGGTTTGGGCAAAGTCCACAAAGGCGCGGTGCACATCGTGCGGCGGAACTGCCGTGGCGATCCGATTGATAAACCCTGTTGTCATGGTCTCTGAGTTCCCTGGGCCGGTTGTAAATGTTGGGGCAGAGTCGATCCCTTCAGGGTGCAACGGGAGGCCGGAGAGGTGCGCCCTCTCCCCTGTATTTTGACGGCTGATTCCCCATAGCGGAAGCCGGTCTCATCATCTTACCCTGACCCGGATCACCTTGCCGGGTCGAGATAAAACATTGACAATTCAGCTCTTCCGCCCACGCACGAAACAAAGACGGCCATTCTGTGTCTGCTCCTACAGCAGATGCAACGCGCCGATTGCGCACGGAGCCGGATGGAATGACAGACCTCGTGCTTTATCAGGTGTTTAACACCGCTTGTATACTGAAAGAGACCCTCAAGTACTTTGTCCGAACAGGGTTTCTGCGCAGAACCTGAGGACGATTCCGTAGCCGGCGTGAATTGACACGCCTGGCGCGGTTTCGTGCAGTTTCTCAGAACGGCTCAAGCGCCACATAGAGCGCGTGCCCGCTGCGGAGAATTGTTGGAAGGAGGAATGAATGCCACCGACACTCGGTTATACCGCTGCGCCCGTGACGACGCTCACTCCTCTATGCGTCGACCTGGATGGAACGCTGGTCAAGTCCGACACTCTGATCGATTCCCTTCTGGTTCTTCTGCGTTCCAATCCATCGCAGGCCCTGCATCTTCCCGCTCAGGTTCTAAAAGGCAAGGCAGCCTTCAAGGCGTTCGTCACGGACTCGGTCACACTCGACGTCGCCCACCTGCCTTACAACCACGAACTGCTGCACTACCTTCAGGCGGAGCGCGCCAAAGGCCGCGAGATCTATCTCGCCACCGGCGCCGATGTTCGCCTTGCCCAGCGCGTGGCCGATCATCTCGGCATCTTCACGGGCGTTCTGGGCAGCGACGGCACAACCAACCTCACCGGCAAAAACAAGCTTGATCGCCTGCGCAGCCAGTTGCCCGGCGGCGCTTTCGACTACATTGGCAACGACACCCCCGATCTGCCGCTGCTGGCGCACTCCGCCGAGCCCATGGTTGCGACTCCCAGCCTGCGCCTGCGCTGGAAGCTGCGCGCCAAGTCCGTGCGGGCGGCACGCACCTTCGAACAGCGCGCCCATCCTTTTCGCTCGTTCGTCAAAGCCATCCGCGTTCATCAGTGGGCCAAGAACACACTGATCTTTTTTCCGCTTCTGCTGGCGCACGATCTGCGGCCGCGCCAGTTGCTCACCGCGTTCCTGGCGTTCTGCAGCTTCAGCCTGGCCGCCTCAGCGACCTACATCATTAACGACCTGCTCGATATCGAAGCCGACCGCCGCCACGGCCGCAAACGGATGCGTCCCTTTGCTTCCGGCGATTTGTCCCCGGTGCAGGGCTTCGTCATCGTATTCGCGTTTCTGGCCCTGGCCGCACTCGG
This sequence comes from uncultured Acidobacteriota bacterium, assembly GCA_963819365.1. GTDB lineage: Bacteria > Acidobacteriota > Terriglobia > Terriglobales > Acidobacteriaceae > Telmatobacter. The sequence continues at coordinate 186,481 of CAWFVY010000008.1, forward strand.
CACCCGATTCATCGCGCCGGAATTCTCGTCTCTGGCTGCTGCTTTATCTGGCCACCACGTTTGCGTACACCGCCTGGCTCAAGCGCATTCCGCTTGTGGATGTGCTGATTCTCTCGGGGCTTTACACGCTGCGCCTGCTGGCCGGGAGCGCCGCCACCGCAACGCCTATTTCGCACTGGCTCGCCGGCTTCTCGGTCTTCCTGTTTCTCTCGCTCGGCATCGTCAAGCGCTTCGCGGAGCTCGAAAATCTTCGCGCCAATTCCATGCAGCCCAGCAACGGGCGCGGATACTTTCTCCACGACATGGAGCAGTTGCGGACCTTCGGCACCTCCAGCGCCTATGCCGCCGTCGTGATCTTCGCCATATACATCAGCGGCCGCGACGTGATCAAGCTGTACAAGAACCCCGGCTACCTCTGGCTGGTTGCCCCGCTGATGCTGCTGTGGCTCAACCGCGTGTGGCTTCTGGCATCGCGCGGCGAACTCGACGAGGACCCGGTGGTATTCGCAATCACCGACCGCATGAGCCTGCTGATCGGGCTTGCCGTGGGCGTCGTGATGTTCCTCGCAACTTAGTTTTCAGCACACCCACAAAACAAAAGCCCTGCCGCTGTATCGCCGGCAGGGCTTTCGCTTATCCTCGCTGTTTCTCTAATTGAACAAATCCTTCATCTTCTCCAGCAGGGAAGGCGATGTCGGCTTGTTTTCAACGCTCAGCAACTCCGACAGCTTGTTGACCAACTCACGCTGCTGCCGCGAGAGCTTGCGCGGCACCTGCACAAGCACCTTGACCACTAGGTCGCCGTGTCCCTTTCCGATGCAGCACCGGCACGCCGCGCCCGCGGATGCGCAGTTCCTTGCCGCTCTGCGTGCCTTCGGGAATCTTGATCGTGACCGGGCCGTCGATGCCCTGAATCTCGATCTCCGCGCCCAGCGCCGCCTGCGGAAAGCTGATCGGCACCACGCAGCGCAGGTCGTGACCGTCGCGCTCGAAGAAATCGTGCGGCTGGATCGACAGCACAACGTACAGATCGCCCCGCGGACCATTCGAGCGGCCGGCGTCGCCTTCGCCCGCAGTAGCGGATGCGCGTGCCGTCTTCCACGCCCGGCGGCACCTTCACGTTCAGCTTCAGTTCCTTGCTGACGCGCGTCTCGCCGCGGCAGGTCTGGCAGGGTCGCCGATGATGGAGCCGGTTCCACCGCACGCCGAACACGTGCGCGCCACGCTGAAGAATCCCTGCTGATAGCGGATCTGTCCGCGTCCCTGGCAGTGGCCGCAAACGCTGGGCCCGCGGCCTGAAGCGCTGCCGCGCCCGTGGCACGTGGGGCACGCTCTCCAGCCGGCGAATCTTGACTTCGGTTTCCTTGCCGAAGATCGCGTCTTCAAATTCAATGGCACAGGTCGAAGCGAAGGTCGTCGCCGCGCTGCTGGCGCGATGCCCGTCCGGATCCGCCGCCGCCCATGTTGAACATTTCGCCGAACAGGTCGCCGAAGATGTCGCCGATATCGACGCCTCCTGAAAACGCCGCTGAACCCGCCCGCGCCCGCCGCGCCCACGCCGGCATGGCCGAAGCGGTCATACGCGGCGCGCTTGTCCGGGTCGCAGAGAACCTGGTAAGCCTCGCTGGCTTCCTTGAATTTTTCTTCGGCCGCGTGATCACCCGGATTGCGGTCAGGGTGAAACTTGAGCGCCTGCTTGCGATAGGCGCTCTTCAGTTCCTGGTCGCTGGCGTTGCGGCTGACACCCAGCACCTCATAGTAGTCGGCTTTGCTCACAGTCACTTTATTCTACCGTCTGTTTTGGATTGGAAACGACGCGCACCATCGCAGGACGCAACAGCTTCTCGCGGATCTTGTACCCGCGGCGAATCTCTTCGGCAACATGTTGATCGGGCAGGTCAAGCGCGCTCCACCGAGCCCAGCGCCTCGTGATGATGCGGGTTGAACTCCTCGCCCACCGCCGGCACCGGCGTCACGTTCATCTGCCGCAGAATCTCTTCCATCTGCTTCACGATCAACTCCACACCGGAACGCAATTGTTCGGTCGATACCGGTCGCCTTCAGCGCCAGCTCGAAGTTATCGAGCACAGGCAGAAACTGCTCCACCACGCTGCCCGCGGCATAATCGCGATACTCCGCCTTTTCGCGTTCCGCCCGCTTGCGCGCGTTTTCAAACTCGGCCTGCATGCGGGCCAGGCGATCCAGAAGCTGGTCGCGCTCCGTCTTCAACTGGTCGTACTGCGCACGCGGCACGCTTTCCTCAACAGCACTCTCGACGGCCTGCGGACCCGCCGTGGCTTCGCTGCCTGCATCCGGCACAGTGCCGGTCTCAGCCGCGGCTGCATCGTTTGCGGCGCTTTCCTCGCCCTGTGCTGAACCAATGTCGTTCTTCTCTATCTCATTCATCTCTGTTTCCTGTGTTGGCATACCTCTCCGGAATCTCCGCAACATAAGTCACTTATCTCGATTCTAGTTTTTCCGCCGTGTTATTTAGATGTGCGACCCGTGGCGTTGGTCGCCGGCAGCGGTTCATTCTGCTCAATCGGCCGGACCTTCCAGAATCCGCTCCGAAAGCTGCGCAATATATCGCACAGCGTGGATCATCTCCTGATACTGCATGCGCGTGGGTGCAATCACGGCTACCGTGCCCAGGTTCGAATTTCCCAGCCTGGCCGGCGATCCGATCAGCACCAGGTCCTGCATGGCCGGCGAAGCCTGTTCCAACCCTACGACCACCCGGACCTCCTGCTGGCGTCCGTCCACGTACGCGTTCAGCAGCTCCACCAGCCGCTGCTTGGCTTCGAGCGCAACCAGCATCTGCCGCAGCCGATCCCGGTCCAGTTCCGCGCCGATAAGGTTCGCCATGCCATCGACATACAACGTAGTCCCCGAATCCCCAGCCAGCGCTCCCTTGCGGCAAAGCTCCTCAACGGAGGCCAGAAGCTGGTGATAGGCCTCGCGTTCCACCTCGACCCGCCTCGCAATCTCTGCCCGGATCCGCTCGACCGGCCAGCCCCGGAAGTTCTCGTTCAGATACCGGCCCGCCGTCTCCAGTTCCACGTGCGAGAGATCGCGGTCGATGCGCCAGCACCCTGTCCTGCACCACGCCGGATTGCGTAACCACCACGGCCAGAACCCGGTTCTGGGCAAGCCGCGAAAAGTGAATGTGCTCAAGAATCTGCGTCCCCGTCGAGCTGGCCAGCGCCACGCCCAGCCCGCTCGACAACAGCGCCAGCACCTGCGAAGTACGCTCCAGATACTCATGCGTGCTGGTCACGCCGCTGAAGCTGTCTTCAATCTGCTCACGGCGCTCCTCGCTGAATGGATTCAGCGACCGGACCTGCCGGCATGCCGGCCAGCATCCGGCCCGGGTGCACGATCTGTTCGACGTAGTAGCGGAACGCTGCGGCCGTCGGCACCCGGCCTGCGGAGGTATGCGGCTGCTCCAGCAGACTCGACTCGCGCCAGTTGCGCCATCACGTTGCGAATCGTGGCCGAGCTCAGTCCGTCGCGATTGGCGAACGTCTGCGCCACCGCCTGCGAGGCCACCGGCTCCCCGGTCGCGATATACAGCTCAATGATGGCCGTAAGCACCAGCCGCTCCCGCGGGCTGATGCGCATCTCCGACATAAATCCAGGCTCCTCGCCGAGCAGGCTACTCTCGCAATCGCTGCCGGGCCTGACCCGTTCAGTGCGACCGAAGCAGCGGAATGGAGAGAACACTCCTGTTTAAAGTGTAAGGATGCGCGAATTTGACTGTCAAGATGTAACAACAACTCACTCAACCTTCGGCGCCGCCCTCAATCTACCCGCCTGCACCACCGCCGCGTGGTGACCGCTGCCGAGTGCCGGTTTCCTCTTGCTGGACTTGCACTTACTCGCCCCCCAAAGCAACCGGAACACCCTCCCGCCGCTCTATCCATCTGTGAATTCTTTGTGAACGGAGGAATGCAGGGTGGCGAAAAATGGCGGTAAGGGCCTGGCTAATCCCCTTCAGCTCAAGCCCATCGAGAAGGACGAAGGGTTGCTGCAGGTCATCGTCGAGACCCCCAAGGGGAGCCGCAACAAGTTCTCTTACGACCCCGCGCAGAAGATTTTCATGCTCAAAAAGGTGCTGCCCGCCGGCATGGTCTTCCCCTATGACTTCGGCTTCCTGCCTCAAACCCTCGCTCCCGACGGCGACCCGCTCGATGTGCTGCTCTTGATGGACGAACCGGCGTTTCCCGGCGTGGTCGTCCGCGCGCGCCTCATCGGCGTCATCGAGGGCGAGCAGATCGACGGCCGAAAGAGGAACCGCAACGATCGGCTGCTCGCCGTGGCGGAGGTCAATCACTTCTACGCCGGGATCAGGAAGGTCTCCGATCTGCCCCGCAAGTGGATGAGAGAACTCCAGGAGTTCTTCGTCAACTACCACAGGCTCGAAGGCAAGCAATACAAGCTGCTGGGCTGCAAGGACATCAGCGAAGCGCGGCATCTGATCAGGAAGGCCAGAAAGGCGGCCTGAGGATCCCCTTGTCAAGCGCGCGAGGCTAGTCGAATGGGCGAATTCGTTCTGCGGTTCATCATCGGCGGCGTGGTCGTCTCCTTCTTCGCCGTGCTGGCCGAAATGCTTCGGCCCAAGAGCTTCGCCGGCCTGTTCAGCGCCGCTCCCTCCATAGCTCTCGCCACCATCGGCATCACCATCGCCCGCCACGGCGTAAACTATGCGGCTGCGGAATCCCGCACCATGGTCTTCGGCGCCATGGGGTTCTTCTGCTACGCCGGCGCGTGCAGTTGGCTGCTGATGCACAAGAAGGTTCGCGCCCTCACCGCAACCGCCGCCCTGTTGCCGGTATGGCTCGGTGTATCCCTCGGACTCCTCTATCTGGTGGATCGGCCATGATGATTCAATGCAGATTCGAGTCCATCAAGGGCATCAAGGCCCATGAGTGGATTCTCCGCTTCCTCTTCGGCGGGGCCGTCTGCGTGTTTGCCGGGCTAATGTCGAAGTGGTTTGGCCGCGAGGTCGGCGGGCTGTTTCTGGCCTTTCCCGCCATCTTTCCCGCCAGCGCCAGCCTGGTGGAAAGCCACGAACGCGCCCACAAAGCCCGCGCCGGAATGGACGGCACGATGCGCGCCCGCACGGTTGCCGGAATCGACGCCGCCGGCGCCTCCATCGGCTGCATCGGCCTGGCGGGATTCGCCCTGCTGTGCTGGCTGCCTCCTGCCCCGCCTCGCCCCCATCGCCGTCTTCGCGCTGGCCACGCTTGCCTGGCTGCTGCTGTCCATCGCCTTCTGGTGGCTAAGGAAGTCGCGGATCTTCCGCACGCGACGCAGCAGCGCCCGGCACGCCTTCCGCGTGTCCTGACGGTATCGCTTCCGTAACCCGCACCTCCATGCGCACAGCAGATAATAGAGCTAACCTGACACTATGTGGAGGCTACCTTTGCCCAGGCTGTACACGGCCGTTTTGCTGCCCGCGCTCGCGTTGACCGCCCCCATCTACGCATCGGCCCAGGCTGCTTCGGCTCCCCCTGCATCAACATCGCGGGCCGACGCTGAGGCTGGCTGGCGCAAGCAACTGGAAACGTGGCGCGCGCAGCGCGAGCATGAGCTCTCTGCCGGAGACGGCTGGCTCACCCTTGTGGCGCTCGACTGGCTCAAAGGCGGGCGTGAACACCATCGGCGCGGCCGCGGACAACAGCGTTCGCATCGCCAATGCCCCCGACCACGTGGGGCTCCTCACCGTATCGGGCAAAACCGTCCAGCTTCTCGCTCCGCATGACGGATTCCCGGCCGACCTGAAGCTCGACGGCGGTCCCGCGCGCGAAGGACCGCTCAGCGCCGACGACCGCCGTCCCTCCACCCTGACCTGGCATAGCCTCACCATGGTGGTGCTGCCGCGCGGCGACCGCTACGCCCTGCGCATCAAGGACGCCAACGCTCCCACGCGCACCGGCTTCCACGGATTGCACTGGTATGCGCCCGACCTGCACTACACGGTCGAAGCCAAGTGGATTCCCTCGAACCCGCCGCACATTCTCAAGATCCCCACCGTGATCGGCACCACGCTCAATCTGCCTGCTCCGGGCGTGGCCGAATTCACGCTGGAAGGCAAAACCTTGCGCCTGGAGCCGGTGCTCGAATCCCCGGATGACACCGCGCTGTTCTTCATCCTCCGCGACGCGACCAGCCAGACCACCACCTATCAGGCCGGACGGTTTCTGCGCACCAACTTCCCTGACCACGGCCTGAGCAATCCCGGCACGCTGGTGATCGATTTCAACCAGCTCTACAATCCGCCCTGCGCCTACACACCCTACGCCACCTGCCCGCTTCCGCCCGAGCAGAACCGCTTGCCGGTGGCCATCGAAGCCGGCGAGCAACGCTACGCGCCGTAACTGCCAGCCATCAGCCAAACCCGGACCGTCTTCTGACGTCAGTCGAGGCCTGACCTCGCGCGCAGGGTCAAAGCTGAGGACTGAGGGCTGACGGCTTGGCTCTCTCCGATATTGGATACTAGATACAGATCATGTTCCATACGACTGATGACATCCGTATCCAGTGGACGAAGGTCGTCCTGCCGCCGGTCTTCCTCGAAGAAGAGCGTCCCGTCACCGAGACTGCGTCCGAGACCATCTTCAACGCGCGCTCCGAGATCATCGACATCCTGCAACGGCCGCGACGACCGCCTGCTCGTCGTCGTCGGCCCCTGCTCCATCCACGACATCAAGGCCGCCCGCGAATACGCCGCGCCTGCTGCAAGAGCGCCATCGCCGAGTTCTCCGAATGACCTGCTGCATCGTCATGCGCGTCTACTTCGAGAAGCCGCGCACCACCATCGGCTGGAAGGGCCTCATCAACGATCCGCACCTCGACCAGTCCTTCAAGATCAACGACGGCCTGCGCCTCGCGCGCCACCTGCTGCTCGACCTCGCCGAGATGGGCGTCCCCGCCGGCACCGAATTCCTCGACATGATCTCGCCGCAGTACATCGCCGGCCTGGTCAGCTGGGGCGCCATCGGCGCGCGCACCACCGAGAGCCAGGTGCACCGCCAACTCGTCTCCGGCCTCTCCTGCCCGGTCGGCTTCAAGAACGGCACCTCCGGCAACGTGCAGATATCGCCATCGACGCCATGCTCTCGGCCGCGCACCCGCACACGTTCCTCGGCCACACCAAGCACGGCCAGTCGGCCATCTTCGTCACCGCCGGCAATCCCGACTGCCACATCATCCTGCGCGGCGGCCGCAAGCATCGTCAACTACACCGCCGAAGCCGTGGCCGAGACCGCGGCCAAGATGGAGAAGGCCGGCCTCGACCCGCGCATCATGATCGACTGCAGCCACGCCAACAGCCAACAAGGACTACCGCCGCCAGGCCATCGTCTGCCACGACGTCGCCGCGCCAGATCGCCAGCAGGCGACGCAACATCATGGGCGTCATGATCGAGAGCAATCTCGTCGCCGGCGCGCAGAAACTCGATCGCCGGCAAGCCGCTCATCTACGGCCAGAGCATCACCGACGCCTGCATCGACTGGACAGAAACTCACAAGCTACTGGAAGAATTGGCGCGTTCGGTGAGATCGCGCCGGGAGAGCTGATTCGAGGCGAGTGCGCGGCCTGAAGCGGCCGCGCAATCCCCGGACTGGCCAATTACTTCGCGATGTCTCCCTTGCAGCCAGGGTGACCGCATTCACAGGCGATCTCGGCGGTATCCTTGCGCGATTCGCAATAGGGGCTGCAGTACTTCTGGTCGGTCATACAGGAACACGCGGAGTGGGCGCACTTCTTCTGTTCAGCCATAGATTATTTCTCTCCTCTGGAGCGCCCGCTGGGGCGATCCTTTGGCTTGGATGCAGCTTAGGCAAAGGAATCTGTCCCCGGCTCCAACCTCCCGTGCGGGTGCCTCAGAGCCTGCCCTGAGCGTAGTCGAAGGGTCCCTCGCCTTTGGGGACCTGGGAGGGATGCCCATCTGCTACAGTTCCTTGCGTATGAAAAATATGCAGACTCGCCGCTCTCTGAAGATCCCCCTCGCCCTCATACTTTTCGGCCTCACAGCGTTCGCATGCGCACAGGCGCAGTCGGCCGCACCGCAGGTGCCGGACTGGGCGCAACCCGGCTCGTCCACGCATCAGCAGGTGCCGCCGCCCGCCGACTTCCATCGCCCCACCGTTACCTTCGACAAGCCCATCGGCATCTTCGAGAATCAGTCCGACATCGGCGGCCCGCTCGTTCCCGGCGACGCCACTTTCGATCCCGCGACGAAGCAGTACACCATCCGTTCCGCCGGCTACAACATCTGGTACCAGCGCGACGAGTTCCGTTTCCTGTGGAAGAAAATGTCGGGCGACATCTCTCTCGCCGCCGACGCGTCGTTTCCCGAATAAGGACGGGTACGACGACCGCAAAGTCGTCCTCGTCATCCGCCAGAGCCTCGACGACGACGCCAAAGAAGCCATGGTCGGCGAGCACGGCACCGGGATGACTCATCTCGCCTGGCGCGCCGACAACGGCGCGCAGATGAAGGACATGTCCTACCGCTTCGGCGGCCAGCTCACCAACGTGCTCCCCAAACGCATCGGCATTGAAAAGCACGGCGACCAGATCGCCATCTTCCTCAGCATGACCGGCGAGCCGATGCACCAGTTCGGCCCGCCCATCACCATGCACTTCGACGGCCCGTTCTACGTCGGCATCGGCTTCTGCTCCCACCTGCCCGCGACCGTCGATACCGGCATGGCATCGAACGTGTCACTCGAAAACTCGGCGGGAAAGGTAACAGGTAGATGTCCTGTCATCGCTGGTCATCCCCGCAGGGAACGGCTGCGAGGCGGGTGTCCCCACCCGAGCTTCTATCCGAGCCGCGGGATAGCCTCAGCTCGATACAGCTACCGCCCCGCCTGCGTCTTCGCCTTCTTCCGCAAAACCGTCGCCGAGATCAGCGTGATCAGCAGTCCCACCGGAAACGGCTCGATAAACGTCATCGCGGCGTTGATAAACGGATTGGCATACATCGCCTTCGCCTGCCGCATCTCGCTCGCCTTGGCCGCCAGCGCTGCGGCGCTCGCTCCCGCCGCCCGCGCCTTCTCCAGCACGTGAGCGCTGTACTTGTCGAAGAAATCGGGCATGAAGAAGTGGTAGAGAATCTCCCACGTCGCCACATAGCAGACGCAACTGATGAGCGACGATGCACATGCCCAGGCCGAACGCCCGCCCAAAGCTGATGTACCCCTGCCCCTCGTTGTCGCGATAGGCGCGCACCCCGAAAAACACCAGCAGGAACGACAGCACCATGGCTGGTATAGCCGACAACCATGCTGCGGTCGAAGCCGATCTGGTCTGAGAACACCATGGCGAGAGCTCATCAGCCCCGAGATCACCGCGCCGGAGATCAACCCGAAGGTGAGAATCGTCTTTTTCATCTGTCCTCCTGAGACGGCAAGCCTCTGTCGCCCCGCCATGTGCCCTCACCATAGCCCGACGCGGCCCCCGCTGTCGTCATGCTTTCGGGTGATTTTGCGGTTTCCGCCAGAATAAATCATACCTTTCGCATGACCCGCCACGAACACCGCGTGACTCTCGAGCTCCACTGTTCCCCTGTCCCGGTCCTTTATCCCTGATCCCTTGTCTCACGGCAGCAGGCCCAACTTCTTCCCCATCTGCACGGCCTCGGTCCTTCGCCGCGCTCCCAGCTTGTCGAACGCCCGGCTGCAATGCGTCTTCACCGTGTTCTCGCTCACGAAGAGCTTCTCCGCGATCTCGCGGTTGCTCATGCCCCTGTGCCACGAGCTCCAGAATCTCCATCTCGCGCCGCGTGATCCCCAGATCGTCCCGCTTCTTGTCATCGGCGAACAAACGGACCGCTGACAGCAGCCGCAGCCGGACCGGCTCGACCCCCACCCCCACCCGCGGCCGCGTCAAGCCGGATCCCCAGCCAGATCCCAGCCCCGCAAACACCGCCGCCACCAGCGCCGCATAGATCTCCACCGAGTGGTCGATCACCAGAAACTGGTACTCCGACCAGCGCAGCAGCGCGATGAGCAGTCCGCCAAGCAGGCCGCAGATGAGAATGGTGCGCTTCATGGTCTCTATAGGTCGCGGGTCGATACGGAGGGAACTTGGTGGTGACGATGTTACTACGGTCTGACGAGCTCCGACTCGCAGCAAGAAGTATTACATATGCTAAAATGTAAAGATGGAGATGCGGTATGGAGTCAGCGCTCAGCATCAAAGGCCAGGCGACGATCCCCAAGGCGATCCGGGACCACTTCGGGTCGGCCCGGGCGACCGGATCAAGTTCTTCATCAATCCGGATGGAACCGTTGTGATCCTGCCAAAACTTCCGGCGACCGCCCTGAAAGGCATCGTTCGCCCGCGGAAAAGCGGTCCCGTTTCGATTGAAGAGATGGACTCTTCGATCGCTTCAGGCGCTGTTGGGCGAGCGAAAGGCGGCGGTTCCCGGTGATCGGGCTCGATACGAACATCCTCGTGCGCTACTTTGCCCAGGACGATCCGATCCAGTCCCCTCGCGCCAATCACATCATCGAAGGACTGACCGAGTCGTCGCCCGGTTTTGTCTCGCTCGTCGCGCTGGCAGAAACCATCTGGGTGCTGGAGCGGTCGTACGGCCTCTCGCCAGTGAAATCGCAAACGTCCTCAGGACTCTCCTGCAGGCGTCTTCATCTGGTTGTACAGAATGAAGTCCAGGTGTACGCCGCGCTGATCGCCGTTCAAGCGGAGTCCGCCGGTTTCTCAGACGCTCTGATTGGAGCACTTGGGACTTGGGCCGGCTGCGCATCCACGTTGACGTTTGACCGCAAGGCCGCGCGCCTGAGCAGTTTCCAACTGGTTTAGCCCATCACTCCGTGAGCGCGGTCGAAATCGGTATCATCGGACCAGCACAATAATGGATACCCCCGGCATCTTCATCTCGGCAGGCGAAGCCAGCGGCGAAGCCTACGGCGCTCTGCTGATCGAAGAGCTCCGCCGCCAGCTCGCCGCTCAGAACCGCGAAGCCCTCTTCTGGGGCATGGGCGGCCCCCGCATGGTCGCCGCCGGCCTCGACAGCGTCGTCCGCGCGGAAGACATGGCGGTCATGGGCATCACCGAAGTGGTCCGCCACCTGCCCCGCATCTACCGCGAATTCCGCCGCCTCAAGCAGGCCATCCGCGACCGCCGCCCGAGCGTAGCGATCCTCATCGACTTCCCCGACATCCACTTCAAGCTCGCCGAAGAACTGCACAGGCTCGGCATCCCCGTCATCTTCTTCGTCAGCCCGCAGCTCTGGGCATGGAAGAAACACCGCATCAAGCTCGTCCAGAAATACGTCGACCGCATGCTGGTCATCTTCCCCTTCGAGGAGCCCTTCTATCGCGAGCAGGGTGTGAACGCCGAGTTTGTCGGCCATCCGCTCGCCGAACTGGCGCCGCCCACCATCTCCCGCGACGAATTCGCCCGCCGGCACAGCCTCGACCCCGCCAAGTGCTGGATCGGCCTCCTCCCCGGCAGCCGCGCGAAGGAGATCCGCGACAACCTCCCCGAAATGCTCGCAGCCGCCGACGAGCTTCACGTCCGCGACCAGCCCGGCCAGTATCAATTCCTGCTCCCGCTCGCCCCCACGCTGACCGCTGAAAAACGCGCATGGGTCCGCCAATTCCTCCACGACCGCGCCATCGGCCTTCCGGTCACACTGGTCGACGAGGCCAGACCAGCCCTTCACCACGCCCGCGCCTCCATCGTCGCCTCCGGCACCGCCACCGTCGAAGCCGCCCTCATCGGCAACCCCTTCGTCGTCGTCTACCGCGTTTCGCCCCTCACCTACGCAATCGCAAAACGCGTCGTCAGCGTTCCTCATGTCGCCATGGTCAACCTGATCGCCCAAAAACGCGTCATTCCAGAGTTGATTCAGAACGACTTCACCGCATCCAATATCGTCAGTGCATTGTTGCCGTTGCTACCCGACGGCACCCCTCGACAGTCCATGATGAAGGAACTCGCGGAACTTCGCGGGATGCTGCAGGCTCCAAGCGCAGGCGCCGAAGGCGTAGTTGGCCCCACCGCAGGTGGTGGCATTGCCCGGGTCGCCAAGATTACCCTCGAGCTGCTCGGGGGCTCAGGGAAGGATATCCCTTCCAGGCTCGATAGAGGTTAGAATGGGTGGCCGCAGGCCAACGCGAGTACGAGAGACAATGATGAATATTTCGAGTACGTTTCGGCGGTTTACTACAGCACTTGGATTGATTGCCGCGGGTCTTACGCTGAGCCTTCCCGCACACGCTCAGCGCTCCGAACGCAGTCAGCTCGAAATCACGGCTTACAACATCGACGCCGAGATCGACACCCAGACCCACCACCTGCAGGCGCGCGCCACCGTCGCCTTTACGGCGCCGGAGAATGCTGAGATCGTCAGCTTCGGCTTTCACCCCGCGCTCAAAGTCTCAAAGATTACCGATGGCCTGGGCAAGGTCCTCACCGGCGAGCGCTCGGCCGACGGCACCATCCGCGTGACGCCGGGATCGCCCATCGTGAAGGGGCAGCCGCAGACCTGGACCTTCCTGTACGACGGCGTCATCACCGGCAATGAAGACGGCCCGGTCGAAGGCCTCAAGCTCGCCGCCATCCAGGAGCCCATCACCTATCTGCTCTACGCCTCCCGCTGGTTCCCCACCACCGGCTACATGACCGACCGCTACATGATGGAGCTGCACATCCGCGTCCCGCAGGGTATGCGCGTCTTCTCCAGCGGCGCAACCGGCCCGTCGCACCCCGCCAAACTCGCCAACGGCAAACCGGCTGACCAGTACGACTTCAACTGGAAGCGCCCCGGATTCCCGGGAACCGTGATCGCCGGCCGCTATGTCGACGCCCCGAGTGTCGGCCCCGGCAATATCAAGGTCTGGCTCACCATCAGCCATCAGGCTTCGGGCAACGATCTCGCCCAGACCGCCAACAAGCAGTTCGACTTCTTCACCGACAGTTTCGGCGCGCCTGAAACCAGCCGCCTCAACGTCGTTGAAATTCCCGACGACACCCTCCCCGCCATCTGGGCGCCGGAGATCGCCGGCATCATGGGCTCGCGCGTGGGCGACAAGTCCGGCATCCGCCTTCTCGCCAACACCATCTCCCACCAGTGGTGGGGTTCTGAAGTCAGCCCCAAGACCCTGAACGATGCCTGGATCACCAACGGCATGGCCCGCTACGGCGAGCTCATGTACCTGGAAGAAGAGAACGGCAAGAACGCCATGAAGGCCGCCCTCGAAGACGTGGCCGCCGGCGCGCTCGCCTATGACACCACCCCGCTCTCGGCCTCCGGCCGCCAGAACCCCTTCTCGCCCGAGTTCCAGTCGCAGACCCTCGAAAAAGGCGCAATGATCTTCCACATGCTGCGCTGGCAAGTCGGCGACAAGGCATTCCTCGCCACGCTCAAAGGCGTGCTGAGCCAGTACACCGATCAGGGCATCCGCACCGCTGACCTCACCAAAGTGGCCGAGGCGCAAAGCCAGATACCGCTCACGCCGTTCTTCTCGCAGTGGGTCGACGGCACCGGCGCGCCTACCTTCACCAACAAGTACGCCGTTTACCGCCTCGGCAACAACAAGGGCTTCCGCACCATCGGCGAGATCAACCAGGACCTCGACCTCTTCCGGATGCCGGTGCAGTTGCGCGTCGAAACCGACGGCAAAACCGTTGACCAGAAGGTCGACGTGGTCGGCATGGACTCGCAATATGTAGTCGACACCTTCGGCCGCCCCCGCCGCATCGCCATCGATCCCGGCGACTGGGTACTCAAGTCCTCGCCCGACCTGCAAGTACGAATCGCCATCCTGAAAGGCCAGCAGCTCGTCGCGCAGGGCGACCTGGTCAGCGCGTTGAACGAGTATCAGAAAGCTCTCCAGGCCAACCCGCAGAGCTCGCTCGCCAGCTACCGCATCGGCGAAGTGCTCTTCCAGCAGCGCAATTTTCAAGCCGCGGTCAACTCCTATCGAGACGCGCTCCGGGGCGACAGCGAGCCGCGCTGGACCGAGGTATGGAGCCACATTGAGCTGGGCAAAATCTTCGACTGCACCGGCCAGCGCGATCGCGCCGTCAACGAGTACCGCCTCGCCGTCCAGACCAACGACAACACCCAGGGCGCATTAAACGAAGCAAGGCAAGACCTGACCAAACCCTACGCCTGCAAAGCCGAAGAGTAGGGAAAGGGAGCAGGGGCTGCTCGCTCCACCTCAGACTCACCGTGCCCCATCCTGTCGCCTTTTTTCTGGCGACAGGGTGGGAAACCACGAACCCAACCGAGCCTACAGCTCTCTCGCCCGCTCCACCGCCCGGATCACCGCCCGCGCTTTATTGATCGACTCCTGATACTCGGACTCCGCCACAGAATCCGCCACAATCCCAGCCCCCGCCTGCACGCTTCCCTTCCCGTCTTTCACCATCAGCGACCGGATCGCAATGCACGAATCGAGATTGCCGGAGAAGTCCGCATACAGCACCGCGCCGCCATATGTCCCGCGGCGCGCCGGCTCCAGCTCTTCGATAATCTCCATCGCCCGCACCTTGGGCGCGCCCGATAGCGTCCCCGCCGGGAAACACGCGCGCAGCGCATCGACGGCGGTGAGGTCCTTGCGCAGCGTGCCCTCGATGCTGCTCACGATGTGCATCACGTGGCTGTAGCGCTCCACGAACATCAGCCGGTCCACGTTCACCGAACCATACTCGCTCACGCGCCCCACGTCGTTGCGCCCCAGGTCGACCAGCATCACGTGCTCGGCGCGCTCCTTCTCGTCGTGCAGCATCTCATCGGCCAGCGCCTGGTCTTCCTTGTCGCTTGTACCGCGCGGGCGCGTCCCCGCGATCGGCCGGTACTCAACCTTGCGCTGGTGCACGCGCACCAGCAACTCCGGTGACGATCCCGCCACCTCGATCCTGCTCGCCTTCGCCACCTTCTTGCCGTTCTTCGGCGCCGCACCCAGCGGACCATCCGTCGCAAACCGCAGGAAGAACATATACGGGCTTGGGTTCACGTTCCGCAATGCGCGATACACCTGGAACGTATCCACGCCCGGCTCCACGTCGAACCGCTGCGACAGCACCACCTGGAACGCATCGCCCGCAGCAATGTACTCCTTCGTCTTCGCCACCGCCGCAAGAAAATCCCGCTTGCGCGTACGGCTCTCCACCTTCAGCTTGCCGGCCCCCGATTTTCCCACTCGACCGGAGCGCAACTTCGGCAGCGGCTGGCTCAGCCTTTTCTCCAGCCGGTTCAGCCGCTTCACCGCATCCGCGTACGCATCCGCTGCGAGCGTTCAGCGTCACATCGGCCGTCACAATCAGCCATATCTGCTTGCGCACGTGATCGAACGCCAGCACTTCATCGAAGAACAGCAGACACGCATCGGGAATCTGCAACTCATCCGCGGCCGTCTCCGGCAGCCGTTCAATCTGCCGCACCGCATCGTACGCGAAGTACCCCACCGCGCCCGCGGTGAACGGCGGCAAATCGCGCAACCGCGCGGGCTTGTGTCCGCCCAGCGCGTCGCGCAAAATCGCAAACACGTCGCCTTCAATGTGCGTAGTCTTTTTGCCTTCGGTCACGGCGAGTTGCTGCCCACGCGCGACGATCCGCTTGTAAGGATTGAGCCCGATGAACGTATAGCGGCCCACCTGCTCGCCGCCCTCCACCGACTCCAGCAGAAAACACTCCTTCTCCGCCCACGCCGCGCGCAAAAACGCCGACACCGGTGTTTCCAGATCGGCAGTCAGCGTGCGGCAAACGGGAACAAGCGTATGTTCCTTCGCCAGGGCGAGGAACTCCTTGCGGCTGGGTTGGACGAGGTCTGAGGGCTTCACAGGGTCCAGTGTAATTGAAGCGCGAAACGGCGCCGCTCCACCTGACCACCGGATCACCTGCCTCGAAAGTCTCAGTTATGCGAATCAGACGCCATCCTGCATGTGGTTTGACTTTGCGAAGATTCAGGGGTACGCTCGGTTTCGTCATTCTGTCTCTCCCACCCGCATCGACAAACAGATGGAGGCCGCCCCCATGCCCTGCGAACCAATCAGTTTTGATTTGCAAGTCGATCCGCCCTCGGACAAAACCGAAATCATCTTCGACCTGAACAAGATCTGTAATCCCGATGACACCGTGGAATGGAAGATCCATTTCGAGCTCGACCAGAAGAATGCCGATGGGACGAAGACCAGCATCGTCAAGTTCGACCTCGATATCAATCATGAAGATGTCCCTGCCGCAGCAGCCACAGCCGCGAATGGGCTGAACGACGATCAGCGCTCGCAGGCCGACACCACGGCACAGACCGGGCTCGACGTGCAGACCGGCGATGCCAGCGAGCAGGATGTGAAAGACCAGGCCGCGCAAGTGATCCCGGCGCGCAATGCCGCTTCGGGCTCGTAGACTGCGGAGCTCATGCTCACGAAGTGCCTTCCGGCGATCGCCCTGTTGACATTCTGCGCGGGGATTGGCTTGTGTCAGGATCAGGCGCCCCGGGTCGATACGTCCTGCCCCGACGAACTTTCAAAGTACCAGGGCACAAAGGTCGCAGCCGTCGAAGTGACATCGCCCTTCGATTTCGTGCCGGCCGTACGCTTCCTGCTGAAACAAGCCAAGGCTGGCCTTCCTCTCAAGGAAGGCCAGCCTTTCGATGCCTTGCAATACAGCCAGGGAACAGAAGACATCAAGACTTACATCAAGGCGCTGCTTCCCGACCAATTCACATCCGTACGCCTGATCGCTGTGCAGGGCGCAGTTGAACACTGTTCCAACAACAGCATCGATGTCCACTACCGGGTTCTCACTGCGGTGATTCCCCGCTCGCCGGGGCGTCTCCCGGAGATCGCCGCATCGTTTATCGAGAAGCCGGCCAGCAGTGGCGGCAGCCTTGCCATCGACACGCTCCTCGGCTTGATACCGAATCTGAGCTACAACCACACGCGTCGCGCCTTCGGCGGAGTGGCAATCGACCGCGACCTGAAGATGCGTATCTTCGATCACTTTTCGGCGACGCCACTGGTGTCCCCGAACAGCACGACGGGCAGCATCCTCTTGAGCGGATCCGCCAATCCAGCACGTCAGTATCTGGATAAAGTGAGTTGGCGGCTTGGCGATGATTACTACGATGTTCGCGCCGGGAGTGACGGGCTGACCAAGGCCCTTCTCGGAATTCAATTCTTCGACGCTTCGAAGGAACTGCGCTCCACCTACACGTTGCGCTTTGGCGGCGAGATCGGCGGCGGGCATGTGCAGGACGCCACCCACTTTTCACTGAACTCAAGCTATGGGGAAGCAAAACTTCTGGCCGGGGTGGAGATACGGCACGGGCAATTGACTGCGGCCGGATCGTACGGATTCGAGGCCGGCATGCCGTTTTCCTCATCCACCGGCGTCTTCGAAAAGCATGTCTTCGACGCAAGGTTCGCCTGGACGTATTCCCCCCTACCCGAATACGTGCGCAGCGGCGGAAAATCCGCAGATGATCGGCTGAAGTTCATCGGAGCAGTTCACAGACCCCTGAGCATTCAGGGACAATTCAACGCAGGGTTATTCAGCGGATCGTCGCAAATCCCAAGCGTGGAGCGGTTTCTCGGCGGCAACCAGAAGGGGCCCTTTATCCCCGGACAGACCTGGGACATGCAGGCGCAGCCCTTCATCCGCAGCATTGCGGAGAATCAACTCGGGCTGGACACGGGTGTCGATGCCGTGGGAGGCACGCGATTCTATTCAACGAATTGGACGCTGGGGAAAGCCGTGTGGGGCAAATCTCTGATGCCCCAAGGTTTTCTGGATAAAGAATTTCTCGGTATTCTCGACGGCGGATTGAACACAGCTCGCGGCGAGCTTTCCGACAGCTACTTCAGCAAGGATCCCCGCATCAAAAGCGCTCCCGGATTGGTGGTGGGGATTCAAAACGAACTGGAGATCCTGAAAGAAAATGTCGCAAAACTGCCGGCGCCTCTACAGAGCGCGAAGGCGATGAAGGATTTCAAACTGAACTGGCGAGGCGCTCTGGAAGCAGCCAAATCCATTGCCAATGGCCGTTTGAATTCCGTTCCGCGGCTGATTCACACGAATGTTCCATCGGTAGAAAAAGCCTTGATCGACCTTGCGGCTGCTGCGACGAATCTCCATGATCAGGCTTCGTCTGAGGCCGTGCAGAAATGGCGGAGCAGCCTTGATGAACAGTTGCGCCTTCTCGATACCGGTTGGGCAGGCCTCAACGTCCAAACCATTCGCAACGATGCCGATGCCCGGGCAAATCAGGATCTGGACCCGGCAAAGCACGTCTTGAACTCCATCTTCTACCAGCTCAATGTCTACTCCATTTCGCCGATAGTCTCATTCGACATGGCGCGGGTGTGGCCTGAGCAGCATGGGACGCGGCTGGGGATCGGAGGCGGAGTCAGGCTGAGCCTGGTCAACGCAAATTTCACCGCGGGATACGCCGGCAATCCCACACGTGCAGGCGCAGAGGGACCCGGAGCCTTCTTCTTCAGCCTGGACTATACAAATCTCTTCCGCTAGATTCTCCGCGCCGGCCCAATCAAGTGATAGAACACCGCGCACAAGCTGATCAGCGCGCACGCCACCCCCACCAGCGTGAACTTTACCTTTGTAATTCTGCGCACATCGCCGCGCCGCCAGATGAAGATTGCGCGCAGCACCGCAAACAGGCTCAGCAACAGGCACACGCCCGTCGCCCAGTTCAACACCACAAACCACTTGAACCAATCCGGCGTCGGCGGCAGCATGTCATCGCCCCCAATGGCGAATACCGCCCACACGCTCCCCAGCAGCACCAGCCACAAAATCGATGCGGTCTTCGGCGCAAACGTCAGGTAAATCGTCCCCGGTTGCGGCTGCCACTTCGGCCGCTTGCGCAGAAAGATGCGCCGGCCAACACGAATCAGAAGCGTCATCACCACCAGCACCATGATGCCAAGGCTGCTGAGAATCGCCGGGATCAGCCACATCTGCCACTCGTTACCAGGGCACGCGCTCAAGTTGCACGCCGGGGAAATTCACCGCCAGCCGCACCACGCGGCCATTGCCGTCGCGAATCGCGAAGATGCGTTCCTGATCCTCCGACTGCCACAGATCCTTCCCCACTGCCTTGTACTTCTCCGGATGCCCGCGCAGGTCTTTGAAGCTGCTCACGGTCAGCACGCCATCCTTGTCCACCGACACAGTCGCCTGGCCGCCCAACTGCGACAACCGCAGCTTCGTCGAATCGGCCCGCCGCGTGCTCTGATACGTTCCCGCAATCTCCCGCATCTCCGCAGGCCAGTTCTTCATCACGTTCAACGGCGGCGCGTCCGGAAAGTACCGGTCGCTGAACGCATTAATCAGCTCCGGCCGCGGCCTGCCTCCGCCGCCCGCCGAGTTGTAGCTCACAAACAGCACAACCTTCTGCGCCGGCTCCACAAAGAACAAACTGTGGAACGCAATCAGATCGCCTTCATGCCCAATCCACCGCAGCCCGTTGCGCCAGTCCTGGTAGAAGCCCATGCAGATCGGCGGCATCTGCTCGTTCGCACGGAACTGCGGCGTCCACATCTGCGCCAGCGTCTCCGGCTTCAGAATCCGCGCGCCATCCAGCTCGCCTCCATTCAGCAGCGCCTGGCCGAACCGCCCCATATCCGACGCCGTGGACGAAAGTCCACCCGCGCCCACCGGGTTCAGCATCTCGAACCCCACCGGCTTCTTCGTCGTATCGCCGCGGTACCCCTCCGACACAAATCCCGTCAGCGGGTTCTGGATCGGCTGCTGGAACGAGGAGTGCGTCATCTTCAGCGGCCCAAAGACGTGGTTCTGCACATACTGCTCAAACGGCTCGCCGCTCACGCGCTGCACAATATAGCTGGCCAGCCCAACGCCATAATTTGAATACGCCGGCACCTCGCCGGGAGGAAACAGACGCATCGGCTGATTGTGAAGAAGGTCATCGCGCAGAGTCGGCTGCTTCTTCGCGTCCAGAACAATAATGTTGGTGATCTTCTCTTCAAAGCCCCCCGTGTGCGTCATCAGGTTGCGCAGCGTCACCGGCTTGTTGAACGCCGGCCGAATCTGAAAATCCAGGTACCGGTTCACATCCGCATCGATATCCACCTTCCCCTGCTCGGCAAGCTGCATCACGGTCACCCACGTGAACAGCTTCGAGATCGACGCCAGCCGGAAGATCGTCGCATTCGGATCCACCGGCTTCTTTTCCTTCACATTCGAGAAGCCGTAGCCCTTCTCAAACAGCACCTGGCCATCCTTCATCACCAGCACCGACGTCCCGGCAATATCGCTGCGCTCCAGTTGCAGCGGAAAAACTCCGTCGAAAAACGCTTCGAGATCGCCCTGGGTCAGCGGGTGTGTTCCTGGCGGGGTCACCACCGCTGGAGCCGCGTTCTGGGATTGCGCGGGCGGCGCTGCTACGGGCGTCTTCGGCTGAGTAAGGGGCGCGGGAACCTGCGCGTGCGAAGCCATACTTGCCATGGCGATAACGGCAGCCGTCGCGGCCGTCAGGAGCGGGGTCATCAAAATGCGCATTCCGCCTCTTGATCTGGATGGGATGAATCCAACAGGATTGCTCTAAAGTGTCTCTTCCCATTGGGGATGTTGGCAAGCGTACATTCCGCGGCCTGCCCTCTCTCCGCCGGAAAGCATCCAAGCTAAAGGCTCTTTTCGAGTGCCATCCGGCCTGCTGGCCCCTCCGCTCCGGGAATACGCGTTTTACCGGGAAAATGGGCGACAAACGGTGACAAATCGGGTTCATGGCAGCTTGACGGGGCAGTTTTCAAGAGCCTAGACTCACTGGGGTTTGGGCTGGCGCTGATTTTTGCCGGATAGGAACACTGGGGACCGGCAGCGCCGGTGAGCATAAATGATGAATTCGCTTAAGACCGACAATTCCGTTTAGAGACGGACGCAACCCTGCCCCGTCTTATCCATCGTGCGGCCAGATTCCGCACCCGGCGGCAGGCAAAGAAGCAGGAGAAACAGGTATGGCAGTGTTAACCCCGACCGTAACTCTGGATCAGGAAATCAATCCCTGGGAGGCCCAAAGCGCCCGTTTCGAATACGCGGCGCGCAAACTCAATCTCGACGAAGGACTCTGGAAAGTTCTCAGCTCGCCCTCGCGCGAAGTCATCGTGCACTTTCCCGTCACCATGGACGACGGCCGCATCGAGATGTTCACCGGCTACCGCGTGCAGCACTCGCAGGCGCGCGGCCCCGCCAAAGGCGGCATCCGCTACGCTCCCGACGTCACGCTCGACGAAGTCCGCGCCCTCGCCAGCTGGATGACCTGGAAGTGCGCCGTGGTGAATATTCCCTTCGGCGGCGCCAAGGGCGGCGTGATCTGCGATCCCAAGAAAATGAGCCAGGGCGAGCTCGAGCGCATGACGCGCCGCTACACGTCCGAGATCATCGAGTTCATCGGCCCTGAAAAAGACGTCCCCGCTCCCGACGTCAACACCAATGAGCAGACCATGGCGTGGATCATGGACACCTACTCCATGCACATGCGCCAGACCGTCACCAGCGTCGTCACCGGCAAGCCGCTCACGCTGGGCGGATCGCGCGGCCGCACTGAGGCCACGGGCCGCGGCGTGATGGTCGCCTGCGACGAGAGCCTGCGCTACCTCAAGATGCCCATCGAGGGCTGCCGCGTCATCATTCAGGGATTCGGAAACGTCGGCTCCAACGCCGCCCGCCTGATGATGGAACACGGCTACAAGATCATCGGCATCGCTGAGAAGGATGGCGGCCTCTACAGCCCCAACGGCATCGATATCCACCAGCTCCTCGAGTACAAATACCGCAACAACACGCTGCTTGGTTTCCGCGGCGCTGAAGCCATGCCCAGTGAAGAGCTGATCCTGTCGGAGTGCGAAATCCTCATTCCCGCCGCCATGGAGAACGTCATCACCAGCCGCAACGCAGACAAGCTCAAGGCCCGCATCCTTGTCGAAGGCGCCAACGGCCCCACCACCGCCGTCGCCGACGAGATCCTCGCCGACAAGCGCATCTTCGTCGTGCCTGACATCCTGGCCAACGCCGGCGGCGTCACCGCCAGCTACTTCGAGTGGGTGCAGGACCGCCAGGGCTACTTCTGGAAGGAAGCCGTCATCAACGAGCAGCTCGAAACCATCCTCCGCGACAGCTTCGAAGATGTGGTCCGCTACGCCGAAGCCCACAACGTCAACAACCGCATCGCCGCCTACATGCTGGCCATCGACCGCGTAGCCTTCACCATCAAGCAGCGCGGACTGTACGCCTGATCAGACATCAATCCGCGACTCGGAGGGATGGGCTTCGGCTCATCCCTTCTTCTTTTGTGCGGCAGAGCCGAGGGC
>CAWFVY010000009.1:0-21301 GCA_963819365.1 uncultured Acidobacteriota bacterium
GGCAATATTCTTGAAGCAAAAAGCCAAGCCCTCGGGCTTGGCTTTTTGCGTTTATCCCATCGACAACCGACCGAACTCCTCGACCTATTCCTCCGCGGCCTTTGTCTCCTCCAGAGGTTCGGCGTCGGGATCCATCACGGCGCCGGGGCTGGCGATCTTATCCAGGAACTTATCCGGATGGATCGGCTTGGGAATAAAGTCGAACCCCCGCCGCACGGACTTGGCCACCAACGGGTCATGAAATGAGTGCGCCGACATCAGGATGATCCGGCAGGCAGGACGGTTCTCAGCGAGCCAGATAGCCAGATCGAACCCGCTCATCGGTCCCATCACGATATCCGAAACCACAATGTGCGGGTCCAGCGCCTGACACAGCTCGACGGCATCCTCGCCGCTGTAACATGCCGTGGCGTCGTAGTCGCTGGCACGCAGAATCAGCGCCAGGCTGTCGGCGACGGTCTTCTCGTCGTCCACTACCAGCACGCGAATTGAGTCCGTAGTTGCGTCCATGCGAGTTCAGAAAACCGGCTAGAGCATTGTAGGCACGGTTTGCCTCCGGTGGGAACAGGGAAGTTCCCGGTTTATCACCCCCCACGCGGCCGATCCCCTCACCAGGGGTTCCGGCTCCGGCGGGTTTATCATGGCCTCCGTGGCCGCCCGTTCTATCCTTCGACGTATTGCGCGTATTGCCCTGCCGCTTCTGGCCTTCGCATGCACCGCTGCCAACGGTATAGGCCAGGCCTCCGACAAGGAACTCCTCGTCGGTCTCACTTCTGACTTCGCCCGCCTCGCTCCACAGACGATCCGCCCCGCCAAGGGCTACATTCAGCATCCGTACCTGATCCCCGCCGGCTATTACGACCAGATGTGGGACTGGGATGGCTTCTTCATCGGCGCGCACCGGGCCAACCAGGACCCCGCCCAGGCCACATTTCTGCGCGACTGGGTCCTCAGCTTTGCCGCCTCGGCCGATCCCGACGGATACGTCGCCGGCTGCATCACGCCTTCCGGCCCGCGGCCGCTTTTCGGCAAGTTCGCCATGAAGCCGTTTCTGGCGCAGGGTGCCCTGCTCGCCGCCCAGCGCCTCAACGACTACGAATGGCTCCGTCCCGTCTGGCCGCAAATGCGCCGCGTCCTCGACTACCGCCGCAAGACGCAATATGACGACCGCTGGGGCCTGTGGTTCTGGGACAACGCCATGCAGTCCGGCGCCGACAACAACCCGGCACTCAGCAACGACCCCAAAGACCGCAGCGCCATCCTCGCCGTCGATGCGTCCGTATGGGCCATGCGCGAGTACCGCGCCATGGCCGTGCTCGCCGCCCGCCTAGGCTACCCCGACCAGGCCAGCCGAATATCGCACCCAGGCCAACGCCACAAAGCAAGCCATCCTCAAGAATCTCTGGCTGAAGGACGAAGACCTCTTCCTCAACCGACGGCGTGACAACGGCGCATGGATCCGCGTCATCACCTGGTCGAGCTTCGTACCGCTGGCCGATGGCATGCTGCCGCAGAAGGACGCCGAGCGCATGATCCTGGGCCATCTCATGAACATTTCGGAGATGCAGTCGCCCTTCGGCTACCGCAGCCTCGCAAAGAACGATCCCGCCTACAACAACCAGGCCATCATCAATCCCTACTCGAACTGGCAGGGTCCCGTGTGGATCAACGCCAATTATCTCGACTGGATCGCTCTGCGCCGCTACGGTTTCAAGGAGCAATCGCTATGGCTGGCTGAGCGGCTCGCCACCATGCTGCGCCGCGACATCGCCAAGTGGGGATCGATGCACGAAGACTACGATCCCGAAACCGGCGACGGCCTCGCCCCCACACCCGCGCAATCGCCCGGCGGCAAGTTCGCGGGCTTCGTCGGCTGGAACCTGCTCGCCCAGGACATGCTGCAGTGCGAAGCCACCAGGCAGCACTGCATGCTGCTCGACATCCCGGACCGATAACCCTCACCCTCCGCTGATTAAGCGAAACCCCGCGGTTGATCCCGTCACGGCATGTAGTTGAACGTGGTGCTGGCCATCGTGTCCACCTCCACCGGCTGGCCATCCACCACAAACGGCTTATAAGTCCACTTCCTGATTGCGTCGAGCGCCGCCTGCTGCAGCAAGGGATGCCCGCTCACCACGCGCAGGTTGGCCACATGGCCGTCGGACTGAACCCGCAGCGCCACCACCACCACACCTCCCACATGCTGCCAATGCGCCATCTGTGGATAGTCGGCCATAGGATGCTGCAGCAACTGCTTCTTGGTCGTCTTTTCGTCCAGTGCAATTACCTTCGGAGCCACTACAGCATCAGCCGGCGCAGTGAGCATCGCTTCGTCTACCGGATCCAATAGCTCAAGCGATTCGACCCTGGCGCTGAAGTCCGGCTTCGGAGCGGCAGGCGCCATGCCCGGCGGCGGAGGCGGCCCAGACGGCGCGCCAGTAGTGGTCTACCATCTTCGCGACCGAGCGGCCCTGGAACTTCACGATGCTGTCGTACGTCGTCCTGCTCAGGCCGCCATTCGCAACCGTGAGCCGCAGGATCGGCGAGCTCTCATCTACGCAATACGATGTCGTCGACGCAGGCTGGGTCCCAGAAGCCGCCACCGCTGCGGACACGCACGTCAGTTTGGCTTGTCCCAGCACGAGCGGCTGCGCCTGCAATTTAGCGGCGGCAATCGATGCCGCGTCCAGCGGAACGGGGTTCAGGATCGCATCCACAATCCGCGCCAGATCCTCGGGCGCGCCATCGGGAGTTCCCGTGCGTCGCGGCCCATTTGCCGTCCCGTACTCCACCTGGTTGAACGCGGGTGAGACAAAAATGCGCTTGTACTTCGACGCCCCCGCCCAGAACTCTTCGAAAGTTCCCTCTGTGCCCGGCTTGCCGTCCGGCGTGTTCATCGCATAGCTGATCTTGATGTGCCACGGCTTGGCGTCCTCGTGCAGCACGCCATTTGCGGCATGCGCAGCCAGGGCCAGCGGCTTGGGATCGATCTGCGCCGCGGCGTTTGGAGCAGCCTGGCCCATTGCGGTGACGGCGAATGAAAATACCAACCCGCACACCGCCGCCAGATTACAGAGCATGACGGGAGAACTCTTTTGCATACGGAAGGATAACTCCGCGAACTCAGGCCGGCGTCACCAGGGTTCCCGCAGAGTGCGAATCACAGTAAGACTAAGTCCGGCCCCGCGCCCGAAGCTCCCGTGCCTTCAATCCCCACCGGCAGCGGCGGCATGCCGCCGCGCGCGCGCGCTTCGTCCACCACGGCATCCAGGTTGCTGCAGCATGTCTTCCACGGTCATGCGTGTAGAGCTCGCGCTGGCTGTCGTAGCCTTCTTCAATCAATCTGCTTGAGATAGCGTCCCGCAATCTGCGCGGCCAGCTGATCGGTAATCACCTTGCCCGCGCGCTTCTTCTGCTCCACCCAGGCGGTGCAGGGCAGGGCGATCGCCATCGATCCGGCCGTTCACATCGAAGCGGACATCCACCGCGTCGGCGTGGCGCGTGGCGATGGCCACGATGTTGGCTCTCCAGCGGCAGTGCAGTTCTTCGCCGGTCCAGCGGTCGGTCACGCGGAACTCTTCGTACATGCATCTAGGCTATTCGCCGCGGGCGCTTGCGGGCAAGTGAACGAGCCCACTTGCGTGACGCCGGCACACATCGCGGCCATCGCACTTCAACCCGGTGGACGCTCTTCTTCGCGCGCTGTTAGACTGATAAGGTTGCAGTCGTAGTGCCTACCTCCTATCGGACCCGCCTGCAAGTCACTCCAAGAAGGACACAAGAAACCCAAGTGAAGACTGAAACCCGTCACGCGCTCAAACAGGACAAATTCGCACAGGCAGCCCAGGGTGGCGTCAGCTGGGTCACGGAACACCGGTCTGGTGTGTTGCGCTGGGTCATCACCGGCGCCGTCGTGATCGCGGTCATCGTTGCCGCGCTCGTGTTCTGGAACCTCCGGTCTTCCGCCGCGAGAGCGCGCTCGGCGCCGCGCTCGACACCTACTCCGCGCCGCTGAACACGCCCGGCGCTCCCGCCCAGGCCGGCTCCTATAACACCGCCGCTGAGCGCGCCAAGGCCGCGAACCAGCAGTTCGTCGCCGTCGCCAACCAGTACGGCATGATGCCCGAAGGCTCGAAGGCTCACTACTTTGCGGGTGTCACTTATCAGGAACTCGGCCAGAACGGCTCCGCGGAATCGGAGCTGAAACAGGCCGCCGGTTCGTGGGACCGCAACGTGTCGCCAATCTCGCCAAGCTCGCCCTCGCCGGCCTCTATCACCAGACCGGCCGCGACGCCCAGGCCATCGACATTTACAACGAGCTGGTCAAGACTCCGTCCACCACCGTCTCTGCGTCCGTTGCGCAGCTCGATCTTGCCGATCTCTACGTCGCCCAGGGCAAGCAGGACCAGGCGCGCGCCCTCTGGGCCAAGATCAAGGACGCCGACAAGGACGGCATGGCCGGCTCCCTCGCCGCCCAGAAGCTGACCGGCAAACAGCAGTAGAGCAGGGAGTAGGGAGTAGGGACAGTAGAAGAGCAGCACGACAGCTGACCCTCTAACCCTACCCTGCTCCCCTGCTTTGAGCACTTTCGCCCGCGCCTGCGTCTGGTCAATGTATGAGCGCCAGCCTCACCCTACCCTGGATGGAGATCGCACCCAGCGCTGTGCACCACGAACCCGCCAGCACGCGAAAGAAGATGCGCTTGCGGCCCTCGTGGAGCAGTACGCTTCCACCCTGTACCGGGTCGCCTTTTCCGTTCTCCGTAATGCAGCAGATGCTGAAGATGCCGTGCAGGAAGCCTTCCTGCGCGTGCTGCGCCATCGCGACTCGCTCGAGGAAGTCCGCGACCAGCGCGTGTGGCTCGTGCGCATCGTGTGGAACATCGTGCTTGACCGCAAGCGCCGCGCCAAGACACGCCCTGAAACCGACGACGTCTCGGAACTGGCGCGCGTGCTGCCCGCCACCGGCCTCACTGCGGAAGACCGCGCCGCCGCCTCGCAGCATCACACCCAGGTGCTGGTGATGGTCGACAAGCTTCCCGCCAAGGAGCGCGAGGTTCTGGTGCTCTCCGCGTTCGAAGAACTGAGCAGCGTCGAGATCGCGTCGATCCTCGGCATCACCGAGTCCAGCGTGCGCTCGCGCCTCTTCCGCGCCCGCAACCTCATGGCCGATCTCCTCGAGCGCCCAAGGAGTGCAAAATGACTTCCCCCGGACAGAACCATCTCCCCGATCGGGTCCGGAACGCCGAAGAGACGCTGCGCCTCCTCGCCACGCGCCCTGCCCCTGAAGGCCTGGTTGACCGCGTGCAGGCGCGCCTCGCCGTCGCCCCTCCCCCTTCCTTTCTGAGTAACTGGTCCCCGTTCGGCCGCAACGGCTGGATGTTTGGCCCCGTCCTGCGCGGCTGCGCTGCCGCTGCCATCGTCGTGCTCGTTGCCGGCGGCGGCTTCGCCATTTACTCGCACGTTCAGCCCTCCCCCAGCGCTAAAGTCATCGAGATGCCCGCACGCGTCGGCAACAGCGGCGGATTCTCCAACGCCGGCGCCATGCGCACGCCCGACACCCTCAACGGCCCCGTGCTCGCGCATCCGGTTCTTGCCGCATCCCGCCGTTCCAGCGCCGCAGAACGTGACCGCGCCGCCGCAGTCCGTCCACCCCAATCCCAAGCCGGCCGTCAACCCCAGGAGAGCCCCGGCGAAACAAGCAAAATAGCGCGGCCGCCGGGTGCCGGGTGCCCCATCCAAGCTTTGCTTGGGTGGGAGAGACCTCAGCCCCACCGCCATCTCCCACCCTCACATCTGTGACCGCGCGCACAGAAACATCGCAGTCGTTCCCGCCATACTAGCCATCCGGATTCGCTGCGGCACGTTCTCGGCGCTCCATCAGGCAGCCTGGCGGGAACTGAAAGAAAAGACTCACCTGTTAACCAGAAAATTAATAGTTATGATTTTCGAAGTTTTCCACAGGGCAAGAAATAAACTAAATATAATCAGTAAGTTATAGAAACTGTTCGCCTTTCCTTCTCTTCGCTTTTATTTCGCTTTTTATCCGATTCCGGCATTACCGGCCCACCTCGCACCCGATCAGTCTTGCGATGACCGTTACTCTTACGCCAACATCGACAGAGCGATGCCACAGCCGCAATCCTGCAGCCTCTTCCGCGCGCTTCACCTCTGCGGTGCGACTCGCGGGTCCCGCGTCAGCGCCCGGATCAGCATCCCTAACAGCGCCAATATCACCGCGCCCCAGAACGCCGGACCCAGGCCGACCACATGAAATCCGGTCACAAGCGCCGACGCCACCATGATCATGATCGCGTTGATCACCAGCAGGAAGATCCCCAGCGTCAGAATGCTGATCGGGAACGTGATGATCTTCAGCACCAGCCCGACAGTCGCATTCAGCAGCCCGATCACCGCCGCCGCAATCAGCGCCGCGCCCAGCCCGCACTTCAAATCCCGACACAAACTCCGACGTAAGAAGAAACGCAATCGCACACAAAAGCCAATGCAGCAAAAGTCTGAGCATCAATCGTCCTCCTTCACGGCAATTCGAATGAATCGGATTCTACGCGGTTCGATGCGCCAGCCCGCCCTGCGCACCGCGCGACCATGCCAGCCGCTAGACTAAAGTGGACGAACGTGCCGCGACCTTTGCGCGATCGCGTGTCCAATTCGAGGAATTCATGAGGTTCCGGCCCCAGCCCGTCGCGCTCAGCCTTCTCTCCGCGGTCGGCTTCGCTTGCTCCGCGCAATCCAGCGCGCCCCTGCCCGATCCCCGCCAGCTCACGCGCGACGTCTCGCCCACCAGAAGCAACTTGAGAAGGTCCGCGAAAACTACACCTACAGCTCGCAGCTGACGACCAGGACATCGACGCCAACGGCAAGGTCACCAAGACCGAGAGCATCGAGACCGAGAACTTCTTCGTCAACGGCCATGCCATCAGCCGCACGGTGAAGAAAAACGGCAAGCCCCTCGAGCGATCACGACCAGCAGAAAGAAACCGAGCGCGTCACCAAGCAGGTGCAGAAAGCGGAGAAGACGCCCTCCGATCAGCCGCTCGAAGGACAGGCCATCAGCATCAGCCGCGTTCTCGAAATCATGGACGTCGGCGCACCCCGCCGCGAGAATGTTCCGCGGCCGCCCCACCATCGTCTTCGACTTCGTCGGCCGCAAGGACGCCAAGACCCACGGCATGGCGGAAGATGCGTCGAAGAAACTCAAGGGCACCATCTGGATCGACGAAGCCGATCGCGAAGTCGCCCACCTTGAAGTCACTTTCTACGACAACTTCCACGTCGCCGGGGGCCTCGTCGCCAACATCCAGAAAGGCTCCAGCTTCCGCCTCGATCAGGCGCCCGTCGACGAGCGGCCTCTGGCTCCCCACCGGCGGCGAAGGCACCGTGCAGGCCCGCATCGTGCTGCGTCAAAAACATGCGCCAGCACTTCATCGAGCGCAACTACGACTACAAGCGCTTCTCCGTCGAGACCCAGCAGAACAAGGACGCAAAAGTCGTCAAAGCGAAGCCCTGATCCTGTGGGTTGCCATGATAAGCGCACCGCTTCGCAGGAGGTCCCGCATGATCGCACCGCCGCTTGACGGCAACGTCCTCGGATCTGCCGATCGCTCCTTCGCCATCGCCGAGTGGCGCGACGCCGGCGGCGCATCCGCATCGCCTCGTACCATCGCGCCCTGGCACGTGCACCACAACGACGACGAAGCCTGGTACGTGCTCGAAGGCGCGCTTGCGATCCGCGCCGGCGATGAGGTGATCGAACTCGGCGCGGGCTCAGCCCATCTGGTTCCGCGCGGCACGCCGCACACGTATTGGAATCCCGGCCCCGCCCCCGTACGCTACCTGCTCTTCATGACGCCGACGATCCTCCGCCTTATTCAGAGCATTCATGCAACTGCTGACCGCAGTCCCGCCGCGATGGCCGCTCTTTTCGCGCAGCACGATTCGGCCCTCGTCACTCCGCCACCGGGCCTCTGACGACGCTCCATTCCGGCTACACTCGAATTATGTTCGTGCGCAAGCTCAGCATCCAGCGCGTCGACTCGGCAGGCGAACGCCACCCGTGCCCCATCCGCTGGATCGACAACTTCGCCATGCGCAACTTCACCAACGACGCCGTCTTCGACGACACGCTCCCCATCGCCGACGGCCTTCTCGAAGCTGGCCACCGCGTCCCGCTCGAACGCCTGCAGCCTGCCATGGAAGATTGGTTCCGCCGCAAGAGCTATCTCAAGCCCGATGAAAAACTCGATATCACCGAACTGATAACGAGCAGGGTCGCGGCCCGCGCCTGAATCACTCTCCCGCAACCTCGTCTAGCAGCTCCCGCCATCGTGTCGAGCCCCCTCTCCTTCCCTCGTTCCCTTGTTCCCTTGTTCCCTCGGTCCCTCCGTCTCACATCCCCCGCGCTACACTAAATCCATGGTCTTCGTCCTCGACAACTACGACTCGTTCACCTACAACCTCGTCCAGTACCTGGGCGAGCTTGGGGCCAAAATCGAGGTTCGCCGCAACGACGAGTTGACGGTCGAAGAAGTCGAAGCCCTCAAGCCCGAGCGCATCCTGCTCTCGCCAGGACCGTGCACGCCCTGCGAAGCCGGCATTCTCGTTCCGCTCATCCGCCACATGGCCGGAAAGGCGCCCATCCTTGGAGTGTGTCTGGGCCACCAGGCCATCGGCGAGGCCTTCGGCGGCGACGTCGTCCGCGCGCGCAACCTGATGCACGGCAAAACCAGCAAGGTGGACCACGACGGCAAAGGCGTCTTCGCCGGCCTGCCCACGCCGCTCACCTGCACGCGCTATCACTCGCTGATCGTGGCTGAGGACACCCTTCCCGCCGAGCTCGAAATCACCGCCCGCACCCCCGAGCAGAACGGCGCCTCCGTCATCATGGGCCTGCGCCATCGCAGCCTTCCCATTGAAGGCGTGCAGTTCCACCCCGAGAGCGTGCTCACCGAAGGCGGACGCCAGATGATCCGCAACTTCCTGCTAATGCCCAGCTAGAGCAGAGCCCCAACTTCGGTGAGGACTAGGGGCGCCCGGCAAGGCTGTCGGCGTGCATCGGTTCGCTTTCGATGACCGCGCGTTTCTTGCCGAGCAGAGAACGCATCGGGGTCTCGAGATATCGATAAACCAGACAGGACAACCCGATTGAGGCTAGCCCCGACGCCACCATGCCTGCCGCATGGGGTCCAGAGCCGAGGCGCTTATAGATTGCAAGGCTGAACGAGATAAGGCTCGAGTGAACCAGGTACAGGCTGTAACTCGCCTCGCCAAGAAACACCAGCGGCTTCCAATCAAGAGACCTGGGGATACAGGCTAGAGAGAAGATAAGGAGTCCGAACAGCGGCGCAAATGCCGCATCGTGAACGGTGTACCAGGGAACTCCAGCCGAAACGATTGAGATCACGCCAGCGACGGAGACCAACGCGTATACCGCGGCGTTCTTGATCCGTTTCCCATCGCTGAACGCGGTGCCGAGGGCGATGCCGATCAGGAATTCGGGGAGCCGCACGAGCGGGTTGAACTTCAACACCGACAAGAAGAACAGATGATCCCCCAGAGTCGGTCGAATCCCATCAGGCAGCAGAAAGGCATAGAAAACGGTAGGGAGCAGGGAAATCGCCCATAAGACTGCGAGCGTGGCGGCCAGATGCTTTCTGGCAAGTCTTGCAATCGGATAAAGAAGGAATGGAAATACCGCGTAGAAAAACGCCTCTGCGGACAGGCTCCAACCGGGATCGTTCCAGATCAAAGCGCGTGACGGAATCCACGCTTGCAAGAGTGCAATTGAGGTCCAGCCCTTCGAAACCATCGCGAACTTGGAATGTTCGACGTTGTGGTAGAGGACCGGGCAAGCGAGGAGCAGTGCGAATAGATAGGCCGGATAAACCCGCGCGAAGCGTGCCCTCCAGAAATCCCGAGCCGGCGTATCCCTGTCGAGATAATTGTAGGCAAGGATAAACCCGGAGAGAACAAAGAACAGAGTGACGCCGCAGAAGCCGTAACCGGCAACCCTCTCGAATGGCCCGAGGTTGATATAGTCACGAAGGTGAAAAAAGACGACCCACGCAGCAGCAAAAAAACGAATACTTGTGAGAGCGGGTAAAGGCTCGCGGCGAGCAGATTTCATTAAGGGGTCCCTAAGCGGGTGACGGAAAAACGTTGACAGCAAAACAGCGGAAAACGTGTCGACAGCCCCGCATAAAGCGCTTCAGCAGAAAAATCTACCATTGGCCTGATCTTCGGATCGTGTCGGTCGAGTCTCGGGGTCACTATGGTAATAAATCGTACCATCCGGAAACGTGAATCCTGTTTTCGGCGTCAGTCCGAGGTCTTGCTTCGCCGCTCGCTGACGCTCATCTGCGCTCTGTTGCCCCTGGGTCTTGCGCAAGTTCTGAGGGCCCAGCAATCCGTGAGCCCAACGCAGCTCGCCGCCACCGTCCCCGGCCTTCCCTCAACCGCTGCGCCCATCGCCATCGTCCCTGTAGACGGCGCCACCAGCGTCACCGGCGCGCTCTCTGTCACCGCCGGCAAGGCAATCATCGCCACCACCGGCAGCATCACCTCCGGCGCCAAGACCACTGAAGTCGTCCTGCCCCGTCGCGGCGTCCTGCGCGTCTGCGCCTCCACCACCGTGACCCTCGCCACGGATAACAGCGTCCCCGCCGGTGAAACCCCCGGCCTCATGATGTCCCTTGACCATGGCGCCGTCGAAACCAGCTTCGCCGCCGGCCACAACGCAGATGTTCTTCTCACTCCTGACTTCCGCATCCTCATCGGCGCGCCCGGCGCGTCGGATGTAAAAGTC
Organism: uncultured Acidobacteriota bacterium; assembly: GCA_963819365.1. Lineage (GTDB taxonomy): Bacteria > Acidobacteriota > Terriglobia > Terriglobales > Acidobacteriaceae > Telmatobacter. Next base: position 10,825 of record CAWFVY010000009.1, read on the forward strand.
CGTCTCGGCGAGCACGGCGATACCTGCGTCGATAACCCTGGCGCACAGGCGCCCTATGTCGTGGTCAGCAGCGTCTTCGATGGAGGCGCCTACCGCGTCCAGCCCGGCCAGCGCGTCATGTTCCAGCACGGCAGCCTGCAGGAAGTGGTCGACAACGAGAAGGAGCCTTGCGGCTGCCCGCCCGAGCCGCGCCCCGGCACCAATGATTTTCCGCTCGCCCAGAGCGCCGGAATCGGCCCCCAGGCCCCGCCCATCACCGCCGCGACTCCCGCGAGCCCGGGCTCAAAAACTACGCCGCCCTCAGCGATCGATCAACCCCTCGTCTATCAGGCCCAGCCGCCTGCGGCAGATGAGTCGGCCGCGGCGCCGCCCCCAGCCGAAACCGCGCAACAGGCCACCGTGCCGCCACCCGCGCCAACCGCCAAGCCCGCTCCCCAAAAGAAGCCCGGCTTCTTCCACAGCATCGGCAACTTCTTCCGCAAGATCTTCGGCGCCGAATAGCGCACTCCTTTCGCCGCCAAATTCCGCCGCCTAACCGATCCATGATTCAGGCGGTCCATCGCTTCAAAGGGGGCACACCATGTTTCGTTCGCCGCCCCGGCTGCACCTCGTCGTTCTGTCCGCATCTTTACTCGCAGTCACTCGGCCTGCTTTGGCACAGGATCCGGCAGCCGGAGCCGCAGCCTCAGCAGCTGCCATCGGCGTCCCGACCCCCATCCTGAATGCCAGGACAGTATTTCTCGCCAACGGCGGCGCAGACGGAGGCCTATTTCCCGAGCCGTTTTCCGGCGACCCGAACCGTGCCTACTTCGCCCTTGTGACGCATCTCAAGTCAGCCGCCCGATACGACCTGGTGCCTGACCCCTCGCAGGCCGACCTCGTCATGCAGATCCAGCTCGCCGCGCCCAACGGCCCGCGTGAACCTGCCAAGCAATACGGCGCCGCCGACCCTCTCCCGTTTTTCAAGCTGATCATCTATGACGCGAAGACCCGGTTTGTTCTCTGGACCATCACCGAGCCGATCGAGTGGGCCGTCCTGCAGAAGACCCATGACCGGAACTTCGACGATGCGCTGGCGCGCCTGTCGGCCGACATAGAGGCCCTGAGCCAGAGGAACGCCGCGAGCCTCTACGGCCAGCCACTCACCCGCCTCGTTCCCGCCTGGAAACGCTGAAGTGAAAGGCGGGCCCCGTAACAACGATGAAACGGCGAAGATAGGCCCATCGATACCCGAAAATACGCCTCCCCCCGTGCCTTTGGTAAGTAACTGCAATGGAAGTATTTAGTCATTAGAATTGGGGACTTTGGGGGACCGCACTTTAATCCCGATGTAGAAAAAGGTCACATTCAAGAACCAAATTGGTAAAATGGTCAGATGGAAATTCGACGAAGGTCAGGCAGAAGCCGCCTGATTACTCCGCTCCGAATTTGGCTGTTCGCTGGTCTTACATCCCTTGTACTAGCCGGCGTGATCATCACGCTGGCCACTCGAACCGTACAGGCCGATGTCAAGGTTCCCCAGCAGACAGCTAGTGTGCCACCTTCGGTTCCGGCTACTCCCAATGCTGCGCCGGACTCGCTCACTCCTCAGGGAACCGCCACAACCCGGCACAAGGGCCTTCTGAAAGGTCTGGCAAGCTGGTATGGCGAGGAATTTAATGGCCGCAAGACGGCCAGCGGCGAAACGTTCGATGAAAATGCGATGACCGCATGCCATCCAACGTTGCCGTTTGGATCCCTGGTGAGGGTGGTGAACGTAACGAACGGGCGCTCGGTGACTGTACGTATTACCGACCGCGGGGATCTGGCGAAGGGACGCATCATCGACCTTTCAAAGGCCGCCGCCGAGAAGCTCGCTATGACCAGATCGGGACTTGCTCCAGTTGTGCTTGATGTGTTGTCCCGAGGGGTCAAACCGAACGGAGGAAGTCACTAAACCAGAAGAAGATTCTTGTAGTTAGCAGGCGGCCGGCTCAGGGAGGAGCCGGCCGTTTTGCGTTTCGACAGCGAAGCAGTGAGACAGCGAGACGGCGATGCAGCGGGGCGCCCGGCTTATGATGGTCGGCATGACGAAGAAAGTCCGCTGGGGAGTTTTGAGCACCGCCGCGATCGGTGTGAAGAAGGTGATTCCGGGCATGCAGCTTGGCCAGTACTCAGAGGTCACGGCCATCGCCTCGCGCGACCTGGCGAAGCGAAGGCCGCCGCCGCCGAGCTCGGCATCGCAAAGGCGTACGGATCCTATGAGGAACTGCTGGCCGATCCGGACATCGACGCCATCTACAATCCGCTGCCGAACCAGCTCCACGTGCCCTGGACCGCCAAGGCCGCCGAGGCCGGCAAGCACGTGCTCTGCGAGAAGCCTCTGAGCCTGACCGTGGCGGAGGCCGAGTCGCTGCTCGAGGTGCGCAGCCGGACCGGCGTCAAAATCGGCGAAGCGTTCATGATCCGCAGCTTCGCCCAGTGGCTTCGCCTGCAGGAATTGCTGCGCGCAGGGCGCATCGGCGAGCTGCGCGCCGTGACGGCATTCTTCAGCTACTTCAACGCGATCCCACCAACATCCGCAACATGGTCGAAACCGGCGGCGGCGCGCTCTACGACATCGGGTGCTACTGCATCCAGTCGGCGCGGACCGGGTTCGGCACGCAACCCACGCGCGTCGTCGGCCTCATCGAACGCGATCCCGCGCTCGGCACAGACCGGCTGACTTCGGCGCTCATGGATTTCCCCAGCGGCCACGCCACCTTCACCTGCAGCACGCAGACCATCCCCTACCAGCGCGTACACTTCGTCGGCACCAAGGGACGCATTGAGATCGAGATCCCCTTCAACGCCCCCAAAGACCGCCCCACGCGCCTCTTCATCGACGAGACCGGCGACATCTTCGGCGCCGGAATCGTCACCGAAGAGTTCCCCACCGCCGACCAATACACGATGCAGGGGGATGCGTTCTCGAAGGCTATCCTCGAAGGCGGAGAGGTGCCGGTGACGCTCGAGGACGGCATCGCGAACATGGCCGTGATTGAAGCGATCTTCCGCTCGGCGGAGACCGGCGGCTGGGTGAAAGTAGGGTAAAAGTAGGGTAATGGAGTCTCCAATCATCAAGATGAACTCGAAAATCGAGATGAACGAGGTTCTCGCAGTCACCGGCGATGGCGCGCTGTACACCGAGAGCATTGGTGATCGCGATGCCCCAGCGGTGCTGCTGATCATGGGTGCGATGGCCTCGGGCGTATGGTGGCCGAGGGCTTTCTGTGCTCAACTGGCAGCGCGCGGGCGCTTTGTGATCCGCTACGATCACCGCGACACGGGGCGCTCCCGGAGCTACGGCCTGGGTGCGGCGACTTACACCACCGAGACGCTGGCCGACGATGCACTCGCCGTTCTCGATGCTTACAACATTGAGAGCGCGCATCTGGTGGGCATGTCGCTGGGCGGGTATCTCAGTCAGTTGCTGGCCTTGAAAGCGCCTGCGAGAGTGAAGACGTTGACGCTGATAGCCTCAGAGCCACTGGCGCCGAAGAATCCGGCGATTCCCGGCATCGACCCGCGCGTGCTTGCATACCATGCGCGCTCCGCGGCTCTTGACTGGACCGATCGTGGAGCCGTTGACGACTGTCAGGTGGGCGCATGGCGCCTGCTTACCGGATCAGGGCATCCGTTTGATGAAAAATACATCCTTGAGCTGGCGCGGGAGGACTGGGATCGCACGCCGAATCCGTTGACGCCGTTCAATCATGCGGGTCTGCGGGAGCCTGAAGGCTGGGTGGGACGGCTGAATGAGATCCAGGCGCCCGCGCTGATTATCCACGGCACTGAGGACCCGGTTGTTCCGTATGCGCACGGACAGGCATCGCGTGCGGGGCTGCGCGATTCCGAGCTCCTGACTCTTGAGGGAAGCGGGCACGAACTGCACCCGATGGATTGGGCGGTCATTCTTGATGCCATCGTCGAACACACCGCGTAAGCGGGGTCACAGAAAAGCAGTTGTCGGGGCAACTAAACTCGTCGTTTAATGATGCAGACCCAATTTATGCCTGCTGAAACCGAAATCTCAGAGTTGAGCATTACTCGCGGCGAAGCGCGGCCTTTGCTGGAATTGACGATCGGCGACCTGCTGAAGCGCACGGCGGAGCGCTACCCTGAGCGGCCGGCAGTGGTGTCGCGTCATCAGGCAAGGCGCATGACCTGGGCCGAGTTGAACGAGGCTGCGGATCGTGTGGCGCGCGGGCTGTGGTCGCTGGGTATCCGTCATGGCGATCGCGTGGGGCTGTGGTCGACCAACTGCATTGAGTGGATCATGATGCACATGGGATGCGCGCGGGCGGGCGCGGCGCTGGTGAATGTGAATCCCGCATACCGCTCGCATGAGCTGGGATATACCCTGACACGGTCGCGGATGAAGGCGCTGTTTCTGTGGCATCAGGACAGGCACGCGGATTATGCGGAGATTCTGGAGAGGGCGCGGCACGGGGCCGATGTGGAACTGCAGCACACGATCTTCTTCGATGGACCGGAATGGCCTGCGCTGCTGGATGCCGAGGGGCGGCTGCCGGACCACGTCGCGGTCGACGACATCGCGAATATTCAGTACACCAGCGGGACGACGGGGCATCCCAAGGGCGTGATGCTCACGCATCACAACGTGGTCAACAACGGGCAGTTCCTGGCGCAGGGATTTCACTACACGGAGCAGGACAAGATCGTGGTGCCGGTGCCGCTGTTTCACTGCTTCGGGTGCGTGATCGGGACCATGTCCGCGGTGAACTCAGGCGCGGCCATCATTCTGCCCAACTGGACGTTCGATGCGCGCGCGGTGCTCGAGGCGGTGCACGAGGAGCGGGCGACGAGTGTGTATGGCGTGCCGGCGATGTATGTGGCGGAGTTTGGGCGGCCGGATTTCGCGAGCTTCGATTTGACGAGCCTGCGCACGGGCATGATGAGCGGCGCGCCGTGCCCCATCGAGTTGATGAAGCGTGTGCTCAAGGAGATGCACATCGGGGAGCTGGTCATCGCGTATGGGCAGACGGAGACGTCTCCGGTGGTGACGATGAGCGATGCGGGCGACTCGATTGAAGTGCGCGTGAACACGGTGGGGCGCGCGATGCCGCAGACGGGGATCCGGGTGGTGTCGACTGTGACGGGAGAGACGCTGCCGCGCGGGGAGCAGGGCGAGATCTGCGTCGACGGCTATGCGCTGATGAAGGGATACGACGGCGATCCGGAGGGTACGGCGAACGTGATCCAGGCGGATGGCTGGCTGCGCACGGGCGACCTTGGCGTGATGCGTGAGGATGGCTGCCTGCGCATCACGGGCCGGTCGCGCGATGTGATTATCCGCGGCGGCGAGAACATCTATCCACGCGAGGTGGAGGAGTTTTTGTACACGCATCCCAAGGTGAGCGAGGTGCAGGTGGTGGGGATTCCGCACGAGCGGCTGGGCGAGAGTGTTGTGGCTTGGGTCCGGCTGCGGCCCAATGAGAACGCAAGTGAAGAGGAGATCCGCGAGTGGTGCCAGGGGCAGATTGCCTACTACAAGGTTCCTGAGCACATCCGGTTTGTCACGGAGTTTCCGGCGACGCTGTCGGGCAAGATCCAGAAGTACAAGATGCGGGAGTTCGAAATTGAGGCGCGAGGACTGCAGAACGTAGCAGGCACGGCGACCGCTTGAGTTGGTGTCGATGAGAAAAGCAAACCGTTGGTTCGTTCTGTTTGTGATGTGTGCCGGTCTGGCTGTTTCGGCTGCGTGGAGCGCGCCGCCGCGGAATGTGCGGCTGGCGATCTGCCAGATTCTTGCGATCGATAGCGATCGCGAGGGGAACTTCCGGCGTATCGAGTACGCGCTGGAGGAGGCCGAGGCGAAGCACGCCGATATTGCGATCTTTCCGGAGTCGTCGATTCTCGGGTGGGAGAATCCCGACGCGCACCGCATGGCTGAGCCGATTCCTGGCAAGGACAGCGACCGCATCGCCGCGCTGGCGCGGCAGCATCACGTGATGATCGCCATTGGGCTCGATGAGAAGGACGGCGACAAACTGTACGACTCGGCCATCCTCGTCGATAAGACGGGCAAGCTTCTATGGAAGCATCGCAAGATCAATGTGCTGCCGGAGCTGATGACGCCGCCTTATTCGCAGGGGAAGCCGGAGGACATCGGCGTGGTGGATACGGAGTTCGGGCGGATCGCGGTGCTGATCTGCGCCGACACGTTCAGCGATGCTTTTGTGAATCGCATGAAGGGGCTCAAGCCCGACCTGATGCTGGTGCCGTATGGGTGGGCCGCGCCGAACGATCAATGGCCGCAGCACTCGAAGGTACTGGAGGAGCTGGTGAAGCGGCGCGCGGCGCTGGTGCGGTGCCCCATGGCGGGCGTGGACCTCGTGGGCGAAATGACGCTTGGGCCGTGGGCCGGCCAGACCTATGGCGGCTCGAGTTTTGTGGCCGATGGGACGGGGAAGATTCTGCTGACGCTGAAGGATCGCGACACGGATCTGCAGGTGATCGACGTGATGGCGGGCAACTTGGCGAAGTGAACGGCTTCAGCCATTATCGCGGTATTTCAGGCCGGTCGACTTCGGTGACGTCGCGTCCGTAGCGGCCGAGGAGCGCGTTCCAGCGAACGATGGCTAGTTCCTTGAGCATCTGGAGGCCGTCGCGCAGGTAGCTGATGCGACTGCGCGCGTCATGGGCCCAGCTTACGGGGACCTCTTTCACTTTGAAGCGCCGCTTGCGGGCGATGAAGAGGATTTCGGGATCGAAGCCCCAGCGCTCGATGGTTTGCAATTGGAAGACGGTCTGAGCGGCATCGCGGGTAAACGCTTTGAATCCGCACTGCGTGTCGGCGTATGGGAGGCGCATCACCATGCGGGTGAGAGCGTTGAATACACGGCCGAAGATCTGCCGATAGAGCGGCTGGCGATGCGTCTGGCGGCTGGTTGCGAGCCAGCGCGAGCCGATGGCGATATCGGCGCCATCCACTTCGATGGCTGCAAAGAGGCGCTCCGCTTCGTCGATGGGCGCGGAGAGATCGGCGTCCGTGAACATGACGATATCGGCGCGGGCGTGGAGCAGGCCGTTGCGAACGCTGTAGCCTTTGCCGCGATTGGAGGGGTTTTCCATGAGGCGGACTTCGGGGGCCTGGCGCGCGAAATCGCGCACCAGATCAGCGGTTTCGTCGCTGGAGCCGTCGTTGACGACGATGACTTCAGCATCCCAGTTCTGGCGGCGTACGCAGGCCACTACGGCGTCGAGCGTGGCAATGATGCGCAGGCGCTCGTTGTAGGCCGGAATGACGATGCTGTACCTGGGATATTCGGACACCTGACGGACTCCTGGTGGTTCTGTATTGGATGATGCGCTGTGAGCGGAAGGCTCTGCATAGGATAAATGGGCGGGGCGCGACGCGGGAGGCGGGCGGCTTTACTGCCAGGTTCCAGTGCGCCAAATTACTGATGCAGAAAGGGAAATGGAGTTCGCGTGCTTTCTTTTTTCATGCCAAAGCGTCCGAATTTGGGTATGCTGAAAGCGGAGGTCGAGAGGGACAAATGACCAAGGCAGACCTGGTAGAAAAGGTTACCAGCCTGGGCGATCTGACGCGCCGGGATGGTGAGGTTATTGTGGAAACGATCTTTGAGTCGGTGATTGGGGCTCTGCAGAGCGGGGACAAGATTGAGATTCGCGGGTTCGGATCGTTTCGGATCCGGCAGCGGAACCCCCGGATCGGGCGCAATCCCAAGACCGGCGAGCGCGTGGAAGTACCCGCCAAGCGCGTGCCTTACTTCAAGCCTTCAAAGGAGTTACGGGATCTCGTGAATCCCGAGGAGGCAGCCAAGGTTTCCTAATTGATTGTCTGTCCCATTCCCAGGGACGGGCGGGGTTTGCCTGGTGGTGAACGGCGTGGCTTTTGCGGCTGCGCCGTTGGTGTTTTTAGTGATTTACCCCGCTCAGAATTCGTAAGACACCTCCTTCCTACGCTGGCTATGGGCCGCTTTCCTGCGGCTGCCTCTTCGGATACCGTGAAGATGTTCTTGATCTTGATTCGAGACAGGGAGAAGGTATGCGGCTCGAAGAGAATGCGTCTGCGCGTCCAACATGCCGTCTGCTGAAGGCCGGCGATGCTTTCATCGGCAAACAGGGGCTGCAGTATCAAGTGGCGATTTCGGCGGAGACGGTGGGATCGAAGGCGCTGCACATGCAACTGGTAACGATTCCGCCGGGAGGGCGCGCGTATGCGCACAAGCACGCCACACATGAGACCGCCATCTATGCGCTCAGCGGCACGTCTGGAATGTGGTACGGGGAGCGACTGGAGCATCATGTCGTTGTGGAGCCGGGGAACTTCCTGTACATTCCAGCCGATATGCCGCACCTGCCCTATAACCCCAGCCAGACAGAGCCTGTGGTGGCGGTGATTTCACGAACCGATCCGCATGAGCAGGAGAGCGTGGTTCTGCTGCCTGAACTCGAAGGCATTCATCCGGCGTGATCGCAGGGTAAGGGTTCTCAGTATCGCCAGCTTGTCAGGTCTGCGCCCTTCGGAGCCGTCTGCTCCATGCGCTGCATGATTTTCGGTACGTACATGGTTTCGTAATGCAGGCGGCTGTAGGCGTTGGGGAGTTTGGGGTCGCCGTTCCAACAGTGTTCCGCGCGGGGGCCGTAGGCGACTTCCGCATGGGCAGGCGGATTGGCGGTGTCTAGAAAGTCCTGAAGCAGATAGACGGCGTCGTTGAGCATGTAGTTGTCGTCGGAGCCGACATAGACGTGCAGCTTGCCGTCGAGTTTTGGTTGTAGCTGCGGCCACTCGCGCTGGAGCTTGGCGGTGAGGTCGTAGTGATCGTGCCAGTACTGCGCGACGGTGTGGTCGATTGCGCCGGTCTGCTTGTCGATGATGGACGCGGGGTAGCCGTCGGGGCCGATGGGTGAGAAGACTGCCTGCCAGATGTCGTACTGCTCGCCGGAGCGGCCGTGGTCGCCGAGCGCGGCCTCATACTGGTTTGCGCCGCGTTGCGTGATCAGCGTGTGGCCAAGGTAATCGCGCATGGAGGGCTGCTCGATTTGCTTGTTTGCGCCGGGGATGAAGTAGGCGTTGGCGTCCTTGTAGATGTCGATGTTGGTGTAGGCGCGGAAGTCGACCGGGTCAGGGCAGGCAATGAAGGCGCCGTTGTAGTGATCGGGATAGAAGACCTGCGCAGCCATGGCTTCCCATCCGCCGGTGGAGCCGCCGTAGAGGAAGCGCGCCCAGCCCTGGCCGATGGCGCGGAACTTTGTTTCGACCGCGGGGATCAGCTCGGTTTCGATGGCTTCGCCGTAGGGGCCGAGGTTGGCGGAATCGACGGCATAGCTGTCGTCGTAGAAGGGATTCGCGGTCTGGATTTTGAGGACGAGGAAGCGCGGGAAATCCTTGGAGATCCAGGTCTGGTAGAAGTTGTACGCTTCCTGCTGCTGGATGCGGTTGTAACCGGCGAGGTGAAAGCGCTCGGAGTAGTCGGGCTTGAGATCCGGATCGGGAGGGGTGGTGCGGAACTCGTCGAAGGCGTCGTCGAAGTGGTCTTCAAAGAGCATCAGCGGGAAGCGCGCGTCGGGATGCTGATCGAAGCCGGCCGGGACGAGCACGGTGGCGGCGAGATAGACAGGGCGGCCCCAGAACTTTGTCAGCAGAGGTGACTGAATGCGGAGACGGCGGACGAACTCGGAGTCCGGGATGGGCGCGATGGGCGGAATCACTTCGGTGAGCGTGATGTCGGTGTCGTGGACAGGCTTGCCGTTTGCGCCGATGGTGATCTGAAAGGGCTTGCTGTAGAGATTGCCGGGGGCAATGTTCCAGTGCTGTCCTTCGCCGCGATCGGGAGCGAGTTTCAAGACGCGGCCGTCGGACCTGTGAAAGGTCTCGTAGAGGTTCAGCACAGCTTGCACTGTGTACGTGCCGGGCGGGACGTCGCTGAGATGCTGGCGCGGATAACTGGCGGCGCTGTTGTCGACGGTGACGACGCTGCCGGGCTTGGCGCTGTCGATCGTAAGGCCGAAGATGTTCTGGGTATTCGCCCCGAGGCTGATCTGCATGCGCGGCTCGGCGGTGGGGTCGTTGGAGAGGAGAAGCAGCAGGCGGCCATCAAGGGGACCGGGTTGGGCTGCGCGCTCTCCGCCACTGGCGAGCGGGCGTGCGTCCTGGGGAATGTGCACGCGAAAGCTCTGCGCGTGCAATGACAGGGCAATATTTGAGCACAATGCGATCAGGAGGGCGGCGCTACGGCGCACATGCGGTGTGAGCATGTGAATGAGTATAAGGGCAGGTTTCACGGGAGCGATCCTGGTTGACCTCGAACGCCGCGGGGACCGAGATTGTTGCCTCGCGCATTCACTGAGGAGGAACCTCGAAGCATTGCAGGGCCAAAATGCTGCTCACGTCGAGGCTACGGCGTGAGCAGGCCTACTTCTCTGAGTTGAATCGCCATGAGATTGAACCGCCGATCCACGACACCAT